>CAWKME010000024.1:0-72831 GCA_963850645.1 uncultured Actinomycetota bacterium | reverse complement strand
AACACGTTCTAGTTTTCTCAGGTTTCAGCCGAGGTGTCGAAGCGCTTGCTATGAAAGCCGATTTCGGCGACATCTATAGGGCCAAGATGTCTCAGCTGATGCTGTTGACGGCGGCGGCAACCTTGGCCTGGAAATCGGACGGCAATGGGATGTAGCCGAGCGGGGTGAGGCCTTGCTGTCCATCGGTGATGGTCGACTGCATGAACGCCTTCACCGCCTTACCGACCTCGGCGTCAGGGTATTTGGAGCAGACGATTTCGTAGCTGGCCAGCAGGATCGGGTAGGCGCCGGCCGTAGTGGTGGCGTAGACCTTCGAGAGGTCGAGCACCAGGTCGTTCCCCTGGCCTTTGATAGTGACGTCCGAGATGGTCTTGCCGACCCAGTCGTTGCCGATGCGGACGACTCCGCCCGCGGTCTTGATTCCAGCCACATCGAGGTGCTGCTTCATGGCGTACGACCATTCGTTGTAGCTGATCGCGCCCTCGGTCTTCTTGACGGCCTCCGACGTGCCCTCGTTGCCTTGGGCGGAGGTTCCCACGCCTCCGTTGAATGTCTTGCCGGCGCCCTTGGTCCAGGCGCCACCAGAGGCGGCCTGCAGGTACTGCTGGAAGTTGTCGCTGGTTCCGGATTCGTCGCTGCGGTAGATGACGTGGATGTCCTCGGCGGGCATGTTTCCGTTCAGCGCGGTGATGGCCGGGTCGTCCCAACGCGTGATGGCGCCGCTGAAGATCTTGGCGAGCGTGGGCGCGTCGAAGTTGAGGACGTCGGTCGTTTTGACGTTGAAGGTGATCCCGATCGGACCGAAGACGGCCGGCAGGTTCCACGCGTCGGTCCCGCCGCAGCGCTGCTTGGCGCCGGCGTACTCGTCACCGCTCAGCGGTGAGTCCGAGCCGCCGAAATCGGTCTTGGCCGGCAAGAAAGTCCGCGACGCCGGCTCCCGAACCGCTGGCCGTGTAGGTGAGCTGCTTGCCCGAGCATGATTCCTCGTAGCTCGTGATGAAGTGGCTCATCGCGTTGGCTTGAGCGGTCGAACCGCTGCCCGTGATGTCCTGCTTGCCCCCGCAGTCGACCTTGACGTCCTTGGCGTAGGTCGGCGGCGTGTCGAGGTGCGTACATGCCGAGAGCGCAAGACCGCCCGCGATGAGCAGGCCGGCGGCAGCCCGGAATCCGTTGTGCTGCTTCATGTTTGCCTCCTTGAAAACAACCGGTCAGCCGCACATCGGCCGCACGTTGCCGGGCCGGAAATGCCACGTTGTGCGCGCCTCAGAGCCGCGCGTCGGTTCGAGTACGTCAGCGAGCATTAAAAGTCACCAATATCGAAATCGAATCAAGCGGAAGCGAACAACAGGTGAAGCCATCGTCATAGTCAGCGGATTTACCATCCGCGTTGGCCTCAATATCCCCGAGGGGTATGGAATCCGGGCTGCACAACGGCGCCGATAGGCCGTTGACCTACGTGAACGTGTGGCGCGCTCACAGCGTTCTTTCGGGCTCTTCAGAGTTCACCACGGTTTGCCGAATTCATCCGGCTGTTAGCGCCCGTTCAGTTAGCTGACTTAGCGTCTGCGGAGTTGACGCTGGTCAGTGGGTCGCGCATGCCAGCGCAGCCGCGCTGAATCGCTGCACGTGCAGCGTGCTGGGCAGGTGGACAGTCGATGGCGACGGCTCTGGGAGAGAGTGACATGACCGACACGCTCGACAAACCGCACACTCGATGGAAAGACGGTGCAGGAATACATCGACGAGCGGCCCACCTGGGCTGACGGCACGATGTTGCCGGCGACGCCGATGACCGCCATGCAGTTCCGGATCTGGGCGCTCGCCTGCGCGGGCAAGTTTTTCGAGGGCATGGTTGTGTTCATGACCGGGGTGGCCCTGCCGCTGATCTCGATCCAATTCCACCTCAACGCGGCCGACAAAGGCCTGGTTACCGCAGCCTCCCTGGCGGGCATCCTGGTCGGTGCGACGGTCCTCGGTGGTTTGGCGGACACCTATGGGCGCAAGTCGATGTTCATCGCGGAGATGATTATCTTCGCTGTGTTCTTGGTGGCGCTGACGTTCGCCCCCAACTTCATGACGCTAGTCATCTGTCTCTTCGGGGCCGGAATCGCGCTGGGCTGTGACTACCCGACCGCGCACATGGTGATCTCGGAGAGCATCGCGACCTCGATGCGGGGCCGGCTGGTGCTGAGCGCCTTCGCCTTCCAGGCCGTCGGGGCGTTCTTCGGCACAGCGTTGGGCTTCGTCATTCTGTACGCGAACCCGGACGTGGGCGCATGGCGGATGATGTACGCGAGCGGCGATCGTGCCGGCGATCCTTGTCGTCATCGGGCGCCTGTACATCACGGAGAGCCCGCACTGGCTGGTGTCGAAGGGCCGGACCGAGGACGGTGAGAAGGCCACCTCACAGACTGCTCAAGCGCAGCCCGCAGTACCCCAAGGACGTGTCCCTGGGACACTTGCTCCATACGGCCGAGGCCGGCGCAGCAAGCGGGACCTACCTGGCGCTGTTCAAGAAGAAAAACCGTCGCGCGACGATCCTGGCCTCGGTTCCGTGGTTCCTGCAGGACTTGGGCGTCTACGGCATCGGTATCTTCACACCGACGATTCTGGCGGCCGTCATCGGCAAGGAGTCGAAGTCGCACGGGCTGGCGGACACCATCCATAACGACATGCTGGGCGCCAAGGGCTCGGCCCTGATGGACACGCTGTTCGTCTTGGGCATCATCGTCGCCATCTTCTTGGTCGACAAAGTCGGGCGTATCAAATTGCAGCTCGTGGGCTTCATCGGCGCGCGGTGGGTCTGGTCATGTCCGGGCTGTCCATCCGCTCGGACGGCACCAACATCATGTGGTTGCTCTTCCTCGGTTTCACGCTGTTCTACTTCATGGTCAACTTCGGGCCGAACGCCATGACCTATCTGCTTGCCGGCGAGGTCTTCCCCACCGAGGTCCGGGGTAAGGGCGCCGGCTTCGCCGCGTCCTTTGCCAAGATCGGGGCGGTGTTGACGGCGTTCCTGTTTCCCATCCTGCTCAAGACCATCGGCACAACCGCTCTGCTAATGGGTCTGGTGGGGCTTCCTGTTGGGAGCCGTCGTGACCTACTTGTTCCGGATCGAGACCGCGGGAGTGAACCTGGAGGAGGTCGGGCGGTGAGGACGCTCCCCGACCCCGGAACGATTCTCCTTGGGGGCGGCTAGGCGCCACCGGCTGTTGTAAGGCCCCTTCGTGGTCAGGATTTTGAGCCCGACTTGGCCGGTGCCTTCTTGGCGGGGGTTTTCTTCGCCGGAGCCTTTTTCGCCGGAGCCTTTTCGGCGGCCTTCTTTGCCGGCGCCTTGCCGCCGTCTGAGCGCGCCTTGACGCTGGCCTCCAACTTGGCCAGCAGATCGGAGACGTCTTCGGTCTCGTCGAGCTCTTTGGGCTGCTCCTCGGTGGTAAATGCCTCTCCGCCTTCGAGTTTGGCCTGCACCAGCTCGTGCAGCTGCTCCTGGTAGTCGTCGTGATAGCGGTCCGGGTTGAAGTCGTCGGCCATCGACTCGACCACCTGCCCGGCCATCTTGAGTTCCGCCGGTTTGATCTCGACCTTCTTGTCCAGCACCGGGAAGTCGGGGTCGCGGATCTCGTCGGGCCACAACAGGGTGTGGATCACCATCACCTCGCGCTTGCTGAAATCCTTGACCCGCAACGCCGCAAGCCGGGTCTTGTTGCGCAAGGCGAAATGCACGATCGCCACCCGGTCGGTGTCGGCCAGCGTCTTGGCCAGCAGCACATAGGATTTGGTGGACTTGCCGTCCGGCTCGAGGAAGTAGCTGCGGTCGTACATCATCGGGTCGAGCTCGTTGGCCGGGACGAATTCCAGCACTTCGATTTCGCGGCTGCGCTCTTCGGGCAGCGTCGCGATGTCGTCGTCGGTGATCATCACCGTCTGGCCGTCGTCGGATTCGTATGCCCGGGCGATGTCGCGGTACTCGACGACTTCGCCGCATACCTCGCACACGCGCTTGTACCGGATGCGGCCATTGTCCTTGGCGTGCACCTGATGAAACTTGATGTCGTGGTCCTCGGTCGCGCTGTACACCTTGACCGGGACGTTGACCAGCCCGAAGGAGATCGAACCCTTCCAGATGGAACGCATAAGGTCAGTATGCCCACATGGACACCCGGATACGCGCCTAACGGCGACGCCGCCGCGGCGAGCGCAGCCCGATCCGGCAGGTCAGCACCCGCGCGAGCGACGGTCAGCGCCGCCACCTCGCTGGCCGCCTCGAGTGCCGCCGTCAGCGCCTCCAGGTCTATGCCGGCCAGCGCGGCACGTCGCTCGCGCGCCCAACAAGCCTCGCGCCCACAGCGCGTCGATCAGGCCGACCATGAACGCGTCACCGGCGCCGACGGTGTCGACGACCCGCACCGGCCGGGCCGGCACCCGTGCTTCGCCGGCCGCGCAGACCGCCGCAGCACCCCGGTCGGCCATCGTCACCGCGACGATGGCGGGGCCCAGCGCCAGCCAGGCGTGGGCAATCTGCTCGGGTGGACGGTCCGGGTCGATCCAGCGCAGATCTTCCTCGCTGATTTTCACGATGTCGCTGCGCGCGACGAGATGCTCGATGCGTTCGAGTGCCAGATCCCGGTCGACGATCAGCGACGGACGGACGTTGGGATCGAATGTGATGGTGGCCGAGACATGATAGGTGTCGACCAGCGCTGCAACCGCCAGGCAGCCCGGTTCCTGCACCGCGGCAATCGATCCGGTGTGCACGAAAAGCGGCGGCGCCACCGTGGGTGTACCGGAAAGCCGCCAGTCCAGATCGAACACATAGTCGGCCGACCCATCTTCGCCGACGGCCAGCCGCGCGGTCGCCGTCCGGTCGGCGGTCTGGCTTCCCGGAACAAGTTGCACCCCTGCAGCATTGACGTACTCAGCGATACGTTGGCCGTATGGGTCGTCGCCGATGCGGGTCAGGAAATCGACGTCGCGGCCCAGCCGGGCCAGTCCGACAGCGACGTTGAGTGGGCTGCCGCCGACGTGCTCGCTGCTGCCGTCGCGCTCGACGATGTCGATCAGCGATTCGCCGATCACCAGCCCTCGGGTCATCGCACTAACGCCTCCAGCGTCGCCCGAGCTCCCTTGCGGTGCAACGATTCCAGCGCCCAGCGGTATGCCTGGACGAAGCGCGGCTGGTGGGCCAGATCGCCGAACACCGCGGTGATCTCGATGAACGCGGTGGGATTCTCGTGCTGCGACCGGGCGATCGGCACCAGCGAGTCCGCCAGCTGTG
This sequence comes from uncultured Actinomycetota bacterium, assembly GCA_963850645.1. Lineage (GTDB taxonomy): Bacteria > Actinomycetota > Actinomycetes > Mycobacteriales > Mycobacteriaceae > Mycobacterium. The sequence continues at coordinate 67,556 of CAWKME010000024.1, read as the reverse complement.
TCCACCACCTCGAACGGCTCACCCCACTCGTCGACGCCTTCGGCGTAGCGGGCCCAGCTCGCCACCGCCGCCGCCGCCAGCCGAACCGACCCGTCGCTGGCCAGGTTGTCGCAGATCACCGGGAGCAGCCATTTCGGGATGCGGTCCGACGAATAGGCGCACAGCCGCGCGACGGTGTCGCGCACGCCAGGGTTGGAGAACCGCTCGATCAGCGTGCGGCTGTAGTCATGCAGGTCGATCCCGGGCACCGGTGCCAGCGTCGGGATGGCCTCGAAATCGAAGTAGGCAAGCAAGAATTCGGCGAACAACGGATCACGCGCCGCATCGTGGACAAACTCGAAGCCGCACAGATGCGGCGAAGTAGCACAAGCACTGATGCCCGGCGTTGAGCAGCCGCAGCTTCATCGACTCGTACGGGGACGACATCGTCGACCAGCAGCACGCCCGCCTGCTCCAACGGCGGCCTGCCGTCGGCGAAGTTGTCTTCGAGAACCCACGCGGCTGAACGGCTCGGCCACCACCGGCCACCGGTCGTCGACACCGAAGTCGCGCCGCACCTCCGCGGCCATCTCCAGTGTCGTGGCCGGGGTGATCCGGTCGACCATCGAACTCGGGAACCGGGCGTGTTCGCCCACCCACTCGGCGAGTTCGGGGTCTCGGCTTTCGGCATTCGCGAGGACGGCCCGCCGCGCGATCTCACCGTTGCTCTCGATGTTGTCGCACGACACGATGGTCGGCGCGGCGATCCCGCGGCGGCGACGCCGGTCCAGAGCCTCGGTGATCAACGCGAACGCGGGCCCGTCAGGGTCGCGGTAACCGCCCTCGGTGATGGTCAGCGAAATGATCCGGGTGGACGCCGCGGCCAGCAACTCGATCGCTGCCTCCGGATCGTCGGGGGCATAGCGATAGTCGATGATCGAGCCGATCACCTGTGCGTCCCGGCTGCCGTCCGGGCTTCTCCAGGATCAGCGTGTAGAGCCCGTCCTGATCGTTCAGGACGTCGCGCATCGTCCAGTCGCCGGGCATCACCCCCACCCCGCAGATGCCCCACTCGCGCGCCAAGCCCCGCTGCAGCAACCGGTCGATGTACATGGCCTGATGCGCTCGGTGAAAGTGACCGGCCCCGATATGCGCGATACCGACGCTGACGCTGCTGCGGTCATAGTTCGGCGTAGCGATCGGCAGCCTGGTCAGCGCTGCGTTGTTCAGGTTCATCGCGCTAACCATGATTGCACAACTCCTCCCGGGCCACGGCCCGGATCGTCATCGGGCTCGCAGCACTTCGACGTACGACGACCGAGTCGCGGGTGACGTATGCCTAGCCGAGCCGGGAACCGCCACCTGTCACGGTCGACAACATGAGGACATCAGCGAGAGCACGCCACGAGTCGGTTATCGCGGCCGCGCCGGCATCGATCAATTCCGCACTGCGGCAATCGCCGTTCGTCGGACGGCACGAACATCACGTTGCCGACGGTCAGGTAGCCGGCCGCGACTGCGGAGTTGACGCCGGCTACGGAGTCTTCGATGGCCAGGCCGTGCTCGGGCGCCGACGCCCAGCACCTGGCCGGCATGCAGATACACCGCGGGGTTCGGGTTTGCTCGTCGGCACGGGAAGGGAATCTTCCGCGCTGAAGCGCACCGCCGCCGGGATGAGCGGATCGAGGCCGGTCGCGGCGAAACAGGCATCCAGCCGCTTGCTGGCGCTGGAACTGACCGCTGCCAACGCATACCGCGACGCGAGGTCTTGCAGCGGAGCAAGCACCTGCGGATCCGGTTTCAAGGTGACGGCCAGATGGGCGGTGACCTGCTCGCGCTCTTCGCGCACCCATTGCTCGAGTTCGTCGGCGCACAACGCGCGCCGTCTGCCACATCGCTGTCCGAAGCGACCACGGCCGCGGGACGGCCCTCTGCCAGCGTCTGCTCCATGGGCACTCCGCACAGCACCGCCAGGTCGAGCGCGGTGCTGCGAAAGTTTTTCCCGACGGCCTGCTTGCGCAGCTCCTCGGCGCTCAGTCGGGGCGGTCACGCCGAACCTGGCCAGGAACCGATTCGTCACCTCGACCGAGGCGTGCGAATGCCGGTCTCTCCGACGGAAAGAGGTTGTCATCGGCGTCACAGAGCAAGGTGGTGATCGGCGCCAGGGTCGAATTGGCGCACAATGACTCAGTCCGTTGCGGTTCATCGCGACACCACCAACTCCCGCGCATCGTCCCGCAACGCTTGGCGCAGTGTGGGTATCACGCCGCGCTCGTCGATGTCCGCAATCATGTCGCCGAGGCGCTCCGCGAAACGCGGGAACCGACGCGCACTTCGGTGAACATCTCATGCCGCAGCAACGGATCGGGGTTGTTGCCTGCCATGGTCGCCAACCTAACCACCGGTATCGCCTGCGAGTCTTCGATGCGGATTTTGCGACCCTTGAGGTCGTAGCCGCGCATGTAACGGGCCCACCCGGCAACAGCCAACATCAGCAGGGTGTGCGGTCTGCCCTGCGCGATCGCCTCTTGCAGGGACGGCAGCACAAACGACGATATCTTGCTCGTTCCCCGTCGAGCCAGCCGCGACAATTGGTCGCTCATGCGGGGATTGCTGAGCCGAGTCGAGCAGGGTGTCCCGGTAGTCGGGTGTGTTCATCCCGGGCACCGCCGGCAGCAGTGGCTGAATCTCGTCGCGCATGAGCTGCTCGACGTAATCGAAGATGACGCGGTCTCGCATCGCTTCGTCGGTGCGCTGGTAACCGGCCAGCGTGGCCAGACACGCGATCGCGATGTGGGTTCCGTTGAGCATGCGGGTCTTGACCAGCTTGTGGTCGCTGACATCGGACACGAACTGGGCGCCGACCTCATCGAGCGGCGGGCGCCCGTTGCTGAAGGTGTCCTCGATGACCCATTGGCAATACGGCTCGGTCACGCACCGGCCACTTGTCGGCGATGCCGAAGGTGCGCTCGACGAATTGGCGCTCCGAGTTCGAGGTCTGAGGGGTGATGCGGTCGACCATGGTCGACGGGAATGCGACATGTGTGTCGATCCAGCGGGCAAGCCCGGGGTCTTTCAACGCGGCGAACGACACCAGCGCGGTCCGCGCCGCCTGGGTGTCGTCGGGAATGTTGTCGCAGCACAGCACCGTGAACGGCGCGGTACCGGCGCGGCGACGCCGGTCGAGTGCCTCGGCCAGGTATGCCCACGCGGTGGCAAAGCTATCGGAGGCGACGAGATCGGCGCGCACGTCGGGGTGGTCGGCGTCGAACTCGCGGGTGACCGGATCCAGGAAGTACCCGTTGCCGGTGATCGTCAGGCTGACGATGCGGGTTTGGGGATCGGCCAGAGCGGCACGGACCGCGGCGCCGTCGTTGGGTGCGTAGTGGTAGGAGCCGATCGAGCCGACCACGCGGGCCGTTTGGCGGTCATGGCCGCGCTGCACGACGGTGTACAGCCCGTCTTGGGCCGACAGCAGATCTTTGACATCGCGGGAGTGCAGGCTGACGCCGGTGACCCCCCACCGATTGGAAATGCCCGAGCAGGCAAGGTCATCGAAGTAAACGGCCTGATGCGCGCGGTGAAAGTTACCCGCACCGATGTGAACGACACCTCGTTGCAGGGTCGATCGGTCGTAGGTCGGCACGTCGATTCGTTGCGAATGCAGTCGCAGGGTCGCGTCGCTGAGGGGAACGCCGGCGTTTGGGCGCCAAGGGATCACATTGCGCATGCATAGGCGCGTGCCCGGTGGTGCTCGCCGGTCTAAACGTTTAGTGGCTTATGTCACGAAAATTTACGCAGGGACATAATCGGTGGTGAGCAGCCGTTGTCGCAGCTCGAAACGCGTAGGTTGACTACCATGGCGCCGCGGGTGAAGCTGACCAACGCCGACAAGGTGCTCTACCCCGCCACCGGCAACCACCAAGGCCGACGTCTTCGCGTATTACACCGGCATCGCCGAGGTGATGGTGCCGCACATCGCCGGCCGGCCGGCCACCCGCAAGCGTTGGCCCAACGGCGTCGAGCAGCCGTCGTTCTTCGAAAAGCAGCTGGCCACGTCGGCGCCGGACTGGCTGCCTCGTGCCAGCGTGGCGCACCGGTCCGGGACGACCACCTATCCGATCATCGACAGCGTCGACGGGCTGGCGTGGATCGCGCAGCAGGCCGCACTGGAAGTGCATGTGCCGCAATGGCGTTTCGTCGCCGAGTGGACGCGCAAAGGCGAGAACTCAAGCCGGGCCCGGCGACCCGGCTGGTGTTCGACCTCGACCCCGGCGAGGGCGTGACGATGGCCCAGCTCGCCGAGGTGGCCCGCGCGGTTCGCGACCTGATCGACCGACATCGGGCTGACCACGTTCCCGCTCACCAGCGGCAGCAAGGGCCTGCATCTCTACAGCCCGCTGGACAAACCGGTGAGCAGCCGCGGCGCGGTGGTGCTTGGCCAAACGTGTTGCGCAGCAGCTGGAGAGAGTCGATGCCCGAAGCTGGTGACCGCCGACGATGACCAAGAGCGTGCGGGCGGGCAAGGTGTTCCTGGACTGGAGCCAGAACAACGGATCCAAGACCACCATCGCGCCGTATTCGCTGCGCGGCCGGGAGTATCCGACCGTCGCCGCGCCGCGCAGCTGGGAGGAGCTCGACGACAAGAAGCTTCGCCAGCTGCGCTACGACGAAGTGCTGAAACGGGTCGAGCGCGACGGAGACCTGCTGGCCGCGACTGGACGCCGACGTGAGAGCCCCGGACCGGCTGACCAAATACCGCAGCATGCGCGACGCGTCGAAAACACCCGAGCCGGTGCCCAGCACGAAACCTGCTGCCGGCCATGGCAATACGTTCGTCATCCAGGAGCACCACGCCCGCCGGCTGCACTACGACTTCCGGCTGGAACGCGACGGTGTGCTGGTGTCGTGGGCGGTGCCGAAGAACCTGCCCGAGACCACCGCGGTCAATCACCTGGCGGTGCACACCGAGGACCATCCGCTGGAGTACGGCAGCTTCGAGGGCACCATCCCGAAGGGGGAGTACGGCGCCGGCAAGGTGATCATCTGGGACTCCGGCACCTACGACGCCGAGAAGTTCAATGACGCCGGCGACTCCGGCGAAAAGGGCGAAGTCATCGTCAACCTGCACGGCCAGCGGATCTCCGGGCGCTACGCGCTGATTCAGACCAACGGCGACCAGTGGCTGGCGCACCGGATGAAGGACCAGAACGTTTTCGCACTTCGACGAGCTGGCCCCGATGCTCGACCACCCACGGTTCGGTGGCGAACCTGACAGCCTGCGCAGTGGGCGTTCGAGGGCAAGTGGGACGGCTACCGGCTGCTGGTCGAGGCCGACCACGGCGAGGTGCGGCTGCGATCGCGCAGCGGCCGCGACGTCACCAAGGAGTATCCCCCAATTGCATTCGCTGGCCGACGATCTCGGCGACCACCACGTCGTGCTCGACGGCGAGGTCGTCGCCCTCGACGCGCCCGGCGTGCCGAGCTTCGCCGAGATGCAGAACCGGGCGCGCGCCACCCGAATCGAGTTCTGGGCATTCGACCTGCTGTATCTGGACGGGCGGTCGCTGCTGCGGGCCAGCTACCGCGACCGGCGGCAGCTGCTGGAAACCTTGCGCCGGCGCAGGCGGTCTGATCGTTCCGGACCTGCTGCCCGGCGACGGTGCCGAGGCGCTGGACTACTCGCGCAAGCACGAGTGGGAGGGCGTGATCGCCAAGAAGCGCGACTCCACCTATCAGCCGGGCCGCCGCTCGGCGTCTTGGGTCAAGGACAAGTACTGGAACACCCAGGAAGTGGTCATCGGCGGCTGGCGCGCCGGCGAAGGCGGGCGCACCAGCGGCATCGGCTCGCTGCTGATGGGCATTCCCGGCGACGGCGGACTGCATTTCGCCGGTCGGGTCGGCACCGGGTTCACCGAACGCGACCTGGCCAGCGCTGAAGAAGATGCTGGCGCCGCTGCACACCGACGAATCCCCGTTCGCCGCAGCGCTTCCCGCCCGCGACGCCAAGGGCGTGACGTTCGTGAAGCCGACGCTGGTCGGCGAAGTCGCGCTACAGCGAGTGGACCTCGGATGGCCGGCTGCGCCATCCCAGTTGGCGTGGGCTGCGGCCCGACAAGGAACCGAATAAGTTGCAAGAGAGGACTGAATCACGATGCGGTGGGTGACCTTTCGAGACAGCGACGGCGAGCGGACCGGGGTGCTTTCCGGCGATGCGATTCACGCGCTGCAACCGGGCGTCGAGCTTGCTTGAACTGATCGGGCGCGGCGCCGACGGACTGCAGGAAGCGGGGGAGGACGCGCTGCGTTCGGCGCCCACGGTGCCGCTCGACCAGGTGACGCTGACGGCGCCGATCCCGCGGCCGCCGTCGATCCGGGATAGCCTGTGCTTCCTCGACCACATGCGCAACTGCCAGGCGGCGATGGGCGGCGGACGGGTGCTCAAGGACACCTGGTACCGGATCCCGGCTTTCTACTTCGCCTGCCCGTCGACCGTTCTCGGCCCGTATGACGACGCTCCGATGGCACCCGGAAGTGCTTGGCAGGACTTCGAATTGGAGATCGCCGCGGTCATCGGAACCGCGGGTAAAGACTTGTCGGTGGCCGAAGCCGAACAGGCGATCATCGGCTACATGATCTTCAACGACTGGTCCGCGCGTGACCTGCAACAGCTGGAAGGCCAGTTGGCGATCGGGCAGGCCAAGGGCAAGGACAGCGGAGTCACGCTGGGCCCGTACCTGGTCACGCCCGACGAACTCGAGCCCTACCGCCGCGACGGCAAGCTGGCCTGGAGGTGACCGCGCTGGTCAACGACACCGTGATCGGTTCCGGCTCGACCGCGGCGATGGACTGGAGCTTCGCCGAGGTGATCGCCTACGCCTCGCGCGGGGTGATGCTGAGCCCCGGTGACGTTTTCGGATCCGGCACCGTGCCGACCTGCACGCTGGTCGAACACCTCGACCCGACTGCACCGGAGTCATTCCGCGGCTGGCTGCACGACGGCGACGTCGTCACGCTCAAAGTGCAGGGACTGGGCGAGACCCGCCAAACCGTCCGCAAAACCCCTGCGCCGCAGCCACTCACGCCGCGGCCCAACCCCGATGCCGTTCCCGCCGCCAAGCGGGTCAACCCGGCGCCGGCGAAGATCCCGTACACCCGCGGGTTGCACGAGGTCGCCGACCGGGTGTGGGCATGGATGCTGCCGGACGGCGGATACGGCTGGAGCAACGCCGGATTGGTCGCCGGCGACGGGCGCGTCGCTACTGGTCGACACGCTGTTCGACCTACCGTTGACCCGCGAGATGCTGGCCGCGATGACGCCGATCACCGACCGCGCGCCGATCACCGACGCGCTGATCACCCACTCCAACGGCGACCACACCCACGGCAACCAACTGCTGGACGCGCTCGGTGCGGGTGATCGCCGCCAAGGGCACCGCCGAGGAGATCGCCCACGGCATGCGCGCCCGAGATGCTGGTGATGACGCAGACCGCCGACCTCGGCCCGGTCGCGACCCGATATCTGCGAGAACGGTTCGGGCCCTTCGACTTCGGCGGCATCACTGTGCGCAACGCTGATGAGACCTTTGACGACCGAGCTCAACATCGAGGTTGGCGGGCGGGAAGTGCATTTGTTGAATCTGGGCCCGGCGCATACCGCCGCGGACTCAGTGGTGCACGTGCCCGATGCCGGGGTGCTGTTCGCTGGGGATCTGCTGTTCATCGGCTGTACGCCGATCGTGTGGGCCGGTCCGATCGCCAACTGGGTTGCGGCGTGCGACGCGATGATCGCCTGGACGCGCCGACGGTGGTGCCGGGTCATGGTCCGGTCACCGACCCGGACGGCATTCGTGCGGTGCGGGGGTATCTGGTTCACGTCGCTGAGGAGGCCGAAGCCGCCTACCGCAAGGGCATGTCGTTCGTGGAGGCGGCCGACAGCATCGACCTCGGCGAGTACGCAAGCTGGCTGGACGCTGAACGCGTCGTCGTCAATGTTTATCAGCGTTATCGCGAACTCGACGCTGCCACGCCGCAATTGCCGGCGATGGGGTTGCTGGCGATGCAGGCCGAGTGGTTCGCCAAGCATTCATAGGGAGTGGCGCTAATGACTGCAGTGGAATTGGAAACGCTCGAGGACACCGCCCAATACAAGATCGCGTGCGTCACGTTGAATCGGCCGGAACGCTTGAACGCCATCGACGGGTCGCTGATCGACGCCATGGACGACGTGCTGGATGTGCTCGGCACCGGCGAATTCCGGGCGGCGATCCTGACCGGCGCTGGGCGCGGATTCTGCGCCGGCGCCGACCTGAGCGGCAAAGGGGAGGCATGGACGAAGGCCGCGCCACAAACACCGGCGTTCAAGATCAACTATGACTCCCAAGTCCGGCTGGCCGATCTGTACACACGGCTCTACGAGCTACCGATACCGGTGATCGCCGCGGTCAACGGCGTCGCGGTCGGCGGCGGGTTGGCGTTCGCGCTGCACTGCGACATCCGCATCGCCTCGCAGCAAGCCCGGTTCGGCTCGGTCTTCATCAAGGCAGGGTTCTCGTCGATGGATATGGGCACCAGCTACCTGCTGCCGAAGATCGTCGGAGCCGGGGTGGCGCGGGAGCTGATGCTGACCGGCCGCATCATCGACGCCGACGAGGCGTACCGGATCAAGTTGGTGCACGAGATCGTGGCGCCCGACGAGCTGATGACCGCGGCACTGAAGATGGCCCGCTCGATCGTCGCGAACAACGACTACGGCGTCTGGCAGACCAAGATCGGCCTCAACACCGCGCTGGACGCGCCGAGCCTGCGGCATGCCAAAGAAATCGAGAACCGCACCCAAATCCTGAGCGGGTTCACCAACAACCCGGTCGAGGCCGCCAAGGCGCATCAGGAGAAGCGGGCTCCGGTGTGGGATCCGCTCTAGCCGTTAGGCTTTGGCGATCACGTTCTCGGCGAACATCTCCAGGTTGCGGATCTTGGTGTCCAGCGGCTCGGTGTCGGGCCCCATGATGTAGGGAATCCGGAAGCCCACGATGACGTCGGTGACGCCCTTGTCCTCCAGTCGCTTGACGCCGTCGAGGGTGAAGCCGTCGACCGAGATCACGTGGATCTCGAACGGGCCGGTCCTGCCCTCCTCCTCGCGAAGCGCTTGACCCGCGCGATCAGCCGGTCGAGTTCTTCCGGGTCGCCGCCGCCGTGCATCCAGCCGTCGGCGCGGGCCGCGCGGCGCAGCGCGGCGTCGGCGTGGCCGCCGATCAGGATCGGGATCGGCTGGGTCGGCGCGGGAGTCATCTTCGTCTTGGGGATGTCGTAGAACTCGCCGTGAAACTCGAAGTAGTCGCCGGTGGTCAGCCCGCGGATGATGTCGATGCACTCGTCCATCCGCTTGCCGCGCTTGGCGAACGGCACACCCATCAACTCGTAGTCCTCCGGCCACGGGCTGGTGCCGACGCCGAGGCCGACCCGGTTGCCGATCAGTGCCGCCAGCGAGCCGGCCTGCTTGGCCACCAGCGCCGGCGGGCGGATCGGAAGCTTGAGGACGAAGAAGTTGAACCGCAGCGTCGTAGTCACCGCGCCCAGCGCCGCGGTCAGCACGAACGTCTCGATGAACGCCTTGCCGTCCAGGAACTCGCGGTTGCCGTCCGGTGTGTACGGGATACTTCGAGTCCGACTCGAACGGGTAGGCGACGCTGTCGGGGATCGTCATGCTGGCGTACCCGGCGGCCTCGGCGGCCTTTGCCAGCGGAATGTAGAACGTCGGGTCGGTCATCGCCTCCGCGTAGCTGAACCGCACACCGTCTCCTCAAGATGGGTATCGCACCGATGACAAAATCTTAGGACGTGCTGCCAGTGAGTCCGTGTGATCTCGACTGTTGCCGGGATTGCCGGAGCGCGGAAGAATGCCAGCATCACGGTCGAAGCAGGCGATCGGAGGGCAGCATGACCACGCGTAGTCAGCGGAGCGGAGTTCATCCGCGAAATCGCCGAATTGGCGCACATCCTGCAGGAGCAGCAGAACGCCGATGCCGACACCCTGCTCGGAGAGCTGACCCAGAGTGCCGTCGGCGCCATGCCGGGCGCCCAACATGCCGGCATCACCGTCGCATCGCGCAACGGGAAGGTGCGAACGGCGTCGGCGACCGGCCGTTACCCGGTGCTGCTCGATGAAATCCAGCAGCGACACGAGCAGGGGCCTTGCCTATCGGCGGCCTGGGAACACCACGTCATCCGGATCGACGACATGAAGCTCGAAAACCGTTGGCCTGCTTACTGTCGAGACGCCAGAAAGACTCCCATTCGCTCAGTCATCTTGTTTCAATTGTTCGCCGACCACAACACCATGGGAGCATTGAACTTCTACTCCGAAACGCCAGATGCTTTCGATGAGGAAGCGGTGGAAATGGGGCTGATCCTGGCCACTCACGCCGCGTTGGCGTGGAATTTGGTTCGTCGCGACGAGGAGTTCCGCAGTGCCCTGGCATCTCGCGACATCATCGGCCAGGCCAAAGGCATGATCATGGAGCGGTTCAAGATTGACGCCGTGCATGCGTTCGCACTAATCAAAAGGCTGTCGCAGACCTCGAACACACCGGTGGTGGCCGTGGCCCGCCAACTCGTCGAGTCAGAGCATTACGGCTGATGACCCCGGCCGACGAGCCGGGGGCAGCGGCCCGGGACGCTCCGGCGGGGCGCGCCGAGGCGGCGCGGAAACGTGCCAGCGAGTTGCAGCGACGCAGAGCCGAACTGGCATCCGGTCTGCCGTCCAACGCCCAGACCGCAGAGCGCGCGCAGCTGCACGCCTTCGAATCACTCGAGCGAGCCAGACAAGCACATCAAGAGGCCGCGGCAAGACACCTTGATGCCGGGGCGGCACACCGGCATGCCGCGGCCGCACACGAGCAAGCCGCCTTGCTCGCCGGTGACGGTAGCGGTGAGGCACATCAGGACGCGGCGGAGGTCCATCGCGCCGCGGCCACAGAGCACGAAGCCGCAGCCATCGGGCAACCCGACGGCCAGTGGCGGGCTAAGAGCTGAGGCGGTCCGCCGTCGCGCGACATCGCGAACAGCTATGCGGCTCCGGAGATGGTGGGCAGGGCCAGCAGCGCATTGGCCAACTGATCGAGCGTCAAGACGGAGTCTGCGCAGCCTGTAGCGATTGCGCTGGCGGGCATACTGGGCGCCAGTGCGGTCGCCGGGTCCTGAGCCAGCACTCGGCCGCCTCGACGTTTGACGGCGCGACATCCATCGGCGCCGTCAGCCAGCATGCCGGACAAGATCACCGCCACAGTCGGCGAACAGCGGGCTGAACTGATCAACAGGGCGTTACCCGGCCGAGCGTCCTTGGCGGCCTCAGCCAACACCCACCTACCCGATTCGTCGATGGTGGCGACGGTGTGTGCGGGCACGACGGTGATCCCTGGCCGATCCGCTGCTGCGCCGGCGTGAGCTAGTCGTGCGGGAAGGTGCGTCTTATTGATCAGGATGACGGTGAGCAAGTCGCTACCATCAAGCGTGCGGGTGCGGTGCTGCACCACCATGATTGGTATGGGATAGCTCGCCGGGAGAGCGGCCAACACCGTTGTGATGGCTTGTAGCCCCCCGAGAGACGCGACCATCACGATGCGCCCGAAGTTCGGCGTCGTGACTTTACTTACGGTCGCGGACATATGGTCACGATAGTCGCCTTGTCCGGTTCCCGATATAGCCGTCGACGGGCTGACGTCGTGGGGTATGTCAGAGCTGTGCGTCCATCAGCAACAGTGCGCCCTTCACGGTGCCATCGGGGGCTTGAAAACCGGTGCAGGTCACTCGAATTTGAGTAGGCCGGCCCCGGCGGTTGACGGCTTCGACAACCGACTGGCCCGGAGTTTCCGGATCCACGAACGCATTGCCGATCAGCGGCCGCACCGGCTCCATCGGCAGCCCGATGTCCAAACTGGTGAGGACTTTGCCGGTGGTTTCATCGGCTCGGAGCCCCCACAGCTCTTCGCAACAACGGTTCCATACCATCACTCGCATCTCGCGATCAACGACCACCGTGCCGAAGTGGATCGAGTCGACCAGCGAGTCCAGGAAGGTACGGGCCTCGTCGAGTTCGACGCTGCGCTCGCACAGGGTGTCGTTGATGGTGTGCAGTTCGTCGTTGGTGGATTGCAGCTCCTCGTTCATCGTCTCGAGTTCTTCGTTGGTGGATTGCAGTTCTTCGTTGGTGGTTTCCAGCTCCTCGACCGTCGACTGCAATTCCTCGTTGGTCGTCTCGAGTTCTTCGTTGGTCGATTGCAGCTCCTCGTAGGCCGCCTCGAGCTGACGGTTGGTCGTAATCACCTTGTCCAACAATGCCCTTGTCGCGGTGACGTCGAAGAATACGATCGAGATGCCGAGTAGCCCGTTTTCGGCGTCGATGAGCGGGTTAACGTGGATTTCGAACCACACCGTCTCTGCGCCCGGCCGCTGCCATTTGACGTCTTGGATCCGGGCGGACCGGCGATCTACCTTGGCTTGTTCCAAATAAGCACGCAACTCGACGGGCCGGTAGGAGACCTCCAGGTCTCGCAGCAGCTTGCCGATATCGCGGGCCGAGAGCCCGAACATGGCTTCGGCTTGCTGGTTTATCATCGCCACGGTGTCCTCGCCGGTCACCACGATCTGGGCCACCGGGTTGGCGCGGAAAGCCAACTCTCGCACCGCGGTCAGGCCGGGAAGATCGCCGTGTCGCTCGTACATCATCGCCGCGGGATCGTAGTGCTCCAAGCCGCCACGTGACCCTGGCGCCTTACGGAAGATTCGGTGTTTGAGGTTCAACGGCAAGAACCGATCAGTGTGACTCAGCAACATCTCGGCGTGACCAAGAAAGAGGCGTGCCCTGGATGGCGAGTGCAAAATGCAAGCGTCCCAGAACATTCCGTTGCGTCTCGGCGTTCATGTACATCAAGGTGTTCCGGCACACCAGCAGATCCACCCGGGAGATCGGCGCATCTTTGACCAAGTCATTGCGACCAAAGATCACCGCGCGGCGCAAGTCTTTGTGAACTATGTAGCGGCCGTTGGATTGCTCAAAGTACTTCTCCAGCAGCTCTGGCGGCACCGACTCGATGGCTTTCGCGTCGTAGCTGGCGGCCCGCGCCTCGGTGAGTGCGTCCTCGTCGATGTCGGTCGCGTAGATCTTCACCCGCCGCCGGAATGCATCCGGCCCGAGCGCCTCGGCGAGCAGCATGGCCAGCGTGTAGGCCTCCTGACCGGAGGCGCAGCCGGCGCTCCAGATCCGAATCGGCGAATCGGGGCCGCGTTCGGCCAGCATTCGAGGAATGACATCGGTCGAGACGTACTCCCAGGCGTCGGGGTCGCGGAAGAACGCGGTGACGTTGATGAGGATGGTGTTGAACAAAGCGTCGAATTCGTCGGAGCCGGCCTGCAGCAGGTCGAGATACTCTTCGAAAGTCTCATAGCCGGCCTGGGCCATGCGGTGGCGAACTCGCCGCATCAGCGTGGCGCGTTTGTACCCGGTGAAATCGAAGCCTCGCGAATCCCTCATGTAGCGAAGCAGGGCCTCGAATGACTCGTCCGTCTTCGCTTCCATTTCGTCCCGTCCGCCGACAACTCGTCGCGAACCGAACACTACTCGCGGTCAGAGCCGATTCTCAGGGCCAACCAGCGCCCACACCGTCTTGCCGGTCGGTGTTGGAATGCTGCCCCACGCGCGGCACACGGACGAGACGATCGCCAGGCCGGAGACCTGCTCGCCGCCGCGGCGGGGATCCTCATGCCGGGCCGCTGGTGTCGAGCTGCGGTCCTGCACCGAGATGGTCACCGCCCTGCCGTCGGATTCAAGTACCAGCACCGGCCCGCCCGCCGTGTGCTGCAGCACGTTCTCGACCAAGACGTTGACAACGATGCTCGCCACCGGGATGAGCCCGTCGTGGGACCAATCCGCGAGCCACTCGGCCACAAACATGCGCGCGCTACGCAAGCTGGCAAGTGCGGCGGGCAGTTCGGTGCGGGCCCGCCGCCGGGGGCGCTGACCATTGGTGAGAGCGGCCAACGCCGCTTCGACGGTGGCGTGCACCGGCACGTAGCGCGTCACGCCGACGTGCGTGATGGTTTTACGTTGTCCGCGATGCCCGCACACTAGGACGATCGGGACGTCGGGCCAGGTGCTGACATGCCAGCGTGCGCTGGTGAACACCGACCACGCGGAAGACGCCGGGACATCGAGCGCGCTGACATCGACGATGACCGCTTGCGGTTGGTCCAGTGCCGCCTTGATGACGAAGTCTCGCAGCTTCAGATAAGTGCTGGTATCCAAAACACCATCGACGGTCAGCACACGGACGGTTCCCGTTGTGTCCTCGGAAATCGCCAGCGGACTGGCCGGCCTAACCACCGCGCTCCGGATGCCTGGTATATGCCTCAGACAGTCGGCTGCCGAGCACGGACATCGCGTGCTCGGCCTCATCGGCGATAATCTCGTACCGCTCGCTCAATATCCCGGGATTGACCTGCTCGGCCAGCCGGCGAGACAGCTTGGCTTTCTCCTGCAGACTGCGCATGGCGACCCAGAGGGCACCCTCGATCTCGTTGTCGCGCGCGCGCAGCAACGCGTCGGACGTCCAGGCGTGACCGACATGGCAACGGTAATTCCCGTCGCTGACGGCGATCAGCGACCCATTGCAGTCCGGGCAGGTGTATCCCGACGGCGGGCCGAACGCTTCAGCGTCGATTTCCGTTGAGAACCGTTGTGCCAGTGCGATTCGGTTTTCCAGCTCCATACGGTCGTCGGATTGCATCTCGCGCTTCCCGAATACTCGATCGGCCAGCTGATTGAGCAGGGCGCCTACCTTAATCGCCGCCACCTCGTGGTCGACCACGCCGGCCTCAATGGCGTTCTGCGGCATCGCCGGAAACAACGCGTCGGTGGGAGTTTGGGCGATTGTCGTTCCCCCGCGCGACCGGATAGCAGCGCATCCCAGCGTGCCGTCGTCGAGCACACCGGAGAGAAGCACGCCAATGGCGCGTCGACCGTAGGTCAGCGCCACCGAGCGAAACAGCGCATTGATCGCCGGCCGCTGGCCGTTCTCGGTGGGCCCCTCCGACAACACAATGCGGTGGTCATGCAAGAGCAGGTGGCGATTCGGAACGGCGACCCGGATCGTGCCGGATTCCAACGGGGCTCCGTCGACCGCTTGCGACGCCGGCAGTGGCCCGTTGCGGTCGAGGATGCGGGCCAAGACGCTTGGCGCTCCCGCTGGCATGTGCAGCACCACCAAGACCGCGTACGGTAGGTCGGGCGGCAGACCGGCGGCGAAGTTGGTCAGGGCTTCGACGCCACCGGCTGAGGCGCCAACTGCGACCACATCGGGCGGTTCGGTTTCGACTGCCATTGGGTTCGCCACCATTCCAGGTGTACCCACAGGACCGCGGGGTGAAAACCCCTATGAGGGCACCTGATCAGACTACGCTGGTCGGCGGGGAAGCGGCCAGTTCGACATCTGCCGACGCGAACGGCGGCGCGCCCACCCCGGCGATCGAGTGGGTGCGCTGCGGTGTTTCTTCGACGATACGCGCCGGGGCGCTGCGCTCACCCACCGTCAGGGTAGCCGTCCGAGTTCGCGCCAGTTCCGCCGGGAGGTGGTCGAAAACTGTTCCTTGCCAATGGTATTGACCATCGATCGGGTCGATGTGGCCAGCCAGCCGGACCCGTACCTCTGCTGAGGTTTCGGCCACGGTTAGGGTTGCCGGGCCGTCGTAAATGTGGTCGTGCACACCCTCAGGCGACGACAGGTCGAACGCCGACGCCGCCGGACGATGCGAGGGGCGGCGCAGGTGGACCCGCTCGTTGAACACCTGCTGACTGCTGCGCCGCACCTCGATGCGAGTGTGCCCTTTCATGAGCTGCAGGCATTCAGCGACGTCGAGCGTCGCCGTTTCGAAGTCCGGCCCGTCGAGCAGGAAGTAATTCGGGAAGCCGTGCACCGCGACCCCGAGGTAGGGCTCCATGCCGTTGGTCCAGGCCTGCTGGAGGGTCAAGCCGCGAGCGCCCACCAATGCGTCGCGCGGTAGGCCAGCCCGGACGGAGAACCCGGTGCCGTAGACGATGGCGTCGGCATCGTGGTGGACACCGTCGGCGGTGCGGACGCCCGCCGCTGTCAACTCGCCAATAGGGGATGTCACGAGCTCTGCCTGGCGGCGCAGGTACCGCCTGGCGCGCCGTGGCTGCGCAATGACCCGGCGCGGCGGAGGCACAAAAACCTTGACCGACGCGCCCGATCTGTTGAGCTGGTCGATGAGCCGCCCGGCATTGGCGTCGGCGCCGATCACCGCGATGCGCTGACCGGCCGAGTCGAAATCGGCGGGGGGTCTCGCGGCGTGAAACCATATGCCGCGAAATTCCCTGCGGCCGAACAGGTCTGGAATCCACGGGACGAAAGGGGACGTGCACGACACCGCTACCCGGCCGCGGCAGGTCTGGCCGTCGCCGGTGGTCAGCGTCCAGGTGTCGGTGTCGTCGTCGAATATCGAGCTGACCACCTCACCGCCCAGCGTCGGGAAGCCGGCGATCTCGCCGCCGACGACGATGACGTCGTGGGTCACAGGAACCTGGTGCGCGCCCATCCGCGGCGCGCGATCGGGCCCATCAAGCCCACCTCGGTCAAGAACTCGGCCAGCGGAGCGAAGCCCGCTACCTGGACTTCGTGGCGATGCGGGCTGGTGCGTGCGGCCCTGCGGGCCTGCCGCGCATCCAGGCCCGCCCGCGCATAGGGGATGGGGTTGGTGAACAAGTAGCGGAAGAACCACCCGCCCAGGCCGTTGACGTTGCCGACGAACCACCGCTCCGGCCGTCGCATCTGCGGTGCCCGCTTGCGCAGGCCGTCGCGTGCGAACTGGATGTGGCGGGCCTCTTCGGTGACGTGAATTCGCATTAGCCGCTGGATAATTGGCTGTAGCTCGGGGTCGTCCATCATCTGGCGCTGCAGCGAGTCGAAGATCTCCTCGCCGATCAGCGCGGCAACCCACAACACCGACCCGCGGAAAAAGAAGGGCAGGGTGTTGATGATCATCCGGTGGTAGAGCCGCGGGCGCACCGGCTTGGCGCCAACTCGTTCGATGGCCTTGCCGAACATCACCATGTGGCGGGTCTCGTCGCCCAGCTCGGTCAGCGCGTAATGGGATGCCCGGCTGGTGGGGTCCGTGTGCATGAGCTTGCGCAGCAGCGCCTGGTTCAGGATGTTCTCGAACCAGATACCCGCCGACAGGGTGTTCACCAGTTCCTGGCGGGACAGTTCGATGCGCTGAGCGCGGGTCATCTGGTCCCAGATCGGGGTGCCGTACAGCGAGACCGTCCGCGGCGGCAGGAAGAACTTGTCCGGGTCCAGCGGCGCATCCCAGTCGATATCGACGACCGGCGCATAAGACTTCTTGACTGATCCCTTGAGTAGACGCTCGGAGAACTCTTCTCGACTAGGGCCAACCGGCTTGACCGGAGTTGTCATCGGGCGCTCCTCCTCGCTGAAGATATCGATACCGATGGTATCGGGTACCGACAGTTTCGACTAGCCCTTATTAGGCTGTGCGCGCATGAGCCGGCACATCCACGTCATCGGCATCGGTGCCGGAGACCCTGAGTACGTGACCGTCCAGGCGATCGAGGCGCTCAACCACACCCAGGTGTTCTTCGCGATGGACAAGGGTGAAGCCAAGAGCGACCTGGTAGGGCTGCGGCGCGAGATCTGTGCGCGGTTCATCCGCGAGCCCGGCTATCGGTTCGTCGAGCTGCCCGATCCGCCACGGGCGAAAGACGCCGACTATCGGGAGGCGGTGTCCGACTGGCATGCCGCGCGCGCCCGGATCTGGGCGACGGCCATCACCACCGAGCTCGGTCCCGACGGGGTGGGGGCCTTCCTGGCCTGGGGGGATCCGTCGCTGTATGACAGCACGCTGCGCATTCTCGATGCCGTCGTCGCCGAGATCGACGTCAGCTACGACGTCATCCCGGGTATCACCGCCATCCAGGCGCTGACAGCGCGGCACCGCATCCCGCTCAACGAGGTCGGCGAACCGGTGCTGATCACCACCGGCCGGCAGCTTCGAGCCCACGGCCTGGCCGGCTCGGCAGTGGTCATGCTGGACGGCGAGTGCTCCTTTCGCGGCTGCCCGCCGGACACTCAGATCTGGTGGGGCGCCTACCTGGGCACCGATGACGAGTTGCTCGTCGCGGGCACGATCGGCGAAGTCGGGGAGCGGATCCTCGCGCTGCGGGCCGACGCCCGCGCAGGTCACGGTTGGATCATGGACACCTATTTATTGCGCTCCGCGGAGTAGCTTCACGCCCATGAGGTCATTTTTCATCCGCGCGGCGTTGACGGGATTCGCCCTCTGGGTAGTCACCCTCGTCGTCCACGGGCTCAGCTTCGTCGGCGGCGACACCAGGCTGCAGAGAGTCGGCATCATCTTCGTCGTCGCGGTGATCTTCGGTCTGGTCAACGCGTTCATCAAACCGATCGTGCAGATCCTGTCGATCCCGCTGTACATCCTCACGCTGGGCCTGATCCACATCGTCATCAACGCGCTGATGCTCTGGATCACCGCGTGGATCACCGAGCACACCACCCACTGGGGCCTGGCCATCGACCACTTCTGGTGGACCGCGATCTGGGCCGCGATCGTGTTGTCGATCGTCAGCTGGGTGCTGTCGCTGGTGGTTCGCGACGTGCGGCGCACAGCTCGGCGCTGACCGGCACACTGGATGCATGCCTGAACTGCCCGAAGTCGAAGCGCTGGCCGACCACCTGCGCCGGCATGCCGTCGGCAGGACCATCGGGCGCGTCGACGTCGTCGCATTCTCGGTGCTGAAGACCTTCGACCCGCCGATCAACGCGCTACACGGCTTGACCGTCACCGGCGCCGACCGGTGGGGCAAATATCTCGGTCTGCGAGCAGGCGAGCTGATCTTGATCACCCACCTGTCCCGGGCCGGTTGGCTGCGGTGGTCGGACAAGCTGGCCGCCGCCCCGCTGCGACCCGGCAAGGGCCCGATTGCGCTGCGCGTTCATCTGGGCACACCCGGCGAGGCGCCGGGCTTCGACCTCACCGAGGCGGGCACCCAGAAGCGGCTGGCGGTGTGGCTCGTCGACGACCCGATGCTGGTGCCGGGTATCGCCGCGCTCGGGCCCGACGCACTGCAACTGTCCGTCGACGACTTGGGTGACCTGCTGGCCGGAAACACCGGCCGGATCAAATCCGTCATCACCGACCAGAAGGTGATCGCCGGGATCGGCAACGCCTACAGCGACGAGATCCTGCACGTCGCCAAGATTTCGCCGTTCGCCACGGCCGGGAAAATCGCGGACGGACAGCTGGCCGCATTGCACGACGCGATGGTGTCGGTGCTGACCGACGCCGTGACCCGCTCGGTCGGCCAGCAGGCCGCAACGCTGAAGGGGGAGAAGCGCTCCGGTCTGCGGGTGCATGCGCGCACCGGTCTGCCGTGTCCGGTATGCGGAGACACCGTGCGGGAAGTGTCGTTCGCCGACAAGTCGTTTCAGTACTGCCCGACCTGTCAGACCGGCGGCAAGGTGCTGGCCGACCGGCGAATGTCGCGTCTGCTCAAGTAGCTGTGCGAGATGGCGGCGACCCGCTGCACGCGGCTTCGCCGCGCTGGCGATCGCCGTTATGCTGCGCGGGTGACTAGGCAGAAGATCCTCATCACCGGCGCGAGCTCCGGCCTGGGCGCCGGCATGGCCCGCGCGTTCGCGGCCAAGGGGCGGGACCTGGCGCTGTGTGCCCGTCGCACCGACCGGCTCGACGAGCTCAAAGCCGAGCTATCGCAACGGTATCCGGGCGTCACGGTGGCCGTCGCCGCGCTCGACGTCAACGACCACGAACAGGTGCCGAAGGTATTCGCCGAGTTGTCCGACACACTCGGCGGAATCGACCGGGTGATCGTCAACGCCGGTATCGGCAAGGGCGCGCCGCTGGGGTCGGGCAAGTTGTGGGCCAACAAGGCGACCATCGAAACCAACCTGGTCGCGGCCCTGGTCCAGATCGAAACCGCGCTAGCGATGTTCAAGCAGCAGGGGTCGGGGCATCTGGTGTTGATCTCCTCGGTGCTCGGCAACAAAGGGGTTCCGGGCGTCAAAGCCGCCTACGCGGCGAGCAAGGCCGGGGTGAGCTCGCTGGGCGAATCGCTGCGCGCCGAATACGCCAAAGGCCCGATCAAGGTGTCGGTGATCGAGCCCGGCTACATCGAGTCGGAGATGACCGCCAAGTCGCAGAGCACAATGCTCATGGTGGACAACGAAACTGGCGTCAACGCGATGGTCGCCGCGATCGAGCGAGAGCCGGGCCGGGCCGCGGTGCCGTGGTGGCCGTGGGGCCCGCTGGTGCAACTGTTGCGGGTGCTGCCGACGCCGCTGACCAAGCGGTTCGCCTAGTCAGTGCGGGATGGGCGTGTAATGCGCTGAGTCGGAAGTGAATTCGGGCTTGCCGTAGGTGGCGAGCCGGAGCTTGAGCAGCCCGATGACGTAGGCGTCGGTGACGTCCCGAAGCACGGGGATGCGGCTGGCGTGGGTCACGGCGGTGAAACGTCCGATGATGAAGGGCGCGGTCAGGGCGACGCGCATGAGATCCGTCGACCCGAGTGAGACGCCCATGGCCTCGGCGACGTCGCGGTCACCGCCACAGAACGTGCGGACGAACGTGAGCTTGCTGAAACTCTTCTCGACCGCTTCGGCGCAACGGTCGAACAGGGTGGTGTCAGGGCGCAGGTAGGCCGCCATCGTGCCGCGGACGAGTTCGGAGCAGATGCTGTCGAATCCGTGGCGCAGCAAGGCCGAACGCGCGTGCATGACGTGGATAATGTCGGCCGGTTCCGCGGGCAGCAGCTCCTCCGGCAGGCCGAGCAAAAAGCAGCGGTACCTGGCGAATTCGACGACGGCGCGTTCCTCGGCGGTGAACTCCGTCCGGCCTTGCTGTCGCGCTTTGCGTGCCAAGAGATACTGGCCGATCATTCCGGCGGGCATTTGGTCGACCTGTGGCACCGGCATGCCGTAGATGGCTGTGTCCCATTTGCGGCCCAACTTGTCCGGTCTCTTCAGCGCGTTGTAGCGGACCATCGAGTGCATCAGCCGGACCATGGCGGCGGCTTCAAATCCGGGGCCGTAGCGGTCCAGCGCACCGGGCAGGGTGGTGACGGCGAAGAAACTGGCCGTCTCGTTGACCCGCCGGGCGGCCCGTTTGCCCGAGAGTGCGCCGGTCAGGGCCATCGGCAGCGCGGCGTAGGTGTTGGTGAAGGTCGCGATGAAGGCGCCGCGGGTAATGAAGGGGGCCAGCAGCGCCGCGGGGATGCGCTCCTGCCGGGCGCCTTCGCGGACCAGGTCGAAGTCGATCCACTCCGGGGTGGCCTCCATGGCGCCGATGAACGACGCGAGTTCGGCGGGCGCGTCGGGCACCGCCTCGATTCCCTGCCGGCAGGCCGTCTTGAGCATGTCGATCAGCTGCGCGACGTTGTAGGTGTTCATCAGCGCCGCATAGGGATCGGCGACGACGTCGCCGAGCATGGTGGCCGTGCTGATCAACTCGGTGACGCGATCGTCTTGCAGGATCGGCGCGCGGTCGGCGACCCAGGTGGGCAGGGCCGAGTCGACGTCGGGCTCGGTGGCCAGGCGATCCGGTTGCTGGTCGAAGTCGAAGTCTCCGTAGAGCTCTGGCTGCAAATCGCGCTGGCTTCGGACTCGCTGCGCGAGTTCGGGGTAGTACGCCACCATCACAACCTCCGGCTAACTAACACGTAGTGAGTAATACTCACAAGTTGTTAGTTATGCTGTCAAGGGTGACCACCGTGGACATGCCGAAGCGGCGCATGACCGCCGAGGGACGGCGCGAACAGATCCTGGACGTCACTCACGCCATCGTCGACGCCGAAGGGTTTCACGCGGCCACGCCGAACCGGATCGCGCGCGAGGCCGGCATCAATCGATCGTTGATCTATCAGCTGTTCGGCGACCCGGCGCAGCTCTTCGTCGCACTGATCGACCGTGAGGCGGCACGGGCCGGCGCGCAGTTCGCCGAGGCGATCTCCGGATTGGACGCTGCCGGCCGAGGATCAGTCGCTCGTGGTCGCATTCGACGGTGTGCTGGCCGCTGTCGACGCCCACCCGGCGACATGGCGGCTGTTTCTGTTTCCGCCGCAGGGCGCGCCACCGGAGTTGTACAGCCGTCTGGCTCAAGCTCAGGCCGTCGTGTTGCAGTTCTTCGTCAGCGAGCTGCTGCGCCGCAATCCTGAGCTGCACGAGCCCGAATACACCGCGCGAATCCTGCATGCTTCCGGTCGCGAATTGCTGCAGCTGCACCTCAGCGATCCGCAGACCGCGACCCAGGAACGTCTGCGCACCTTCGTGCGCCGACTCGGTTCCGACCTTGTCGGCCGCGCTCAGCCGACCCGGCGGGGTTGATGGGCCGGGCCCGTCTTTCGCGGCCGACGGCCGCTCAGCCGACCCGGCCGCGCTCAGCCCGCGCGGCCTCTTTCCACGCGGTAGTGGCGCACCAGGGCGTCCGTCGAGCTGTCTGACTGCTTGGCCGGCGAGGCGTCCTCGGTGATGACCGGCAGCAGCGCCTTGGCCTGGGTCTTGCCCAGCTCGACGCCCCATTGGTCGAACGAGTCGATACCCCACACCACGCCCTCGGTGAAGACCTGATGCTCGTAGAGCGCGATCAACTGGCCCAGTACCGATGGCGTGAGCCTGGTGGCCAGGATGGACGTGGTCGGCCGGTTGCCGGGCATCACCTTGTGCGGCACCACATCGGCGGGCGTGCCTTCGGCGGCGATCTCCTCGGCCGTCTTGCCGAATGCCAGCACCTGGGTCTGGGCGAAGAAGTTGCTCATCAGCAGGTCGTGCATGCTGCCGGTGCCGTCGGCGGTGGGCAGGTCGTCGGTCGGCTGGCTGAAACCGATGAAGTCGGCCGGCACCAGCCGGGTGCCCTGGTGCAGCAACTGGTAGAAGGCGTGCTGGCCGTTGGTTCCCGGTTCGCCCCAATAGATTTCGCCGGTATCGGTGACGACCGGGGTGCCGTCGGCGCGGGTCGACTTGCCGTTGGACTCCATCGTCAGCTGCTGCAGATACGCCGCGAACCGGGCCAGGTCGTTGGAGTACGGCAGCACCGCACGGGACTGTGCGCCGAAGAAGTTCGAGTACCACAGCCCGATCAGCCCGAGCAGCGCCGGCGCGTTGGATTCCAGCGGCGCGGTCCGGAAATGCTCGTCGACGAGGTGGAAGCCGGACAGGAAGTCCGCGAAAGCATCCCGGCCGATCGCGGCCATCACCGACAGCCCGATCGCCGAGTCCACCGAATAGCGTCCGCCGACCCAGTCCCAGAATCCGAACATGTTGTCGGTGTCGATGCCGAACTCGTCGACCAGCTTCTTGTTGGTCGAGACCGCGACGAAGTGCTTGGCCACCGCGTCGTCGCCGAGCGCGTCGGTCAGCCAGCGCCGTGCCGCGGTGGCGTTGGTCAGCGTCTCCAGCGTCGTGAACGTCTTGGAGGCGACGATGAAAAGCGTTGTGGCCGGGTCTAAGTCGGCTAACGTCGCGATCAGGTCGGCGGGGTCGACGTTGGAGACGAACCGGGCCGAGATGCCGGCGTCGGCGTAGTGGCGCAGCGCCTGGTAGACCATCACCGGGCCCGAGGTCCGAGCCGCCGATGCCGATGTTGACGACGGTGCGAATCCGCTTGCCGGTGGCGCCGGTCCACTCGCCGTTGCGCAGCCGGTCGGTGAAGTCGCCCATCGCGTCCAGCACCGCGTGAACGTCCTCGACGACGTTCTGCCCGTCGACGGTCAGCTTCGGCGTCCCGGGGCAGCCGCAGCGCGGTGTGCAGCACCGCGCGGTTCTCCGAGACGTTGATGTGCACGCCGGCGAACATCTCGTCGCGACGCCGCTCGAGGTGGGCGGCGCGGGCCAGGTCGATCAGCAGTTTGAGGGTCTCGCGGGTGATGCGGTGTTTGCTGTAGTCGATGTAGAGGTCGCCGACGGAGACGGTCAGCTCGCTGCCGCGGTCGGGATCGTCGGCGAAGAACTGGCGCAGGTGGGTGTCTTCGATCTGCTCGTGGTGCTTGCGCAGTGCGTTCCAGGCCGGGGTCGCCGAGATGTCGGGGATCTGTTGAACCGCAGTCATGGGTTCGACCCTAGTCAGGTTGACCAGGCCCGCGGTTGACGGCGAGGTGAACGGGCTGCTAACCGGCCGGCTCAATGACCGAGTCGGCCGCGGCCCAGCCGCAGCAGCAGCATCGCCAGGTCCTTGCCGTCGGGACCGAGCTCGCTGTAGCGCTCGATGACCTTCATTTCGCGGCTGTGCACCAGCCGGGTGCCGCCGGAGGCCATCCGGGCTTTGCCGATCGCCTGGGACACCTCGGTGCGGCGCTTGACCGCGGCCAGGATCTCGGCGTCGAGGCGGTCGATCTCGTGGCGCAGGTCGTCGATATCGGTCAGTTGTTCGGCTTCGATGGTCATTTCAGACTCCGGATTCTCCTTGTGTGGGGGTTCTGGTCTCATCCGGTATCGGGCCTCACACAAGAGACGAGCCCCGGATCCGGAAGCGGACCGCGGGGCTCTGGGAAGCAGCTAGACCACGGGCACCGCTGGCCGGTACCCGTAGAAAAATCGACGCTGCATGCTGAGCACGAATTGAGTGTGCCACTTGCAGGCCGTGCTAGCGCAAAGGTGTCGCCGAACAGCGGTAAGTTGGGATCGAGCGATGAGTGTGCAGGCGACGTGACCGAGGCCGGGGCAGATCAACTTCTCGACGGTCTCAACCCCCAGCAGCGCCAGGCGGTGCTGCACGAGGGCTCGCCGCTGCTGATCGTCGCCGGGCGCCGGCTCGGGCAAGACGGCCGTGCTGACCCGCCGCATCGCCTACCTGCTGGCCGCGCGCGACGTCGGACCCGGCCAGATCCTGGCCATCACCTTCACCAACAAGGCCGCCGCCGAGATGCGGGAACGGGTGGTGTCAGCTGGTCGGACCGCGGGCCCGCATCATGTGGGTGTCGACGTTTCACTCGACCTGCGTGCGGATTCTGCGCAACCAGGCGTCGCTGATCGAGGGCCTCAACTCCAACTTCTCGATCTACGACGCCGACGATTCGCGCCGTCTGCTGCAGATGATCGGCCAAGGACATGGGCCTTGACATCAAGCGGTACTCGCCGCGGCTGCTGGCCAACGCGATCTCCAACCTGAAGAACGAGCTGATCGACCCGCAGCAAGCGGTGGCCAACCTTTCCGATGACGACCACGCCGACGAGTTGGCCCGCACGGTGGCCGCGGTCTACTCCGAATACCAGCACCGGCTGCGGGCAGCCAACGCGCTGGACTTCGACGACCTCATCGGCGAGACGGTCGCGGTGCTGCAGGCCTTCCCGCAGATCGCCCAGCATTACCGTCGCCGGTTCCGGCACATCCTGGTCGACGAGTATCAGGACACCAACCATGCGCAGTACGTGCTGGTGCGGGAGCTGGTCGGCCACGACGCCGGAGACGCCGGTGACGAGCCCGACGGCGTGCCGCAGGCAGAGCTGTGCGTGGTCGGCGACGCCGACCAGTCGATCTATGCGTTCCGCGGCGCCACGATTCGCAACATCGAGGACTTCGAGCGCGACTACCCCAACGCCAAGACGATCCTGCTCGAGCAGAATTACCGCTCCACGCAGAACATCCTGTCCGCGGCCAACTCGGTGATCTCGCGCAATTCGGGACGCCGGGAGAAGCGGCTGTGGACCGATGCCGGCGAGGGCGAGCTGATCGTCGGCTACGTCGCCGACAACGAGCACGACGAGGCGCGGTTCGTCGCCGAGGAAATCGACGCGCTGGTCGCCGGTGGCGAGCTCACCTACAACGACGTGGCGGTCTTCTACCGCACCAACAACTCGTCGCGGTCGTTGGAAGAGGTGTTCATCCGCGCCGGCATTCCGTACAAAGTCGTTGGGGGCGTGCGGTTTTACGAGCGCAAGGAGATTCGCGACCTGGTCGCCTACCTGCGGGTGCTGGACAACCCCGGCGATGCGGTCAGCCTGCGACGCATCCTCAACACGCCGCGGCGCGGCATCGGTGACCGCGCCGAGGCCTGCGTGGCGGTGTACGCCGAGAACACCGGTGCCAGTTTCGCCGATGCGCTGCAGGCCGCCGCCGAAGGCAAGGTGCCGATGCTCAACACCCGGTCGGCCAAGGCGATCGCGGGTTTCGTCGAGATGCTCGACGATCTGCGCGGCCGCCTCGACGCCGACGCTCGGGGAGCTGGTGGAGGCGGTGCTGGACCGCACCGGGTATCGGACGGAGCTGGAATCCTCGTCCGACCCGCAAGACCTGGCCCGGCTGGACAACCTGAACGAACTCGTCAGCGTCGCACACGAATTCGCCACCGACCTGGACAACGCCGCGGCGCTCGACGAGACGGTCGGCACGCCCGACGACGAAGACGTGCCGGACACCGGTGTGCTGGCGCAATTCCTGGAGCGGGTGTCGCTGGTCGCCGACTCCGACGAAATCCCCGAGCACAGCGCCGGTGTGGTCACGCTGATGACATTGCACACCGCGAAGGGGCTGGAATTCCCGGTGGTGTTCGTGACGGGTTGGGAAGACGGCATGTTCCCGCACATGCGGGCGTTGGGCGATCCGACTGAACTTTCCGAGGAACGGCGACTGGCCTATGTCGGCATCACCCGCGCGCGTCAGCGGCTGTATGTCAGCCGGGCCAAAGTGCGGTCGTCGTGGGGACAGCCGATGCTCAACCCGGAGTCGCGGTTCCTGCGGGAAATCCCGCAGGAACTCATCGACTGGCGGCGCACCGACCCCACCCCGTCGTTCAGCGCGCCGGTCAGCGGCGCCGGGCGATTCGGCTCGCCGCGGCCGTCGCCGGCCCGCTCGTCGGCAAGCAAGCGGCCGCTGCTGGTGCTCGAACCCGGTGACCGGGTGACCCACGACAAGTACGGGCTGGGCCGGGTGGAAGAGGTTTCCGGCGTTGGCGAATCAGCCATGTCGCTGATCGACTTCGGCAGCTCGGGGCGGGTCAAGCTGATGCACAACCACGCTCCCGTCAGCAAGCTCTAGCCGCGGTCAGTCCTCCAGCAGCCAGTTCCGGGTGCGGGGCAGCAGCGCCAGCACCACGCTGGCGATCGGGAGAATCGGCAGGGCATGCACGATCCACGCGACGCGCGCCCCTGCGATGAACACGCCGAGGTAGGTCAAGAACGCGACAAGCGCGCCGGCCACGATCAGGTAGCGGCCAAGGGAACGACGCAGCAATAGCAGAATCACGCCGGAGATCGTCGCCAACGCGAACACCAGCGCGAGGAACGCCACTGCGACGCAGAACAATCGGTCGGATTTCCACCAGCCCGCGATCAGGTCGGTGGCCACCACCGCCGTCGCCCAACCGCTGACGATGCTGACCGCGGCGGCGGCCACCGCCGTCGGGCTGACCGCCTCACCGGACAGCGTGCTCGCCATGCCCGGGCGCTGGCTCGGCGCGGCATACGGGGACGGCGGTGGCTGGCGTGGGATGTGGGTGGTGTGGGCGTCGTCCAAGATCTGCGGTAGCGGTGCCGTCGGCGCTCGCCGGATGATGCGCGTCTGGGGAGCGAACTCAGCGCCCTGAGCGCTTCCGCCCGCGCGCATGGGTCCGCTTGGCGTCTGAGTGGGCGGGAGATCGCCTGGTCTGGGTATGTTCGGGCCGGTCACCGGTCAACCGGCGAAGGTGCCGACGGACAGGCCCCGTTTGGCCAGCCACGGCACCGGGTCCACGCGTTGGGTGCCGCCCAGCAGCACCTCGAAATGCAGATGCGGGCCAGTCGAATTGCCGCGATTGCCCATGGTGGCGATCTGGTCGCCCGCCATCACGCGCTGGCCCACGCTGACCATCGTGGTGTTGACGTGACCGTAGAGCGTGACCGTCCCGTCCGCGTGGCGCAGTTTGACCCACATTCCATAGCCCGCGGTCGGGCCGGCGTCGATGACGACCCCGTCGGACACCGCCCTGATCGGGGTGCCGATCGAGTTGGCGAGGTCGATACCGGCGTGCAGCACGCCCCACCGATACCCGAAACCCGACGTGAATATGCCTTTGGTCGGCATGACGAACAGCGGCTGCTGCAGCCGGGCCTCGCGCTCGGCGCGCTCCTGGGCGAATGCGACGCCTTTGGCCAGTTCTGCGTTGTGCACCGCAACGTTCGCGGCGGGCTGCACGGTGACCATCTGCATACCGCGGGCCGAGGTGCTGATGGGCCCGCCGTTCATGGTCGCGGCGTCGGCGGCCAGCACGGTCTGGGCGGTGGAGTGATCAGGAGTATGGGTGGCGGAGTGCGCCGCCGCGGCGGCGGCGCCGGCGGCCATGGCGCCGATCAACACGCGGCCGCGCGCCGCGCCGGTCAGCTGCTTGCGATGCTGGCCTCGGCGGCCGGGCAGATCCGGGTCGTTGCCACGGGTGCGCAGCTCACGCCGGTAAGGATCGATACGCCGTTCGGCCTCGCTGGGGCCGGCCAGCGCCATGACGGTGAGGTTGTCGGTCTCATCCAGGTCGTCGAGCTCGGGCGCGCGGAGCACCTGCGCTTCCTTCTCGAAGGCGGTGTTGTCGCTGAAGTCCAGGTCGTCGAGGTTGCCGAACTCATTGAACGGGATGATGTCGGTGACTTCGTTGCGGTGCAGTTCCAACCCGCGGTCGCGCGATTGCCGAAGCGCCCTTCGGCGCAGCAGACCGTGCCAGGCTGGGCTGGGTCAACCTGATTGTCCCTCGAGCGTAACCATAACGTTATCTGGACCCTGCGACGTTAACCGTCGGGCGCGGCGCGTGGCAAGCCGAGCCGGAAATCCGCCGATGAATGTGATTTGAATCACTTCAGGCGCTGCGGTGAGATCTGCCACATCCACGGATGCCGACGGCGGAACGCTCCCGGCCGTGTCGATACAGTTCCCGCAAGCGGGCAACGGAAAACCCGGCTCGCTTACCTACCGGCCGACACACAGAAGTGAGCCCATGGATCTTTTCGAATACCAGGCGAAGGAGCTGTTCGCCAAGCACAACGTCCCAACGACCCCCGGCCGGGTGACCGACACCGCCGAAGGCGCCAAGGCGATCGCCGAGGAGATCGGTCGGCCGGTCATGGTGAAGGCCCAGGTCAAGGCCGGTGGTCGCGGCAAGGCCGGCGGCGTGAAGTACGCCGCGACCGCCGAGGACGCCTACACCCACGCGAAGAACATCCTCGGCCTGGACATCAAGGGCCACGTCGTCAAGAAGCTGCTGGTCGCCGAGGCCAGCGACATCGCCGAGGAGTACTACATCTCCTTCCTGCTCGACCGCGCCAACCGCACCTACCTGGCGATGTGCTCGGTGGAGGGCGGCATGGAGATCGAAGAGGTCGCGGCCACCAAGCCGGAGCGGCTGGCCAAGGTGCCGGTGGATGCGGTCAAGGGCGTTGACCTGGCGTTCGCCCGCTCGATCGCCGAGCAGGGCCACCTGCCGGCCGAGGTGCTCGACGCCGCGGCGGTCACCATCTCGAAGCTGTGGGAGGTCTTCGTCGGCGAGGACGCCACCCTGGTCGAGGTCAACCCGCTGGTGCGGACGCCCGACGACCAGATCCTGGCGCTGGACGGCAAGGTCACGCTGGACGCCAACGCCGACTTCCGCCACCCCGAGCCACGCCGAGTTCGAGGACCGCGACGCCACCGACCCGCTGGAGCTGAAGGCCAAGGAGCACGACCTGAACTACGTCAAGCTCGACGGCGAGGTCGGCATCATCGGTAACGGCGCCGGGCTGGTGATGTCCACGCTGGACGTGGTGGCCTACGCCGGCGAGAAGCACGGCGGGGTCAAGCCGGCCAACTTCCTCGACATCGGCGGCGGCGCGTCGGCCGAGGTGATGGCGGCCGGGTTGGACGTGATCCTGAACGACGCACAGGTGAAGAGCGTGTTCGTCAACGTCTTCGGTGGCATCACCTCGTGTGACGCGGTGGCGACCGGGATCGTCAAGGCATTGGAGATCCTGGGCGACGAGGCCAACAAGCCGCTGGTGGTGCGCCTGGACGGCAACAACGTCGAAGAAGGCCGTCGCATCCTCGCCGAGGCCAACCACCCGCTGGTGACGCTGGTACCCAGACGATGGACGCAGGCGCCGACAAGGCCGCTGAGCTGGCGAGCGCCTGAAAGGACACATGACTCATGTCTATCTTTCTGAACAAGGACAACAAGGTCATCGTCCAGGGCATCACCGGTAGCGAGGCCACCGTCCACACCGCCCGAATGCTCAAGGCGGGCACCCAGATTGTCGGCGGCGTGAACGCGCGCAAGGCGGGCACCACGGTGACCCACGAGGACAAGGGCGGCAAGGATCGTCGAGCTGCCGGTGTTCGGCAGCGTCGCCGAGGCGATGGAGAAGACCGGCGCCGACGTGTCGATCATCTTCGTGCCGCCGAAGTTCGCCAAGGACGCCATCATCGAGGCGATCGACGCCGAGATCCCGCTGCTGGTGGTCATCACCGAGGGAATTCCCGTGCAGGACAGCGCATATGCCTGGGCCTACAACGTCGACAAGGGTAACAAGACCCGCATCATCGGCCCGAACTGTCCGGGCATCATCACCCCGGGTGAGGCGCTGGTCGGCATCACGCCGGCCAACATCACCGGCTCGGGGCCCGTCGGGCTGGTGTCCAAGTCCGGCACGCTGACCTACCAAATGATGTACGAGCTGCGCGATTTCGGGTTCTCCACGTCGATCGGCATCGGCGGCGACCCGGTGATCGGCACCACCCACATCGACGCGATCGAGGCGTTCGAGAAGGACCCCGAGACCAAGGTCATCGTGATGATCGGTGAGATCGGCGGTGACGCCGAGGAGCGTGCGGCCGACTACATCAAGGCCAACGTGTCCAAGCCGGTCGTCGGCTACGTCGCGGGATTCACTGCGCCGGAAGGCAAGACGATGGGCCACGCCGGCGCCATCGTGTCCGGCTCGTCGGGCACCGCCGCCGCCAAGAAGGAAGCCCTGGAAGCGGCCGGAGTCAAGGTCGGCAAGACGCCGTCGGAAACCGCCGCGCTCGCCCGGCAGATCCTGCAGAGCCTGTAGGCGATTGTGACGATCGACGCTATCGACCCCAGCACCCCGGTGGTGGTCGGCGTCGGGCAGGCCGCAGAACGCATCGACGACTCGTACTACCGGGGCATGTCGGCGGTCGAACTCGCGGCAGCGGGTGCTCGCGCGGCGCTCGACGACTGCGGCGCCGACGCCGCCAAGGTGGCCGCGTCGATCGACACCGTCGCCGGGATGCGGCAATTCGAGATCTCCGGACCGGCGAAAGCGGTCTTGGGCAAGTCGAACAACTACCCACGATCGGTGGCCAACCGAATCGGCGCCGACCCAGCCCGGGCCATCCTGGAAGTCGTTGGCGGCCAAGGCCCGCAGCACCTGATCACCGAACTCGCCGGCGAGATCGCCGCCGGCCGCTCGGAGGTCGCGTTGGTCTTCGGTTCCGACGCGACCTCGACCAACCGCTACTTCGCCGGTTCCGACAACCGGCCGGACTTCTCCGAGACCGTCGACGGCTCGCTGGAGGACCGCGGTCACGGCCTGGACGGACTGATCAGCCGCTACACGGTCATTCACGGACTGGTCGACGCGCCCACCCAGTACGGGCTGCTGGAGAACGCCCGGCGGGCCGGAACCGGACTCGGGCCGGCCGACTATCGGCGGCGCATGGGCGAGCTGTTCGCTCCGTTCACCAAAGTGGCGGCCGAGAACCCGTTCGCCGCCGCGCCGGTCGAGCGCAGCGTCGAGGAACTGATCACCGTCACCGAGCGCAACCGGATGATCTCCGATCCGTACCCGCGGCTGCTGGTCGCCCGTGACCAGGTGAACCAGGGTGCGGCGGCGCTGCTGATGTCGGTCGAAGCTGCGCGTAAACTTGGTGTGCCCGAAGATAATTGGGTGTACCTGCATGGGCACGCCGATCTCGAAGAGCAGAGTCTGCTGGACCGGCCGGACCTCGGGCACGCCCCGTCGGCGGTGATGGCGGTGCGCGAAGCGCTGGCGGTCGCCGGCATCGGCATCGACGACGTCGCCACTTTCGACTCTGTACAGCTGCTTCCCGGTGCCGGTCTTCAACATCTGCGACGGCCTGGGACTCGCGCCCGACGACCCGCGCGGGCTGACCCTGACCGGTGGCCTGCCGTTCTTCGGCGGCGCGGGCAACAACTACTCGATGCACGGCGTCGCCGAGACGATCGCCGAAATGTCGTAGCGCGCCAGGGCAATTCGGCCTCGTCGGCGCCAACGGCGGCATCTTGAGCAAGTACTCGGTCGGGATCTACTCGGCCGCGCCCGCCGAGTGGAAGACGGACCGCAGTGCGCAGCTGCAAGAGCAGATCGGGCAGGCGCCCACCGTGCCGGTGACCGAGCACGCCGACGGCCCAGGCACCGTGGAGACCTACACGGTGCGCCGCGACGGCGGTCGGCCGACCGGGATTGTCGTCGGCCGGCTCGACGCCGACCACAGCCGGTTTCTGGCGACCACCGAGGACGACGACTTGATCGGGCTGCTCACCGACGGCGACCCGCTGGGGCGCTCGGTTGTCGTGCGCTCGTTCGACTACGGAAACCGCTGCGCCCTAGGCTGATTAGATGGCGCCCTTGATCGCGTCGACCAAGCCTTGGGTGTCGGCCACGGTCACCGTCAGCGCCGAGTGATCACGCAGACCGATCACCCGGTGAATCCGCGGCTCGAAGTGGATGCACACACCTTCGGAGGCGTTGGTCCCGAATGTCAGTCCGTCGTCGACCGCCGATAACCGCGGGCCGACCGCGGTCCACCATCGGTACGGGCCGGTGATGTGCGCGTCTTGCACACTGCGACAGCGGCGCGTCGACACGGAACGGCCCGTAGCGGGCGACCAGACGCCCGTCGTCGGTCACCGTCACACCCTGGGTGCCGGGCCATGCCCAAAACAGCAACCACATCGCGGCCAGCCGGCGATCGTAGCGATAAGGGAAATGCCGGCCTTGGTCGTTCTGGTCTGTCACGACGCGACTCCGATCGGGTCACACCAACGCGCGGCGAGCTTCCCGGCCAATCGTTCCACGTACGCGGCGACCTCGTCCGCGGGCTTGTCCGGCAAGCCGAATAGCACCTCGGTGACGCCCAATTCGGCCCAGTGCGCCAACTTCTCGGGCACCGGCTTGAAATCCAGCGCCACGATCTGCGGTGCGCCGCACACGTCCGGCGGCTGCCCAGGTGTCCTGCAGCAACTTCACCGGCGCGTCGATGTCGAAGTCGCGCGGAGTGGTGATCCAGCCGTCCGCACTGCGCGCGATCCACTTGAAGTTCTTCTCGTTGCCGGCGGCGCCCACCAGCACCGGGATATGCGGCTGCATCGGCTTGGGCCACGCCCAGCTGGGCCCGAAGTTGACGAATTCGCCTTCGTAGGACGCTTCCTCTTCGGTCCACAACGCCCGCATCGCCTCGAGGTATTCGCGCAGCATGGTGCGGCGCCGCCCGGGCGGCACGCCGTGGTCGGCGAGTTCGTCGGTGTTCCAGCCGAACCCGACGCCAAGGCTGACTCGACCGCCGGACAGGTGATCGAGGGTCGCGATAGATTTCGCCAGCGTGATCGGATCATGCTCCACCGGCAACGCCACCGCGGTGGACAACCGCACCCGCGAGGTGACCGCGCACGCCGCACCAAGGCTCACCCACGGGTCCAGCGTGCGCATGTAGCGGTCGTCCGGCAGCGACTCGTCACCCGTCGTCGGGTGCGCGGCCTCGCGCTTGACCGGGATGTGGGTGTGTTCGGGAACGTAGAAGGTGTGAAAGCCGTGATCGTCGGCGAGCGTGGCAGCCGCCGCCGGGGTGATACCGCGATCGCTGGTGAACAGCACAAGCCCGTAGTCCATGCACTGAATTAGAACGTGTTCCAATCTTGCGGGCAAGGGCCGGCGGTGGGCGCCGGATGCGTCGCGCAATCCGGTCGACATCACGTTGAGGTCGATCGGCTCGCGTCTACTCCCGCGCAGGTGCGCTACGGCTTCGTGAGTGATCCAGGCACGCCTCGCGGGAGCGGCGTGGGGAGTACCAGCGCCGCACGACAGTGGCGCCGCAAACAGCACTGGAAGGCACAGGAGAAGCCATGACCTACCCGCCCGGCAGTCCCGGATATCCGCCCGCGCAGTCGCCCGGCGGCTACGGGAGCTCCTCCGCACCCTCGTTCTCGAAATCCGATGACGGTGAGAGCAATCTGAAGCTCTACTTGACCATTGGAGTGGTGGCTCTCGGCTTGGCGAGCTACCTGCTGAGCTACGGCCCGATGATCACCCGCATCCTTCCCAACGGTGACGAGCTCGTCGAAAGCGGCAGCACCTTGCCGATCGACCTGGGATTGCTGGCGGCGCTGCTGGCCGGGGTGAGTGTGTTGCCTAAGGCCAAGAACTACGCCGCGGTGGTGGCGGCAGTCGCCACGCTGGGCGGGCTGCTGCTGATCGAGGACACCATCGGCGCGTCCGGCCGGGGTTGGGCGCTGTGGTTCGCGCTGGGCTGCGGGGTGCTCCAGGCCTTGCTTGCGATCAGCGCCCTGCTACTGGATGCGGGCGTCATCACGCCGCCGGCGCCACGGCCCAAATACGACCAGTACGGGCACTACGGGCAGTACGGCGGGTACTACGGCCAGCAGTCTCCTTACCAGCAGTCCGGATATGGCTCCGGCTACGGGAGCTATCCGTCGGGACCGTCGACCGGCGGCTTCAGCGCGGTCGGCCCGCAGTCCGGACCCACTCAGGCCCCGCAATCCGGACCGCAGCAGACACACCAAACGGGATCGCCCACCCCGCCAACAGGTTTCCCCAGCTTCAGCCCGCCGCCCTCCGGCTCTGGCGGACCGGGTCAGGGGAACTCGGCAAACCACGCCGGTTCCGGCCAGGGGCAGCACTCCTACGGCCAGGGTCAGCAGCCGCAGGCGCCTTCGTCGCCGTCGGGCCCGTCACAGTCTTAACCGTGCGCACTCGGGCGCGGCGGGTCGCCGGTCGGGGGGCTAATAGGTAACGTGCTCGAAGCGTGACACGGGTGCAGGACAGTCCAGCGGCGGGCGCCCGTCAGGCCCGCGACCTACTGCGGGTCGCGTTCGGCCCCGCTGTGGTCGCGTTGATCGTCATCGCGGCGGTGACGCTGCTGCAGTTGCTGATCGCCAACAGCGACATGACCGGCGCGCTGGGTGCGATCGCCAGCATGTGGCTCGGCGTGCATCAGGTGCCGATCTCCATCGGCGGTCGCGAGCTCGGCGTGATGCCGCTGCTGCCCGTGCTGCTGATGGTGTGGGGCACCGCACGCACTACCGCGCAGGCCACCCCCGCCAGAGCGTCCTGGTTCGTCACCCGCTGGATCGTGGCGTCGGCGCTGGGTGGACCGCTGCTGATCGCCGCTATCGCGCTGGCGGTCATCCACGACGCGGCATCGGTGATCACCGAACTGCAGACACCGAGCGCGTTGCGCGCGTTCACCAGCGTGCTGGTGGTGCACGGCATCGGCGCGTCGATCGGGGTGGGTTCCCGGGTCGGCCGCCGGCTTCTCGGGGCGTCGCGGCTCCCGGACTGGCTGGCCGACTCGCTGCGGGCGGCGACGGCGGGCGTGCTGGCATTGCTCGGGTTGTCCGGCTTGGTCACGGCCGCCTCGCTGGTCGTGCATTGGGGGACCATGCAGGAGCTGTACGCGATAACCAATTCGATCTTCGGCCAGTTCAGCCTGACTGTGCTGTCCGTGCTGTATGTCCCCAACGTCATCGTCGCCACCGCCGCGATTGCCGTGGGATCCAGCGCCCACCTGGGTTTTGCGACGTTCAGCTCGTTCACCGTCTTCGGCGGCGACATGCCCGCGTTGCCGGTGCTGGCCGCGGCCCCCCACCCGCCGTTGGGGCCGGCGTGGGTCGCGCTGCTCATCGTCGGGGCATCCGCGGGTGTGGCGGTCGGACAGCAGTGCGCGCGCCGGCCGCTGCCGATCGTCCCGGCGATGGCCAAGTTGCTGGTCGCGGCGCTGCTGGCGGCGCTGACGATGGCGCTGCTCGGTTACGCGGCAGGCGGGCGGCTGGGCAACTTCGGCGACGTCGGGACCGACCAAGCCACGTTCGGGTTCGCCGTGTTCCTCTGGTTCGCCAGCGTGGGTTGGGTCACGGTCACGATGGCCGGCGGCGTCAGATACCGGCCGAGGAAGCCGAAACCGGCACGCGCTGCCACGCCTCCGGCAGAGCCGGTCGTTGAGCCTGACGATGACGATCCGGGCGTGGTCGTGGAAGCTTCCGATTCGTCGGCGAACGAGCCGGCCGCCGATGAACCGTCGCACGATGAGGACGACTGATCTGTCCGCCTCTCCCCCGCAAGCGGGAGGTACCCCCACCTCGGGCCGCCGACGGCCCGCATCGTCGCCGGACGTAGGCTCGCCCTGTGCAGCAACCGTTCCGAGTGCCTCCCAGCGCACCGGCACGATTGGTGGTCTTGGCGTCGGGCACCGGTTCGCTGCTGGAGTCGTTGCTGGAAGCCGCCGTCGGCGACTTTCCGGCACGGGTGGTCGCGGTCGGCGTGGACCGCGACTGCCGGGCGGTCGAAATCGCCACCGCGGCGTCGCTGCCGGCCTTCACCGTGCGGCTGGCCGATCACCCCGACCGCGATGCCTGGGACGCCGCACTCACCGAGGCCGTCGCGGCGCATTCACCTGACCTCATCGTCTCGGCTGGATTCATGAAAATCCTTGGGCCGCAGTTTCTTGCACGGTTTTGCGGCCGCATCCTCAACACCCACCCGACGCTGCTGCCGTCATTTCCCGGTGCGCACGGGGTGGCCGACGCGCTGGCCTACGGTGTGAAGGTCACCGGCTGCACTGTGCACCTGGTTGATGCGGGCACCGATACCGGTCCGATACTGGCCCAACAGCCCATCCCGGTACTCGACGATGACGACGAAGACGCCCTGCACGAGCGGATCAAGGTCACCGAACGGCGGCTGTTGGTGGATGTGGTGGCCGCGGTGGCGACCGGCGGCGTGACCTGGAACGGACGAAAGGCGACCATCGGATGAGCAGCAACGACTCGAGACGGCCGATCCGCCGCGCACTGATCAGCGTCTACGACAAGACCGGGCTGGTCGAGCTCGCGAGCGGCCTGCATGCGGCCGGTGTCGACATCGTCTCGACCGGTTCGACCGCCAAAACCATTGCCGATAATGGAATTCCGGTAACCCCGGTGGAGCAGGTGACCGGATTCCCCGAGGTGCTCGACGGCCGGGTCAAGACTTTGCATCCGCACGTGCACGCCGGGCTGCTGGCCGACCTGCGCAAGCCCGAGCATGCCGCGGCGCTCGAACAACTCGGGATCGCGGCGTTCGAACTGGTGGTGGTCAACCTGTATCCGTTCAGCGAGACGGTGGATTCCGGGGCCGGTGTCGACGAATGCGTCGAGCAGATCGACATCGGCGGACCGTCGATGGTGCGGGCGGCCGCGAAGAACCATCCGAGCGTTGCGGTGGTGGTGGACCCGCGCGGCTACGACGGTGTGCTCGCCGCGGTGCGCAGCGGCGGATTCACCCTTGCCGAGCGGAAGAGGTTGGCGTCGCTGGCGTTTCGGCACACCGCCGAGTACGACGTCGCGGTTGCCGGCTGGATGGGCTCGACGCTGGCGCCCGAGCAGCCGGCGATCGCGTTCCCGGAGTGGTTCGCGGCGACATGGCACCGCTCCGCATTGCTGCGCTACGGCGAGAATCCGCATCAGCAGGCCGCGCTGTACGTCGATGACGGCGCATGGCCCGGCTTGGCACAGGCGGAGCAGTTGCACGGAAAAGAGATGTCGTACAACAACTTCACCGACGCCGATGCCGCCTGGCGGGCAGCGTTCGACCACGAGCAGATCTGTGTGGCGATCATCAAGCACGCCAACCCATGTGGGATCGCGATCTCGTCCGAGTCGGTCGCCGACGCGCATCGCAAAGCCCACGAATGCGATCCGCTGAGCGCATTCGGCGGAGTGATCGCGGCCAACACCGAGGTCAGCGTCGAGATGGCCGAGTACGTCAGCACTATTTTCACCGAGGTGATCGTCGCGCCCGCCTATGCGCCGGGCGCGGTCGACGTGTTGGCGCGCAAGAAGAATATCCGAGTGCTGGTGGCATCTGAGCCGCTTGGCGACAGCACCGAGCGCCGGCAGATCAGCGGCGGCCTGCTGATGCAGGAACGCGATCGCATCGACGCGCACGGCGACAATCCGGCGAACTGGACGCTGGCGGCAGGTGCGGCGGCGTCACCGGCCACGCTGGCGGATCTGGCGTTCGCATGGCGAACCTGCCGCGCGGTCAAATCCAACGCGATCGTCATCGCCGACGGCGGCGCCACCATCGGCATCGGTATGGGCCAGGTCAACCGGGTCGACGCGGCGCGGTTGGCGGTAGAACGGGGCGGTGATCGCGTTCGCGGCGCGGTCGCGGCTTCTGATGCGTTCTTCCCGTTCCCGGACGGCCTGGAGACGCTGGCTGCCGGGGGTGTGACGGCGATCGTGCATCCCGGCGGCTCGGTACGCGACGACGAAGTCACCGCGGCGGCCGAAAAAGCCGGGTTGACGCTGTATTTGACCGGCGCGCGACACTTCGCGCACTGACCTGGGGCGCTAGGCGCTGGCCTCGTCGCGGGCGGTCGTGACGTGGCGGATGAATGCGGAGACCTCGCCGACAGCAGGGCCAGCAGGCTGGACTGCCACGAGGCGGGTCCGAAGTGCGATGTCGCGGGACGATGCGGTCAATCGGAGGAGTTCACGGTACTGAGGGTATTGGATAGTTGCGGGCAGCCGGATGTGAGCTTGGCACCGAAGCGCGGCCAGAGTTGCCTGCGCCACGCGATGGCGTGCGCCTGAACGTCGGCCGACCGTCGAGCGAAGCATTGGCATTTGCTGTAGTGGGTCATGACGATTTCGCGCCGAACAAGATCGGATCGGCATAGCATCGCGAATTGGGCGCGTCGACCGCGGCGAGTCCAATCCAATTCGAAAGGTATTCGAGAGGAAAAAATGCGCGCGATAACGAAAAGAACAGCGGCGTTCTCGATCGGAATTGCGGTGTTCGCGCTGGTCGGCGTGGGCTGCCACAAACAGACCAGCTCGAGTCAAGCCTCAAGTTCGGCAACGTCGTCCTCGGCGTCCGCAATGACGTCATCGGCTGCCGCGGAGCCGTCATCGACCGCGGCCGCCCCGACCTCGACGCAGATCGCCGGAAAAAACGGCACCGAGTACACGGTTGAGGGGCCAATCCTGGCGAAGTGGGAGACCCTTACCGACGCCCAAAAGAAGGACCTGGGCGCACCGTACGACAACCAGAAAAACACTTTGGACAACAGCGGTGTCTACCAGCAGTTCGACGGTGGTGTCCTCATCTACCGTAATGGCGGCCCGGTCTACTTCGTGTGGGGCAAGATCCGCGACGCGTGGAATGCCAACCAGGCTTCGCAGGGCAAGCTGGGTTACCCGACCGCTGACGAGCAGACGGAGCCCGACGGCTCGTTCAAGTCGACGTTCGAGCACGGCACCATCACCTTTAAGCCGGGCGACCAAGAGGCCACCGTCACGATGAGCTGACCGGTCCTCGCGACCACCCGGGAAAGGTCGGGCAATCCACCCGGTTGCCCGGCCTTTCTGGTCCTTCCGGTCTTTTCTCGGTCGAAGGCGCCCAGGAGCGATGCCGTATTTGCGCGACCGTCGTAGCGTGGAGTGGTGACCGCACCGAATAACCTGCCCCGCACCGTCGGCGAACTGCGTGCCGCCGGGCACCGTGAACGGGGAGTCAAACAAGAAATCCGGGAAAACCTGCTGACCGCGTTGGCCGAAGGTGACGACGTCTGGCCGGGAATCCTGGGCTTCGAGGACACCGTGTTACCGCAGTTGGAGCGGGCGCTGATCGCGGGCCACGACTTCGTGCTTCTCGGTGAGCGCGGTCAGGGCAAGACTCGATTGCTGCGGGCGCTGGTCGGCCTGCTCGACGAGTGGACGCCGGTGATCGGCGGCGCCGAGCTCGGCGAGCATCCCTACTCGCCGATCACTCCCGAGTCGATCCGGCGGGCCGCCACGCTCGGTGATGATCTGCCGGTTGAGTGGAAGCACCGCAGCGAGCGCTACACCGAGAAGCTGGCCACCCCCGACACCAGCGTCGCTGACCTGGTCGGCGACATCGACCCGATCAAGGTCGCCGAGGGCCGCAGCCTGGGCGACCCCGAGACCATCGCTTACGGTCTGATCCCGCGGGCGCACCGCGGCATCGTCGCGGTCAACGAATTGCCCGACCTGGCCGAGCGCATCCAGGTGTCGATGCTCAACG
Source organism: uncultured Actinomycetota bacterium (assembly GCA_963850645.1). Lineage (GTDB taxonomy): Bacteria > Actinomycetota > Actinomycetes > Mycobacteriales > Mycobacteriaceae > Mycobacterium. The sequence goes on along the minus strand of CAWKME010000024.1, from coordinate 27,225 downwards.
TGATGGAGGAGCGCGACATCCAGGTCCGCGGCTACACGCTGCGGTTGCCGCTGGACGTGTTGGTGGTCGCCAGCGCCAACCCCGAGGACTACACCAACCGGGGCCGCATCATCACCCCGCTCAAAGACCGGTTCGGCGCCGAGATCCGCACGCACTACCCGCTCGAGCTCGACGCCGAGGTCGGGGTGATTCTGCAAGAGGCGCACTTGAGTGCGCAGGTGCCTGAGCATCTGATCCAGGTGATCGCCCGGTTCGCCCGCTATCTTCGGGAATCCAACTCAGTTGATCAGCGATCCGGGGTTTCGGCACGCTTTGCGATCGCGGCCGCCGAGACGGTGGCAGCTGCGGCGCGGCATCGCGGCGCGGTGCTGGGCGAGACGGATCCGGTGGCCCGGGTGGTCGATCTGGGCACCGTGATCGACGTGCTGCGCGGCAAGTTGGAGTTCGAGTCCGGCGAGGAAGGCCGCGAGCAGGCCGTTCTCGAGCACCTGTTGCGCCGCGCCACCGCCGACACCGCGTCCCGAGCGCTCGGTGGACTCGACGTCGGTCCGCTGGTGGGCGCGGTCGAGGGCGGTTCCGCAGTGACGACGGGTGAGCGTGTCTCGGCAAAAGATGTGCTGGCGGCGCTGCCGGAGCTGCCTGTCGTCGAGGCGGTCGCCAAGCGGCTGGGCGCGGAATCCGAGGGTGAGCGCGCCGCGGCGCTGGAATTGGCTTTGGAGGCTTTGTATTTGGCCAAGCGCATCGACAAGGTATCCGGGGAAGGCGAAACCGTCTATGGCTGAGTCTTTTCAGAGGCACTCGCATCGCTATTCGGCGTATACCGGCGGGCCTGACCCGCTGGCTCCGCCGGTGGACCTGCGCGAGGCCCTGGAGCAGATCGGGCAGGACGTCATGGCCGGCACGTCGCCGCGCCGGGCGCTGTCGGAGCTGCTGCGTCGGGGCACCAAGAACATGCCCGGGGCCGACCGGCTGGCCGCCGAGGCCAATCGGCGACGACGAGAATTGCTGCGCCGCAATAATTTAGACGGGACCTTGCAAGAGATCAAAAAGCTTCTCGACGAGGCGGTGCTGGCCGAGCGTAAGGCACTGGCCCGCGCGCTGGACGACGACGCGCGGTTCGGCGAGTTGCAACTGGACGCGCTATCGCCCTCGCCGGCAAAAGCCGTGCAGGAACTGTCCGACTATGACTGGCGCAGCAGCGAGGCGCGGGAAAAATACGAGCAGATCAAGGATCTGCTCGGCCGCGAGATGCTCGACCAACGCTTCGCCGGCATGAAGCAGGCACTCGAGGGCGCGACCGATGAGGACCGGCAGCGCGTCAACGAGATGCTCAACGACCTGAACGACCTGTTGGACAAGCACGCTCGCGGTGAGGACACCCAACAAGATTTTGAAGACTTCATGGACAAGCACGGCGAGTTCTTCCCGGAGAATCCGCGCAATGTCGACGAGCTGCTGGACTCGCTGGCCAAGCGCGCGGCGGCCGCACAGCGGTTCCGCAACAGTCTGAGTGCTGACCAGCGGGCCGAGCTGGATGCGTTGGCGCAGCAGGCATTCGGGTCGCCTGCCCTGATGCAGGCCTTGGAGCGACTCGATGCCCACTTGCAGGCGGCCCGGCCCGGCGAGGACTGGGAGGGGTCGGCACAGTTCTCCGGCGACAACCCGCTCGGCATGGGCGAGGGCGCACAGGCGCTGGCCGACATCGGCGAGCTGGAGCAGCTCGCCGAACAGCTGTCGCAGAGTTATCCCGGTGCGACCATGGACGACGTCGACCTCGAAGCTCTGGCACGCCAGCTCGGCGATGAGGCTGCCATCGACGCGCGAACACTCGCCGAACTCGAGCGTGCGCTGGTCAATCAAGGCTTCCTGGACCGCAGCTCGGATGGCCAGTGGCGGTTGTCGCCGAAGGCGATGCGAAGGCTCGGCGAGACGGCGTTACGCGATGTGGCACAGCAGCTTTCCGGTCGTCAGGGTGAACGCGATCACCGACGCGCCGGGGCGGCCGGCGAGCTGACCGGCGCCACCAGGCCCTGGCAGTTCGGCGACACCGAGCCGTGGAACGTGACCCGGACGCTGACCAACGCGGTGCTTCGGCAGGCCGGAACTGCGACCCTCGGCGGCCCGAACCCGGCCGTTCACATCACCGTCGACGATGTCGAGGTGTCCGAGACCGAAACTCGGACCCAGGCTGCGGTGGCGCTGTTGGTGGATACCTCGTTCTCCATGGTGATGGAGAACCGCTGGCTGCCGATGAAGCGAACCGCGCTGGCACTCGACCACTTGGTGCGCACGCGATTTCGTTCGGATGCATTGCAGATCATCGCTTTTGGCCGTTACGCGCGAACGATCAGCACCGCGGAACTGATGGGCCTCGAAGGTGTGTATGAGCAGGGCACCAACCTGCATCACGCGCTGGCCTTGGCCGGCCGGCATCTGCGTCGACACCCCAACGCCCAGCCCGTGCTGCTGGTGGTCACCGACGGCGAGCCGACCGCGCATCTGGAAGATGTTGATGGCGACGGTTCTTCGGTGTTTTTTGACTACCCGCCGCATCCACGGACCATCGCTCACACCGTGCGCGGCTTCGACGATATGGCGCGACTGGGCGCGCAGGTGACGATCTTCCGGTTGGGCAGCGATCCCGGACTGGCCCGGTTCATCGATCAGGTTGCGCGCCGCGTCGAGGGTCGGGTTGTGGTTCCCGATCTCGACGGGCTGGGCGCAGCCGTGGTGGGTGACTATCTGCGAGCCCGCCGCCGGCGGTAGTTCAGCAGCCCGGGGTTATTTCGGGCAGGTGTCGAACTGCTTGCGCAACCGCTGCTGCAACGCCAGAGCATCGGGGGTCAGATACGTTTCCGGATGTTGTTCGGCCATGCTCGGGGTGTAGTTACAGGCGCCGACGTCAACAGAGCCGCTGAAATTCGGGGTCGTATCGGCGTGTTCGCCCTCCCACCGCCAATTCAGATTGAGCGCGTGTGCGGGTCCGGCTCCGCTGATCCCGATGACCGAGACGAGGTCCTGGTAGGCGGTGTCGCGGTTGGGCAGGCCGACGCTGAGGTCAGCGATCGCGCCCTGCGGACCCACGGTGACCGTAAAGACTGACACCGGCATGGCCGCGATCTGCTGATCGACCCGCTGCTGATCTGCGGCACTGAACGGAAACGTCACTCTCCACGGGTGCTGGTCGATATTCGAAGCCGGCTGCAAATCCAGGGTCATGTGCGCGCCGTCGCCGAATGCTGCTCGTACCGCTGTGAATACGTCGTCGGCCGGTGTCGTGACCTCGTTCAGTTTGAGATCCGCGTTGGACTTGTTACGGAAGATGCTTGCCTCGGCAGCGTCGACGGCACCCGTCAGCCGCCGCAAGCTTTCTGCGTCGGCGGCGATGCTGGTCGAGTCCAGATCGGCGCCACGCTTGACCAGTACGGCCCGGCTGGGCGTCACCGCGAAATCCGCGGTCTGGTCGAACGCCTTGAAGGCGTCGCCGCGCACCGCGTTGATGCGTGCCACGACGTCCTGGATCTGCTTGGGGGTCGCATCAGGCAGGTAAACGTATATGTTGACCGTGGCGCCCTGCTCAAAACCGTTGGTGTAGTTCACAGTCGCGTCTTGGACGCCGGGCATTTCTTTGATTGCTTGTTTTAGCTGATCGGCTTCGGCTTTTCGGTCGGGTGCGCCGCACGCACTCACCACGCAGGACAGCATGAGCGCAGCCGCCATGAGCAAACCCGCTATTCGCCTCATGGGTGGTAGTCCGGGTTGGGGATGGGTAACCCGAACGGCCCGGGTCCGCTCGGGATCGTCGGCGGCGGCAGCACGGGTGGCGCGGCGAGGTCGTTGGGCAGCCCGGCCAGCACCGAGGCCATGTTGTAGCCGCTCATGCGAAGCTGACCGTTGCTCCCGTTGCGCGCGTATTCCGAATGGCCCCAAGCACGCTCATGCATCTCGTGATCGCCCGGGCCCATTCCGGTGTTGACCGAAAGCTGGGTGAAACCCGGCACATCTTGCGGGGCAGGGCCGAACGCGCCGAACTCCGGGATGACATCGGAGACGTGATCGTTGACACCGATCATGTAGTAAGCATGCCCCGGCTGAACTCCTAACTGCGACACGTTGGTGAGCTCGGTGCCCGGAGAACCGTACAGCACGACGTCGCTCACCGGTGCGCCCTGCTGCAGCGCCAGGCTGGTGACCAGCGAACCGTAGGAATGGCCGAACGCGGTGATGTGTTGATCCGCGACATTGCTGGTGGCGGCCAGCCCCTTGTAGAAGTTGTTGAGGGGCCCGGCGGCGTCGTGAGCCAGGTAGTCGTGAGTGACGCCGATCAGGCTGTCGGGCGCGTCATAGCCGAGGTAGGCGATTGATGCGACGGCGTCGTAGTTCGCGATGCCCACCTTCTGGCGCAGGCTGGCCGCCTCGGTGCGCTGGGCCTGGGCCTCCCGGACCATAGGGTCGACGCTGGAGCTGACCCGAGTGTTCAACCCACCGACGGTGACTCCGACGCGTTCGGCGTCGTCAACATCGCCGACCCCCACGATGGCCAGCACCTTGTTGGGATTGCTGGTGGTGTCCAGCTCTATCAGGCTGGTGCCGGGGTGAGCGGCCAGTGTGTTGCTCAGCGAGGTGAGATCAGCCAGCTTTGCGGGATCCGTGTGCCAAACACCATTGCCGTCAAGCCAGCCGTTTTGGAAGCGAGCGATTTCGCTTTGCAGCACAGGCAGATTCAGTTCGTTTCGGATGTTGGTGGGAATGCCGTCGAGGTTGCGAATCGAAGCGGGGAACCACTGTTTGACGCGGTCCTGCTGTGCCGGGGTCAGCGAGCGCCACCACTTGGTGACATCGTCTGGTGCGGTCCCCTTCGGCGGCACATGCGGCATTATCGGTGGTGCGTGGCTGGTTTCGGCGTTCACTTGGTCGGGTGACAGGTCGCCGTCGGCGCCGCGAATGGCGGCGGCGAGGTCCTCATCGGCGGTCTCGGCGTCGCCGCGCAGCTGCTGAATCGCCTGCATGACTCTGAACAGCGCGTCCTGGATGTCGCGCTGGTCTGCCGCGGAGAACGAGGACAGATTCGTCGGTAGGCTGACCACCCCCGTCTCGTTGTTGATGCTCAGGTGATAGTGGTTGGCGGTTTCCCGAATCTGCGCCAGCCGCGCCTTGATCCCCGCTACCTCCCCGGCCGCCTTTTCGGCAGCACGGCCGGCAGCCTCGCAAGCAGCCGCGTGGTCGTCGAGGGTGAGCATCGTGCGATGGGTCGCAACGTTGGCCGCGTCGGCGGTATCGCCGCCCCAGTTGAGGAATTGCATGGTCTGGCCAAGTGCCGCCGATGCGCTGCGGGTGCCGTGCGCGCGTGTGATCGCGGCTTGAAAAACGGTGTTGATGGCCTCCGGGCTCCAGCGATCAATGTCAGCCAGAGTCAATGCCATTAGACGCGCGGACTCTCGCCGCCGACCGCCTCACCCACCCTGCCCACCCCCTCGGCATTGCGGTCCTCGGTGTCAGCGAAATCGGCAGCGGCGAAATGCATGTCGGTCGAATGCTTACCGAAACGACGGAAATGGGCGTCGCTGGTTGTCTCCCAGCCGTCCAACAGGTTCGACAGCGCGCCCGCCGACGAGCCCACCCACCCGGAGTGCGCGCCCGCGGCCTCACCGTGGGACGACTGCTGGCGGGCCAGCAGTTCCTCCCCGTGATCGGCCACCTCGTTGCCGGCCTGAGACAACGCTGTCGGATCCACCCGCAACTTGTCCGCCATGGCAAAAGTATCGCACAGGATCCGACGTCGACGATGCACTAGTTTTGGCGTTGACCAGGGCGTTTGCCCATTTAGCGCTGGGTCTTGCGGTTCTTCCGCTTGACGCCGACGCCGCCCCACAGCGAGAAGCCGCGAATCTTGACGGTCGGCGCGCCGGGGGTGCCTTCGCCGGCAACCTGGTGGTCGAACCCACCCATCACACCGTGGCCGTGGATCTCGACGTTGACTTCGGGCGGCAGCAGGATGGTCTGTCCACCCATAATTGAACACGCGTGGATCTCGACCTCCGTCGAGGTGAAGTCGGCGTAGCGCAGGTCGATCACGCCGCCGCCCCACAGCGCGAACGTCGTCAACTTCTTTGGCACGTTCCACCGACCGCGCCGCTCGAACGCACTCATGATCGCCAGCAGCAGCATCGACGGCGCGGGTTTGCACGCGCCACCGCGTTGCGGGCTCACCGACGACCCCAGCAGGTCGGACCGCAGGCGATCCAGCTCGTCGTAGGTCTTCGCCGCGTAGGCCCTGGTGAGTCGGTCCTCGTAGTCGCTCATCTGCAGGCGGCCCTGAGCGGCGGCATCTGTGAGCAACTGGGCGACCTGTATGCGGTCGGTGTCGGCGGCGCGCGTCGCGGCGTCCCGTTGCTCTGGTGCGCCCCGCTGCGCTGAATTGCTCATCAGTTACGAGCGTACGACGATCAGATTTTGCTGCAAGGGAACTTCGCTAAACTGTGTCGCTTCCCTGTCCGCTGCTCCACCGTGGCGGGCGTTTCTGCAGGAAAGCGAGCATGCCCTCGCGAGCTTCCTCGGAGACGAACAGTCGCGCGGAGTCGGTGCTGAGCCGCTCGGCGTCGCGGTCGAAGCCGTCCAGGATCGCGGCGGTGGTCAGTGCTTTGGACGCGGCCAACCCCTGCGGTGAGGCCCGTCCGATATCGGCGACCAGTGCTGCCACCGCGGCGTCGACGTCGCCCCGGCGTTGACGGCCATCGTGATCAGCCCGATCTCGGCGGCGGTGGCGGCGTCGAACGTCTCGCCGGTCAAGTAGTAGCGGGCGGCGGCGCGGGCGGACAACTTCGGCAGCAGGGTCAGCGAGATGATCGCCGGCGCGACGCCGATCCGGGCCTCGGTCAGCGCGAAGGTGCTGCGCGGACCGGCGACGGCGATATCGCACGCGCCGACCAGGCCCATGCCGCCGGCACGGACATGGCCGTCGACGGCGACGATCACCGGCAGCGGCGACTCGACGATCGCGCGCAGCAGCGCGGCCATCTCCCTGGACCGCTCGGCGGCCATCTCGAACGGGTCGGCACCGTCGCTGCCGACCCTTCGGACAGGTCGGCGCCCGCGCAGAAAGTATTCGCCGGTGTGGCCGAGCACCACCGCCCGCACCGCCGGGATCGGCGGCCGCATCGCGCAGGCCCTGGTGCAGCTGGTCGACCAGACGTGGCGGACAGCGCGTTGCGGTTGTGCGGCGAGTTCAGCGTCAGCCGCGCGACGTGTCCCGTGTCGACGGCCGCGTACTCGACCAGCGTGTCCATCAGTACGACCGGGGCAGGCCCAGCGACGTCTGCGCGACGAAGTTGAGCACCATCTCGCGGCTCACCGGCGCGATCCGCCCCAGCCGGGCCGAGGCCAGCATGGCGGCCACGCCGTACTCCTTGGTCAGCCCGTTGCCGCCCATGGACTGCACGGCCTGGTCGACCGCGCGGGTCGCCGCCTCGGCCGGCAGCGTACTTGGCCATGTTGGCGGCCTCGGCCGCACCGCCGTCGTCGCCGGCGTCGTAGAGCGTCGCGGCCTTCTGCATCATCAGCTTGGCCAGTTCGACCTCGATGTGGCACTGCGCCAACGGATGTGACGAGCCCTGGTGCGCGCCGATCGGCGTCTCCCACACCTGGCGGGTCTTGACGTAGTCGGTCGGCCTTGTCCAGCGCGAACCGGCCCATGCCGACGCAGCTGGCCGCGCCCATGATGCGCTCGGGGTTCAGGCCCGCGAAAAGCTGCGCGATCGCGGCGTCCTCGGCGCCGACGAGCGCGTCGGCGGGCAGCCGGACATCGTCGAGGAAGACCTGGAACTGCCGTCTCCGGGCTGATCAGTTCCATCGTCGATCGGGGTGTAGGTGAAGCCGGGCGCATCGGTGGGCACGACGAACAGCGCCGGGCGCAGCTTGCCGGTCTTGGCCTCCTCGGTGCGGGCCGACGACCAGCACGGCCTGGGCCTGGTCGACGCCGGAGATCTAGACCTTCTGGCCCTTGACAGGATCCAGTCGCTGCCGTCGCGACGGGCGGTGGTGGTGATCCGGTGCGAGTTGGATCCGGCGTCGGGCTCGGTGATCGCGAACGCCATCGTCATCGAGCCGTCGGCGATGCCGGGAACCCAGCGCTTCTTCTGCTCCTCGGTGCCGAACTTGGCTGATGATCGTGCCGTTGATGGCGGGCGACACCACCATCAGCAGCAGCGCGCAGCCCGCGGCCGCCATCTCCTCCATCACCAGCGACAGCTCGTACATCCCGGCGCCGCCGCCGCCGTACTCCTCGGGCAGATTCACCCCGAGGAAGCCGAGTTTGCCTGCCTCGCGACCACAATTCGTCGGTGTGTTCGTGCGCGCGGGCCTTCTCCAGGTAGTACTCGCTGCCGTAGTTGGACGCCCACGCGGCCACGGACTTGCGCAGCGCCTGGCGCTCCTCGTTTTCGATGAAGCTGGTGTCGGTCATTGCGGATCTCCTTCTGATGCGCTTTCGGGCGACTCCACCCGGGCCAGCACGGCGCCCACTTCGACTTGCTGGCCGGTGTTGACGTTGAGCTCGGCGAGCACACCGTCGGTCGGGGCGGTGATGGTGTGCTCCATCTTCATCGCCTCCAGCCAGATCAGCGGCTGGCCGGCGGTGACGGCATCGCCGACCGCGGCGCCGAGCCGGATGACGTTGCCGGGCATGGGCGCCACCAGCGAGCCCTTCTCGACGGCCGAGCCCGGCTCGGGGAAGCGCGGCAGCGCGACCAGGTGCACCGGGCCGCGCGCTGAGTCGACATAGACGTCGTGCGCCGTAGCGCGCGACCGCGAAGCTGCACGCCACACCGTCGGCGTCGGCCAACACGACTTCGTCCTGGCGTCGCCGAGACCAGCCGCGCCGACTCGTCGATCGTCGCGGCAGGACCAATCCCGTTCGGGTGAAGCGGTATTCGACGCGGTGCTCGGTGCCGGCGTCATCGCGGTAGGCCTTGACCTGGTAGCCCGACGCGAGGTTGCGCCATCCGCTGGGAATCGAGCCGAGGACAGTGGCGGTGGCGCGGTTGTGCGCGGCGTCGGCCAGCGCCGCGGCGATCGCCGAGAGTCGCACCACGCCGGCGCCGGCCAGTGGCGCGGAGAGCTGCGCCAGGCCGTGGGTGTCGAAGAACGCGGTGTCGGTCGCGCCGTCCAGGAACGCCGGATGCCGCAGCACGTTGACCAGCAGCTCGCGATTGGTGCGCAAGCCGTGCAGGCGGGTCCGGGCCAGTGCGTCGGCGAGCACCAGCGCCGACTGCCGCCGGGTCGGGGCGTACGAGATCACCTTGGCGAGCATCGGGTCGTAATGGATCGACACCGCGGACCCGTTGGCGATTTGGATCGATCCCGGAATCCAGCCGAATGCCGGTCCGCCGGCGCAGCGATGCAGAACTGCGGCCGCACGGCCGGCACGTCGAACGGTGTCGACCACGCCGGCCTGCGGCTGCCAGCCGCGAGCGGGATCCTCGGCGTAAAGGCGGGCCTCGATCGAATGCCCTTGCGCGGCAGGCGGGTTCAGCGTTCAGCCGGCCGCCGTCGGCCACCGCCAGCTGCAGCTCGACCAGATCGAGCCCGGTGGTCTCCTCGGTGACCGGATGCTCGACCTGCAGGCGGGTGTTCATCTCCAGGAAGTAGAACTCGCCGTCGTCGTCGGCGAGGAATTCCACCGTGCCCGGCGCCGGTGTAGCCGATGGCCCCGGCGGCCAGCCGGGCGGCGTCGAACAGCTTGGCCCGCATGCCCGGTGTGCGCTCGACCAACGGCGACGGCGCCTCTTCGATGATCTTCTGGTGGCGCCGCTGGATGGAGCATTCCCGTTCGCCGACGGCCCACACGGTGCCGTGGGTGTCGGCCATCACCTGGACCTCGACGTGGTGGCCGGCGGGCAGGTAGCGCTCGCAGAACACCGTCGGGTCGCCGAACGCGGACTGCGCCTCGCGCCGGGCTGCGGCGACTTCACTGGCGCAGAGCCGGCAATTCGTCGCACCACCCGCATCCCGCGCCCGCCACCGCCGGCGGACGCCTTGACCAGCACCGGCAGCTGAGCTTCGGTGACCGTGTCGGGGTCGAGTTCGTCGAGCACCGGCACCCCGGCGGCGGCCATCATCTTCTTGGACTCGATCTTGGAGCCCATCGCCCGCACCGCGTCCACCGGCGGGCCGATCCAAGTCAGGCCGGCGTCTATGCACCGCGGCCGCGAATTCGGCGTTCTCCGAGAGGAATCCGTAGCCGGGGTGCACCGCGTCGGCGCCGGCCGCGCGGGCCGCTGCGATGATCGCCTCGGCGTCGAGGTAGTCGTTGGTCCGCGGCAGCCGGACCCGGGCGTCGGCCTCGGCGACATGCGGCGCCCCGGCGTCGGGATCGGTGTAGACGGCGACGGTGCCGAGTCCCGAGCCGGCGGCAGGTGGCGAACACCCGCCGGGCGATCTCGCCGCGGTTGGCGACCAGAACTCGAGTGATATCCCATGAGCGCTCACATCCGGAAGACGCCGAAGTTCGACGTCCCCTTGATCGGGCCATTGGCGATGGCGGACAAACACATTCCCAGTACGGTGCGGGTGTCGCGCGGGTCGATCACGCCGTCGTCGTAGAGCCTCCCGGACAACACCATCGGCAGCGACTCGGCCTCGATCTGGCCTTCGACGGCGGCCCGCATCGCGGCGTCGGCTTCCTCGTCGACCTTCTGCCCGCGCGCCTCGGCGGCGGCCCGGCTCACGATCGACAGCACCCCGGCCAGCTGGGCGCCGCCCATCACGGCGGACTTGGCGCTGGGCCAGGCGAACAGGAACCGCGGGTCGTAGGCGCGGCCGCACATGCCGTAGTGCCCGGCGCCGTACGACGCGCCGATCAGCAGCGAGATGTGCGGCACCGTCGAGTTGGAGACGGCGTTGATCATCATCGAGCCGTGCTTGATCATGCCGCCCTCCTCGTAGTCCTTGCCGACCATGTATCCGGTGGTGTTGTGCAAGAACAACAGTGGCGTGTTGGACCGGTTGGCCAGCTGGATGAACTGGGTGGCCTTCTGCGACTCCTCGCTGAACAGCACACCGCGCGCGTTGGCCAGGATGCCCAGCGGATAGCCGTGCAGCCGGGCCCAGCCGGTGACCAGCGACGAGCCGTACATCGCTTTGAACTCGTCGAATTCCGAGCCGTCGACGATGCGGGCGATCACTTCCCGCGGGTCGAACGGGATACGCAGATCAGCGGGCACGATGCCGATCAGTTCCTCGGCGTCGAACAGCGGCTCGGTCACCGGCCCGGGTGCCGGCCCCTGCTTGACCCAGTTCAGCCGGGCCACGATGCGCCGCCCGATGCGGATCGCGTCGAGTTCGTCGACGGCGAAGTAGTCGGCCAAACCGGATATGCGGGCGTGCATTTCGGCGCCGCCCAGCGACTCGTCGTCGGACTCCTCGCCGGTGGCCATCTTGACCAGCGGCGGGCCGGCCAGGAAGACCTTCGAGCGTTCCTTGATCATCACCACGTGGTCGGACATCCCGGGCACGTATGCGCCGCCGGCGGTGGAGTTACCGAACACCAGCGCGATGGTGGGAATCCCGGCCGCCGACAGGCGGGTCAGGTCGCGGAACATCTGCCCGCCCGGGACGAAGATCTCCTTCTGCGTCGGCAGGTCCGCGCCGCCGGACTCCACCAGCGAGATCACCGGCAGCCGGTTCTCGAACGCGATCTGGTTGGCGCGCAGTATCTTCTTCAGCGTCCACGGGTTGCTGGTGCCACCCTTGACGGTGGGGTCGTTGGCGACGATCATGCATTCCACCCCGCTGACCGGGCCGATCCCGGTGACCAGGCTGGCGCCCACCTGAAAGTCGCTGCCCTAGGCCGCCAGCGGGCACAGCTCCAGGAACGGGGAGTCGGGGTCGACGAGCAGTTCGATGCGTTCCCGGGCGGTCAGCTTGCCGCGGGCGTGGTGGCGTTCGACGTACTTGGCGCCGCCACCGCCGAGCGCTTTGGCGAGTTCGGCTTCGATTTCGACGAGTCGTGGCGGTCGCCGCGGACGCCGCGTCAGAATAGGCCGTCGCCTCTCGGGTCGAGCGTGGACTGCAGAGCGGTCATGACTGGTACCCCAGGATTTTGGCGGCCAGTGCGGTCAGGATTTCGGTTGTGCCGCCGCCGATGCCGAGAATCCGCATGTCGCGGTACTGGCGTTCGACTTCGGATTCGGACATGTACCCCATGCCGCCGAACAGCTGGACGGCCTGGTTGGCCACCCATTCGCCGGCCTCGACGGCGGTGTTCTTGGCGAAACACACCTGCGCGATCAGGTTGGTCTCGCCGGCGAGCTGGCGCTCCACCACGTTGCGCGCGTAAACGCGGGCGACATCGATGCGACGGGCCATCTCGGCGAGCGTGTTCTGCACGGACTGCCGGGATATCAGCGGCCGGCCGAACGTCTCGCGGTCGCGGCACCACTGCGCGGTGATGTCCAGGCACCGCTGCGCGCTCGAATACGCCTGCGCGGCAAGGCGCGATGCGCTCGGAGACGAAGGCCTGCGCGATCTGGGCGAAGCCGCTGTTCTCCGCCCCGACCAGGTTGGCCGCCGGCACGGCTGCGTCGGTGTAGGACAGCTCCGCGGTGTCAGACGACCGCCAGCCCATCTTGTCCAGCTTGCGACTGACCTTGAAAACCAGGAGTATCCCTTCTCCACTACCAGCAACGAAACCCCCGCAGCGCCAGGGCCACCCGTGCGCACGGCGGTGACGACGTAGTCCGCCCGTACCCCGGAGGTGATGTAGGTCTTGGCGCCGTTGACGATGTACTGATCACCGGCCCGCGTCGCCGTGGTCCGCAAGTGCCCGACATCGGAACCTCCGCCGGGCTCGGTGATCGCCAACGCGCCGATCTTCTCGCCGGCCAACGTCGGGCGGACGAACTCCTCGATGAGCCGGGCATCGCCGGAGGCGATCATGTGCGGTACCGCGATGCCGCAAGTGAACAGCGACGCGAACACGCCGCCGGGAACACCGGCCTGGTGCAGCTCTTCGCAGACGACCACCGCGTCGGCGCCGTCTCCGCCACCGCCACCGACCGCCTCGGGGAAGTTCGCCCCCAACAATCCGGCGGCGCCTGCCCGCCGGTGCAACTCGCGCGGCAGCTCCCCGATTCGCTCCCACTCGTCGACGTGGGGCAAGATCTCCCGCTCAGCGAATGCGCGCACCGTCTTTCGAAGTTGGTCGCGCTCGGGGGTTTCCCAGATGTTCACAACAGCCTTTCCGGAATGTCGACATGGCGGCTGCGCAGCCATTCGCCCAGCCCCTTGGCTTGCGGGTCGAAACGCGCCTGGTAGGCGACGCCCTGGCCGAGGATGTCGTCGATAACGAAGTTGACCGCGCGCAGGTTGGGCAGCAGGTGGCGGGTAACCCGCAGGTCGGCGGCCTCGGGCAGCAGCTCCTTGAGCAAGTCGACGGTCAATGTGTTGGCCAGCCAGCGCCACTGCTCGTCGGTACGCACCCAAACTCCCACGTTGGCCGAACCGCCCTTGTCGCCGCTGCGGGCCGCTGCGATGCGGCCCAGTGGCATACGCCGGGTCGGACCCGCGGCCAACGGCTCAGGCAGCGGCGGCGGATCGACCAGCATCAGCTCGAGAGTATCGGTGGCACAAGGAATCTCGACTCGGGTGCCGTCAGAGTGCACGGCCATGTGCGTTACCTTGGCCGCGTCGACATAGCCGGGGGTGAACACCCCGTACACCTGACCGTCGCCGGGCGGCGCGGTGACAGTAAAGCCCGGGTAGCTGGCAAGTGCCAATTCGACTGCGGCCGAAGAGAACTGACGCCCGACATTGGCCGGGTCCGGGTCGCGGACCACGCAGCGAAGCAAGGCGCTGGCCGCTTCCTCGGTGTCGGCGTCGGCGTGGTCGGTGCGCGCCAGCGTCCACTCCAACTCGGCGGGCTTGACGGTGAGCGCGGCCTCCAATTGCCGACGCACCAGCGCGGCCTTCTCTTCGATGTCCAGGCCGGTCAGCACGAACGTCATCGCGTTACGGAACCCGCCGATGCTGTTCAGCGAGACCTTGAGGGTAGGCGGCGGCGGTTCGCCCGCCACCCCGCTGATCCGCACCCGATCGGCGCCTTCGGCAGACAGTTCGATGGTGTCCATCCGGGCCGTGACGTCCGGGTTGGCGTAGCGGGCGCCACCGACCTCGTAGAGCAGTTGCGCGGTGACGGTGTCGACGCTGACCAGACCGCCGGTGCCCGGGTGCTTGGTGATCACCGAAGACCCGTCGGCGTGGATCTCGGCCAACGGGAAACCGGCATAGGTCAAATCTGGAATTTCTGTGAAGAAGGAGAAATTGCCGCCGGTGGCCTGGATGCCGCATTCGATCACGTGGCCGGCGACCACCGCACCGGCCAGCTGGTCGTAGTCGTCGCGGTTCCAGCCGAAATGCGCGGCGGCCGGCGCGACCGTCACCGAGGCGTCGGTCACCCGGCCAGTCACGACGACGTCGGCGCCACTGTTGAGGCAGTCGACGATGCCCCAGGCGCCCAGATAGGCGTTGGCCGTCAGCGGCGTGCCCAGTCCCAGCTCGCCCGGCGCGGGGCGCCAGATCGTCACCTTCGACGTGCGCGACCCGGGCCGGAACGCCGAGGCGCTGCGCCAGGGTGCGTACCGCGTCGGCGAGGCCGGCCGGGTTCAAGCCGCCGGCATTGGCGACGATGCGGACCCCATGGTCTTGTGCCAGCCCCAGGCATTCCTCGAGTTGGGCCAGGAAGGTCTTCGCGTAGCCGCGATCAGGGTGCTTCATCCGGTCGCGGCCGAGAATCAACATGGTCAGCTCGGCCAGGTAGTCACCGGTGAGGTAATCCAGCTCGCCGCCGGTGAGCATCTCGCGCATCGCCGAGAGCCGGTCGCCGTAAAAGCCCGAACAGTTGCCGATCCGGACCGGCGCAGGCGATGAACCGGAAGACTCAGAAGACAAAGCCATGCCTGTCGACCTCCCTCCAACCGCCAGCCGGACGCACCAACCAACCGGTAGGTTAGCGGGTACCGCGGGTGTCACGTCAAGGATGCGCCCCGCCAGGCGGCAAAGCGATGGGTGCCGATTTTTGTGAGCAGCAGGTCACCGACTATTATTGGTGTTAACTTCGCCGTCGAGGCTGCTCCGCGGCGACCCCCACCAGTAGTAAGGCCTGATCATGGCTGTGCCAAAGCGCAGGATGTCGCGCGCGAACACCCGGAGTCGGCGCGCGCAGTGGAAGGCTGCCAAGCCCGAACTCGTCGGCGTGACGGTGGCCGGCCACCAGCACAAGGTGCCGCGCCGGCTGCTCAAGGCGGCGCGCCTCGGCCTGATCGACCTGGATCGCCGCTAACTTTTCCGCCATGAGCCTTGCCGCCCCGCAACGACGCGGGCCGCGCCGCGGCCCGTTGCAGAGCTGGGCAATTAGTCCCCGCGCCTCTCAGCGCGCTCTCAGGCGATTGGACGAAACTGGTGGCCGTGCGAATTCTTGTCGTTGACGACGATCGGGCGGTGCGTGAGTCACTGCGCCGATCGCTTTCCTTCAATGGCTACTCGGTCGCGTTGGCGGAAGACGGTGTAGAAGCCCTCGAGATGATCTCCGCCGACCGACCCGATGCGCTCGTTCTCGACGTGATGATGCCGCGGCTGGACGGCCTGGAGGTATGCCGTCAGCTACGCAGCACCGGCGACGACTTGCCGATCCTGGTGCTGACCGCCCGCGACACGATCTCGGAGCGGGTCGCCGGCCTGGACGCCGGCGCCGACGACTATCTGCCCAAGCCGTTCGCGCTGGAAGAACTGCTGGCCCGGGTGCGGGCACTGCTGCGTCGCACCAAGATCGACGACTCAGGCGAATCCGTGGCGATGACGTTCGCGGATCTCACGCTCGATTCGGTGACCCGTGAAGTCACACGCGGGCAACGTCAGATCAGCCTCACCCGCACCGAGTTCGCTCTGCTGGAGATGTTGATCGCTAACCCCCGACGGGTATTGACCCGCAGCCGCATTCTCGAGGAGGTGTGGGGCTTCGACTTTCCCACTTCAGGCAACGCCCTGGAGGTGTACGTCGGATACCTGCGTCGCAAGACCGAAGCAAATGGCGAACCGCGATTGATCCACACCGTGCGAGGAGTGGGTTACGTGCTTCGCGAAACACCTCCCTGATGCCCCTGAAGACACCGTTCCGTCGGCGAAGTCGAGCGCAGCTGCGGGCCAGCACCTCGTTGTCGCTGCGGTGGCGGGTGATGCTGCTGGCCATGTCGATGGTGGCGATGGTGGTCGTCCTGATGGCCGTCGCCGTGTACGCGGTGATCTCCGCGGCGCTGTACAAGGACATCGACAACCAGCTGCAGAGTAGGGCTCAGCTGTTGATCGCCAGCGGATCGTTGGCGGCTGATCCGGCGAAAGCCATTGAGGGCACCGCATATTCGGATGTCAATGCGATGCTGGTGAATCCCGGCCGGTCGATCTTCACGGCCAACCAAGAGGGCCAGACGCTGCCGGTCGGACCGCCGGAGAAGGCGGTCATACGCGGTGACCTGTTCATGTCGCGGCGCACGGCGGCCGGTCAGCGGGTGCTGGCGGTACACCTGCCTAACGGCAGCTCGCTGCTGATCGCCAAGAGCCTGGCGCCGACGGATGCGGTGATGACGAAGCTGCGGTGGGTGCTGCTGATCGTCGGGGGCGTCGGCGTCGCCGTCGCCGCGGTTGCCGGTGGAATGGTCACCCAGGCCGGGCTGCGCCCGGTGGGCCGGCTGACCGAGGCCGCCGAGCGGGTGGCGCGCACCGACGATCTGCGGCCCATCCCGGTATTCGGGAGCGACGAGCTGGCCCGGCTGACCGAGGCGTTCAATCTGATGCTGCGTGCTCTGGCCGAATCTCGGGAACGCCAGACCCGCCTGGTCGCCGATGCCGGACACGAACTGCGTACCCCGCTGACGTCGCTGCGCACCAACATCGAACTGCTGATGGCATCGACGCGGCCGGGTGCGCCGCCGATACCCGATCAGGAGATGGCGGATCTGCGTACCGATGTGATCGCGCAGATCGAGGAATTATCAACGCTGGTAGGCGATTTGGTGGATCTCACCCGAGGCGACGCTGGCGAGGTAGTGCACGAGCGGGTCGACCTCGGTGAGGTCATCGACCGATGCCTGGAGCGAGTCCGCAGGCGGCGCAACGACATCGAGTTCGACGTCGACGTGACTCCCTGGCAGGTCAACGGTGACTCCGCGGGCCTGTCGCGTGCGGTGTTGAACCTGATGGACAATGCGGCCAAGTGGAGCCCTTCGGGAGAGACCGTCGGTGTCAGGCTCCGGCAGTTGAACCCGACGCACGCCGAGTTGGTGGTGTCCGACCACGGGCCGGGGATCCCGACAGCCGAGCGCGAGCTGGTGTTCGAGCGGTTCTTCCGCTCGACCACGGCGCGGGCGATGCCCGGCTCGGGTCTCGGGCTGGCGATCGTAAAGCAGGTGATCCTCAACCACGGCGGGGCGCTGCACGTCGAAGACACCGTTGCAGGTGGCGACCCGCCGGGGACGTCGATCTATGTGCTGTTGCCCGGACGGCCGATTCCGACATCGGAATATCCGACTCCCGAGGCAGCTGCGGCGGATGTTAACGCATCGTCAAATCCCGGGAACTCATTACGTCCAGCGAACGTTATTTCAGTCGATTCTCAGACAACGCAGGCAGGGTAGTGATCCAGTGACTGTTGAGTCTGAACCGACTTTCAAGGAAAGAGCGACCTAGCGACATGACGAATCACCCGAGGTATTCGCCACCGCCGCAGCAGCCCGGGTATGGCCCGGTCTCCGATCAGCGTGGGGCCCCAGGCTATTCCGGCCATGGGCAGCAGCAAACATATCCGCAGCACTATGACTGGCGCTACGGTCAGCAGCCGCAATACCGGCAACCGTACGGTTCGTTCGGTGGCGGTCAGGGCGGCCCCGCCGGTAGCCCGCCGCCGCAATTGGGTGTACCCCGAAAGCGGTCCCGCGCAGGGGCATTGGCAGTCGGTGCGTTGGCGATCGCAGTCGTGTCGGCCGGCATCGGCGGCGCCGCGGCGTCGGTGATCGAGCACAACGGGCAGCTGCCGATCACCAGCGACGGCACGTCGCTGGGCGGCGCGGCTCCCGGCATGCCGGCCGCGAACGCGCCGGTGGGCACTGTTGAACAGGTCGCCGCCAAGGTAGTGCCCAGTGTGGTGATGCTCGAGACCGATATCGGTCGTCAGTCCGAGGAGGGGTCGGGCATCATCTTGTCGTCGGACGGGCTGATCCTGACCAACAACCACGTCGTCGCCACTGCGGCCAATCCCGGTCACGCCGCTCCGCCGCGCGAGGGCCGTGGCCCCCGCGGGCCGGTTGAGCCGCCGGAGCCGGGTGGTCCGCCGGACCCGGGCGGTCCGCCAGACAACGACCACGCGGGCGGGACACCGAAAACCACGGTGACCTTCTCCGACGGCCGGACCGCAGAGTTCACCGTGGTGGGGGCAGACCCCACCACTGATATCGCAGTGGTTCGAGTGCAAGGCGTTTCCGGCTTGACGCCGATCAGCCTCGGGTCGTCGTCGAACTTGCGTGTCGGTCAGCCGGTGATGGCGGTCGGGTCGCCGCTCGGCCTGGAGGGCACGGTGACCACCGGCATCGTCAGCGCGCTCAACCGGCCGGTGTCGACGACCGGCGAGTCGGGTAACCAGAACACCGTCCTCGACGCGATTCAGACCGACGCCGCGATCAACCCCGGTAACTCCGGCGGCGCGTTGGTAAACATGAGCGGACAGTTGGTCGGTGTCAACTCCGCGATTGCCACGCTGGGCGGCGATTCGCCTGATGCGCAGAGCGGTTCGATCGGGCTGGGCTTTGCGATTCCGGTCGATCAGGCCAAGCGGATCGCCGACGAGTTGATCAAGACCGGGACGGCGTCGCATGCGTCGCTCGGCGTTCAGGTCACCAACGACAAGGGCACCCCCGGCGCCAAAGTCGTCGAGGTGGTACCGAACGGAGCGGCGGCAGCCGCCGGCCTGCCCAGCGGAGTTGTAGTGACCAAGGTCGACGACCGTACGGTCAACAGCGCCGACGCGTTGGTCGCCGCCGTGCGATCCAAGGCGCCCGGCGAGAAAGTCACGCTGACGTTCAAAGATCCGTCCGGCGACACTAAGTCCGTGCAGGTCACCCTGGGCAAGGCGCAGCAGTGATGAGAGCCGCCGCGTCGTGGTCTGACCCCAGATATACGGTTGCAACCATGGAACAGAGCGCGGAGTTGGTCGGCAGGGCACTCGTCGTCGTCGTCGATGACAGGACCGCGCACGGGGATGAGGACCACAGCGGGCCGCTGGTCACCGAGCTGCTCACCGAAGCGGGGTTCGTGGTCGACGGCGTGGTGGCCGTCGCTGCCGATGAGGTCGAGATCCGCAACGCGCTGAACACCGCGGTGATCGGGGGAGTGGACCTGGTGGTGTCGGTCGGCGGCACCGGCGTCACCCCGCGCGATGTCACCCCGGAAGCCACCCGGGAGATTCTCGATCGCGAGATTCTCGGTATCGCCGAGGCGATCCGCGCTTCGGGCTTAGCCGCGGGCATCATCGACGCGGGATTGTCACGCGGTTTGGCGGGGGTTTCGGGCAGCACCCTGGTGGTCAACTTGGCCGGTTCGCGCTACGCGGTGCGCGACGGCATGGCGACGCTGAATCCGCTGGCGGCACAGATCATCGGCCAGCTCTCCAGCCTGGAGATCTGACGCCGGCATGACCAGGCGAGGCGGCGACGACCGAAGCTTGATCAACCAGGTGTTCGGGACGGAGCTACCGCAACAGTCGACCGACGAGCGTGATCGCGATGCCGACGATCGCGAGCAGTGGCTGAGGGAGAACGTACCCCCGCACCACATTTAACGTTCCGGAGATGTCACAACAGCAATACCCTTGCGTGACTAATTCGCCGCAACGCCCGCATTTGCGGACCTACGGACATACGGTTTTTTGCGGGTGATTTCGCATTGCCCGGTTAGGTCCTGGTAATTCGTAGGCGACGGAGGTGGCTCGGGTGTTCAAAGGATTCAGAGATTTCATAATGCGCGGTGACGTGATCACCGTCGCCGTCGGGTTGGTGGTGGCTTTGGCTTTCTCGAACTTGGTCAAGGCCTTCACCGACAGCGTGATCAATCCGCTGGTCGCCGCGGCGCAGCCTCATACCACCTTCGGGTTGGGCTGGCAGCTCGGCAGTGCAGGCAACAAGGAGACCTTCGTCGACATCGGAGCGTTCGTCGGGGCGATTGTCTACTTCATAGTCTTCATGACCACCATCTACGTCGTGATCGTCTTGCCCTACAAGCACATCCAGAAGCGCCGTGGGGTAACCGTGTTCGGTGATGAGCCCGCGACCAAGGCGTGTGGCGAGTGCTGCTCGGACATCCCCGAGGCGGCCCACAAGTGCAAGTACTGTGCCAGCGACCAGCCGGCGGCCGCCTGAAGCGCCCTTGCCGCCGCTCAATGCAGGGTGAGGGTCACGGTCTGCACCAGTGCGGCGCCGGCCACGGCATTGGCTGAGGCGGCCGGCAGCGCCACCAACACCACCCGATCGTTGGTCGCGGCCTGAGCCTTCTGCTTCGCCGAGACCAAGACCACGATCGCGCCGGTGGCGATCACGCTGGGGGCCTTCGGGGTGGACGGAGAGCTGGTGTCGGATGCGGCAACGACGTCGACGACATCGCCGGGTCGGACCAGGTCGGCCAGTGCGCTGTCCTCCGGATGCACCGGCACTATCCGGGCGTCCGGCCCCGCGGCCGACTCGGCCAATCGGCGGCCCAGCAGCCGGAGGTCGGTCAGCACTTCACCACGGCGAGTCGGCCCGGCCAGTGTCGAACCGACAATCGTGTCGATGTCGGATTGCGCCCCGTCGGGAATCGTTGGTGCTAAACGCTTCTCGAGTCGCAGATCGTCGGCGGTCAGCGCGTTGCCCGGGCTGAGATCGCGGGCCGCGACCACCACCGGGACCCGCTCGCCGTCGGGATCGGGCCGCAGTGCCGCGATGCCGGCCAGCACGACGAGCCCGGCCGCGGCGATCCGCCGGGCCAGCAGGGTTCGCGTCCAGTCCGGGCGCAGCCACTGCGCGATCCGGGTCGGTAGCGACGGATTCAGTGATTTCGGGGAATCCCCCATGTCCGCAACGGTAGGTGCGGCTGGGTGATCTGCGCGGCCGCCGGAACGCCGCTTGTGGATAACCGGCTAGCTGGCTGCGGCCGCCGCTGACGTCGAGGGCTTCGAGCTTGCCGAGTCCGATTTGTCGCTGGAGCTGCTCGACTTGTCCGTTGAGCCGGACTTGTCGCTGCTGCTCGACCCGTTCGTGTCCGAAGCCGAGCTCGACTTGGCCGACCCGTTGGTCGAACTCTTCGACGACTCGCGGCTGTCGGTGCGGTAGAAGCCGCTGCCCTTGAACACCACCCCGACCGAGTTGAACAGTTTGCGCAGCCGACCGGAGCACTGGTCGCAGGTGGTCAGCGCGTCATCGGTGAAGGCCTGAACCACATCGAAGCGGTTACCGCACTCGGTGCACGCGTAACTGTAAGTCGGCACACAAACCTCCGTGATGGTCTAAATAGTTAGCACTCTACAGTCCCAAGTGCTAGAACCGCTATGTGGCGCGTGTCATTCCCGCCCGGCGGCGCGGCCGGTGGAGGGAAACCCTGGCGCTGCTGATCGTCCTCGCGATCGCCGCCGGTGTGGGTTGGCTCTACGTCCACGACGCCAGAAGCCGGGAACCCGAGCCGCAGCAGTTCCCCGCGAACCCGGCCTACGACGTGGCCCGGCGTGAGCTCGACGCGCTGCCGGTCAAGGGCTGGGACCGCTTCCAGGACTTCGACCGCGCCCGGTTCGGTGAGCCGTGGAGCGACGACGTCAACGTGCAGTTCGGTCACAACGGTTGTGACACCCGCGACGACATCCTGCGCCGCGACCTGGTCGACCTGCAGGTACGGCCCGGGACCTGCTTCGCGCAAAGTGGCATCCTGCACGACCCCTACACCGGAGCGACCATCGCCTTCGTGCGGGGTCCCGACACGTCTCCCGCGGTGCAGATCGACCACGTGGTCTCGCTGTCCGACGCCTGGTACAAAGGCGCGCGGCTCTGGGACGACCAACGCCGCCGCGACTTCGCCAACGACCCGCGCAATCTGCTGGCCGTTGCTGCCCAGGCCAACTTCGACAAGGCGTTTCGCGACGCCGCCTCCTGGTTGCCGCCGAACGTGGCATTTCGGTGTGCGTTTGTCGCCCGCCAGGTCGAGGTGAAGACGGACTACGGGCTGTGGGTGTCGGGCCGGAGAAGAACGCGATGCGGCAGGTGTTGCGAGGCTGCTGAGCGCGGCCGCTAACCAGCGGCTAACCGATGATGCCCAGTTCGATCAGGCCGCGCCCGGGAGTCAGTGCGTGTGTCATCGGCACGTCATGCGGCTCGTGCGGCAACTCGTCGAGCAGCTCGGCATCGCGGACCACTGCGATCAGGCGTGCCTGCGGATCCCGGTGCACCAGCGTGCGGTCGTAGAAACCTTGGCCCCGTCCCAGTCGCACGCCGGTGCGGTCGACGGCAAGCGCGGGAACCAGCACAACGGTCGCCTCGGCCAGGGTCGTCGACGGCAGCCACGGCTCGCCGGGTTCGAGCAGCCCGAACCGGGCCGTCACCAGTCGTCCCGGCCGGTATTCACCCCATTGCAGCGCTACCGGGGAGTCGTCGGCACTGGTACGCGCTATCGGCACCAGTACCCGGCCGGTTCGTCGCAGCAATACATCCAGCATCTCGATCGACCCGGGCTCGGCGCCCACCGGCACATAGGCGCACACGGTGTCATCGCTGTTCACCGCCGCACCGAGGTGTGCGGTCAAGGACCGCGCCTCCCGGGCTCGCACGTCGTCGGTGACCGAACGGCGGGCTGCCTGCAGCTGTTCCCGCAATGCGGCCTTGCCCGCGGTCGCCATAGCCTCAACGATGACAGGCCCGGCTTTTACCCCGCCACACGGGACAGGCGAATCTGCTGCGATTATGGTTTGCACGATGTCACGCTCACAGGTCTTCGGTTCCGCGCACCGCGATCGTTCCCGCGGCCGGGTTGGGCACGCGCTTTCTGCCGGCGACCAAGACGGTGCCCAAGGAGCTGCTGCCGGTCGTCGACACGCCCGGCATCGAACTGGTGGCCGCCGAGGCGGCCGAGGCCGGCGCCGAGCGACTGGTGATCATCACCTCCGAGGGCAAGGACGGCGTCGTCGCGCACTTCGTCGAGGACCTGGTGCTGGAGGGCACGCTGGAGGCCCGCGGCAAGAAGGCCATGCTGGCGAAGGTGCGCCGCGCACCGGGGCTGATCAAGGTGGAGTCGGTGGTGCAGGCCGAGCCGCTCGGGCTGGGACACGCCGTCAGCTGTGTGGAGCCGGTGCTGTCTCCGGACGAGGACGCGGTCTCGGTGCTGCTGCCCGACGACCTGGTGCTGCCGACCGGCGTGCTGGAGACGATGGCGAAAGTGCGCGCCGCACCACGGCGGCACGGTGCTGTGCGCCATCGAGGTCTCCCCCGACGAGATCAGCGCCTACGGCGTCTTCGACGTCGAGCCGGTCCCGGCGGCGACAACCCCGACGTGCTGCAAGGTCAACGGCATGGTGGAGAAGCCGCCAGCCGAAGAAGCCCCGTCGTTGTATCGCCGCGGCCGGTCGCTACATCCTCGACCGGGCCATCTTCGATGCGCTGCGACGGGTCGAGCGCGGAGCAGGCGGTGAAATCCAGCTCACCGACGCGATCGCGTTGTTGATCGCCGAAGGGCACCCGGTACATGTTGTCGTGCATCGCGGCTCCCGACACGACTTGGGAAATCCCGGCGGCTACCTGAAGGCTGCGGTTGACTTTGCCTTGGACCGTGACGATTATGGCCCGGAATTGCGGCGGTGGCTGGTGGCCGGTTGGGTCTGGCCGACAGACTAGTTGCGGCGCCCGCGGCGTGTCAAGTGCAGAAAGGCGCGCTGTGCGTTCGGTGGAGGAACAACAAGCCAGGGTGTCGGCCGCCGCGGTGGCGCCAAGGCCGGTGTCGTGTTGCCATCGCCGAGGCCCAGGGGCTGATGTGCGCCGAAGAAGTCGTCACCGAACGTCCGCTGCCCGGTTTCGACCAGGCCGCCATCGACGGCTACGCGGTCCGCAGCGTCGACGTCTCATCGTCGGCGAGTCCGGGCCGTACAGCGATCAAAACGGCGACGATCATCTGCGCGCGGTCTCGGGCGAGGCGAACGAATCGCGGTCTGCGCCTGGCGGAGTGACGCTGCCGGTGATGGGCGTCATCGAGGCCGGCGCCCGCACGCCCAGCCGGCTGCAGCCCAGGCAGGCGGCGCGGGTCCAGACCGGCGCCCCGACTGCCGACGCTGGCCGACGCGGTGCTGCCGTTGCGATGGACCGACGGCGGGCAGTCGCGGGTGCGGGTGCTGCGCGGGGTGCGATCGGGTGCCTACGTGCGCCGCACCGGCGACGACGTTCAGCCCGGCGACGTCGCGGTGCGGGCCGGGCACGATCATCGGTGCCGCGCAGGTCGGGCTGCTGGCCGCGGTCGGCCGTGAGCGGGTCCTGGTCCACCCGCGGCCGCGGGTGTCGGTGATGAGCGTCGGTGGTGAGCTGGTCGACATCTCCCGCACCCCCGGCAACGGCCAGGTCTACGACGTCAACTCCTACGCGCTGGCCGCTGCCGGCCGGGACGCCGGCGCCGAGGTCAACCGGGTCGGCATCGTCAGCAACGACCCCAAAGAGCTCGGCGAAGTCGTCGAGGGTCAGATCAACCGCGCCGAGGTCGTGGTGATCGCCGGCGCGGTCGGCGGCGCGGCGGCCGAGGCCGTGCGCTCGGTGCTCTCCGAACTCGGCGACATGGAAGTCACCCGGGTCGCGATGCATCCCGGTTCGGTCCAGGGTTTCGGGCAGCTGGGCCGCGAAGGTGTCCCGACGTTTCTGTTGCCGGCCAACCCGGTGAGCGCGTTGGTGGTTTTCGAGGTGATGGTTCGACCGCTGATCCGGCTGTCGCTGGGCAAGCGGCAGCCGATGCGCCGGATCGTGCAGGCCCGCACGCTGTCGCCGATCACGTCGGTGGCCGGCCGCAACGGCTTTCTGCGCGGGCAGCTGATGCGTGATCAGGACAGCGGCGAATACCTGGTGCAGGCGATCGGCGGCGCGCCCGGCGCCTCGTCGCATCTGCTGGCGACGCTGGCCGAGGCAAACTGTCTGGTCGTGATTCCCCGCGAGGCCGAGCAGATCCGCATCGGCGAGTTCGTCGACGTCGCGTTCCTGGCCCAGCGTGGCTGAGCGACACGGTGGCCCCCGGTCGTGAACATGTGGGGCTCCAGCTCCCAGCATCCCGGCTGGCCGATGGTCGGTGGGACCGTTGCGGGTTTCCGCCGGTGTGGTCCGGCTGCGGCCGGTACGCATGCGCGACGCCGCGCAGTGGAGTCGCATCCGGCTGGCCGACCGTGCCCATCTGGAGCCGTGGGAGCCCAGCACCGAGACTGATTGGACTGCGCGGCATACGATTTCGTCGTGGCCAGCGGTGTGTTCGAGTCTGCGGTCAGAAGCCCGCAAGGGCCGCATGCTGCCCTACGTGATCGAACTGGAAGGCCAGTTCTGTGGGCAGCTGACGATCGGCAACGTCACGCACGGCGCGTTGCGGTCGGCATGGATCGGTTACTGGGTGTCCAGCTCGGTCACCGGTGGCGGGGTCGCCACCGGAGCGTTGGCGCTGGGCCTCGACCACTGCTTCGGCCCGGTCAGGTTGCATCGGGTGGAAGCCACCGTGCGACCGGAGAATGCGGCGAGCCGGGCAGTGCTGGCAAAGGTCGGGTTCCGCGAGGAGGGGCTGCTGAGCCGCTACCTCCAAGTCGACGGCGACTGGCGGGATCACCTGCTGGTGGGCCTGACAGTCGAGGAGGTCTACGGGTCGGTGACGTCGGCCCTGGTGCGCGCACGGGCGGCACGCTGGACCTGGGCCGTCGACCGTGTTGCAAATGTGACATTTGTGACTGTTGGTGCTTGTCAGCAGCAAATTACAGGTGTGTAATTGTCCTGGGCGCGCCTCGACCGGATGCGCTGTTCACCGGCCTAGCCTGGCGGGGAAAGGAGCAGGTCACCATGCCAAGCATCCCGCAATCGTTGTTGTGGATATCGCTCGTGGTGCTCTGGCTGTTCGTGCTGGTACCCATGCTGGTCAGCAAGCGCGACGCGGTGCGGCGCACCAGTGACGTTGCTTTGGCGACCCGTGTGCTCAACAGCGGCGCGGCCGCGCGGCTGCTGAAGCGGGGCGGACCCGCCGCAGGGCACCGGCACAACCCCGACTGGCAGCCCGAGGAAGACGAATACGACGACCTGGACGACGTCGACTCGGACGACACCGAGGTAATGCCGCAATCGGAGGTGGTCGTCACGGTCGCAGCCGCGGTGTCTGTTGAGCAGACCGAGGCTGACGTGGCCGGCGGCGAGGTGGTCGACGTCGACCCCGCGGCCGACGAGCAGCCCCAGCCGGTGGCCGAGGTCGAGACCGCCGATGGCGAGGATCTCGACGCGGAATTCGAGACCGAGGACTCCGAGGCCGACGCCGACGATGGTGAGGACGCCGATCAATACGAATACGTCGACGACACCTCCGGCATACCCGTCGCCGAGGAACCGGCGGCGAACCTCACTCATGCGTTCTCGAGGCGGCAGCGATACGACTCGAACACCGCCGCGGCGATCAGCGCCCGCAAATACGCTTTCCGCAAGCGGGTGCTGATGGTCATGGCGCTCGTGTTGATCGGATCGGCGTCGACAGCGTTCCTGCTGACCTCAGCGGCGTGGTGGTTCTGCGGCACCGCAGCCGCGGTGACGGTGCTCTACCTGGGGTATCTGCGCCGGCAGACCCGGATCGAGGAGCGCGTCCAGCGCCGCCGGATGCAGCGGATGGCACGGTCGCGGCTCGGCGTGGAGAACACCTACGACCGCGAGTTCGATGTCGTCCCGTCGCGACTGCGGCGTCCGGGCGCGGTGGTACTGGACATCGACGACGAGGACCCGATCTTCGAGCATCTCGACTACGCGCCTTACGCGCGCGACTACGGCTGGCACCGGGACTTGCCGCGTGCGGCCGGGCAGTAAGAGTTCGGCGACTGACATCGCGACTGGTAGCCTGCTAGCGATCAGGGGCTATGGCGCAGTTGGTAGCGCGACTCGTTCGCATCGAGTAGGTCAGGGGTTCGAATCC
>CAWKME010000023.1:0-109988 GCA_963850645.1 uncultured Actinomycetota bacterium | reverse complement strand
ACGAGGTGCTCGTCGTCAGTGGCTGAGGTGAGCACGACGACGGCAGGCCGGTGCGGGCGTCGCGCAGCGCTCGAGTACGGCGTGCCCGTCCAGTCCGGGCATGTACAGGTCGAGCAGCAGCACGTCCGGGCGGGTGGCGGCGACGACGTCCGACCGTCTGCCGGCCGTCCCCGGCTTCGCCGACGACCTCGATGTCTGGTTCCTGGCCGAGCAGGTAGCACAGCCCGTCCCGGACGACGCGGTGGTCGTCGGCGATCACCACCCGGATCGTCATGGCACCGGCACCCGGACGGTGACCGCCGCGCCGCGCCCGGGTGCGCTGTCGATGTCCACCGTGCCGCCGAGTTCGGCGACCCGGTCCTGATGTGGGCCAGCCCGGAGCCGGCGTGGGCGGCCGGCCGGGTCGAAGCCGGTGCCGGTGTCGCGGACGGCAAGCTCGACGTGCCCGTCCTGGCGGGTCATGGACACGGTGAGCCGGCGGGCGTTGCCGTGCCTGACGGCGTTGGCGCACGCCTCCTGGGTGATGCGCAGCAGGGCGTGCTCGACTGGCGCGGGGACGGTGACGTCGTCCAGGCTGGCGTCGACGGTGACGCCCAGCCGCTCGTGGTAGGCGGCGCAGATCTCCCGCAGCGCCGGGGCGAGCCCGGCGCCGTCCAGGCTGGCCGGGCGCAGCTCGATCAGCAGCGCCTGCATGTCCCGCAGCGCCTCCTCGCTGATGCGCTCGATCGCGCGCGCCTGCTGGTTGCCCGGGTCGGCCCGGCGCATCCCGGCGGCGATCATCCGCAGGGCGAACAGGTGCTGGGAGATCGCGTCGTGGATCTCCCGCGCGATCCGGGCCCGCTCCGCGGCGCGCGCGTCGCCGGTGGCCCGCTGCCGTTCGGCCGCCAGCGCGGAGCCGAGCTGGCGGGTCATGGTGGTGAAGTTCGCCTCCAGCCGGCCGACCTCGTCCCGGCCCGAGACGGGCAGGGTGACGGTGTAGTCGCCGTCGGCGACCGCGAGGGTGGCTCGTTCCAGGCGGCGTACCCGGCGGACGAGGCGGCGTGAGGCGAGCAGGCCGAACAGCACGCCGACCGGCACGATGGCGATGAGCAGCACGAGGAGCCCGACAGCAGCGAGCCGGCCTTGCCGAGCTGACCCAACTCGCTTCCAGGCGCGGAAAGGGCTGACGAACCCGGGCGGCGTCCATGGCGCCTGGACATAGATGTAGGCAGCGCGGCCAGCCTCGGCCGGGACTCGGTGAAGACCACGCTGCCGTCGGCGTGGGCACGTGCCGCCTTTGATCGTCGGGCCGGTCGCCTGGGCTGGAAGCTCGCTGGCCGCCGCCCGTCCGGGCGGATACCTGGACGGCGCCGAGGACGCGAGGACCATGCCGTCGGCGGCGATCGCCACGACCGCGGTGACCGCCTGGCGGCCGTGGATCGGACCAGTGATAGCGGGAATGATCAGCATGCTGCCGTCCGGGGTCGTCTGAGCCTGGCCCGGCCGCGCCGGCTGCCCGGGGTCGCCGAGCACGGTTCCGGCGGCGCGCCGTCGGCGGGAGGGTCAGCAACAGCGGGCTGCTGGCGTACGCCGCCTGTGTGCGCTCGCACGGCGTGCCGGACTTCCCCGACCCCGCCAGCAGCGGAGGGATCCCCAAGGAAGGCCCTGCGCAGCTCGGGGTCAGCGACTCCCAGCTGGCTGAGCGGGCAGGTCAGCCAGCCGATCACCACGCAGCAGCAGCAGGACTACCTCAACGCGGTCGCCTGCATGCGCTCACACTGCATCGCCAACTTCCCCGATCCGGACTTCTCCGGCGGCCACGTCGAGTTCCCCGATCTCGCGCACATCGTCGATGTTCATTCAACGCAGTTGTCTGTGTGCTCGGCGCCGCCGCGGCCCAGCGCCTCGGGATCGACCGGGTATATCCGGGCGAGCGGATCTGGGTCGGCAACATGTGGTGCTACGTGGCCGGCATCTTGAACCCCGCCGTGCTAGCCCCCGATATCGACTCCTCGGTCCTCGTCGGGTTCCCCGCCGCCGAACGCTACTTCGGCTTCGACGGCCATCCCTCCACCATCTACGTGCGCGCCCACAACAGCCAGGTCAACGCGGTCGACAGCCTCCTCGGTGCCACCGCCAACCCCGAGAACCCCAGTGAAGTCGCCGTGAGCCAGCCCTCAGCCGCCCTCGTCGCCCAGGCCGACGCCCAAGGCGCCTTCGACGACCTCTTCCTGGGTCTCGGTGCCGTGGCCCTGCTGGTCGGAGCGGTCGGGGTGGCCAACATCATGCTCATCTCGGTGCTCGAACGCCGCCAGGAGATCGGGCTGCGCCGCGCCCTCGGGGCGACCAAGGGCCACATCCGGATCCAGTTCCTCGCCGAAGCGGTCCTGCTCGCCCTCATTGGCGGCGCCGTCGGCGTCGGCGCGGGCGCCCTGTCCACCGCCGTCTACGCCTTGGCCAAACACGAGCTTGTCGTCATCCCGCTCCAAGCCTGGGCCGGCGGCCTGGCCGCCGCCGTCATCATCGGCGCCCTGGCCTGCTGCCCGCCATCCGCGCGCCCGGCTATCGCCAACCCACGCGCTCTGGAGCATCTAACTGCTAAGACCCGGACTGCTGCCCCGGCGGTGAAGGCACCCTGGCTCGCTGCCTGGCGGTGTCATCGAACAAGGCGGCGCGCAGCACGGTGTCCGCCGCGGCGAGCTGGGCCGGGCTGACCCGCCCGGCGATCTCCCCTTTGAGTCCCTCGGTGACGTCGATGACGGCACGGGCGTAGTCGCGGCCGACCGTGGTGAGGGTGACGTTCAGCTGCCTCGTGTCGCGCGCGTCCCGTTCGGTCGTGGCGTAGCCCCGCTGCTCCAGCCCGTCGGCGACCTTCCTCGCCATCTGCCGGGTCACGCCCAGGCCCGCGCCGAGGCGGCCGACCGGCAGCGGCCCCTGCACCAGCAGGCGCATCACGGCCAGTCGCCGCGCCGGAAGCCGGGGAAACCGAGCCTTTCCAGGCGGCTGGTCGCCTCGCCGAGCCAGCTCAGCCTGGCCAGCGCGACCAAGTTGCCGAATCGGTACGTGGGAGTTGACTCCGCAGTCATGACTCCAGCATTATAGAGATATGCAACCTGGTTGCTCTTTCTCGCGGCACCGCCAGGGATCCCCATGAGGGCCCGGCTCGCCCTCGCCGGGGTCGCGGTCTACGTGGCCATCGACGTCCTGCTGGCCTTCTTGCGACCCGCGTACGGTTGCCCGCCTCGACGGCCGCGTCCGCTACGGCCTGGCCCTGCTGGTCACCTGGGCGATCTGCTCCGGCCTGCTCGCGTTCTTCGCCGACGACCCCGAGGGCACGCCCCAGCACGGCAGCGGTGTCATCCACCTGGTCCTGGCCTTCATCGCGTTCACCTGCGTCACGATCGGCGCCATCTTGATATCGGCCAGCCTCATGTCCGACCCGGCCTGGCGGCCCGCCGCGCCCATCCTGCTCGGCATCTCGATCGCCGGCGCCATCGCCTACCTGCTGCTCGGCACGGCCTACAAGCATGCTCACGCCCCCGCCGGCCTCTACGAGCGAATCTTCCTCGGCCTGGAACTGCTCTGGGTCGTCATCGCCGCCATCGCCATCGCCAGGCGGCCCAGGCCGGTTAAGCTCACGGCTCGCTCACAGGCCGACCTCGGGTCATCTCCCAAGCTGGCGGGCATCGACCGTAGCCACACCATTCCCGGGCCGGAAAGCACCGCGCAGGGATAGGTGTCGTCGCGACCGGACAGACCCTGGAGCTCCGCGACCTGAACGGCGACCGTGGCATCGAACATGCCGATTTCCTCGGATGGGCACGCAGCGACTGGCCCGCGGTGAGCTCGTGCCTGACCACGTCGCCCGAGAGCTCGACCCAGGCCCGTCCGGAGCCGCCGATCCGCCAGAGCCCCAGGCCGCGGCCGCCGGAAGACCCGGGGACCGACGGGCCGGCTTCGGCGTGATCCGCACCCCGGGCGTGCCCGCCAGGAGGCTGGACTCGCGGACCAGGCAGCCCTCGTAGCCCGGACCGATTTCGACGCTGAGGATGCGGCCAGGCAGTTTCGCCGCGAACGCGACTATGCCAGCCTCGCCAGTCGCCGTATAGACACACAGCCGCGGCTCCAGCCAGGCGTTGTCCGCCGCCGCCATCGCGATCGAGTCGGTCATCCACGCGAACCCGCCGACCTCGGCGATGATGCTTTCCCCCGGCTCAAGGGAGATCGACAGCACCGGCTGCGTCGTGCCGAGCAACTGGTTGCGCATGACCGCCCCTCCACGGCTGCTTCCGCCTCGCGGATCCCCCCCAGGTCCTCACATCCGCGAACTGAAGCAGCCGCCGTCTTGTTCTATCCGGCTGGCTGCACGCCGCGAATCCATTGGTTCATACATTTGACCGGACCCATTGACAACAGCTGCCCCAATAATCTCTAACGTCACTGGACTCACCCTGTCGGCGCGGTCTCGCTATAACACTGCGCCGTTCAGCGCGTGGTCAGCCCGTTTTCCACGGCGTAGCGGGCGGCGTCGACCCGGCCGCCGAGTCCGAGCTTGTGATAGATGGTCGCCAGGTGGCGTTCATCGTGCCCGGGCTCAGGTAGAGCCGCGCGGCGATCTCCTTGTTGCTCAGGCCGTCCGCGAGCAGCCCAAGCACCTCGGCCTGGCGGGAGGTCAGGTTGCCTGGAAGCAAGCCCGCCTCGCCGCCCCAGTCTCCGCCAGGGCCGCGGTCACCTCGGCCATCAGCTGCCGGTTCGCGATCTCGTGAGCCAGCGCCTCCGCCGTGCGGAGCTGCTGGGCCGCCGCTTCGGCTTGGCCAAGCTGGTAACGGGCGCGGCCCAGCCCGATCATGGCTTCGATCGCGACGTGCGTGATGCCGCCCGCCTGGCAGGCGGCCACCGCCGCCTGGTAGAGCCCGATCGCCTGCTCCCAGTTTCGCTGCCGCGCTGCGAGGTGGCCCTGGCTGCACAGCACGAGACCGGTGATCTGTGCCGGCCGACGGCAAGCCCAGCGGCCTCGGCGATTGATAGCTGGGCGACTTGCCATCGGCCGTCCCTGATCAGCACCTCGGCCAGGTTGATCAGGCCGATCGCGATCGAGCTCGGGTCGCCGAGCTGGCGCTTAATGACGAGGTTCTGCTCGAACAGTTCCCTGGCCCGATCGAGATTCCCGTCGTCGAGCTCCACTAGGGCCATGTTGTTGATCGCCGCGGCCAAGTGTGCCCGGTCGCCCGCCGCGGCCCGCACGTCAAACGCGGTCTGGAAGCTGCGCCTGGCGTCGGCGCGCTCACCCAGGCAACGCTGGGCCGATCCGAGCACGGTGGCCGCGAACGCCAGGTCCTCGCCGGGTTCGAGCGGTTCGAAGATGCCCAGCGCTCGCCTGGCCAGGCGAACCGCCTCCGCGTAGTCGTCGTTCTCGACGGCTAGCACGGCGGCCGCGCAGAGGGCTCGCCCGATCCGCTGGCTTTCCTCCGCTGTCCGCGCGGGGTGTTCCGCGGCCGCGGTGAGGAACTTGTCGAGCCAAGCCCGGCCGGAAGACAGTCGGCCAGTGGTCAGCCACCAGCGCCACAACGCGGCGCCGACCTCCAGGCCAAGACCGATCTCGTCGTTCTCGAGAGCCCACTGCAGCATCGCGCGCAGGTCATCTACCGCTGACGCCAGCAGGGCGGTCCACCGGCCCGTATCCGGCCCGACGAGGGCGCTCAAGCTCTGGGTGGCTATGTCGGCGAAATGCATGGCGTGCCGGCGGCGAGCCTCCTGTGCTTCGCCCGCCTCCAGGAGCCGCACAGCCGCGAAGTCCCTGATGGCCTCGACCATACTGAACCGATTCTGCTCAAGGCTGCGGGTGACCACCAGCCAGGACGCGTCCACGAGCCCGCGGACGGCGCCTGCCGCTTCCTGCTCGCTGAGGCCGCTCACCGCCTGAGTGTCCGCCAGGGTAAATGGCGTGACGAACACGCTGAGCAGCCGCAGGGTGCGCTGCTGGCCGGGCTGCAGCAGGTCATAGCTGGCCCGCAGCACATCGGCGAGCTTGCGGCTGCCCTGAGCGCCGGGCGGGTCGTACTCCAGCAGGGCAACCCGCTGCTGCACGATCTCGCGCATGGACAGTGTCCCCACCCAGCCCGCGATCAGCTCGATAGCCAGCGGCAGCCCGCCCATCCGGCGGCACAGCTCGCCGACCGCGTGCGCCGACACGTCGGCCGCGGAAAAGCCCGGCAGCCGCTCGCTGGCCCTGGCGATGAACAGCCGGACCGCGTCCGAGGCCGCGATTTCTGGTGCGCCGGCGGCGACAGAGGGACAGTCGAGCGGTGGGACGGCCCAGCACACCTCGCCCGACATCCCGAGCACGACCCGGCTGGTGACCGCGATGGACAGGTCCGGCACCGAAGCGAGGAACTCGGCGGCCAGCCCGGCCACCTCCTCGCGGTAGTGTTCGGCGCCGTCGAAGAGCAGCAGCCCGGTCCGTGCCCTCAGTGCGGCCAGCGCCGACTCGCGCCAGGGCACGCCTGGCTGTTCGCGCAGCGCCATCCGCGAGGCGAGCACCGAGACCACCGGCCGAGGTGGCTGGATCGCTTCGAGCGGCACGAATACCACATCGCCGTGGCCGCCCGTGGTTTCCCAGCGTCGCGCGGCCTCGATGGCCAGCCGGGTCTTGCCGACCCCGCCAGGCCCGATCAAGTTGATCAGCCGGGACCGCGTAAACAGCCCCGATAGCTCGGCCAGCTCGCGCTCGCGCCCGACGAAGCTGGACTGCGCGATCGGCAGCCGACCCGGCCTGTCCTCGGCCGGCTCCGTCGCCAGCTCTGGCTCCCGGCTCCGCGCGGGTGCCTGCTCCCGCGGCGGCGAAGAGATGGCAGCCTCCAGCTCCGCGATGGCCAGGCGAGCATGTGTCAACGGTTGCGATCGCCCGGATTCCCATCGGTTCACGGTCGCGAACGACACGCCGAGCCGACGGGCCAGCTGCTCCTGGCTCAATCCGAGCCGGGTCCGCAGCAGCCGTAGTCGTGCCGCGAGCGGAACCACGTCAAGCGGCTGGCTGTTCACATAGGCAGCGTACGGCTCGTACGCCGTCGCGCAATGCGGGCAGACACGGAAAAACTGGGCACGCTTAAATCCTCCCTATGGTTGGGGCTGAGGGTCCGCGCACTGGGCACGCTTCAGGGCAGCTTGAGCGACGCCACGAGGGCATCGAGCGCGCTCGCCTGGCTCCAGCTGGTTCGATCAGCGATCGGGCCGGCCCAGAACACGCCGAGCTGGTGATGGCTGTTGGTGTCCTTCGCCTCGTACGCGGTCGTCTTCGCTATCACGGCCATCATCGTGAGGTCGCGGACGAAGATGCCTTTGAATGACTGCGCGGTCCAGATTTTCTGTCCCTGCTTGGCGCTGGTGTTCACGCAGCGTCCCTTTTCGCCTGGGCCGCTCGGCCCGTCGCTGATCAGGTAGCTCGTCTTGATCATCCCGCTGCGGTGATCGAACCAGTTCCATTCGGCCTTGGCCCACGCCAGGTATTTCTTGTCACCGCGGATGGTGTTGTGCAGCGGAACCCGGATCCTGAACGTCGACCGCCGCATCATTATGGTTCCTCCTGTTTCTTACTACGCGTGACGCCGCCGGCGGCAATGGTGACTGACGTCAGCGTGCCGCCGGAAAAATCAAATGGAGTCGCGCCACGCGTGACACTTCGCAAATCGAGCAGGCAGGCAGGCCGATCGCGGTGTTGATCCAGGTCCCGGCATACGCATATCCGGATAACTTCCGGGAAGTTGTTGATGCGACGGCTGACTAACGGGTGCGGTTAACGCGGCTATCATGACGCGGCCATCGCGCAAAGTCAATGGCGTCCGATATTCACGAGAGGCCGGGAGTACCCACGTAAGCTCTTCCGCTTTGACGATCACTGCGCCGGGCCGTAGATGTAGCCGGACCTCTGCCAACATTTTGCCCACAATCTGCCCACATCTGCAGCCATCTCCAGTGATCACTGGTTCACCCTCCGGGCAACTGACCTGCGACGTGTGCAGCTGCCTCCGCGTGGGCCGACATGACGCTGGTCGTGGCCCGGGGCGGGTGATCAGAGCATCTATCGCATAACGGAAATGATTGGCACCGCGGAGCGGTAGAACAAAGACATGAAACTCAACGACGCCGCCCGCGAGCTCATCGGATCCGGCACCGACGCAACGCTGGTCACGCTCAACCCCGACGGCAGCCCTCAGGTGACCGTCGTGTGGATGGCGCTGGAATCCACGCCCGACGGCGATGAGCTTGTCGCCGCACATCTCACCGAATACCAGAAGACCCGCAATATCCGCCGCGACCGGCGGGTCGCCGTCACGGTCCTGGCCGCCCGCAAGCCCGGGCAGCAGACGCCCTACCTGGCGATCACCGGCACAGCGCGGATCGTGGAAGGCGGTGCTCCTGCGCTACTGAAAAAACTCGCCAAGGTGATGTTGGGCTCCGACGAACACTTCCCGCCGCCGAATGCGCCGGAGGGGCTGCTCACCCGCGTCCGCATCGAGAAAGTGGGCGGCCTAGGCCCCTGGACGTCCTGACGCCCATGCGGCTGTAGCCGCGATGCCCTCCACCGGCCCCGGTCAAATGCTCGCCGCGGCAACGGATTTCACCCCCAATGATGGATAATCTACATTATCCATGACGCTCCTTGCGGCACCACGGGTTACAAGTCGATACCGGACACTGCTGGTGCGGTGGCTGCAACCGGGTTCGGTGAATTTGTTCCCGTCGGAATAACCTGGTCCCGACAGGCGTCGCACCCTCAAGGCCGACAGTTAGGGATGGCGATGAAGATCGGGATCTCCACGTTCGTAAACGACGACTCGATCGACACGGTGTCACTGGCCCGTGCGATCGAAGAACGGGGTTTCGAGTCGCTGGTCGTCGCTGAGCACACGCACATCCCGGCCAGCCGGGAGACGCCGTACCCGCTCGGTGGCGAGCTGCCGCCGGTCTACTACCGGACGCTCGATCCGTTCGTCACTCTGGCCGCTGCTGCGGCGGTGACCTCCAGGATCGAGCTGTTCACCGGGATCGCGCTGCTGATCGAGCGCGATCCGATCATCACCGCCAAGGAAGCCGCGAGCATCGATCTGATCTCCGGCGGCCGGTTCGTGTTCGGCGTGGGCGCCGGCTGGAACATCGAGGAGTTGCGCGACCACGGCACCGACCCGAAGACCCGCGGTGCGCTGCTGGACGAACGCATCGAGGCCATCAAGGCCCTCTGGGCCGAGGATCCCGCCGAGTACCACGGTAAATACGTCGACTTCGGCGCGGCGTACAGCCGACCTAAGCCCGTCCGGCAGCCGCATCCGCCCATCTTCATCGGCGGCGACTCCGATGCCACCGTCAAACGGGTGATCAGGCACAAGGCGGGCTGGATCTCCAACCCACTCCCGGTGGAGGCGCTGACGAAACGCATCGACCAGATGCGTGACGGCGCCGGCCACAACGTCCCGCTGGCGATGTTCGGCACGCCCCAGAAGCCCGACTACTGGCGCGCCGCTGACGAATTGGGTTTCGGCCGGCTGGCGCTGCTGTTGCCCACGCTACCGACCGACGAGTCACTGCGGCTGCTCGACGACTACGCCGAACTGGTGGCTCAGTATCGCGGTTAGCGCGCAGGAGGCGTAGCGCCGGTGGGCCGCGAATCTCGCCGAGCTAGTTGTAGATCGTGTAGCGCGTCAAGTCGAGTCGGCCCGCGACGTGATCGACCGAATCGCGGATGAGGAAGAACCCGGCCTCATGCTCGCAAGTGGCCGCGGGCCTCCCGCAGGATCGCGAAGATGGGGGCGTTGCCCGACAGCATGTAGCCCTCGCCCTTGGGGTCGGGGTTTGGGCGGATGCCCGGCGGCACGGCCCAGCTGCCGCGGGTATCACCGGCAGGGATATACGCCGTCGCGACGATAAGTCTCGCGCCGTGCGCCGCGGCGATCTCTCCGGCCCGGTCGCCCGCACGCAAGTCAATGGTGGGGTGCGCGAGCACAGCCGATTGGAGGAGTATGCGAGGGGTGGGTGACGTCTCGGTGATCGGTTGCGTCGGGTCGTTGATCGTGGCGACCCGCGGCGTCGCGGGCGTCGGAGAGGTCCTTCTGAACGTGCGGGGCACGAAGGAGGCCTATCTTGCGTGGTCTGAGCAGCCCCTGCCGAGGGGGACCGAGGTGCTGGTGATAGATGTCCGAGGTGCGCGGACGGTTCTGGTTGAGCCATGGCCCGGCTCGAGTTTCTCAACGCTGACTTCCTGACCTAAAACACGAATCTGCAAGGAGTTCAACATGTTCGGCTACAGAGTGCCTGCACCAGACGAGGCGATGCTGATCTCCGGCGGCCGCGCTGCCGGCAACGCCCCGTTTCGTGTGGTGACCGGTCACGGCGCTTTCATCATGCCGTTCTTCCGAAAGGTTCGGTTCCTCACGCTGGCAATGTGTGAGGCCGAGGTCGAGGAAAGGTGCGTCACTCAGCAGGGGATCACCTTGAACGTTCGAGCCGTCATTGCCTTCAAGGTCGGCAACGACTCCGAGAGCATCGTCAGCGCCGGACAACGATTCTTGTCCGACCAAAACCAGATGGCGGTTCTGACTGGGCGAATCTTCGCCGGTCACCTGCGCTCGATCATCGGATCGATGACCGTCGAGCAGATCATCAAGGAACGCCAGAAGCTGGCCACCGAGGTCCTCGACGGGTCCAAGGGGGAGATGATCAAGATCGGACTGACCGTCGACGCCCTGCAGATCCAGTCCATCGACGACGGCTCCCTGGGCTACATCCTGGCGATGTCCGCGCCGCACAACGCGGCCATCCAGCAGCAGGCGCAGATTGCCCAGGCCAAGGCCAATCAGGCAGCGGCAGAGGCCGAGCAGGAGTCGCAACGCAACCAGGCCGAGTTCGCTCGGCAGACGGCGATCGTGCAGGCTCAGTACAAGGCCGAAGTCGACAAAGCGCAGGCAGAAGCCAGCCAGGCGGGACCGCTGGCCGAGGCGCAAGCCCAGCGCGAAGTGCTCGCGATGCGGACCGAGTTGGCTCAGCGCGCCGCAGAGCTCCGTCAGCAAGAGCTGGTCTCGGAGGTGGTCAAGCCCGCCGAGGCGGAGGCAGAACGCGTCCGGATTCTGGCGGTTGCCGACGCCGAGAAAATGAAGATCCAAGCCGAAGCGGCGGCCTCGCACAACCGGGTGGCCTTGGACCGGATGCTGATCGATCAGCTGCCCGAAATCGTCAAGCAGGCTGCTCAGGGTCTGTCGGGGGCCAACCTGACCGTCCTCAATGGCGCCGACGGGCTCGGCGAGATGGCCACTGGCCTGGTGGGACAGGGCCTGGCAATCTTCGATTCTCTGCGTGGCGGCGCTCGGTCAACACCCTTCCGGGGATGGGTCCGACCAAATTGGACTCAACGCGCCGCCCGATGACCAGCAGTGACTACCAGAGAAGCTTCCGAATGGTTCAGGGTTGCGGACGCGCTGCGTCGACATCACCAGCTCCGTGCGGGAAGACCGCTCCTAGCTCAAGCGCGGCCAACTTCTTGGCTTGCCTATGAGCGGCTTCCTGCGGTGATGACACCGAATTGGCGAAGTACGCTTTAACCGCCGTCACCGGTGAGGATTCCTTCGCAGACGCGTGTCCCTTGGCCGTGCGGTGGTACGGGGCCGCTGGCTACCTGCACTCTCGTCGCGCTCATTGTTCACAACAGACATCATTCACCGCCGACCGTGAACTGTTGAGGTTTACTGGCCGCGCTGGCTTCGCCCAGTAGTCAATCCATTTTGCGTCAATCATGCTGAATGCCTCTATGTTGCTCTCAGCGCCGTCGCCTGCAGCGTACGAACCATCTTGGCGAGCATCACGTTTCGCTTCTCACCGCGCCACGCCATCGGCCCTGACGTGCAGATTGGGACAATCTGCTGCCATAGCGGCATCCATCACCTGATCGGCAGCCATCATGCTGGTGCCCAGGTGTCGCCAGGTCTTTAACAACGTAGTCGACTACCACGCCGTCGTGCAGCATTCAACAGCTGCCGCGCAGATAGTTGAGCATCGTCATGCCGTTCACGTTCGGGGTATTGCCGATCCAGCAACACCAACGTGCGCGCCTCAGCGCCGCTGACCGGCGACGTGCCACGGATACAGTCCAGCGCGTCGGTATGCGTACGCGCCGCATGGTGTTTCACTCTGGATTGTCGCGCAGCAATCGGGCGATCCGTGTCATCAGGTCTGGATCGGTGTGGTAGAGCGTGGCCCACGCCTGCTGAATCTTTGACGGGTCAGACCAGTTGACACCCTCCCAACGGCGGAATGCATTCTCGGCGTGGTAAGCGTTCATCTCGGTCGATTCACGGCTGCGTTCTGAATCCATCAACGCATGCAACGCTTCGAAGCTTTCGCTGTTCGGTTTCGGCGCGTGCCCCTCGTTGCGGTAAACCGCGTCGGCGGTCTGAAGTGCTTCCGCCACCGACTGCTCTACTCGTACGTTCGTTGTCATGTTGTCCTGCTTACCCTTTCATGTGTGCCATTGGGCGGACATGCGCGCAATAATCCTCTGACGCGACATCGCCCGATAGGGTACTTGTGCCTTTGCTGCGTGGCCGAAATGCCCGAACAGGCGAGCGGACAGCTACGAGACTGGTGGTAACTGGTCGGTCCGCATCAAGATCGATCATGGTTACCACCCCGGTGGGGGGAATCCCTGCCCGGTCACCCTCCTCAGACCTCGTGGATCGCCGCTACAAACCGAGTCGGAGGGAGCGACGGATGTTACCTAGTGAAGTCGAAGGGCCCCTTCACAAATTTCCAGGCGTGAGGCGCGACTATGACGCAATCCTCCACCCTTGGTCTTCTCCTGAAGAAGCAGCATGCCGCCGTCCATGATCTTCATCCGGTACTCGTCGTCACTAAATCTCTCATCGTGCGCGAACCAGATATAGGAGTTGTCGCACCAGCGGCGCGCCTTGATTGCCATGGGGTCAACCGAGGGGCGTCCTCACACGTGCCCAGGCGTGAGTCGGGGCTATCCAGGAGGCAGGCGGGAATTTCGGATCCGCTGGTTCCCCTCGAAGAGCAGCACGTGGCGACTGAAGTTCATGGACGGGGTTCCGTTCCACGCCGCCGTGCATCAATCTGGTCCCGCAGTTTGGGGACAACATCTTGGCAGAAGGGAACACGCGCCGCCGTAGCAATAACTACCACCCGCACCATAGGTGCGCGCGTCCCTTTCGCAGTGGATAGTGGCACTGTGCAAATGCGGGATGCCAACCCATTGTGGGGCGAGGCGTAGGCTGGCGCCACGCCGTTTGCCAGGTGTCGGATAACCCGGCGGACAGTACACATAACGCCTGCTCAGGAAACAGCAAGTGCATAGCATTAATCACCTGCCGTAACACGGATTTAACAGCATTGCCTACTGTTCGGGTTATGGATCGACAGAAGGAATTCGTCCTCCGCACGCTGGAGGAACGGGACATCCGCTTCGTCCGGCTCTGGTTCACCGACGTGCTCGGTTACCTCAAGTCGGTCGCGATCGCCCCGGCCGAACTCGAGGGCGCCTTCGAGGAGGGCATCGGCTTCGACGGATCCTCGATCGAGGGCTTCGCGCGGGTCTCGGAATCCGACACCGTGGCCAACCCGGATCCGTCGACCTTCCAGGTGCTGCCCTGGGCGACCGCCTCCGGCCACCACCACTCGGCGCGGATGTTCTGCGACATCACCATGCCGGACGGCTCGCCGTCGTGGGCGGACCCGCGGCACGTGCTTGCGGCGCCAGCTGCAGAAGGCCAACGACCTCGGCTTCTCCTGCTACGTGCACCCCGAGATCGAATTCTTCCTGCTCAAGCCCGGCCCCGAACGACGGGTCGAGCGCCCATCCCCGTCGACAACGCCGGCTACTTCGACCAGGCGGTGCACGACTCCGCGTCGAACTTCCGCCGGCACGCGATCGACGCCCTGGAATTCATGGGCATCTCGGTCGAGTTCAGCCACCACGAAGGCGCGCCCGGCCAGCAGGAGATCGACCTGCGCTTCGCCGACGCGCTGTCGATGGCCGACAACGTGATGACGTTCCGCTACGTCATCAAGGAAGTCGCGATCGAGAACGGCGCGCGGGCGTCGTTCATGCCCAAGCCGTTCGGGCAGCACCCCGGCTCGGCCATGCACACCCACATGAGCCTGTTCGAGGGCGACGTCAACGCCTTCCACAGCCCCGACGATCCGCTGCAGCTGTCGGATGTGGGCAAGTCGTTCATCGCCGGGATCCTCGAGCACGCCTCCGAGATCAGCGCGGTCACCAATCAATGGGTCAACTCCTACAAGCGGCTGGTGCACGGCGGTGAGGCGCCCACCGCCGCGTCGTGGGGTGCGGCCAACCGCTCCGCGCTGGTGCGGGTGCCGATGTACACGCCGCACAAGACGTCGTCGCGGCGGATCGAGGTGCGCAGCCCCGACTCGGCGTGCAACCCCTACCTGGCGTTCGCCGTGCTGCTGGCCGCCGGGCTGCGCGGGGTGGAGAAGGGTTACGTGCTGGGGCCGCAGGCCGAGGACAACGTGTGGGACCTCACCCCCGAGGAACGCCGCGACGATGGGCTACCGCGAGCTGCCGACCAGCCTCGACAGCGCGCTCCGCGCGATGGAGTCCTCCGAGCTCGTCGCGGAAGCGCTTGGGGGAGCACGTCTTTGACTTCTTCCTGCGCAACAAGCGCACGGAGTGGGCGAACTACCGCAGCCACGTCACGCCGTACGAGCTGAGCACCTACCTGTCGCTGTAGCGCACATGGTCTGCCGGGCGCATCTGAGCTGAACGATCGGCGGTTGCGCTACCGTCGTGGTCGTGACCAAACCCGCGACCGCAGCGCCCCAGGCTGCCCAGCGTCGGCCGGCTCGGGTTGGTCGACCCCCCCGCGGGCGAGCGTCTGGCGCAGCTCGGTTGGTACGACCACGACGACCAGGCGCACGTCGACCTGCTGTGGTCGTTGTCGCGCGCACCGGACCCCGACGCCGCGCTGCGCAGCCCTGGTCCGGCTCGCCGAGAACCCCGACACCGGATGGGACG
The DNA here is from genome assembly GCA_963850645.1 of uncultured Actinomycetota bacterium. Lineage (GTDB taxonomy): Bacteria > Actinomycetota > Actinomycetes > Mycobacteriales > Mycobacteriaceae > Mycobacterium. The sequence goes on along the minus strand of CAWKME010000023.1, from coordinate 94,966 downwards.
AGCTCAACGCCGCCCTGCTCACCGAACGCCCGCTGCGCGGTCGGCTGTTCGCGGTGCTGGGCTCGTCGCTGGCCCTGGGCGATCACCTGGTCGCCCATCCGCAGTCCTGGAAGCTGCTGCGGGGCAAGGTCAAACTGCCCACGCGCGACCAGCTGCGCGCGACGTTCATCGCGTGCGTCGACGATGCGTTCGGCGCGGACCGGGTTCGGCGATGCCGCGTTTGCGCACCTTGTACCGCGACCACCTGCTGGTGCTGGCCGCGCTCGATCTGGCCGCCGACCGTCGAGGACGAGCCGGTGCTGCCGTTCACCGTGGTCGGCCGCCCAGCTGTCGGACACTCGCGGACGCCGCGCTGGCGGCCGCGCTGCGGGTCGCCGAGGCAACCGTGTGCGGCGACCGCACACCACCGCGGCTGGCGGTCATCGCGATGGGCAAATGCGGTGCCCGCGAACTGAACTACGTCAGCGACGTCGACGTCATCTTCGTCGCCGAGCACGCCGACGCGCGTCAGCGCCCGGGTGGCCAGCGAGATGATGCGGGTGGCGCTCGGCGGCCTTCTTCCAGGTGGATGCCGGGCTGCGGCCGGAGGGCCGCAGCGGTGAGCTGGTCCGCACGGTCGAGTCGCACGTCGCCTACTACCAGCGCTGGGCGAAGACCTGGGAGTTCCAGGCGTTGCTGAAAGCCCGGGCGGCGGTCGGCGACGCCGAACTCGGCGAGCGCTACCTGGCCGCGTTGATGCCCATGGTCTGGGTCGCCTGCGAGCGTGAGGATTTCGTGGTCGAAGTCCAGGCCATGCGGCGGCGGGTCGAGCAGCTGGTGCCCGCCGATGTCCGCGCCCGCGAGATCAAACTCGGCAGCGGCGGATTGCGGGACGTGGAGTTCGCCGTGCAGCTGCTGCAGTTGGTGCACGGCCGCAGCGACGAGTCGCTGCACGTCGCCTCCACGGTGGACGCGCTGGCCGCGCTGAGCCAGGGCGGCTACATCGGCCGCGAGGACGCGGCGAACCTGACCGCCTCCTACGAGTTCCTGCGGCTGCTCGAGCACCGGCTGCAGCTGCAGCGGCTCAAGCGCACCCACCTGCTGCCCGAGGCCGACGACGACGAGGCGGTGCGCTGGCTGGCGCGCGCCGCCCACATCCGGCCCGACGGCCGGCACGATGCGGCGGGGGTGCTGCGCGAGGAGCTCAAGCACCAGAACCTGCGGGTGTCGCAGCTGCACGCCAAGCTCTTCTATCAGCCGCTGCTGGAGTCGATCGGGCCGGCCGGGCTGGAGATCGCCGCACGGCATGACGTCGGAGGCCGCCGAGCGGCAGCTGGCCGCGCTGGGCTACGAGGGGCCGCAGACGGCGCTGAAGCACATGTCGGCGCTGGTCAACCAGAGCGGGCGGCGCGGCCGCGTGCAGTCGGTGCTGCTGCCCAGGCTGCTGAACTGGATGTCGTACGCCCCCGACCCCGACGGCGGGCTGTTGGCCTACCGGCGACTGAGCGAGGCGCTGGCCGGGGAGACGCTGGTATCTGTCCACGCTGCGCGACAAGCCGGCGGTGGCCAAGCGGCTCATGCATGTGCTGGGGACGTCGGCCTACGTGCCGGACCTGTTGATGCGCGCGCCGCGGGTCATCGAGAGTTACAGCGACGGACCGGCCGGGCCGAAACTGCTCGAGACCGAGCCCGCCGCGGTGGCCCGCGCGCTGATCACCTCCGCCGCCCGCCACCCCGACCCGGTGCGGGCGATCGCCGCCGCCCGCGCGCTGCGCCGCAGGGAGCTGGCCCGCATCGGTTCGGCGGACCTGCTCGGCTTGCTCGAGGTCAGAGACGTGTGCAGGGCGCTGACGTCGGTGTGGGTGGCCGTGCTGCAGGCCGCGCTGGACGCGATGATCCGGGCCAACCTGCCCGACAGACGGCAAGGCGCCGGCGGCCATCGCGGTCATCGGCATGGGCCGGCTTGGCGGCGCCGAGCTGGGCTACGGGTCCGACGCCGACGTGATGTTCGTCTGCGAGCCGGCCAACGGTGTCGAGGATTCGCAGGCGATGCGATGGTCGACGTCGGTCGCCGAGCAGGTTCGGACGCTGCTGGGCACGCCCAGCGTCGACCCGCCGCTGGAGGTCGACGCCAATCTGCGGCCCGAGGGCCGCAACGGTCCGCTGGTCCGCACGCTGGCCGCCTATGCCGCCTACTACGAGCAGTGGGCGCAGCCGTGGGAGATCCAGGCGCTGCTGCGCGCGCACGCGGTCGCCGGCGACGCGGACCTGGGCCAGCGGTTCCTGCTGATGGCCGACAAGACGCGCTATCCGCCCGACGGGGTGTCGGCCGAGGCGGTGCAGGAGATTCGCCGGATCAAGGCCCGCGTCGAGTCCGAGCGGTTGCCGCGCGGCGCCGACCCCAACACGCACACCAAGCTGGGCCGCGGGGGACTGGCCGACATCGAATGGACCGTGCAGCTGCTGCAACTGCGGCACGCGCACGAGATCCCGGCCCTGCACAACACCTCGACGCTGGAATCCCTGGACGCGATCGCGGCGGCCGAGCTGGTGCCCGCGGACGACGTGGACCTGCTGCGGGAGGCCTGGCTGACCGCCACCCGGGCCCGCAACGCGCTGGTGCTGGTCCGCGGCAAGCCCACCGACCAGCTGCCCGGACCCGGACGCCAGCTCAACGCTGTCGCGGTCGCCGCGGGCTGGCCGAACGACGACGGCAGTGAATTCCTGGACAACTATCTGCGGGTGACGCGGCGCGCAAAAGCGGTGGTGCGCAAGGTGTTCGGGAGTTGAGCTCAGGAGGCGGCGCGCGTTGGACGCCACGTTCGAGGTGCTCAGCGCGGACGGAGCTCGATCGCGTGACGGCCCTGTACGCTCCGTTGGCCGACGCCGTTCGGGAGCTCATCGACGCCACCATCCGCACCGAGGCCGACGACGACGTCGTCGCAGCAGCGCGCGGACCGCGATCGAGGCCGTGACCGCAGTCGCTGTCGGCAACGGACCCGGCCGGCCGGCGTGAGCTACCGCGTCGACGGCCGCCCGCTGCCGTTGGGCAACGCCGTGATCGGCCTGTGCAACCCGATCGCCCCGCCGGTCGTCGTCCACCACGACGGGCGACGGTCGCTGCTGGAGCGAGTTCGTCCTGGGCCGGCCTACGAGGGCCCGCCCGGCCTGGTGCACGGCGGCGTCAGCGCCCTGGTGCTCGACCACATGCTCGGTGAGGCGGCCAGCGAGGGGCTGGCCAAGCCGCGTTTCACCGGGACCATCACCGTGAAGTATCTGCGCGGCACCCCGCTGGGACCGCTTCGCGCCGAGGCGTGGATCGAACGCAGCGAGGGCGTCAAAGTCTTTGCGCGCGGCACTATTTCGGATGCCGCGGGGGTCACCGTGGAGGCCGAAGGTGTCTTCATCGAGCCGGCGTGGGCACGGGAAGCCGGATGAAGTTCTACGTCAGCAGCGCCTTCCTGAACACCCGCGAGATCGTCGAGATCGCCAAGGCGGCCGACGAACTCGGCTACGACGGCATCGGGATCCCCGACCACGTCGTCAACCTGGAGACCCTGGACACCCCGTACCCGTACACCAAAGACGGGCAACGACGCTGGCAGCCGTTCACCGACTGGCCCGATCCCGTGGGTCCTCGTCGGCGCGCTGGCGCAGGTCACCACGCGGCTGCGGTTCGTCACCACCGTCTACATCCCCGCGATGCGCAACCCCTACTCGGCGGCCAAAGCCATTGGGACTGCGGCAGTTTTGGCGTCGGGCCGGGTGGAGCTCGGCATCGGCGTCGGCTGGTGCCGAGAGGAATTCGCGTTGATGGGCGAGCAGTTCGCCGCCCGCGGCAAACGCACCGACGAGATCATCGAGTTGATGCGGGCGCTGTGGCAGCCGGGCTGGACGGAGTTCGACGGCGAGTTCTACCGGACGCCGCGGCTGGAGATGCAGCCGACCCCGCCGCCGATACCGGTCTATGTCGGCGGGCTCAGCGACGCCGCACTGCGCCGCGCCGCCCGCAACGACGGCTGGATCGGTGACCTGATCAAGACCGATCGCGCCATCGAGGCGGTCGGGCGGCTGCGGGAACTGCGCGCCGAAAACGGTTTGTCGCATGGACGATTTCACCATCCTGACGCCGCTGACCGACGCCTTCACCACCGCCGATTACCAGCGCGCCGCGGACGCCGGTATCACCGGCATCATCACCATGCCGTGGATGTTCTACGCCGGGCCGGACGCCTCGCTGGACGACAAGATCGACGGCATGCAGCGCTTCCGCAAGGACCTGGCGCTCGACGGCTAGCGCCGTGGCACGCACGGCGAGCAGACGCGAAAGCCCCCATTTTCAGGACAAAATGGGGGCTTTCGCGTCTGCTCGCGGCTTATACGTCGTAGTAGAGCGCGAACTCACAGGACCGGGCCCCGGGCGGCTGCGCGACCTGCACAGCCGGGGCGTCCCGCATCTTCCCGTCCGGGTGCGCGACTGCATGGTTGGTTGGATCCGCTGGTGATCCCGGGCGTGACCAGCTGCCTAGTCGATTCCTAAATGGGATTACCGCCGACGTCGTAGGGCCGACTCCTACTTTTTCGGCACCAGCGTCAGCTTGCGGGCCAATTTTCGGCTGGCGGCATGTCATCGGCCAGGTGCTATTGAGCCTCGAACCAAACCGCCGCCTCGTTTCCGCCAATGCAAGTGACTGAATTATCGCCTGCCCTCACGCAGGCCATCGTGTAGGTCTGCCCCGTTTCGGGGCTGTAGGCCTCGATCAACGCCGAAGACCCTCCGGCCTGGGACATCCACTGTTCGTGGACATTCTGGCGAACGGGCACGACGTATTGCTATTGACCCATACGCCACCACCACAGTCCGTTACAAATTGCCCGATGCCTGGATTACCCATGGCAACCTCCTCCTGGCAGACGATTTCTGCAACGGTCACCGGAGCCGTGCTGGCGGACAAGGCTTCGGTCCGCTCAGCGGACCGGGATCGGCAGCTTCATTAGTGGCCGCACGCTAGTGCAGGCGACCAGGAGCATCAGCGGGTAGCTCGGCGATATGCGTCACGACCGGTTTGCCGTCCATAAACCTAACGACGAAGACAGGCCCCGCAGACGTCTGCTCCGTGCTCGCCATTACCCCGGCTTTATGAGCGGCCTCGATGATTGCTAGGTGGAATTACTTCGACGCTCGAAGGCCCGACGCGGAGAATTAACGGTGAGTGCGCCTTACCGTCGCCTGTCGCGGATCTGGTAAACGCGCGGCACGGACAGCCCGGCCGCCGCGGCAAGCTTCTCGCCGGCCAAGCCGCTGAAGACGCCTGGCAGCGACCAGGCCATCCCGATACCGCAAGACTTGGCGCTGCTGCTGTCCGCTTCGGTGCAGAAGTACCCGTCCGACATGATGGTCACCAACGGACCCGGCACCGACCGCTGTGGGCCGTGGATCATCGAGCGGGCGATCCGCGAGGCACGCGACGAGATCGAGGGGTTACCGGAAGGATTCAGCTTCCACGATTTGCGGCACTATCTTGCGTCGCTGCTGATCGCGTCCGCCGCGGACATCAAAACGGTGCAGGCGCGGATGCGGCACGCCAGCGCACGGACCACGCTTGGACACCTACGGGCATCTGTGGCCCGACGCGGACGAGTCCACCCGCTCGGCAATCGGAGCTGTGATCGCCGAGCGGATGAACTCACTCAAACCTGCTGCGTACCCACTGCGTACCCAAGTCCAGCAATGAGAGCATCCACCAAGGTCAGCGACGCTAACTGGTTTATACGTCGTAGTAGAGCGCGAACTCGTACGGGTGCGGCCGGATCTGGACCGGCAGGATCTCGTTCTCGCGCTTGAAGCTGATCCACGTCTCGATCAGGTCGGGCGTGAAAACGCCTCCCTCGGTGAGGTATTCGTGGTCCGCCTCGAGGCGGTCGATCACCGCGGACAGCTGGGTCGGCGCCTGCGGGATGTTCGCGGCCTCTTCCGGCGGCAGCTCGTAGAGGTCCTTGTCGACCGGCGTCTGCGGCTCGATCTTGTTCTTGATGCCGTCCAGGCCGGCCATCAGCATGGCCGAGAACGCCAGGTACGGGTTGCCCGACGAGTCGGGGCAGCGGAACTCCAGCCGCTTGGCCTTCGGGTTGCTGCCGGTGATCGGGATGCGCACACACGCCGACCGGTTGCGCTGGCTGTAGACCAGGTTGATCGGGGCCTCGAAGCCGGGAACCAGCCGCTTGTAGGAGTTCACCGTCGGGTTGGTGAACGCCAGCAGCGACGGCGCGTGGTGCAGCAGGCCGCCGATGTAGTGGCGCGCGGTGTCGGACAGGCCGGCGTAGCCCGTCTCGTCGTACATCAGCGGGCTGCCGTCTTTCCACAGCGACTGGTGGGTGTGCATGCCGGAGCCGTTGTCGCCGAACAGCGGCTTGGGCATGAACGTGACGGTCTTGCCGTGCTGCCACGCGGTGTTCTTGACGATGTACTTGTACAGCTGCATGTCGTCGGCCGCGTGCAGCAGCGTGTTGAACTTGTAGTTGATCTCGGCCTGGCCGCCGGTGCCCACCTCGTGGTGGCCCTTCTCCAGGCTGAAGCCGGACTTGATCAGGTTCTGCAGCATCTTGTCGCGCAGGTCGACGTAGTGGTCGGTGGGGGCGACCGGGAAATAACCACCCTTGGGGCGGACCTTGTAGCCGCGGTTGGGGCTGCCGTCGTTCTCGGTCGGCTCACCGGTGTTCCACCAACCCGAGATCGCGTCCACCTCGTAGAACGAGCCGTTGGTGCGCGAGTCGAAGCTCACCGAGTCGAAGATGTAGAACTCGGCCTCGGCGCCGAAGTACGCGGTGTCGGCGATGCCGGTGCTGATCAGGTAGTTCTCCGCCTTGCGGGCGACGTTGCGCGGGTCGCGCGAGTACGGCTCGAGGGTGAACGGGTCGTGCACGAAGAAGTTCAGGTTCAGCGTCTTGGCCTCGCGGAACAGGTCGATCTGCGCGGTGTCGGGGTCGGGCAGCAGCAGCATGTCGGACTCGTGGATCGACTGGAACCCACGAATCGACGAGCCGTCGAAGGCCAGCCCGTCCTCGAATACGCTCTCGTCGAAGAACGAAATCGGAATTGTGAAGTGCTGCATGATGCCGGGCAGGTCACAGAACCGGACGTCGACGAACTCGACGTTCTCGTCCTTGGCGAGTTTGAAGATGTCGTCGGCCGTCTTTTCGGACACCGAAGCGCTCCTTCTCGAGCTTCGAATCACTGCGGTCATTGATGCTTCCTTTACTGGCGATGATCGCCCGGCCAGACGCTATGGAGGTGGTGTTGCCTGCAGTCAACCCCGTGTTGCGCCGACGTTACGCGACTGCGCGGTCGCCGCCGAGTCATGGGCAGGTCGCTGACCTCTATTGTGGGGTCATGGCCCGCAGCAACCGTATCCTGGCCATCTGGTCCGCGGGCCAACCGATGACGGGACACGCCCAGGCGTATCCGGGCGAGACGCTCGGCTTGCCCGAGCGCGGGCCGGGTTCGCTGGCCCGATGGGACGCCGGCTGGCGGCGCTGCTCGATCGACTGGCTGCTCGCCTACGGCCTGGCGCTCTCGGCATGACGCTCGGGCTGTATCGCCGCGAGCATGCTGTCGACGGCGGTGCTGGTGATCTGGTTGGTGCTCGGTGGTGTCGCCGTGCGGCTGTTCGGTTCACCCCGGGCCAGTTGGCGCTGGGCCTGCAGGTGGTCTCGGTCGACGAGCGACTGCACGTCGGGCTGGGCCGGCCGGCGGTGCGCGGGTTGCTGATCGCGTTGGTCGTACCCGCGCTGTTCACCGACTTCGACGGCCGCGGGCTGCAGGACCGCGCTGACCGGCACCGCCGTCGTGCGGCGCTGACTGGCCGCGCGACTATCGCCGCGCGCACGGTGCGCTGCACGCCGCGCATCTTGCGCGGTGCCGGGCATCGGGCCCTTCGGCATGGCGGCCGCCCCGGCCCGGGAACCCAGCGCGGCCAGCCGCGATTCCAGCGAATCCATCTGCTTGACGGTGATGTTGGCCGGCAGCCGGGTGAGGTGGCGCTCCAGCTTGGCCAGCGGAACCTCGCCCTCGCCGTTGCCGACGATGATGTCGTAGATCGGGATGTCGCCGACCAGCCGGGCGGTGCGCTTCTTCTCCTGGGCGAGCAGCGGTTTGACCCGGGCCGGCGAACCCTCGCCGACCAGGATGACCCCGGGCCGGCCGATCACCCGGTGCACCGCGTCGAAGTGGCCGGTGGCCGCCACACCGGGGGTGACGCGCCACTTGCCGCGCAGGTTGTCCAGCGCCCAGGCCGCGGCGCCGGTTTGGCCCTCGGCCTTGCTGTACACCGACCGCTGCGCGCGTCGGCCGAAGATGATGAACGCCACCAGCACGCCCAGCACCACGCCCAGCGGGATCATCGTGATCATGGTGAACCCGCCGGCCCACACCCCGACCGCCACCGATACGCCCACGATCAGCACGAACGCGCCGATCATGTAGGGCAGCAGCCGCTTGTCCTCTTGCGCTGAATGTTGAACGCCTGCCAGAGCTGAGCTGCGCCGCTCTTTGGCCGCGGCCTTGCGGGCCGCTTTCGCCTCGGCCCTGGCGGCCTTGTTCGCCTCGGCATTACGGGATTTCGCCATAGTCGCCAAGGATACGGAAGCGCGGCTCAGCGCGACGTGCGCGGTGCGCGTCTGCTGGCGTCGCGCGCTGGCCTGCTGGTAGAGCCGCCCGGCCCGGTACGACGATCGCACCAGCGGCCCGGCCAGCACCCCGGCGAATCCCAGTTGCTCGGCGTACTCGCGCGAACTCGACGAACTCCTCGGGGTGCACCCAGCGCTCGACCGGATGATGCCGCGCCGACGGGCGCAGATACTGGGTGATGGTGACGATGTCGCAGCCGGCGTCATGCAGATCGGCCAGCGCGGCTGCGCACCTCCTCGGGCGTCTCGCCCATGCCGAGGATGAGGTTGCTCTTGGTGACCAGGCCGAAGTCCCGCGCCGCGGTGAGCACGTCGAGGCTGCGCTGGTAGGAGAAGGCCGGCCGGATTCGCTTGAAGATGCGCGGCACGGTTTCGACGTTGTGCGCCAACACTTCCGGTCGGGACTCGAAGACCTGCCGCAGCCGGTGCGGGGTCGCCGTTGAAGTCGGGGATCAACAGCTCGACGCCGGTGGACGGGTTGAGCTCCTTGATGGCGCGCACGGTCTCGGCGTACAGCCAGGCGCCGCCGTCGGGCAGGTCGTCGCGGGCCACCCCGGTGACCGTGGAGTACCGCAGGCCCATCGCCTGCACGCTCTCGGCGACCCGGCGCGGTTCGTCGCGGTCGAGCGGCGGCGGGCTTGCCGGTGTCGATCTGGCAGAAGTCGCAGCGCCGGGTGCACTGCTCGCCGCCGATCAGGAAGGTGGCTTCGCGGTCCTCCCAGCACTCGTAGATGTTGGGGCAGCCGGCCTCCTCGCAGACGGTGTGCAGACCCTCGCGCCGGACCAGGCTCTTCAGCTCGGTGTACTCCGGGCCCATCCGCAGCCCGGGTCCTGATCCACGGCGGCTTGCGCTCGATCGGGGTCTGCGCGTTGCGCACTTCCAGGCGCAGCAGCTTGCGGCCTTCGGGCGCAACGGTCACGGTGTCGATGCTACGCGGGCGGCGTCGGCTGCCAGCGAGCGCGAGCCGGCCGTCCAGGGCGTCGCACACGGCCTCGGCGACCGCCGCGCGGACGTCGTCGACGCCGACGCGGCGGCCCAGTTCGGCCGACATCGACGTCACGCCGGCGTCGCTGATGCCGCACGGGCACGATCGCCGTCGAACGCGTCGAGGTCGCAGTCGCAGTTGAGCGCGAAGCCGTGCAGCGTCGTCGCCCGCGCGACCCGCACGCCGATGGCGGCGACCTTGCGCGCCGGGCCGGCCGCCGCCGCGCCGGCACCCACACGCCGGAGCGGCCGTCGACGCGGCCGACGTGTCCAGGCCCAGCTCGGCGCACACCTTGATCAGCGATTCCTCAATGCGCCGAACGTAATTCGACCACATCGAGCGGTTCGGCCAGCCCGATGATCGGGTAGCCGACCAGCTGGCCCGGGCCGTGCCAGGTGATCTTGCCGCCGCGGTCGGTGTCGACGACGGGCGTGCCGTCGGCCGGCCGCTCGCTGCGGCTCGGTGCGCCGGCCGGCGGTGTAGACCGGCGGGTGCTCGAGCAGCAGCAACGTGTCGGTGCCGCCGGCGACCCGGGCGTCGGCCAGCTCGCGCTGCAGCTGCCAGGCGACGCGGTAGTCGACGGTGCCCCAGCTGGCGGACGTCGATCGGCGCTGTACTCGAGCGGATGGAACTCACGGCGCACGAGGCTACAACTCCAACCTGGCGACGACCTGGCAGCGCCTAGGCGACAGCGCGCGTCGGCCGTGGCGTAGCGCAGCGCCTCACCGACGGTGTTGTGGTGGAACTCGAATCCGGCCGCGTTCCAGTGCAGCCGGGATCGCGCGTTGCCCGCTCAACAAGCTCTCGTCGGCGAACTCGCCGAGCGCGGCGCGCACCGCGAAACCCGGCATCGACAGCGGGGTGGGCCGGTTCACCGCCCGGCCCAGCGCCGCGGTGAACTCGGCGTTGGTGACCGGCGCCGGCCCGGTGAGGTTGACCGGCCCGGAGAGCCGGTCTGTCGGAGATCGCGAACTGCAGCGCCCGCACCTCGTCCTCGAGGCTGATCCACGACATGTACTGGCGGCCGTTACCCAGGCGGGCGCCGAGGCCCACCGAGAACAGCGGCCGCAACCGGCGCAGCGCACCGCCCGAACGCGGCCAGCACCAGGCCGGTGCGGGCCAGCACCACACGGGTGCCGGCCTGCTGGGCGGGTGCGGTGGCCGCTTCCCAGTCCTCGCACAGTTGGGCCAGGAAACCCGTTCCCGCCGAAGCGGTTTCGTCGACGACCCGATCCTTGGTGTCGCCGTAGTAGCCGACCGCGCTGGCGTTGACCAGCACGCCGACGCCGGCGTCGGCGACCGCCGTGGACAACACTTCGGTCGGCGTGATGCGGCTATCGCGCAGGTTCTGCTTGAACGCCCCCGACCAGCGTCGCTGCCCGATGTTGATACCGCACAGGTTCACCACCGCGTCGACGCCGCGGCAGTGCGCCGGCGTCGAATTCGCCGCTGTCGGGATCCCAGTGCAGCTCACCGGCATTCGCCGGCGCCCGGCGCACGATCCGCAACACCTGATGGTCCGCCGTGCGCAACGCCGTCACCAGCGCCGAGCCGATCAGCCCGGACGAGCCTGCGATCGCGACGGTGGCGGCCACGCTTCAAGCCCTGCCTAGAGTCCGAGGTCCGCCTCGAACGCGCCCTCTTCGAGCCGATGCTTGATGGTGGTCAGGAACCGTCCGGCGTCGGCGCCGTCGATCAGCCGGTGGTCGTAGGTCAGCGGGAGGTAGCAGACCGAGCGCACCCCGATGGATTCGTTGCCGGTGTCGTCGACGACCACCCGCGGCCGTTTGACGATCGCCCCGGTGCCCAGCATCGCGGCCTGCGGCGGAACCAGGATCGGGGTGTCGAACAACGCGCCCTGGCTGCCGATGTTGGTGATTGTGAAGGTGCCGCCGGACAGCTCGTCGGGCCGAGGTCTCCCGACCGGGCGCGGGCGGCGATGTCGGCGATGGCGCGCGCCAACCCGGCCAGCGACAGGTCGCCGGCGTTGTGGATGACGGGGGAGAGCAGACCCTGCTCGGTGTCGACCGCGAAGCCGAGATGCTCGGCGTCGTAGTAGGTGATCTCCTTGGTGTCCTCGTTGTAGCTGGCGTTGACGTTCGGGTGCGCTTTGAGCGCATCGATCGACCGCGCGTGCGATGAACGGCAGGAAGGTCAGGTTCACGCCCTCGCGTTCGGCGAACGAGGCCTTGGCCTTTGTCCCGCAGCGCCACGATCCGGGTCATGTCGACCTCGTGGGTCTGGGTGAGCTGCGCGGTGGCTTGCAGCGACTCGCGGGTCTTCTTGCGCGGTGATCTGGCGGATCCGGCTGGCCTTCTGCGTGGTTCCGCGCAGGTGTGCCAGCGCGGGCGCCGGTGCGGGCGCGCTCGGCTTCGGCGCCGACGGCGCCGCAGCGGCCGCCGCGGGGCTTCCGGCGCCTTCTTGGCTTCTTGCTGCTGCTGTGCGGCCGACAGCACATCCTGCTTGCGGATGCGTCCACCGACCCCGGTGCCGTTCACCTGGCTGAGATCAATTTTGTTCTCGGCGGCCAGCTTTCGGACCAGCGGCGTGACGTACGGAGCGCCTGCCGCGCCGGCCGACGGTGCCGGCTCGGGTGCGGGCTCTGGTGTGGGCTGGGGCGTGGCTTGCGGCGTCGGCGTCGGTTCGGGCTGGGCCCGCGGCGCGGGTTTTGCTTCGGGCTCAGGCTTCGCCGCGGGCTGCGGGTGCAGGTGCGGGCTTGCGGCTCCGGCGCCGGCGTGGCCGCCGCAGCGCCGGCGCCGGTGCCGATCCTGGCCAGCTCGCCGCCGACCGAGACCGTGACGTCCTCCTCGGCGGTGATGCTGATCAGCGTGCCCGCCACCGGCGACGGGATCTCGGTGTCGACCTTGTCGGTGGACACCTCCACCAGCGGCTCGTCCACGTCGACCGGGTCGCCGACCTTCTTCAGCCAGCGGGTCACGGTGCCCTCGGTGACGGACTCGCCGAGTTCGGGCATCAGCACCGGCTGGGAGCTGCCGGTCGCGTCCTGGCCGCCGGCTGGCGACGCGGCGGCCGGCGCCGGCTCGGCCTGCGGTTCCGGCGCGGGCTGGGCTTCCGGCTCCGGTTGTGGTTCGGGTGCTGCTGCGGCGGCGGGTTGCTCGGCGCCGCCGACCTCTGCGCGCCTTCCGCCGCATCGCCGATGACGGCCAGCTCACCACCGATCTCGACGGTGTCGTCCTCGTGGGCGACGATCTTGGTCAGCACTCCCGCCGCGGGCGACGGGATCTCGGTGTCGACCTTGTCGGTGGACACTTCCAGCAGGGGCTCGTCGAGCTCGACGGTGTCGCCTTCTTGCTTGAGCCAGCGAGTGACGGTTCCCTCAGTCACGCTCTCACCGAGTGCCGGCATCTGAACTGAGAAGGCCATCTCTGTCGACTCCTCGATCGATCGGTCGGTGGGCGCGGGTCGACCTCTGGCTTACCACAGCGTGGTATACGGAAGCTGCACCCAAGCGGATTACCGAAACCATCCTGTCACTGCGGCGCCGTCGGCACACAACCAGGGCGGAGCCGGTGACCGAGTCGCCGCGTCGACGGAGTCGAACGGCCCGGCAATGTGTGACATCTCGCGAACGGACGACGGTCGTCACATGACGAACCAGAAGATGTCCAATATATTGGACTTGAATTCCAGCGAACCTGGATACGCTGGTTTCAGCAGGATTCATGACAATGGCATTTAAGCGATTTGGATTTCGGAAAGCCGAAAAACTGGATTATCTTGTTCCTCTGTGTATCCCGACGATAGCGGCAAAGAACTCGCCACGGTGCTCTCCTACCTGGCCGGGCGTTCCCTCAGCAGAGAAGAGATCTGGACGGCGATGGAACTCCCGCGGTCCACTTACTACGACCAGTTGGACAAGGGAACCCTGATCACCGCGGACAACCTGCGCGTTGCCGCAGCCAATCTCGGCATCAACCGAGCCGAGCTGCTTACCCGCTACCGGTTCATCGAACCGGAAGAGGTTACCGCACTGGCTGAGGAGATTCGTGGCAGCGCGTCGGTGTCGCATGCCGCGGCCAGCACCGCTCTGAAGACCGCGCCACAGCCGACAAAGATCGCCGAGTGGCGCCCGCGGCAAGACGCCCCGCCGCTGTAAGAACATGTTCTGACGGATCGCTGTGGCTCTCTCCGCTCTCATCATCATCACCCTCGCATCCATCTGCGTGGAGCCTCTGGATTCGGCGAGTCACCTGGCATTGCCGGTGGGAAGTGGCCGCCACGCTCAACATCGCCCTGCAGGGATGCGCGGTCGCCCTGATATCGCCGCTGTCCTCTGAGACGCTCGGCGTCGCGCTGCACAACATCACCGGCGAGTGGAATCTGCAGAACTACATCGGGCATGACTGTTACATCGTCGCGGCCTCGGCGATCGTCTACAACGCGGTCGGCCGGCTCGAGGACGACCACGCGCTGCAGGCGTCGTTCAAGCAATGGGTCGAGCGGCCGGCGACGTTGTGCATTCCCCTGCTGCTGGCAACGTTCACGCTCAGCTATGGCAGCAAGACCTACGCGCGCGATTTCTTCGCGCTGCCCACCGACTTCTGGCTGAGCGTGTACTGGATCTTGCTCACCGGAACCCTGGGTTATCTGCTGGTGTTCGGCTCGCGCGCGCTGCTGGTGCTGCGCAACGACCCGCGGTCGAGGCGCATCGCCAACCTGTATCTGATCGCCTCAGCCAGCGGCATTTCTGCCTGCCTGGTGCGGATCGTCACCGCGGTAATCCCTCCGCTACAAGGCACAGTCAGTGCCGCGCTGGTCTGGTTCTTCTGTTGCATGTGCGGTGCCGGTTTCGCAGTGACCTCCGCGCAATCCTGGCGGCAGAAGCTCAGATGGTTCCAGCGGCCGGTCGTTCACCACTAGCCTGTCGAGTGACCACTCGCCGGCGGGGCTAGCCGTTGTCGGCGATGTCTTCCAATACCGCGAACATGGTGCGGGTCGGCACGCCCGTGCCGCCCTTGGGGGTGTAGCCCCACGGGCTGCCGGTGTTGTAGGCCGGCCCGGCGACGTCGATGTGCGCCCAATCCACCCCGTCGGCGACGAATTCGCGCAGGAACACCCCGGCTACCAGCATGCCGGCGAACCGCTGCCCGCTGACATTGGCCAGGTCGGCCACCGTCGACTTCAAGTCGTCCTTGAGCTCGTCGGGCAGCGGCATCGGCCAGCCGTTTTCGCCGACCCGTTGCGAGATCGCTGCCACCCGGTCGCGGAACTCGTCACTGCCCATCACCCCCGGCGTGCGCGCGCCAAGCGCCACCGTCTGCGCACCGGTCAGTGTCGAGGTCTCAATGAGGTAGTCCGGGTTGTCCTCGCAAGCCCGGGCGATCGCGTCGGCGAGGATCAGCCGGCCCTCGGCGTCGGTGTTGAGCACCTCGACGGTGGTCCCGCCGTACTGGGTCAGCACGTCACCCGGGCGCTGGGCGGTCGACGACGGCATGTTCTCGGCCATCGGCACCGTGGCGATCACGTCGATCGGCAGTTCGAGCTGGGCGGCCAGCGCCACCGTCGCGATGACCGCCGCGGCACCGCCCATGTCCGACGTCATGTAGTGCATCGATGCCGCCGGCTTGATCGAGATGCCGCCGGTGTCGAAGGTGATGCCCTTACCGATCAGGGCGACTTTCTTGGCCTGCTTCGGCTTTTTGGCCAGTCGCGACCCGTGATGGGTCAGCCGCACCAGCCGGGGCAGCCGCGACGAACCCTTGCCGACTCCGATCACCCCGCCGTAGCCACCCTTTTGCAGCGCCTTATCGTCGAGCACCTCGACCTCGAGGCCGACCGACTCACCCAAAGCTTTTGCCCGCTTGGCGAATTCGGCCGGGAACAGGTGGCTGGGCGGGGTGTTGACGAAGTCGCGCGCGGTGGCGACGGCGGTGGCGACCGCCGCGGCATGCGCGGCGCTGCGACTTGGCGTCCTTGGCGGTCGACAACGCGGTGATCTTGCGCAGCCCCGGGTCTTTGGGTGCCGTCTTGTCGGTGCGGAACTCGGTGAATCGGTAGCCGCCCAGAACCAGCCCCTCCACGGCTGCCTCGAGATTCAACGCAGTCAGCGTCGTGACAGCGGCCTCGGCCCCGTTCAGCGCACGCGCCGCTGTGCCGGCCGCGCGGCGGATCACGTCGGCGGGCCATTCGTCACGCGGCTTGCCCAGGCCGATCGTCAGCACGCTGGCCACCGGCAGCGACTTCACCACCAGCCGGTTCACCTGTTCGCTGGCGCCGGTGGCGTTCAGCGCCCGCAAGCCTTCCTCGATCTCGGCGACCGCGTCTTCGGTCAGGAAGGGCTCGGCGGCGACGACGGAGAGCTCGGCGGCGCCCGGCTGATCCTCGGTGCCTTCTGGACCCGACGCCACCACCGGGACGATCAACACCGCCGATCCGGCGCTGCGGCGCGGCAGCGAGGAGGCGACGGCGACAGCAGGAGCGGGGTAACCGGGTTGTGTGCTCACAGGCATTAACCCTAATGATCGGCTCTGGACACGGGGTCAGCGGCCGCGGCTAAGCTCGTAGGCGATCACCGGATCGTCGAAGCCCTTGAGTTGCAACGGTTCCTGAACCACGGCGGGCCATTCCGGCAGTTGCTCATGACGGCGGCCGCGGCCAGGATCTGCCCTGGCGCCGCCGCGGCGACGAGCCGGGCGGCCAGGTTGACCGCGTTGCCGAAGTAGTCACCGCTGATCGCCAGGATCTGGCCGTAGCCGAGACCGGCGCGGACCTGCAGTCCCTCTTCGCGCGCCCGCGGATGGTCGACGAGGTCGAGCGCCGCCTGCGGCCAGCCGCTCCGGGTTCGAGCTCACCCACATCACGGCGTCGCCGAGGAACTTCACCACCCGCCCGCCGTCGGCGTGCACCACGTCGCTGACGGTGGCGCCGAACTCGGTGAGCATCGCCGACAACTCCGCGGGTGTGAGCGTTTGGGTCAGCGCGGTGAAGCCGGACAGATCCGCGAACCCGACGCCGCACACCAGGCTCGCCGACGGCCCTGCATCGACGCCCTCGATGAACGTTCGGGTACTGACCAGATGGTGGCGGTGGACGGCGTCGATCATTGCCCCGAGGCGGGGGACGAACTCTGCGGCGTCGCGGTAGACCTGCGCGGTGGTGAGTTCGTCGCCGGTGAGGCCGAGCCACATCTTGGGTTGACTCGTCCGGATCATCGACGATATGGCCTCGGCCAACCGGGCGACAGTCGCGCCGAGGACCCGCAAGAAGCCGTCCGCGGCGTCGGGGCCCATCTGCATCCTCATCGCCACCCAGGTCGCCAGGCTGTCGACATCGGCCTGACTCAACGCCGGGGTATCCGGGTCCGCGACGGTCAGGCCGAGCATGGCCCAGCCGTGTTCGACGTCCGTCAACGCCACGCCGATCGAATCGGCGGCGGTCCGCAGGGTATAGATCTGGGGACCGGACCACAGCAGGACATCCCCGGCGAGTCCGAACAGTCGGCCGCGACGCTCGGCCTCGACCATTTCGTCGGCGCGTGAAACCGAGTCCCGCCAAGTACTCGATCAGGCCGGCCCGCTCGCGCGCATCGGCGATCCCGGCAGCCTCCAGCGCGTCGAAGTCCAGGAATCGACCACCTGGCCAAGTGTGCCAGTCGGGCTCGCCCATTAGGGTGAAATGCCGTGGGCGATGACCTTTTGCACGGACCGCTCGAGGACCGCCACCGCGAGCTTGGCGCCAGCTTCGCCGAGTTCGGCGGCTGGCTGATGCCGGTGTCGTATGCCGGCACCGTCAGCGAGCACACCGCGACCCGCAACGCCGTCGGCCTGTTCGACGTCAGCCACCTGGGTAAGGCGTTGGTCCGCGGACCCGGCGCCGCCGATTTCGTCAACTCCGCGCTGACCAACGACCTCAACCGCATCGAGCCGGGAAAGGCGCAATACACGTTGTGCTGCAACGAATCTGGCGGAGTCATCGACGACCTGATCGCCTACTACGTTGGGCCCGACGAAATCTTCCTGGTACCCAACGCCGCCAACACCGCGGCGGTGGTCGCGGCCCTGCAGAAAGCCGCGCCGGCCGGGCTCACCATCAGCGACGAGCATCGCTCTTATGCGGTGTTGGCCGTGCAGGGACCGCGGTCGGCGGACGTGCTCGCCGAATTGGGGCTACCAACCGCCATGGACTACATGGGCTATGCCGACGCGGAGTTCGCGGACGTGCCGGTGCGGGTTTGCCGCAGCGGATACACCGGCGAGCAGGGCTACGAGCTGCTGCCCCCCTGGGACTCCGCCGGCGTGGTGTTCGACGCGCTGGTTGCCGCGGTCACCCGGGCGGACGGGCAGCTGGCCGGTCTCGGGGCGCGTGACACGCTGCGCACCGAGATGGGCTATCCGTTGCACGGCCACGAACTTTCGGCCGACATCTCGCCGCTGCAGGCCCGCTGCGGTTGGGCGATCGGCTGGAAGAAGAGCGCGTTCTTCGGCCGCGACGCGCTGCTGGCCGAAAAGGAGGCGGGTCCGCGGCGGCTGCTGCGCGGTCTGCGCGCGGTGGGCCGCGGTGTGCTGCGGCCGGAGTTGACCGTGCTCGACGGCGACACCAAAGTCGGGGTCACCACGTCGGGCACATTTTCGCCGACGCTGAAAACCGGTATCGCGCTGGCGCTGATCGACAGTCGACGCGGGCGTCGAGGACGGCCAGCACGTCACCGTCGATGTTCGGGGCCGCGGCGGTCGAATGCGAAGTCGTGCGCCCACCGTTTGTCGAGCCAAAAACCCGCTAGCGCCCGGTTATACAATCGCATGATGACCGGCGGCGCTCCTCGAGTTCACGGTTTCGCGCACCGCAAACCCGACGAGCGACGACGGCGCGCGAAAAGATACTGGCCGACCCTGGTTTCGGCAGATATCACACCGACCACATGGTGTCGATCGACTACACCGATGGGCAGGGTTGGCATGATGCGCGGGTCGTCGGGTACGGCCCGATCGAGCTGGATCCGTCGGCGATCGTGCTGCACTACGCGCAGGAAGTTTTCGAAGGGCTGAAGGCCTATCGGTGGCCGGACGGGTCGATCGTGTCGTTTCGCGCCGAGGCCAACGCCGCGCGGATGCGGTCCTCGGCGCGGCGTATCGCGATTCCCGAACTGCCCGACGAGCTGTTCCTGGAGTCGCTGCGTCAACTGATCGCCGTCGACAAGGCCTGGGTTCCGCCGACCGGCGGCGAGGAGTCGTTGTATCTGCGGCCGTTCGTGTTCGCCACCGAGCCGGGGCTGGGGGTGCGCCCGGCCAAGCAGTATCGCTACCTGGTGATTGCTTCGCCGTCCGGGCGCGTACTTCAAGCACGGCATCAAGCCGGTCACCGTTTGGGTGTCAACGGAATACGTGCGCGCCAGTCCGGGCGGTACCGGTGCGGCGAAGTTCGGCGGAAATTACGCCGCGTCGTTGGTGGCCCAGGCCGAAGCCGCCGAGAACGGGTGCGAGCAGGTGGTCTGGCTGGATGCCGTCGAACGCCGCTACATCGAAGAGATGGGCGGGATGAACCTCTTCTTCGTGTTCGGCAGCGGCGGATCGGCCCGGCTGGTCACCCCTGAGCTGTCCGGCTCGCTTCTGCCGGGCATCACCCGGGATTCATTGCTGCAGTTGGCAACTGACGCCGGTTTTGCCATCGAGGAACGCAAGATCGATATCGACGAGTGGCAGAAGAAATCCGCCGCCGGTGAGATCACCGAGGTGTTCGCCTGCGGCACTGCGGCGGTCATCACGCCGATTTCGCATGTGAAGTACGGCGAAAGCGAATTCACCATCGGGGACGGCGAATCCGGCGAGGTGACGATGGCGCTGCGTGACACGCTGACCGGCATCCAGCGCGGAACTTTCGCCGACACCCACGGCTGGATGTCGCGGCTGGGCTGAATCGCCGCTGCAGCCGGTGCGGTTGGTGATCCGCAAACGATCATTGAGTGACGATTTAGGTTTGTGGTGCGATTTGGCCGTGGTGCGCCGGGTTTGGTCGTAAACTTCGGCGCGCAAATTCCGCCCCGGGAGGTATGAAATGGTCAGCCCGAATAGCCCGGCGCCGCAGGGATCCGCGCCGCCAAGTCGCGGTGATCGGGACGCTGATGCCGCATTTGGCGGCGGGGCGTCATCATGTGTACCGCAATGTCACCGCGTTGGCGTTGTTGGCGGCGTTGATCGCAGCCGGGTTGGGTTCGCTGCCGGTCGCGTTGGTACTGACCGCGGTGGCGTTGCCGGCGGCGGTGTTGGTCTATGTTCACGACCACCGGTTGTGGCACGACGAGCCGCTGACGGTGATCGTTGTGGCATTTGGGCTTTCGCTGCTGCTCGGTGTCGGGGTCGGGCTGGCTGGAAACCCGGTTCATCAAGCTGGTGGGGATGGGCTCGACGGGGTATCACCTGCCACCGGTTCCGCGCATTCTGGAACTGGGCGTGCTGGTGCCGGTTGCGGCGTTTGTGGCGGTGGTGATCGCCCCGCTGGTGGTCAGCACGCGCCCGGCGTTCCGGCATCCGATGGATGTCGTGGTGGCGTGTTCGCTCAGTGGTGCGGCATTGTCGTTGGGGCTCAGTGTGGTGGTCCAGCACGGGGCGTTCACTCACATCCAGGCGACGGCGGGGGACCCCGCGCATGTGGCGTTTATTTCGTTGACGCTGGGCTTTTTACAGCCGATTGTGTTGGCGACGGCGGCCACCGTCGCTGTGTTGGGGTTGCGCCGACTGGGGGTCAGCCCGGTCACCGGCGTGATCGAGGGATTGGTGTTGGTGCTGGCCTATGAGCTGGCGACCACGTTGCTACAGCCTTACGGCACCCGCGGGATCGTGTTGACCGCATTGGCGGCGTTCCTGTTGGCCGGGACAGGTTTGGCGGCGGCTCGTGATGGATTGCACGCGGCCTTACTGGCGGACAACGGGACCGATGTGGGTGTACCCGAGGCTGAGCATCGGTTGCATGGCGGGTTGGTCGCCGCGATCGTCGCGATAATCGTCGTGGCGGCTGCGGTGATCACCGTGGCGGTGATAATGGGCGGTGCGCCAACGCATCCCACGCCGCCAGGCCAGGGCGGCAGCGGAAGGATCGCTCCGCACCATGCTTCGGCGACCGGATCCGTCCACCGCACGACTGGCCAATCTAGCCAAAGTCCTCGGGGCAGAGTGGCTTTGGCGTCGAGCACCACATCGCTGGCTGCCGGCGCCGCCACCATCAACCTGGTGGACGGAATCAGCATGACCGTGGCCCCTGGCTGGACGGTCACCCGCCAAGGCCAGCAGTCCGCCGACCTCGTCAACGGCGACCAGAGCGCAGGCGTGTTCGTCAACGCGGGCAGCGAAAACACCTCGGACATCGGTCAAGAAGCAACTTTTCTGATCAACAAGAACATTCAGAGTTCCGGATTGACCAATGTGCAGCAATACCCGGCACAGGTAGAGCCGTTGCAGGGCAAAAACTTCAACCAACTGCTCGAGGTCGACTACACCGCTGACATCCAAACCAACCAGGGCACAGGCCAGATCTACGGCGGATGGGTCATGCTGTTCAACACCCTCACGGGCATGTCGGGCCTGCTCAATCTCTACGCCGAGAGCCAGTCCGCCTTCAAAGCGGCGTTGCCGGACGCCGCGCAAATGATGCGCGTCGATGGAGTAGGGACCCGATCAGTCGGCGACATACCGGTCGGCGAACTCGCGGGCGGGAACCGGCCATTGCTCTCCCTCGGCGCCGCGCACCACCCAGTCGCCATCGGCGGCCGTCGTGGGCCCCTCCAGGGTTTCGATCGTCTCGCCCGGCTGCGCCGGTCGAGCGAAAACATCTCCACGACTTCGCCATTGGTTGCCATCGACATGCTCGTAGCTGTTTCGGAAGATGTCGTCGCGTACCGACCACGTCGCACCATCCGCCTGGACCTGCCAGTCTCCGGCGTCGGCCTGCATGGTTTGACCCGATCGCGATGTCCACGTCCAGGGCGTGCTCCGCTGTTCGGCGGTGACTGTTCCGACCCGGATGAACGGCTGCCACACCGGACGTGACCGATAGCCGAGCTGGCGAAGGCTCCACAGGGTGGTGGCCAGACTCGTCACCGCGGAATTGAGCAGGTCTTTGTCGCCTTTCACCACGGACCACTCAACGAGCTTGTTGTGAATTCGGTTTTCGTCGTTGCGGACCGGGCCGTACTTCCAATGATTGCGGCGATAGTAGCGACACCAGTCCTCATGTTCCGCCTTCGCCATTTTCATCGCGGCGTCGTGATCGAAGCCCATGCGCGCCAGCCGTTGCAATGCCGAGAGTCCGGCCATGTCATTCAGGCCCAGTGGCTCCGGCGGGGTTCCCCACGTGTTCCAGGTGTGTTCGGCGATCTGCTCCACCATCCACAGCGCATTGCGGACCAGCCGACGATTCGACTCACGGTAGAACTCGTCAAGGTCTTTCCACGGCAACCTTGCCGGGGAAGGGTTCGGTTCCGGTTCGATACTGGCCACGTAGCGCTCGTGAATCAGCTTGGCAGCTCGCTCCCAGACGTCCTGGTCTTGTCCCTCGGGAATATCGAGCGCCAGTTTGTAGGTCCGTAGCCGGCCGACGATAGGCATCGGGTCGTCGGCCATCTGGGCGTCGTTGTCCCAGACGTAGATGGGCATAGTCGGAAAACGCGCAGCCAGCCTGGTGCCGGTCGATCTCGCGGTAGACGGTCCGCGCGACTTGTCGTCGACGAATATCAAGGCGTTGGTTGGCGCGTCGCTCTCGCCGATCAGTCCCATCAACGCCGACACGGTCGGTGGCTGCGGTACGGCCTCGATAGTCGGTCCGGTGGACAAGAACCCGACCTGCCGGCGGTGGAATTCATGGTCCTGGAGATACTCTTCGGCGTCTGCGCCAATCAGACTCAATGCCGGCAGCGCGACATCGCCCGGTGCGGTGTAGTAGTCGTACTCCAGCTTGCGGCGACTCAGGTCAGCGCACAATGCTAGCGTCAATTCCGATGTGCCGCAGACGAATACATGTTCAACAGTGCCCGTCGCAATGATGCTGTCCAGTAACCAGCGTGCGGTGACCTCATATTTGCCGACGGCGTCGGCCGCCCATCGGGTGTCTGATCCACCGAGCTGATCACCGCGCCATGCCTCGGCTTGCCACGGATCGTCGATGCGCACCGTGAGGGGAAGCCGCTGCTTGTGGCCAACCGCGGACAGCCTTTGCGTGATCGTGTCCAGCCATAATTGGTTGGTCGTCGGATCGGCTGACATCAGGTAGAGCCGATCGAGATTGCGCCACAGCGGCAGCGACTTGAGCGCCTCCGGGGCGTTGAAATCGACCGTGACCACCCGGCCGCCGTGGATTCTGGCCTCCTGCACGCCGGGCTCATCGCGACCGCCGGTGACGACGACCAAGGTGCTCGAGCGGTTCAGCGTGCCCGCGATCGCACTGACCATGGATCGAGTTTCGTTGTCGATCCCGACGACGGCGGTGACCGAAGTGGCCAGGTTGGCCCGCAGCCGGTCCACCTGTGATCGGAACAATGCGATCACCACACCGGCGAGGCCGAAGAAAATCGCAGCCAGCCCGGCGAGCCTTGCAACCCACAGACCGTCCGGGGTGGGGCTGGGGCAAATGCGCCCACCCAGCGAGAAGTCGCCCACGCCGCCTTTGACCAACGAGACGGTCCAGATCAGCGGCTGGAAGAAGACCGGATGCGTCGCGTCGTGGCAGCTCCAATATGAGCTGAAGCCCACCACGGCACCTGTCGCGGCCAGGCCGGCAACGACCACAACCGGAACGTTGCCCGACCGGCGGGCACTCTGCGAACGAAAGCTCATCACGCACAGCGCGACCAGGACAGCGGTCACGATCGCGATCGTTGTTGCCGATCCGGGCCGGCCGAACCACCGCAACCAGTTCGGCAACCTATCGGCCGTGGAGGGGCGCGCGGCAAGGATGCACAGCCAGCCAAGAAATACCAGAGCAACGGTTAAGAGCCCGGTTTGCAGCGTGCGGGAACGTTTGACCGGGCGTTGCATCCGACCTTCCTTCCTGCTTGGAGCGCAGTAAAGATGATGGCACTGGCGCTGATTGCCCGGGTCGAAATGCGGGGCTCGGCGACTATTCGGTGTCGGTCGCCGCGCCGCCGGATGCCTCGCGGATGATCTGCAGGCCGGCCGAAGCGAGAATGGCAGGCATCGCTCTGATAAACACAGCGTCTAATTCGGCGATGTCCGGATACCGCGTTTTCAGCTGCGTCCACGGCAGCAGATAGGGAGTTTGCTTCCGCTCGACATTCTTTTCCTTGGCCAGCGTCCAGCCATCGGCGATGCGTTCACGGTTCCAGCGGTCATGCTCAGCAATAGCAAGCCGTTCGATCTCCTGCTTGGTGAATGTGAATTCTTTTGCTTGCCAGTCCCGTAACGGTGCGATCGCACAACCCACCTCGCGCAACAGGGTCGGAATGCGACGCGCCTGGTCGCGGCTGGAATTCTTGCGGGATTCGTCGAGGTCCTGCCATGTCGGTGCCGGTTCGCCTTTGGCGATCGCGTCTTGACGCCAGCGCTCATGAATGGCCTGCGCCATCGGCTCGACCGATCCGCCGAACTGATCCACGTCGACTCCCTACGGCGGTTCGCCGCCTCAACAGCCCGATTGTGGTGGCGATTCTAGCCGCGCTGCGCGCGGTATTTGTCCGCCGTCACCGAGACCGGCGCCGTCGCTCGCCATCGCGCCACAAATGGCGGTGGAAATCGCTGCGGTGCAGCGACTTACCCGGGCCGGGCGCGGCCGCGACATCGGCGAATGTTGACGTGGTGACCCGATGACCGCAATTTGGCAGTTACCCGACACGACATCATGTGAGGGTGCTAGACAACGTTGATCAGACCGCCGCCAGAATTCGTTCGGGAGGGCCTTGATGTCGGACGCTATGCAGGCTCCCGCACCGTTGATGGCCGGGGTGGGCCGGTCGGCGGAGTATGACGCGTTTTTGTCGTATACCCATCGGGATCGGCCGGTGGCCAGTGGGATTCAGCGGGGATTGCATCAGATTGGGCGCCGGTTAGGGCAGCTGCGGGCGCTGCGGGTGTTTCGTGATGACACCAATTTGGAGGTCAGCCCGGACCTGTGGGGCAAGATCACCGAGGCGATGGATCGGGCGCGGTTTTTGGTGGTGGTGCTTTCTCCCGGTGCGGCTCAGTCGTATTGGGTGAATCAGGAGGTCGGTTATTGGTTGAGCCGTCGGGGTCGCGAGCATTTGCTGTTCGTGTTGGCCGGCGGGCGATTGCAATGGGATTCTGCGGCGCAACGGTTTGATCCGCAGTCCTCGGATGCGGCGGTGCCAGTGCTGATGGAGCCGGGGGCGTTGCTGGTCGAGCCGTTCTTCATCGATGTCAGTGCCGATGCGCCGTGGGATGCGCATGCGGGGCCGTTGCGGGAGAAGATCACCGCGCTGGCGGCGCCGATTCATGGCAAGCCCAAGGATCAGTTGGCCAGTGATGATCTGCGGGAGCAGCGGCGGTTCCGCCGTCTACGCGCTGCAGCAATCACCGGGCTGATCGTGCTCACGGTGGCGGCCGTCGTCGCGGCGCTCATCGCCGTCGCGCAACAGCACGAAGCAATCCGGCAACGGAACGCGGCGATCGCTCTGACATTGACGTCGCAGGGACAGGCCATGCTCGCCGGGGCCCTCGGAGGAGGCGATGTGCGGGCGGTCCAGCAGATTGTCGCTGCGCCGCGAATCTCGCCGACCGCCAACATCGGTGCCCAGTTCACCGCGGTAATCGCGCGACGGGACACGCTCAAGATCATCCAGACGGCCGCGCCGGTTCGTGCTGTGGCGGTCAGTCCGGACGGGCACCATATCGTCTCGGGCAGCGAAGACGGTCCGCTGCGGTTGTGGGACGCCGCCACCGGCCAACCGATCGGTGCGCCGCTCACCGGCCATACCGGCGCTGTGGCCGGTGTGGCGTTCAGCCCGGACGGGCAGCGCATCGTCTCGGCGGGCAACGACCACACGCTGCGGTTGTGGGACGCCGCCACCGGCCAACCGATCGGTGCGCCGCTCACCGGCCATACCGATCAGGTGAACGGCGTGGCGTTCAGCCCGGACGGACAGCGCATCGTCTCGGGGAGCAACGACCGCACGCTGCGGTTGTGGGATGCCAACACGGGTCAACCGATCGGGCAACCGCTGATTGGCCACCAGAGCGCGGTGAATGCCGTGGCGTTCAGCCCCGATGGGCACCGCGTCGTCTCCGGTAGTTACGACACGATAGTGGGATTGTGGGACGCCGACACCGGCCGACCGATCACCGGACTCGCCGGCCATACCAACTCGGTGGACAGTGTGGCGTTCAGTCCCGACGGGCAGCGCATCCTCTCTGCCAGCGCCGATCACACGCTGCGGCTGTGGGACGCCGGCTCCGGTCAACCGATCGGCGAACCGCTCACCGGTCACACCGGCACGGTGTACTCCGCGGCGTTCAGTCCCGACGGGCAGCGCATCGTTTCCGGGAGCGCCGACCGCACCCTGCGGCTGTGGGACGCCGGTTCCGGCGAACCCATCGGGCAGCCGCTCACCGGCCCGACGAACTTCGTGTGGAGTGTGGCATTCAGCCCGGACGGGCGCCACATCATCTCGGGCAGCGACGACACCACGCTGCGCGTGTGGGACGCCGACATCGACGCACCGCTCAGGGGCCACACCATGACCGTGAACAGTGTGGCGTTCAGTCCGGACGGGCACCGTATCGTTTCCGGCAGCGACGACGGCTCGATGCGGCTATGGGACGCCGGCACCGGGCAACCCATCGGACAGCCCCTTGCCGGCAATCCCGATCACGTGTTTGTGGAGAGTGTGGCGTTCAGTCCCGACGGGCATCGCATCGTCGCCGGCTGCAGCGATGGCTCGGTGCAGCTGTGGGACGCCGACACCGGACAGCGCATCGGCAATCCCCTGACCGGTCACACCTTCGTGGTGAGCAGCGTGGCGTTCAGTCCCGACGGGCACCGGCTGGCCAGCGGCAGCTGGGACCACACGGTGCGATTGTGGGACGCCGACACCGGCCAACCGATCGGTGTGCCGCTCACCGGCCACACCGACGAGGTGACCAGTGTGGCGTTCAGCCCCGACGGGCACCGCATCGTCTCCGGCAGCGAAGACAAGACGATGCGGTTGTGGGATGCCGACAGCGGCAAATCCATCGGACAGCCGCTCACCGGCCACACCAATGTGGTGTGGGCTGTGGCATTCAGCCCCGACGGGCACCGCATCGTTTCGGCCAGCCTGGACGACACGGTGCGGTTGTGGGACGCCGGCACCGGCCGGCCCATCGGCGAACCGCTCACCGGACACACGGCGGCGGTGATCGGCGTGGCCTTCAGCCCGGACGGACAGCGCATCGTCTCCGGCAGCATGGACGACACGGTGCGGTTGTGGGACGCCGGCACCGGCCAGCCCATCGGCGAACCGCTCACCGGGCACACCGCCGGAGTGCGCAGTGTGGCCTTCAGCCCTGGCGGGGAGCTCATCGTCTCCGGCAGTAACGACGACACGTTGCGGTTGTGGCCCGCACCAGCCCGTTCGGCGTGGCCCGAACTACTGTGCGACAAGCTGACATCGAACATGAGCCACAAACAGTGGCGCGACTGGGTGTCGCCGAGCATCGGCTACCAAACCCTGTGTCCGGGACTGCCCGTCGCACCCGACTGACGCCTCGATCAAACCGTGCCGTCAGCCGATGCGGATCGACCCGGCCAGCATCAGCGCGGTCACCGTCGTGGTCAATTCGATTGCGCCGCCCAGCACGTCACCGCTGATGCCGCCGAAACGGCGCACACAGTGACTGATCAGCGCCGCGCCGCAGGCGAGTCCGACCAGCACCGCCGCCGGCCCCTGCCACAGCTGCCGACCTGCGGCCAGCGCCGCCGCGATCAGCACCGCGACCCAGGCCGCGATCACCGGCGCGGACTGGGTGCCGGCGACCCGGGCGCCCAAAGTGCTGCCCTGCGCTGCGGGCACTGATCGGCGGCAAGCCAGCACCGCGGCGACCCGGCCGGCGGAAACGGCGACGACGATCGCGGCTGCGCCCAGCGCCGAAAAAGCCAGGCCCTGCAGCATGATCACCAAAACGACGCTGGCCACGCCGAACGGTCCGGTCGACCCGTCACGCATCACCTGCAGCGCGCGTTCCGGCGGCCCGTAGCAGCCCAGCCCGTCGGCGGTGTCGGCCACGCCGTCGATATGCAGGCCACGGGTCGCCGCCAACAGCACCGCCACGGCGAGCAGGCCGGTCAGCGGGTTGCCCGAGCCGAACGCCAGCGCGCTTGCCCATGTCACGGCCGCGGCGAGCGCACCGAGTGCCGCGCCGACGACCGGCAGCGCAGTCATCGCACCGCGGCCCAGCGGCCGGTCGGTCGTGCCGGGCACCGGGACCACGGTCTCGAACGCGAAAGCCGTTGCCAGCGAACGGATCACGGTGAAGAGGCAGGGCGGTCGGCGCGGTCGGAAACGTTCGCGCTGGCAAAGCTGGCCATGGACGCCAGCGCGGCCACGGCGGCCCGCAGCACCGGCAGCGCCACCGCGGCGCCGGTGCCCTCGCCCAGCCGCATGCGCAGGTCCACGATCGGATCCAGCCCCAGTTGAGCCAGGGCCAGCGCGTGCGCCGGTTCGGTGGAAAGGTGACCGGCCTGCCACCACAGCCGGGCGCCCGGGGCCAGGCGCTCGGCGACGAGAGCCGCAGCCGTCACCGCCAGGCCGTCCAGCAACAGCGGGGTACGGCGGACAGCGGCCTGCGCGCAGAAGCCCGCCATCCCGGCCAGATCGGCACCCCCGCAACGCTGTAGCAGTGCGACCGGATCGGATGACACCGGCTGGGCCCGGTAAAGCGCATCGCGCACCGCCGCCGTTTTGCGGATCCACCCCGCGTCGTCTATCCCGGTTCCGTAGCCGACCGCCGCGACCGGCTCGACACCCGTCAGCGCCGCGGTCAGAACCGTTGCCGCCGTGGTGTTTCCGATGCCCATATCACCGGCGATGAGAAGATCTGCACCGGCATCGACCTCCTGGTCGGCGATCTGCCGGCCGGCGTCGATCGCGTCGAGGGTCTCTTGGTGGGTCAGCGCATCCTCGCATGAGATGTCGCCGCTGGCGCGCCGTATCTTATGCGCGCCGATCTGCGGTGACGGCGGGTCAGCGTCCACCGCGAGGTCGGCGACGCGCACTGTTGCCCCGGCGACGTCGGCCAGCGCGTTGATCGCGGCGCCGCCGGCGGCGATGTTGGCGACCATCTGGCTGGTGACCTCGGCCGGATAGGCCGACACACCCGACCGGGCCACCCCGTGGTCGCCGGCGAAAACCACAATTCGAGCGCGCTCGAATTGTGCTGGCGGACAATGGCCTTGGCACGACGCAACCCAGATTGACAGATCCTCGAGGCGGCCCAGGGCGCCGTGCGGCTTGGTCAGCGTGTCCTGGCGGGCCCGCGCCGCCGCGGCGGCATCCGTATCGGGTGGCACTACCGGCGGAAACACCATCAGATCGTCGCCGGCTTGATGTGCAATGGCAGGCCCGGCGACCATCAGCACCACCCGATCGCACAAGGTGGCCAGCCGCTGGTTGAGCGCGCCCAGCTCGTCGGTGAACCGGCGGCCGGACACCGTGGCCGACACGATGGTCAGCCCGACCTCGTGGCTGACCAGCACCAGCGGCGAGGTGAACGATGCCACCGCGGCGAGCAGCCCGTCGACGTCCGTCGACACCGAGCCGTGTTCCCAGCCGCGGCGGTCCAACGTGGCGGTCAGCCAGCCAGCGGACATCGTCGACGAGGGTGGGCGAGGCCGGCGACTGGCGCAAATGCGTTGGGATGTCGTCGCTTTCCACCGTCGACCAGTGCGCAGGCCGGCGATCGCGGTGCTGGGCGATCCGTCGTGCCCAGGCCGGGTCGGTATCGGTCAGCGGCCCGGTCGCCAGGTAGCGCACCGGTTCGACCGGTCCGAGCGACTCGGCGATGGCCGCCTCCGCCCAACGCGACTTGCCCGACTTGATCCCGCCGAGCACCAGGGTCCGCACGGCAGATCAGGCACCCCATGGCGATCGCAGCGGGTCGCCATGCGAGGGCTTCTTCAGGCGACGTTTACTCGACACGGGCGCCGTGCTTGACTTGCGGCCTGGGCGCTCGCATCCGGCGCATCTGAGAAGCCCGACCGGCCGCGTAAAGACCTAGCTTCCAACGACTTTCGGTGTTGTTCGGGAATTTCTCGTCGACCCGCCTGGCGACTTTGCGGCCCAGAATGAGTCCGTCGAGCATCATCAGCGCCATCAGCAGCGTCATCGCAGGCGAAATGTAAAGCTGCAGTTGCGGGACGGCGAACATGACGAACAGCAACGTCAGTGCCGAAGGCATGAACAGCCCGAGGACGTTGCGGCGGGCGTCCACCAAATCGCGGACAAATCGGCGCACCGGGCCCTGATCACGCGCCAGTAGGTAGCGTTCGTCGCCGGCCATCATGCGCTCTCGCCGATCCGCCATCTCGGCGCGGCGCGCAGCACTGTTGGCCCGGCGTTCCTCACGGCTGAGCTTGGGCCCCGCCAACGACTTTCGTCGCGCGCGGGCCTCGGCGGAGGTCATCGGTGCCGGAGCGACCGGGCCCTTGCGCCGAGTGGCGCCACGCCTGGGCGTGGGGCGCCCCTTGGGCGCGGTGGTCTGCGAACCACGGGATGACTCGGACGCGGAGGCATCGGCCGCCTCCGCCGGTGTCCGGTCGCCGCCCTGGTCAGCGGCGGCGCTGGCCTTCCTCGTCTCTTCTTACGACCAAGCAGTTTCACGTTCGCCAGGTTACTTCGCAGCGGATGGTATGCGGTACACGGTCCGGGATCGGGGGTGCACCTTGGCACGGCGGGCCCTACGCTGGCTGAGATGAGCGGGTCGGCGGCTGACGTCGGCGGTATCGCACCCGCCGCGGACCTTGTGCCGGCGGCCTTGCGGGTGCTGGTCGCCCCCGATTGCTACGGCGACAGCCTGACCGCGGTCGAGGCCGCTGCCGCGATCGCGACGGGCTGGAACCGGGCACGCCCTGCCGACCAATTCATCATCGCGCCGCAATCCGACGGCGGCCCGGGCTTCGTCGACGTACTGGCCAGCCGGTTCGGCGAGCGGCGGAACCTCGAGGTATCCGGCCCGCTGGACGAAGACGTGCGGGCCGAATGGGTGTTTGACCCCGAGTCCGCGACGGCATACCTGGAATGCGCGCAGGCGTGCGGATTGGCCCGCCTCGGCGGCCCGCCGACGCCGCAGACGGCGCTGTCCGCGCACAGCAGGGGAGTTGGGCAGCTCATCGCCGCGGCTGCTGCGCACGGGGGCCGCGCGGATCGTGGTGGGCTTGGGCGGCACCGCCAGCACCGACGGCGGCCGCGGCCTGGTCGAAGAGCTGGGCGGCCTTGCAGCAGGACAGCAGCGGCTGGCCGGCGTGGAGTTGATCGCCGCCTCGGATGTCGAGTATCCGCTGCTGGGACCGTGGGGAGCGGCGCAGGTGTTCGGGCCGCAGAAGGGAGCGGATCCGGCAACCGTGGCAGTGCTCGAACAGCGGCTCACCGAGTGGGCCGCTGAGCTGGACGCAGCCGCCGGG
Organism: uncultured Actinomycetota bacterium; assembly: GCA_963850645.1. Taxonomy (GTDB): domain Bacteria; phylum Actinomycetota; class Actinomycetes; order Mycobacteriales; family Mycobacteriaceae; genus Mycobacterium. Next base: position 63,743 of record CAWKME010000023.1, on the reverse strand, counting down.
CGGCCGGTCAGCGCGCAAACAGGGCGCAGGGGCGGCCGGCGGCATCGGGGCGGCGCTGCTCGCCCTGGGCGGCCGGTGTGAATCGGGTGCCGCGATCGTCGCCGAGCACACCCGGTTGGCTGATGACATTGCCGCCGCTGACCTGGTGATCACCGGCGAGGGCCGGTTCGACGACCAGTCGTTGCACGGCAAGGTGGTCGGCGCGCTGGCCGAGGCGGTGCGACCGCAGCAGAAACCGATGGTGGTGATGGCTGGTCAGGTAGAGCTTGACCGTCTGGCGCTGCGAGCGGCGGGCGTGTCTGGCGGCCTTCGCGATCGCCGACTACGCCGGTTCGGTGCGGCTGGCGCTGGCCGACGCCGCCAACCAGCTGATGGGCCTGGCCTCCTACGTGGCGGCGCGACTCGGGAATAGAGGCTCGACAAGGTACCTTTGAAGAGGTGGGTTTTTGGCAGGGGCCCAATACCCACCTACCGACCCGAGAACGATTTGGGCTTGTCAGCACTTATAGGGAGACGCAATGACTGTTCAGGACGAGTCAGCCGCCAAGACCACCCACGGCGTGATCTTGACAGACGCCGCGGCAGCCAAGGCGAAGTCACTGCTGGAGCAGGAAGGACGCGACGACCTGGCGCTGCGTATCGCAGTCCAGCCCGGGGGATGCGCGGGCCTGCGCTACAACCTGTTCTTCGACGACCGCTCGCTCGACGGTGACCTGACCGCGGAATTCGGCGGCGTCACGCTGACTGTCGACCGGATGAGCGCGCCCTACGTGCAGGGCGCCTCCATCGACTTCGTCGACACCATCGAGAAGCAGGGCTTCACCATCGATAACCCGAACGCCACCGGCTCGTGCGCCTGCGGCGACTCGTTCAACTGACGCAGGTCTTCAACGTCAGTAAGTGCCTGCCGTCCGCAGCACGTAGGAGCACACCAGCACCTGGTTGTGCTGGCTGAGTAGCTGCGCGATGCCCTGCACCTGCTCGCGGGTGGCTTCACCGGTGCCAGGCTTGACGCGCATGCTGAACAACACCTGGGCCTGGTAATCCGACCAGTACACGATCTTGTCGATCGTGGTCACTTGCGCCTCGGAGAACTGCTTGCGAAACGCCTCGCTGCTCAGCTTGGCCAGCGCCTGATCTGAACGTCGGTCGCGCACGGCGTCGTAGATGCCGCACAGCGCGTTGCGCGCGATGGTTTCGGTGTCGCGGCGCTCGAGGGCGTCCAGGTAGCCCTGAATCGCCGTTTTGGCCGTGGCGTCGGAGATCGCGCCGGTCCGGGTGCTCGGCCCGCTGCGCGCACCGTGCAGGATCGCTGCGATCAACCCGGTGATCAACACCAGTGCCACCACGATGCCGAACACCGCCCGTCGACGGCGGCGTCTCGGATACGGCACCGGCGGGGGCAGCAGGCCCGGATAGGCGGCCGACGGGGGTGCTGCTTCGGCCGCTTTGCCCGCCGGCGGCCCGGCGTAGCCTGTCTGACCGGGGATGGGCTGGCTGGGATGGGGGTCGATGAACGGCGGTCCGTCGGCGCCGAGACGGTGGTTCGGCGAATACGGACCGGCCATAGGTGGTTCTCCTCGGGTAGCGGGCTGTGTGGATGACGAACGTCGCCGCGAGGTTCTCCTAGGGAGGCTAGCGGGCCTCGCCCCGCGCTGCAGCGGCAGCTACCACCCGTGGGTACGCTTAGCTAGCCGAACTTACGAACGAAGGGTGGATATTTCGTGACGATCGCGGTGACCGGTTCGATTGCCACCGACCATCTGATGCGGTTTCCGGGCCGGTTCTCCGAACAGCTGCTCGCCGACCATCTGCAGAAGGTTTCGCTGAGCTTCCTCGTCGACGACCTGGTGATCCACCGCGGCGGTGTGGCCGGCAACATCGCCTACGCGATCGGTGTGCTCGGTGGCGACGTCGCGCTGGTGGGGGCGGCCGGTGACGACTTCGACGACTACCGGCAATGGCTGCAGGCTCACGGCGTCAACACCGACCACGTCCTGATTTCACAAACTGCGCACACCGCGCGTTTCGTGTGCACCACCGACATCGACATGGCCCAGATCGCGTCGTTCTACCCGGGTGCGATGTCAGAGGCCCGCAACATCAAGCTCGCCGACGTCGTCTCGTCCATCGGCGAGCCCGAGCTGGTCATCATCGGGGCCAATGACCCCGACGCGATGGTGGTGCACACCGAGGAGTGCCGCAAGCTCGGACTGGCTTTCGCCGCCGACCCGTCGCAGCAGTTGCCCCGGCTATCCGGCGACGAGATCAACAAGCTCATCGACGGCGCCGCGTACCTGTTCACCAACGACTACGAGTGGGAGCTGTTGCTGAGCAAGACCGGCTGGTCGGAGGCCGATGTGCTGGGGAAGGTCGACCTGCGGGTGACCACGCTCGGCGCCAAGGGCGTCGACATCGTGGACCGCGACGGCACATGCGTCCACGTAGGCGTGGTGCCCGAGACCAGCCAGACTGACCCCACCGGGGTCGGCGACGCGTTCCGGGCCGGATTCCTGACCGGACGCACCGGTGGTCTGAGCCTGGAACGTTCAGCGCAGCTGGGTTCGCTGGTCGCGGTGCTGGTGCTGGAGTCGACCGGGACCCAGGAGTGGGAGTGGGACCGCGAGGTCGCCAAGACGCGCCTGGCCGATGCGTACGGCGACGACGCTGCCGCCGAGATCAGCGCGGTGCTCGCCTAAAGCCCTACCTGTCCGCGACACTTAAACCCGTGCGAAGACACGCCGCGATGTCTCGCAGAGATGTAAGTCTCGGCGAAGATTGCGCGCCCAAAGGGATCACAGCTGCACGGGGTAGGACGGCTCGCTGATCTGCGGCACCACGCTGTGCTCGACGAAGATCGCGTGCCACAGCATGAAGATCAGCACGGTCCATAGCCTGCGACTGTGATCGGCTGTGCCGCAACGGTGTTCGTCTAGCATCCGGCGAACAGCGGACACGTCGATCAGGTGGCCGGTCTGCTGAAGCGTCCACCATCTCATGCGCCCACTCCAGCAGCGGGCCGGCACGCAGCCAGTGCCGGATGGGGACCGGGAAGCCCAGTTTCGGCCGGTTGAGCACGTGCGGCGGAACGATCGGCTCCAGGGCGCGCCGCAGCGCGTACTTCGTGGTGGTGCGGGTGATCTTGGCCTGCACCGGCAACCGGGACGCCACCGCGAACACCTCGGGATCCAGAAACGGGACCCGCAGCTCCAGCGAGTTGGCCATCGTCATCTTGTCGGCCTTGACCAGAATGTCGCCGCGCAACCAGGTGAACAGGTCGATGTGCTGCATGCGGGCCACCGGGTCCCAGTCTGCGGACTCGGCGTACAGCGGTGCCGTCACGTCGGTGTGCGTCCAGTCGGGGCGGAACCCGGGCAACACGTCGCGCAGCTGCGCGTCGGAGAAGCTGCGGGCATTGCCGTAGTAGCGCTCCTCGAGCGTCAGCGAGCCGCGGTGCAGCAGGCTTTTGCCGCGCATGCCCTCCGGCAGCGGTTTGGACATCTTGCCCACCGAACGCCGCAGCGGCCGCGGCAGATAGTCGAAGGGCTTGAGCGACAACGGCTCTCGATAGATGGTGTATCCGCCGAACAACTCGTCGGCGCCCTCTCCGGAGAGCACCACCTTGACGTGCTTGCGCGCCTCGCGGGCGACGAAGAACAGCGGCACCAGCGCAGGGTCGGCCACCGGCTCGTCGAGGTACCACACAATTTCGGGTAAGGCGGCGACGAACTCGTCGGGCGCGACCACCTTGGCGATGTGCCGTGCACCGATCGCCTCCGCCGATGCCACCGCCACGTCGATCTCGGAGAACCCCTCACGCTCGAACCCGGTGGTGAACGTGATCAGCCGAGGATTGTGCCGGATCGCCAGCGCCGCGATCGCCGTCGAGTCGATGCCGCCCGACAGGAAGGCGCCGACGGTGACGTCGGCGCGCATGTGCTTGGCCACCGACTCCTCCAGGACCGCGGTGATCTCGTCGTAGCGAGCCTGCTCGGTGTCCGGGGTGATCGGCGTGGTGGTGAAGCGCGGCACGAAGTAGCGGGTGGTCTGCGGGGCGCTACCGGGACGGATCCGCGCATAGCAGCCGGACTCGAGCCGGCGGACGCCGCGGTGCAGCGTCTCCGGCTCGGGCACATACTGCAGGACCGTGTAGTGCTGTACGGCGCGCACGTCGATCGCGGTGTCGAACCCGATCAGGTCGGCCAGGTCCAGCAGGCATTTCTTTTCGCTGGCCACCGCGGTGCCACCGGTTCCGGTCGCCATGAACAGCGGTTTGATGCCGAAAGGGTCACGCGCGCAGAATAATTCACCGGCCACGTTGTCCCACAGCGCGAAGGCGAACATGCCACGTAGCCGGGTCAGGGCGTCGGCGCCCCAATGGTGATAGGCGGCGACGATGGCCTCGCCGTCGCCGTCGGTGGCGAATTCGGCGCCGTGGCGTTCGGCGAGCTCGGCCCGCAGCTCCAGGTAGTTGTAGATCTCGCCGTTGAACACCAGCTCGTACCGGCCGGGGCTTTCCGGCGGCCCCCAACGCAGCGGCTGGTGCGAATGCGCGATATCGATGATGGACAGCCGGTTAAAGCCGAACACGACGGTCCCGGCGGGATCGGCCCAGGTGCCCGGCTCGTCGGGTCCGCGGTGGCGCATCAGGTGCGAGGCGCGGCCGACGGCATCGGCCATGTCGCCGGCCGAGCCCGTAGCGCCCGAATCACCGCCGGCCGCAGCGCTTACGGCGCTCACAACAGCCAGCAGTCCACACATCGCGACAAGTATGCCGCAACGCGCCTGCGTCGGCGCTGCCGCAGGTCGCAGGCTTGACGGTCGGCCGGCGCCGGGCGCGGGGAGTCCGGCACGGCTTGGTTACGCCGCGTGGTCTACGCTGCGTAGTATTCGACATGCTTGCTGTCGGTCCAGCTTGTGATTCAGGAGGCGCCACGGTGACACCTCGCGGACCAAGCCGTTCGCAGGGCTTGTTGCGGAAGCCGCTCCGCGGGCTCCTGGCGGTTTCGGCTGCCGGTGCTGGCCGGCGTGCTCGCCATGCTGGCGGTCACGCTGAGCGGATGCAGTTGGTCGGAGGTCTTCGGCCTCGGCTGGCCGAGGGCATCACCCCGGAGGCCGACGTCAACCGTCAGCTGTGGATCGGCGCGGTGATCGCGTCGCTGGTGGTCGGCGTCATCGTCTGGGGCCTGATCTTCTGGTCCAGCGCGTTTCACCGCAAGAAAGCCACCGACACCGAACTGCCTCGCCAGTTCGGCTACAACATGCCGCTGGAGCTGGTGCTCACCGTCACACCGTTCCTGATCATCTCGGTGCTGTTCTACTTCACCGTGGTGGTGCAGGAGAAGATGCTGCACTTGGCGTCCGACCCGGAGGTCGTCGTCGACGTCACGGCCTTCCAGTGGAACTGGAAGTTCGGCTACCAGAAGGTGGATTTCAAGGACGGCACGCTCCGCTACGACGGGGCCGACCCCGCCCGTAAAGCGGCGATGGTGTCCAAGCCCGAGGGCAAAGACAAGCACGGCGAGGAACTCGTCGGCCCGGTGCGCGGCCTCAACCGAGAGGACCGCACCTACCTGAACTTCGACAAGGTCGAGACGGTGGGTACCAGCACCGAGATCCCGGTACTGGTGCTGCCGGCAGGCAAGCGGATCGAGTTCCAGCTGGCTTCGGCTGACGTCATCCACGCTTTCTGGGTGCCGGAGTTCCTGTTCAAGCGCGACGTGATGCCCGACCCGAAGGCGAACCACTCCGTCAACGTCTTCCAGGTCGCTGAGATCAACCAGACCGGGGCTTTCGTGGGTCGCTGCGCTGAAATGTGCGGCACCTATCACTCGATGATGAACTTCGAGGTCCGGGTGGTGCAGCCCAACGACTTCAAGGCCTATCTGCAGCAGCGGATCGCCGGCAAGACCAATGCCCAGGCCTTACAGGCGATCGCCCAGTCTCCGGTCGCGGTGACCACTCACCCGTTCGACACCCGCCGCGGCGAGCACGCACCCCAAGCGAGTAAGTAGGAAGCCCCATGCATATCGAAGCCAGGCTGTTCGAGTTCGTGGCCGCGTTCTTCGTCTTCTGCGCGGTGCTTTACGGCGTCCTGACCAGCTTGTTCGCCACCGGCGGTATCGAGTGGGCCGGCACCACCGCGCTGGCGCTGACTGCGGGGATGGCGCTGATCGTGGCGACGTTCTTCCGTTTCGTCGCACGCCGGCTCGACACCCGCCCCGAGGACTACGAGGGCGCTGAGATCAGCGACGGCGCAGGCGAACTGGGCTTCTTCAGCCCGCACAGCTGGTGGCCGATCCTGATCGCGCTGTCGGGCTCGGTGGCGGCGGTCGGCATCGCACTGTGGCTGCCCTGGTTGATCGTCGCCGGGGTGGTGTTCATCCTGAGTTCGGCGGCCGGGTTGGTCTTCGAGTACTACGTCGGTCCCGAGAAGCACTAGTCGGCATCGGTCAAAGGTCACAATCAGGGCATCAGTTGGTCCGTGACCCGTTCACCGAGAATGCCGCGCAGCTACCGGTTGGGTAGGGTTTCGCCGAGGCACAATGAGGAACATCGGAGCGCGCGCTCACCACCACAGCCCCGGTGCTGCGCGCGCCGATGAAGTTCGGACAGGACAGGCAGACATGAGCGGGCCGAATCCACCAGGACCGGAGTCCGAAGAACTGGAACCCGGCGTCGAGCCCGGCGAAGGCGACAGCGAATTCGGCGAACGAGTCGACAAGGGAGGGGACCGAACAGGACGGCGAGACCGGCCAGACTGATATCTACTCGCAGGCCTACTCGGCTCCGGAGTCCGAACACTTCACCAGCGGCCCGTATGTGCCCGCCGACCTGGACCTCTACGACTACGAGAGCTACGACGAGCCGGCCGAAGAAGAAGCCAGCACGCCGCGCTGGCCGTGGGTCGTCGGTGTAGCCGCGATCGTCGCGGCGATCGCGCTGGTGGTATCGGTATCGCTGCTGTTCGCCCGCACCGAAACCAACGAGGTGGCGACGCCCGGCACCGCGACCACGTCGACGCCGCCGCCGCAGGACGAGATCATCGTCACGACACCGCCACCCCCGCCGCCACCGCCGCCGACCAGCGAGGCGCCCCCGCCGCCTCCACCGCCGACCAGCGAGGCCGCCGCCACCGCCGCCACCCCCGCCGCCGCCGACCAGCGAGGCGCCACCACCACCCGCCCCGGCGCCTGCGCCGGCACCGGCACCCGCGCCCGCACCAGCACCAGCACCGCCGGCCCCGCCCGCCGCACCCCGGCAGGTGACCTACTCGGTGACCGGAACCAAGGCGCCGTTTGACCAGATCACGATCACCTACACCGACGCCTCGGGAATGCGACGGATCCTGAACAACGTGTACATCCCGTGGACGCTGACGCTGACCCCGATTTCGACGTCCGACGTCGGTTCGGTGGAGGCGACCAGCTTGCTGCGGTTGAGCAAACTGAACTGCTCGATCACCACGAGCGACGGCAAGGTGTTGTCGGCGAACGAAAACAACCAACCGCAGACGAACTGCTGATGGTCGACCGCTACTCGCAAGTCTGGGGCACGCGGGGCAAGATGGCGCCCGCTACCGCCGATCGCATCCTGGTCGGCGCGTGCGCCGCCGTCTGGCTGGCGTTGGTGGGGATGAGCGTGGCCGCGATCGTCGCGCTGATGGACCTCGGCCGGGGCTTCCACAACCATCGAGGGAACCCGCACACCTCGTCGGTGCTCTACGCCATCATCGTCATCTCCGCGCTGGTCATCGCGGCGGCGATCCCGATGCTGCTGCGGGCCCGGCGCACCATTCGCGACGGGCCGGTCGCGCGATCGGCGAGGATGTCCAGCGGGCAGCTGAACCGGTCAGGGCACACCGGTACGTCGGCCACGACGGGGCAGGGCCGCACCGAACGGCTGACCGCGTTACGGCCGGCATTGCCGGACGCGGCGGTGGATCGTTTCTGGTTGCGCGGCACCGCCGCTCTGATGAGCACCATGGGGGCGGCGCTGCTGGCGGTTGCGGTGGCCACCTATCTGATGGCCATCGGCCACGATGCCTTCTCGTGGACCAGCTACGGAATCGCCGGATTCGTCACGCTGATCATGCCGTTGGTGCTGTGGCGGCAGGTGCGGCAGCTACGCCGCACGCTCACCGCCGCTTAGACGTTTCGCTAGTGGTGGCCGTTGTGGCCGTTCGGTGAGCCGTTGCTGCCGTCTTGGTGCTCCCGCAGTGCGGTGAGGGCGCGTTGTTCGGCGGCGTGGTGGGCTTCGGAGAGCGCGGCGTCTTCGGAGGCGGGGTCGGCGAACAGGAAGCTGCCCGAGCCGGGGGAGCCGGCGGAGCCGAGCTTGTTCATCTTGACGGGCACCGGCGCGCCTTGGTATTCCAGCGGCAGCGGGTGGCCGTGGTCGTCGACCGGCCCGAGTGGCTGGTGCAGTTCGATGTAGGCGCCGTGCGGCAGTCGTTTGATGATGCCGGTTTCGATGCCGTGCTCGAGGATCGCGCGGTCGCTGCGTTGCAGACCGACAGCCCACCGGTAGGTGATGAAGTAGACGATCGGCGGCAGCACGATCATGCCGATGCGCCCGATCCAGGTGGTGGCGTTGAGTGAGATGTGGAATTTCAGCGCGATGACGTCGTTCATCGCGCTCAGGGTGAGCACCATGTAGAAGGCGATCGCCATGGCCCCGATCGCGGTGCGCACCGGCACATCCCGCGGGCGCTGCAGCAGGTTGTGATGGGCGCGATCACCGCTGAACCCTTCTCCAGGAACGGATAGATGATCAGCAGCACGAAAACCAGGCCCATGATTATCCCGACCCAGACCGACAGCGGGGATGGTGTGGTGGCCGATGTAGAACTCCCACGCCGGCCAGATACGGGCCAGGCCTTCGGTCCACATCATGTAGAAGTCCGGCTGGCTACCCGCTGAGACCTGAGATGGCTTGTAGGGGCCCAGGTTCCAGATCGGGTTGATCTGCAGCAGGCCGCCCATCAGGCCGAGAACCCCGGTGGTCAGCGCGAAGAAGGCGCCGGATTTGACCGCGAACACCGGCATCACCCGCACGCCGACGACGTTGTGCTCGGTGCGGCCGGGCCCGGGGAACTGGGTGTGCTTCTGGAACCACACCAACGCCAGATGCGCGCCGATCAGCGCCAGCATGATCCCGGGCAGCAACAGGATGTGCAGCGCGTACAAACGCGGGATGATGTAGCCCGCCGCGGTGCAGTCGTCTCCCGCACCGCCGCAGGGGAAGTCGCCGCCGAACAGGGCCCAGTGCAGCCAGGTGCCGATCACCGGCATTCCCAACGTGATTGACGACAGTGCGGCCCGCAGCCCGATGCCGGACAGCAGGTCGTCGGGCAGCGAGTAGCCGAAGTAGCCCTCGAACATCGCCAGGATCAGCAGCAGCGAACCGATGACCCAGTTGGCTTCGCGCGGCCGCCGGAACGCGCCGGTGAAGAAGATCCGGGCCAAGTGCACCATGATCGCCGCGGCGAACATCAGCGCGGCCCAGTGGTGCACCTGGCGCACGAACAGGCCGCCGCGGATCTCGAAGCTGATGTCGAGCGTCGACGCGTAGGCCTTCGACATCTCCACCCCGCGCAGTGGCTGATAGACGCCGTTGTAGGTGACGTCGTCCATGGAGGGGTCGAAGAACAGCGTCAGATATACGCCGGTCAGCAGCAGGACGATGAAGCTGTACATCGCGATCTCACCGAGCAGGAACGACCAGTGCGTCGGGAAGACCTTGTTGAGCTGGCGGCGCACCGCAGCCGACGGGTGATAGCGCGAGTCGATGTCCTCGCCTTGACGGGCCAGGACGTCGCCGATCTTCGGGGGACTCGGCGGACTCAGTTTTGGACTCATGGTGTTGTGCGCTCCCAAAATGCCGGTCCGACAGGCTCGATGAAGTCGCCGTTGGCGACGAGATACCCGTCGGCGTCAATGGTGAGGGGCAGCTGTGCCAACGCGCGCGCGGCCGGCCCGAAAATCGGTTTGGCGTAATGCAATGCGTCGAACTGCGACTGGTGGCACGGGCACAGGATGCGGTAGGACTGCTGCTCGTAAAGCGATGAGGGACAACCCAAATGCGAGCAGACCTTGGTGAAGGCGAACAACTCGCCGAAATTGAAGCTCTCCTGACCCTTGCGCTTCACGACCTTCGACATGTCGGTGGGCTTGATGCGGATCAGCATCACCGGGTTGCGGACGGCGGTCAGGATGGCTGTCAGCTTCTCGTGTGATTCCACCGTGGTGCCGTCACCGTCGGACTCACGCCACGGGAAGACGGTCTCCATGCCGCCGGCTTCGATGTCCTCGGGGCGCATCTTGACGAACGGCGCTCCCAGGCTTTCGCCGGTGGCCCGGGCCACGTAGATGGTCTCGCCGTGAAAGCGCGGCGTCCAGCCCGAAGTCCACAGCACGGCTTTCTTGCCGTCAGCGGTCTGCACCACCGGCTTCCACGGGTTCTTGATGAGGCCGCCGGCAAATGCCACCAGGGTGCCGAGCCCGAACGCGCCGAGCCCGACGCCCAGCGACAGGCCGATCAGTTTGCGACGCCGCAGCGTCGAACCCTCGAGCGCGTCGGTCAGGTTGGCGACCACGGTCTTGCGGTCGATCTCATCTGACCCGGCCGCGCCGTAGTGGCGGTCCTGAATCGAAATCTCTTCGGGGATGAACTTTTTCTGGAACAGCACCGCGCCGATGGCGATACACAGAACAGACATCCCGAAGGTCAGCCCGTAGAGCGGGGTGGTCAGGGAGTACAAGAAGCTGCCCTGTTCGCCGTGCGGCTTGTACTCCCACGGCCAGAACAGGAAAACCAGCAACAGCGCGAACCCGAAGAAGCCCACCCAGCAAAAGCCAGATCGCCACCAGGCGTTCGGCGCGCTTTTCGGCCTTGGTGCCGGCCACCGGCCAGCGCGGCTCCTTGAAGACGGTCTCTACGCCGTCGATCCGGCCGCCGAGCGCAACGAGCTCGTCGCGCGACATCGCGTTCAGTTCGGCATCGGTGGGCTGGCCGGTGCCCTTGTCGCCGTCGCTCACGATCGTGCCCCAATCCAAAGTGCCGCACCGATGACGGCGACCATCCCGATGATCCACATCGCCATGCTCTCGGGGGCGGGGCCGAATCCGCCCAGGCCGTTGCCGCCCGGACTTCGTTCCTCGGTAACGGATTTCACGTAGGCGATGATGTCTTTCTTGGCATCGAAGGAGAGCTGACGGTCGGAGAACTTCGGCATGTTCTGCGGACCGGTCAGCATCGCGTCGAGGATCTGCTGCTCGTTGGCCGGTCCCAGGTCGGGGGCGAACTTGCCCGACGACAACGCGCCGCCCTTACCGGTGAAGTTGTGGCATGACGAGCAGTTGAGCCGGAACAGGTCGCCGCCGCGGCCGATGTCGTCGCCGCGCAGCGACTGCATCGCGATGCTGCCGTCGGGGTTGCGTGTCACGGTGGGCCCGCCGCCGTTGGCCTCCACGTAAGCGCCCAGCGCGTCGATCTGCGGGCTCGTCGAAAATCGGGTCTTTGCGGGTCGCCTGGGCCTCGCCGCGCACCGCCGGCATCCGGCCGGTGGATACCTGGAAGTAGACCGCGGCCTCGCCCACGCCGATCAGGCTCGGCCCCCGGTCGGGTACGCCCTGCAGGTTGGCGCCGTGGCAGGTCACGCACGAGGTGTCGAAAAGCTGCTTGCCGGTGCGCAGCAGCGCCGAGGACGACTCGTCGGCGACAGCCACCTGGGGGCTGGGGGTCAAGACGGCGGCCAGCCCGCCGGCCGCCGAAAGTGCCACCACCAGCAGCATTCCGGCCGACAAACGGCGACGCAGGCGGCGCCGCGCCCGGTCACTCAGCGATCGGGTCAACCCCAGTCTCTTCAACCGAGCACTCCTGTTCTTACCTGCGCTGGTCATCGGATGAAATAAATCGTGGCGAACAGGGCGATCCACACGATGTCGACGAAGTGCCAGTAGTAGGAGACGACGATCGACGCGGTCGCCTGCGCCGGCGTGAACTTGCTCATCGTGGTGCGGGCCAGCAGGAAGATGAACGCGATCAGCCCGCCGATGACGTGTAATCCGTGGAAGCCGGTGGCCAGGTAGAAGACGCTGCCGTACGCGCTGCTGGGGATGGTGGTGCCGTGGCTCATCAGGTGGAGGTACTCGTACCCCTGTCCCAGGACGAAGAACAACCCCATCCCGAAGGTGAGCAAATACCAGCGGCGCAGCCCGAACACGTCGCCGCGCTCGGCCGCGAAGACCCCCATCTGGCAGGTGAACGACGAGGCGATCAGCACCAGCGTGACCGGGACGGCTTGGTAGAGGTTCAACTCGGTCGGCGCGGGCGGCCAGTTGCCGGCGGCCTGGGCGCGCGCAGTGAAGTAGAACGCGAACAGCCCAGCAAAGAACATCAATTCGCTGGAAAGCCAGACTATGGTGCCGACACTGACCATGTTGGGGCGGTTGAGCGAATGAACGCGCGCCGTGATAGCAGTACCCGAGGTCCCTACCGCACTCGTCACATCCGCAAGTATGACGCTTTGTAGTTGTCGACCTCCACCCGGGGCGGAAATTGGCGAGCGGAATTCATGTCCGTCCGGCGCCCGCGCCCGGCTGCGCCGCGCTTGCGATCGCCATGGGACCATCTGCGGTGTGGCGGTGTCAGCTTCCGGGTCATCCCAGCGCCCCCCGGACCAGGCGCTGTCGTGGCCGCGAGTGCTCACGGTTTTGACCGCGGGCCAGAATCTGCCGCGCGGACAGGCCGGCTGGGCCATGGAGCAGATCATGACCGGGTCCGCGACGCCGGCGCAGATCGCGGCCTTCGCGGTAGCGCTGAAGATGAAGGCCCCGACGGCCGCGGAGGTCACCGAGCTGGCGGACGTGATGCTGCAGCACGCACGTCGGCTGCCCACCGAGCAGATCGGAACCGACACCGTCGATGTGGTCGGCACCGGCGGTGACGGCGTCAGCACTGTCAACCTGTCCACCATGGCGGCGATCGTGGTGGCGGCGGCCGGCGTGCCGGTGGTCAAGCACGGCAACCGGGCGGCGTCGTCGCTGGCCGGCGGGGCCGACACCCTGGAGGCGCTGGGGGTGCGCATCGACCTGGGCCCCGACGACGTCGCGCGCAGTGTCGCCGAAGTCGGGATCGGGTTCTGCTTTGCGCCGCAATTTCATCCGTCGTACCGGCACGCGTCGGCGGCACGGCGCGAAGTCGGCGTGCCGACGGTTTTCAATCTGCTTGGGCCGCTTACCAATCCGGGCCGACCACGAGCCGGGCTGATCGGCTGCGCGTTCGCCGACCTGGCCGAGGTGATGGCGGGGGTCTTCGCAGCGCGGCAGTCCAGTGTGCTGGTGGTGCACGGCGACGACGGGCTCGACGAGCTGACCACCACCACGACCAGCACGATCTGGCGGGTGCAGGCCGGCACCGTGGACAAGCTGACATTTGACCCTGCCGGGTTCGGGTTCGCCCGCGCCGAGCTGGACGAGTTGTTGGGCGGCGACGCGACGGCCAATGCGGCCGAGGCGCGTTCGGTGCTGGCCGGCACCAAAGGCCCGGTGCGCGACGCCGTCGTGCTCAACGCCGCGGGCGCGATCGTGGCCCATACCGGGCTATCCAGCCGCGCCGAGTGGCTGCCGGCGTGGGAAGACGGGCTGAGCCGCGCCACCGACGCGATCGACAGCGGCGCAGCCGAACAGCTGCTCGCGCGATGGGTGCGGTTCGGCCAGCAGCTCTGAGTCTCGGCTCGTGACGGCTTGTTCGGCGGCCACCCGCGCCGAGCGCGCCGACGCGGCCCACCCGGCCCACGGCCCCGCGGATCCCAACGGCGAACACCAGCCGACTCGTCGGCGCCGCTGACACACACGATGCGCACCCCGGGCGCCGCCAGCCAGCGCGCGATCAGCGCCGTCTCCTCCACCAGCGCGCCGCCCAGCGGGGCGGGCTGGGGCAGGACCACCTGCGCGCCCGCCCGGATGGCGTCGACGACGGGCATCGGCGGCACCCCGCGGCGGGCACTGCCGGCCGCGGCGAGCTGGCCGTAGCGGATCACCGACAGCTGCCAGCCGCCGTCGCCGTCGGGGGCGGCGGCCACCAGCTCCGGCAGCGCGGCCAGCGCGCGCAGGCGCTGGCCGCGCCAGAGCACCTCCACCGCGGCCACCGTGTGGTCACGCAGCCGGGCGGCGCTCTCGTAGCGCTGACGCTCGGCGAGGTCGGCGATCTGCTCGACGGCCGCGGCCAACGCGGTGTTGTCCAGGCCGTCGATCAGTGCCGCGGCGCGGGCGACCGCGGCGGCGTATTGGCCGGCGGTCACGTCACGAGCAGCCGGACACGGCGAAACCTCGTGCTGCGGGCAGGCCGGGCCGTGCAGCACCGAACGGGCCAGCCGCTTGGTGCAGGTGCGCACACCGGTGAACCGGGCCAGCAGTGCGGCGGTGTCGGCGGCGTCGGCGCGGGAGCGAAACGGGCCGACCGCGCGATCGTGGCGCGGCGTTCGCACCACCGAGAATCGGGGAAAGGCCTCGGCGCTCAGCACCACCCACCACCAGCGGTGCGGGAACCGCGACCGGCGGTTGTACGGCGGGGCATGCGCGCTCAACATCCGCAGTTCGCGCACACCGGCCTCTAGCGCATGCGCGCACTCGACGTGCTCGACGGCGCCTGCCAGCGCGACCATCTCCTTGATCCGGCCGCGCTGATCCGAGCCGTTGAAGTACTGACTTACCCTGCGCCGCAAATCAATTGCGGTGCCGACATAGAGCACCTCACCTGCCGGCCCGCGGAACAGATAGACCCCGGGCCGGTGCGGCAACCCTTCGGCCAGCACCCGCTTGCGCCGCTGCGCCGGCGTCACGTCGGGCAGATACGAGCGCAGGTCGGCGTAAGTGTGCACACCTTGATTGCCCACCCGCTCGATGAGCGCGTGCAACACCTCGACGGTGGCCCGCGCGTCGTCGAGTGCCCGGTGGGTCGGCTCGCTGGCGACGGCGAACAGCCGGGCCAGCGCTGCCAGCCGCACACTGGGGGCTTCCTCGCGGCTGAGCACCCGGCGGGCCAGCGCAACGGTGCACAGCACCTGCGGTCGCCGCCATCCGATGCCGCACCGGTCGGCGGCGGCCCGCAAAAACCCGACGTCGAACCTGGCGTTGTGGGCCACCAGCACCGAGCCTCGGGCGAACTCGAAAAACATCGGCAGCACCGCGCCGATGGTCGGGGCATCGCACACCATGGCCGTGGTGATGCCGGTGAGCTGCACGATCTGCGGCGGGATGCTGCGCTGCGGGTCGACGAGGGTGGCGAACTCGCCGAGCACCACACCGCCGCGCACTTTGACCGCGCCGATTTCGGTGATGGCGTCGGCGGCGGTCCCGTCACCGGCGGTCATCCGCCCGCCGGTGGTCTCCAGGTCCACGACCACGAATGTGGTCTCGCGCAGCGATATTTCGGCAGCCTCGTCCAGGTCGGGGAGGCTCAGCTGCTCGGCAGCGGGCGCACCCATGGCCGCGACGTTAGGCAGTCGCACCGACACGGCCCGGATTCTCCGGCGGCGCGTCGCGGCGGCAATGATGCCGGCGAGGCATGTCGGTGCCGGCGGTTAGCGTGTCGGCAAGGCCACCACCAAGCCACCACAAGACCGAGAGGACCAGCCAGATGGCGCACACCGACGAGCCCGACTGGGCGGCGGCAGTCCCGCCCGATGCAGCAGAACCCGTGGTCATCGACTGTGACGACTGCGCAGTGCGCGGTCCCGGATGCACGCGACTGCGTCGTCAGCGTGATACTCGGGGTACCGGAAACTTTGCTGGAGGATGAGCGCGTCGCGTTGGAGGTGCTCGCCGACGCGGGACTGGCCCCGAGACTGCGGCTGGTTCCGATCCACCGACAGCGGCCCGGGGTAGCCTAACCGCGCTACGTTGAAATCTTGCTGTTTTCTTAATCATCCAGAGTTGGACAACCCCGATGCCGTTTCGTAACCTATCTGAGACCTAAGGCAGACTCGGCTACGGCGCCGACGGGTTTTAAGGATGCAAAGTTTTGGGGTTGGGGCATAACTGTAGAAACGCGTGTTTGCGCGCGGCTACCCGCTTTGCTGTGGGAGCGGTAGCTGGTTTCGTTGCCCTATCCGGTGTTGCTGCCAGTAATGTGCTGGCTGACCCGGCCAATGACGCGATGGCAAAGCTCAGCGAGTTGTCGCGGCAGGCTGAGCAAACCACCGAGGCGATGCACAGCGCGCAGCTCGACCTCAACAACAAGCTGGCTGCGCAGCAAGCCGCCGACAAGAAGCACTCCGACGACCTGGCCGCCGCCGACGCCGCGAAGTCGCGACTGGCAACATTCCAGGCCGGTGTCGACAAGTTTGCTGCAGCGATGTACATGGGCGGCCGCACCGACGGCTTGAACGCCATCATGACCGCCGAGTCGCCGCAGCAGCTGATCGGCAAGATTGGCCGTGCAGCGGGTGATGGCCACCGCGATGCTCGCGCAGATGGCCCAACTACCGCGCCGCCCGCGAGCAGGCCGCCCAAGCCGAGGAGGCATCCGCGAAATCGGCCGCCGACGCCAAGACCGCCGCCGAGCAGGCCGCCGCGGTGCGCGCGACCTGCAGTCCAAGCAGAGCCAGCTGCAGCTGCAGATCGGCATCGTCAAGTCGCAGTACCTCGCGCTGAGCCCGAACCAGCGCACCGAGCTGGCCACGCCCGGGCCCGTCCCGCCGCCGGCGGCCATGGCCGCCGCCGCTCCCGCTCCCGAGGCGTTGCCACCGGGCGGCGGGCAGCCGGGTGGTCCCGGGCCTGGATTCGGCGCTGCACCCGGCAGCGGCCAGGGCGCGATCGCTGTTCAGGCCGCGCTGACCCAGGTCGGTGCGCCCTACGCCTGGGGTGGCGCCGCGCCCGGCGGTTTCGACTGCTCCGGCCTGGTGATGTGGGCATTCCAGCAGGCCGGCATCGCGCTGCCGCATTCCAGCCAGGCGCTGGCCCACGGCGGACAGCCGGTCTCGCTGTCGGACCTGCAGCCCGGCGACGTGCTGACCTTCTATTCCGACGCATCTCATGCCGGCCTCTACATCGGTGACGGCCTGATGGTCCATTCCTCCACCTACGGCGTGCCGGTGCGGGTGGTGCCGATGAACTCGTCCGGCCCGATCTACGACGCCCGCCGCTACTGACCGTCCGACGGTCCGCACCGTCGCCGCTGGCTGCTGGCCTGCGTACTGGCCACCGAACTGGTCTTCGCCGCTGTCGCAGCTGATCGGCCCGGGGCGGACCGCCCCTGCACAACCCGCGCATCCGGCGCTCGCCCGCCGGCGGCCGGCACGCCGGCGCCGCGGCTGGTCGTTGTCGGCGACCGCACCGTACGGATGACCAATCTCGGCGGCGCCGCAATCGGAAGTCCTGCTGGGCCGCGTCGCGGCGAACATCGGGCAGGCCGTCGACGCGGTGGAGACGTTCTGGGGCACCGACTGGCCGCGCGACATCGCCGTGGTGGCCACCGGCTCGCAGCAGCAGTTCGAGACCGAGGCCGGCGGTGGGCCGGCGGCGCAGTGGGCCGATATCGCGGCGGTGGCCGTCGCCGACCGGGTCGATCCGGCCCGGCGGATCGCGATCGGCCAGCGGATCGTGTTCGCGCCCGGCGCGGTCGGCATGAGCGAGCAGGCATTGCGAATCGTGTTGAGCCACGAGCTTTTTCACTACGCGGCACGCGCCGACACCGCAGCTGGACGCGCCCCGGTGGCTGACTGAAGGCGTGGCCGACTACGTCGCCCGGCCGCCCACCCCGCTGCCCGAGTCGACGCCGTTGCCGACGGCGCTGCCCTCCGACGCCGACCTTGCCGCCCCGGGGCCGCAGCGTTCGCAGGCCTATGACCGGGCGTGGTGGTTCGCGCGTTTCGTCGCCGATACCCGCGGGACGCCGACGCTGCGCGCGCTCTACCGGGCCGCGTGCGGTGTCGGGCATACCGACCTGCCCACCGCCGTGCATGACGTGCTCGGCACCGACATGGCGGGCGTGCTCGCCGACTGGCAGCAGTGGCTGACCCGCTAACCTACGCAGGTGTCCCGGGTCCTGCTGGTAACCAACGACTTTCCACCTCGGCGCGGTGGCATCCAGTCGTATCTGGTCGAGCTGGTTACTCGACTGGCCGCGCACCGGCGAGCACACCATGACGGTGTACGCACCGCAGTGGAAGGGCGCCGACGCCTTTGACGCTCACACGCGCCGGCTATCAAGTGGTGCGCCATCCCGGGACGTTGATGTTGCCCGTGCCCTGCGTCGACATCCGGATGCGCCGGCTGATCGCTGAGCACGGCATCGACACCGTCTGGTTCGGCGCGGCCGCGCCGCTGGGGCTGCTGGCGCAGCGCGCCCGTCAGGCCGGCGCAAGCCGGGTGCTGGCCAGCACCCACGGCCACGAGGTGGGTTGGTCGATGCTGCCGGTGGCCCGGTCGGTGCTGCGTCGTATCGGTGACGACACCGACGTCGTCACCTTCGTCAGCCGCTACACCCGAGGCCGGTTCGCGTCGGCGTTCGGGCCGCAGGCCGCGCTGGAGCACCTGCCGCCCGGGGTCGACACCGACCGGTTCCGTCCCGACCCGGCAAGCCGCGCCGAGCTGCGTGCCCGCTACCGCCTGGGGCAGCGGCCCACGGTGCTGTGCTTGTCGCGACTGGTGCCGCGCAAGGGTCAGGACATGCTGATCCGGGCGCTGCCGGCAATCCGGCAGCGAGTGGATGGCGCCGCGCTGGTCATCGCGGGCGGCGGCCCCTACCTGGAGACGCTGCGCCGACTGGCCGAGCGCTTCCGGCGTGAGCGAACACGTGACGTTCACCGGCGGCATCCCGGCCGCGGAGCTGCCCGCCTACCACGCGATGGCCGACGTGTTCGCGATGCCGTGCCGCACCCGCGGCGCCGGACTGGACGTCGAGGGGCTGGGCATCGTCTTCCTGGAAGCCTCCGCAACCGGCGTCCCGGTGATCGCCGGAAACTCGGGCGGTGCACCGGAAACCGTGCAGCACAACAAGACTGGACTAGTAGTCGACGGTCGTTCGGTCAGACAGATCGCCGATGCCGTTACCGAGTTGCTCACCGACCCGGACCGAGCCGCCGCGATGGGAGCCGCCGGCCGGGACTGGGTCATGGCGCAGTGGCGATGGGATGCCTTGGCCGGCCCGGCTATCCGGACTTGATCCGCGGCTAGCTGGTGGCGTAGATCGCCTCGATATCGTGAGCGAACTTTTCGGCCACCACCTTGCGCTTGACCTTCATCGTCGGGGTGAGTTCCCCGGTGTCCTCGGTGAAGTCGACAGGCAGGATGCGGAATTTGCGAATCGACTCCGCATGCGACACCGCCAAGTTGGCGTGTTTGACGGCCGCGTCCACCTCGGCGATCAGATCGGGATCGTTGACCAGATCGCTCACCGACGCTCCGGCGGGCTTGCTGTTGCGCTGCTTCCAGCCCTCGAACGCCTCGGGGTCGATGGTGATCAGCGCCCCGATGAAGGGCCTGGCATCCCCGACGACCATCGCCTGGCTGATCAGCGGGTCCGCCCGTAGCTGGTCCTCCAAGACCGCCGGGGCGACGTTCTTTCCGCCCGCGGTGACGATGATTTCCTTCTTGCGGCCGGTGATCGTCAGGAACCCGTCGTCGTCGACCGCGCCGAGGTCACCGGTCTTGAACCATCCGTCTGCCATCGCTTCGTTGGTGGCCTGCTCGTTGTGCCAGTAGCCGCGGAACACCACGCCGCCTCGCACCAGCAGCTCGCCGTCATCGGCGACGCGCATGCTGTTGCCCGGCAACAACTTTCCGACGGTACCGACTTTCAGGGCGCCGACCTGGTTGACGGTAATCGCCGCGCTGGTCTCGGTCAGCCCGTAGCCCTCGTAGACGGTGAGACCGACGCCGCGGTAGAAGTGGCCCAGCCGCGCGCCCAGCGGTGCGCCGCCCGAGACGGACGCGCGGCAGTCGCCGCCGAGTGCGGCGCGCAGCTTGTGGTAAACCAGCCGATCGAACAGCGCGTGCTTGGCCCGCAGCAGCAAGCCGGGGCCACCGCGATCGCACGCCTCGCTCCAGTCGACCGCCGTCTGCGCGGCAATCTCGAAGATCCGGCCCTTGCCGTCGTTGGCGGCGTTCTGAGCGGCGGTGTTGTAAACCTTTTCGAACACCCGCGGCACCGACACCACGACCGTCGGCTTGAACACCGCCGAACATCGGCACCAGATTCTTGATGTCGCTGGTGAATCCGACGACAACCTTGTTGTGGAAGGCGCACAACGTCAGCGCTCGGGCCAGCACGTGCGCCAGCGGAAGGAAGACCAGCAGCCGCTCACCTTTGCGCAGCAGTGTCGGCAGAACCGCCTTGGCGCCCCGGGTCTCGTAGACCAGGTTGGAATGAGTCAGCTGGCAGCCTTTCGGACGTCCGGTGGTGCCCGAGGTGTAGATCAGTGTCGCCGGATCTTCGCTGCGCAGCGCCTCGAGGCGGGCGGTCAGCTCGGCCGGGTCGACCGACGCGCCGTCTTGCTCGAGTTGCTCGAGGACGTTGATGCCGGAACCGTCGATTTGCAGCACGCGCCGCAGCGCGGGCAAGTCGCCGCTGAGCTCGTTGACCATCGCCGTATGGGCGTCGGTTTCGGCGAACGCCAGCACCGCCCCCGAGTCGGTCAGCACCCAGTGCACCTGCTCGGCTGACGACGTCTCGTAGATCGGGACAGTGACCGCGCCCACCGATAGGATCGCCAGATCGAGGATCGCCCACTCGTAGCGGGTGGCCGAAAAGATCACCACCCGGTCGCCGGCTTTCACCCCGTTTGCAATCAAACCCGATGCAGCCGAGCGGATTTGGGTGGCAGCGGCAGCGCAGTTCACGTCGGTCCAGGTGCCGTCGACGAGGCGTTGAAAGATCACGGTGTCGGGTTCGTCGCGTTCGTGCTCGAACACTGCGGCGACGATGTTGTCGTGCTCGCCTACCGTGAACGGGGCGGGAACGCTTAATTCACGCACTCTTCTGACCTCGCTTGGGTTACTTCGCCGGGTGGGCCGGGCTAAATGCGGGATTCAGCCTAGTCCGGCGACGATGCAGCCCGGGACGGGCTGCTGTGGAGTCGGACAATCGGGTGGCGTCCGGCGACGATGCAGCCCGGGACGGGCTGCTGTGGGGGTACCTCCCAGCCGCGCAGCGGCGAGGGGGGCGAGTCGGCTGCCCGCCAGGACTGGCTATGCGGCCACGAGTGCGATATGTGAAGCTAGGGGCCGTGCACAGCGTTCAAATTGCCGACGAGACGTTCGTCGCCGCCGACCCCGCGCGTGTCGGCGCTGCCGTCGGCGATCCGGCCAGCTGGCGACGGTGGTGGCCCGATCTGCGGCTGCAGGTCATCGAAGACCGCGCCGACAAAGGAGTCCGATGGGCGGTGACCGGACCGCTCACCGGCACCATGGAAATCTGGCTGGAACCGGAGCTGGACGGCGTGGTGCTGCACTACTTCCTGCATGCCGAGCCGTCCGGGGTGGCAGCCTGGCAATTGGCCCGGATGAACCTCAGGAGCATGACCCATCGCCGGCGGGTCGCCGGCAAGAAGATGGCCTTCGAGGTGAAGGCGACGCTGGAGCGCTCCCGTCCGGTCGGTGTTTCTCCGGTGCTTGACCAGGTCTGAGTTCAGCCGGGGAGTACCGTTTCTGCCGTGGGCTGGCGGTAGCGCCCACAAGGTGCAGGGATACCAAACGGCCCCATCCGTTAGCGACAAAGGCCCTACCCGCGTACGGGGGAGAAGGAAGCGACCAGGTGGCGGAGAAGACGGCGCAGACGATCTACATCGACGCGGACCCCAGCACGGTGATGGATGTGATCGCTGACATCGGTTCCTATCCCGATTGGGTATCGGAGTACAAGGAGGCCGAAGTACTCGAGGCCGACCCCAAAGGCAATCCGAAGGTTGCGCGGCTGGTGTTGGACACCAGCGTCCTCAAAGACACCCTGGTGCTGTCCTACGAGTGGCCGAAAGATCGCCGCTCGGTGCGTTGGTCGCTGGTTTCCAGCTCGCTGCTGCGGTCCCTCGATGGCGTATATCGCTTGGCGTCCAAGGGGTCTGGTACCGACGTCACCTATGAGCTCACCGTCGACATAGCGATCCCGATGATCGGCTTGCTCAAACGCAAAGCCGAGCGCAGGTTGATCGACACCGCATTGAAGGACCTGAAGAAACGAGTCGAGGCTGAGTGAGTCGGCAGCGCCCGCACTTGCCCGGATCAGTCTCTTCGTCGGCAAGGGTGGGGTAGGGAAGTCCACTTTGGCGGCCGCGACCGCCGTGCGTGACGCGGGCGCCGGTCAGCGGGTGCTGCTGGTCTCCACCGACCAGGCGCACTCGCTGGGTGACGTGCTCGGGGTCGCGGTTGCGCCGACCGGCCGGCGCGACGCCGTCCGGGTGCTTGCCGACCTCGAAACCGGATCGGCCGACACCGGCGGCGGCTATCTCGACGCGCTGGCGCTGGATACCCTGGCGCTGCTCGAGGCGCGCTGGCGCACCGTGGTCGACACGCTGGGCCGCCGCTTCGGTGAATCGGAGCTGGGCGACATTGCGCCCGAAGAACTTTCGGCGCTGCCGGGCGTTCAGGAAGTGCTCGGCCTGCATGAGGTCGGCGAGCTGGCGGCGGCCGGGCGGTGGGACCACATCGTGGTCGACTGTGCCTCCACCGCCGACGCATTGCGGATGCTGACCCTGCCGGCCACGTT
Organism: uncultured Actinomycetota bacterium; assembly: GCA_963850645.1. Lineage (GTDB taxonomy): Bacteria > Actinomycetota > Actinomycetes > Mycobacteriales > Mycobacteriaceae > Mycobacterium. The sequence goes on along the minus strand of CAWKME010000023.1, from coordinate 41,039 downwards.
CGCGCTGTACGTCGAGCGCGCGTGGCCGCGGCATCGCCGGCTTTCCAGCCGCCGCCGACGACGCGCGGTCGACGGCGCGTGGTCGAGCTGCTGGAACGCATCAGCGCCAGCGTCGAAAAGCTCAGCGCGCTGCTGACCGACGGTACGCGGGTCGGCGCACATCTGGTGCTGACCGCGGAACGGGTGGTGGCAGCCGAAGCGGTCCGGACGCTGGGCTCGCTGGCGTTGATGGGCGTGCGTGTCGAGGAATTAATCGTCAACCAGATTCTGGTGCAGGACGATTCATACGAGTACCGCAACCTGCCCGCGCATCCGGCCTTCGACTGGTATTCGGAGCGAATCGGTGAGCAGCGCGCCGTGCTGGACGAACTGGATGCCGCCATCGGCGATGTGGCGCTGGTCCTCACCCCGCATCTGGCCGGTGAGCCGATCGGCGCCAAAGCGCTGGCCGAGCTGCTGGACAGTGCGCGCCGCCGCGACGGATCGGCGCCGCCGGGGCCGTTGCGTCCTGTCGTCGACCTGGAGTCAGGATCCGGCCTGCAATCGGTCTACCGATTGCGGCTAGAGTTGCCGCAAATCGATTCCGGCGCGCTTACCCTTGGCCGGGTCGGCGACGATTTGATCGTCGGCGCCGGCGGGATGCGGCGCCGGGTTCGGTTGGCGTCCGTCCTGCGGCGATGCACGGTGCTGGACGCGCATCTTCGCGGCAGCGAGTTGACGGTGCGTTTTCGACCCGATCCGGAGGTGTGGCCGAAGTGACCGGCCGAGCGACGATGCAGAGCGTAGCGATGCTGAGGAGCGGCGCGATGACCGGGTGCACCCCGACATCGGACCGGAGTTGCGCAAACTCGCCCAGAGCATTCTCGATGGGATCGACCCCGCGGTGCGCTTGGCGGCGTCGCGGGCGATGGCGCGACGGCGCCGGCACCGGCAAGTGCCAGCAGGTGTGGTGTCCGGTGTGCGCGTTGGCCGCGGTGGTGACCGGCGAGGAACACCCGATGCTGACCGTCATCGCCGAGCACAGCGTCGCGCTGCTGGCGGTGATCCGGGCCATGGTCGAACAAGTCGAGCAGATCGACGGCCGCCCCGCCGCCGGACGGCCCGCCGGGCGGTGGTGCCGAGGCGGACGGCGCAGCCGATGCCGGCGCCCCGAGCCGCTATCAGCCCATCACCGTCACCGTCGAGGAGTAGCCCGCGCGGTTCGGGTTAACGGCAGCCGGCTCATCGCCGAAGACTAGGCAGGTCAGGCGCGCTGATGTGGTCCCGTCCACACCGGATCGGTACTCTTGGCGCAGAACACTATCGGTCGCGGGCAAATGGGAGGGTCCATGTGGTACTGGCTTTTCAAGTACATCTTCATGGGCCCGTTGCTCGCCCTCCTCGGCAGGCCGAAAGTCGAAGGACTGGAACATGTTCCGCAGTCCGGCCCGGCGATCCTGGCCAGTAACCACCTGGCGGTCGCCGACAGTTTCTACCTGCCGCTGGTGGTGCGGCGCCGGATCACGTTCCTGGCCAAGTCCGAATATTTCACCGGCACCGGGCTGAAGGGTTGGTTCCAGCGCTGGTTCTACAGCACCACCGGGCAGGTGCCGATCGACCGCAGCGATGCCGACGCCGCGCAGGCCGCGCTGGACACCGCCGAGCGGTTGCTGAGTCAGGGCAAGCTGCTCGGCATGTATCCGGAGGGCACCCGCTCACCCGACGGCCGGCTGTACAAAGGCAAGACCGGGTTGGCCCGTCTGGCGCTGCAAACCGGAGTTCCGGTGATACCGGTGGCGATGATCGGCACGAACGTCGTCAATCCGCCCGGCAGCAAGATGTGGCGATTCGGCCGGGTCACCGTCCGGTTCGGCAAGCCGATGGACTTCTCCCGATTCGACGGGCTGGCGGGCAACCGCTTCATCGAACGGGCCGTCATCGACGAGGTGATCTACGAGCTGATGGGGCTTTCCGGTCAGGAATACGTCGACATCTACGCCGCGACCCTCAAGAACGGCGATGCGGTCCGGACCGGCGGGCCAGTCGTCGTCGCGGATACCGGAGACGGCAGCGGGTTAGCGGATCGATCCCAGCTGATCCCGGTCAGCCGACGGCTGAAACCGGCTCCGGCGCGCTCGACGCCCGGGGTGCGGTAGCCATGGCGGTGCGGACGGCGACGGTGGCACCGGCGATGACGATGGTCGCCAGCGCCCACCACAGGTAGGAAACGCCGGCGAGTTGACGCCACCACGCGGCGCCCACTTCGTGGTGCTTGGGCAGCAGGTCGATCGGCGTCCACTACATCAGCGCAACCCCGGCCGCGCTGACCACGGCCAGCGCCGGCGTTACGCCGCCGCCAGGCCAGCACCGCGGTCACCAACACCGTCGGCAACATCCACACCCAGTGGTGCGACCACGACACCGGCGAAACCACCAGGCCGAACAGCGCGATACAGATCACGCGCCAGGGTCGGCTCGCCGGCGCGCAGCACCCGCCGCGTCGCCCACACCGTCAGCGCCAGCACGAGCAGGCACGCGGCCACCCACGGCAGGAACCGTTGGTGGTCGCTGAGGCCCAGCCGCGCCAGCGTCCCGGCGATGTTCTGGTTGGTGTTCAAGCTCGCCGCGCCGATCCGATCGGTGTCGTGGATGGTGTCGGTCCAGTACTTCCACGAGTCGTGCCACGCCAGGGCAAACCCGGCCAGCGTCGCCGCCAGGAACGACGCCAGCGCGGTCAACATGGCGCGTCTGTCGCGGTTCAGCAGGAAATACAGCAGGAACACCGCCGGGGTGAGCTTGAGCGCGATGCCCAGCCCCAGCAGCAGCCCACGCGGCCACGGGGTGCGGCGCGGCACGCAGTCGGCGATCACCAGCGTCATCAGCACGACGTTGATCTGCCCGAAGGCGAAATTCGACTTGATCGGCTCCAGCCAGATCGCTGCCGCCGCGACGATCAGCACCGTCAACCACCATCGGCGCAGCCAGGCCGGCCCGGGCACCACCCGTGCGGTGCTCCACACGTCGAGCCGGGTCAGCACGATCATCGTGGAGACGAGCAGCAGCGCCAACGTGATCAGCGTGATCGTCACGCTGGCGGCCGGCATGCCCAGCCAGGCGAAAGGGCAGAACACGATGGCGGCCAGCGGGGGATAGGTGAACGGCAGGTTCAGGCCGATCGGCGTGTGAAATTGCACACCGTGCGTCGTACAGCGGACGGCCATCCAGCCACGCCTGGCCGCCCATCCGGTAGACGTCGATGTCGATGCGGTACGGGGTGTGGCCGACCAGCCGCCACGCGGCGTAGCCCAATGCGGCGAGGCCCAGCAGCTGGAGCAACGCCCACCAGGCATTTCGCCAGATACCCGGCTGCGCCCCAGGGGCTACCCGCCCGCGCCAACTGCCCACGTCGGGCGACTGCCATGTACTCATGTCGATGAACAGCCTATCCGGGCGGGCGCCTCAGCCGGTGTCGCGGAGGCCGTCGGCCCGAAGTGGGCGTAGGTTTTTCTACGTGCTCCGTTGGTTCGAAGACGACATCATCGGCCGCGGTCGGCTGCCGTTGCTGTGCTGTCTGGTCGCCTTCATCCTCACCTTTTTCGTGACGCGCACCTTCGTGCGCTACATCCGCCACCGCGCTGACCGTGGCGTGCCGCCAAAGTGGTGGGAGCCGCGCAACATTCACATCGGAAAGATGCACATCCACCACGTGGTGGTCGGCGTGCTGCTGGTGATGGTCTCCGGCGTGACGTTGGTGGCCTTGTCGGTCAACGGAAACGAACACCGAATACACCGCGAGCGCAATCGTCTTCGGCATCGGAGCCGCGCTGGTGCTCGACGAGTACGCGCTGATCCTGCACCTGTCCGACGTCTACTGGGAGGAAGACGGGCGGACGTCGGTCGACGCGGTCTTCGCCGCAGTGGCGGTAGGTGGACTGCTGGTCATGGGCCTGCACCCGTTTTTGTTCTTCATCAGCCTGTGGCACGACACCACCCACTCGGTGCTGCTGCGCGCCGGCGTGGTCTTCGCGATGGTGCTGACCTTGCCGCTGGCGGTGCTGGTTGTGCTCAAGGGCAAGGTGTGGACCGGCCTGATCGGCATGTTCTTCGTCCCGCTGCTGTTCGTCGGGGCGATCCGGCTGTCCCGCCCGCAAGCCCCGTGGGCCCGCTGGCTTTACATGCGCCGGCTGGACAAGATGGCGCGTGCGCTGCAACGCGAGCGCACTCTGCGCCGCCCCGTCGTGCGGGCCAAGCTGTGGCTGCAGTACACGATCGCCGGTACGCCACGCCGCGTCGACCATCACCTGGTCGACGCGATGCTGAACCGCGAAGTCCATCCGGCGCCGCCGCCGCAACCGCCGCAGCGTGAGCTGGCCAGCGGCGCCGGCATCAGGTGACCGGCGGGCCAGACACACGTGCGGTACTTCTACGACACCGAATTCATCGATGACGGCCGCACCATCGAGCTGATCTCGATCGGGGTGGTCGCCGAGGATGGCCGCGAATATTACGCAGTCTCGACCGAATTCGACCCCGAGCGAGCCGGAAAGTGGGTGCGCACCCACGTGCTGCCGAAACTGCCGCCGCCGGCCTCGCAGCTGTGGCGCCCGCGCGCCCGGATCCGTTCGGACCTGGAGACGTTCTTCGACGTCGACGGCCCCGAGCCGATCGAGCTGTGGGCCTGGGTCGGCGCCTACGACCATGTCGTGCTGTGCCAGTTGTGGGGCCCGATGACCCATCTGCCGCCGGCGATGCCGCGATTCACCCGGGAGCTGCGCCAGCTGTGGGAGGACAGCGGGCGCCCGCGGTTGCCGCGCCGACCGCCGGACGTGCACGACGCCCTCGTCGATGCTCGAGACCAGCTGCGGCGATACCGCTTGATCACGTCGAACGGCAACCAGGGCTAGCTCGGCTTACCCGCGTTCGCCCTGATCGCGGCCTGATTAGGGGGCCGTCGCGCCCGGTTACCATAGACGGGTGAACTGGACCGTGGACGTACCGATCGACCAGCTGCCGCCGCTGCCTCCGCTACCGGCGGATCTGCGGGCCCGGCTGGACGCCGCGTTGGCCAAGCCCGCCGCCCAGCAGCCCAGCTGGCCGGCCGATCAGGCCAAAGCGATGCGCACGGTGTTGGAGAGCGTCCCACCGGTGACGGTGCCCTCGGAGATCGTGCGGCTGCAGGACATGCTGGCCCAGGTCGCGCGCGGTGAGGCGTTCATGCTGCAGGGCGGCGACTGCGCGGAGACGTTCGTCGACAACACCGAACCGCACATCAGGGGCAACATCCGCACCCTGCTGCAGATGGCGGTGGTATTGACCTATGGCGCCAGTGTCCCGGTGGTCAAGGTCGCCCGCATCGCCGGGCAATACGCCAAGCCGCGATCGGCGGACACCGACGCGCTGGGGCTGCGCTCCTACCGCGGCGACATGGTCAACGGATTCGCCCCGGACGCCGCGGCGCGCGAGCACGACCCGTCGCGGCTGGTGCGCGCATACGCCAATGCCGGTGCGGCGATGAACCTGGTGCGCGCGCTTGACATCGTCGGGCCTGGCGTCGCTGCATCTGGTGCACGACTGGAACCGGGAATTCGTCCGAACCTCCCCGGCCGGAGCGCGTTACGAGGCACTGGCCTCCGAGATCGACCGGGGCCTGAAATTCATGAGTGCCTGCGGGGTGGCCGACCGTAACCTGCAGACCGCCGAAATCTATGCCAGCCATGAGGCCTTGGTGCTCGACTACGAGCGAGCCATGCTGCGGCTGTCCGACCAAGAGGACGGCGAGCCGCAACTGTATGACCTGTCGGCACATTACCTCTGGATCGGGGACCGGACCCGGCAACTCGATGGCGCGCACATCGCGCTGGCCGAAGTGATCGCGAACCCGATCGGCGTCAAGGTCGGACCGACGACGACACCCGAGCAAGCCGTCGAATACGTCGAGCGCCTTGACCCGCACAACAAGCCAGGCCGGCTGACCCTGGTGAGCCGGCTGGGCAACAACAAGGTGCGTGACCTGTTGCCGCCGATCATCGAAAAGGTGCAGGCCACCGGTCATCAGGTGATCTGGCAGTGCGACCCTATGCACGGCAACACCCACGAGTCGTCCACCGGTTACAAGACGCGTCATTTCGACCGCATCGTCGATGAGGTGCAGGGCTTCTTCGAGGTGCACCGGGCGCTGGGCACCTACCCCGGTGGTATCCACGTCGAGATCACCGGCGAGAACGTCACCGAATGCCTTGGTGGCGCACAGGACATTTCGGACACCGATCTGGGCGGTCGCTACGAAACCGCATGCGACCCGCGGCTGAACACCCAGCAGTCATTGGAGCTGGCGTTCCTGGTCGCCGAGATGTTGCGCGACTGAACCGAATTCGAGACGACGGCTAGAGCAATCCGTTCAGGTTGCTGCCGATGGTCCATGCCGCGGCGGCCACCATCCCGGTGACCGACAGCACGACCGCTACCCAGATCAGCACCATGCGTCGGGCGTGCTGGCGTGCGAGCGCGAACTCGACCATGTCGATCCCGGCGAATTGGCCTGATACCTCGTGGTATCCGCGATCAGACCGCGCGTCGGGCTCCGGCGGCCAGTCCTCGGGACCTCGGGTCAGCTGACGAGTTGGGTGGTGCGGCGTCGGTCGCTGGGCCGGAGGCTGGTGTTGGTCGGTGGTGTGGTTCTGGTCGATCTGGCTGCGGTGCAGCACGGCTGAGCGGTGTTGAGCGGAGTTGCGCGGCGCGGGCACCCGAAATTCCGGTAGCGCGCAACTCGTCGACGATCGCTTGCAACTCGGCGCCCATTTCTTGCGCGTCGGCGTAGCGTTCGGCGGGATCGCGGGCCGTCGCTCGCCGTACCAGCTCGTCGAATTGTGCTGGCACGCCATCGATCACCGTGCCAGGTGGCGGCACGTCGGTGTCCAAGCGTTGATATGCGACCGTCAGTGCCGAGTCGCCGGAAAACGGCGGCTGCCCGGTCAGCAGCTCGAAGGCGACGATCCCCGCGGCATAGACATCGCTGCGCGGGCTGGCGTTTCCGTCCCGGACCTGTTCCGGCGACAGATAGGCGGCGGTGCCGAGAATGACGCTGGTGGAGGTGATTCCGGCCGCGGCGACGGCGCGCACCAGCCCGAAGTCGACGATTTTGACGTCGCCCTCATCGGAGATCAACACGTTCTCCGGTTTGACATCGCGGTGTACGAGGCCGGCGCGATGCGCGGCTGCCAGCCCGCCCAGCACCGGGCGCAGCACCGCGGCGACGGCATGCGGTGGCATCGGGCCGCGCTCGGTCAGCAGCTCGCGCAGCGTGCCGCCCTCGACGAGTTCCATCACCAGGAATGGGTGTCGCGCATCGAGGCCCTGGTCGTAGACCGCGACGAGCCCGGGGTCTTTGAGCCGGGCGACGGTGCGGGCCTCCAGCTGGAAACGGGTGAGGAATTGCTGATCGCCGGCGTAGCGGGAATCCATCACTTTCAGCGCGACCGGTCGGTCCAAACGGGTGTCGAGGCCGCGGTACACCGTCGAGGTGCCGCCGGTGGCGATCTTCGTCGCAACGCGATAGCGCCCGTCCAGCAGCGCGCCCTCGAGGGGATCGCCGTTCGCCGCTGCAGCCACGGGGTTCATCGTAGGTGGCGCCGCGAACTCGGCCTGAAATCTCTTCGCCGCGCGCCGGAATAAGCAGCATGCCCGGCCTACACTGAGTCGGTGAGCAGGATTCCGGCCGGCGACGACGTTCTGGACCCCGACGAACCCACCTACGATCTGCCCGGCGTCGCGGAGTTGCTCGGCATTCCAGTCACCAAGGTGCACCAGCAGCTGCGGGAAGGCCACCTGGTGGCGGTGCGGCGCGCCGGTGACGTGTTGGTGCCGCGGATCTTCTTCACCGACTGCCGGCGAGGTGGTCAAGAGCCTGCCGGGCCTGCTGATGGTCTTGCACGACGGCGGTTACCGCGACACGGAAATCGTGCGCTGGCTGTTCACCCGCGACCCGTCGCTGACCGTCACCCGGGACGGAACGCGGGACGCCATCAGCAACGCCCGCCCGGTCGACGCGCTGCACGCCCACCAGGCGCGTGAAGTGCTGCGCCGGGCGCAGGCCATGGCGTTACTGACTCGCCGGCTCACGATTGCTGCGTGGCCGCGAGAACAGCGTGTACCACGCGATCAAGGCGCAGGCCGTCGCCAGCGACACATGAAGCCACGAGTACATGCCATGAGCGCCATCGGGTTTGAAGATCACCATGATCCAGGTGGAGAACGCGGCGATCGCCGCGACCGCCGGCCGCGACTGGGCAAGCGGGGCCACGACCGCCAGCGGCCAGGTGTAGTACCACGGCAGCGCGGCCGGGTACGAACAACACCACGACGAGCATCGCCCAGGCGATGCCGGTCAGCACTGTGCGGTCGTCCTGCCGGTATCGCCACCACAGCAGCGGTAGCGACAACGCGATGATCGCGATCCCGACGAGTCGGGTGACCTGCAGCACGGCATAGAAACTCACCGGGAAGAACAGCCCGCCGATCGCATGGATCAGGTTGGCCAGCGCCGTCGGAACCGTCAGCCAGTTGATGATCTTCACCGAGCCGGCCAGCGCGGTCAGCCAGCCCAGTCCCACCCCGGCCACACCGGATAACACCGCGAACACGGCGACGAGGATCAGCACGGATGCCGCGCCGGCCGCCGCAAAGGCCGGTAGTGGCCGGTACCCGCGTCGCTCGCGCAGATGGCGCATCCACACCCAGACCATGAACGGCAGCGCGATCCCGGCCGTCGCCTTGACCGCGACCCCGATGGCGATCAGCGTGATGCCCGCAATGTGATGGCGCTCGAAGGTCAGTGCGATGCCGGCGGTCATCAGGCCCACCATCAGCATCTCGTTGTGAACCCCGCCCATCAGATGGATGATCACCAGCGGGTTGAGCACGCAAATCCACAGCGCGATCGGCGCATTCGGCGCCGAGATGGCGTGCCAGCCGCGGTGTCGCCCAGATCAGCAACGCCAGTCCGGGCAGCATGCACAGCCGCAGCAACATGGTTCCGGCGATCACGTGATTGCCGACCAGCATCGTGACCAGCCGGGCGACCATGATGAATGCCGGGCCGTACGGCGCCGTGGTGATGGTCCAGATGGGACTCACGTTGTCCAGCAACGGATTCGGGTTCTCGATCGGCCCGACCGCGTAGGGGTCGAAGCCGTCGCGCAGCAGCGCGCCCTGGGCCAGATACGAGTAGGTGTCGCGGCTGAACACCGGCACCGACAGCAGCAGCGGGGCCAGCCAGAAGCCGGTGGTGGCCACCATGGCGTATTCGCTCGCACCGCCGGCGAGAACGCGTCGGCCCAGCCACAGCCACGCGATCAGCATCAACGCGACGCCCACCCACAGCACCACCGAGGACAGCACCAGCCCGTGGCCGTAGCGCAACCAGGACAGGTGCAGCGACTCCAGCAGTGGGTCATGCTGTTTGGTGCTGCCCGCGCCGAGGCCCCCGGTGGTGATCAGCGCCGCACCCAGGCAGCCCAGCAGTGCCGGCCGGCCCTCGGCCGCCGCGGTGAATTCCCGCAGTCGTGAAAAGTGTTGCGTCCGGCCGGTGGCCGAGACGGTCGGTGTGGACGCACGCGTGGACATGCGCGTCATGCGGACCGGTTGGCGGCCAGGGTGGCCATCTCGGACAGCCCGGTCTTGGCGGCCGCGTGGATAGGTGCATCGGCCAGCGTGGCCAGCGCCCGTCGGGTCAGCGTGTCGATCTGGTCCTCGACCGCCGCCAGCGCGCCCACCCGCTCGATGACCCCGCACAGTTCGCCCACCTGGGCGTCGCTCAAGTCGGTGCCGATCGAGGCGCGTAACAGCTTGGCGGCCGCCGCATCTGACTTGTCGGCCAACTCGACCGCCGTCGCCAGCAACACCGTGCGCTTGCCCGCCCGAAGATCGTCGCCGGAGGGCTTGCCGGTGACCGCCGGATCACCGAACACCCCCAAGCACGTCGTCGCGCAGTTGGAATGCGACGCCCAGGTCGGTGCCGACCTCGTGGAAGAGGGCGTGCACGTCGGGTCTATCGGCAGCGGCGGCCACGCCCAATTGCAGCGGACGCGACACCGTATAGGAGGCGGTTTTGTAGGTATTGACCTTCATCGCCGAGGCGATCGACTCCGCGGCGCTGGCCTCGGCGACGATGTCGAGATATTGGCCGCCGAGTAGCTCGGTGCGGATATCGACCCAGACTCGCCGCACCCGGTCGTGCGCATCGGGCGGCAGGTCGATGCCCGCGACGATGTCGTCGGCCCACGCCAGCGCCAGATCGCCGAGCAGGATGGCCGCCGAGATGCCGAACTGGTCGGCCGGCCCGCGCCACTGCCGTTCGCGGTGCAGCGCAGCGAACTGCACGTGCGCGGTCGGCCGGCCCCGGCGGGTCGCCGAGTCGTCGATCACATCGTCGTGCACCAGCGCCGAGGCGTGCAGTAGTTCCAGCGCGGAGAACAGCAGCAGCGCTTGGGCGTCAGCGTCTGTGCTCGACACCGAACGCCAGCCCCAGTAGGCGAAGACCGGGCGCAGCCTCTTGCCGCCGCTGAGCACGAACTCTTCCAGGCCGGCCGTCAGGCGGTCATAGTCGCTGCCGATGTAGGCGGCCTCACTGCGGCGGTCCTGCAGATATCTCCGCAACTGGTCGGTGATGGCAGTGATGGTCTGGCCCAACTCGACGGTTGCCGCTGCTCCCACGCTCAGCGTGACACCCCTTCCTGGTTGCTCGAGCTGGTCGCTCAGCGATCATGGCCCGCCAAGTCTATTCGGCGCCGCGCTGTCCAGCGGGTTTTGCCTGACTCGGGCCAGCTCAGGCCGCCAGTTGCTTCGACAGCCTCACTATTTCGCACCTATGCTGTCCTGTGATTCCGCCCAGATGAGGAGCAACCCGTTGACCTTGAACACCATCGCGGTCGAGCTGGTACCGACGAACGTGGAACGCGGCACGGAGCAGGCGGTCGAAGACGCCCGCAAGGTGGTGCAGCTGTCCGCGGAATTCGGCCTCGACGGGCGGATCGGGCACTTGATGATGCCGGGGTTGATCGAGGAAGAGGATGACCGGCCCGTCGAGATGAAGCCCAAGCTGGACGTGCTGGATTTCTGGTCGGTCATCAAACCGGAGCTGTCCGGGGTGCGCGGATTGTGCAGCCAGGTCACCGCTTTCATGGATGAGCAAGCTTTGCGTCAGCGGCTCGGTGATCTGGTCGGCGCCGGAATCGACGGGATCGTGTTCGTCGGCGTGCCCCGCACCATGGCCGACGGTGAGGGCTCCGGTGTCGCGCCGACCGACGCCCTGTCGATCTACCGCGAGCTGGTGGATAACCGGGGAGTGATCCTGATTCCCACCCGGGACGGTGAACAGGGCCGGTTCAACTTCAAATGCGATCAGGGTGCGACGTTCGCGCAGACCCAACTGCTGTACTCCGACGCGATTGTGGGCTTCCTGACCGAGTTCGCCAAGCGGACGGACCATCGGCCGGAGATCTTGTTGTCGTTCGGCTTCGTACCGAAGATCGAGGACCGGATTGGCTTCATCAACTGGCTCATCCAGGACCCGGGCAACGCCGCGGTTGCCGAGGAGCAGGCGTTCGTCAAGACGCTGGCCACCACCGAACCTGCCCAGAAGCGCAAGCTGATGGTCGACCTGTACAAGCGGGTGATCGACGGTGTCGCCGACCTGGGCTATCCGCTGAGCATTCATCTCGAGGCCACCTACGGCAATTCGGCGCCGGCATTCGAGACGTTCGCGGAGCTGCTCGACTATTGGTCGCCGGCGAGCTGACAGGCGCCTTTTGACCCTCGCTCAGTCGGACTGCGGGTCGCTCGGCTCGGCGAACCGGGGCGAGCGGTCGCGGCTGTACCAGGCCAGCAGCGCCACCACGCCGGCGACCACGAGCGACGAAAGGGCCAGCCACAGAGCCGCGCCGCGAAACGAGCGGGTGCTCGGATCGGTGTAGCGGGCCTGGGCATTCATCAAGCTCACGATGCCCGGCTTGAGTTTCCACTGCACCGTCTCGGGATCCACGCGATCGCCGTTGGTCGACGTCACCGTGCCGGGGAAGGCGACGGTCAGCTCGACATCCGCGTCGGCATCGGTCAGCGACGTCAAGTCCGCGCGCCCCTCCAGGATCACCAAGTCCCCGGCTCGGCGCAGGGACAGGTTGACGCCCTGGGCGTCGGAATTCATATTCGCCAGCTCCGGCAGCTCGGCGAAGGTCAAGTCGGAGAACACCGCCTGCGACCCGACGTAGCCGTCGCGGTCGTACTTGGAGATCGCCACCTTCTGGCTGAACGGCAGATTCGGATCCAGTTGCGGTCCCGCGTCTTTGTCGTTGCGTGGTTTGGCCGCCGCGATGATCTCCCCGGACACCAGGTCGTCGGGGGAGATGGTGATCGACGCCTTGATCCGTACACATCCGGCGAGTACCGGTATCACCAGGAGCAGCATCGCCCACGCTGCCAGGCGGCGGCGACGACGCGCGGTGAACGCCCGGGCGAAGAACGGGATGCTGCTGGCACGCACCAGGTCATCGTGCCAGACCACAGCGGTGAGGTGTGCAGCTACAGCGGGAGCTGGCGGCCCAGGATCGCGAACGCTCGCGAGTCGCCGGTGAAGTGGTAGCCGCGAATGATGTCGGTGAATCCGAGCCGACGGTACAACCGCCAGGCGCGATTGGCTTCGCCGTTGATCTCCGGGGTCGACAGCAGCACATTGGCTTCGCTGCGGTCGGCAAGCAGCCGCCGCGCCAGTGCTTCTCCGAGGCCACGGCCCTGTGCCCGGGGGTGAATGTGCAACTCGGTCAGCTCGAAGTAGCTGGCCATGAGCCTGGCGATCTCGGGGCCGGGTAGGCCGCCGCGTTGCAGCCCGAGCACGACTTGCTGTTGCCACCACTGATCCGGTGCGCCGCAGTAGCCGTAGGCCACGCCGAGCAGGGGTGCCTCGCTCAGCTCGCCCGACGATGGCGTGGCGCCGGCCGCGGTGTCGACCTCCACGGCGGCCACGGCCTGCCAGCCGCGTCGGCGGGTGTGCTCGAGCCACATGGCAGCGCGTTGATTCTCGGTGCCCCGGGGGTAACGCATGGCGTCGACGTACACGCCCAGGGCGTCTCCCAGACGCCGTTGCATGTCTTGCGGCGGCAGGTTGATGAGGAACGTCGCCAACTCGCGGATCCCCTCGTCAGTCGTCCAGTGCCGTGCTCCCATCCCATTATCGGACGCGGCGGCGGTTCGCGGTTCACCGCGCGGCGGCGGTTACAATCAGCACGCGAAGCGGTGGTATGGCGCTGATTGACCTCGTATCATCTTTATTAGTTGCCTACACAGCGGGCAACGACGTGCTATTGGTCTATCGGTACTTACGGACAGCTTTTCGGCAAGGAGGGACGGATGCCACTCTCCGATCATGAGCAGCGGATGCTCGACCAGATCGAGAGCGCTCTCTATGCCGAGGACCCCAAATTCGCCTCGAGTGTTCGCGGCGGGGGGTTGCGTGCGCCGACCGCACGGCGGCGACTGCAGGGTACGGCGTTATTCGTGGCCGGTCTCGCGATGTTGGTCTGCGGCATCCCGTTCAAGACCGTCTGGGCCGGACCGTTTCCGATCCTGTCCGTCATCGGCTTTGTCGTGATGTTCGGCGGCGTCATATTGGCCATCACTGGCCCGCGACTGTCCGGTCGGGCAGAGCGCCCCGGGTCTGCGACTAGCGCTCGCCAGCGCCGAAGCAAGGGTGCCGGCGGTACTTTCACCAGCCGCATGGAAGACCGGTTCCGCCGCCGCTTCGAGCAATAGCCTCAACGCGAACCAAAAGGGCAGCCGTCTCGGCTGCCCTTTTGGTTCGCGCCGGGCGAGCTCGGCGACACGTATCGGTCCGCTGCCGTGAAGCGGCGCCACCCCTCACCACGCCGACTGTTGACCCACTGTGCCCCACTTTGCTGATAACCCGCAGCTCACAGGTGTTTGAGCTGGAGATTTCGACACCGCATCGACGTGTGCCGAGTAATTTCAGTGGCCGAGAACCTGCTGAAACGATACCAATCAGTGACATTCCTACCGTTAAATGGAGCCCAGTGGGGGATTGTGGGGTATGGTGGCGGAAGTCGAAAGGCGTGGAGGTGGCCAGATGTTTCTCGGCACCTATACGCCCAGGCTCGACGACAAAGGGCGGCTGACACTGCCCGCCAAGTTCCGCGACGCGCTGGCAGGAGGGCTGATGGTCACCAAGAGCCAAGACCACAGCCTGGCTGTCTATCCCCGCGCCGAATTCGAGCAACTTGCCCGCCGGGCCAGCAAGGCATCCCGAAGCAACCCGGAGGCGCGAGCGTTTCTGCGTAACCTGGCCGCCGCTACCGACGAACAGCATCCTGACGCGCAAGGCCGAATCACCTTGTCGGCCGACCACCGCCGCTACGCGAACCTGTCCAAGGACTGCGTGGTCATCGGATCGGTTGACTACCTCGAGATTTGGGATGCGCAGGCCTGGCAGGAATACCAACAGACCCACGAAGAGAACTTCTCCGCAGCCAGCGATGAAGCACTCGGCGACATTATCTGAGGCGCGTGCCCGTGCACCGTGGCCTCTGCCCGAACCGACCCTGACGTACTTCCCCAACGCCAGGTTCGTGCTGTCGGACAGGGACCTCGGTGCAGGGGCACCTCGCCCCAAAGCCCGGTTCGCTTGTCGAAGAGGTGTTGTGGTGCCTGACGCCACTGGTGGTTTCGGACATGTGCCAGTGCTGCTGGACCGCTGCGTCGCACTGCTCACACCCGCGCTGACGCGGCATCATCCAGACGGATCGGGCGCGGTACTCGTCGACGCGACCATCGGTGCCGGCGGCCACGCCGAGCGGTTCCTGACTGAGCTGCCCGGACTCCGGCTGATCGGGATCGACCGCGACCCCACCGCACTCGAGATTGCCCGCGCCCGGTTGGCGCATTTCGCTGACCGGCTCGCGCTGGTGCAAACCCGGTATGACGGGATCGGCGCTGCCCTTGATGAGTCAGGCTACGCTGCAACGGAATCGGTAGACGGGGTACTTTTCGATCTCGGCGTCTCGTCCATGCAGCTCGACCGCAGCGAGCGCGGCTTCTCCTACGCCCAGGATGCGCCGTTGGACATGCGAATGGACCCGACGTCGGCGCTGACCGCCGCCGAAATCGTCAACAGTTACGACGAGGCCGCGCTGACCGACATTTTGCGTCGGTACGGCGAGGAGCGCTTCGCCCGCCGCATCGCCGCACACATCATCCGCCGCCGAGCGCGCACGCCGTTCACCTCGACCGGTGAGCTGGTAGAGGTTATCTACCAAGCAGTTCCGGCGCCGGCCCGACGGACTGGCGGGCACCCGGCCAAGAGGACATTCCAGGCGCTGCGCATCGCGGTCAACGGCGAGCTGGACGCATTGCGCGACGCTCTGCCCGCCGCGCTGGACGCCCTGGCCGTTGACGGACGCATCGTGGTGCTGGCGTATCAGTCGCTGGAGGATCGCATCGTCAAGCGGGTGTTCACCGAGGCCGCCACTTCGAGCACTCCGCAGGGTCTGCCGGTCGAACTTCCCGGGCACGGACCGAAATTCAGCTCGTTGACGCGCGGCGCCGAACGCGCCGAAGACGCCGAGATCCAGCAGAACCCGCGGAGCGCCGCGGTGCGACTGCGCGCTTTGCGGCGCGTGCAATCCGGGCATGAGGTAGCGAGGAGGGAGGCTGATGAAAGCCAAACGTGAAACGTCACCGCCCCGAGGCAGCGATCGTCGGCGCGGGCAGAACAGCGTCTCCCGGAGCACCGGCCGCCGGCCGGCCGACCCGGCCCCTGCGCGCCGTAGCCGTCCGCGGACCGGGAAAGCGTCAGCGCCGGCCCGCGAGCCACGGACGTCGCGATCGGCGCCGCAGACCAGCCCGATCTCGCGGCCGGTCGAGCGTCCGGCCCGACCGAAGAACGCCAGCCAGGCCAAGGCGCGGGCGAAGGCACGGAAAGCCAAGGCGCCCAAGGTTGTTCGGCCTCCCTTACGGGACCGTCTGCTGAACCGCCTGGCCTCGATCGACTTACGGCCGCGCACACTGGCCGCCAAGGTCCCGTTCGTGGTGCTGGTGATCGGCTCCCTTGGCGCCGGGCTGGGCCTCACGCTGTGGCTGTCCACCGACTCCGCCGAGCGTTCCTACCAGCTGAGCAGTGCCCGCCAGCAGAACCGGCTGTTGCAAGAGCAGAAGGAAGCGCTCGAGCGCGACGTGCTGGAGGCGCAGTCCGCACCGGCGTTGGCCGAGGCTGCTCGCGGTCTGGGGATGATCCCGACCAGGGACACCGCGCACTTGATCCAGGATCCGACGGGGAACTGGATTGTCGTCGGCACCCCCAAGCCCGCCCAGGGCGCCCCGCCGCCACCGCTCAACACCAAACTGCCTGACGAGAAACCGGTACCGCCGGCCTCGTCCGGGAATCCGGTCGAGGTGCCGACGCGGGTTTTGCCGGGCAACGGCATTCCGGCCGTCCCGCTGACACCCGGACCCGATGTCATGGTCCGCACCCCTGACGGCGCCAGCACGCTGGGCACCGAGCACTTTCCGCCTCCGCCCGGCACGCCCCAACTGCCTGCTGCCGGACCGGGACCGGCGCCGCAGGCCGTTCCGGGTGCGCCGGCTGCGCCCGCGCAGCCCCCGGCCGTTCCAGGTGCGTTGGCTGCGCCCGCCCAGCCCCCGGCCGCCGCCGCGCCCGTGCCCGCCGCGCCTGTGCCTAATGTGCCCACGCGCCCAGGACCCGCGCCGGCTGTCGCGCCCGCGGCCCCGGCGGCTCCGGCAGCGCCCCCGCCTGTCGCGCCCGCTCCCGCGGCCGCGCCGCCCGCGGTGGACGTGCCACCCGCAGGCGTACCCCACCTCGCCGCGCCACCCGCCGCGCCGCTGGTCGGCGAGCAGTTCGGCCCCTTGACCGTCACAACCCCCGGCGCTCCACGGTGAGCCGCGGAGACCGGCCGGGCAGCCGATCATCGCGGCCAGTGCGACGTCGGGGTGCCACCTCAGTCAAAAAATCCAAGAAATCCGCGGCGGCCAAACCCAAAAAAGATGCTCGGGCAACGGCGAGCCCATCGGTCCACTCCGCGCGCGACCGTCGCACCCGCCAGGCGGTCGAGCTCGGAAGCCGCGGCGCGTCGTTCGTCTTCCGGCACAGAGCGGGCAACGCGGTGATCTTCCTGGCGCTGTTAGTGGCGGCTGTGCAGCTGTTTTATATACAGGTGCCGCGGGCATCCGGGCTGCGCGCTGAGGCCGCCGGTCAGCTCAAAGTCACCGACGTCCAAAAAGCATTGCGCGGCAGCATCATCGACCGCAACAACGACCAACTCGCGTTCACCATGGAGGCCCGCGCGCTGACCTTCCAGCCGCGCAAGATCCACAAGCAGCTGGCGGAAGCCAAACAGAAGAACGCGAAATGCCCCCGACCCGCAGAAGCGATTGACGGATATCGCCAAGGAGGTCGCACTGCGGCTGAACAACAAGCCGGACAAAGCCACTTTGCTCAAGAAGTTGCGCAGTGACGAGACATTCGTCTATCTGGCCCGCGCCGTCGACCCCGCGATCGCCACCGCCATCACCACCAAATACCCCGAAGTCGGCACCGAACGCCAAGACCTGCGCCAGTATCCGGGCGGATCGCTGGCGGCCAACATCGTCGGCGGAATCGACTGGGACGGCCACGGTTTGCTCGGCTTGGAGGACTCCATGGACGCCGAGCTGGCCGGCACCGACGGGTCCATCACCTACGACCGCGGCTCCGATGGCGTGGTGATCCCCGGCAGTTACCGCAATCAGCACAAGGCGGCCAACGGCTCGACCGTCCAGCTCACCCTCGACGACGACATCCAGTTCTACGTCCAGCAGCAGGTTCAACAGGCCAAGAACCTGTCCGGGGCACGCAATGTCTCGGCGGTGGTGTTGGATGCCAAGACCGGCGAAGTGCTGGCCATGACCAACGACAACACCTTCGACCCGTCTCAGGACATCGGGCGTCAGGGCAACAAGCAGATGGGCAACCTTCCGGTCAGCTCCCCGTTCGAGCCGGGGTCGGTGAACAAGGTGGTCACCGCCTCCTCGGTCATCGAGTACGGGCTGAGCAATCCCGACGAGGTGCTGCAAGTGCCGGGCTCGATCAACATGGGCGGGGTCACCGTGCACGACGCGTGGAATCACGGTGTGACGCCTTACACCACCACCGGCGTGTTCGGGAAGTCGTCCAATGTGGGCACGCTGATGCTGGCCCAGCGCGTCGGCCCGGACCGCTACTACGACATGCTCCGCAAGTTCGGGCTGGGGCAGCGCACCAACGCCGGGCTGCCCGGAGAGAGCGCCGGCCTGGTTCCACCGCTCGACCAGTGGTCGGGCAGCACGTTCTCCAACCTTCCTATCGGCCAGGGCCTTTCGATGACCTTGTTGCAGATGACCGGCATGTACCAGGCGATCGCGAACGACGGACTGCGGATGCCGCCACGGATTGTCAAGGCCACCATCGCACCGGACGGCACCCGCACTGAAGAGCCGAGGCCAGAAGGGATCCGGGTGGTGTCGCCGGAAACGGCGCGGACGGTGCGCAACATGCTGCGCGCGGTCGTGCAGCATGACCCGAGGGGCTACCAGCAGGGAACCGGGCCGGCGGCCGCGGTCGAGGGCTACCAGATCTCCGGCAAAACCGGCACGGCGCAGCAGATCAACCCGGCGTGCGGCTGCTACTTCGATAACGTCTACTGGATCACCTTCGCCGGTATGGCCACCACCGACGACCCGCGCTACGTCGTCGGCGTCATGATGGACAACCCGGACCGCAACGCCGACGGCACGCCCGGCCACTCGGCCGCCCCGCTGTTCCACAACATCGCCGGCTGGCTGCTGCAGCGCGAAAACGTCCCATTGTCACCCGATCCCGGGCCTCCACTGACATTGCAGGCCATGTAGGCGCGGAGTGATTTGCGGCCGATCGCCAGCTGCTGCTAAGGGAGAATGAGCAGGCTGTGGCGGGAGGTGGTGACGATGGCGGCTGAGGAGATGTTCCGGGTTGACCTAGAGGCCTTGGTGGGCTCGGCCGCGCAGGTGTCTGAACAAGGTGAGGATCTGGCGACTGCGCACTTGTCGTCGGACAACCGGATAGCGGCTGCGCAGTCGGGCTGGGTGGGCGATTCTGCGGCGGCCCTGCAAGTCAGGGCGACAAGCTGGTTGGAGACCTCGCGCAGGCTGCTGACCAGGGTTGGCGATCATGCGTTGAACCTGAACAACGACGCGATCGGGTTTGCGGCGACCGAGCGCGACAACATCGAGAAGTTGCGCGCGGTACGGCCGCCGCGCGACAAGTGGCAGGCGCTGGCTGGCTCGTGACGTTGGCGGTGGCCGAGCGAAGTACGGCGGAATTCCGCGGATCGGTAGGGTCATGGCCGATCAAGACGGTGAAACGGTCGTGAAAATCGGCGGCAGAGGAAGGTGGTATCGGTGCCCACTGCGCTGCGGCCCAGCGTCGGCTCGGGTGTGCCGTTGCCGACGTTGGCCGCTCAAGTAGGCGCGGTACCGGCTGACGGCAGCGTGGTCCCCGAGCTGCGGATCACCGGGATCACGCTGCGAGCTCAGGACGTGCAGTCGGGCGACCTGTTTGCCGCACTTTCCGGCACGTCGACCCACGGCGCTCACTATTTCGGCGATGCCGTCGATCGAGGGGCCGTCGCGGTGCTCACCGACGCCGCGGGTGTCGCCCACATCGCCGAGCAAGCCGGGCGGCCCGCTGCGGTGCCGGTGCTGGTTCATCCCGAACCCCGCAGCGTGCTGGGCGAACTCGCCGCCACCGTGTACGACCATCCCTCCGAGCGCCTCGCCGTCGTCGGCGTCACCGGGACGTCGGGCAAGACGACCACGACGTACCTGATCGAGGCGGGCCTGCGGGCGGCCGGGCGGACAGCCGGACTGATTGGCACGATCGGCCTGCGCATCAACGGCGTCGATGTGCCCAGTGCGCTGACCACACCCGAAGCGCCGGCATTGCAGGCCCAGCTGGCGGCGATGGCCGAGCGCGGTGTCGACACGGTGGTGATGGAAGTGTCCAGTCACGCCCTGACGCTTGGTCGGGTCGACGGCGTGCACTTCGCGGTGGGCGGTTTCACCAACCTGTCCCGTGACCACCTCGACTTCCACCCGACCATGACGGACTACTTCGAGGCCAAGGCCCGGTTGTTCGACCCGTCTTCGCCGCTGCGCGCCCGTCGTGCGGTGATCTGCATCGACGACGACGCCGGTCGCCTGATGGCCGACCGCGCCGACGCCGCCATCACCGTCAGCGCGCAGGGCCGGTCCGCGGATTGGCGCGCCGAAGACCTGACGGCCGGTGTGGGCGAGCTGGGGGCACCACCCGCTTGCGGGGGAGAGTTCACCGCAATCGACCCGGCCGGCGTGCACCACCGGATTGGGATCCCGCTGCCCGGCGACTACAACATCGCCAATTGCCTTGTCGCACTGGCGATTCTCGACGCGGTCGGGGTTTCTCCGGAGCAGGCTTCCGCCGGGCTGCGGGATGCCCGCGTCCCCGGGCGGCTCGAGCGGATCGACCGCGGTCAGGATTTTCTCGCGCTGGTCGACTACGCGCACAAGCCGGGCGCGCTGGATTCGGTGCTGCGATCACTGCGCCGCCCGGGGGGCCGGCTGGCCGTGGTGTTCGGGGCCGGGGGCGACCGCGACCCGGGCAAACGTGCGCCGATGGGCCGGATCGCCGCCGAACTGGCCGACCTGGTGGTCGTCACCGACGACAACCCCCGCAGCGAGGATCCAGCGGCAATCCGCCGCGAGATCCTGGCCGGCGCAGCCGAAGCCGGGGGAGCCGCGCAGGTGGTCGAGATCGGCGACCGGCGATCGGCGATCGACCACGCCGTCGCCTGGGCGACTCCCGGCGACGTGGTGCTGGTCACCGGCAAAGGTCACGAAACCGGGCAGACCCGCGCCGGGCAGACCTACCCCTTCGACGACCGCGTCGAACTCGCAGCCGCCCTTGAGGCTCGCGCATGATCGAGCTCACCGTCGCGCAGATCGCCGAGATCGTCGGCGGCGAACTCGCCGACATCTCGGCACAGGCGGCCGCAGATCTGCGCGTCACCGGCACCGTCGAATTCGACTCGCGCAGAGTCACACCCGGCGGGTTGTTCTTGGCGCTGCCGGGGGCGCGCGCCGACGGGCACGACCACGCGGCGTCGGCGGTGGCCGCCGGTGCGGTCGCGGTGCTGGCCGCCCGCCCGGTCGGGGTGCCGGCGATCGTGGTTCGCCCCGTCAGCCCCGTCCCACCCGCGGCACAGCGCGGGGGCGGATTGGCCGGTGTTCTCGAGCACGACAACGACGGGTCGGGCGCGGCGGTGCTGGCCGCGCTGGCCAAACTCGCCGCGGCGGTCGCGGCCGAGCTGGTCACCGGTGGGCTGACGATCGTCGGGATCACCGGCTCGTCGGGCAAGACGTCGACGAAAGACCTGCTGGCCGCGGTGCTCGAGCCGCTCGGCGAGGTGGTGGCGCCGCCCGGCTCGTTCAACAACGAGCTGGGCCACCCGTGGACCGTGCTGCGCGCCACCGCCAGCACCGACTACTTGATTCTGGAACTCTCGGCGCGCCATCCGGGCAACATCGCCGAGCTGGCCGCGATTGCGCCGCCGGCCATCGGGGTGGTGCTCAATGTCGGTACCGCGCATCTGGGCGAGTTCGGCTCACGCGAGGCTATCGCGCAGACCAAATCCGAACTCCCGCAGGCTGTTCCGCGATCCGGAGTGGTCGTCCTCAATGTCGACGACCCGGCGGTGGCGGCGATGGCAGAGGTGACCGCGGCCCGCGTGGTGCGGGTGAGCCGGCACAGCCGGACCGCTGACGGGGGGGCCGGGCCGCCGACGTGTGGGCCGGTCCGGTCACCCTCGATGAGCTGGCCAGGCCGCAGTTCACCTTGCACTCGGCCGACAGCGCCGTTGACGTCCGGTTGGCGGTGCACGGCGACCACCAGGTGAGCAACGCGCTGTGCGCGGCCGGGGTCGCGCTGCAGTGCGGCGCCACCCTCGAGCAGGTGGCCGAGGCGCTGGCGAAAGCCGGCCCGGTGTCGCAGCACCGGATGCGGGTCACGACCCGCCCCGACGGGGTCACCGTGATCGACGACGCCTACAACGCGAACCCGGATTCCATGCAGGCCGGGTTGCAGGCCCTTGCCTGGATCGCCCGCCGCGGCAGCGGGGCCGCTTCGCGTCGCAGCTGGGCGGTACTGGGTGAGATGGCCGAACTCGGCGAGGACGCGATATCCGAACATGACCGCATCGGCCGACTGGCAGTGCGCTTAGATGTGACTCGACTCGTTGTCGTGGGAATGGGGAGGTCTATGGGCGCGATGCACCACGGCGCGGTCATGGAAGGGGCACGGGGCTCAGAAGCTGTAAAGGAAGCCGCGATCGTCGCCGACGCCGACGCCGCGCTGGCCCTGCTGAGGGCCGAACTGCAGCCCGGGGATGTGGTGCTGGTCAAGGCTTCCAACGCCGCGGGGTTGGGGGCGCTCGCCGACTCGCTGATCGCCGACACCGGCAAAGCCGCTCAGCGCCAGGGCGATTCCCGATGATCGATATCCTCATCGCCGTCGCGATCGCGGTGACGGTGTCCATCCTTCTGACCCCGGTGCTGATCCGGCTGTTCACCACGCAGGGCTTCGGACACGAGATCCGCGAAGACGGCCCGCCAAGCCACAAGACGAAGCGCGGAACGCCGTCGATGGGTGGCGTGGCGATCCTGGCCGGCATCTGGGCCGGCTATCTGGGCACTCACCTGGCCGGTTTGGCCTTCAACGGCGAGGGGCCGTCAGCGTCGGGCCTTCTGGTGCTGTTCTTGGCCACCACGCTGGGCGCGGTCGGATTCGTCGACGACCTGATCAAGATCCGGCGCTCGCGCAACCTGGGGCTGAACAAGACGGCCAAGACCCTCGGCCAGATCACCGCCGCGGTGCTTGTGGGCGTGCTGGTCTTGCAATTCCGCAACGACGCCGGGCTGACGCCGGGCACCTCCGACCTGTCCTATGTACGCGAAATCGCCACCGTCACACTGGCTCCCGCACTTTTCGTGCTGTTCTGCGTGGTTGTCGTCAGCGCCTGGTCGAATGCGGTTAACGTCACCGACGGCCTGGACGGGCTGGCCGCCGGCTCCATGGCCATGGTCACCGCTGCCTACGTGCTGATCACCTTCTGGCAATACCGCAACGCCTGCGCCGTTACGCCGGGCCCGGGTTGCTACAACGTGCGCGACCCGCTGGACCTGGCGATCATCGCGGCCGCGACGGCGGGCGCCTGCATCGGATTTCTGTGGTGGAACGCCGCGCCGGCCAAGATCTTCATGGGCGACACCGGATCGCTGGCCCTCGGTGGCATCATCGCCGGGATCTCGGTGACCAGCCGCACCGAAATCCTCGCGGTCGTGCTCGGCTCGCTGTTCGTCGCCGAGATCGCCTCGGTCGTCGTGCAGATCCTGGCCTTCCGCACCACCGGCCGCCGGGTGTTCCGGATGGCGCCCTTCCACCACCATTTCGAGCTCGTCGGCTGGGCCGAGACCACGGTCATCGTCCGGTTCTGGCTGCTCACCGCGATCAGCTGCGGGCTGGGGGTGGCGCTGTTCTACAGCGAGTGGCTCGCCGCCACCGGCGGCCGCTGACCGCGACGCGGTATGGCCCCGATGCGCGGTTCGATCTCCGATCTCAAGCCCGACACGCCGGTGCTGGTCGCGGGCGGCGGGGTGACCGGGCGCTCGGTGCTGGCGGCGCTGGCACCGCTGGGTGTGACGGCCACGCTCTGCGACGACGACCCGGTGACCCGGCGGCAGTTCGCCGACGCCGGGTCGGCGACGGTGGATTCGTCGACCGCAGCACAGCACATCACCGACTACGCCCTGGTGGTGACCAGTCCCGGTTTCCCGCCGACGGCGCCGGTGCCGGCCGCCGCCGCCACAGCTGGTGTGCCGGTATGGGGCGACGTCGAGCTGGCCTGGCGGCTCGACGCGTCCGGTCAGTACGGGCCTGCCGCGCCGCTGGCTCGCGGTCACCGGCACCAACGGCAAGACGACCACCACGTCGATGCTGAACGCCATGCTCACGGCCGCAGGCCTGTCCAGCAGCCTGTGCGGCAACATCGGCAGCCCGGTGCTGGATGCGCTGCGCGAGCCCACCGACCTGCTGGCGGTCGAGCTGTCCAGCTTTCAGCTGCACTGGGCGCCGTCGGTGCGGCCCGAGGCCGGCGTGGTGCTCAACATCGCCGAAGACCATCTGGACTGGCATGGCAGCCTCGCCGACTACACCGCCGACAAGGCCCGGGTGCTCAACGGCCGGGTGGCGGTGGCCGGGTTGGACGACCCGCGCGCCGCGGCCCTGCTGTCGGCCACCCACGCCCCGGTGCGCGTCGGCTTCCGGCTCGGCGAACCCGCTGTCGGAGAACTCGGGGTGCGCGACGGCATGCTCGTTGACCGGGCTTTCTCCGACGACCTCATGCTGGCTGCGGTCGCGTCGATCCCGGTACCGGGGCCGGTGGGCGTGCTCGACGCCTTGGCGGCCGCCGCCTTGGCGCGCAGCGTCGGGGTGCCCGGGGAGGCGGTCGCGGACGCGCTGGCGACGTTTCGGGTGGGCCGACACCGCGCCGAAGCGGTTGCCGTCGTCGACCAGATCAGCTACGTCGACGATTCCAAGGCCACCAACCCGCACGCCGCCGAGGCGTCCGTGCTGGCATACCCGCGGGTGGTGTGGATAGCCGGGGGTCTGCTCAAGGGCGCATCGGTGCAGGAGACGGTGGCCAGGATCGCTCCACGGCTGGTCGGGGCGGTGCTGATCGGCCGTGATCGGGCCGAGGTTGCCGAGGCGTTATCACGACACGCGCCGGATGTCCCCGTCGTGCAGGTTGTGACAAGCGAGGATGCTGATATGCATGCGACTGCTGTGTCTCCTGTTACTCATGTGACAAAAGTGGTTCCTCCGTCGGACGAGACTGTCGGCATTCGCGTGATGAACGCTGCCGTTGCTGCCGCCCGTGACCTGGCCCGCCCCGGCGATACGGTGCTACTGGCCCCGGCCGGGGCGTCATTTGACCAGTTCACCGGCTACGCCGACCGCGGCGACGCGTTCGCGGCCGCCGTGCGTGCGGTGTCTTCTAGGTCCCGGTAGCTGTACGTGAACAACAGATTGACCCGGTTGCTACGCCGGGGAACCAAGGACGGGCAGCCGACGGAGAGCACCACAAGCGAGCCGGACGAGACGAGTACGCCGGCGCCCGACGAGAGCCCGGCGGTCACCGCCGAACCGGCCGTCACCGCGACAACCGGGCCGCGCACCCGGTTCGGTGCCTGGCTGGGCCGGCCCATGACGTCGTTTCACCTGATCATCGCCGTGGCCGCGCTGTTGACGACGCTGGGCCTGATCATGGTGCTCTCCGCGTCCGGGGTCCGTTCCTACGACGACGACGGGTCGGCGTGGGTCATCTTCGGCAGGCAGGTGCTGTGGACCATCGTCGGGCTCGTCGCGTGCTATATGGCGTTGCGATTGCCGGTGCGGTTCATGCGGCGCATGGCGTTCTCCGGTTTCGCGATCACCATTGCGATGCTGGTGCTGGTGCTGATCCCCGGAATCGGCAAGGAAGCCAACGGCTCCCGTGGGTGGTTCGTGATCGCGGGCCTCTCGATGCAGCCCTCCGAGCTGACCAAGATCGCCTTCGCGATCTGGGGTGCGCACCTGCTGGCCGCGCGCCGCATGGAACGGGCTTCGCTGCGGGAGATGCTGATCCCGCTGGTGCCGGCGGCGGTGATTGCGCTGGCCCTCATCGTCGCCCAGCCCGACCTGGGCCAGACGGTGTCGCTGGGCATCATCCTGCTGGGCCTGTTCTGGTATGCCGGCCTGCCGCTGCGGGTTTTCCTGAGCTCGCTGTTCGCCGCGATCGCGGCGGCGGCGATCCTGGCGGTGTCCGCGGGTTACCGGTCCGACCGGGTGCGGTCCTGGCTGAACCCGGGCCAGGACCCTCAGGACTCGGGGTATCAGGCCAGGCAGGCGAAGTTCGCGCTGGCCAACGGCGGTATCTTCGGCGACGGTCTGGGGCAGGGCACCGCCAAGTGGAACTATCTGCCCAACGCCCACAACGACTTCATCTTCGCGATCATCGGCGAGGAACTGGGCCTGGTCGGTGCGCTGGGCCTGCTGGCGCTGTTCGGGCTGTTCGCCTACACCGGAATGCGCATCGCGCGACGGTCCGCCGACCCGTTCCTGCGGCTGCTGACCGCGACCACCACGATGTGGGTGATCGGTCAGTCGTTCATCAACGTCGGCTACGTGATCGGCCTGCTGCCGGTCACCGGTATCCAGCTGCCACTGATCTCGGCGGGTGGAACATCCACGGCCACAACACTTTTGATGATCGGCATGATGGCCAATGCGGCCCGCCACGAACCCGAGGCCGTCGCCGCGCTGCGAGCCGGGCGCGATGACCGGATGAACCGGCTGCTGCGATTGCCGCTGCCCGAGCCCTACGCGCCGACCCGGGTCGAGGCGCTGCGCGACCGGCTGCGCAGCCGGCCACAGGCGACCAAGCCGGCCAAGCCGCAGCGCAAGGCACCCGCCGCTCGCGCCGCGCGGCCGGCGAGACCACCCGCGGTGGATCGGCAGGCGGATCCGCAGGCTGCAGGGGAGGCATCATGGAGGCGCACAGCAGTACATCGGCCAGCGTCATGCACACGCCGGCCGTCGGGCACTGGAAGGTCAGCGCTACGGGTGAACGACTCGGTCAAAGAGCCAACCGGGGACTCCTCGTTGTCGGTGGTGCTCGCGGGCGGCGGCACAGCCGGCCACGTCGAACCCGCGATGGCCGTCGCCGACGCCCTGGTCGCGCTGGATCCGCAGGTCCGCATCACCGCACTGGGCACCGCGCGCGGTTTGGAGACCAAGCTGGTGCCCGAGCGCGGCTACGCACTTGAGCTGATCACCCCGGTGCCGTTGCCCCGCAAGCCCACCGGCGATCTGGCCCGGCTGCCGCTACGGGTGTTCCGTGCCATCCGGCAGACCCGTGCCGTGCTGGACAAAGTCGACGCCGACGTCGTGATCGGCTTCGGCGGATACGTCTCGCTGCCCGCCTACCTCGCTGCGCGCGGCGCGGCCTGGCGCCGTCGACGGGTGCCGGTCGTGATCCACGAAGCCAACGCCAGCGCCGGGCTGGCCAACCGGGTCGGCGCCCGCAGCGCCAAGCGGGTGCTGTCGGCGGTGCCGGATCCGGGCCTGCCGCACGCCGAGGTTGTCGGCGTGCCGGTCCGGGCGGCCATCACCTCGCTGGACCGCGCAGGCAGTGCGGGCAGACGGCGCGCGCGCACTTCGGCTTCGCCGAGGACGCACGGGTGTTGTTGGTGTTCGGCGGCTCGCAGGGAGCCGCCTCGATCAACCGGGCGGTCGCCGCGGCCGCCGGCGACCTGGCGGCCGCGGGAGTGGCGGTGCTGCACGCCCACGGCGCCAAGAACACCATCGAGCTGCGCACCCCGGAACCCGGTGACCCGCCGTACGTCGCGGTGCCCTACCTGAGCCGGATGGACCTGGCCTACGCCGCCGCCGACTTGGCGATCTGCCGATCCGGTGCGATGACGGTCGCCGAAGTGACCGCCGTCGGGCCTGCCCGCCGTCTATGTCCCGCTGCCGATCGGCAACGGCGAGCAGCGGCTCAACGCGTTGCCGGTGGTCAATGCCGGCGGCGGGCTGCTGGTCGCCGACGCCGAGCTGTCGCCGGGTTTCGTGGCCGATCAGGTCGGCGGGCTGCTCAACGACGCGCCGCGGCTGGCGGCGATGACGAAGGCCGCCGCGCTGGTCGGTCATCCGCGACGCGGCGCAACAGGTCGCCCAGGTCGCGCTGGACCTGGCAAAGCAGGCGCGCGCGGCGCGGGACGGTCAGCCGGTCGGAGGTGGCGGGACCACCCGCGTGCGGGGGAGCCGACGGTGAACGTCCCGCCGCTGCCCCCCGAGCTGCAGCGGGTCCACATGGTCGGCATCGGGGGAGCGGGCATGTCGGGTATCGCCCGCATCCTGCTGGACCGGGGCGGACTGGTGTCGGGGTCCGACGCCAAGGAGTCGCGCGGTGTGCGCGCGTTGCGCGCCCGCGGCGCGCTGATCCGGATCGGCCACGACGCGTCATCGCTGGACCTGCTGCCGGGCGGCGCAACCGCCGTCATCACCACGCACGCCGCGATCCCGAAGACCAACCCCGAGCTCGTCGAGGCCCGCCGGCGCGGCATCCCGGTGGTGCTGCGGCCGGCGGTGCTGGCCAAGCTGATGGCCGGGCGCACCACGCTGATGGTGACCGGAACGCACGGCAAGACGACGACGACGTCGATGCTCATCGTGGCGCTGCAGCATTGCGGCCGGGACCCGTCCTTCGCGGTCGGCGGTGAGCTGGGCGAGGCCGGCACCAATGCCCATCACGGCAGCGGCGACTGCTTCGTCGCCGAGGCCGACGAGAGCGACGGCTCGCTGCTGGAGTACACCCCGAATGTCG
The DNA here is from genome assembly GCA_963850645.1 of uncultured Actinomycetota bacterium. Taxonomy (GTDB): domain Bacteria; phylum Actinomycetota; class Actinomycetes; order Mycobacteriales; family Mycobacteriaceae; genus Mycobacterium. The sequence continues at coordinate 12,534 of CAWKME010000023.1, read as the reverse complement.
CAGTGGTCACCAACATCGAATCCGACCATCTGGACTTCTTCGGCAGTCCCGACGCCTACACCGCGGTATTCGACTCCTTCGCGGAGCGCATTGCGCCCGGCGGAGCGCTGGTGGTCTGTACCGACGACCCGGGGGCGGCCGCCTTGGCGAAACGCACTGCGGCGCTGGGGATACGCGTGCTGCGGTACGGCTCTGGATCTGATGCGGCGGTCCGACGGACCGACCGGCGAGTTGGCCGCGACGCTGCTGTCCTGGGAGCAGCAGGGCACCGGGGCGGTCGCGCACGTCAAGCTGGACGGCGAAGTCCATCCGTGGGTGATGCGGCTTTCGGTGCCCGGCCGGCACATGGCGCTCAATGCGTTGGGCGCGATGCTGGCCGCGATCGAGATCGGCGCCCCGCCGACTGTGTGCTCGACGGACTGGCCGGTTTCGAAGGGGTGCGTCGCCGCTTCGAGTTGATCGGCACCGCGGCGTCGGTGCGGGTGTTCGACGACTATGCCCACCACCCGACCGAGATCAGCGCGCACGCTGGATGCGGTCGCGCACGCTGCTGGAGCAGACCGGTACCGGCCGGTCACTGGTGGTGTTTCAGCCGCATTTGTATTCGCGGACAAAGGCTTTCGCGGCTGAGTTCGGTCAGGCGCTGGACGCCGCCGACCAAGTTTTCGTGCTCGACGTCTACGGCGCACGCGAACAACCCCTGGCCGGTGTGAGCGGGGCGAGTGTCGCCGAGCACGTCAGCGTGCCGGTGCAGTATCTGCCCGATTTCTCCTCGGTCGCCGCAGTGGTGGCCGAGGCCGCCGCGCCCGGTGACGTGGTGGTCACCATGGGCGCCGGCGACGTCACCATGCTCGCGCCCGAGATCGTCGACCGCGCTGCGGGTGCGGGCCAACCGCAGCACGCCGGGCCGGCCGGGAGTGTTGTGGTGACCGAGCAGGACGGCTCAGCCGAGTCGACGTGCCAAGCGAGCCGGGTGGCGACACCGCGGGGCGAGACTACCGTCACCGAACCGATCGCTGCCGGCGACGGGCGACGACGAGGATCAGCCGCAGAGCAGGAGCAGGCCGACGTAGTCGAGGGGCCCCGCCGGCGAGCGAGGCGGGAACGCGCCGAGCGCCGGGGGCGCAGGCAGCGCGCGATGGCGATCGAGCAGGCCCGCCGGGAGGCCAAACGCCGGGCCCGCGGGCACGACGTCGACCGCGGCCAAACCCGTTCCGCGCGGGGCTGTCCGGGGCTTGAAGCTGGCGCTGGCGATCGGTAGGGCTGACCGCGCTCACCGTCGCACTCGGGCCTGGTCCTCTACTTCACGCCGGTGATGTCGGCGCGCAGCATCATCGTCACCGGGATCGGGGCGGTGACCCGTGACGAGGTGCTCGGCGCCGCGCAGGTCCGGCTCGGCACGCCGCTGCTGCAGATCGACACCGACGGCGTCGCCGACCGGGTGGCGGGCATTCGCCGCGTGGCGAGCGCACGGGTGCAACGCGCAGTACCCGTCGGCGCTGCGGATCACCATCGTCGAGCGGATTCCGGTGGTCGTCAAAGACTTTCCCGACGGCCCGCATCTGTACGACCGCGACGGCGTCGACTTCGCGACCGCGCCGCCGCCGCCGGCGCTGCCCTACCTCGACGTCGACAACCCAGGACCGACCGACCCGGCGACCAAGGCCGCACTCGCGGTGCTGACCGCACTGCGCCCCGAGATCGTCGCGCAGGTCGGCCGGATTGCCGCGCCGTCGGTCGCGTCGATCACGCTGACGCTCACCGACGGACGCACGGTGATCTGGGGGACCAACGAGCGCACCGAGGAGAAGGCGCGAGAAGCTGGCGGCTCTGCTGACCCAGCCGGGCCGGACCTACGACGTGTCGAGCCCGGACCTGCCCACCGTCAAAGTAAGCTCCGGCGCAGCGACCGAAATTCGCCGAAATTCGCCCGCCGCGTCTCGGCGCGCCTGCCTCGATCCCGCGCGCGGCGGCCATACCGTTCTGTTTGCGCGAAACAACTTGACATAACTCTAACCCTTTAGTTGAGGTTGAGGGTTTGCCAGGGGTTGTTACGCCAATAGACCAAGTCCCACCAGGGAGGAAGACACAATGATGACCCCGCCGCACAACTACCTGGCCGTCATCAAGGTCGTGGGGATCGGCGGCGGCGGCGTCAACGCCGTCAACCGGATGATCGAGCAGGGACTCAAGGGTGTGGAGTTCATCGCCATCAACACCGACGCCCAGGCGCTGTTGATGAGCGACGCCGACGTCAAGCTCGACGTCGGGCGCGACTCCACCCGCGGGCTGGGCGCCGGCGCCGACCCGGAGGTCGGGCGCAAGGCCGCCGAGGACGCCAAGGACGAGATCGAGGAGCTGCTCCGCGGCGCCGACATGGTGTTCGTGACCGCCGGCGAAGGCGGCGGCACCGGCACCGGCGGTGCGCCCGTCGTCGCCACCATCGCCCGCAAGCTGGGCGCGCTGACGGTCGGCGTCGTCACCCGGCCGTTCTCGTTCGAGGGCAAGCGGCGCAGCAACCAGGCCGAGAACGGCATCGCGTGCGCTGCGGGAAAGCTGCGACACCCTGATCGTGATCCCCAACGACCGGCTGCTGCAGATGGGCGACGCCGCGGTGTCGCTGATGGACGCCTTCCGCAGCGCCGACGAGGTGCTGCTCAACGGCGTGCAGGGCATCACCGACCTGATCACCACCCCGGGCCTGATCAACGTCGACTTCGCCGACGTCAAGGGCATCATGGCGGGGGCGGGCACGGCGCTGATGGGCATCGGTTCGGCCCGCGGCGACGGCCGCGCGCTCAAGGCCGCCGAGATCGCGATCAACTCGCCGCTGCTGGAAGCCTCCATGGAGGGCGCGCAGGGTGTGCTGATGTCCATCGCCGGCGGCAGCGACCTGGGCCTGTTCGAGATCAACGAGGCGGCCTCGCTGGTGCAGGACGCCGCCCACCAGGACGCCAACATCATCTTCGGCACCGTCATCGACGACTCGCTGGGCGACGAGGTGCGCGTCACGGTGATCGCGGCCGGCTTCGACGCGAGCGGGCCCGGCCGACAACGCCGTCGTCGGCACCGCCGCCGGCGCAGGCCAGGGCATCGCGCCGGGCAAGGCCGGCAAGATCAGCTCGTCGCTGTTCGAGCCGGTCGACGCGGTCAGCGTGCCGGTGCCGACCAACGGCGCAACGTTCGACATCGGCGGCGAGGACGACGACGTCGACGTGCCGCCCTTCATGCGGCGCTAGCCGCCGAACGGATGGGGGCCGCGACATGCCGTCGGGGCGAATCGGCGCTGCGCGACCCGGATACTGGGTATGTGAGCATTCGCATCCGGCGCGTGACCACTACCCGCGCCGGCGGCGTCTCGGCGCCGCCGTTCGACACGCTTCAATCTCGGTGACCATGTCGGCGACGACCCTGCCGCCGTGGCGGCCAACCGGAAGCGGCTGGCCACCGCCATCGGCCTGGGCGCTGACCGGGTGGTGTGGATGAACCAGGTGCACGGTGATCGGGTCGAGATCGTCGACGGGCCGCGAGCGCCGCCGTCGGCGGCAGGACAGGCACCGACGCACTGGTGACCGGCACGCCGCGGCTGGCCCTGGCGGTGGTGACCGCCGATTGCGTGCCGGTGCTGCTGGCCGACGCGCGGGCCGGCGTCGTCGCCGCCGTGCACGCCGGTCGGGTCGGAGCGCGGCGACGGCGTGGTGGCCCGGGCGGTCGAGGCCATGGTGGCCGCCGGCGCGCATGAACCGGACATCTCCGTGCTGCTGGGCCCCGCGGTCAGCGGCCGCAACTACGAAGTGCCCGCGGCGATGGCCGACGAGGTAGAGGCAGCGTTGCCCGGCAGTCGCACCACCACCTCGTCCGGCACGCCCGGGCTGGACCTTCGTGCCGGAATCGCTTGTCAGCTCAAGGCTTTGGGCGTGGGCGCCATCGATATCGACCCGCGGTGCACGGTGGACGACGTCGGCTTGTTCAGTCATCGCCGCGACGCCCCGACCGGGCGGCTGGCATCGGTGGTGTGGATGGAATGAGCCAGGACCCTCGAGTGGCGGTAAAACTTTCACCTCAACCCGAACGGGAATCGGAATTGGCCGACGCTTTGAGCGGCGTTACGAGCGCGGCTCGCTGCGGCCGCCGAAGCAGCCGGCCGCAAAGTCGACGAAATTCAACTTCTGCCTATTACCAAATTCTTTCCAGCAACCGATGTGGCGATTTTGTCGAGTTTGGGATGCACCGCCGTTCGGCGAATCCCGGCGAGCAGGAGGCGGCGGCGAAGGTCGGGCGAAGTCGCGAGGTTGCTGGACGCGGCACGTCGACGCCGCACCGGCCTGCACTGGCACATGGTCGGCCAGATCCAGCGCAACAAAGCCCGCTCGTTGGCCGACTGGGCGCACACCGCCCACTCGATCAGCAGTACCCGGGTGGTGCGCGCACTCGACCGCGCCGCGGCGGCGGCATTGAGCGAAGGCCGGCGGGAGCACCCGCTGCGGGTCTACGTCCAGATCAGCCTTGACGGCGACGTCTCCCGAGGCGGCGTTGACGTCTCCGACCCGGGCGCCGTCGACGAAATCTGCGCGCAGGTCGAGGCCGCCGCGTCCCTGGAATTGGTTGGGCTGATGGGCATTCCGCCGCTGGACTGGGATCCCGACACGGCGTTCGCGCGTCTGGAGTCGGAACACCAGCGGGTACGCCGAGCCCATCCGGCTGCCGCAGGATTGTCGGCCGGTATGTCGAATGACCTCGAAAGCGCGGTCAAACATGGTTCGACGTGTGTGCGTGTCGGTACCGCGTTATTGGGCAGGAGACCGCTACCGTCACCTCTAATTAGTCACTCCAGTCACATCTTCATCACAGACACCGCAACTCCCAGAGCCTAGAAGGGTCCAGGCGATGAGCACACTGCATAAGGTCAAGGCCTACTTCGGTATGGCTCCGATGGAGGACTACGACGACGAGTACTACGACGACCACGCCCCGACCCGGGGCGGCTACCCCCGGCAACGCTTCGCCGACGACGGGTACGGCCGGTTCGAAGGCCGCGACTACGACGATCCACGCGGCGAGCCTGCTGACTTCGCACCGGGCAGCTACCGCGGCGGTTACGCCGACGAGCCACGGTTCCGCGGGCACGAGTACGACCGCAGCGACCTGGCCCGGCCGCGCTTCGGGTCGCTGCGCGGCTCTACCCGCGGCGCGCTGGCGATGGACCCGCGCCGGATGGCGATGCTGTTCGACGAGAGCAGCCCGCTGTCGAAGATCACCACGCTGCGGCCCAAGGACTACAGCGAGGCCCGCACCATCGGGGAGCGGTTCCGCGACGGCACCCCGGTGATCATGGACCTGGTCTCGATGGACAACGCCGACGCGAAACGACTGGTCGACTTCGCGGCAGGCCTGGCTTTCGCGTTGCGCGGTTCCTTCGACAAGGTCGCAACCAAAGTGTTCTTGCTCTCACCGGCCGACGTCGACGTCTCGCCCGAGGAGCGCCGGCGCATCGCCGAAACCGGCTTTTACGCCTACCAGTAGTCGCCCGCCGGGTCGGCCGCCGCGCCGGCCTGTTGCTGGGTGGATGTGTATGGGCCGCTGGAGTCGGTAGGCTGACGTTGCCGTGCTGGCCGCAGCCGGGGCTGTCATCAAAGTCACATCGTCTTCACCACTAAGGTCGGGCTCTCGTTGACGCTGTTCGTGCACATCGTTGGTTTCGCGCTGTTCCTCTTCTGGCTATTGCTGATCGCTCGGGTCGTCGTCGAGTTCATCCGATCGTTCAGCCGGGATTGGCATCCGCGCGGCATCACCGTGGTCATCCTCGAGATCATCCTGTCGGTCACCGACCCGCCGGTGAAGCTGCTACGTCGGCTGATACCGCAGCTCACGGTGGGTGCGGTTCGTTTCGACCTGTCCATCATGGTGCTGCTGCTGGTGGCGTTCATCGGTATGACAATGGCGCTCGATTACCACGCCTAAAGCCGCGAACTGACGGCAACTACGGGCCCGGAACGGTTTGCGGGACGGACTTCGTGTGGTTAAGGCATTGATTTGTCGGTTCTTAAACTTTGAAATTCGGTCTTATTTATCGGGCGAATCGGCAACCGCCGGGTCGGTGTGACAGGATGGGCGGCAGTTGCAGTATGGCTACGACAACGTTCATGCCGACCTACACTTTCCTGGTCGGTTTGATCGTCCACACTCGAGGGGGCTAATAATGCCGCTGACACCCGCCGACGTCCACAATGTGGCGTTCAGTAAGCCGCCGATCGGCAAGCGTGGTTACAACGAAGACGAGGTCGACGCCTTCCTCGACCTGGTGGAAAACGAGCTGACCCGGCTCATCGAGGAGAACTCCGATCTGCGTCAGCGGGTCAACGAGCTGGACCAGGAGTTGGCCAGCGCTCGGGCCGGCGGCGGCACGAGTACGCAAGCCACCCAAGCCATTCCGCTGTACGAGCCCGAGCCCGAGCCCGTCAAGCCGCCGCAGCCCGCCCCGCAGCCCGCCCCCCAGCCTGCGGCCGCTGCCGTCGACGAGGAGCAGGCGTTGAAGGCGGCCAGGGTGCTCAGCCTGGCCCAGGACACCGCCGACCGGTTGACCAGCACGGCCCAGGCGGAGTCGGACAAGCTGATGGCCGACGCCCGGGCCAATGCCGACCAGATCGTCGGCGACGCCCGTCGCGAGGCGGAGACCACGGTCGCCGAGGCCCGCCAGCGCGCCGACGCGATGCTGGCCGATGCGCAGACCCGCTCCGAGACCCAGCTGCGGCAGGCCCAGGAGAAGGCCGATGCCTTGCAGGCCGACGCCGAGCGCAAGCACTCCGAGATCATGGGCACGATCAACCAGCAGCGCACTGTGCTCGAGGGTCGCCTCGAGCAACTGCGCACCTTCGAACGCGAGTACCGCACCAGGCTCAAGACCTACCTGGAGTCTCAGCTCGAAGAGCTTGGCCAGCGCGGATCGGCGGCACCGGTCGACTCCAGCGCCACCAATGAAGCCGCCGGGTTTAACCAGTTCAATCGAGGCAATAACTAACTCGGCCGAAGATGCCGGCAACGGCGGTGGGTATCCTGCTGTCGTTGGCAATGTAGCCCTGTCGGCTGGAGGTTAACCGATGCTGATTATCGCGCTGGTCCTAGCGGTGATAGGCCTTGCCGCGTTGGTGTTCGCGGTGATCACCAGCAATGAGTTGGTCGCCTGGGTATGCATCGGCGCCAGTGTGCTGGGCGTGGTGCTGCTCATCATCGACGCGCTGCGGGAACGTCAGCGGCGCGAGGCCGGCTCGGCAAGCCAAGGAATCCGGCCCGGCAGAAGCCGCAAAGCAGATGACTCCCACGGTGAGGAAGACGCCGCGGACTACCCCGCGGAACCGTTGGACGAGGGCGACGAGGCTTCGGGCCCCGCGGACTCGGAATTCGAGGTATCCGAGGCATCTGAGGCGAAGCTGCAGACAGCGTCAGCGACGACCACAACACCCGCTAGGGCTGAGCCTGCTGAGTCGGGGTGGCCAGCAGTTCACGGACCTCGTCGTCGGTGACCTGATGGAAGTCGACGAAAACCTGTCCCACCGCCTCGAAGTCGCTCGGCATGGTTGCGCACACCACGTCGTCGGCCTCCCGGCCAGCTCTTGGCACACTGACTGCGGTCCCACCGGCACCGCGACGACGATCGATTCCGGGCTTGCTGGCCCGCAGTGCGCGCACTCGCCGCGAGCATGCTCGCACCGGTGGCGATCCCGTCGTCAACCACGATCACGGTCTTGCCGCGCGGGTCGGCGACCGGTCGTCCGCCGCGATAAGCGCGCTCGCGCCGTTCGAGTTCGGCCGTTTCGCGGTCGATGACCGTACGCACCTGCTCATCGCTGATGTGCAGGCTGGACACTACGTTGTCGTTCATCACGACGACGCCGCCGCTGGCCAGCGCGCCCATCGCCAGCTCCGACCAGTTCGGCACGCCCAGCTTGCGCACCAGGAAGACATCCAACTCCGCATGCAGGGCGGCGGCGACTTCCCAGCCGACCGCAACGCCGCCGCGGGCCAGCCCGAGCACGAGCAGTCCATCCGTGTCGCGGTAGGCCGCCAGCTCCTGGGCCAGCACACGCCCGGCTTCCCGACGGTCGCGGAAGGTGCGTCGGGGCGCTCGTCGTAGAAAGCCACCGGATCGATTCATGCGTCGTACTTGCTGTTGTCTGTCGTATTCGTTAAGTCGCAGCTTACGGTCGGTTTCGCCGAGCCGAGTCGGCTTGCGTTATTCCGATGTCGGGCTTCCCGCTCGGGTGCAGCGGGAAACCGGATCTCAGCCAATCCTCCCTTGAACTGTGCCAAATAAAGTGTCACGATTTATGGCGTGACAACGTCTGTTGAGGAACTGATTCAAGCCGCCACTGATGCCAGGCGCATCGCGCAGAAGGCTATCGAGATGGCCGTGCGGGAGGCCCGTGCCGCTGACTGGTCCTGGGATCAGATATCTGCCGCATTGGGTGGAAAGCCGAACGGGGAGACGCTTCGTCGCAACTTCGGGTCAGGCGAGTAGCTGCCGACCGCGTGGTGAACCCTGGAGGGGCCGGCGGCGAAGCGATCAGGCCGCATCGATCAATGACCGCGCCTCTGCGGGACCGATCACGAGATCGTGAAGGTCGCCGCCCACCTCGAGTCGACCCGACTGTCCGATCCCGCCGACCTTCACCGGCTCGAAGCCGGCCGTTCGGATCAACCGCTCGACTTCCTCGCCGGCACGGTCGTCGTCGGTCGCGTAGAAGAGGACCGCCGGCTCCGGTGATCGGTGGCTAGAGGACTCGAAGAGATCGGCCGACAGGGTTCCAAACGCCATGGCCAAGCGTGCTCCCGCCGGCAGCCACCCGGCCACAATCTCACCGGAGGGTTGCCCTTTCGGCAGGAGACGTAAGAGGTTGCCGTGTGCGTCGACGGCGAGCGGGTTGCTCGGAACGACCACGAGCTTGTCGGTTAGCGGGTCGGTGATCTCGGCTATGACGTCCTTCAACACGGCAAAGCGCAGCGCGAGGACGACGGCGTCGGCGCCCTGCAGTACGTCGCGGTTGTCGACGGCGACGACGGCAGCTGGACCGATCTCCGCAGCCAGCGTTCGTGCCGACTCTTTATTGGCGCTCGAGAGCCGCAGGGTCTCGCCGCCTGAGGCGAGCTGGCGGGCGATAACTGATCCGAGACCTCCGGTGCCGATGATGGCGGTGGTCATGACCGAAACCTCCTCAGCGTCACGGGAGATGTCAGTGTCCGGGGGACTGGCCACCGTCGATGTGAGACCCGGTCTCCTCGGCGAGTGTGGTCGATGGCCAGTGAGCGGGCGACCAGTCACCCTCGGGGTCCGTAGTTTGCCCCACCTCGATCAGATGACCGTCGGGATCGCGAATGTAGCAACGGATTTCGTACTGGTGCTGTTTCGGCGGCGTCAGGAATTGAGCACCCCGGGCGCTCCATTCGGTGTACACGGCCTCGATGTCTTTAACCCGGATATTGAGGAAGCTGCTGACCCGGTCCGGATCTTGTGGCGACTCCAGGCTGACCGCCGGCTTGTCATCGGTCGGGCCTCCGCCGACATTGATGATGATAAAGCTGTTGGCTAGTGCGACGTATGTCACCGGGTCACCCCCCTCGCCGGAGAAGACCACCCGACCGCCGAGTACTTCGGTGTAGAAGCGCCGAGAGCGCTCGACATCGTCCGAGACGATGAAGTGGGCCAGCACAATTCCCTGTGGGGGCGGTGGGAGTTCGGCCATCTGGGATCTCCCTGCTTAGGTGTGACACCCGGTTACGACGAGGTGTGCAGCCGATGCTATCAACATCGCGTCGGTCGCGGCGCACCGGCCGATGGCTGCCGCGATATCCCAAGCACGACAACGAATTCGGGAGGCCTTCACCCAGCGTCACACGCCGTCCGCCCGCCCGACCCGAAGATTCAGGACCTCAACATCCGCATCATCAACGCCGCCGCCGACAAGCTCATCGCCAGCCACCGCATCGAACCCGACCGCAACTACTGGCGCAATCAACAAAGATTCCCGGGCCGATGACGCGACTCATATGTAACCGATGACGCGACTCATCACACGGGTGTCCGAGGGGGGACTTGCCCGCCTACGACACGAGTCGTGATCTTGCAATTGAGGCGCTGAAAGCGTCGCACGCAGACGCCGGGCGACGTCGAAATCAGGTCCAGGTCGAACTTGCGCTCCAGGCGCTCGCGGGTGATCTCCAATGTGCAGCAGGCCCAGGAAGCCGCACCGGAAGCCGAAACCCAGCGCCACCGACGTTTCCGGCTCGTAGGTCAAAGCCGCCTCGCCTTGTCCCCTGCGGCGTCAGGAACGCCGTGGCGCAAATGCTTGTTCTGGCCACAATGTACGGCACCGGGCAGCCCCCGGGTCAGCTCAGCGCGCTGACTCTGTTCATCATGATCTGCGCGATGTCTACCGCGGTAGCGTTGGTAACGACGGATCCTTGCAGCGACCGGCTCGATTCATTGAAGAAGTCGACCTCGACCTCGACGAGGCAATTGCCCCGCACACCAATGGCCCGTCTTGCTGGCATCGATACCGTATCCGAGCTGGGCGAGTCGAACGCGATCCAAACGGTTCCCGCGAGAACAGAAGGGGCAACTTGTACGTTCCTGATCTTGGCCCTAAGTCTGAACACGCGGTCGGGTAAAAGCAGCGCTTGACCATCGCACTTTTGCCACTGCTGGGAGAATCTCGAGAAAAGCGCGTTGGCGTCGGCGGCCGTGGGCAAGCTGACCACGCCCTCCTTTATGTCGGTCAGCTTCGCGGACATGGCAGCCTGCCGCCAAGTCTCATCCGCGACGTCGTTGACTTCGCTGGACTGGTAGACGCTTTGGTGCAGCATCTCTGCGACGCCGAGGCAGTCGACGGGCGAGGCCGATCGAAGGTCCTGCAAGGCCTCGGGGCCCCCGAACCGCGGCGGCAGGCGACGATCAATGATGAAGGGCTCTTTGAGAATTCGCGACAGCGTCCCGCCATCGAGCAACACCTGCCTAATCGTTTGCCCAGTAAGCATCAACCTCGGCGGTGCTTGCGCTTTGCCGCCGGTGACCGCGGTGCAGCCGACGGCCAGCAGCCCGATGCCCAGGAAGGCAACCGCCCGCGCCAGGCGAACTCGCACCACTGTCATGGCTAGTTCGCTCCCTGCTTCTTGCCCTTGTCCTCCGCAGCATCGGCGGATAATGCTGCCACGAACGCTTCCTGTTGCACTTTCGACACGGCGGAGAATCTTCATCGTCTGTTTGCTTTCTGTTCACCTTTCCGACAGTGTACATTTACGGGTGATGTCACCGGAGGGTGCGCGACTTCAACGAATCGACGAAGTCAAAAGATGACCTCGCCGAGCGGCATCGTGTAGCGCAGTTCCACCCGCTCGGGCGACAGGCAATCCATGCCACCCAACTCTCCACGACGCGACTGGCACAGTTCCATGATCGTGCCGCGCGGGCCTGCAACCGCGCCCACGAAGACCGCATCGCAGCCCTAACCGCACCGCTAAAGACATCGAAGACGAGGTCGTCGCGCTACGTAAGGAACTCGAGCGCGATGGGCATGAAGCCGGCGCGGCGACGATCGCGTTTCACCTTCAGCGCCGCCACGGTGTCAGCCCGGCGGTGTCGACGATCTGGCGGATTCTTTCAGCACGAGGCTTTGTCACCCCCCAGCCGCACAAACGCCCCAAAAGCAGCTACATCCGCTTCCAAGCCGAACAACCAACGAACGCTGGCAACTCGACATCACCCATTGGCAACTAGCCGACCGCACCGACGTCGAGATCCTCAACATCATCGACGATCACTCACGGCTGTGTTTAGGCAGCGACACGTTACCGGTGTTCAAAGCCCGTGACGTCAATAACAGCTTCAGCAAAGCCGTTGGCGCCCAAGGCAATTCGACCAGCCTGCTCAGCGACAACGGAGCAGTTTTCACCGGCCGCTACCGCGGCACCGGCCGAGTCGCGCTAGAAGTCACCCTGCACCGCTGCGGGATCAGATTCCAACACTGCCGCCCCTACCATCCGCAAACTTGCGGCAAGGTAGAACGCTTCCACCAAACCCTCAAAAAATGGCTCATCAACCAGAGCCCGGCCCCCACCGTCGCCCACCTACAAGCCCAGCTCGACGCCTTCCGCGCCTACTACAACACCGTGCGCCCGCACCGCGCACTTGGCCGTCGCACCCCCAGCAGGCCTACCTCGCCCGCCCCAAAGCGACCCCGACCGGCACTCCACTACATACCGGCGCCTACCGCATCCGCCACGACCGCATCGACAGCAACGGCAAGCTCACCGTGCACCACAACAGCCGTCTACACCACATCGGAATGGGCCGCAGACACGCCGGCACCCACGTCCTGCTCTTGATCCACGACCTACACATCCGGGTCGTAACCACCGAAGGCCAACTACTACGCGAATTGCAACTCGACCCGACGAAAAACTACCAACCACAAACCGAACCGTGAACGATGTCCCAAGACACATGTGCACGATGTCCCGAGACATCGCAAACGTGTCCGAGGG
>CAWKME010000022.1:0-85665 GCA_963850645.1 uncultured Actinomycetota bacterium | reverse complement strand
CAACAATTCGTACGCGGCCGTGAGTCCGGCCGGTCCCTGCGCCGATGACTGACCTGCAGGTTTGGGTCCATGTTCTCCGGCTTGCTCAGCGGAGACCTTGCGCAAGCTTCGTCCCAATCACCGCCATCGTTATTTCTCCGCCCGCACGTCATACGCCAGCAGCACGTCCTGATCGCGGACGTACAGCACGCCGTTGGCGATCACCAGGTGGGGCCAACTGTTGCGCTCGCTGCGGTCGGGCTGGTTGAACCGGCCGCGGAGCTTGAAGCCCTCGGGCGTGGCCTCGACCAGGCTGATCGGCCCCTTCTCGTCGCGGCAATAGAGCATCCCGTCGGCCCACAGCAGCGAGACACTTGCCCGAGCTGCGGTCCGTCCATTTCACCTCGCCCGTCTCGAAGTCCAGGCAGGTGAGGATGCGGTCGGGTTGCTGCAGCCGTAGAGGAAGCCGTCCCGCAAGATCATGCCGCCGTGGTGGTTCTGCATCTTCTTGGTGAAGTATACCTCCTTGGCCGTGAACGCCGTCGGCCGACGGCCGGATCCGGACCAACCCGCCGCCGGTGCTGTAGCCGCTGGCGGCGAAGATCGTCTCGCCGTGCCAAATGCACGTGGCGCTGTTGGCCACCTTGTTGGCCGGGGCGTCGTAGCGCCAGAGGAACTTGCCGTCCTTGGCGGCCACGCCGATCACGCCCTTCTTCGTCAGGTTGACGTACTGTTTCACGTCGCCGATCGTGACCTTGATCACCGAGGAGTAGTCGGCCGGATCGCCGACCGGCGAGCCCCAGACGAGCTTGCCGTCGGTCTTGTCGATGCGCGACGATGGTGTTCTTCGCACCGCCGGGCGTGCAGATGAGCCACGGCCCGTCGATCAGCACCGACTCGGCATATCCCCAATTCGGGATCGCGCCGCCGAAATCCTTGACCAGGTCGCGGCGCCAGAGGATGCGGCCGTCCTTGATGTCCATGCACACCAGGTCGCCGGCGATGCCCAGGGTGTAGAGGCGGTCGCCGTCGATCGTGGGCGTCGACCTGGGGCCGGGATAACCGCCGCCGTTGTGCGGATCGGCCCGATCGGCGAGGCCCAGAGCTGTTTGCCCTGCTGGCTCACGTCCAGGGCCAACACCCACTCCTTGTCCGTCCTTGCCGCCCATGATGTACAGGATGTTGCCGACGATGGCCGGACCGCCGAAGCCGATGCCCAGCCCGGTGGTCTTCCACAGCAGCTTGGGCCCTTCCTTCGGCCACTGCTTCAACAGGCCCTTCTCGTGGCAGATGCCGTCGCGGTTCGGACCCCGCCAGGCCGGCCAGTCGTCGGCCCGAAGCGCGCGGGCCAGCATCACGGCCGTCAACAGGCAGAACAGGGTCGGAGACAAATAGCCAGGCGCCTTCATGGTTGTTACTCCAGACGGGGGATCATGCGGCAGCCGCAGATGGACGCCGCGGCAGGTCAATCCGTCTACTGTAACCGATAGCATGCGGCTTGAGAACTTCAATGTACTCCTCACGCTCCGCGTGAGGAAACGACGTCACGCGGAGCGTGACGAGTGCGAGCGTGCGAAAATCATTCTTCGGCCGACGTTTATCGCCGCTTTTCTGCGTTTGCTGGCGGGCGACCGACGGCTTCGGTCGTTCCACGGAAAGAGGCGATGACGTCGCCGCACTCCCAGAATGCTCGCACGGGCCCATCACGCCGCGGTCGAAGGCGTCCTGGTCCCGCTGGTAGAGGGCCAGCACCGACTCGAACGTCGCGCGGAGATCTTCCACACCGGCTGGTCCTCGGTGTGGGCGTTGCAGTGGGTCGTCAACAGCCGGTACATGAACTTGAACAGGTGCCGCGGCACGCGCAGCGCGGCAAACGCGTCCATCAGCCGCCGCTGGTCGACGTCCGTCGAACAGGTCGCGCGACCTTCGGCGAGCTGCCCTCGGCGGCGCAGGCGGCGATCCGGGCGTTGGCCATGTCGTAGAGCGATTGGCCGGTCCAACTCCAGCGAGCGGATCAGGTTCTGCTTGTCCAGCCGGGCCCGCTGGTGGAAATCGCGGTCCTCGCGGTCGAAGAGCCGCTCCAATTCGGTCGGCAGCAGCAGCTTCAGCCCCAGGCCCGGGATGCTTGAGGAACTTGTTGTCCAGCATCGGCCAGACCAACGCCCGCATCAGGTCGGTCGAGCCGTTGATCAGGTACGGCTCGTCCACCCGATCGACCAGCACGAGGATGCCGTCGAAGTGCATCGAGCGGAGCACGCCCTGGAGCTTGGCCAGCAGCTCGTAGCGGTCGTCGGTCCGTTGCCAGGCGGGCAACGGCTGACCGACGATCTGCCCGCCGGGAAAGTTCAACAGCACCCGGCAGAGCAGGTTCGATGCTGCGGTTGAGCACGCGGGTGTTGCGGGCGATCCGCCAGGCCTTCCACCACCACTTCAGCAGCCGCCACGCCGCGGCGCCCAGCCGGCGGCAATCAGGCAGATACGGCCAGACCAGTGAGCCGAACCAGCGCCAATCGCTAGCCACACGAACGACGCCGATCACCGCCACGCGTGACCAGCGATGCCCAGGGCCAGGTCCCATTTCGACCGCCAGGTGGAGAATCGCAGCTTCTGCCGCAGGCGCGCCAGCGCTGAAACAGGTTCTCGGCCGTCGACTGGTCGTAGCAGGCCGCCAACAGCATCACGTCGCGGACCTGCGCGGCGTCGAGCGATTCGACCGGCAGCGGTCTCGTCGCGGGCGGCCGGATGCCGGGCCTGCTTCACCTCCAGAATCCGATCGACCAACTGCGTGACGGCCAGCGAGAGGATGGCGTCGATGTGGTCCCACAGCCGCCACTGTTCCAGCACCCGGTCGGCCCGCCGCCGCCGGCCCGAAAACCGCTCGCGGAACCGGTCCAGGAACGGGTTGAAGTCGTCGTACTGGACCACGAACACCTGGTGCTCGGGATGCTCGGCGTTGTAGTCGGTCAGGTGCCGGGCGATTTGCAGCCGCAGGGCCGTCTTGCCCGAGCCCTTCTCGCCGAACACCACGGCCGTGGCCGGCTCCGTCGGGATCGCCGTAGATCTTGTCCCAGGTGGGATGGTAGGTGTTGCGGATGCACGCCCCCTTGAACACCAGGTCGGTCTGGGCGTCCTCGTCGGCGAAGGGATTGGCGGCGATCCCGTGATGTTCGAGGAATTGCTGGATTTTCATGGCTTCCACAGGATCACGAGGAGCCCCGCCAGAACGGCAACCGCGGCAACCGCCA
Organism: uncultured Actinomycetota bacterium; assembly: GCA_963850645.1. GTDB lineage: Bacteria > Actinomycetota > Actinomycetes > Mycobacteriales > Mycobacteriaceae > Mycobacterium. Next base: position 82,441 of record CAWKME010000022.1, on the reverse strand, counting down.
ACGAGCCGATAACGATCGCCCGGAGATGGCGGCATGCGGCTTGGGCGACGGGGTGATTGCGGCCGGGAATGGTTATCGGGGTTGCCGGAATGTCGTCCAGATCGGGAAAGATTTGGCCGGAGGGCAACTGCGGAAACACGTTGCCGGCCTCCTGCCAGTCGCGCAACCTTCGCGCCAGACGAGCGTGTCGGAAGCCACGCGGCCTTCGGCGAGCCAGGTTTGCATGACGTCGGCCTTGGCGGGCCCGAACTGTCCCCCGGACGCCGGCCGGAGATACCAGACGACGTCGCCGGCCTCGGCCAGCGGATCGGACAGCCCGGCTTGAACGGCGGCGGAACCCGGCGCTGCGGCAACCGTCCGCGACATCGCGCACAGGGGATGTTTCGGGCGGCGGCGCGGCGGCGCCTGCTGGCTCGCGGCGTTTTTCGATCCGGGCTTGCTGGATTGGGAAGAGCCGGCGGGTGCTTGCCACCGGGATCCGGACCTTCGCACACAATGAGGGCAAATGCCCTTATGCCCGGCCTGAAAGTCCTTGACGTTCAGCTTGTGTCCGTTCGGACGGTCAAAGCGTATTCCCATCGCGTTGCCGCTCCCAGCCTGGTTCTTTCCATTATACCTCTGCCGGGAGATCGGTTCTACACCCTGCTTGTCAGGTGGTACGAAAGGGGAGTGAAATAATCCTCCCTCCCCCAACGTGGATCCTGATGACGCACCTGGATCCGGAAGTGGCCGCGGATGAACAACCTGGAAGAGATCCGCTCCCGTCACGGTCAGTTGGTGTGGAGCACCATTTCCGGGTGTTGAGGGACTACCCGAATCGCTCGACTGCTACCAGGACGTATTTTGCGAAGTACTCCAGCGGGCGAGAGAGCAAGAGGTGGAGACTGGCCCGCCTACCTGCGGTGGCTTGCCACGCGCCGGGCCATCGACCGGTTGCGGACGCGGCAGCCGCCAAACCATGTCGAGCCGGGCGATATTTCGTTTGTGCCGGCATCCAATCCGGGGCCCTCGGAAACTGCGAGTTTGACGAGCTTGTCGAACTGGTTCAGATGAATTGGTCAAGCTCCCCGCGCGGCAGGCGGAGGCTCTCTGGCTAAATTGCGTCGAGGGGATGAGCTATGAAGAAGTCGGCCGGCAGTTGGGCATTGACACCAGCACGGTCGGCGTTTTGATCCATCGGGCGCGATTGCACTGCGAGGGCGTTGGTCGACCAGGCCGGTGATTCGCGACTTGGAGGCCATCGTCATGGTTAATCGAAACGACGCCGCAAGCGACGCCTTGCTGCAACGGGTGATCGAGTATTTGCGGCGGCAGGAGATTCCCGAATTTCCCGACCCGGAAATCGCGGTCGCGAAAATTGCTGCGGAGCACCCTTCGTCAGTCCGCTCTATTTCGCCTTTACGGAGAATTATCATGAATCGCCGGTTTCAACTATCCGCGGGAGTGATTGTTAGCACGGCCGCTTTGCTGGGATTCCTCTTGCTCTGGGGCGGGAGCGCCACGCAGCCGGTATCCGCGATGGAAAACGCGATGGAGAAAATGGCGGAAAGCATGCAGAAAGCGAAGTCGTATAAGTACACGCAGACCCTACGGGAGACCTTGTCGCCAGAGCCCGGCAAGCCACCGCACACACAAGTAGAAACAGAAACCGGGTACTGGCGGACGCCAGGGTCGAAACGGTTCGAGATCGAGACGGTCCCCGACCCGGATGGAAAAGGACGGCAAGAGCTTCTCATTCTTCCTGCGGGCAGGCCGGGGATCGTGGCCGACCACGGACGAAAAGTGTTTATCCGCGGCACGGCCGGCGCGGACGAGTCTCTGACAATGCCGGACGTCGAACTGGTTTGGGAGCTGAAGAACCTGGGCAAGTTCTCCGGCAAGCCCGACCGTGAACTGGGCACCAAGGAGATCGCCGGCCGGAAAGCGCGCGGGTTTGAGATTGACAACAAGAGACTTGATCCAGTATTGACGCCGGGATTGTTTCTATGGGGCCGTGCGCCGGTACAAATATGGCTGGATGACGAATCCAGCCTGCCGATCCTCTGCTCCCGCGACGTGGGGACCACAGGCAGCATAACCACCCAGATTCAGTGGAACGTCGATCTCGACCCAAAGCTCTTCGACCCAACACCGCCTGAGGGCTATACCGACATTACGCCCAAAGCTCCGACCTCCGAAACTGAACTTTCGCAGATTTCAAGCCGCTCAAGCGGCGAGATTTAGGTAGTTTTCCAGGGCTTCGAATAATTGACACAAGTCGGCCTTGGTGGCCGACTCGGGGTTAATTGTAGCTTCGAGGATTGCCGCGCGGAGAATGCGGAGCATATGAGCAAGCGACCATTCCGTGTCCCACTCGCCGAAACGCCGACGCGCGGCCTGCGCCACAGGCAGTTTGCGACCCTCGGTGAAATACCACAGACCGATCACGCTCTGCATCAACCACACCCAAGGCGACAACTTCTCCACGCTCTCCTGACACCAGTGTTGCGGCGCTTGAATCTTCATCACCTGCTTGCTCGATTTGAAAGCGACCTCGATCGACCATCTTCGGGAGAACGCCGCGATCATCCAGCCCAGGTCGGCATTCAGATCGGTGGTGAACAAATACTTGTCCTCGAACTTGCCCCGCGGATCGCGGACCAACACCACCAGGATCGGCCGCAGTCCCAGCACCTCGGGCCAGACCGCCTGAAAGGAAAGCACCCGCAACTTGCGTGTCACGCCGTAGGCCGTGGCTTTGACCGTTTGCCAAACCCACGGCCCCTGTCCACTGCGATTGCGGTCGGCCTTTTTCATGGCCTCCTTCGGATTGGGAAGACGCGGCCCCTTTTTCGCCTTCGGTCCGCGCTTGCTCTTGGATTGCTTCGGCGGCATCGGATCGTAAATGGCCGCATCGGCACGCATCACGCCCACGTAGGTCACGCGCGGGTCGAGATCGCCGAGCAGATTGTTCGTCGAATAGGCCCCATCGCCGAGAAAAACCAGCTTTCGATCGGGAAACCAGTCCAGGATGTCCCGGAGCATTTCCTTGGCCAGCGTGGCTTCGCTCTTTTGGTTCTTGCCCGCCAAGTGCAGCATGGCGTGGATCGGGAGGCAGTAGATCTTGGTGGTTCCTGGGATGCAAATCGCCAATCCCACCACCACCCAGTGGTTGCCGCTGGCGGTGGCCACCCGCTTGGCCGTCGAGGCCACCGCATCGCGGAACCAACCCAAGCCGTAGACATGCTTGCCTCGTTTGTGCAGCAGCGTGTCGTCGACGACCAGATACAACAGTCCTCGCGGATTGAGCTGGACGACCACGGCCACGGCGACCTGATGGGCCAGGTCTCGCACCATCCAAGCAGAGCGGCTGAAGAAGTTGTAGAAGCGGTCGAACGGATGCCGCTCCTTGCGAGAGACCGGCGTATCGGCCTGGATCGTCTGGAACACTCCGTACTCCGTTCGCTTGCTCAGGCACATCACCCAACCGAGCAGCACCTCGATGTGGGTCTGAAACGATGGTTGGGTAAACACGGGCAGCAGGCATTGCAGAACCGAGTCGAGAGAGGGTATGCTCGTAAACATGGACGGGGACCTCCTTGTCCTTTGCGATGTTCCATGCAAAGTTTACAAGGAACCCCGTCCACTTTTTAATGGCAAAATCCATCAAAAAATCTGCGAAAGTTCAGATACAGAAGATGTAAGGAATGTCGAGCGCCTGAAGGGCATCGATGACGGCGACGGTGGCTTCGTCACTGTTCACCCGGCGTTCTCCAGGCGGCGGCCCAACTCCACCCGGTCGGCCAGAATCTGACGAATGCGCTGTTCGTCGACATCCGGGAACTGATTGCGGATCCCATCCAAGGCGATCCGGCAGGCGAAGTCGAAAAGTTGGGGACCGGCCAAGAGTTTCTCCTCCGGCGTCATAACGCGAGCAGCAAGCACGTCGTCGCGGTAGAGTTGATCGCCAGGTGTACCCGCCGGCTCCATCGTATCCTCCAATCCACAGTCCCCCTCCACCAATACTGGCATTATCGCAAGCCTCTTGGGGACCGTCAACGTGGCGTGCGCAAAACGTCAGCCGGGCGTGCTTCTTTGCGATTGCTCCCGAGATAAGAAGATGAAGAAGCTCGGCATCTCTCGACACGAATAGCGCGCGCCCGTTGCGCGCCGCGCCGCCCGTTGGCGCGCGCACGTTGACACTCCCTCTCCGTCCTAGGGACCCTCTCGTCCCGTCCAATCCACAAGTCCTTGTCGGGCTCCACGTTACGAAGTGACTTTAGAATGTTCGCCTCGCTGGCACGGCCTCTGCTTTAGGTGCAAGCCGGTAAGGCTAGGAGCAACGGTAGGACAATTGCCCAACGAGGGGCGAGCAATGCTACGTATCACCATCCATGACAACCAAGAGTCGCTGACCTTCCAACTCGAAGGGAGGTTGGCAGGCGCCTGGGTGAAGGAGGTCGAGGAGTGCTGGCAGAGTACCCTGAACCAGCAGCGCAAACCAATCCTCCGCGTTGACCTTACGGGGGTGACCTTCATCGACGACGCCGGCAAGACCTGCCTAGCGGCCATGTACTCCCAGGGAGCCGAATTGGTTGCCGCGGACTGCCTGACGAAAGCCATCCTGGCCGAGATCACCGGGTCTATCTGATAGGTGCAGAGATTCCAATCAATTAAGGAGTTTCCAGAGTCTGTAGCATCATTACAGAGGATTGTTCTTGACGTGCGGAACGTTGTGCCGTATTTTCCCGGCCCCAATCGCACCACGGAGGGTGGCCATGTCGGGACCGGGAGAATATCGAGCGGATTGTACCGAGGGAATTACTCGTGTTGAGGATCTGCCGCAAGCTCTGCGCGTCGAGCGGAGTCGCAAGTATTCCAAGCGACCATGCCCGGCGTGTGGTCGGAGTTGCTATCGTACTCGCACCGTTGAGCGGACGCTGCACGACCTCGGCGACTTGGTGCGGGAGCGGCCTCGTGATCTTCTCGTTACGTACTCGCAACATTTTTGCTGTAAGTGCAAGAGCTACTTCAACGTGGACATGTCGGACTTGGCTCTGCCCAAGAGCCACTACACCCACCGTGTCGTCGCGATGGCGGTGCGTCTGGTGGTGGAAGACGGCTTGCCCTACCGCGCAGCCAGTTGGCATCTCTGGAGGGACCACCGCGTCTTTGTGCCATACGCCACGATTCAGAATTGGGTGGAGGCTGGGGGGAAAAAAGGCGGAGCAGCGCATCCGCAGCGATTACCTGGACGCCGCGCTGGATGATTTCTCGGGATACATCGCAGCCGACGAGTTGTACGACGGGCCGTTCTGCGTTCTCTCGATCGTGGACAACCACACCTTTCGCCGCCTCATCTACGAAGTGTTGGACCACGACCCGGACCATGCCGACATCGAGCGATTCTTCCGCACGTTCCAGGCAGCAATTCAAAGGCGCGGCCTGGTGTTGCGGGGCATCACGACTGACGGCTCGAACCTCTATCCCGAGCCGATTTCCAAGGTGTTTGGCGACGTCTCCCACCAACTCTGCGAGTTCCATGTCATCAAGGAACTGACGAAGGCCGTGCTGCACGCGGGCGCCAAGGTCCGCAGGGAGTTGGCCGCCACGAGACCCAAGCTTGGCCGCGGGCGTCCGTCTTCGCCTGCCGCCCGCAAGGCCGCTCGGCAGGCGAAGCGGATCGAACAGAGAGTGGGGGACCTGTTTCAGCATCGGTATCTGTTCGTGCAGCACGTTCTGACTCCAGCCCAGCGAGGGACCCTGGTGCGAATCACCCGCGGGCGGCCCGAGTTGCGAACGCTTCGAGGTGTCATGGACGAAACCTACCGCCTCTTCGACCGTCGTTGTCGGACTGACACCGCCCTGGAAAAGCTGGCGCGGCTACGGCGTCGCGTGCGGCGTTTTCGGCGGATCGGCAAAACCTTGCAGAAGCTATTTTCTCCCAACCTGGAGAAGGCCCTGACCTTCTTGGATGACAAACTCCTGCCTTCCACATCCAACGCAGTGGAACGCGGGAACCGCCGTCATCGCAAGATGCAGAAAACCGTGTATCGTGTTCGCACTAAGCCACACATCTCCTCCCGGATTGCCTTGGACATGCAACGCGAAGAACGAGCCGCACAACGCGATCTGACCACTCACGCACTGCACCGCGCTCGCAGGAAAGCAGCCGCATAATCCTCTGTAATGATGCTACAGACTCAGTTTCCATTATGGGACACTCGCGCGAGGATATGGCCAGCGTGTACCGTGAGCGCATGGCCGCCCACGAGGACGGGATGAGGAAGCTGGTCTTTCCCTCCCCCAAAGAATAAAATGCCCCATTGCGGAAAAGGGGCCGCCCGATCCATGAACGGCCGGATGGCAACCGACCTCCTCGACGCACGGTGGGCGACGGGCGAGGAACCAGCAAGAAAGGGAGACGAACATGAGCATTCAGTCGCAGGAGCCACAGGCGAAGGCCCTCCAGCAGACTTCCGTCAAGGAGGAAGCCGCGAAGAGTGTTGCGCCCCCCAACCTGGCGTCCACGCCCCGGGGTGGCGGAACCGGTCCCCAGCGAACCAAGAATCTCAAGAAATGGCTTATCGCGGCGGCAGTCGTACTCCTCGGCGCCAGCGCTGGCTTCTTCGCCTGGTGGAAGCTTACGCGGACCGATCTTCCCGAGGGCTTCGCCCGAAGCAACGGGCGCATCGAGGCGACGGAGATCGATGTGGCCACGAAGCTCCGCGGGCCGCATCGTTGACGAGCTGGTGGATGAAGGCGATTACGTCACCGCCGGCCAGGTCGTCGCCCACATGGATATCGACGTGCTCAAGGCCCAACTTCGGGAAGCCAAAGCCAAGCTTGGCATGACGAAAAGCGCCGTAGAGGCGGCGCGGAGCATGCTCGCACAGCGCGAGAGCGAGAAGGCGGCGGCGGAATCCGTCGTTACGCAACGCGAAGCCGACGACAAGCTGGCGACCAGCGACTTCAGCCGCGCGCAGCAACTGCTCCCGTCGAAAGCCATTTCTCAGTCCGACTTCGATAGCTACCAGTCGAAGTTCTACAGCGCCAAGGCGGCCGTCAGCAGCGCAAAGGCGAACGTCGCTGCAGCGGATGCCGCCATCGCCACGGCCAAGACTCTCGTCATCGCGGCGGAAGCGTCTGTCGAAGCCACCCAGGCGACGATCGAACGCATCCAGGCAGACATCAACGACAGCACACTGAAGGCCCCGCGCGACGGCCGGGTACAGTATCGCGTCGCACAGCCCGGCGAGGTGCTCGGCGCGGGCGGCAAGGTGCTGAACATGGTCGATCTCAACGACGTGTACATGACCTTCTTCCTGCCCACGGACTGGGCCGGCCGGGTCCAGCTTGGGAGCCGAGGCCCGGCTGGTGCTTGATGCCGCGCCGCAGTTCGTCATGCCGGCCAAGGTGACCTTCGTTGCCGACGTCGCCCAATTCACGCCCAAGACAGTGGAGACGGCCGAGGAGCGGCAGAAGCTGACGTTTCGCATCAAGGCGCACATCCCTCCGGAGGTGCTCAAGAACTACGTCCGCGACGTCAAGACCGGGTTGCCGGGGATGGCGTACGTGCAGCTGGATCCGCAGGCCCCATGGCCCGCCCATCTGGAGGTCAAACTGCCGCCATGAACACCCCCGCGCCTCGAGAGCGTTGGCTCATCCGTCCCGGCACCGGTGGCGCGCCTGAGGGACGTTTCCCTGGTGTACGGCAAGACCGCGCGCGCTCGATGCGGTCAGCCTCGACCTGCCGGCCGGCTGCATGGTCGGGCTGATCGGCCCGGACGGCGTGGGCAAGTCCAGCCTGCTGGCGCTGATCGCCGGCGCCCGCCGAATCCAGCAGGGGCAGGTCGAGGTGCTCGGCGGCGACATGGCGGACGCGGGCTTTCGCCGGGCGGCCTGCCCGCGCATCGCCTACATGCCGCAGGGTCTGGGCAAGAACCTCTACCCGACGCTGTCGGTCTTCGAGAACACCGACTTCTTCGCCCGGCTGTTCGGCCAGGGCCGCGCCGAGCGCCACCGCCGCATCGCCGAACTGCTGGACAGTATCGGGCTGGGACCCTTCCCCGACCGACCGGCCGGCAAGCTGTCCGGCGGCATGAAGCAGAAGCTGTGCCTGTGCTGCGCCCTGATCCACGACCCGGACCTGCTGATCCTCGACGAGCCGACCACCGGCGTCGATCCGCTGTCGCGCCGCCAGTTCTGGGAGCTGGTCGACCGCATCCGGGCCGACCGGCCGGGCATGAGCGTGCTGGTGGCGACCGCCTACATGGAGGAGGCCGCCCGTTCGACTGGCTGGTGGCGATGGACGCCGGCCGCGTGCTCGCCACCGGCACGCCGGCGGAGCTGCTGGCGCGCACCGGGGCCCGCGACCTGGACGCGGCCTTCATCGCCCTGCTGCCGGAGGAGAAGCGCCGCGGCCACCAGGAGATCGTGATCCCCCCGCGCCCGCCGGGCGAGCACGAGGTGGTCATCGAGGCGCACGGCCTGACCCAGCGGTTCGGCAGCTTCACCGCGGTCGATCACGTCAGCTTCCGCATCGAGCGGGGCGAGATCTTCGGCTTCCTCGGCGCCAACGGCTGCGGCAAGTCGACGACGATGAAGATGCTGTGCGGCCTGCTGCCGGCCACCGAGGGGCAGGCCTGGCTGTTCGGCGAGCCGGTCGATGCCAACGACATCGCCGTCCGCCGCAAGGTCGGCTACATGTCGCAGGCCTTCTCGCTCTATTCCGAGCTGACGGTGCGGCAGAACCTGGTCCTGCACGCCCAGCTCTTCGATGTGCCCGAGGCCGAGATCCCGCAGCGCGTCGAAGAAACGGCCGCGCGGTTCGGCCTCGATCGAGATCATGGAGGCGCTGCCCGACTCGCTCCCCCTGGGCAACGGCAGCGCCTGCAGCTCGCCGTGGCGTTGATCCACAAGCCCGACCTGCTGATCCTCGACGAGCCGACCTCGGGCGTCGATCCGGTGGCCCGGGACGGCTTCTGGGAACACCTGATCGAGCTGTCCCGCAGCGACAAGGTGACGATCTTCATCTCCACCCACTTCATGAACGAGGCCGTGCGCTGCGACCGCATCTCGCTGATGAACGCCGGAAAGGTGCTGGTCATCGACACGCCGGACGGGGTGGTCAAGGGGCGGCACGCGGCGACGCTGGAGGACGCGTTCATCGGCTACCTGGAAGAGGCGCAAAAGGCCGCAGAGCCGGCGCGCCGAGCCGGCGGCAGGGCAAAGCCGCGCCGGCCGAGGCCGGCGCGGCAGCGGAGCCCGACTCCGGCCCGGGCCGCATCAGCTCCTGGTTCAGCCTGCAGCGGATGCTGAGCTGCAGCTACCGCGAGTTCCTCGAACTGACCCGCGACCCGATCCGCCTGACGATGGCCGGCCTGGGCAGCGTGATCCTGATGATCATCATGGGCTACGGCATCAGCCTGGACGTGGAGCACCTGAACTACGCCGTGCTGGACCGCGACCAGACGACCGTCAGCAGCGACTACACGATCAACATCGCCGGCTCGAGCCGGTACTTCACCGAGCGGCCGCCGGTTGCCGACTACGAGGAACTCGACCGGCGCATGCGGTCGGGGGAGCTCAGCATGGTCATCGAGATCCCCCCCGGCTTCGGCCGGGACGTGGAGCGTTTCGGTCAGGACCCGGAGCACGGCAAGCCGGTGCGGATCGGCGTCTGGATCGACGGCGCCATGCCGCAGCGCGGCGAAACGATCCGGGGCTACGTGCAGGGCATGCACCTCCTCTGGCTCCAGGACGTGGCCCGGCACCGCCTCGGTCATGCGCCAACAACTCGGCGTGGGTCAGCGCCAACTGGTCACACCCGCCACGATCGAGCTGCGCTACCGCTACAACCCCGACGTCAAGAGCCTGGTGGCGATGGTGCCGGCGGTGATCCCGCTGCTGCTGCTGTTGATCCCGGCCATGCTGGCGACGCTCTCGGTGGTCCGCGAGAAGGACCTCGGGCTCGATCATCAACTTCTACGTCACGCCGACGACGCGCCTGGAGTTCCTGCTGGGCAAGCAGCTCCCCTACGTGGCCCTGGGGATGCTCAACTTCCTGCTGCTCACGGCTGCTGGCGGTGACCCTCTTCCGCGTGCCCCTGAAGGGGGATTTTCGGACCGCGGCCGCCGGCGCGCTGCTCTACGTCGGCTGCTCCACCGGGATCGGGCTGCTCGTCTCGACCCTGACGCGCACCCAGGTGGCGGCGCTGTTCGCGACGGCCGTGCTCACCCTGATCCCCGCCGGCAATTTTTGCGGCCTGACCGACCCGGTCTCCTCCCTGGAGGGCTTCGGTCGTCTGGTCGGGGACATTTACCCGACCACCTACTTACATCACGATCTCCCGCGGCACCTTCAACAAGGCGCTGGGTTTTGCCGGCCTGTACGAGTCGTTCCTCCCCCTGCTGATCGCCATCCCGGTGCTGATCGGGCTGAGCGCGGCGCTTCTTGAAGAAACAGGAGGCCTGAGCCATGCGCGCCAAGAACATCCTGCACCTGGGCGTCAAGGAATTGTGGAGCCTGGCCCGCGACCCGATGATGCTCGTGCTGATCGCCTTCGCCTTCACGGTGTCGATCTATTCGACCGCGAGCGGGCTGCCGGACACGCTCCACAAGGCGCCGATCGCCATCGTGGACGAGGACCAGTCGCCGTTGTCGCAGCGGATCGTCAACGCCTTCCAGCCGCCGTTGTTCCTGCCGCCGACGATGGTGTCGCGGGAGGAGATGGACGCCCGGATGGACGCCGGGCTGGACACCTTCGCCCTCGACATCCCCCCCAGGTTCCAGGAGGACGTGCTGGCCGGGCGCTCGCCCACGATCCAGCTCAACACCGACGCGACCCGCGTGGGCCAGGCGTTCAGCGGCAGCGGCTACGTGCAGACGATCGTCGATCGGCGAGGTGCAGACGTTCCTGCAGCGCTACCGCGAGCACCTCCAGTCCGCCGGTGGACCTCGAGGACCGGGTGCGGTTCAACGCCAACCTGACCCGGTCCTGGTTCGGCGCCGTGGTGGCGCTGATCGACCATGATCACCATGCTGTCGGTCCTGCTCACCGGCGCCGCGCTGATCCGCGAGCGCGAGCGCGGCACGGTCGAGCACCTGCTGGTGATGCCGGTGACGCCGTTCGAGATCATGACCAGCAAGGTCTGGTCGATGGGGCTGGTGGTGCTGGTCGCCTCCGCCCTCTCCATGAGGTTCGTCGTGCAGGGCCTGCTGGCGGTCCCGATCCAGGGCTCGGTCCCCCTGTTCCTGTGCGGCGCGGCGCTCCACCTGTTCGCCACCACGTCGCTGGGCATGTTCCTGGCCACCTTCGCCCGCACGATGCCGCAGTTCGCCCTGCTGATGATCATGGTGCTGCTGCCCTTGCAGATGCTCGACGGCGGCATGACCCCGCGCGAGAGCATGCCCGAGTGGGTGCAGCAGATCATGCTGGCGGCGCCCACCACCCACTTCGTCATGCTGGCCCAGGGCATCCTGTTTCGCGGGGCGGGGCTGGAGGTCGTCTGGCCGCAGTTCCTCGCCCTCGCCCTGATCGGCGCAACCTTGTTCAATATCGCCCTCGTTCGCTTCCGCAAGACCATCGGGTCGATGGCGTAAGGGGAGTAGACATCCATGGACACGATTCACAAGGTCCTCGTTCCAACCGATGATCTCGATCTGACGTGTATCAACACGATCCGCACGTTGTCCATGGACGCCGTGCAGGCGGCCAACTCGGGGCACCCGGGTACGCCGATGGCCCTGGCACCGGTGGCCTATTGCCTGTGGCAACAATTCCTGCGATTCGACCCGCAGGATCCGATCTGGCCCAACCGAGATCGCTTCATTCTCTCGGCCGGCCATGCCTCGATGCTGCTGTACTCGTTGCTGCACCTCACGGGAGTGAAGGCCGTCAGCAAGGACTACGAGGCTCTCGGCGAGCCGTCAGTGCCGCTGGATGCGATCAAGCACTTTCGGCAACTGGATAGCCGCTGCCCCGGTCACCCGGAATACCGCTGGACCAGCGGCGTCGAAACCACCACCGGTCCGCTCGGCAACGGCCTGGCCACCAGCGTGGGCATGGCCATCGCCAGCCGGTGGATGGCCGCCCACTTCAACCAGCCCGGGTTCGAGGACCTGATCGACTTCAACGTTTACGCCCTGTGTGGCGACGGCTGCATGATGGAAGGCATCTCGGCCGAGGCTGCGTCCCTGGCCGGCCACCTGAGGCTTTCCAACCTCTGCTGGATCTACGACAACAACCACATCACGATCGAAGGGCACACCGCCCTGACATTTAGCGACGACGTAGCCACGCGTTTCATCGGGCACGGTTGGAACGTCACTCGCGTTGGCGATGCCAACGACCAGGAAATGTTGGCCAGGGCCTTCCACACCTTCCTTGACACCCGCGACCGCCCGACGCTGATCATTGTGGACAGCCATATCGCCTACGGGGCCCCGCACAAACAGGACACCAGCGCCGCCCACGGGGAGCCGCTCGGCGAGGAGGAGATCCGATTGACCAAGCGTAATTATGGTTGGCCGGAGGACGCGAAGTTCTACGTCCCGGACGGAGTCTACGACCATTTTCGCAACGGCATCGGCAAGCGCGGCAAGGAGCTTCGCGACGCCTGGTTTGGTCGGGTGCCCCAGTACCGGGCCGCTTACCCCGATTTGGCAGACGAACTCTATCGCATGCAGCACCGCCAATTGCCGGAAGGCTGGGACAAGGACGTGCCCACCTTCGCGGCGGACGCCAAGGGCCTGGCGACGCGGGACGCATCCGGGAAGGTGCTCAACGCCCTCGGGAAGACAGTCCCGTGGCTGCTGGGCGGCTCGGCCGACCTGGGCCCTCGACCAAGACGCGACTCACGTTCGACGGGGCCGGCGACTTCTTCGCGGACAGTCCTGGCGGGCGCAATTTCCACTTCGGCATTCGCGAGCACGCCATGGCCGCAGTGCTAAACGGCATGGCCTTGGTCAAGGTGCGGGCCTACGGTTCCACCTTCCTAATTTTCAGCGACTACGCCCGGGGGGCGATGCGGCTCAGCGCCTTGATGGAGCTGCCGGTTGTGTACATCTTCACGCACGACTCCATTGGCGTGGGCGAGGATGGGCCGACGCACCAGCCGGTCGAGCAGTTGCCATCGCTGCGAACCACCCCGGGCCTGATCGTGCTGCGCCCCGCGGACGCGAATGAGACAGCGGAAGCCTGGAAGGTCATCATGAAGCTGCACCACGAGCCGGCGGTTCTCATTCTTACCCGCCAAGCCGTGCCGACGATCGACCGGAGCAGGTATGCTTCGGCCTCGGGAGTGGTCGGCGGGGCCTACGTCCTGGCCGACGCGCCGGATGGTCAGCCGGAGGTCCTGCTGCTGGCAAGCGGCAGCGAGGTGGCGCTGTGCCTGGAAGCGCACGAGCGGCTCAAGGCGGAGGGAATCAAGGCACGGGTGGTGAGCATGCCGTCGTGGGAATTATTCGACGATCAGCCGCACGACTACCGCGACCGCGTGCTCCCGCCAGAGGTGACGGCGCGGGTTTCGGTGGAGCAGGCATCGACTTTCGGCTGGGCCAAGTACGTGGGGGCCAGGGGGCAGACCATCGGCATGCATTCCTTCGGTGCATCGGCCCCGCTGAAGGAACTGACCAAAAAGTTCGGCTTCACGCCGGAGCACGTCGTGGCGGCTGCCAGGGAGCAACTGCAATTGCAGGCAGCCGCGAAAGGAGGTCCACCATGACGATCATCGAAAGGGCCTTGGAGCTGGTGACAAACGATTCACGGATCGGTCTTGGCTCCGGCCACACTGCCCAAGCCTTCGTGAGGGCCCTCGCCGAACGCATCCGGACCGGACGCCTGCGCGTCCACGGAGTGCCCACCTCGGAGGACACGGCAAGGCTGGCCCGGCAGGAAGGCATTCCGCTAATGACCCTTGCGGAGGCCGGAATCCTCGACCTGACCGTCGATGGGGCGGACGAGGTGGATCCCCAACTTAACTTAATCAAGGGCTACGGCCGAGACATGGTCCGCGAGAAGATCGTCGCTGCCTCCTCCCGCCGACTAATCATTGTGGTGGGAGAGGAGAAGCTCGTCCCGCAATTGGGAACACACGGCAAGTTGCCCGTCGAGGTGGTCCCGTTTGCTTTGCCCTTATGCGAGCGGCGCCTGCGCGAACTCGGCTGCGAGCCAGTTCCTTACTTTCGAGGGAGCAGCCTCTTCGTAACCGACAACGGCAATCACATCCTCGATTGCCAGATCCACCCGATCCCGGATGCGACTCGGCTGGAGATGGACATCCGTGCAATTCCTGGCGTAGTAGGCACCGGGCTGTTCCTGGGAATGGTCGACACCGTTTTGGTTGGGGGCCGGAACGATTTCCGGTTCATCGAGGAGAGACAGCGCGGGGATAACCTGCAACGGCCGGTGCGGGCAGCGTCCCGTATGCAGCCATGCCCGGACGTGTAATAGGAATTGTTCCGCAAAACTTTGACCCCGCAAGAGGTGATCGTATGAATTTGCTTGAATCCCTAAGACGTTGGACGACGGTCGTGGCTGACACGGGCGACATCGAAGCCATCGCGGAGCACAAGCCGCAAGACGCGACCACGAACCCGTCGTTGCTCCTGCAGGCGGCCCAGAAGCCGCAGTACCAGGATTTAGTCGACGAGGCCCTCCAGTTAGCCCTCGACTCGCCCGGCGATGAGGCAGCTCACGCCGAGGCGTTCATGGACAAGCTCTTCGTAACCTTCGGCTGCCATATCCTCAAGATCGTGCCCGGCCGCGTTTCCACCGAGGTCGATGCCGGGCTCAGTTTCGACACCGAGGGCACTCTGGCCAAGGCACACCGCCTTATCGACCTGTACCGGAAGGCCGGGATCGGGCGGGAGCGAGTGCTGATCAAGATCGCCAGCACGTGGGAGGGTATCCGCGCTGCCGAACAACTGGAGCGAGAAGGGATCCACTGCAACCTGACGCTGTTGTTTAGCTTCGCTCAGGCCGTCGCCTGCGCCGAGGCCGGAGTGACGCTGATCTCGCCGTTCGTCGGGCGGATCTATGATTGGTACCAGAAGGAGCGCGGGGGCAAGGACATTCGCGCCGACGAGGATCCCGGAGTCGCGTCTGTCACACAGATTTACGACTACTTCAAGAAGTTCGATTACAAGACGCAGGTCATGGGTGCCAGCTTCCGCAAGGTGGACCAGATTGTCCGTCTCGCCGGTTGTGACCTGCTGACGATCAGCCCCGACTTGTTGGAGCAGATGGAGAAAACCGACGGCTCGGTCCCCCGCCGCTTGAGCGTGGACACGGCCAAAGCGTCGGACACGCAGAAGATTCATCTGGACGAGAAGACGTTTCGCTGGATGCACAATGAGGACGCTATGGCCACCGAGAAGCTGGCCGAGGGCATTCGTAAGTTCTATGCCGACGCACGCAAGCTGGAGAAGTACGCGCAGGGGCGGGTAACCCAGAAGGTGGCAAGTTGACGGGATACCGGCCGATGAGCGGTCGAGTGGTGAGTGATAACGATGGCAGCCATTACCACTCACGACCCGCGACTCATTACTAACCAACCCTGCTGCCGCTCGGACAAGGAATGACGCATGACAGCCACAAGCACCGACGTAAACCGGAAGACCGGCGATGGCAGTGAGGCTTCGGCGGCAGAGCCGCTCTCCGCCGAGGAGTTGCGCAAGATGCACGCCTACTGGCGGGCCGCGAACTACCTGTCCGTCGGCCAGATCTACCTGATGGACAACCCGCTCCTCAAGGAGCCGCTGCAGCTCAAGCACGTCAAGCCGCGCCTGCTCGGCCACTGGGGAACCACGTCGGGCCAGAACTTCCTCTACGTCCACCTGAACCGGGTCATCAAGCAGCTACGACCTGAACATGCTCTACATCTCCGGCCCCGGGCACGGCGGGCCGGCGCTGGTGGCCAACGCCTACCTCGAAGGGACCTACAGCGAGGTCTACCCGAACATCGGCCAGGACGAAGCGGGCCTGAAGCGGCTGTTCACCCAGTTCTCGTTCCCCGGCGGCATCCCCAGCCACGTCGCCCCGGAGACGCCCGGCTCTATCCACGAAGGCGGCGAGTTGGGCTACGCCCTGTCGCACGCCTACGGCGCGGCCTTCGACAACCCCGACCTGATCGTTGCCTGCGTCGTCGGCGACGGCGAGGCCGAGACCGGGCCGCTGGCCACCGGCTGGCACGGCAACAAGTTCCTCAACCCCGTCCGCGACGGCTGTGTGCTGCCCATCCTGCACCTGAACGGCTACAAGATCGCCAATCCCACGGTGCTGGCCCGCATCAGCCACGAGGAGCTGGACGCCTTGATGCGCGGCTACGGCTACACGCCCCATTTCGTCGAAGGCGACGACCCGGCCAAGATGCACCAACTCCTGGCGCAGCACCCTCGACCTCGTCATCGGCGAGATCAAGGCCATTCAGGCCGACGCCCGCAGCAACGGCTTCACCAAGCGCCCCCTGTGGCCCATGATCGTCTTCCGCAGCCCCAAGGGCTGGACCGGCCCGAAGGAAGTCGATGGCCAGAAGACGCGAGGGTTACTGGCGCTCGCACCAGGTGCCGATGTCCGACATGGCCAAGCCCGGCCACGTGAAGATCCTCGAAACCTGGATGAAGAGCTACAAGCCGGAAGAACTGTTCGACAAGACGGGCCGCCTCATCCCGGAGCTGGCCGAGCTGCCGCCCCAGGGCGAGAAGCGCATGAGCGCCAACCCGCACACCAACGGCGGCCTGCTGCTCAAGGACCTGAAGATGCCCGACTTCCGGGACTACGCCGTCGACGTGCCCAGCCCGGGCGCCACGGACGCGGAGTCGACGCGGGTCATGGGCAAGTTCCTCCGCGACGTCATGAAGGCGAACCTGGACAGCAAGAACTTCCGCCTGGTCAGCCCGGACGAGTCCAACTCCAACCGCTGGCAGGACGTGCTCGAAGTCACCAACCGCGCCTGGGTCGCCGAGACGTTGCCCTACGACGACCACCTGAACCCGGACGGCCGGGTCATGGAGATCCTCAGCGAGCACCAGTGCCAGGGCTGGCTGGAGGGCTACCTGCTGACCGGCCGGCACGGCTTCTTCTCGTGCTACGAGGCGTTCATCCACATCATCGACTCGATGTTCAACCAGCACGCCAAGTGGCTCAAGGTGATGCCACGACATCCCTTGGCGGCGGCCGATCGCCTCGCTGAACTACCTGCTGTCCTCGCTCGTCTGGCGGCAGGACCACAACGGCTTCAGCCACCAGGACCCCGGCTTCATCGACCACATCGTGAACAAGAAGGCGGAAGTCATCCGCGTTTACCTGCCGCCCGGACGCCAACACGCTGCTGAGCGTGACCGACCACTGCCTGCGCAGCCGCAACTACGTCAACCTGGTCGTGGCCGGCAAGCAGCCGGCCCCGCAGTGGCTGACCATGGACCAGGCGATCAAGCACTGCACCGCCGGCATCGGCATCTGGGAGTGGGCCAGCAACGACCAGGGCGGCGAGCCCGACGTCGTCATGGCCTGCTGCGGCGACGTGCCCACGCTGGAGACCCTGGCCGCGGTGGACTTGCTCCGCAAGCACCTCCCGGAGCTGAAAGTGCGCGTGATCAACGTGGTGGACCTGATGAAGCTCCAGCCGGCGAGCGAGCACCCGCACGGCCTGAGCGACCAGGACTTCGACAGCCTCTTCACGAAGGACAAGCCGATCATCTTCGCGTTCCACGGCTACCCGTGGCTGATCCACCGCCTGACCTACCGCCGCACCAACCACAAGAACCTGCACGTGCGCGGCTACAAGGAGGAGGGCACGACCACGACGCCGTTCGACATGGTGGTGCTGAACGACCTGGACCGCTTCCACCTGGTCATGGACGTGATCGACCGGCTGCCGCAGTTGGGCGCTCGGGCCGCGTACTTCAAGCAGGCGCTGCGCGACAAGCTGATCGAGCACAAGCACTACATCTGCAAGCACGGCGACGACATGCCGGAAATCACCGACTGGCGGTGGGGGCAGCAGGAGAAAGCCGGCGGGCCGCGGGCCAGAGACACTGCGGGGGATAACGTCTGATGAGGTGATCGATGTCATCCGATTTGCCAAAGCTCTATCTCGCCCGGCACGGCGACACGGCCTGGACCGACTCCCATCAGCACACCGGCCGAACCGACCTGCCACTGAACGAACGTGGGGAGGCTCACGCGCGCCAGTTGGGCGAGCGGCTGCGCGGGTTCTCCTTTGTCCGCGTCTTCACCAGTCCCTTGCAGCGTGCCTCCAAGACGTGCGAGTTAGCCGACTTCGGATCGGTAGCGGAAGTAGATTCCGACCTCATCGAATGGGACTACGGCGACTTGGAGGGGACGCTTACCAGCGACATCCTAAGAGACCGTCCTGATTGGGAACTGTTTCGTGACGGCTGCCCGGGTGGCGAATCTCCCCAAGACGTTGCCGCCCGGGCCGACCGCTTCATCGCCCGGGTCCACGGCATAACGGGTGACGTTCTGGCGTTTTCCAGCGGTCACATCATCCGGATGATCGCGGCCCGTTGGAACGGGCTGGCGCCGGCCGCGGGACGGGTGTTTTTCTGCCGCCCCGCCAGCGTGGGTGTGCTCAGCTTCGAGCACGAGAACCGCGACCAACCAATCATCCTCCTGTGGAACTACGTCAGTGAACCAAGGGAGTGAGGCAAGATGCACGCATTGCTCTTCGACTTGTAGGAATCCTGCTCTGACACCGGAGCGTTCGATGGCCGAGAAGATTGAGAAAAGCCTTTTGGAACTCGACTTCGCCTCCCTGACGCGGCGGACGTTTACACCGTCCCCGGCCGCCTGGGAGGACCAGGTCCTGTACTTTCTTGCTGTTGGACCGGTTCTCCGACGGCAAGGAAAAAGACGGCTACCGGGACAATGCAAACCGCCCCGTGCAGAGCGGCTCGACACCACTGTATCAGCCCGAGGACCCCGGTCGGGTCGATTACGAAACCTGGTTCCGCGCCGGCGGCGGCTGGCAGGGCGGCACGCTCCAGGGGCTGAAGAGCAAACTCGGCTACCTCCGGCGGCTCGGCATCACCGCCCTGTGGGTCAGCCCCATCTTCCGGCAGGTCGCGTTCGAGCCGAGCTACCACGGCTACGGCATACAGAACTTCCTCGACGTGGACCCGCATTTCGGGACACGGGCGGAGTTCCGAGACTTTGTCCAGGCCGCCCACGAGCAGGGGATCTACGTCATCCTCGACATCATTGCCCACCATACCGGCAACGTCTTCACCTACGATGCGGATCGCTATGCGACGCACGACCCGGCTTCGGGCCAGTGGTACAACGACCCGCGCTGGGACGGCAAGCCGTACGCCGTCAAAGGCTTCAACGACCGCGACGGCCGGCCCACCCTGCCATTCGACTTCGCCCGATCCCGGCCGAATGGAGGCGGCCTGGCCGGACGGCGCCGTTTGGCCGCGGGAGTTTCAGCGCCCCGACCTGTTCCTCCGCAAGGGACACATCACGAACTGGGATTACTGCCCGGAGTATGCCGAGGGAGACATGTTCAGTCTGAAGACCCTTGACCTCCGGGTGCAGCGGGACGGGCAGTACCGCCAGGCTTCCTCGGCGCTGGCCTGCCTGGCTCTCGTCTACTGCTTCTGGATCGCCTACGCCGACCTCGATGGTTTCCGCATCGACGCCGCCAAGCACATGGGCGAGGAGGCACTGCGGACGTTCTGTGACGTGATCCGGGAGTTTGCCCAAAGTATCGGCAAGGAACGTTTCCTCCTGGTCGGAGAAATATCGGGCGGCCGGGAGCTTGCCTGGGAAGTGGTGGAGAAGACCGGGCTGGACGCAGCCCTGGGAATCGAGGACGTACCGGGCAAGCTGGAGCGGATGGTCACGGGCTACACCGACCCGGCGGATTATTTCTCCGTGTTCCGCAACTGGGTCCTGGACGCGCCGGCCGGGCACCGCTGGTACCGCAACCAGGTGGTTACGCTGGTGGACGACCACGATCAGGTCCGCAAGGGGAGCAATAAGTATCGCTTCTGCGGTGACAGCCGTTTCCGCGACCTGGCGTTCAACGTGATGGCGGTACAGTTGACCACAATGGGCATCCCCTGCATCTACTACGGGTCGGAGCAGGGCTTCGACAGCGGCGGGCGTCCCAACGGCTCGGACGTTGTGCTGCGGGAGACCATGTTCGGCGGCCGGTTTGGCGGCCTGTGCACGCAGGGCCGGCACTTCTTCGACGAGGACGGCGACCTTTACCGGGCCCTGGCCGCGCTCATCGATCTCCGCAAGAAGTTGTTGCCGTTGCGGCGGGGCCGTCAGGTGCTGCATCGCATCTCCGGGGACGGTGTCACCTTTGGCCTGCCGCATCGCCTGGGCGACCGGATGCGCTCGCTGGTGTCGCTGGTCGCGCCTCTTCGTCGATCAAGAAGTCCTGGTTGCCGTGAACACCGACGAGACGCAGCCGGTCGCCGCCTACTCGACGGTCGCGCCAACTTTTCGGGTCGAGGGCGACGAGTTTCATCTGATCTTCTGGTACGCCCCGAAGCCGGCTCCATCGCCTCCGTCCTCGTTGACCGTGGAGTGCAAGGGCAGGCCGCTGGCCGTGCGGATAGCACTCCCGCCCGCCGGCTTCGCGATTTACCAGGCAGCGC
Organism: uncultured Actinomycetota bacterium; assembly: GCA_963850645.1. Classification (GTDB taxonomy): domain Bacteria; phylum Actinomycetota; class Actinomycetes; order Mycobacteriales; family Mycobacteriaceae; genus Mycobacterium. Next base: position 61,827 of record CAWKME010000022.1, on the reverse strand, counting down.
CCGGATTGGACCGCATGGGCCCGAGCCCGCCCCCAGACTTGAAACCGTGGCACCCGCGTGCGGCTGGCGGCCGACCGCCGGAGGGAATTGCGCAGTTTGAAAGATGACGTAACAAGCGCGGGAGGGAATGAACATGACGATTGGTTACGACCAGCCCCTGTACGTGTTGCCCTTTGACCACCGGGCGTCTTTCTCGAAGGAGCTGTTTGGCTGGCAGGGACCGCTGAGCCCGGAACAGACGGCGGCAAATCGCCGCCGTCAAGAGAGTGATCTTCGACGCGGTCCGGGTCGCCGTGGCGGACGGAGTGCCGAAGGAACATGCCGGCATCCTCGTAGACGAGCAGTTCGGCGCGGCCATCCTGCACGACGCTCGGGAGGAGGGGCTCATCACCGCCTGCCCCGCGGAGAAGAGCGGCCAGGACGAGTTCGATTTCGAGTACGGCCCGGACTTCGCCCGCCACATCGAGAAGTTCAACCCCACGTTCTGCAAAGTGCTCGTGCGCTACAATCCCGGGGGTGACGATGCCTTGAACCGGCGTCAGGCCGCACGCCTGCAGACGCTGTCGGACTACCTGCATGCGAGCGGCCGACTGTACATGTTCGAGTTGCTCGTGCCCCCGACGCCAGCCCAACTGCAACGTCTTGGCAACGACAAGAAGGCCTACGACCTCCAACTGCGTCCCATACTGATGGTCCAGGCCATCCACGAGTTGCAGGACTCGGGGGTTGAAGCGGACGTCTGGAAGATTGAAGGCATCGAACGGAAGGAGGATTGCGAGAAGGTCGTGGCAGCGGCCCGCCGGGCCGGCCGCGACAACGTCGGGTGCATCATCCTGGGCCGCCACGAGGACGACCGCAAGGTACGGCAGTGGCTCACGACCGCTGCGGCCGTTCCCGGGTTCATCGGCTTCGCAGTCGGCCGTACTACCTTCTGGGATCCGCTGGTTGACTACCGGGCCCAAAAGATCACGCGCGACGCCGCGGTTGCGCGAATCGCCACGTCTTACCGCGCGTGGGTGGACGTGTTCAAGAACGCCAAGTAGATGGCCGCGGGCAGCAACGGCTCGCGACCAGAAAGGGTTACGAACGATGGCTGAACTTTCGCAGATTTCAAGCCGCTTAGGCGGCGAGATTTAGGTAGTTTTGCAGTGCTTCGAATAATTGACACAAGTCGGCCTTGGTGGCCGACTCGGGGTTAATCGTAGCTTCGAGGATTGCCGCGCGGAGAATGCGGAGCATATGAGCAAGCGACCATTCCGTGTCCCACTCGCCGAAACGTCGACGCGCTGCCTGCGCCACAGGCAGCTTGCGACCCTCGGTGAAATACCACAGACCGATCACGCTCTGCATCAACCACACCCAAGGCGACAACTTCTTCACGCTCTCCTGACACCAGTGTTGCGGCGCTTGAATCTTCATCACCTGCTTGCTCGATTTGAAAGCCACCTCGATCGACCATCTTCGGGAGAACGCCGCGATGATCCAGCCCAGGTCGGCGTTCAGATCGGTGGTAAACAAGTACTTGTCCTTGAACTTGCCCCGCGGATCGCGGATCAGCACCACCAGGATCGGCCGCAGTCCCAGCACCTCGGGCCAGACCGCCTGAAAGGAAATCACCCGCAGCTTGCGCGTCACGCCGTAGGCCGTGGCTTTGACCGCTTGCCAAACCCAAGGCCCCTGTCCACTGCGATTGCGGTCGGCCTTTTTCATGGCCTCCTTCGGATTGGGAAGGCGCGGTCCTTTTTTCGCCTTCGGTCCGCGCTTGCTCTTGGATTGCTTCGGCGGCAGGGGATCGTAAATGGCTGCATCGGAACGCATCACACCCACGTAGGTCACGCGCGGGTCGAGATCGCCGAGCAGGTTTTTCGTCGAATAGGCTCCGTCGCCGAGAAAAACGAGCGTTCGATCGGGAAACCAGTCCAGGATGTCGCGGAGCATTTCCTTGGCCAGCGTGGCTTCGCTCTTTTGCTTCTTGCCCGCCAAGTGCAGCATGGCGTGGATCGGGAGACAGTATATCTTGGTGGTTCCTGGGATGCAGATTGCCAATCCCAGCACCACCCAGTGGTTGCCGCTGGCGGTGGCCACCCGCTTGGCCGTCGAGGCTACCGCGTCGCGGAACCAACCCAAACCGTAGACATTCTTGCCTCGCTTGTGCAGCAGCGTGTCGTCGACGACCAGATACAACAGTCCTCGGGGATTGAGCTGGACAACCACGGCCACGGCAACCTGATGGGCCAGGTCTCGCACCATCCAAGCAGAGCGGCTGAAGAAGTTGTAAAAGCGGTCGAACGGATGCCGCTCCTTGCGAGAGACCGGCACATCGGCCTGGATCGTCTGAAACACTCCGTACTCCGTTCGCTTGCTCAGGCACATCACCCAACCAAGCAGCACCTCGATGTGGGTCTGAAACGATGGTTGGGTAAACACGGGCAGCAGGCATTGCAAAACCGAGTCGAGAGAGGGTATGCTCGCAAACATGGATGGGGACCTCCTTGTCCTTTGCGATGTTCCATGCAAAGTTTACAAGGAACCCCGTCCACTTTTTAATGGCAAAATCCATCAAAAAATCTGCGAAAGTTTAGATGGACAGCAGCGTGGTATTGCTTGCCCCGTCGATCCTCGCCGCCGACTTTGCCCATTTGGGCGAGGAGGTCGCCGAGGCCGAGCAGGCGGGGGCTGACAGGATTCACGTGGACGTAATGGATGGCCATTTCGTGCCCAATCTCTCGATGGGAGCGCCGATCGTCCAGTCCTTGCGGCAGGTGACACGTCTGCCTCTGGAGACCCACCTGATGATTTCGGCCCCAGATCTTTTCCTGGACGAGTTTACCGAGGCTGGCTCCGATTCGTTTCTCGTTCACTGGGAGGGCAACAACAATTTGTCGCGTACCGTGCAACGCATCAAAGCACTCGGCAAACGCGTCGGAGTAGCCATTAACCCAGCAAGCCCCGCAACAGTCCTGGAGGAAATTCTGCAAGACGTAGACCAGGTGCTGGTCATGACGGTCAACCCAGGTTTTGGACATCAGCATTTCCTCTACACGACCCTACCAAAGATTCGGCGTGTGCGCCAGATGATTGAGCAGATCAAGCCCGGGTGCGACCTGGAGGTGGACGGGGGCATCGATGCGACAGACGGCACCGCTAGTAGTTGACGCCGGAGCGAACGTCCTCGTGGCCGGGTCGTCGGTTTTTGGCAATAGCGAAGGGGTGGCGGCAGCCATGAAACGGCTGCGAGCCACTCTCCTGAATGGTGTGGAGGAGTTGGCCCACGCGAAATAGGGACCCGCAAGCAACAGCGGCAGTTCTACCGAAGCAGAGGACCGATATTGGCTAAAGGGGGGCCATGAACGTGCTGGTTATTGATGTAGGCGGGAACTCCGTGAAAATCCTTGCCACCGGACAAAACCAACCTCTGAAATTTCCCTCCGGACCGACGCTGACGGCCGAACAGATGGTCTCCGGAGTCAAGGAGCTCGCCGGAGAGTGGAAGTATGACGTGGTATCGCTTGGCTACCCGGGCCCGCTTCTCCAGGGTCGGCCGATCGCAGAGCCGTATAACCTCTCCCCGGGCTGGGTCGGGTTCGGTTATGAAGCGGCATTCGGGTGCCCGGTCAAGATCGTCAATGACGCAGCCATGCAAGCTCGGGGAAGCTACAAGGGAGGCAAGATGCTCTTCCTGGGCCTGGGGACCGGCCTAGGTTCCGCACTCGTTGTGGAAGGCATCGTCGAGCCTATGGAGCTGGGCCATCTTCCTTACAAGAAGGGCACCTTCGAAGACTACGTCGGCATCCGCGGATTGGATCGGCTGGGCAAGAAGAAATGGCGGCAATCTGTCGCGGACGTGGCAGCCCGCCTGATTGCCGCACTCGAACCCGATGACGTGGTATTGGGGGGAGGCAACGTCAAGAAACTGAAAGAGCTACCGCCACATTGCCGAGCGGGCGGCAACGCCAATGCGTTCCTGGGAGGGTTTCGCCTTTGGGAGGAGGCAGGTGAGAGCAATCCTTCCACTCCTGCAAAGGCTTACCTTGAAAACCAAGAAGGAAACGAAAGGAATACGAAAATGACGGCAGGTATCCAATCCCCCACCGCCCACCCGGCCTGGAAGGCGCCTCGAAACGCACTATCGAAAGGTCCGGGACTTGAATCTTCGGACGCTCTTCGCGGATGATGCCACACGCGGCGAGCGTATGACGGCCGAGGCTGTGGGCATCTACCTCGATTACTCGAAGAATCGCATCACCGACGAAACCCTCAAGCTCCTCTTACAACTGGCGGAGGAATCCGGCCTGCAAGCGCGGATCGACGCCATGTTCCGGGGTGAGAAGATCAACATCACGGAAAGCCGAGCCGTCCTGCACGTGGCCTTGCGTGCGCCGAGAGGGGCAACCATTGTCGTGGATGGCGAGAACGTCGTGCCTCAAGTCCACGCCGTGCTCGACCAGATGGCTGACTTCTCTAACCGGGTCCGCAGCGGCGCGTGGAAGGGCCACACGGGCAAGCCGATTCGCAACGTCATCAACATCGGAATCGGAGGCTCCGACCTCGGTCCGGTGATGGCCTACGAGGCACTCAAGCATTACTGCGACCGGGACATGACCTTCCGGTTTGTTTCCAATGTCGATGGCACCGATGTGGTGGAAGCGACCCGCGGCCTCGATCCGGCGGAAACGCTTTTCATTGTCTCCTCAAAAACCTTCACAACGCTGGAGACGATGACGAACGCTCAAACGCGCGCGTGACTGGTCGCTCAAGGGCCTCGGCGGCGATGTCAAGGCCGTGGCCAAGCATTTCGTCGCCGTTTCAACGAATGCCGCGAAGGTGTCCGAGTTCGGCATCGACACCGCCAACATGTTCGGGTTCTGGGACTGGGTCGGCGGGCGCTATTCCATGGACTCGGCCATCGGCCTGTCGACGATGCTGGCCATCGGCCCGGACAACTTTCGCGCCCTGCTCGACGGTTTCCATCAGATGGACGAGCACTTTCGCACAACTCCGTTCGAGAAGAACCTGCCAGTGCTCATGGGCCTATTGGCTGTCTGGAACAACGATTTCTTCGGCGCTCAGACCGTTGCGGTCCTGCCTTACGAGCAGTACCTGAAGCGATTCCCGGCCTATTTGCAGCAATTGACGATGGAGAGCAACGGCAAACATGTCACCCTCGATGGCACCGAGGTCGGCTACCAGACGAGCCCCATCTGCTGGGGCGAGCCGGGGACCAACGGCCAACACTCCTTCTACCAGTTGATCCATCAGGGCACCCGGATCGTTCCCTGCGATTTTATCGCGATGGGCCAACCGCTCAATCCGCTCGGTCGACACCACGACATACTTCTGGCGAACGTCTTCGCCCAGGCCGAGGCGCTGGCCTTCGGCAAGACGTCCGAGCAAGTCAAGGCGGAAGGCACACCGGATTGGCTCGTGCCCCACCGAGTCTTCGAGGGCAACCGCCCGTCGAACACGATCCTCGCCGAACGGCTCACGCCGCAAACGCTCGGCAAGCTCGTAGCCCTTTACGAACACTCCGTCTTCACTCAAGGCGCCGTCTGGAACATTGATTCGTTCGACCAGTGGGGGGTCGAGTTGGGCAAGGTGCTGGCCCAGCGCATCGTCCCGGAACTCGAAAGTGAGGCGGAAGCCGAGCTTGGTCATGATAGTTCAACCAACACCCTGATCCGCCGCTACCGAAAGCTCAAGGAGACCCCCAAATGAGTCTTGGATTTCATAACTGAGGCCAGGAAAGTCTAACATGAACATCCTGTTGCTCAATGCCGGTTCCAGCAGCCTGAAATGCACGCTCATGGAAGCAGCCGGTAGCAGGGTTATTGCCCGCAGCCTAGCCGACTGGGCCGGGTCGGTGACCCACTACCAGTACGCGGGTCCGGACGGCAATGAGCACTCTGAGGAAGTTTCCTGGAAAGGACATGCCGCAGCAGTGCGGCGCATCCTGCACGATCTGGTACACACTGAGCCCGCGGCTCTGCCCGAACATTCCGCCCTGGCGGCCGTCGGACATCGGGCAGTCCATGGCGGCCCCTTTATGTCCGCCGTGCGAATTACGGCAGAAATCCGCCGCGCAGATCACCGCCCTTGCGGACTTGGCGCCGCTGCACAACCCCCCGAGCCTGGAGACTTTGGCAACCGCGGAAGCGGAGTTGCCCGGCGTGCCGCAGGTAGCCATTTTCGATACGGCCTTCCATGCTACCCTGCCGCCCGAGGCCCGGACCTATCCGATCCCAGAGAAATGGACTCGCGATTGGGGGATCCGCCGCTTCGGGTTCCACGGGATGAGCCATGCTTATTGCAGCCGCCGGGCTGCCGAGATGCTCGGTGGGCCGGCGGACGATTTACGACTTGTGATCTGCCATCTGGGTAGCGGTTGCTCCGACTCGGCGGTCCGCGGCGGTCGCTGTGTCGCCACCACGATGGGATTCACCCCCCTGGACGGATTGATGATGGCCACGCGCAGCGGCTCGATCGACCCGAGTATCGTGCTGCACGTTCAGCAACACCACGGGCTCACACCCGCACAAGTTGAGACGGCGCTCAACCACGACTCGGGCTTGCTGGGGGTGTCGGGCATTTCGGGCGACATGCGCCAGGTGCTGGCAGCGGCACGGACAGGCCACCAGCAAGCCCAACTGGCCTTGGCGATCTACACGAGCCGAGTTCGGAAGGCGATCGGCGCGCTAACAGTGACGATGGGCGGGGTGGATGCCCTGGTTTTCACGGCCGCCGTCGGCGAGCACGCTACAGAAGTCAGGCAAGACATCTGTACCGGCCTGGAGTGCCTGGGACTGGAATTGGATACGGCAGCCAACAGCACCTGCCGGCCGGATGCCGACGTCGCCCGCCGCAGTTCACGCGGCCGGATTCTCGTAATCGCGACGAGGGAAGATATCACGATGCTCCAGGAAGTGATCCAGGTGCTTGGCGGGGATTCGCGCAGGAGGCATACCGTCTTTAACGAATGTCAAAAGAAAGCATACGGCGATGACCACAACAAAGAGTCGACGTGAGCGATAACCCGGAGGAGTGCCTCCTAGCGACGGTGAACTGTGGATACGACATATATCACTGCAATGTACGCCATGCTGGGTTCATTGGTGGGCGCCGCTGCTTCCATCGGCACCACATGGATCACCCAGCGCACGCAGAGAATCCGCGCGAATACCGAATGGAAACTACGCGAGCGAGAGACGTTGTATGGGGAATTTATCACGGAGGCGTCGCGTTTGGCCGTCGATGCACTGGTGCATTCGCTGGAAGGACCGGAAAAGCTCGTGACGCTCTACGGAATCTTGGGCCGCATTCGGCTCGTGTCCGGTGAAGATGTCCTGGGCAAGGCGGAAGATTGTTGTCGTCGAATTGTCGATATCTATGCGAGCCCCAACATGACACCCGAGCAAATTTGCGCCGCGCTTGAGGCAAATGAGCTTGATCCGCTCAAAGACTTCAGCACTGCCTGCCGGACGGAACTCCGCGCAATCTCCTCGACTGCTTAAACCCAATACGCGTATTGATGACCACGTCATCTCGTGAGAAAGGAAACGGCAAATGAGTACAAAACAAAAGACTGCCCCTCTGGCGTCAACGGGCCCCGACCGTTTGGCGAGTCTAATCGAGCAATACGGATGCGGTCCGGTGCGGTTTGCGGGCACGGATGAGGGACTTTACGAGCGGCACCTGCTCTTCGATAACGTCGTCAAACTGACCGCCGCGGGCGCGCGAGAGCGCTTCGAGGCATTTGCCCGCTCCGTCCGGGACGTCCTCTCGCAACGCTGGTTGCTCACCGAGGAGACCTATGATCGCGAGGACCCCAAGCGAGTCTATTATCTTTCCATGGAGTTTCTCATCGGCCGCTCGCTGGCCAACAATGTGACAAACCTCTTGCTCGACGCCATCGCCAGGCAAGCCGTCAAGCAGAAGAACCTCGATTGGCTCGGCATGCTTGAGGCAGAACCCGACGCCGGCCTTGGCAACGGCGGGCTCGGGCGCCTGGCCGCCTGTTTCCTCGACTCGATGGCCACGATGCAGCTTCCCGCCATGGGCTACGGTCTGCGGTACGAATACGGCATCTTTCGTCAGACGATCCAGGACGGCTGGCAGCACGAGCAGCCCGACAACTGGCTCCGCCGGCCGGATCCCTGGGAGGTCGCTCGCCCTGACGAGAAGGTGGAAGTCAAGCTGGATTGCTCCTTCGAGTTCCGTGGCGGAAACTTGCGTGCCATCCCCGGCCAGGCGTCCACGCTGTTCGGCATCCCTTTCGACCGCCCGGTGGTCGGCTACGGCGGCAAGACGATCAACACGCTTCGGCTCTGGGCCGCCGCGGCGCCGGACTATTTCGATTTTCAGAGATTCAGCAGCGGCGATTTCGTCGGCGCGGTGGCCGAGACGCTCACGGCCGAGTCGCTCACGCGGGTACTGTATCCCGACGATTCCACGAGCATGGGGCAGGGGCTGCGCTTCGTGCAGGAGTATTTCCTGGTGGCCTGCTCGCTGGCCGACCTGGTGCGGCGTTTCCGCCGCAGCAACGCCGACTGGAACACGCTTCCCGAAAAAGTCGCCATCCAGCTCAACGACACGCACCCGACGATGGCCGTCCCCGAGTTGATGCGCATTCTGCTGGACGAAGCGCACCTCGGCTGGGACCAGGCCTGGGAGCTCACCCAGCGGACTCTGGCCTACACGAACCACACGCTGCTGCCCGAAGCCCTGGAGAAATGGCCGGTCGCCTGGTTCGAGATGCTGCTGCCGCGTCACCTGGAGATCATCTACGAGATCAACCGCCGCCTGCTGGATTCCGTCCGGACCCGCTTCCCCGGCGACGAGGGCCGCGTCGCAGCGCGTGAGCCTGATCGAGGAAGGCGCGAGCAAGCACGTCCGCATGGCCAACCTGGCCATTGTCGGCTCGCACAGCACCAACGGCGTGGCCGCGATCCACTCGAAGCTGCTGCGCACGATGACGGTCAAGGACCTGGCCGAGATGTTTCCCGAGCGCTTCAGCAACAAGACCAACGGCGTCACGCCGCGCCGCTGGCTGCTGCTGGCGAACCCCGCCCTGGCCAGCACGATCACCGAGGCCATCGGCGACGGCTGGATCACCGACCTCGGCCAATTGAGCAAGCTCAAGCCGCTGGCCGACGACAGCGGCTTTCGCGACGCCTTCCGCAAGGCCAAGCGCGAGGCCAAAGCGCAGTTCGCCGACTGGCTCAAAGCCACCTCCGGGCAGACCGTGGATCCGGACACCATCTTTGATTGCCAGATCAAGCGCATCCACGAATACAAACGGCAACTGCTCAACGCGCTGCGCATCGTGGTGCTCTACAACCGGCTGCGGGAGAACCCGAACCTGAAGATGCCGCCGCGGACGTTCTTCTTCGCCGGCAAGGCAGCGCCCGCCTATCATCTTGCCAAGCTGATCATCAAGTTCATCAATAACCTGGCCGGCACCATCGACGGCGACCCGGCGGTGCGCGGCCGGCTTCAGGTCGTGTTTCTGCCCGAGTACATGTGTCGCTCGCCGAGCGGCTCATCCCGGCCAGCGACGTCTCCAACCAGATCTCGACGGCCGGCTACGAAGCCAGCGGCACGAGCAACATGAAGTTCATGATGAACGGCGCGCTGACCATCGGCACCCGCGATGGCGCCACCATCGAAATGGCCGAGGAGGCGGGCGAGGAGAACTTCTTCCTGTTCGGCCTGACGGCGGAACAGGTGGCCAGCAGCCGCGGCTGGTACAACCCGCACTGGCACTACGACCACGAGCCGGAAACCCGCGCGGCGCTGGACCTGATCTTCGCCGACCACTTCAGCCGCAATGAGCCGGGGGTCTTCGCCCCGCTGCGCGACACGCTGCTGACGCACGGCGACCACTACATGCACCTGGCGGACCTGAAGTCCTACCTCGAGGCGGACCAGCGGCTGGTCGAGCTGTATGCCGACCCGGACGCCTGGGCGCGCAAGGCCATCTTGAACGTGGCCGGCTCGGGAAAGTTCTCCAGCGACCGCACCATCGCCGAATACGCGGCCGACATCTGGAAGGCGGAGCCCTGCCCGGTGTCCTAGCGAAGATTTCAACAGGCGATCAAAGGAAGTGTCCCATGGCGATCTCTCCCCTTGCGGGCAAGCCGGCCCCGAAAGAGATGCTGGTTGACCTGGCCCAGCTCGAACGCGAGTATTTCGAGCGCCGGCCCGACCTGAGCGATCCCAACCAGTTGGTCAGCTTCGGCACCAGCGGACACCGCGGCTCGCCGCTGCACGGCACGTTCACCGAGGCGCACATCCTGGCCATCACCCAGGCCATCTGCGACTACCGGCGCGGCCAGGGCACCGACGGCCCGCTCTACATGGGCAAGGATACGCACGCGCTGTCCGGCCCGGCCCAGCGCACGGCGCTGGAGGTCCTGGCGGCCAACGGCGTGGAGACCATCATCCAGCGCGACGACGGCGTCACGCCGACGCCGGTCATCTCGCGCGCCATCCTCGTCTATAACCGCGGCCGCAAGGAGCACCTGGCGGACGGCATCGTCATCACGCCGTCGCACAATCCGCCCGAGGACGGCGGCTTCAAGTACAACCCGACCAACGGCGGCCCGCCGACACCGACGTGACCAAGTGGGTTCAGGACCGGGCCAACGAACTGCTGCGCGGCGGACAACACGCGGCGTGAAGCGCGTGCCGTTCGCCACGGCCATCAAGGCGGCGACCACGCACCAGGAAGACTTCGTCCTGCCCTACGTCAACGACCTGCGGAACGTCATCGACATGGACGCCATCCGCGCCGCCGGCCTCAAGCTGGGCGTGGACCCGCTCGGCGGCGCGGCCGTGCCTTACTGGGAGCCGATCAACGACATCTACGGTCTGGATATCAACGTCGTGAACCCGAAGGTCGATCCGACCTTCTCGTTCATGACCGTCGATCACGACGGCAAGATCCGCATGGACTGCTCCAGCCCCTACGCGATGGCCCGGCTGGTCGGCCTCAAGGACCAGTACCAGGTCGCCTTCGCCAACGATCCCGACTCGGACCGGCACGGCATCGTCACGCCCGTCGGCCGGGCTGATGAACCCCAACCACTACCTGGCCGTGGCCATCCGCTACCTGCTCACGCACCGCCCGCACTGGCCGGCCCGGGCCGCGGTCGGCAAGACGCTGGTCAGCAGCAGCATGATCGACCGCGTGGTGCAACAAGCTCGGCCGCCGGCTGTGCGAAGTGCCGGTCGGCTTCAAGTGGTTCGCGCCGGGCCTGTTCGACGGCTCGATCTGCTTCGGCGGCGAGGAGAGCGCCGGGGCCAGCTTCCTGCGCCGCGACGGCACCGTGTGGACGACCGACAAGGACGGCCCCATCATGGACCTGATGTTCTCGATCACGTTGGCAGTGGCCAGGAACACCACATCGGAGAGGTCCAGGTCCAGATCCAGATAGTGATCGCGGAAGGTGTGGTTTTGCGCGGGGTCGAGCACCTCGAGCAACGCCGCGCTGGGGTCGCCGCGATAGTCGGAACCAACCTTGTCGATCTCGTCTAGCAGCACAACGGGATTCATCGAGCCGGCCTCGCCGATCGCCCGCACGATGCGGCCGGGCAGCGCGCCGACGTAGGTACGCCGATGCCCGCGGATCTCGGCCTCGTCGCGCACGCCGCCCAACGCGACGCGAACGAACTTGCGGCCCAGTGCCCGGGCGACGCTTTCACCCAGCGACGTCTTGCCGACGCCGGGCGGGCCGGCCAGCACCATCACCGCGCCAGAGCCGCGACCGCCCACGACCTGCAGCCCACGCTGGGCGCGCCGGGTACGCACGGCCAGGTATTCGACGATGCGGTCCTTGACGTCGTCCAGCCCGTGGTGGTCGGCGTCCAGGATTTCCCGCGCCGCCGCCAGGTCCGTCGAATCCTCAGTCCTGACGTTCCAGGGCAGATCGAGCACGGTGTCCAGCCAGGTGCGAATCCAACCGCTTTCCGGGCTTTGGTCGCTGGCCCGTTCCAGCTTGCCGACCTCGCGTAATGCGGCCTCGCGCACCTTCTCCGGCAGCTCGGCGGCCTCGACGCGGGCCCGATAGTCATCCGACCCGTCGGGTTCGCCTTCGCCCAGTTCCTTGCGGATGGCGGCCAGCTGCTGGCGCAGCAGGAACTCCTTCTGCGTCTTCTCCATGCCCTCGCGGACGTCCTCGGCGATCTTGTCGTTGACCTCGACCTCGGCCAAGTGGTCGCCGGTCCAATCGATCAGCACCTGCAGCCGCTCGGCGACATCCTCGGTCTCCAGCAGCTGACGCTTCTGCACGTCGGTCAGATACGACGCGTAACCCGCCATATCGGCCAGGCCGGACGGGTCGGTCTGCCGGTTGACGACGTCGACCAGCTCCCAGGCCTCGCGACGTTGCAGCATCGCCAGCAGCAGCTTCTTGTATTCCGCGGCCAGCGCACGAGTCTCGTCGCTGGGCTCGGACTCGGTGACCTCGGTCACCTCGACCCACAACGCCGCGCCCGGCCCGCTCGCTCCGACGCCGATCTGGGCACGCTGTTCGCCGCGCACCACCGCGGCGGTGCCGCCGCCGGGCATGCGGCCGACCTGCAGAATTGTCGCCAGCACGCCGTAGGACGGGTAACGGTCATCGAGCCGGGGTGCGATCAGAAGCTTGCCCGCTTCACTGGCCCGGGCAGCGTCGACAGCCGCGCGAGCAGCATCGTCGAGCGCGATCGGGACCACCATTCCGGGCAGCACGATCGGGTCTTTGATGAACAACACCGGCACTGATTTGGCTTCAGCCATCAATCCTCCAAAGTTAAGTCTGATGCGCTCAACCTTGTCGGTACCGAGTTTGTTCCCGCGCGGGTGTAGCGCACGCTCAGAACGCGCATGCTCTGGCGTCCGGGGAGGCCACCACGGCGAGCCGGATCACCGAACTCAATGGCCACGCGGTCCGCTCGTGGCGTCAGCTGGCCGGACTGGATGAGCAACCGGCCCGCGCGATGGGCCAGGCACCGCTGACCCGCGAACTGCAAATGACCTAATCGGCGAGCGGCGCTAGGGTCGAACTCATGGCGACCGCGCGAGAGGAGCTGCGGCTGCATGTCATCGGATACACCTGCAGCCAGAACTGCATGGGCTTCCGGGGAAACTCCGGCGGTTGCTGCACACTCGACGATCGCGACTTCATCCCGGGGCCCGTCCGCGATGCGGATGTCTTCCTGGCCGACCTTCGCCGTCGACTCGGTCGCGAGGTGACCCATGAAGAGGTGTTCATCGACTTAGAGGAGGGGCGGACTCTCTTTCCCGACCGCCCGTGTTGGCAGGAACCCGCGAACTACCCGGCGTTGCGTGTCCTACCGGACGTGGAGTGGATTCCGTGCCGGTTCTTCGATCGGGCGACGGGTGCGTGCACCGTCTACGACATCCGTCCGGCAATGTGCCGAGAGTTCCTCTGCGACCACCTCAAGAGCGTCATTTCCCTGCTCAACCTCGACGAGGAGGATCCAGCGGCTCCACCGGGATGAGCCGTCGCAGCTGCGTCACATGCTTGGGCGAGAGCTCCTCGAGGCAGGTGACCCCGAGCAGCCGCATGGTGCGGGTCAGCTGTCCGGACAGGATCTCGACGGCGCGAACGACGCCCGCTTCGCCGCCGGCCATCAGCCCATACAGATAGGCCCGGCCGACAAGCGTGCAGCGCGCACCCAGGGCGATCGCGGCGACGATGTCCGCGCCGGACATGATGCCGGTGTCCAGCACGATCTCGGTGTCCTTGCCGAGTTCACGCGCCACGGTGGGCAACAGCTGAAACGGCACCGGAGCCCGATCGAGTTGGCGCCCACCGTGATTGGACAACACGATGCCGTCGACGCCGCGGTCCACCACGGCCCGCGCATCGTCGAGGGTCTGAATGCCTTTCACGACGAGTTTGCCCGGCCACTGCGCTTTGATCCACTCCAAGTCATCGAAGGTCAAGCTGGGGTCGAACATGGTGTCGAGGTACTGGCCGACGGTGCCCGACCAGCGATCCAGCGACGCGAAGGCCAGCGGCTCGGTGGTCAACAGGTCGAACCACCAGCGCGGCCGCGGCACGGCGTTGAGCACGGTGCGCAGCGTCAGCGCAGGCGGAATGGACATCCCGTTGCGGACGTCGCGCAGCCGCGCACCGGCGACCGGGACGTCGACGGTGGCCAGCAGGGTGTCGAACCCGGCCTCGGCGGCCCGTCGCACCAACGCCATGGAACGGTCCCGGTCGCGCCACATGTACAGCTGAAACCACTTGCGGCCCTGCGGAGCAGCAGCCGCCACCTCCTCGATCGAGGCGGTGCCCAGAGTGGACAGCGAGAACGGGATCCCGGCCGCCGCTGCCACATGAGCACCGGCGAGCTCGCCCTCGGTGTGCATCAATCGGGTAAAGCCCGTCGGCGCGATCCCGAACGGCAGCGCCACCGGTTGGCCGAGCACCTCCCAACCGGTCCGGACGTTGCTGACGTCGCGCAGGATCGTGGGGTGAAACTCGATGTCGCGAAAGGCTTGTCGCGCGCGGTCCAGCGAAATCTCTTCCTCGGCAGCACCGTCGGTGTAATCGAACGCCGCCCTCGGCGTCCGGCGCTTGGCGATGCGCCGCAAATCATCGATTGTCTGCGCGTCGTCGAGCCGCCGCTGGACACGGTCGAAGCGGGGTTTGCGGAAGCGGATCAGCGGCGCGAAATCGCGCACCTTCGGCATCCGCCGTTTCACCACTGTGCCACCGTAGGTCATATGGAATCCGCAAGCGACCCCTTCGATCTGCAACGCTTCGTTGAGGCGCAGGAACGGGTTTACCCGACCGTCCTCGATGAGTTGCGCGCCGGCCGCAAGCGCAGCCATTGGATCTGGTTTGTCTTCCCGCAGGTCGCCGGGCTGGGCAGCAGTCCGACAGCGGCCAGGTACGCGATCTCCTCGCTGGACGAGGCCCGGGCTTATCTCCGACACCAGCTGCTCGGACCGCGGTTGCACGAGTGCGCGCGGCTGGTCAACGCCGTGCAAGGCCGTTCGATCGGAGAGATCTTCGGGTCGCCCGACGACTTGAAGGTTCGCTCGTCGATGACGTTGTTTGCCCGCGCGACCGAAGACAACCGGGATTTTGTGCAGCTGCTCGAGCGGTACTACGACGGCGGGGAAGATCCGCTGACGGTGGCGCGGCTGACTTAGGCCTGGCGACGATGCGGCCTACAGCGGCCGCAGGATGCGCCAGCCATGCGGCTCGATCGACACCGCGTCGATGAGTTCGTCCGGCGGCATGCCACTCCCGGCGATGACGTGTGCCTGCCCGACGCCCAGCTTGCCCAACCCGATCTGCAGTGGGGCGTCGTCGGTGTTGAGCGCGACGATCAGCGCCTGATCGCCGTGTCGGGACCGGTACACGTAATGCCGGTTATCCAGCCGCAACGCTTCCGTCGACGCGGCGTGCAGCCATGAATGGCGCCGGCGCAACCCGATCAGGTATTGGTGCAGCCTCCACACCTCGGCCGCGTGCTTATCCAGTTGCGTTGGGGGAGAGCTGAATTCGGGGCGCACCGCGTCGTCGCCGCCGAATCGCTCCTCCTTGATGCCGAGGCAGCCGAGCTCGTCGCCGGCGTAGATACTGGGAATGCCACCCACCGTCATCAGGATCACCAGGGCGTGAGCGAGGTGTTCGGGACGCTGAAGTTGGCTGGCGATGCGGGTGACGTCGTGATTACCGATGAAGGTCAGCGGAGGAAAGCTTTCCACGAAATCGTTGTGGCGCCGTAACGCCCAGTCCAGCTCGTAGAAATTTCCGTCGTTGAGACTGCTCCAGATCGCCTTCCACAGTTCGTACTGCGTGACGGAGTCGAAGCCGGCTTCACGAACCACCGCGGCGTAGTCACCGTGGATCAGCTCTCCGACGAACCACGCATCTGGTTCCACTTCCCGAACTCTCGGCAAAACGGCAGCCCAAAATTGTTGTGGGACAGCGTATGCAGCGTCGAGGCGCCAACCGTCGGCGCCTCGTCGTAACCAGTGCGCCATGACGTCGGAGGTGTAGTCGGCAACCTCGGGGTTGTCGTGGTTCAGTGTGAGCAGACCCGCGTGTCCCTCGAAGGTGTGAAAGTGGCCTGCCCGCCCGCGAAACCAGCGTGCTGCCGTATCGTCGTGTGCCGCTTCGCGATAGCGGTGGAAGTCGACACCGACGTGGTTGAACACGCCGTCGAGAAGCACCCGCAGGCCCCGCCGATGCGCCTCGGCGACGAGGTAGTCGAAATCGCCGTCGTCGCCCAGCCGAGGGTCGATCCGGTAGTGGTCGGTGGTGTCGTAACCGTGTGTGCGCGAGGCGAAGATCGGCCCCAGCGCGATACCCGACGCACCGAGTTGGATGGCGTGATCGAACCACTCGGGGATCCGTCGCAGCCGGTGTTCGCTTGGATCCGGCGGTGCCGCCGACGGGAAAGCGCCGACGAAGCCCAGGGGATAGACCTGCCACCAGATCACGTGCCGAACCCAGGGCGGCACCGTCACCGCCGATACCTGGCTTCGTAGAGGGCTTTCATCTCGGCCTCGAGTTCGGGCGCCGGCCCATCGGCCACCGACCTGGGCGCAACCGTGTTGATCGGCAGCATGGCCACCGGCGGAGTGGGCACCTGCCACTCCGCCAGCCATTGGGTCAACTGGGCGTTCGATGTCGCATAGACGATGCGCCCGAGACCCGCCCACGCATGCGCACCCGCACACATCGGACACTGCTCACATGAGGTGTAGACGGTGGCCCGAATGCGATGAACCGGAGCCAAATTCGCTGCCGCCCAGCGGACGATCCCCATCTCCGCATGCAATGTCTGGTCGTCGTCGGTGATCCGGTTGTGGTCCTCATAGAGGGTCCGGCCTTTTGCGTCGACCAGCATCGCGCCGAACGGTCCGTGCCCGCTGTCGAGTGCGGTCTGGGCGAGTTCGACGCAGCGGCGCAGACGTTGCAGATCGACTTCGCTCAAGCCCACAGCCCCGAAGTCTACGGGCGGTGTCTAGCCGGCGGCGGCCAGCGTTTGGGCCGTGGTGATCGCCTGCGCGACACCGGACACGATCGCGGCCACCTTCAACGCCTCGAGGATGGCTTCCCGATCGACGCCGGCTTCGCGCAGCGTGTGCTCGTGGGCGGCCACGCAGTGCGAACATCCGTTGATCGACGAGACCGCGAAGGACCACAGCTCGAAATTCGCCTTGTCCACGCCCGGGTTTGCGATGATGTTCATGCGTAGCCCAGGCCGCAGGTCGTCGTACTTGCCGTCCAGGAAGCCGCGGCCACGGTAGAACACGTTGTTCATGCCCATGATCGACGCGGCGCCCAGCGCCGCCTGATAGGCCTCGGACGACAGGTAATCAGCCGCCTCGGCGCCAATCTCGGCCAGCACCTGGGGATTTCGCGTCGCTGCGGCACTGGCCAGCAAGCGTGCCCCACAGCTGCTCCTCGCTCAGCACAGTGCTGCGGCTGATCGATCCCAGGTTGAGCTTGAGATCCTTGGCGTATTCGGGCAGTGCGTCCTTCAGGTTCTCCACACTCATCAGGCTGACTTCCTCAGCTCTTCGCCGGCGTCGATCGTCGGGTCCCCCTTGCGCCAGTTGCAGGCGCACAGCTCGTCGGACTGCAGGGCATCGAGCACCCGCAGCACCTCGTCGACGTTGCGGCCCACCGAACCGGCAGTCACCGAGACGAACTGAATCTCGTTGTTGGGGTCGACGATGAACGTCACCCGATCGGCCACACCCTCGTGGTTGAGCGCCCCGGTCGCTTCGACCAGTTCCCGCTTGATGTCCGAGAGCATCGGGAACGGCAGCTTCTTGAGGTCCTCGTGCTGGGCGCGCCACTGGAAGTGCACGAACTCGCTGTCCACCGAAACGCCGAGAACCTGTGTGTCGCGGTCCTCGAACTCGTCGTTGAGCTTGCCGAATGCGGCGATTTCGGTCGGGCAGACGAAGGTGAAGTCCTTCGGCCAGAAGAACACCACCCGCCACTTGCCCTCGTAGTCGTCGCTGGAGACGGTGGTGAAGTAGTCGCCGGGCTGCTGGGCGTCGACCTTGGACAGGTCGCCACCAATCAATGCGGTCAGCCGGTAGGCGGGGAACTGGTCACCAATGGTCAACAGTGCCATGTCGCTCCTTTTCGAGAAGATTGGATTGAGTCAAGATTGCCTGGCTCCATACTGCCCCAAGTGAACTTAGAATTAAAGGTGATGTATCCCACTACACTGATAGGTATGACCGATAAGACTTATCAGCCGACGATCGCTGGGCTCCGGGCATTTGTCGCCGTCGCGGAAAAGCAGCATTTCGGCAGCGCTGCAACAACTCTCGGTGTAAGCCAGTCGACATTGTCGCAGGCACTGTCGGCGCTGGAGACCGGACTCGGGGTCCAGCTGGTGGAGCGTTCGACCCGTCGGGTTTTCCTGACCGCCGAAGGCAGGCAGCTGCTGCCGCACGCGCAAGCGGTGATCGAGGCGGCGGCCGCATTCGCGGCCGCGGCCGCCGGTGCCTCGGACCCGTTGCAGGGCAGCGTCCGGCTGGGCCTGATCCCGACGGTGGCACCGTATGTGCTGCCGACCCTGCTCGCCGGGCTGACCGAGCGGCTACCCGCGCTGACCTTGCGGGTTGTCGAAGACCAGACCGAGCGGCTGCTCACCGGACTGCGCGAGGGATCCCTGGACGCGGCACTGATCGCGTTGCCCGCCGACGCCAACGGCATCACCGAAATCCCGATCTACGACGAAGATTTCGTGCTCGCACTACCGCCCGGCCACGCGCTGGCGGGTAAGCGGCGGGTGCCGCCGAGCGCGCTGGCCCAGCTGCCGTTGCTGTTGCTCGACGAGGGACACTGCCTGCGCGATCAGGCCCTCGACGTCTGCCACAAGGCGGGCGTGCGCGCCGAGGTGGCCAACACCCGGGCCGCGTCGCTGGCGACCGCAGTGCAATGTGTCACCGGCGGGCTGGGCGTGACGTTGATCCCGCAGAGCGCGGTGCCCGTCGAAACCGCGCGCAGCCGGCTCGAACTGGCCTACTTCGCCACACCGCGCCCCGGCCGACGGATCGGGTTGGTCTTTCGCTCGTCCAGCGGCCGCGAAGGGCCCTACCGGCAGCTTGCCGAGCTGATCGGCGAGCTGGTCGGCGCCGACCAGCAGGTCCGCCCGGCCCGGTAACGGCGGCAACATGAACGTGTTCTAGTTTCGCCTGATGGAGAAGGTAGTTGCGGTGCTGATGGCGGCCGACCGCGACGAGGACTGGTGTCAGCGGCAGCGCGGACCGGTCGCCGATGCCATTCTTCGGCTCGGTGTCGCCGGCTTGGCCGTCAATGTTCGCGACGCGGCCGTGCGTCATTCCCTGATGACGTTGACGACGCTCGACCCGCCGGTGGCCGCCGTGGTGAGCATCTGGACCCAGCAGTGCTACGGCGATCAGATCGCGGCGGCGCTGCGCCTGCTCGCAGCGGAGTGCGATTCAGTCGCGGCGTATCTGGTCACCGAGTCGGTGCCATTGCCGGCGCCGCTCCAACTAGGCACCCGCACAACGGGTTTGGCGAACATCGCGTTGTTGCGCCGACCTGCGGGGCTGGACCAGGCGAGCTGGCTGAGCCGCTGGCAGCACGACCACACGCCGGTGGCGATCGAAACCCAGTCCACCTTCGGCTACACCCAGAACGCCGTGGTGCGGTCGCTCACCCCGGACGCGCCGGAGCTTGCCGGCATCGTCGAAGAGCTGTTCCCGGCCGAGGCGATCACCGATCTGAAGGCCTTCTTCGGCGCCGCCGACGATGCCGATCTGCAACAGCGCCTGAGCCGGATGGTCGCCAGCACCTCGGCGTTCGGCGCCAACGAGAACATCGACACCGTGCCGACCAGCCGCTACGTGCTGAAAACACCGTTCGAAACCTGAGGAGACACCCGTGATCCTGCACAGCGAAGACCAAAGCCGGGTGCGCACGCTCACCCTGAACCGGCCCGAGGTGCTCAACGCCTTCAACGAGGCGCTCTACCAGGCCACCGCCGAGGCGCTGACGTCAGCAGCCGACGACCCCGAGATCGCCGTCGTGCTATTGACCGGGGCCGGACGCGCGTTCAGCGCCGGCAACGACCTCAACGAGATGCAGGCACGCATCACCGATCCGCAAATGGCCAACCAGGGATCGCACTTCAGCACGATGATCGACGCGCTGACCCGGTTTCCCAAGCCGCTGATCTGCGCGGTCAACGGTGTCGGCGTCGGCATCGGCGCCACCATCCTGGGCTATGCCGATCTGGCATTCATGTCGTCCACGGCTCGGCTGAAATGCCCGTTCACCAGCCTGGGCGTCGCGCCCGAGGCGGCGTCGTCGTATCTGCTGCCGCAGTTGATCGGCCGGCAAAACGCCGCCTGGCTGTTGATGTCCTCGGAGTGGGTCACCGCGGACGAGGCGCTCCGGATGGGCCTGGTCTGGAAGGTGTGTGAGCCTTCCGATCTGATCGCCGACGCCCGGCGGCACGCCGAAATCCTTGCCTCTCGGCCGGTTTCGAGCCTGATGGCGGTCAAGCAGACCATCGTCGAACCGACTCGTCCGGAGATCGCAGCGGCAACCGCTCGGGAAAACGCCCAGTTCGCCCTGTTGCTGGGTGGCCAGGCGAACGCGCAGGCGCTGGCCGATTTCACCGGCCGTCGGGGGAACTGAGCGGCTAGCGCGACCCGCTGGTTTCCAACTGCGCGGCCGCCGCGATGATCGATCGCAATGTGCGCCGGCAACGTCCGCAGTCCGTGCCGGCCCCGCACGCCGCGGCAACCTCTTTGGACGTCGACGCCCCGCCAGCCACGGCGTCAGACACCGTCTGACTTGTCGCACCGACACACAGGCATACGTACATTGTTAGTGGAGTCTAACCTAACTTGGTTCGCGAAGGCTAACCTAACTTCCTACCCATTCTGACCAGGATTTTCGGCGTCAAGGCACCCGCCCGGCGACGACGCGCCGACGCCGCGCGAATCAACCCGCCGCCCGTCCGGCGCTGGACTAGATTTGATCTGGGCATGCGGTGGCGTTCCAGCCCAACCCACCGTCGTCGCCTCGAGTCCGAAACCGCGCGAGCGGAGAATAAGGAGCGATCATGCAAGGTGATCCTGATGTTTTGCGCCTTCTCAACGAGCAGTTGACCAGCGAACTCACCGCGATCAACCAGTATTTTCTGCATTCCAAGATGCAGGAGAACTGGGGGTTCACCGAGGTGGCGGGCCACACCCGCGCCGAGTCTTTCGACGAGATGCGGCACGCCGAAGCGATCACCGATCGCATCTTGTTGCTCGACGGCCTGCCCAACTACCAACGCCTCTTCTCGTTACGCATCGGTCAGACGTTGCGCGAGCAGTTCGAGGCTGATCTGGCGATCGAATACGACGTGTTGAACCGGCTCAAGCCGGGCATCATCATGTGTCGCGAGAAGCAGGACACCACCAGCGCCAACTTGCTCGAGGGCATCGTGGCCGACGAGGAAAACCACGTCGACTACCTCGAGACGCAGCTGCAGTTGATGGACAAGCTCGGCGAAGAGCTCTACTCGGCGCAGTGTGTCTCGCGACCGCCGACGACAGGACAAGCCGGGCACTGAGCGCTGACTGTCAGCGCGCCGTCGGGAAGGCAGGCATGACAGCGCAGATCGCTGCCACGCCAAATGCCGAATCCGGCGGCGCGCTGATCAGTCCACAGCGACGCAATCTCGTCTTCCTGGCGATCATGCTGGGAATGCTGATGGCGGCGCTGGACCAAACCATCGTCGCCACCGCACTGCCGACAATCGTCGCCGACCTGGGCGATGCCGGCCACCAGTCCTGGGTGGTCACCAGCTACCTGCTGGCGTCGACCATCATCACCGCGCTGGCCGGCAGGCTCGGTGACCTCTTCGGCCGCAAGCGGGTGTTCCAGGCGGCTGTGGCGTTCTTTGTCGTCGGATCAGCGCTGTGCGGCGTTGCGCAGTCGATGGCGATGCTGGTGGGTGCCCGGGCACTGCAGGGTCTCGGTGGCGGCGCCATCACCGTGACGGCCACCGCGCTGATCGGTGAGGTCATTCCGCTGCGGGATCGCGGCCGCTATCAGGGCGCCTTGGGCGCAGTGTTCGGTGTGACCACCGTGATCGGCCCGCTGCTGGGCGGCTACTTCACCGACCAGCTCAGCTGGCGGTGGGCCTTCTAGATCAACGTGCCGATCTCAATCGTCGTCTTCTTCGTTGCGGCTACGGCGATCCCGGCGCTGGCCGGGCACACGCAAACCGGTCATCGACTACACCGGGATCCTGTTCGTCGGCCTGGGCGCGACCGGTCTGACCCTGGCCACCAGCTGGGGCGGCACCACCTACCCGTGGCAATCCGCAACGATCATCGGGCTGTTCGTCGGCTCCACGGTGGCGCTCGGCGTCTTCGTCTGGGTGGAAAGCCGGGTCGCCGGCGCCGATCCTGCCGACCCGGCTCTTCGCTAGCCCGGTGTTCACCGTGTGCTGTGTGCTGTCGTTCGTGGTCGGGTTCGCCATGTTGGGGGCGCTGACCTTCCTGCCGACCTACATGCAGTTCGTCGACGGTGTCTCGGCGACGACATCGGGACTGCGCACGCTGCCGATGGTGGCCGGCATGCTGTCGACCTCGATCGGCAGCGGCGTCATGGTCGGCCGGACCGGCCGCTACAAGATCTTCCCGGTCGCCGGCACGGCAGTGATGGCGCTCGCATTCCTGCTGCTGTCGCGGATGGGCCCGTCCACATCGGCGCTGCTGCAATCGCTTTACCTGTTCATCCTCGGCGCCGGCATCGGCCTGTGCATGCAGGTGCTGATCCTGATCGTGCAGAACACATCGAGCTTCGAAGACCTCGGTGTAGCGACCTCAGGTGTCACGTTCTTCCGCACGATCGGAAGTTCTTTCGGCGCTGCGATATTCGGCTCGCTGTTCACCAACTTCCTGCGCGGGCGCATCGGTCCGGCGATCGCGGCCAGCGGTGCATCGCCGACGGCTGCGAATTCGCCGGAGGCCCTGCACCGGCTGCCTCGAGCCATGGCCGCCCCGATCGTGAGCGCGTATGCCGTGTCGCTGACTCAGGTGTTCTTGTGGGCGGTCCCGGTCGCGCTGGTCGGATTCGTGCTGTCGCTGTTCCTTCGCGAAGTCCCGCTGCGGGAAATCGGCCATGCCACGGTCGATCTGGGCGAAGGCTTCGCGATGCCGACCACGCAGACGCCCGAGGAGATGTTGGAGACGGCGATCGGGCGCCTGCTGCGCGGGGAACCGGGCATGCGGCTGCGCAGCATCGCCATGCGTCCCGATTGCCGACTCGACGTCGCGGAGTTGTGGGCGTTGTTGCGCATCAACCGCTATCAGCGAGCGTTCGGGATCGCCCGGATCACCGACATCGGTGAGCAGTTGGGGATACCGTACGAAGTCCTCGAGCCCACCTTCGATCGTCTGGTCCGCCGCGGCTACGCGCAACGCAACGTCGACCGGCTATGGCTCACCCCGCCCGGCCTACGTCAGGTCGACTTCGTCACCACGCTGATCCGGGATTGGATCGTCGACAAGCTCACCCGCTCGCCCAACTTCCAGGGCCGCCCCGACCGCGCTCAGGTGGAAACCGCGCTCGACCGGATCGCTCACCGGATCGTCGCTCAACCTGACTGGGGTGACGATCAAGAGCGGCGCTCGGCTGCTGGCAGGGAAGCCACGGAACGGATTCCTATCCCGAGTTCGGGCGTACCATCTCGCCATGAGCCGAATCGGAACATTCCCTGACGACGACCTCGCCGGCTGGGTCCTGAAGTCTCCGGACTTGGGCGGCGCGATCGGCGCGTTCGCCAACGCGGTCTACAACAAGAACCGGTTGCCGATGCGGACGCGGGAACTCGCGCGGATGGTCATCGCGCATGACAACGAATGCGAAGTGTGCGTCAACACCCGCGACGGCGACGGCCCCGCCGCCGGTGTCGACGAAGAGCTGTACGAACATTCGCGCGACTGGCGCACCTGGCCCGGATACAGCGATCAGGAACGGTTGGCCGCCGAGTTCGCCCACCGATTCGCCACCGAGCACACGGTGCTGCGCGATGACGAGGATTTCTGGGCCCGCTGTGGCGAACACTTCTCCGAAGAGCTACTCGCCGACCTGGCGTTGTCGTGCGCGCTGTGGATCGGCATGGGTCGGGTGCTGCGGACGCTGGATATCGGCCAGACCTGCAAGCTGACGCTGCCGAGTCGGGTCTGACGTACCGGGCGCGCCCGGCAGATGACCACCACACCGCTCGCCGCCGCCGCGATCGCCCAACTCGAGGCCGAAGGGGTCGACGCGGTCATCGGCACTGTAGTGAATCCGGCCGGGCTCACGCTGGCCAAGACCGTACCGATACGCCGAACTAACGCCTTCGCCGATCCCGGCCTGGGTGCCAGCCGGAGTTGGCATGGGTTCACCATCGACCAGACCGGCATCGCGTTCAGCGAACACATCGGTGTCGTCGGTGATCAGCGCATCCGGATTGACCTGTCCGCGTTGCGCATCGTCGGCGATGGATTGGGTTGGGCCCCTGGCTCATTCTTCGAACAGGATGGCACGCCGGTGCCGTGCTGCGGCCGCGGAACGCTCGGCCGCATCGAGGCGGCCCTTGCCGAAGCCGGTGTCGAGGCGCTGGTCGGTCACGAGGTCGAATTCCTGCTGGTCAATCCGGACGGCCACCGGCTGCCGTCGACGCTGTGGGCGCAGTACGGCCTGGCCGGTGTACTCGAGCACGAGGCGTTCGTCCGCGATGTCACCGCAGCTGCGGCGGTGTCCGGTGTCGCCATCGAGCAGTTACACCCCGAGTACGGGGCCAACCAGTTCGAGATTTCACTGACACCGCAATCGCCGGTCGCCGCGGCCGACCAACTGGTGCTGACCCGGCTGATCGTCGGCCGCGTTGCCCGCCGTTACGGGTTGCGTGTCAGCCTGTCACCGGCGCCATTCGTCGGCGAGGTCGGATGCGGTGCCCACCAGCATTTTTCACTGACCAGCTCGGCCGGGCCGCTGTTCTCCGACGGCGCAGGCACCCGCGGTATGACCAGCAAGGGCGAGAACGCGGTCGCGGGGTTGCTGCGCGGCTTGCCGGAGGCGCAGGGCATCTTATGCGGGTCGATCGTGTCCGGGTTGCGATTGCATCCCGGAAACTGGGCCGGGGCGTATGTCTGCTGGGGAACCGAGAATCGAGAAGCAGCACTGCGCTTTATCGTCGGCGGCCCGGGTAACCCGTACGGGGGCAACGTCGAAGTCAAGATCGTCGATCCGTCGGCCAACCCGTATTTCGCCACAGCGGCGATCCTCGGACTGGCACTGGACGGAATCAAGGAGAAAGCCGTACTGCCACCGGAGACGAAAGTGGACCCCGCAGTGCTGTCCGACGCGGAGCGTAGCCGCGCCGGCATCGTGCCGCTGTCTGAGTTCCAAGCTAAAGCTATTGCTGCACTGGATAACTCGAAACGGTTGCGCGCGATTCTCGGCGATCCTGCCGTTGACGTCACGGTCGCGGTCCGCCGCCTGGAGCACGAGCAGTACGCCCACCTCAACCGTGAGCAACTTGCCGACAAATTCCGCATGGCCTGGAGCGTCTGAGCGTGACGGCGCTGGCGGATCACATCGCCGGTGTGCCGCTGATCGACCAGCATATGCATGGTTGCTGGCTGACCGCGGGGGACCGGCAGCGGTTCGAGAACGGCCTCAACGAGGCGAACACCGAACCGCTGGCCGACTTCGACTCCGGATTCGACACCCAACTGGGCTTCGCGGTCAGAGCCCACTGTGCGCCACTGCTCGGACCGTCCAAACACGCTGCCCCAGAGGATTATTGGCAACGCCGCAGCCAGCTCACCGAGGCCGAGCTGGCCGGACTCTTCCTGCGCGCCGCAGGCGTCAGTGACTGGCTGGTGGATACCGGATACGCCGACGGCGTTACGGACGTCGCGCAACTCGCCGACTGGTCCGGTGGCCGCGCCCACGAAGTGGTTCGGCTCGAGCAGGTCGCCGAGCAGGCCGCACGCGCCCCGGGGGACTACGCGTCGGCGTTCCAGGACATCCTGCACCGGCGCGCGGCGACCGCGGTGGGCACCAAATCCATCCTCGCGTATCGCGGCGGGTTCGACGGCGATCTGACCGAGCCGTCGGCGCCCGAGGTCGCCGAGGCTGCCGCCCGGTGGCGCGACCGCGGCGGCGTCCGGCTCGACGATCGGGTGCTGCTGCGCTTCGGGCTGCATCAGGCGCTGCGATTGGGCAAGCCGCTGCAATTCCACGTCGGCTTCGGTGATCGGGATTGTGATCTGCACAAAGCCAATCCGCTGAATCTGCTGGACTTTTTACGTCAGTCCGGCGATACGCCGATCGTGCTGCTGCACTGCTACCCCTATGAGCGGGAGGCCGGCTATCTGGCCCAGGCCTTCAACAACGTCTATCTGGACGGCGGGTTGAGTATCAATCACCTGGGCGCCCGGGCGCCGGCATTCATCGCCCGGCTGCTGGAGCTGGCGCCGTTCCGCAAGATCGTGTACTCGTCGGACGGTTTCGGCCCGGTCGAGCTGCACTACCTCGGTGCGAGGTTGTGGCGCAACGGGATTCATCGTGTGCTGAGCGGATTCGTCAGCGACGGCGACTGGAGTGCGGCCGATGCCGTGCGCGTCGTCGATTTGATCGCGCACATCAACGCCGCCCGTATCTACCGGCTGGAGGCCGCCGGCCGCTGAGCGGAGACAGGTTGCTGTGAACTTGGTCCTTCGCTGCTTGGAACTTGCTGGGACGAGGTGGGCTCAGCTCGCGCGCTTTCGACCTTAGATTAAGGTTAGTAAATCTCAGTAACGCTTACGTCCCGTTAAGGCTGGGCGCGAACAACACGATGGGGGACGCGATGGCCAGCAGTGTCCGGCGATGGGCTGCCGGTGTGGGATTTGCCGGTGGAGCCGTTGCGGCTGCCGCGATGATCGGGACGGCCGGCGCGCCGGCTGCCTACGCCGACACCCCTGCTGACGTCATAGGTCAAGCCGTCCAAGACCTGAGCCAAGGCACCGCGGTGTTGGACGCAGCCGACACCGCTGACCTCAGCGCTCGGCAAGCAGGCATCCTCACCGCCTCCGAGGGCCTCAATACTCAGCTGGAGCCCGTTCTCACCCAGATAGGGACAGCGCAAGAGGGCCTGTCCGCAGCCGACCAGACTTT
This sequence comes from uncultured Actinomycetota bacterium, assembly GCA_963850645.1. Lineage (GTDB taxonomy): Bacteria > Actinomycetota > Actinomycetes > Mycobacteriales > Mycobacteriaceae > Mycobacterium. The sequence continues at coordinate 34,648 of CAWKME010000022.1, read as the reverse complement.
CCTGGCCAACGCCGACGAACAGTTCGTCTCCGCAGCCGCGAACATGCTGTCCGCCGACCAAGCGTTTGTCGCCGCTGACCAAGCCGGTGATCTCACCGGTAGCGGCCTCAACTCGGCGGATCTCTCGCTGCTTGACGGCGCCTTCGGACTGCTCTCTGCCGACTTCTACGTTGGCGGCGCCAGCATCTTTGCTGCGTTCGACCCCGACATCGGGAGCCTCGGCGCGGCAAGCGCATCCGCCCTCATCACCGATCTGACACCTGCCCAGCTGCTGAGCGCGGGAGACACCGACCTGAGCGACGCCGGCGCCGTGTTGAACGGGATCGACCTGTCCGGACAGTCCTCCGACATCTCGTCGATCGTCACCAACGAGGCCAGCATCGCCGGGGAGTCGATCACGATTCAAGACCAGATCGGATCGTTCCAGACTGAGATCGTCGACGCGCAGACACAGCTGGCGGGCATGCCGGGCTACGACCTGGTGACGCAGGCGACCAACGACCTGCTTACCCAAGCCGATCAAGGCCTGTTCAACGCCGACGACGCTCTGCTCACCTCTAGCCAGTTACTCGCCTCCACGCTCAGCGACGGCTCGGGGCTGACCGACGCGGACATACTTGGCGGGACCGAGGCCATGTTCCAGTTGCTCGGCGCCGACTTCGGCGCCTTCGGCGACACCTTCGACGCCGAGTTCACCCCGTTCCTGGAGTTGTTCGCCGCGTTCTGACCCACCCCGCATGTGGCGTCATGCGAGCCCGCACCTCGCTCGTGGAGGCGAAACGTCGTCGGGCCTGGCACGATGATCGTGGCGGAAGGAGGCGTGGCGTGACGAAACTGGGCGAGCTAGCCTCACACCTCGGCTACTGGGTGGTGTATCGGAATTGGTACGGGAAGGTCAGCTACCTGATCTATCGCTGGGACGAGCAGCTTCCAGTTTTTGGTCGGTCATTCCCGACCGAGGAAGAGGCGCTTCAGTTCTTGACGCCGATTGAGAGCCAACCGCGATGGCGCCTCAAGCTTGACGACCCCAGCGTGAAGGTCGAGCGTGCGCCCTACGGCGTAGCCGTGACTGAAAATCGCACCGACGGCCGGACCTTTTCGGCGCCGGTTCTCACCGAGGCCTCCTACATCGACGTCCAAGGCGACGACGTGCCCACGATCGGGAACTGGGAACGCCTGCCTGCCATGACCACCGAGAGCTAGCAAGCCGCGTACTCGTCGGGACTCGGCGTCAAGGTTGGCCGAGTGTTCAAAGTTCGCAGGGGAACAGGGTTAGTTGTGACATTCTGCTGAGGTGCCCGCTCCTTCGGGTTTAGTGACGTTTCTGTTCACCGACGTTGAGGGTTCGACCCGTCGGTGGGAAGCCGACGCGGAGAGCATGCGGGCAGCGCTGGCCGCCCATGACAAGGTGCTGCGTAAGGAGATCGAGGCGCACGGCGGCTGGCTGTTCAAACACACCGGTGACGGCGTGTGCGCCGCGTTCGCCTCGCCCCGCTCGGCGGTGGATGCGGCGGTGGCCGCGCAGCGGGCCTTGGAGTTGCCGGTACGGATGGGGCTGGCGACCGGCGAAGCCGAACTGCGCGAAGGTGATTACTTCGGTGCGGTGCTCAACCGTGCCGCGCGGGTGATGGCCGCCGGGCACGGTGGGCAGATCCTGCTGGCCGACTCGACCGCGGGTCTACTCAGCGGAGTTGATCTCACTGATCTGGGACCGCGGCGATTGCGAGATCTGCCCACCGCGGTCGGGCTGTTTCAGGTTCGAGCCGACGGCCTGCGCACCGACTTTCCTCCGTTACGGGCGCTCGACGTAAATCCTGGCAACCTGCGCCGTGCGACCACCAGCTTCATCGGACGCGAGTCCGAGGTCGGCAAGGTGCAAGCCGCGGTCAAGGCCCATCGGCTGGTGACGTTGACCGGGGTGGGCGGGGTCGGCAAGACCCGCCTCGCACTGGAGGTCGCGGCGCGACTGGCCGATGAATTTCCCGACGGGGTCTGGTTTTTCGACTTAGCCGCGGTCACCGATCCCGCTGCGGTGCCCGACGCGGTGGCCGCGGTGCTGGGCATCATCCAACAGCCCGAGAAGAGCGTGAGCGAGTCGGTGGCCGCCGCCTTGGAGGGCCGAATTCGGCTGTTGGTGATCGACAACTGCGAACACGTCCTCGACGCCGCAGCCGGTGTGGTGGAGGCCATCCTGGCGCACTCGGCGACCGTCAAGATTCTGGCGACCAGCCGCGAAGGACTAAGCGTCGCCGACGAGCAACGGTGGCCGGTGCCCTCGCTCGATGTCAGCGCAGGCGTCGACTCTGCCGCTGTCTCCCTATTCATTGAACGCGCACAAGCCGTTTCGCCGGGCTTCTCGCTGGCCAACGCCGATGAAGCCGCCGCGGTGCTGGAGATCTGTCGTCGCCTCGACGGCATCCCGCTGGCCATCGAATTAGCGGCCTCACGGACGGCGTCGATGACGCTGAGCGAGGTACGGGACCGCGTCGATCAGCGCTTCCGGCTGCTGGTCGGCTCGCGGCGCGGAGCTGGAACGCCACCACACCCTGCGCCACGCCGTCACGTGGTCCTACGACCTGCTCGACGACACGGAAAAGACCCTGTTGGATAGCTGTTCGGTGTTCGCCGGGGGATTCGACCTGCACAGTGCATGCGCCGTCATGGGTTCCGATGATGACTTCGCCACCCTGCATCTACTCGATGCGCTGGTGCGCAAGTCGCTGCTGGTCGCCGACAGGTCTTCGGGGCGGACCCGGTTTGCGATGCTGGAGACCATCCGCCAGTTCGCCGAGGAACAACTCATCGCGCGCGGCGAAGCATCGGAGATTCGGACTGCGCACTCGCGCTACTTCGCCGGACGCGAAGCCGACATCATGGCCCTATGGGACAGCCCCCGCCAGCGACAGGCCCACGACTGGTTCACCATCGAGTTCGCAAATCTGCGCACCGCATTTCGGTGGGCCGCCGACCACGACGATCTGGAAGTCGCCGCCACCCTCGCCACCTATGTTGGGTGGCTCGGCGCTGGGGTCGCAACCTATGAGCCGATAGCCTGGGCTGAAGAGCTGATCGAGCCCGCCAGCGCGGTCGACCATCCGCGGCTGGCGTTCCTGTACGTGAGTGCGTCGCAGTGCTTCAGGACCGGACGGATCGAGGCGGCTGTCGGCTACACCGACGCCGGCCGGATCGTTCTAGCCAGCGGCGGCGATGCGCCGCCGTACGGCATCGAAGCATTGCTAGGAGTTGCATACCTAGCCATCGGGCAGCCCGAGCGGTGGGCCGAGTTGTGCCGCGCGCAGCTCGCACGCCGCCGCGACAGCCACGTCTACATCCGGGCATCGCTGGTTTTCGCCCTTGCAGTGGCGGGTTGCGGTGGGGAGGCGATGGATTCCGCGGATGGCCTCATCGAGGCTGCGGAGGCCACGGGCAACCCGCAGATGCTCGCGTGGGTGCTTTCTGCCTATGGCGCCGCTTTCCGTGACGCGGATCCCGTTGGGGCGCTTGACGCCCTGGGCCGGGGTCTGGTGATCGCTCAAGACAGCGGCAACCGCGCCATCGTGTCAGTCCTGGCGCAGTTTCTGGCCCTAGTTGAGACCGCACAGGGCGGCACCGTGTCCGCATTCGATCACCTCACGCTGGCGATCCGCAACTTCCACAATGCGGGCGACACCGCGACGATCCGCGTCCCGCTGGCCAGCCTCGCCGTTCTTTGCGACCGGCTCGGACGCTACGAACCGGCGGCCACTATCGCCGGGTTCGCGCTCAGTCCCATGACCGCAGCGGGGATCCCAGAGATCACTAACTCGATCACACACCTGCGCGATGTGCTCGGTGAAGCGACCTACGAATCGCTCGCCCGCAAGGGGGAGAGTATGACCACCGCCGCCATGGTGACCTACGCCTACGACCAAATCGACCAGGCCCGAACAGAACTCGAACACCCTAGTTGAGTTGCGTGAGTCACCTGTCCGCCGTCGCGAGACCGTCCGGTGGCGCAGGGCTGTTCAATGAAGGTTGTCGAGGGCGCAATCAACAGCGACTCCCGCAGTACGGCTAACCGCCCCGCGACACGCCGGTAAACCCGTCATCCGCAAATTGGGTGTACAGTCCGGGGGCCAAACCAATCAGTCCGGTCGATCGGATTGGATTGCTGATTGGTTGGGTACAACGAGAGGGTTCGGACTACCTCGGGATTGAGTACCGTTTCTCGTTGGGAACGAGGCGATGAGGGCACACAGGCTCGACCCGGAACGCGTCGGCGCCATCACCGAGGGCGCCATCTGGGACAGGCGACGCGGGAGACACGAACCCTCGGTGGAGATCCTCCGAACTGTCCGCGGCCGGATCGGACGTCGCGTCCTCGTGCGCGGGTTAAAAACGGGTCGGCAGTGGGTCGTGAACCTAGAAACCCTGCTGTACTCCTATGATCCCCGGAATACAAAAAACGAGCCTTCTCCTGTGAAGGTACGCCAGCCGAGTCGTCGGGCCCAGAAGCGTTAGTGGGCGCACCGCACTGCGCGAAATCCGCCCATCAGGTCGGAGGCGCCTGAGCGGTCATGCTGCCCATACCCCAATAGTCTTTTCCTGATCGGGGTAAGCGCAGCGCTGTGACCTGGGAGAATCAGTTAAAGCGTCAAGCGTAGTGGTCGATCTATTTGGACTTACAGCAATCACACGTTGCCGAGGGGACTGCCAAACTCTGCGGATCCCATGATCGCTTGTCTGGGTCGTCCTGTGATGTTCAAGGTGGAAACAGGGTTCGTTGTGACATTCTGCTGGGGTGCCCGCTCCTTCGGGTGTTGTGACGTTTCTGTTCACCGACGTTGAGGGTTCGACCCGTCGGTGGGAAGCCGACGCGGAGGAGCATGCGGGCAGCGCTGGCCGCCCACGACGAGGTGCTGCGCAAGGCGATTGAGGCGCACGGCGGCTGGCTGTTCAAACACACCGGCGACGGCGTGTGCGCCGCGTTCGCCTCACCGCGCGCGGCGGTGGATGCGGCGGTGGCCGCGCAGCGGGCCTTGGAGTTGCCGGTACGGATGGGGCTGGCGACCGGGGAGGCCGAACTGCGTGAGGGCGACTACTTCGGAGTGGTTTTGAATCGGGCCGCACGGGTGATGGCCGCAGGCCACGGCGGCCAGATCCTGCTGGCCGACTCGACCGCCGGTCTACTCAGCGGCGTTTATCTCATCGATTTGGGGCCGCGCCGGTTGCGGGATCTGCCGACGCCAATCGGGCTGTTCCAAGTCCAAGCCGACGGCCTGCGTACGGAGTTCCCGCCGTTGCGGGCACTGGATGCGAGTCCGGGCAACCTGCGGCCTGCGGTCACCAGCTTCATTGGGCGTGAGGCGGCGGTCGCTGAGCTGCAAGCCGCGGTGAAGGCTCATCGGTTGGTCACGTTGACCGGGGTGGGCGGGGTCGGCAAGACCCGCCTGGCGCTCGAAGTGGCGGCGCGATCGGCTGACGAATTCCCTGACGGGGTCTGGTTTTTCGACTTAGCCGCGGTTGCCGATCCGGCTGCGGTGCCCGACGCGGTAGCCGCGGTTCTCGGCATCATCCAACAGCCGGGGAAGAACGTGGCAAACAGTGTCGCGGCCGCCCTGGAGGGCAGAGTGCGGCTGCTGGTGTTGGACAACTGCGAGCACGTTGTCGACAGTGTCGCAGATCTGGTCAAGGCGATCCTGGCCTCCTCGGCGACCGTAACGATTCTGGCGACTAGTCGCGAAGGATTGGGAGTCAGCGAAGAACAGTTATGGCGTGTCCCGTCGCTGGACGTCAACTCCGGAACCGAATCGGCCGCGGTGAACCTTTTCATCGACCGCGCCCACAGTGTCGTGTCGGACTTCTCGCTGGCACAGCCCGGCGAGGCGGACGCTGTCGTAGAGATCTGCCGCAGGCTCGACGGCATCCCGTTAGCTATCGAGTTGGCCGCTTCGCGGATGGCGTCGATGACCGTCACCGAGGTCCGTGATCGTCTCGATCAGCGATTCCGGTTGCTGGTCGGCTCCCTGCGCGGATTGGAACGCCATCAAACGCTGCGTCACGCGGTGGCGTGGTCCTACGACCACCTCGATGACGCGGAGAAACCGCTGCTGGAGCGGTGTTCGGTGTTCGCCGGGGGATTCGACCTCCAAAGTGCCTGCGCCGTCATGGGTTCCGATGACGACTTCGCCACCCTGGATCTGCTCGATGCGCTGGTGCGCAAGTCGCTGCTGGTCGCCGACCGGTCGGCGGGGCGGACCCGGTTTTCGATGCTGGAGACGATCCGCCAGTTCGCCGAGGACCAACTCATCGCCCGCGGCGACGCATCCGAGATTCGGACTGCCCACTCGCGCTACTTCGCCGGACGCGAAGCCGACATCCTGGCCCTGTGGGACAGCCCCCGACAACGACAGGCCTACGACTGGTTCGCTTTCGAGCTGGCCAATCTGCGCACCGCGTTCCGGTGGGCCACCGACCGGGGCGATCTTGATGTCGCCGCCACCATCGCAACCTATGCGGGGTGGCTGGGCGTTTCGGTCCAAACCCATGAGCCAATAGCCTGGGCCGAAGAGCTGATCGAGCCCGCCCGCACCGTCGACCATCCCCGGCTCGCGTTCCTGTATGTGATTGCGTCGCAGTGCTTCACGACCGGACGGATCGAGGCGGCGGTCCGCTACAGTGACGCCGGCCAAATCGTTCTCGGCAGCAGCCGCGATGCGCCACCGTACGGCATCGAAGCCGTGGTTGCACTTGTGTACCCAATCATCGGGCAGCCGCGAGCGGTTGGCCGAGTTTTGCCGCGCCCAGCTCGCACGCCACCGCGACACCCCCGTCCACATGCGGGGATGGCTGGTTGTCGCCCTTGCATTGGCCGGTTCCCATGGGGAGGCGATGGATTCCGCGGATGGCCTCATCGAGGCTGCGCAGGCAACAGGCAACCCGTTCTTGCTCGCGTTGGCGCTCTATGCCTACGGTGTCGCTTTCCGTGACGCAGATCCCGTTCGGGCGCTTAACGCCCTCGGCCGGGGTCTGGTCATCGCTCAAGACAGCGGCAACCGCGCCAACGTGTCAATCCTGGCGAACAGTCTGGCCCTACTCGAAGCCGAACGCGGCGACACCGGGTCCGCACTCGATCACCTCACTCTGGCGATCCGCAACTATCACAATGCAGGCGACACCACGACGATCCGCATCTCGCTGGCCATCCTCGCCGCTCTTTTCGACCGGCTCGGACGCTACGAACCGGCGGCCACCATCGCCGGGTTCGCACTCAGTCCTTTCTCTGCGTCGGGGGTCCCCGAAATCACCACAGCGATCACCCACCTCCGCGGCGTGCTCGGCGAGGTGACCTACGAATCGCTGGCCCGCACCGGCCAGACGAAGACCACCTCCGAGATGGTGACGTACCTCTACGACCAAATCGACCAGGCCCGAACAGAACTCGAACACCCTAGCTGAGTTGCGCGAGCTCCCGTGTCCGACGCGAGAGTGGCTCAGATGAGTCCTGTGGCGTCGAAGATCCACGACGTGTCCGCCGTCGCGAGGTCCTCCAACCAAGTCGGCGGCGCCTGAGCGGTCATGCTGCCCATGTCCCAATAGTCTTTCCACAGCGTCACTTTGCCGTCGTCAACGCGGTGCACCGAAACGAACCGCAGCAGAGCCGTCTCGCCGCTCGACCACCGCCAGGTTTCGGAGTGCTCGTACATCACGTCGGCGCCGGTGCACACCAGCACCCCGTCGTGGTTCTCATAGCCCGCCAACGGCTCGAGCCCGACCTTGAGACGCTTCACGATGTCGTCGGGACCACGCGCCGCCAGCGTCGGCCCGACCGGCATGTCCACATAGATGCAGTCCGCGGACAGAAACGTCTTGACCGCCTCCCAGTCCCGTCGCGATAACGCCTGCCACAGCCCGAGTACGGTTTCGTCAACCGGCATGGGGTGTCATACAACCGGGCAGCTGAACACGTTGTCAATGATGCGCGCAGGAGGTGGGGGATGGCAAAGGTGCCAGCGGTGCGATCCCGACGCAAAGCCGGAACCAGACGTGTCCGCAAAACCAGTCCGTCCCCGTTCACGCCGTCCTGGACACCGCGGCCGGCGCAGTTCGGGGTGGGGGTGCACCACAACGTCGAGATACCGATGAGCGACGGCGTCGTGCTGCGCGCCGACATCCATTACCCCACGGTTCGTGAGACCGGTCAGCCCGCCGCCGGGCCGTTCCCGGTGCTGTTGTGCCTGACGCCGTATGGCAAGAAAGCCCCGCCGCCCGCCGCACAGATCGGCGGTGGCGCCACCCCGTATCTGGTCAAGCGCGGCTACATCGAGGCGATGGTCGACGTCCGCGGCAGCGGCGTGTCCGGCGGTTCCTTCCAGATGTTCGGAGAGCGCCAGGCCCAAGACGGCGCGGAGCTGGTCGATTGGGCGTCAAAGCTGCCGAACGCCACCGGACGCGTCGGCATGTTCGGAACCTCCTACCTGGCCATCAACCAGCTGTTCACCGCCGCCGCCGTCGGACCGGATTCGCCGTTGAAGGCGATTTTCCCGGTGATGGCTGCGCGCGATTTCTATCGCGACGCCGCAGCAATGGGCGGCGCGCCGCACTTGCGCACGGTCCGCGCATACGGGTCGGTCTACCGCTTGCTCAACGTCGTCAACCCGGCGCTGGAGGTGATCCACCTCGGCAAGCATCCACGGCCGCGGGCCGGCGGGGTCGCCGGGGTGCGGCAGCGCGGCCGTGATCAGCGGGGGTACTTTCGGCCGTTGATCGCCGAGGCCATCGCCGGCGGTGAGACGGCCTACGACGGGCCATTCTGGGATGCGTTGCGACCCGCCATGGTGCTGCCGCACATCGTCGCCAACAACGTGGCGGTCTTTCTGGTGGGCGGCTGGCATGACGCCTTCCAACGCGGCGCGCCGCTGAACTACGCCGCGCTGCAGAACGCCTTCGCCGGACGGCCCGACGAGTCGCCGATGCAACCCGGCCAGCCGGTCACCGATCGGGTGCGCCTGATGATGGGGCCGTGGTATCACGTCTCCCACTTCGGCGGCCTGCACATCAACGCGCTGCAGCTGCGCTGGTTCGACTATTGGCTGAATGACGAAGCGACAGCGGCGATATCCGGATCGCCCTTCACCTTTCAGGCCATCGGGAGCCCGCGATGGTTCCACGCCCGCGAGTATCCGCTCGCCGAGGCGACGCCAACCCGCTTCTACCTGTGCGAGTCGGGCCGACTGTCCGCCGAATGCGGGCCCGACACCTCCGCGGCGACAATCAAATACGTCGGGCGGGGTCCGCTGGCGGGCCGAAGCGTCGAGCAGTGGACCCTCGGGATGACCAGCTTCATGCGCGCCCAGCGCGGCGGGCAAACCCGCTACGACCAGGACAACCGGCGACTGCAGCGCGGCGCGCTGACCTACACCACCGAACCATTCGCGACGCCGACATTGGTCGCCGGACCGATCACGCTCACCGTGCACGCTACGGCCACCACCAGCGAGGTTCTGCTGGTTGCCCACCTTGACGACGTCTCACCCCACGGAGTCAGCCGCCCGTTGACTCAGGGAGCACTACTCGGTTCGCACCGCGCGCTGGATCCGGATCGCACCTGGTATCTGCCCGACGGCACGGTGCTGCGGCCGCATCATTTCAGCACCCGGTCGGCGGTAAAGCCGGTGGTGCCAGGCGAATTGACCCGCTACGACGTCGAGATCTACCCGACCGCGGCGTTGCTCGAGCCGGGCCACCGGCTGCGTCTGACGGTGACCACCTACGACTTCCCACACTTGGTCCCCACCAAGCCTGCGCGACGCGCCCTGGCCGGCGGCAGCTACCAGCTCCACCAGGGCGGGCCCACCCCGTCGCATCTGCTCATCCAGGTGGCTGACCCGGACAGCTTCAGCTGAGCCGCGCCGCAGCGACATCCCGGCGGCAGCGCGGTTTCCGGCGCATACTCCCCAAGGTGACCTCGCTACAGCGATACCTTGCCGAAGAGATCGCCACCGACCACGTCGACGGTCTGCTGACTAGGCGCGAAGCCCTGCGGCGGCTGGCACTGCTCGGCCTGGGCGGCGGTGCGGCGGCCGCGCTGATCGCCGCCTGCGACGACCGGCAAACCCAGCGCCCGAAGGGGTCATCGGGCACGACGGGGACACAACCGCCGGGGATGAACCAGGCCCTACCGACCGAGCCGATCACCTGGTCGCGGCCCACAATGGAGAACTCCAGGGCGCCTGGTCGCAAGCCCACAATGCCCGCCGTGGGGTGTTGGTCATCCACGAGAACAAGGGTCTGAACGACTGGGTGCGATCGGTGGCCGGACGTTTCGCCGGGGCCGGTTATTCGGCGCTGGCGATCGACCTGCTGTCCGAGGAGGGCGGCTCCGGACACTTCGCGGATCCGGCGCAGGCCACCGCGGCGCTGAGCGCCGCCAAGCCGGATCGATTCATCGCGGACCTGAAGTCCGGCGTCAACGAGCTGCTGGAGCGGGTTCCCGGTCGCAAAATCGCGGTCGTCGGCTTTTGCTTCGGCGGCGGACTGGTATGGCAGCTGCTGGCTTCCGGCGTGCCGGAACTGTCGGCCGCGGTCCCGTTTTACGGGCCGCTGCCGGACAACCCCGACTTCGCCGGCTCCAAACGCGCCGCCGTGCTGGCGCTCTACGGAGCTCTCGACACCCGCGTCACGGCCTCCGAGGCGGCGGCCAAAGCCGCCCTCGATCGTGCCGGGCTGATCAACGACATCGTCGTCGAACCCAACGCCGATCATGCGTTCTTCAACGACACCGGACCGCGCTACAACGCTGCCGCTGCGAACGATGCCTGGGGGCGGGTGCTGGAGTGGTTCGGCCGCTACCTGGCCTGAATCGGCAGTGCGGCATGATGCGTCGGTGACCATCCCGCCGCCCGTCCTCACGCTGAGCCAGATACTCGACACGTTCAACCTCGACCAGGTGAACGCGGAATTCTTCGTGGGAACCCAGATCGACGAAATCGACCAACACATCGTCGGGGGCCACATCGCAGCACAAGCCCTGATGGCGGCCAGCCGAACAACATCCGAACGGTCACCGCACAGCATGCATGTGTCATTCCTGCGCCGGGGTGACGCCAGGCACCCGGTTGATTTCGAGGTCACCGCGTTGCACGACGGCGGCACGTTCTCCGCGCGCCGTGTCACCGCACGCCAGTTCGGCGCGGTGCTGCTGGAGGGCATCGCGTCGTTCAGCTCGGCTGTGGAAAGTCATGTGTACCAACAGCAAATGCCCGACCTGCCCGAGCCGGACTCGTTTCCCACGATGGCGGAGCGGCTCGCCGCCTACGCGGACGAGCGGGCCGGATGGTGGGTCCGTCAGCAGCCTGTCGAGATGCGCTACGTCGACCCGCCGGCGCGCCTCGCGCTGGATTTGGCCGAACCGCCACCGGCGCGCATCCGAATCTGGTGGCGCCCCAACGGGATCCCACCGAGCGATCCTATCCTCGCGCACTGCCTGGCGGTCTACGTCTCCGGCAGGGCGCTACTGGAACCGGCGATGATCGCCCACCGAACGACCCCGCTGGGACCGGGCACCTCCGCGCTGATGGACCATGCAGTTTGGTTCCACCAGCCGCCTGACCTATCGGATTGGATTCTCTACGAACAACATTCACCCAATGGCATCGGTGGTCGCGGACTGGCCCAGGGCACCATGTTCAACCGCACCGGTCAGTTGGTGTGCACCACGATGCTGGAAGGCTACTTCGGTCGCCGACCCGGTGCCGGCCCGACCGGTTGACTCATCGAGTGGCCATCGATCGTGCCGTGCCCAGCGCCACCGGCAGCGTCGACCAACCGCGCAGCACGCGGGTGTCGCGGCGACTGCCCGCGCCGGCCGAGCGCACGTCGGGGAACCGGTCGAAGAATGCTCGCAACCCCACCTCGCCCTCTGCCCGGGCCAGGGCCGCTCCCAGGCAGAAGTGCCGACCGCCCGAGAAAGCCAGATGCTTGCCGGCGTTCTCGCGTTCGATGTCGAAACGGTTCGGGTCGGGGAACACGGCCGGATCACGGTTGGCCGCCGCAACGTAGACGACGACCAGTTCGCCTTGCTTGACCGGGGTACCGGCCACCTCGGTGTCGTTCAGCGCCAGCCGTGCGGTGAGCTGTACCGGTGATTCCAGCCGCAGGATCTCCTCGACGGCGTTGGGCCACAGCTGCGGACGTTGACTGAGTGTGTGCAGATGCTCGGGATTGTCCAGCAGCATGCGAATCCCGTTGCCCAGTAGATTCACCGTTGTCTCGAAGCCGGCCGCTAGCACCAAACCGGCGACCGCATGGAGTTCGGATTCGTTCAGATACGTTTCCGCCGAACCGCTTTCGGCTTTACGGATCAGCTGGCTCATCAGATCGTCGCCGGGGGATCGCCGCAACTGTTGCAGATGCTGAGTCAGCCAGAAGTTGAACCCCTCGATCCCGCGCTGTACACGACGGTACTGCGGCCAGGCGAGCCCGAAATCCAAACTGGGCGCTGCCAGTTCGCCGAACTCGAGAATGTGCCGTCGATCGGCGTCGGGCACCCCCAGGATGTCGCTGATGATCGCCACCGGAAGTTGCGCGCAGTACCGGTCGACGATGTCGACGACGCCCGGTTCGCGGGACAGTTGATCGAGCAATGTCACCGCGGTCTGCTCGACCCCGTCCCGCAGTGCGGCGACCGCCCTCGTGGTGAATACCGACGACACCGTCTTGCGGTAGCGGGTGTGGTCCGGCGGCTCGACCGCCAGCAGTGACGGCGGACGCAACGGGTGGAGCAGATCGTCGCGGACGCGCCGCTCCAGCCACCGCAGCGGCGCCGGTAGGTTCGACCCAATCGAGAGCACCCGGAAGTCGTCTGATCGCAGCAGTTCATGCCCGACCGCGTGATCCGCGGTGATGTAACCGATGCGGGATTGCACCAGGGGACCGCGGGCCCGCACCTCTTCGTAGAACGAGGCTGGATCGGCTTTGACCGTCGGGTCGGCGATCAACCGGGCTTGTAGGTCACCCCGTCGGGCGCCGATCGATGACAGGCCGCGCACAAAGCCGTGGAGCGCCAGCCAGTGCAACCTCTTCTTCAATGCGATATCCACGGGTGGGCCCTCCAGATCGTCGGGCAGTGCTATCGCAAGCCTAGGCCAGTTCCCAATTCATGTTTTTCGCGAACGCGATCGCGTCGTCGGTGACCGTGCCGCATGCCTTCGACCGCTGGATGTACTCGCGGACCACTGGCAGGAAGTTCATCGGGTTGTAGGCGTCTTCCTCGTAACTCCACAAGTCGTCACCGGCGTACTTCATCACCGACAGGTTGGCCGCCTGATGAATGCTGCCGTCGCCGGGATCGCGCATCCGGTTGAGAAATTCGCAGAACACCCAGCCGCGGTCGGTGTCGATCGAGTACCAGGAGGTCGGATAGAACGGCATCTCGCTGCCGGGGAACACGTTCATTGTCGAGACGATCCAATCGCGGATCTGCTCGCGCCCGTGGAAGGTTCCGTAGGTGTGCTCGACATAGGTTGCGTCCTCGGTGAATTGATCGGCGAACCGCGACCAGTCCCAGCTGGAACCTATTTCTACGACGACCTGTTTGTGGCGTTCGAAGGCCGACTCGATCTCATCGCGCGACCACTGTCCCATGGCAACCTCATTCGGCTCGATAGTGCGAAGATTTCACGCCTCGACAACATCCTTGATGCGGCGCAGCGTCTTGGTCATGTCGCGAATATTGCGTCGCTGACGCAGGAAACCGCCGAACATCCAGTAATACAGCGTGGTCATCGGCGAGGCGCTCATCCGAAATGATTCGGTGACCTCGGTGCCGTCGGCATTCGGCGCCAGCCGGTAATGCCAGTTGTTCACCGGCCTGTCGCCGACGAGCACCTCGAAGCCGAATTCGCGGCCCGGTTCGCATGCGGTGACTCGGCACGTCGTCCAGTACACCGGCCCGATTTCGTTTCGCCTTACGTGGCCGCGGAACCGCGCCCCGAGCGCGGGCCCGGTCGCTCCGTCAAGCCATTCGGCCTCGAACACTTCGGGGGAGAACCGCCCGATGTTGCGGACGTCCGCGATCAGGTCCCAGATCTTGTCCGCAGGTGCCGCCATATGAACCGTCGCCGAGCCCTGCATGGGCCGATCCAAGCATGCCCGGGCTCGGCGGGTGACCGGAAATACCGATGTCACTCCGGGCAACTTTTGCACGACACCGTGCAATGCCATCCGCGCTTATGCGGACACGCAGTTTGGTCGGCATCAAAGAATGGCTGTGAATATGTCTTTCGGCCGTTGCCGGCGGGCCGGTAGCTGGCACGGCTGGCGGGTTTTGGCGCCGCGCATCGAAAAGCCCGCTGCAGGCGCAACACTTGTACAGACGATGGATCCGCGCTAGCGTTTCGACGTCTTCAATCGCGATCAAGACGGGTGATCCTCATCGACGCAGAATTCACTGATGCCCTCCACGGCACAAAGCGTTCCAAGGGCGGCGGACCGGACGACGGCGAGGCGCCGGTCATCGTCAGCTTGGTCGAGGCGGCGATGCAGATGTTCTCCGCAGCGATCGACGCCTTGCCCGACACCAGCGACCCGGAGTTCTCCGGACGCGCAGCGGTGATCCTGTCCGGCCTGCGGAAGCTGCAGACCGCACTCACCAAAGCAGCGTCGCGCGGTAGGGCCACCCCCTCGGTCATCGTCTCGCTGAGCGGAGTTCGAACGCGCTACGACGATCTGATGGCGATGGCCGCCGAGGCGCCCGGCGCGACGTTGGGTCAGCAGCTGTATGCCGTACGTCGGCGCGCCAAACTCTCGGCGCAGGAAACCGCCAATGGCGCCGGGCTGACCGCCGATCTGCTCGACGCCATCGAGGCCGACGAAATCCCGACCGATGACGAAGCGGCCCGGATCAAGGAACTCCTGGCCGCCTTGGGTGGCTGACCCGTCGTCGAGCCCCGCAGAACGGCTTCGCGCGCCTGCTGCTCGGATATTGCTCGCTGCCGCGTTGACCTCCGTGCTCTTCTTGGGCGGAGCGTTTGTGGCGGTGGACAGGCTGCATTCATCGGCCGCCGATGCCGTTGAGCACCCGCGGAGTACCGCCACCGACGAACAGACCAAAACCGAGGTCGTCGAGCAAGCCAGATTCATCGTCGCCGTCGCTGCGCTCCAAAACCCAACGGCGGGTTACCTTTTGATGTCTTGCAAAAACCGCGAAGATCCTCCCTATCAGGGAGCGGTCTACCTGGATTTCGCGTTGCCCGCCGATGCCCGCGTCGACGAGTATTTCCGGCGCATCGCGGCGGCCATGGTCGCCCGCGGCTGGCGTGAGGGGCTACCGCCCAACCAGCACCTGATGGGCAAGACGTTGTCCAAGGACGGCGTCACCGCCACGCTCTATCCGAACGGCGATTCCCCGACGCATGGAGTCGGACGCATCTACGGTCAGTGCCGCGACATGAACAACCACCGCGCCGATGCGACGGCATGGGTCGATATCACCGACCAGCTGCACTGAACCTGGGTAAAAGCTGCCCGCGAGAGTCAGCCGGCGTGGGCGCCCAACGCGCCCTGCAGGTCACCCTTCATCGCGTTCAGCTGCGCGCCCCAGTACTCCCAGCTGTGGGTGCCGTAGGCCGGGAAGTTGAACACGGCGTTGTGGCCGCCCGCGGCGTTGTAGGCGTCTTGGAACTTCTTGTTGACGCCGATCATGAAGTTGCTCTCGAGGAACGTGGCCGGCAAGTTGGCGCCGCCCAATTCGTTCGGAGTCCCGTTGCCGCAGTACACCCAGAGCCGGGTGTTATTGGCGACGAGGATGCCGACGTTGACCAAGGGGTCGTTGCGTAGTCCATGCCGGGTCGTTGTCCGGCCCCCACATGTCTTCCTTCTTGTAGCCGCCGGCATCACCCATCGCCAGGCCTATCCAGCCCTGCCCGGTGGACGGGCTGAGGTAGCCGGACAGCGAACCGGCGTAGATGAACTGAGCAGGGTGGTAGATCGCCAGATTCATTGCCGATGCACCCGCCATGGAGATCCCGACCGCGGCGCTGCCGGTCGCCTTGACGCTCTTTTCCGAGGCCAGGTAGCCCGGGCAGCTCGCTGGTCAGGAAGGTTTCCCACTTGTAGGTCGAGCAGCCGGCCTTGCCGCACGCCGGCCGGTACCAGTCGGTGTAGAAGCTGGACTGCCCACCGACCGGCATGACGATCGACAGACCCGGACTGGTAGTACCACTCGAAGGCGGGGGTGTTGATGTCCCAGCCGTTGTAGTCGTCCTGGGCGCGCAGGCCGTCCAGCAGGTACACCGCCGGCGAGTTGGCGCCGCCGCTCTGGAACTGAACCTTGATGCTGCGGCCCATCGAACCGGACGGCACCTGCAGGTACTCGACCGGAAGACCGGGCCGGGAGAACGCCCCCGCCGTCGCCGCTCCACCTAGAAGGCCGACGAGGCCCGGCAGCAGGGCGGCCGCAAAAGCGGCGACCGTGAGTCGCCGCACCCAGCCACGCATCTTTTTGTTCACGTCCGTCATCCCGTGCCCCTTGTCGTATGGCCGTCGCGTTGTCCTACCCTCCCGCGATACTGGCAAAACTTACCGCCTGGTGTTCCATATGTCGATCAGGACGCAAAGACGTATCGATTCGGTATCGGCCGCCACCACCTGCGCAGAGCCTGATGGGAGCGAGCCCGGTGGCTATTTGTGGCAACTTTTTGACGCGCGTTCCGAGCCGCAATCGAGTGGGTTTCGACGGGCATGGCCCGTCGGATTGGGCGGGCCGACGCCGGTGTGGCTGGCGTGTCGGGCTCGACGCCGCAGGTCATCGCGACGCCGCGCGGGAGGTGTCGATGCCCGTTCGGCTGTTGTCGTGACGAGCGCGTAGGCTCTCCCGGGGTAGACCGACGAGACCACGTTGTCCCGGTCCTTCCGCCGCGCATGAACCACCGCATCAACCGTCTCGTGCTGGCGGCGGCGTATGGCCCTGGGACACGATTGAGGTGCAGATTTGGACACGGTACTTGGGCTGTCGCTGACATCCACATCCGTCGGCTGGGTCCTCGTGGAAGGGCGCGACGCCGACGGCACGATCCTGGATCACGAGGAATTCGAGGTGGGTACCGGCGGTGGGGTGCAGGTGGTCAACACCTCAGAGCAGGCGACAGCGGCCGTGTTGGACGCGCAAGCGTCGGCGGCCGGCTCCGATCACCGGCTTCACGTCATCGGTGTCACCTGGAGCGACGACGCGGCCGCGGAGGCAGCGCTGCTGCTGGAGTCGTTGACCGACGCCGGCTTCGACAATGTCGTCCCGATTCGGTTGCACCAGGCGTGCGACATGCTGGCCCGGGCGATCGCGCCGGTCGTCGGCTATGACGAGGCCGCCGTCTGCGTGCTGGACGGCGATTCGACGATCGTCGCAATGGTCGATACGTCCGAAGACGCGCCGCAAACGGCGATCAAGCAGTTGCCGGGCGGCGCGGGCCGGCTGGTCGGCTGGCTGACCAACCTGTTCGACCGGAGCTCATGGCAACCGAGCGGCATCGTGGTCGTCGGTCCCGATCAGGACCTCGACGCGCTGTCGTGGCGGCTCGAGAAGGCGGTGCCGGTCCCGGTCCTTAGGCAGAGCGGCGCAGAGTTGGCCCTGGCGCGCGGAGCCGCTCTCGCATCGGCGGACAGCACCGAATTCACCGACGCCGCAATGCTCGAGGCCGCCTACCGCACGCGGGGGGAGCGGGCTGGCTCTCGGCAGAGCTCCTACGCCGGGGCGTTGACGATGCTGGTCGCCGGGGCGGTCACTTTTGTGGCTTCGTTGTCGCTCGCCTTGGGCCCGCGTCTGGTTCCCGACCGCGCTTCCGGACCGGTCCAACATGTAGCGCACCGAGCGGCCGCTCGTCCCGCCGCGCAAGCGCCGGTTCCCCGGCCGGTAGCGGCCGAGGAACCGATGGCGCGACCGGCGCCGTCGCCTGCCCAACATCCGACCGAAGCTCCGGCGGTGGCCCAGCCGCAGACCGTCGTTGCCGAGCAGCCGCAGGCTGAAATTCCTGCCGCCCAACCGGTCCCGCCACCCGCGCCGCCGCAACCGGTCGCTGCGCCGCCGCCTCCACCGCCGAATCCGCACCCACTGCTCACCAAACTGCTTGAACGCCTACACGGTCAACAAGACCCCGCGCCGGCACAAGTCCCATCGCCTAACCCGGGCCCACCACCGCCATAGTCCTGGGCTGACCCAATGCTCAAGCGGCTGCGGCTGATTCGGCTTCCCGCGGACCGGTGTCCAGACGAAACGGCGGGTAATCGTCGCGCAGCAGCGAGGCGTAGGCACGCACCCGGATCGCCCAGCGGTTGATGCCAATCAGGAAGTCGTACAACCCCTTTGGGTAGCGCCCGGTGAACAGTAACGCCACCGCAGCAATGACGACCAGGATGACGAACAGTGGCGGCAAGTCGTAGGCGACGAATTCGTTCGGGTCGACCCGGAGAACCCGCCAGCCCCCGGTGAAGATGGCGAAAAGTATCAGATAGTGCGGGATGGCCAAGAGCCACCACTTGATCAACACCAGACCCCGGCTGAGCCGCTCGGGATAGTCGACCTCCAGATCGGCCGGGTAGTCAGCCTTTGACTGCAAGCTGAACGGCGGATATTTGTCGGTGCCCAGTGCGACCAACGCGTAGAACGCGACGCGCCAGCGCCACCGCATGACGCCGAGACTGAAATCGAATAGGGCGCGCGGGTACTTGCCGGTGAAGAGTATGGCGAAGAACGCGATCACGGTGACAACGATGACCCCGATGTGCAGAAACAGCAGGACCACGTAGTGCGGAATGGCGAGGATCCACTTGACCAGCCATTGCCAGCGCGACAATGCGGGATCGAGGTCGCCGCGAACTCGGACGGGGTAGGAGGTTGATGCGGGTTGCATGATCGGCAGCTCCTTCTGCGGTTCGGCTCGATTCGATGAGCCATCCTCAATTGTTTCGCAGAAAGGCTGCCGTTCCCAGCATTTAGCGCAGCCAGGGCGTCGTTGGGTGAAAGGGCTACGCCGCGAAGGCCTTGGCGGTTTCGGCGGCGGCGGTCAATGCGGCGAGGTGGTCGTCGACCGACGCCAGCCCGGCCTTCATCGTGTTGATCGAAATATGCGAGGCGCCCGCCTCGGCCCAGGCGCGAAGACCGTCGGCGAGGTCGTCGGCGTTGCCATTCCAGGAAACCCGACCCTCCATGGCGATCTGGGCGGGGTCTCGGCCGGCCTCCGCTGCGGCTTGGGCTACCTGTTGCCGCGCCTGATCGAGTTTGGGGCCGGGGCCGACCATCGGGAACCAGCCGTCGCCGAGCCGACCGGCGCGCCGGCACGCGCGGGGCGAGGACGCCCCGAACCACACCGGGATCGGCCGCTGGACCGGCAGCGGCGCCAAGCCCGCTCCGGTCACCTTGTGATACCTGCCGTGGTAGGTGACGGTCGGTTCGGTCCACAGCTTGCGCATCAGATCCACCTGCTCTTCACTGCGCTTGCCGCGATTCGAAAAGTCTTCGCCCAGTGCCTCGTATTCGACCGCGTTCCAGCCGAGGCCGACACCCAGGCGCAGCCGGCCGCCGCTGAGCAGGTCCACTTCGGCCGCCTGCTTGGCAACCAGGACGGCTTGTCGCTGCGGCAGAATCACGATGCCGGTCACCAGTTCCAGTGTGTTGGTGACAGCGGCGAGATAGCCGAACGTCACCAGCGGCTCGTGGAAGGTGTCGTACAGGTCATAGAAACCGTCCCAGCCAGTGTGAACCTTCGGATCGGCGCCGACGACGTGGTCGTAGGCGAGCAAGTGGGCGAACCCGAGCCCTTCGACGTGTTCCGCGTAGGCCCGCACCGCACCGGCGTCGGCGCCAATCTCGGTTTGCGGGAACACCACTCCGATCCGCATCGTCACTCCTTGTCCGGATTGTCCGGCGAGGTGTCTTTGGCCCGCTGCGCGGTGAACTTCACGGTGACGTCGTCGGCGACCTTCAACGAGCCCATCAACAACGAGTACGGCTTGACCCCGAATGCGGATTGACGGACGACGGCCTCACAGGACAGCCGCCAGGCATCGCCGAGATCGTCGGTGCGCAGATCGATTACCTGCGCCCGGGTCTTCCCGTGGATCTGCAGCGTCCCGGCGAGGCGGTAACCGTCGCGGGTTTGGTCGATGGTGTCGGCCTCGAACCGGATCCCTGGGAAAGCGTCCGGCATCCAGCTGTCGTAATGCGTTGGACCGCACCAGAATCTTCTCCGGCCCGGACAACGGGGTCAGGCCGCCTTCGCCTTGCAGAACTTCGAGCGAGTCCACCTCGACGTCGAGCTGCGCGGCGACGGGCTCACCGTCCGACCATCTGACCGTGGCCTGCCACCGCTTCATCGCGATGGTGAGCCGGTGACCCATTTTCGACGCCCTGCCGGCGACCCCGGTGTGGACGACCAACTCACCGTCGGTCCGGACTGAGGGTCCACACCGTCGTGTCACATGGTGAGGACGGTGCGATAGTGCGCCCGTCCCTGCTCAAGCGCGGCGTAGCCTTCCGCGGCCTGCGACAGAGGCAACTCCTCGATCCAGGCCCGCACGCCCGACAAGACCGCGAAATGCATTGTGTCTTCGATCTCTTTCGCGGTACCGGAGGGATGGCCGACGATGCTGACCCCCGGCGTTATCAGCTGAATCGGGCTGATCGGCAGCGGCTCAGGGGTGACACCGATGGTGACGAGCTCGCCCTGAGGCGATATCCCGCCGACCGTTGCGGCCATGGCCGGCGAGTTGCCCGCGGTCGCCAGCACTACCGCCGCGCCGCCCAGGGCCTTCAGCGCTTCGGCGGGGTCGCCGGCGGTGGAGTCGATGTAGTGATGGGCGCCCAGCTTCCGGGCGTCCGCCTTCTTGGCCGGTGCCGCGAGCGATCGCGATGGTCTCAAAACCCATCGCCCGGGCGAACTGCACCCCGAGGTGACCGAGCCCGCCGACGCCGAGGATCGCGACCCGGTCGCCGGGCAACTGCCTTGGTGTGACGCAGGGCGTTGTAGGTGGTGACGCCGGCGCAGCCCATCGGCGCGGCTTCCGCGTCGGAAAGCCCGGCCGGTATCCGGGCCAGCGCGCTGCCGGGGACAGTCACCGACTCGGCATATCCGCCCGGATACTGGTAACTCGGTACCTTCCCGTTCTCGCAGTGAATGAACAGGCCTTTGCGGCACTGATCGCAGTGGTAGCAGCACCCGCCGAACCACCCGACCGCGACGCGATCGCCGACCGCGAAACCCTCGACACCGGCGCCGAGTTCGGCGATCGTTCCGGCGATTTCGTGCCCGGGGGTCAACGGCCACGTCATGCCCGGGAAGCCACCTGAGACAAAGTGCGCGTCGGTGCCGCAGATCCCGCACGCGGCGACCGTCAGCGCACCTCATCGCGACCCGGTGGCTTCGTTTCGACGTCGACCAGCTCTAACGGCTGCGCCTGCGGAGGCTACGTGGACAGCTTGATGGGTCGGCATACGATTGATGCTAGTGCGCGACAGGGGCATTTCGCCCCGTTGGTGTGGTAGTCCACCTGCCAGTGCTTGATGCCGTTGAGCCAACCCGAGCGCAGCCGTTCGGGTTGGCCGATCGATTCCAGATCAGGCAAAGCGTCGGCGATCGCGTTGAACATCAGGTCGATCGTCATCCGCGCCAAGTTGGCCCCGATGCAGTAGTGCGCGCCGGTGCCGCCGAATCCCACGTGCGGGTTGGGATCACGCAAGATGTTGAAGGTGAACGGGTCGTCGAACACGTCCTCGTCGAAGTTGGCTGAGCGGTAAACCATCACCACCCGCTGGCCCTTTTTGATCTGCACGCCGGACAGCTCGTAGTCCTCCAGGGCGGTCCGCTGGAATGACGTGACCGGGGTGGCCCACCGGACGATCTCGTCGGCAGCGGTGACCGGACGCTCCTGCTTGTACAGCTCCCACTGATCGGGGAAGTCGGTGAACGCCATCATGCCCTGGGTGATGGAGTTGCGGGTGGTCTCGTTGCCGGCGACGGCCAGCAGGATGACGAAGAAGCCGAACTCGTCGTCGGACAGTTTGTGGCCGTCGATGTCGGCCTCGATCAGCTTCGTGACGAGGTCTTCCCCCGGGTTCTGTGCCCGGTCGGCGGCCATCTGCATGCCGTACATGATCAGTTCGACGGAGGCGGTGATGGCATCGTTGCTCGCGAACTCCGGGTCCTGGTCGCCAACCATCTCGTTGGACCAGTGGAAGAGTTTCTTGCGGTCTTCCTGCGGCACACCCATCAGCCCGGCGATGGCCTGCAACGGCAGCTCGCACGACACCTGTTCGACGAAGTCGCCGGAACCCTCCGCCGCCGCGGTCTCGACGATGTGCCGGGCTCGCTCGGCGAGGTCTTCGCGCAGCCGCTCGATGGCCCGCGGAGTGAAGGCCCGGGAAATGATCTTGCGCAGCCGGGTGTGCTGCGGAGCGTCCATGTTGAGCAGAACGAACTTGCCGCGTTCGATCTGCTCGCCCACCGTGCCGTCCTTGTACCGCGGCAGGGCGGTCTTCTGCAGGCTGGAGAAGACGTCGCTGCGCAGCGAAACCTCTTTGACGTCTTTGTGCTTGGACACCACCCAGAAGCCGCCGTCGTCGAACCCGCCGATGCCGAGGGGCTGCTCGTTCCACCAGATCGGTGCGGCGCGACGCATCTCGGCCAGTTCCTCAACCGGCAGGCGCTCGGCGTGGATGTCGGGATCGGTGAAATCGAATCCGGGCGGAATGTTCGGAGTCGGCATCGTGGGCACTCCTATTAATACGGCGTTGAATACGACCTGAAGATGACGTGTTCTGGCCCAGTAAAGCATCGCGACCGCCGAGACGGAACGTGTTCCCGCCGGATTGCCGGAGACAAATTGAAACGTGTTCTCGCGACCGGCTCGGATGAGTCTCCGCTGGTGCAAAACGGCCTTGTGGCCCGGGCCGCACTGGCTATGCTTGCCCCAGGCCGCCGGGGGCGTGCAATGGCCCCCGCAACGCAACACCGAAGGTGGGTCATGATTCGCGATCTGCTCGTCGCCGCTGCGATCGCGGGTGCCGCTGTCGGCCTGGCGCCAATTGCCATTGCCGATCCCGGGCATTACGACGGCGACGTACCGGGGATGAACTACGACGCGTCGCTGGGCGCGCCGTGCGACAACTATGAGCGGTTCATCTTCGGACGCGGTCCGGGCGGCCAGGCCGAGGCGTGCCACTTCATCACCAACCAGTTCCCGGCCGCGCAGTCGGGGTACTGGGTGATCACCTACCCGCTCTACGGCGTTCAGCAGGTCGGTGCGCCGTGCCAGAACCCGCGCGGGTCGTCGGCGCCAGTCTCCCGACGGGCTGCCGATGCTCTGCACCGAACACGGCTGGCAGGTCGGGCAGCTGACCGGCGGCGGGTTCCCGAACGGTACCGGCGGAGGGTTCCCGTCGGACACCGGCCAGACCGGCTGACCACACGAAAACAGGAGACTGCAATGGGCTTCAAGCCGAAAGACGCGATCGACGCCGCCAGAGACATCGTGACGAACGCTGTCGAGAGGTCGTCGGACATCGTCGAAAACGCCGGCCACATCATCAAGGGCGACATCGCCGGCGGCACCGGCGACATCGTCCACAACTCCATCGACATCGCCACCTACGCCGTCGACAGAGCCAAAGAGGTCTTCACCGGCAAGTACGCCGACGACGACGAGTAAGCTGCGCACAAGGCCGTTCGTCAGACGGTGGCGGCCTCGTTGAGCTCGTCCAGCCGGTTCGTCGCCTCCAGGTACTCCTGCACCCAGCGTTCGATGACCGTCGACGTCTTCTCCACCTTGGTGAACTGTCCGACGACCTGACCGACCGGGTTGAACGCGACGTCGACGGACTCGTTGGGGTACCTGTTCGTCGCCCGCACCGCCATGCCGGACACCATGTACTGCAACGGCATACCGAGCGGCTTCGGGTTGTCCGGCTGCTCCCAGGCCTCGGTCCAGTCGTTGCGCAGCATCCGGGCCGGCTTGCCGGTGAACGAGCGGCTGCGGACGGTGTCGCGGCTGCCGGCCTTGACGTACGCCGCCTGCTGAACCGGGGTGTTCGAGGATTCCTCGACCATCAACCATTGCGAGCCGGTCCACGCGCCCTGCGCGCCCAGCGCCAGCGCCGCGGCGATCTGCTCGCCGCTGCCGATACCGCCGGCCGCCAGCACGGGCACCGGGGCGACCTCCTTGACGACCTGCGGCCACAACACGATTGAGCCCACCTCGCCGCAGTGCCCGCCGGCCTCGCCGCCCTGGGCGATGATGATGTCGACGCCCGCGTCGGCGTGCTTGCGGGCCTGCGAGGGGGAGCCGCACAGCGCGGCCACCTTGAGCCCGGATTCGTGAATGTGCTTGATCATCTCGGCCGGGGGAGTGCCGAGCGCGTTGGCGATCATCTTGCACCTTCGGGTGCTTGAGCGCCACCTCGACCTGAGGCGTGGCGGTCGCCTCGGTCCAGCCGAGCAGCTGCAAGCTGTCGCCGTCGCTGTCCTCGATCGGGACGCCGTGATCGGCGAGGATCTTCTTGCCGAAGTCCAGGTGCTCCTGCGGCACCATCTTGCGCAGCGTCTCGGCCAGCTCCTCGGCGGACAGGTGCGAGTCCATGCCCTCGTACTTGTTCGGGATCACGATGTCGACGCCGTAGGGGTGGTCGCCGATGTTCTCGTCGATCCATTTCAGCTCGATCTCGAGCTGCTCGGGGGTGAAGCCGACCGCCCCCAGCACGCCGAAGCCACCGGCCTTGCTCACCGCGACGACGACATCGCGGCAGTGCGTGAACGCGAAGATCGGGAACTCGATGCCGAGCTCGTCGCAGATGGGAGTGTGCATGCCTGATTCCTTACGGGGCTTGCACTGGAACGGAGCCGAACTGGAACGTGTTCTAGTTTAGTACGGAATTGGTGTGCTGTGACCACCTGGGTACATCAGACCACCTCAGCGTATCGGGCCACCCACAGCACCAGAAAGGCCAGCATGCAGCCTGCGCACACCAGGTGATCGCGCAGATGGACCGCGCCAGGGTGGTTTGTTCGGCCGGCGTGCCCGATCGGCTACCCAACCGAACCGCGTTGGGAACGGTGTGCGTCAGTGCCAGCAGAATCGGCCCGCCCGCGAGCAGAGCCGACGCCACCAGCAGCCAGCCCGGGTCGTGCCCTCGGGCCGCTCGGAAGCCCAACGCTGCAAGCAACACCACCATGACGACAGCGATCAGCCGGCTCATCGGCCGAGATCCGGTGACCGCCCGCCGGTAGTAGCCCGCGATGGAAGCCAGCGCGGATTCGGGCAGGTCGGCTGCCGCGATGCCGGTTGGGCAGGACCTGCGCATCGAACATGAGATCCATCCACAGCACAGCGAATAGGAACCCGCTGCATGCGGTGAGTAACGAGGTCGCGACGCTCATCGCTCGATTGTTTCCCAGCAGGCGGTCACGAGTACGGCGGTGGAACAAGTTCTAATTCTTTGCCCGGCTGCGGTAGCGTGGCGCGTCATGGGACGCGTGGACGGAAAAGTTGCATTGATCAGCGGCGGCGCTCGGGGGATGGGCGCTGCTCATGCCCGAATGCTGGTCGGCGAGGGCGCCAAGGTGGTGATCGGCGACATCCTCGACGACGAGGGCAAGGCGCTGGCCGACGAGATCGGTGACAGCGCGCGCTACGTCCACCTCGACGTCACCCAGCCCGACGAGTGGGAGGCCGCGGTATCCACCGCAGTCAACGACTTCGGCAAGCTCAACGTGTTGGTCAACAACGCCGGCATCGTCGCGCTGGGCCAGCTCGGCCAGTTCAATTTGGACAAGTGGCACAAGGTCATCGACGTCAACTTGAACGGCACGTTCCACGGCATCCAGGCCGCCGTCGAGCCGATGAAGGCCGCGGGCGGCGGCTCGATCATCAACGTCTCGTCGATCGAGGGCCTGCGTGGCGCGGTCATGGTGCACCCGTACGTCGCGTCCAAATGGGCGGTGCGCGGCCTGACCAAATCGGCCGCCCTCGAACTGGCGCTCGCACAACATCCGGGTCAACTCCATCCACCCCGGCTTCATCCGCACCCCGATGACCAAGCACTTCCCCGACGACATGGTCATCGTCCCGCTCGGCCGTCCCGGTGTCTCCGAGGAGGTCGCCACCTTCGTGGTGTTCCTGGCCAGCGACGAATCCTCGTACGCGACCGGCGCCGAATTCGTGATGGACGGCGGACTGGTCAACGACGTTCCGCACCAGATTCTAGCCGCTAGCGGAACTTTTCGATGACGGTCTCGCGCGAACCGTTCGATGGCCGCACGGACCTCCGGTCGTCCTGGCTCGACGCCCTCGCCCATCCACGGCGCGCACATCACCGCGGTGATGCCGAGATCCTCGGCGCGCCGGTACAGATCGGCCGACGGCATCTCGAGCAACGCCAGCATGATCTCGAACGGCTCGCCGTCCCGTCCGTACTCGCGCCGCAACGCCGTCAGCTTCTGCACGTAGCCGGACCGCGTCGTCCCAGGTGTAGGCCGTGCCGACCCACCCGTCGCACAGCCGCGCGGCCCGGCGCAGCGCCACCTCCGATTCGCCGCCGCACAGGATCGGCACCGGCGCGCTCGGGTGCGGCTCGAGCATCAGCTCGGGCACCTGGTAGTAACGACCGCTCCAGGACACCCATCCGCCCTGCCACAGCGCACGCAGCGCCGGGATCATCTCGTCGAGCCGCTTGCCTCGGTGCCGAAATCCTGCCCCAGCAAGTCGAATTCCTCGCGCATCCAGCCGGCGCCGACTGCCAGCGACACCCGACCTCCGGAAATGACCGACGCGGTCGCCACCTGTTTGGCGACCTCCACCAGCGGGCGAGCAGGCGCGACGTAGATGGCGTTGGAGAACCGCAACCGACGGGTCATCGACGACATCGCACCGATCAGGATCCACGAATCCGGCCATGCTGTCTCCGGCGGCCACGGCGGGCGTCCGGCCGGTGACGGGTACGGCGACCGCAGCATCACGCGGATAAATCAGATGATCCGCACAGATCACCCCGTCATAGCCGCTTCGTCGAGCATCTTGCGCGATCGCCAGCGCGTCGCCGAGTCCATAAACGCTGTGCCAGACCAGAACTGCATCAGGCGCTCTTTCCGTGATCAGTGACCTGACCCGCATGCGGTCGCCCGACGCCGACTGCGGATCGTCGATGGGCACGTCGTAGTACTTTAATGTTCCTTTTCGAAACTCCGGGCGCAAGTAGGTAGGACGCGCTAGGAAATGGATGGTGGATTTCGAACTCGACGCAGCGCAGAACGCCTGGTTGGCCGAGGTGCGTGACTTTCTGCAGCGAGAACGTCACGCCGGCGCTGCGATCCGAGCTGGCCGAACACGGCCAGGAGTTTCCCGACGGGGAAGTCGCGGCGTTCCGGCGCAAGATCGGCGAGCGAGGATGGTTCGGGCTGAACTGGCCGGCGGAATACGGCGGCCTGGGACTCGGCGCCATCTATCAGCACCTGCTGATGCGCGAGTTCGAGTACTGGGGCGTCCCGGGCCCGGATCTCACGGTCACCTCGGTGGCGCCGATGATCATGCGACACGGCACCGAACAGAACAAGCTCGAGTTCCTTCCGCCGATCGCTCGCGGAGAGCTGACCTGCGCGGTGGGCTACTCGGAACCCGAAGCGGGCACCGACCTGGCCAGCCTGCGCACCCGCGCGGTGCAAGACGGTGACGAATGGGTCATCACCGGATCCAAGATCTGGAACAGCGGCGCCCAGCGGGCGACGCACGAATGGCTCTGTGTCCGAACCGATCCCACTGCGCCGCGGCACCGGGGCATCTCGGTGATCATGGTCCCCATCGATCTGCCCGGAGTGCAGATCCGTCCGCTCTACGCATGGTCGGGGTATCGCACCAACGAGGTGTTCTTCGACGAGGTCCGGGTGCCCGTCGGCAACCTGATCGGCGAAGTGAATCGGGGCTGGACCTACATCACCGGCGCGCTGGATCTCGAGCGAGGCGCCCTGACCAACGCGGGCGATCTGCGCCGCGCACTCGACGAGCTGACCGAGTTGGCCGGCCGGCCGCGCCGCGACGGCTCGGTGCCGCTGCAGACCTCCAGCTTTCGCCGCCGCCTCGCCCAGGCGGAAGCAGACGTCGAGGCGGCCATGCTGATGGGGTATCAGGCGGCCTCGTTGCTGGACAGCGGAGTGATCCCGACCGTGGAGGTCAGCGTCGAGAAAGTCTTCAGCAGCGAACTGCGGCAGCGGATCGCCGATTTGGCCATCGACCTGCTCGGCCCCGACGGCCTGCTGGCGTATCGCAGCCCGGACGCGCCCGCGGACGGGAAATTCGAGCGGCTCTACCGGGTATCGCCGCTGATGCGGTTCGGTGGCGGCACCAACGAGGTGCTCCGCGACGTGATCGCCCAGCGTGGCCACGGCATGCCGTCCTACGGACGCTGATGGTCGCGACACGTGAAACTGCTACCCGATCAGGACGAGCGAGATCTGGCGTCGATGCTGTCGCAAGGTGTTCGCTCGCCGAATGCCCGACCAGCCTGGTCCGTCGAACTGCGCGACTCGGACCGGCGGCCGATGCCGGACAAGCTGTGGAAGTCGTTGGCCGACGCCGGCGTATTCGGACTGCTGCTGCCGCAGGAATACGGCGGCGCCGATGGGACGCTATCCGACCTCGGCGTGTTCTGCCTCGAAGCCGGCCGCGGCCTGTGCCCGACGATCGTGCACGCCACCCTGCAGGCCGCGCTGGCCATCCACCTGCTCGGCGGCGCGGAGCAGCATGCGGCGTGGCTGCCCTCGCTGGCCGCCGGAAACATCTGCGCCACAACATGTTTGTGGAGTCCACGCGATGCCGCGCTGACCGCTCCGACGCTGAGAGGCGTGCCGGCAGGCTTGGGGCGGCTGGCGGCTGCAGCGGCGCGGTCGACTTTCGTCGCGGACGCCGACCTGGCCGACCACCTCGTCGTGTCGGCAACCGCGTCGGGGGAGCGGGTCATGGCGTTCGTCGTGCCGTTGACCGCAGACGGGCCTGTGGACCTCGAGCCGCTGCGGTTGATGGGCGGGCACCGCACATTCCGGATCCGGATTCGACGATGTCGAGGTGACTGATCGGCGGCGGTGCTGGACGGGGCCGGACGGTGCGGGCCTGGCCGAACAGGACCTGCGCCGGGTGGCCAACGCCGCAGTGGCGTTGCTGTCGCTGGACCTGGTCGGTGTCGGCGAGGCTGTGCTGCAGCGCACGGTCGATTACACGATGGCGCGCAACAGTTCGGCCGCCCGATCGCGTCCTTTCAGGCCGCACAGCATCTGGTGGCGAATATGCACATCGCGCTGGCCGCAGCCCGGCTCGCCGCTCATTCGGCGGTGTTCTGGATCGGGAAGGGCCGCACCGCCACCCGTCAGACCGCGATCGCCCGGATGCACGCGGCGACCGCGGCGAAATGATCACGCTCGACGCGCACCAATTGCACGGCGGCATGGGCTATGTGGTCGAGACCGATCTGCATTTGTTCTCCGAGCGGGCCCGGGTGCTGTCGACGCTGGGCGGCGGGGCGGATGTCGCGGCGACGTGGCTGGAGGACGAGGCGTGACCGAACAGAGTCTGATCGACGCCGAATCGGCGTCACGAGTGGGAACCGTCGCCGCCACGGCGACCGGTGAAGTCAACCGGCGCGACTGGCAACGGTGGGCCGCGGCGGTCGGTGATCACAATCCACTGTGGTTCGACACCGAATACGCTCGCGCCCAAGGCTACCGAGACATCATCTGCCCGCCGCTCTACCTGCAGTACGCCGTTCTGGGGGTCACGCGCGTTGGACGGGTTGCGGCCGGATGGCTCGTCCGGAGCCGTATCCGGCAGCCTCGCTTTTCCCCGTGCGCCCCGACGGATGGCCGGCGGGGAGAGCACGACGTTCTTACGCGCCGGCGTATCACCGCGACGAGATCGAGATGGTGCGCACGATCGAGTCGATCGTGGAAAAGCAAGGCCGCTCCGGCAGGTTCGTGCTGGTGACCTGGCGAACGGTGTACCGCAATCAGAACGGTGAATTGCTCGCCGAGGCAACGACATCGATGATCGCCCGGCCGTGAGGAGCGCCATGGCTTTCGAGAAAGACCCAGCGCAGGTCTTCTACGAGGACGTCCAGACCGGCGACTCGTTGCCGACACTCGCGGTGACGATCGACGAGCGGCAGCTGTTCTTCTTCAGCGCCGCGACGTACAACGGTCACCGCATCCACTACGACAAAGACTGGGCACGCGACGTCGAGGGTTACGACGACGTCATCGTGCAGGGCCCACTGCAGGCCGCGCTGCTGGCCCGCGCGCATCACCGACTGGATCGGCGGTCGCGGCCGGCTGGTCGAGTACAGCGGTGCAGAACCGGGCGGTCGCGTTCGCCGGCGAAGAACTGACTTTCGGCGGCGTGGTGACCGGAAAGCGGTTGGCCGACAACACCGGTTTGGTCGATCTGGACATCGCCGGGCGGCGAGGCAACACGGTGTTGATGCCGGGGACCGCCACGGTCGCGCTGCCGATGCGCGGAGAACGACTGTGACGGGCCTGCGGGGCGAGGCCGCCATCATCGGTATCGCCGAGCTGCCTGCCGAACGCAAGCAGACCCGCCCGCCCGTCGTTCACCCTGGACCAGTACGCGTTGCTGGCCAAGATGGTGGTCGAAGACGCGGGGGTAGACGCCGCAGCTGGTCAACGGCCTGATCTGCCATGGCCTGGCGGAATCCGACATGTTCGCCCCGGCCACGCTGTCCGAATATCTGGGCCTGCCGGTCGATTTCGGGGAACGCGTCGACCTGGGTGGCGCCACCTCCGCCGGGATGGTGTGGCGGGCCGCGGTCGCCGTCGAACTCGGGCTGTGCGACGCGGTGCTGGCGGTCGTGCCCGGGTCCGCGGTGTTGCCGACGTCGGCACGCCGACCGTCGTCGCCCGCCCGGGCTGGTATGGCGCGTCGAGCAACAAGTACGGGTCGCCGCAGGCCGAGTTCGAGATCCCCTACGGCAACGTCGGCCAGAACGCGACCCTACGCGCAGATCGCGCAGCGGTATGCAGCCGTTTTCGGTTACGACGCAACCGCTCTGGCGAAAATCGCGGTGGACCAGCGCACCAATGCGTGCGCGCATCCCGGCGCGGTGTTCCACGGCAAGCCGATCACCGTCGACGACGTGCTGACCAGCCCGATGATCGCCGATCCGATCCACATGCTGGAGACGGTGATGCGGGTCCAGGGCGGCGCCGGCGTTCTGGTCGCCAACGCCGACGTGGCCCGCCGGGCCCGCCATCGGCCGGTGTGGATCAAGGGATTCGGCGAGCACATCGCCTTCAAGACAGCGACCTACGCCGAGGACCTGATGACGACGCCGATATCCCGCGCCGCCGAGAAAGCCTTTGCGATGGCGGGGCTCACCCCGGCTGCTGTCGACATGGCGTCCCTCTACGACTGCTACACCATCACTGTGTTGATGACTCTCGAAGATGCCGGGTTCTGCGGCAAAGGCGAAGGCATGGCCTGGGTTAACCGAGCATGACCTCACCTTCGCCGGCGACTTCCCGCTGAACACCGCGGGCGGGCAGCTGTCGTTTGGGCAGGCGGGCATGGCCGGCGGCATGCACCACGTTGTCGACGCCGCCCGGCAGGTGATGGGCCGAGCGGGCCAGGCGCAGGTGGCCGACTGCCATCGGGCATTCGTCAGCGGCACGGGCGGCATCATGAGTGAACAGGTCGCGCTGGTTCTGGGTGGCGACTGACCATGACCGAGCCGCGACCACTTCCCGAGGCCACACCGGTCTCGAAGCCGTTCTGGCAGGCGCTCACCGAGCACCGGATCCTGGTGCCAGTATTCGCCGTCACTGGGACGGTATGTGTTCTATCCACGCACCCTGGCTCCGGGCACGCTGGCCGACGACCTGGAATGGCGTGAAATCGACGGCGCGGGTTCGGTTTACACCTTCACGGTAGCGCGTCGACCGACCGGCCCGCCGTGGGCGGATGCGCCGCCCCAGATCCTCGCGGTGGTCCAGTGGGACGCGGGACCCCGGTTCAGCACCGAGCTGGTCGACCTCGATCCCGCCGACGTCCGGATCGGCATGCGGGTGAGCCCGGTGTTCTGCGACGTTTCCGATACCGGGGTGACCCTGTTGCGGTATCGGCCGGAGCCGACCAATGTTTGAGACCGTCCAGCAGTTGCTGCGGGCGCGCATGCACGACGACACTCCCGCCGTCGCCTATGGCGGGCAGACCTGGACCTGGCGCGAGCACCTCGCCGAAGCGGCAGCCGAGGCGTCGACGGTGATCGGGCTGGCCGACGCTACCCGCCCGCTGCACGTGGGCGCCTTACTCGGCAATTCGCCGGCCATGCTGCGGTCGATGGCCGCTGCCGGGCTGGGCGGTTACGTGTTGTGCGGGATCAACACCACCCGGCGTGGCGCCGGGCTGCTGTCCGACATCCGCCGCGCAGATTGCCAATTGCTGCTTGCCGACCCCGACCATCGGCCGCTACTGGACGGACTCGATCTGGCCGGCGTCACGGTGCTCGATGTGGCGTCGCACCGTTACCTCGATGCGGTGCAGGCCGCACCGCCGCTGGTGGCGCACCGCGAGGTCGGGCCTGCCGACACCCTGATGATGATCTTCCCGTCGGGAACATCCGGCGACCCGAAGGCGGTCCGGTTCGCCCACGTGGCCGCAATTATCTGCGGCGCAAGCCTGATCGCGCAATTCGAGATCACCGCCGGCGATGTGTGCTACCTGTCCATGCCGCTGTTTCACTCCAATGGCGTAGCGGCCGGCTGGGCGGTCGCCGTCGGAAGCGGTGCGGCGATGGTGCCGGCCCGGTTCTCGCCGTCAAGGTTCCTCGATGACATCCGTCGCACGACGTCACCTACATGAACTACGTCGGCAAGCCGCTGGCCCTGATGCTGGCCACCGCGGAGCGGCCCGACGATGCCGACAACACGTTGCGGATCGCATTCGGCAACGAGGCAACCGATCGCGATATCGACGAATTCGCCCGGCGGTTCGGCTGTCGGGTCGTCGACAGCTTCGGATCCAGTGAGTTCGCAGTCATCGTCACCCGGGAAGACGGCACCCCCACCGGATCTATCGGCAAGGGGTATCCCGGCGTCGCCGTGTACCACTCGGAATCGGTGACCGAATGCGCCCCAGCGGTTTTCGACGAGAACGGTGCACTGGCCAACTTCGACGAGGCGGTCGGGGAACTGGTGAACACCGAGGGGGGCGGCCCGTTCGCCGGGTACTACAACGACCCCGCGGCCACCGGCGAGCGAATCGCCACGGCATGTACTGGTCGGGTGATCTGGCGTATCGGGACACCGACGGCTGGATCTACCTGGCCGGTCGCACCGCGGATTGGCTGCGGGTCGACGGCGAGAACCTCGCGGCCGCACCCATCGAGCGAATTCTGCAGCGGCTGACCCCGATCAACCAGGTCGCCGTTTACGGTGTGCCCGACGAAAGTCGGCGACCAGGTGATGGCCGCCATCGTTCTGGACGACGGCGCGTCCCTCACCCGGACGAATTCGAGAAATTCCTTGGCGCTCAACCCGATTTGTCACTCAAGGCGTGGCCACGTTTCGTCCGTATCAACGACGAGTTGCCCAAAACCGCGACCAATAAAATCCTCAAGCGCGAGCTGATTCAGGCGGGCGTAACCGCCGCCGGCGGTGTCTTGTGGCGGCGTGCACTTCGACAGCCTACGCCCGGGTGGACTAACGAGTCGCGGTGATGTATTCGGAGTGCATGATCTGGTCGACCTCCAGGTCGACTTCTGGTGGCGTTGAGCCATATTCAGCCTGCAATTCGGGATTGGTGCGGACGGGTTCGACCGCCCAGCCGTGCTCGGCGAGCCATGCCGCGGGTTTGGTTTTTTCCGCGTCGTTGTAGGTCAGCGCGGAGAAATTCACCTCTCCGGACCGGTTGAGACCGGGATAGGTCTCCTCCAGGGCAGCGAGCCGATCCTGGTCGAGGCACGAGCCCAGGGCACCTATCGCGAGCCGGCTGCCCGGCGCGGAGAGGTCACTGATCCGGGTGAACAGCGTGTCCTGCGCGTCGCTGGTCAGGTAGGGCAGTATGCCCTCCACCGACCAGGCGGTGGGTTCGTTGCAATGTCGAATCCCGCCGACCCGCAACGGTATCGACCAGTCATCGCGCAGATCCGCCGCGACCTCTTTGCGACGGGGGGCGGCGGGCTCGGCCGCCTGTTCGGCCAGCACGCGGCGTTTGAACTCCAGAACTTTCGGCTGGTCGACCTCGAATACTGTTGTGCCGCTAGGCCATTTCAGTCGGTATGCGCGGGAGTCCAAACCGGCTGCGACGATCACCGCTTGACGGATACCCAAGGTCAGCGGCGGAGGAGAAGAATTCGTCGAAGAACCGGGTCTGCACGCCGTAGAGCCGCGGGAAGGCCGTCGCCCCCTCAGATGTTCCCGGGTCGGCAAGGGCAGACCGGTGAGATACGGGTCGGCCGAGGCGGTGATGAAATGCTAGCGCATACTCGTCGCGCACCAGCGGCCGCGCACTCATGGCGTGTAAGCGCACGCCATCCGGCCACCAGCAGCGCGGTATAGCCAACGCTGCTGACGATGTCCCATCTGCTCGTCGTCGTCGGAACGAGTCGTCATCGAACCTCCAGCGTCATGGTGCC
>CAWKME010000021.1:0-17712 GCA_963850645.1 uncultured Actinomycetota bacterium | reverse complement strand
TTCTCGATGCGCACGAAGACGCGCGACAGGTCCGGACCGACCGAGGTCGCCCGCATCTCCAGCGACGAACGGCGATTGCCATCGCGGTCCTCGTACTCGCTGGTGTAGACGTGGCCCACCACGATCACCGGTGCGCCCTTACCCAACGCGGCACCCACCCCGGTGACCAACTTTCCCCAGCAATTGACGGTGATGAACAGCGAGTTACCCGGCTCCCAGCTGCCGTCACCGGTACGGCGGCGCGAATTGCTGGCCACCCGGAACTTGATGACCTCCTGATCGCCGACCTTGCGGCGCTGAAGGTCGTTGACGATGTGACCGACGACGGTAAGCGGCGTTTCGAACATTGGCTGATCCCTTTCTCGGTTGCTTTCTCTGGCATGGTGAACACGTCACCGCCCGTTCCGGCTGCTATTCAGCTCGGCGCTACCGACAGACGCCACGGCAAACAGGCCCGAAACTGGCCCTGCCTGGTGCGGCTGTGGAAAGAACCGTGACTGTGGATCAGTCCGCTGGTTGGTGCGAACGCCCCGGCGCTTCGCGACGCGCCAGCTCGGCCAGCATCGCGTTGTAGGCGGCAAGCTCGGCGTTATCGTCGCGTTCAGCCGCCCGGTCCAACCGCCGGGCAGTCCTCGCATCACTACGCGCCCACTGCACGAGCAGCGCGATCATCACGATCACCAGAGGCATTTCCCCTGCCGCCCAAGCGATTCCACCGCCCAATCGCTGATCACCAAGCAGATCGGTGTGCCAGCTCAAACCCAGCGATCGGTAGTAATCGGCGCCGAGCACCTTTCGGGTGCCCATCATTACGACCCCGAAGAACGCATGCAGTGGCAACGACGCGAACACCACGGCCACCTTGGCTAGTGGCGGGATGGGGCGCGGGGTGGGGTCGACCCCGATCACGATCCAGTAGAACAGGTAGCCGCTGAGCAGAAAGTGCACGTTCATCGCCAGATGCCCGGCGTGACTGCTTACCGTGGTGTCGAAAAGGTTCGAGAAGTACAACCCGTAGAAACCGGCGACGAACAGCGCGGTGGCGACCACCGGGTTGGTGAGGAACCGCGAGAAGCGGCTGTGCAGTGCGGCCAACAGCCATTCCCGCATACCCGGCGGGTCATTGCGGCCCGCGGCGGGCAGCGCACGTAACGCCAGGCTGACCGGAGCGCCCAGCACCAGCAGAATCGGAACCAGCATCGAGAGCCCCATGTGGGCGACCATGTGCATGCTGAACATCGCCGGCATGTAGCGACCAACACCCGACGACGTCACGAACAACAACGCCAGACAGCCGAGCAGCCAGGCCACGGTCCGCCCAGGCGGCCAGCTGTCGCCGCGGCGGCGTAGCCGCACCACCGCCGCCACATACAGCGCGGCGAAGACGATTGCGGCGGTGCCGAAGATCAGATCGAAGCGCCAGTCGAACAAAATGCGCGCGAGCGTGGGCGGCCCGTCGAGGTCGTAACCGATCTCGGCTTCGGGAATCGACGGTAGCCGGGCCGGGGGCGGTGGCGGCGGTGTGCGGCCCAGCCCCACAGCAATACCGAAGGTGAGGCCGAAAACCGCGGCCTCGATCAGCGCCAGCCGGATCAGGACGCTGCGCGCGTTGGACGGGCTCGGATCTGCTTGCAGCGCAGCAACGCCGGCGCGCCGCTGGCGCCAGCCGATGGCGCCCAGCGCGCACAGCGCGACGAACTTGGCCACCACCAGGCGCCCGTAAGTTGTGGTCAGCAGGTCAGCGGGCAGAACGCGGACGAGGGCGTTCACGAACCCGCTGAGCGCCATCGCGACCCAACACCACAATGCGATCGCGGAGAAGCGCCGTGCCGCCAGGTCGGTGTGGTCACCGCTGCGCAATGCGTGGGCCAGCAGAGCGAGTAGACCACCGGCCCACAGGCTGGCCGCGACAAGGTGGATCAGCAGGCTGTTGGTGGCAAGGTCGTGCGAACCGCCGGCCGACGAGTGACCGGTCAGCCCGAGCGGAATGAGCGTCACCAACGACCCGGCGAGCAGCAGCGGCGTCCATGACCAGCGCAGCACCGCCAAACTTGCCAGCGTCACCAGCGCAGCCAGCGCCGCCGTCCAGCGCCACGCGGAGGCGGTGTTGATCAGGCCGGCTAATGACCAGATCGTCACCGGATCGAGGTGGTCGGCCAACGGCTGACCGGACACGTCGGAAATGGTCAGCGGGACCAGCAGGGCAGCGCACACCGCCCACACCCCTGATGCCACCGTCCCCATCCGAAGCGCGCGGTAGCCGTCGGCGTCTAGCACCCCGGAGCTCTGCGGCGGCACGAGGAACGCCGCGAAGAGGAACAACCCGACGGCCAGCACCGCGGCGATCTCCCCCGCCGCCCGGACGAACGGCAGCCCCAGCGTGGTTGCCGGGCCAGGATCGGGCAAACCGGTGACGGTCAACACATCCGCCAGCGACAGCGCACCGATTCCGGCCGCCGTGCAGCCCGCCAGCACCGCGACGCCGATCAGCAGCGGCCACACCAGCGTGCGACGCTTGGCTCCGGCATTTTTAGCGGCCTTTTTGCAGGCCTGAACAGGGACCTCGTCGGCGGGCCGGGCAACCGTCATGTACCCAGAGTATTGGCGGGCGCCCCGACTACGGCGTTTGGCCGTCCAGACCCCCCTGACGCGCTTTGAACTCGCGGGCGATGAACTGATTGCGCGCGATCTTCTCGACATAGTCGAAATCCCGCAGAATGTCTCCCAATTCCCGCCGGAAAGCGATCCGGCGTTCGGCGAGGTCTGCTGCGGGTGCTATCAGATCCTGATCGACAACAACTTGGCGCGCGGTGGCGAACAGCAGCGTCGATACCGGTTCGCTGCTGCGGACCCGGGCCTGTGCCACATACTGACGGCCGACTCCGAGCGCTGACTCCGTCAGTTCCTTCTGGCCTATATCCGCCGGAGCATCGCGCAACACGTCGGCGACAATCTCATACGCTTCGAAGAACACCCGCAGCATCGCGTCCGACATCAACGGCCGCTTCGCACACAGGATCGCGTCGATCTCGTCGCCCCCGGCGGCGACGTGGGTTTCCCAATCTTCGTGCCACGCCATCTCTTCGGCGATGTTGGCCCGAAACGCCGTCGAATCTGCGAAGTAGAAATCGAATTTCAGCAGATCGCGCAGCCGCATCGCCTGGGCCCAGAACGCCGCCAGGCGGTCGCCGTTGGCGTGCCTGGCGTGCGCCAGTGCGAGTTCGACAATCGAGGTCTCCAGGAAGGCGTGTATCACCGAGTTCCGGTAGAACGCAGCGGCGTGTTCGTCGTCGGGCGCGATGCGCCACACGGGTTCTCGGCCGCCGTCGACGCGGGTGATCGGATGTCCGTTGGACAATGCGTCCACCGCCGCGCGCACACCCTCCGGTGTGCGCAACCGTAGCGCACTCGTCGACACCGGGGTTTGCCTGCGTTCGAGATAGTCCAGTGAATCCTGCAGCGTGTGGTGCAGCTGATCGAGTGTCAACGCCACCCCATGAGTGGTGAGCAGCAACGCACACACCAAACCCGTCGCCGTCACCGGTGTCGCCCGCAGAATCCGCCACGCGACTTCGAACGACATCTTTTGCAGCGCAAGCCGTTTGGCGTCCTGATACTGGCCTAGCGGACCGTGCGGCGCGCCCAGGTACTGGCGCATCGAGACCGCTTCGGGGAAACGGACGTAGATCTTGCCGTAGTTGCGTTCGCCCTGCGCCTTGATGAAGTTGTACAGCCAGCCGACGCCCTCGGGCGTCTTTTCGCCACCGCGAGCGTAGGCGGCGTACTCGGCGGTCTCGTGCAACTGATCGAAGCTGATCGACACCGGCTGCAGCAGGATGTCTTCGCTGCGGCCGTCCAGGTAAGCGTCGGCCACATAGGCCATCAGACCGAGCTTGGGTGGCAGCATCTTGCCGGTACGCGAGCGAGTGCCCTCGATGGACCAGCTCAAGTTGAACCGCTTCTCGACGATGTAGCCGACGTATTCGCGCAGGACGTACTTGTAGAGCGGGTCATCGCCGATGTTGCGGCGGATGAAGATGACGCCGGAGCGGCGTAACAGCGGCCCCATCAACCCGAACGACAGGTTGATACCGGCGAACACATGCACCGGCGGTAGCCGGTTCTCCTGCATCGCCACCGGCACCACCGCGCCGTCGATGTAGGACCGGTGCGAGAACAGCAGCACCGCCGGATGAGCTTCCAGCCCAGCGCGCATCGCCGCGACTTGATACTCGTCGTAGTCGATCTCCGGATCGAATCCGCGGCTAAGCAACCTGCCGAGGACGGAAACGAGGTCGACGGACACCCTGCTCCATCCGGTGGCGAGTTCGTCGAGCATCTTCCCGGCTTCTTCGACGGTTGCGCCCGGGATCTTTTCCAGGCCGGCGCGAAAACGCGTGGACGCCAGGATCTCTGGCTTCAGCAGCCGCGGAGACTTGTACTGCGGTCCGAGGATTCGGTACTCGGCACGTTCCATCGCCAAGATAGCCCGGCGAGTGACGAACTGAGCGAAATCGCGCTTGTTCTCTCCGACGGTGGTATCGCGCCACTGCTGGCGGAGTTCAGAGACTTTGGCCGACTCGCCGGCCACCACCCGCGCGCGGCCGGGGTCGGTGCGCAGTATGTGGCGCTGCTGACGTTGGTTGGGGTGGTAGGGATCCCGGCCCGGGAGCAGGCCGGCCAGCTTGGCGACTCTGCCGCGATCCGGGGGCGGCAGCCAGAACACCCGCACCGGCACGATGGAACGGTCCTCGCCGGACTCCAGCTGCTCAACAAGCGTCGTCAAGGCTGTCGGCGGCGCATTGCGGGATGGCAGTTTCAATACGTCGAACTTCGCGTCCGGATTGCGAGCCCGCTGCTGGCCCAGCCAATCCATCACCAGCTGCATTTCGACCGGAGTTTCCATGGACGCCAGCACCAGCGAGTCTTGCGCGGTGAGGACTGCGCTGGTATCTGCGGCCGGTTCGGTCACGGCCGCCCTCTGGGCCGGGATCTCGGCGATTGCGCGCTGACGGTTTGGTCCGCGCTGGGCTGGTTCGCCTCACCGTTTTGGGCAGCAGTCGGTTTCGGGTTTGTCTTGGCCGGCATCTTCGCGGTGGTCTTCGGCGCTGCCTTAGTCGCAGTCTTCTTCGCCGCAGTCTTGCTCGCAGTCTTGGCCGCGGCTTTGGGAGCTGCCTTGGTCGCAGTCTTCTTCGCAGCAGTCTTCTTCGCGGCGGTCTTGGCGGTCTGAGTCCGGGCTTTACTCGCCGCTTTTTCCTCGGCGTACAGATCGACCTCGGGCAGTTCGTCGACGGGCCAGTTCGCCAGCGTGTCCAGATACAACTGGCGCACCTCGGCGATGTGCTCCGGCAGCGTCTCAAGTGTCCAGTCCTGCACCGGAATCGGTGGAAACACCGCGACATCGACCGTGCCCGGGTTGATCGTGTTGGAGTTTCGGGCAGCGACAAGCTCCGCGTTGCGGATCACGATCGGGACGATCGGGATCCCCGCCGCCATCGCGATGCGGAACGGCCCCTTCTTGAAGGGCCCGACTTCGGTGGTGTCCACCCGGGTGCCTTCTGGAGCGATCACAATCGAAAGTCCGTTCTTGGCTCGCTCTTCGACGGTGTGCATCGTCTCCACCGCGGCGGCCGGATCGTCCCGGTCGATGAACACACCGTCCAGTAACTTGCCGAGCGTGCCCATTATCGGGTCCCTTTCCAGTTCCTTTTTGCCCACGCCAACCCAGTTGTCGCGCACCAGCGCACCGGCGATGACCGGGTCAACCTGGTTGCGGTGGTTGAAGATAAACACCGCCGGACGCTGCGCGGTCAGATTCTCTTTCCCGATGACGTTCAGATGCACTCCAGTGGTCGCGAGCAACAACTGGGAAAAGGTGGAAGTGAAGAAGTTAACGCCGCGCCGCCGGCTACCGGTCAGCACACCGATCCCCACTGCGCCGGCCGCAACCGGGACCATCGAACTCAAGCCGGCGAGTGTTCGCAACTGCCGCCGGAGGCCCACGCTACCGCGACTGTTGAATCGCAAAATCGGCCAGCCGCGGCGCCTGGCCACAGCGGCCATCTTTCCTTCGGGATTGGTGGGCCGTGGATTGCCGACCAAGTACATCAGCGCGACGTCCTCGTCACCGTCGGCGTAGAAGTAGCTGTCTTTGAGATCGATGTCGTGCTCGGCCGCAAACCGCTGTACCGCAGCGGCTTTGCCCGGCCCCCACAAGATCGGCTTCGCCACAGCGCCGGTGAGCAACCCGTCTTCATTGGTCTCGAACTTGTTGGTGAGCATGTTGGCGATCCCGAGGAAGCGGGCCACCGGATTGACTTGGATGGTCAGCGCCGACGAGCTGAGCACCACGCTGTGGCCGCGAGCCAGGTGAGCGCGCACCAGCTCACGCATCTCCGGGTAGATCCGGGACTCGATCCTCTGGGCGAACAGCCGCTCGCCGATTTCCTCCAAGTCGTCTATCAGTCGCCCGGCCAGTGCCGAGGAGGCCTTAGTGATGAGGTCTTCGAACTCGATGCGCCCGAGCCGATGGTTCAGACCGGCCTGAACCATGCTGAGCAGCTCCCCCACCCCCATGTCGCGGCGCCGGAGACGCTCCTGGGTGAGGATGACCGCGGTGAAGCCAGCGACCAACGTCCCGTCCAGGTCGAAAAACGCCCCGATCGTGGGCCCGGGAGGACTGGCGAGGATCTCGGCGACCGAACCGGGCAGCCGCAGATCCCCCGCCGGCTTGCGGGTCCCGCGCTCATCCCCCTGCTTTTCAGAGGCGCTCATGAGCCCGACACCGATCGAGACGCCGAACCGGCCGGCTCGGCGGCGAACGACGCAGGCACCGCGTGGGGTGCCGGGTCACCGGCCAGCGCCAGGATCTCGTCGAAACCCTCCAGCAGGCATTGGGCGAACAACGGCTGGTTTCGCACCGACGCCCTGTCGTAGCGGACCGTGATGGTGCACCACCCACCGCGGGAAATCAGCACCACCATCATCGCCACCCCGGGCAGCGGGCCGATACCGTACTGCCGCAAGATCTTTGCACCGGCGATGTAGGTGTCGCCCGGGTAGACCGGGACATTGCTGGCTTGCACGTCGGAGCCGATCACCGAGCCGGTGATCCCCTCCAGCACGGCAGTCGGCAAAACGCTCAACACCGGTGCGATGGAACCGATGATGTTCATCGCGGGCTCGTCGCGGCGTTGCGTCACCTGCGCACGGATCTTCCTCATTCGGGAGACCGGGTCGGCGGTACCGATCGGCGCTGCCAGGTTGACGGCGGTGAACTGGTTGCCGCCGGCCGTATCGGCTTCGGCCCGCAGGTTCACCGGCACCGCCATCGGCAGCGTGCTGATCGGCACGCCGAGGGCCTCGTGGTAGCGCCGTAGGGCACCACACAGACCGGCGAGGTAGGCGTCGTTGATCGATCCACCGCCGGCTTTTGCGGCCTTGTGCAGATCGGAGAGCGGGATGTCGATCGCTTCGGTACGGGTGGCCAGGCTGCGCCGGCGTAGCAGGGGCGACGGCTCAGCGGCCCGGTTGATCACCCGCATGCCCGAGAGCGCGTAGCCCACGATCCCCGAAACTGTGGACGCGGGTTCCAGAACCGCCCGCCCGGCCATCGATACCGCACCAGACAGCGCGCCCAAGACGCCGCCGACTATGGCAATGGGCAGGTGGTTGATCCCCTGCCGCATCAAATCATTGGGCGACAGATCCTGCGGAATGGGCAACGGAGGCGTCGGCCTGGGCGGTGGATCGCGCTCCAGGTCATAGATTTCGGCGAACATCTCAACACCGCCGACGCCGTCGGTGACCGCATGGCTGACGTGCAGTAGCGTCGCGGCCTTGCCATCGGCCAGACCTTCGACCAAGGTGGCCGTCCACAGCGGCCGCGATATGTCCATCGGTGACTGCAGGATCACCTCAGCGAGATCGAATACCTCACGCAGCGTGCCGGGTTCGGACACGCGCACCCGGCGCACATGGAAGTCCAAATTGAAATCGGGATCCACCACCCAGCGCGGCGCCGCCGTCGGCAAGGTCGGCACGACAACCTTTTGCCGCAGCCGCAACACCCGTCGGGAGGCGTTTTCGAACCGGGTCCGGAACCTCTCCCAGTCCGGTGTGGTGTCGAGGAGTTCCAGTGCCATGATCCCCGACCGGGTCCGGGGATTTGCTTCACCCCGATGCATCAAATAGTCGACCGGTCCAAGCTCGTCGGACAACTTAACGGCCTCGACGGGCTCAGCCATGATCATTAATTCGACGCGCCAACCCTGTCACCGCCGATCAAGCCTCCTGCCTCGGACCCGCCAACCCGATTGCCAACACAACGCTAGTCGGGTTGACGCGCTGGTGAAAGGCGCGATCCGGTCCCGGATCCAGTCACAGCGACGGGCGCCGCGGCCGGTTCAGCTGGCCGAAGTTGCCGACAGCGGCAACGAATCGGTTAGCGAGCCGGCGCGCCGGCCGTAGACGACACCCAAGAAGTCGGCGACGGTGTTGGCA
Source organism: uncultured Actinomycetota bacterium (assembly GCA_963850645.1). Lineage (GTDB taxonomy): Bacteria > Actinomycetota > Actinomycetes > Mycobacteriales > Mycobacteriaceae > Mycobacterium. Next base: position 9,210 of record CAWKME010000021.1, on the reverse strand, counting down.
GCCAGCCGCGATCGGAACGTGGGGGTGATGTCAAAAGCATGGTGGGCATTGGCAAGTTCGGCGTAGGCCACCGTGGCCGCTCCGGCCTCTCGTAGCGCCGCACAGAAGGCTCGGGCCTGGCCGCTGGGAACCAGTTCATCTTTCTCGCCATGCAGCACAAAGAACGGCGGTGCTTCGCTGTGCGCGTACGAAATCGGCGATGCCGCTTTGAACCGCTCGGGAGCGTCAGCGTAGCGGGCTTTCAAAACAAAGTGCTCGAGGAACGGCAGCATCATTTCGTGCATGTTCTCGAAGTCGGTGAAGTCGTACACGCCGTAATAGGGCGCGACCGCTTGAACGGTCGTGTCAGCATCTTCGAAGCCGGGCTGGAACGTTGGATCGTTGGGGGTGAGCGCGGCCAACGAAGCCAGGTGCCCGCCCGCCGACCCGCCAGTGATCGCAATGAAGTCGGGATCGCCCCCGTAGTCGGCGATGTTGTCGCGGACCCACGCGATCGCCCTCTTCACGTCGACGAGGTGCACCGGAAATGCGCAGCGCGGGCTCTTGCTGTAGTTGATGGAGACGCAGATCCAGCCGAGTTCGACCATCCGGCTCATCAGCGTGTACGCCTGACCGCGTTTGCGGTTGACGGCCCACGCCCCGCCGGGGACCTGTATCAGCACCGGCGCGCGGCGGCCAGGCGCCAGGTCATGACGCCGCCAAATGTCGAGCAGGTGTTCGGTACCACCCGGACCGTAGGAGATGTCGGAGGTCTGCGCTGCGTACCGGCGGTGCGGCCCAGGCCTGTGCAGCAGCCCGCTGCGGGGGGCGCACTCGGACTGATCGCAGGTCGGGTGGCAGACCTGGTCGCGAAACTCCGGCCCGAAGGACTCCTCGAGCGCAGCGGTGAGGGTTTGATCCGCTCGCTGCGCCGCCCACGTGGTGGCCACGCGGCCGATGGATGGGTGCGATATTCGGGACAATGCATGTCCGGTCAGTACGTGCGGGGGAAATTCCGCCGACAGCCAGCCGGCAACCCAGCCCACTGCGAACGGCGAGCCGCGCAGCAGCAGGGCGCCGGCCCGGTAGGTATCTCTGGCATCGGCCGCCAGTCGCAGCGCTTGGGCACCGGCCCGCGAGCACCGCGAAGTCACGCTCGTGGTCACGCTCATAGCAACGCCACCCCTCGACGTTCCGCACACGCTCCGTTGCGATTAACGGCCGATTACCAGCCGGTGTCGTACGTGTGTCGAGGCTCACACCATAACCGATAATTGCGGCGGGGGAAGACTTTTCGCGCGCGTCGCGGCGGCGGAAATCGATCAATCTTCGCCATTGGATAGACTGACCTGCGCATTGCCTCCGTAGCTCAGGTGGATAGAGCAAGGGCCTTCTAATCCCTAGGTCGCCCGTTCGAGTCGGGCCGGGGGCACTGATATTTCCGCAGTTCATTAGGCCTTTCCGGGCACTGCCCTAATTCTCTGCGCTGCTTTCTGGTCGGTGCTTGGTCGGTGCTTCACTGGTGTCAGATGGCGTCCGCTGATCAGCGATGGTTTGACGGGCCGCGGCGTCGAGTCGGCGGGCGACGTCATCGAGGTCTGTCGGGAATAAACCGGCGTAGTGGTTGAGGGTTGTCGCGGCCGATTCATGGCCGAGCAGGCGCGCGACGGCAACAACCGAGGCTCCGCCTTGGATGGCCAAGGATGCCGCGGTGTCGCGCAGATTGTGCGGGGTGACCTTCAGCCCCAGGGCCTCAACAGCTGGATCGAAGACGTCGCGGCGAAAGTTTCGGTTCCGAAGTGGTGTGGCGTGCGAGGACGGAAAAACCAGTCCATCGGTATCAACGTCCGCTCTATATTTTGCAAGTTCCTCCGACACGACGCCCGGAATGGGGACTGTCCGCGATTGGTGGTCTTTGACTGGTGACATCTCCCCCCGCGGCGCCTCCTCCGAAAACGCGCGGACGACTCGCAGCGTCCCTTTATCTAGGTTGACGTCAGACCACCGCAGGGCCGCCAGTTCACCCCACCTAAGGCCGCAATAGCCTGCAATGAGAACCACGAGACGGTCTCTTGGCCGATCGAACTGGTCGGCGAGTTGCCATAGCTCGTGATGTGTCAACGGTCGCGGGTCATTGCCTTGGACCTTGGGCAGGCGAATGCCAGCGGCTGGATTCCGGTGGATCACTCCGTCACGAACCGCATAGTCAAACACGCGGCGCAACACACCAAGTGACTGCCGGGCCGTCGAGCCAGATTGGGTGCGTGATAGCTCCGCTGCCCAAGCGTGCACTTCGGAGGGCCTGACTGAAACAAGTGGACGCCGCCCGAATGTCCCGGCGATCTGCTTGCCGATCAGACCCCGGACCTTACGTTCAGTCGCGGGTTGCCGCGCCGGCTGAGCGGCCAACCAGGTCTCGCACCACTCGCGTACGGTCCGATCACCGGCCGCAGGATCCGACCAGATACCTGATCGCAGGCTCTCAACTTGCCGACGTTCCCACTCCTGAGCATCACGCTTTCGGGAGAACGTCCGTGATGCCACGTATCGACCGCGGTAATAAACCCGGGCTCGATACACGCGAGCGCCGCCAGGACCCTTTCGGGCTTCAATCATCTCGCGCTCTGCCGTGGGTCAGGTCGCCGCAATGGCACCGCCACCGGATTCCCTTCGCGCATCTAGCCAGGCATCGACTTCGCGTTCGTCCCAACGCAGCGCCGACCCAATCCGGATCGCGGGTGGCCCGTCGCCGCGGATCCGCCAGGCCCGCAAGCACCCAACGCTTACCGTTAAACGTTCGGCGACCTGCTTAATCGTCAAGAGCCGAGGCGGATTCTCAGTCGAATATGATTGTCCCATAGACTTTTTCATCACATCTCCAAGTCGGGATGCCCTTTCCAATATTGGCTTGCAGCGAAGCGTCCCATCCACCGCATGTTCTAATCCTCGTTGCGGCGTCCCAGCACGGCCGCGTCCAACCCCTAGTCACTCGGTGTGCGTTGTCGCGTGCCATGACGTGATCATCGACCACCGCCTGCGTGCTCCGCCACCACAGGGCCATGTTTGATACAAAACTTCGTCAACTGCACACACAATGCGCGCCTGCATCCGCACCGTTCTACCTCAACTTCCCTTCCAGCGAAGTAGTCCGCGCGCAGACGGGTGAAACAGCCCCGTCAATCTCCTGGAACTTCTTTCGCCAGCCGGCACGATGCTAGCCGCCGAGAGCCGACGTGCTCGCCGCGTATCGCTCAGTCCCGTCCGTAGCAGTCGGCTTCGTGGGGCCCGTTCACTACCAAGCCGTCGAAGCGAACGCATTCGGCAGCGTGCACGACCGGATCCGCCCAGAGCCCAGCCGCGACATGTCGTTGCCGGCTCACGGCCCCTCACACTACGCGCGCAGGCCGACACTTTCGGTGTCAGCGTCGCCGGCGTTCCCCGCCTCGGCCGGCGAACCTACTGCTTCCGACGAGCTCTCGACAACAGTACTTTGCGCGCCGCGCGCAGCCGCGAATTTCAGATACGCGCGCACATCGCTAACCGTGGTCTCGGCGAGCCGATCGATCGCGGCGATCGATTCACCGCGTGCGCGAATCCGCGCGATGGCAGCCGCGGCCGCCTCGCGGTGTTCGTCGCGCCGACGGGAGGCCTCCGCGCTCACCTGGGCTACCCGATCGGCTTCCCACTGATCGACACCGGCCAGCCGGGTACGCAACACCAGGAACGTGGCCATGTCCTCGACGTTGGCTCGCTCACGCAGCTCGCGCTCATCGCGAACCTTCTGCTGAGCTTCACGCACCTTTTTGCGGGCCGTCATCTTGGAGTTGTAGTCCGCCATGCCCGCACTGTAGGGCCGGCGTCATGCCCGCCACCACCACCGCGGCCAACATCGCGAATGACCGATCTCGACCCCGCCCTCGTGTCAACCCCGTCCTCTGGGACCTGGCGAAAACTCTTCGGCGCCTGGTCTCTGGTGGTGGGATCGGCGGGTTGAGAGCATAATCGCGGAAATTTGGGAAGGCGCCGAATGTCGACGGCCAGTTGATGTTTCGAGAGCCGGTCTCGGTTGTTGTAGCGCCCGGAGAACTCCTGCGGCCAGCGTTCGGCTTCATTGTCCTGAAATGAAATAGTTTTCAGCCCACCGTTTCGGCGCCCCTTGACCCCGAGAGGTACAGGATTGGCGGCCGTGCTGGCCCATAGCGGGGCCGCCTGGCCGTCCCATCCGCATCGGATCCACGCTGATGCGCGTCTGACCCACGGAATCGTCTCTCCTGGCCAGGGGCGGGATCGAACCGGCGACCTTCCGGTTCTCAGGCGGACTTGCGGGGGGGACACGCTTGTTTGCGCTGGTCGGACCAGGCATACGAATAGCAACTGGACGGGTTGGATCAGCTCGTCTGGCGCGTTGGCCCCATCTTGGCCCCATGAGGATCCGACGCCAGGTCGGCTGGAAACCTAACCTTCATTCGGGCGAAAGGAGGCCGTCACGACCACGGGGCAGGGCCGGACGCATCGCACCGCTGGCAGAGGTCGCGCGGATCGACAAGTTATCGGTCATGGCGATATGTCCAGAACCGTAGGATTAGGGCGCGTAGGCGCCAAAAAGGAGCAGTTTGAAATGCCTAACAACCGTTACCTCGAATTCATTAAACGCCTGTTGAGTGCGGAGACATACTTCCGTTCGCGCGAGCAGGCCAAAGAGCGCGAGGAGGCCAACGAGATTGAACCGGAACCTCGACCACCTGAGGAAGATTGCGCAGGATTGACTCGTCCATCAGAGACTCCTCGCGGCGGTAATGCGTCCTAGCGATACTTCGACTGCTGCCTCGGGTTAGCTGTACCTGCTTGCCGGCGCGGGGCGTGAGATTGCGAGACATCTCGAGCCGCCACAACGCAATTATGGCCCTGCTGGTCGACCGACGTCCCCACCGGAATCCGCTTCGGTGCTGCCGCGCGTCAGGGTGCGGCCGCGGAAGAAGCCCGGGGCCATCGCCCACCAGACCACCATCAGAATCAATCCGAGCATCAGCGCGCCGATACCGACCGCCGCGACAGCGCCGAACCCCATGATCGTGACGTTGTTGCCCTTGTCGTCGGTCAGCCACCCGGGCTTGGCGTACTGGATGAGCCCGTAGATGAAAACGATCAGTAAGGCCACCCCGCCCAGTAACGGGGCGACGCCGCGCATCACAAAGTCCCGCGCCGACCCGGTGAGGGTCTTGCGGTAGTACCACGCACACGCGAATCCGGTAAGCCCGTAATAGAACGCGATCATCAACCCGACCGATCCGATCAGCGCGGCCAGCAGGTTCTCACTGATGAGCGTGAACAGGACGTAGAAAGGGATGGACACTACGCCGACCGCGATTGTGGATGTGGTCGGCGTGAGGTAGCGATGGTGGATCTTCGCGAACGAGTCAGGCAGCGCCTTGTACGCCCCCATCGACAAGGTGGTGCGCGCGGTCTGCAAGATCGTCGTCTGCGTCGACGCGGAGGCAGACGTCAGGATCGACGCCGCCAGCAACAGCAGTCCAATCTTCCCGAGGACGCTGTTGCCGAACAATTCCGGACCGATGGATGCGAAGATGTCTTTCGAGTTGTGCGGGTTGCCCAGGCCGATGCCCGCCGTCCCGACACCGGCGAACGCGACGGCCGACACGGTCACCAGGGCGTAGGTCGCCAGCAGCAGGAAAGTCGAGATGACGGCGGCGCGGCCCGGTGTGCGGCCGGGGTCGTCGGACTCCTCGTTGCATGCCACAGCGGTGTCCCAGCCCCAGTACATGAAGATGGCCGTGAGAACTGCTGGGGCGATGATCGTCCCGAAATCAAGACCGCCTGGCCAGAACCAGGACAGCGACGGATGCAGTGAATAGGCCTGGGCGTCACGGGTATACATCTTGACCAGCGCGACCACTGAAAACACAATCAGCACCACGATTTGAATGGACAGCAGAGCGTACAGCAGTCTGACCGAGACCTCGATGCCGCGATAACAGATATAGGTCATCACCACAATCCAGAAGACGCCCGCGACCGTCGACCAGAACCTGCTGTTGGCCAGGTCTGCAACCGAATGCCAACCCATCTCGCCGACGAACCTGAACGAGTACGCCCCGGCGATATCGACCAGGTTGGCCATCACAATCACTTCCGCGGCTATGATGCCCCAGCCGCCGAGCCATCCGACGATGGGTCCAAATGCCCGCGACGCCCACCTGAACGTGGTGCCGCAGTCTGGTTCGGCCTCGTTCAGTTCCTGGTAGGCGACGGCGATCAAGTACATCGGGATGAATGAAATGAGAACGACGGCCGGGGCTTTGACGCCGGAGAGCTGCCCGCCGCCACTGGCCACGATGAGACCCAATGTCGCGGCAAGGCTGTAGGCCGGCGCCATGGACGCCAAGCCGACCACGACGCTGGAGAGCAGGCCGAGTGCGCCGCCCCTGAGGCCTTTGCTCTTGACGGTCGTCGCCGCGGCCTCGCTGTCCGGACCGGTCGTAACCTCACCTTTGCTCATCACACCGCTCTGCTTGACCGCCTGAAACCCGCGGTGACGAGACTACGGTTCGACGCGCATGTGCACGCCCCGAACAGGAACCGTTTTTCAGCCACATAATACGGGCGAAGGAATCGGTTGTTTGGTCGGTCATCTGCGGTACAAAACTAAGCTTGAGCCTGCACCTTGGGGTGGTTGGCAATTGGCCACACGAGTGAATAGGGCCGGCGGTCCTGGGCTTGACCCCGTTTGGTGGACACGGGGTCAGGCGGCTTGTGCCTTCTGAGTGAGTTGGTTTTCGAACTCGACGGGGCTGGTCATACCGAGGGCGGAGTGTGGCGGCGGTTGTAGACCCGTTCGATCCAGTCGCCGACGGCGAGTTCGGCAACCGCTTCGGTGGGCCACAGGTAGCGATCGTAGAATTCGACTTTCAATGTGGCCTAAAAGGATTCAGCCTGGGCGTTGTCCCAACACCCCGGTGCGCCCAACAGAGCGGATGAGATTGTGATCAGCAGCGAACCGGGACAGCTCAGCCGAGGTGTACTTCCGGCGTCCGAATGATGGATCGCGTCGTCGAACGCGTGGCCCTGACGAGCGCGGAAGGCCACGGCGTGGCGCAGCGCGCGCTCGACGAAGCCGATGTCCTTGCGCAGCGAGCACTCCCAGCCGGGGATCAGCCCGGCGTAGGCGTCGACGAACAAACACCCCATCCTCGCCAGCCTCGACGTCTTGACCGGCCACCAGCGCCAGCAGGTCAGCGGCCTGAGCCAGCGGCCGATCCAATTCGTGACCATCCAACGCCGCCAACGCGGCTCGCGCATCGCGCACCAACGTTCCCACCAGCGCCTCCCGGGCTTTCGGGTAATAAAAGGGCAGGTCCCCGCCCGTCAGACACGACGAAAGCCCGGACCGAGATGGATCCGGGCTTTCGCCTGCCCGTTTAGTCATCGTTCTTGCCGCGCTCGACGAGGAACGAGTGGACTTCATCGAGGGTCAGGCCGTACCCCGTGTTCGCGTCGCCTGCAACGAGCACGCGGCTGCGCTCGTTAGCGCCGCCCGACGGTGGCCCCTCGACGAGCTGGTAGGTGCCCCTAGTCGGCGATTCCGGGTGTCTAGCTCTGGACTTCTCTAGGCGCAGGTTTTGGCGTATTGCCATAGAGCGCAGACGTGCTTCGTCACGCAGCTGCGCACGACGGGCTTGATACCTGGGATCCAGCAATTCGAAAAATTATGCGGGCGTGGTGAAAGAGGGCCCCTCGACGACGCCGAAGGCCACCCGTACCCCGCCTCGCGGCAGGCCCAACACCACAATGTCCTGGCCGCGCAAGGATTCCAGGCACTTCGCCAGCCGACGCCCGGCATCGACACGATCGTCGAACAGCCTCATATCGCCGCGCAACGAGTCTGGCTTGGGCCAATGGACGCCCGCCATCACCACGATCGTCGAAACTGCTTAATCCCCCGAGTGTGTCGCGATGTGTCGGCGCGCCGAAGGGCCGTACGGCCACGCTCCCGTTGGGACCAAAGGCCTCCTGACCACTGAGCGCCGAGCGTCTAGGGCCGTCCCCTCCAACTCGCGAGATATAGCGGCAGTCCCATTCACGACTCGGCACCCGCCGCTACACGAGCACCCACCGGCCCGTTGTCCGTGATTATTGGCATGAGCAGGCTCGTCGACTAGGTACCGATACAGCGTCGCCCGGCTGACCCCGAAGTACTTGGCGATGTCCCGCGCGGTGTGACCATCCGCCTTCATCCGCCTCGCTGTGGCGATGTTGTCCCCGTCTTTCACCTTCTTGGAACGCCCGAACTTGGTGCTGTTCGCGCGAGAAGCCTGCCGCTTCAACGCCGTGCGCTCCTTGACCAGCTCGCGCTCGTACTCGGCGAGTGAGCCGAGAACGCCGATCATCATCCGGTTAGCAGGTGTGGACGAGTCGATGCCGTCGGTGGTTGACACCAATGTCACGCCCCGGTCGGTGAGGGCCTTGTCCTTAACCCGCCTCGCCTCCTGAACGCCGTTGAGCTGGTCAGAGCAGTAGCCCATCGCGGCGGCCCTCGCCGTTACCTCACTCTTCACGGACCTCGTCCTCGTCATAAGTTTCGACGACCTGGTGCTGCTCCTGCCAGTCCGGCGTATTGCTTTCCAGCGGCGTATCGCCGTTTTCGGTCGGCACCCGCTCATCGGGGTCGACGGTTTCCAGGTCGGCGGCCTCAGCTGCGGGGCGCTGCTGCTCGAGAGCATCGGCGAGAGGGACATCGTCGGGAAAGGGACCACTGTCGCTCACTTGAGTCAACCTACTCCGACGCTTATGACTCTCATACTTCTGGGCATTTTCGGTCAATGACTCCTCCGCAAACGGGCACAGCGGTGCACAAATTGGCGAACTCGACCTTGCCGTAGGTGACGCAGCAGGCCGAAGACCTCGTCCTGCAAAACGGTTCGTGGGTTGCCCGGTGCCGGTAACACTTGCACGGGCAGAGCCAACATTTGCAGATGGGGGACTTAAACCGGGACGGCCACTGGCTTGTTCGCGCCGGAGGGTGCGGCACGGGTTCATGTGGTCCTGTGCGAGGTCATATCGGTCAGCGGCTGGTGACGGCTTGCGGTGCGCAGATCGCTTTGACGAATTGGGCGATGACGTGTTCAGGTAGGTGCCGGGCGATGTCGGCTTCGCTGACGATGCCCACCAGCCGGTGATTACCTAATGTTCCCAAAAGTGTTCCCATCGGGCATG
>CAWKME010000020.1:0-12181 GCA_963850645.1 uncultured Actinomycetota bacterium | reverse complement strand
GGCTTCGGGCGCTGCCGATGAGGCTTCTTCCGCCGTCGGGCCTTCCGCCTCTTCGGGCTCGACCGCCGCCTGCGGTGCGCCGCTGCCGCCACGGGTGCAGCCGCCTTCTTGGAAGCCTTCACCCGACGCGCCCGGTCGGCCTCGGAGGTCACCGTCTTCTCCCGCACCAGCTCGATCACCGCCATCGGGGCGTTGTCGCCCTTGCGCGCCTCGACCTTGATGATGCGGGTGTAGCCGCCGTTGCGGTCGGCGAAGAACGGCCCGATCTCGGCGAACAGGGCGTGCACCACGTCCTTGTCGCGGATCTTCTTCAGCACCTCACGCCGGTTGTGCAGCGTGCCCTTCTTGGCGTGGGTGATCAGCTTCTCCGCGTAGGGCCGCAATGCCCGAGCCTTGGGCTCGGTGGTCTTGATCCGGCCGTGCTCGAACAGCGACGTCGCCAAGTTGGCCAGAAGCGCCTTCTGGTGCGAAGACGACCCGCCGAGGCGAGGACCCTTGGTGGGCTTGGGCATTGCTGACGCTCCTGTCTAGATTCTGAATCAGTGCCGGTCCTCGCGGGCTAGGACGGCACGCATCTTCACCAGAGGCGTTAGAGCTGTTCGGTTTCGGCGTAGTCCTGGTCGTCGTAGGCACCCTCGGTGGACCAGGTGCCGGTGGCGACGTCGTAGCCGGCGACCTCCGACGGGTCGAAGCTGGCCGGGCTGTCCTTGAGCGACAGACCCAGCTGGTGCAGCTTGACCTTCACCTCGTCGATCGACTTCTGACCGAAGTTGCGGATGTCGAGCAGGTCGGACTCGGTGCGCGACACCAGCTCGCCGACGGTGTGCACACCCTCGCGCTTGAGGCAGTTGTACGAGCGCACGGTCAGGTCCAGGTCGTCGATCGGCAGCGCGAACGACGCGATGTGGTCGGCCTCGGCCGGCGACGGCCCGATCTCGATGCCCTCGGCCTCGACGTTGAGTTCGCGTGCCAGACCGAACAATTCGACCAGCGTCTTACCCGCCGACGCCAGCGCGTCGCGCGGGCTGATCGAGTTCTTGGTCTCGACGTCGAGGATCAGCTTGTCGAAGTCGGTGCGCTGCTCGACACGGGTGGCGTCCACCTTGTAGGTCACCTTGAGCACCGGCGAGTAGATGGAATCGACTGGGATACGGCCGATTTCGGCACCCGACGCCCTGTTCTGCACGGCCGGGACGTAGCCGCGGCCACGCTCGACGACGAGCTCGACCTCGAGCTTGCCCTTGTCGTTCAGCGTCGCGATGTGCATCTCGGGGTTGTGCACGGTGACACCGGCGGGCGGCACGATGTCACCCGCGGTGACCTCGCCCGGGCCCTGCTTGCGCAGGTACATGGTGACCGGCTCGTCCTCCTCGGAGGACACGACCAGGCTCTTGAGGTTCAGGATGATGTCGGTGACGTCTTCCTTGACGCCCGGCACGGTGGTGAACTCGTGCAGCACGCCGTCGATGCGAATGCTGGTGACGGCCGCGCCGGGGATCGACGACAGCAGCGTGCGCCGCAGCGAATTGCCGAGGGTGTAACCGAATCCCGGCTCCAGCGGCTCGATGACGAACTGCGAACGGCTGTCGGTGATGACCTCTTCGGACAGGGTGGGTCGCTGTGAGATCAGCATGGTGTTTCTTCTTCTCCTTCTCGGCACCCGCTATTTGATGCCGCTTAGGTGTCCTGCACCGGCGGTGCAGGGGGTCTTACTTCGAGTAGTACTCGACGATCAGCTGCTCGGTGAGCGGCACGTCGATCTGCGCCCGCTCGGGCAATTGGTGGATCAGGATGCGCTGCCGCTCGCCGACCACCTGCAGCCAGCTCGGGATCGGACGGTCGCCGGCGGTCTCCCGCGCGATCTGGAACGGCACGGTGTTCAGCGACTTGTCCCGCACGTCGATGATGTCGTACTGCGACACCCGGTAGCTGGGGACGTTGACGTGCACGCCGTTGACGGTGAAGTGGCCGTGGCTGACCAGCTGGCGGGCCATCCGGCGGGTGCGGGCCAGCCCGGCGCGGTAGACGACGTTGTCCAGCCGGCTCTCCAGGATCTGCAGCAGCTCCTCACCGGTCTTGCCGGGCTGCCGGTACGGCCTCTTCGTAGTAGCGGCGGAACTGCTTCTCCATGACGCCGTAGGTGAAGCGGGCCTTCTGCTTCTCCTGCAGCTGCAGCAGGTATTCGCTCTCCTTGATCCGCGCGCGGCCGTGCTGGCCGGGCGGGTAGGGGCGCTTCTCGAAGGCCTGGTCGCCACCGACGAGGTCGGTGCGCAGCCGGCGCGATTTGCGGGTGATGGGTCCGGTGTAACGAGCCATGGTTGCTTCTCCTCCTAGACCCTGCGGCGCTTGGGCGGACGGCAGCCGTTGTGCGGCTGGGGGGTGACGTCAGAGATCGCGCCGACCTCCAGGCCGGCGGCCTGCAGCGACCGGATCGCGGTCTCGCGGCCCGAGCCCGGGCCCTTCACGAACACGTCGACCTTGCGCACGCCGTGCTCCTGGGCCTTGCGGGCGGCGTTCTCGGCGGCCAGCTGCGCGGCGAACGGGGTCGACTTACGCGAACCCTTGAAGCCGACGTGGCCCGACGACGCCCAGGCGATGACGTTGCCCTGCGGGTCGGTGATCGTCACGATCGTGTTGTTGAACGTGCTCTTGATGTGCGCGGCGCCGTGCGGGACGTTCTTCTTTTCCCGCCGGCGGGTCTTCTGCCCCTTCTTGGGCGCCGAGGCGCTGCCTTCTTGGCTGGTGGCATGGTTACCTGGCCTTCTTCTTGCCTGCGATGGTGCGCTTGGGGCCCTTGCGGGTGCGCGCGTTGGTCTTGGTGCGCTGGCCGCGCACCGGCAGGCCGCGGCGGTGCCGCAGGCCCTGGTAGCAGCCGATCTCGATCTTGCGACGGATGTCGGCCTGCACCTCGCGGCGCAGGTCACCCTCGACCTTGAGGTTGGCTTCGATGTAGTCGCGCAGGTGGGTCAGCTGGTCGTCGGTGAGGTCCTTGGTGCGCAGGTCCTTGTCGATGCCGGTGGCGGCCAGGATCTCGTTGGACCGGGTACGGCCGATGCCGTAGATGTAGGTCAGCGCGACCTCCATGCGCTTGTCGCGCGGGAGGTCGACGCCCACTAGTCGAGCCATAGGTGGCGTTTCCTTTTCTTCTAGCGGAGGTCTGATCCCAGTCCGTTCCCGCCTGAACTGCTCCGGGGCCCGGCCTCCGTCCGGGCGTGGATGAGCGGCCCATCTCTATAGATGCCAGCCGCTCACTGGTGCTGGGAGGTCTGCATTCAGTTGTGTTGCACGGCTACGCCGCGCTGGTCGCTGCTAGCCCTGGCGCTGCTTGTGGCGCGGATCGGAGCAGATCACCATGACCCGCCCATGCCGACGGATCACCCTGCACTTGTCGCAGATCGGCTTGACGCTCGGGTTCACCTTCACGGCTGTTTCGATCCTGTTCTGTCTACTCGTTGGTTTTGTGGTTCGGGCTTGTGTTACTTGTAGCGGTACACGATGCGGCCCCGGGACAGGTCGTAGGGAGACAACTCCACCACCACCCGGTCCTCGGGCAGGATGCGGATGTAGTGCTGCCGCATCTTGCCGCTGATGTGGGCAAGCACCTTGTGGCCGTTCTCCAGCTCAATGCGGAACATCGCATTGGGCAGGGGCTCGACCACGCGGCCCTCGACCTCTATGGCGCCGTCCTTCTTGGCCATAACTTCTCAGAAATCCTCGTCTTTGGTTTCGTTCTCGCTGCGCCCTGATCGGCGCAGCATTTACCCCGACTTCAAACGTGAGCCGGTGACAGGAAATTCCTAGGACTGGGCACGCAAAAAGCCGGCGCGGATGACGCACCGTTGCTCCACGATACCCGGTCATTCGGCCTGGCCAAAATCGCTGCGAGAGGAATCCGGCCCGACTCCTCACCCCCGCACGGGCGCTGACGAGCGCATACTTGACGCCGATGACAAACCCCGGTGTCGCAGCCACGCAAACCCGTGATGCTGACCGTCGACGACGATCCCGCGGTATCCCGCGCGGTGGCCCGGGACCTGCGGCGCCACTACGGCGAGGACCACCGGATCGTGCGCGCGGAATCGGGTCCCGAGGCCCTGGAAACCCTCAAGCAGCTCAAACTGCGGGGCGAAACGGTCGCAACGCTCATCGCCGACTACCGGATGCCGCAGATGACGGGTATCGAGTTCCTCGAACAGGCGATGGACCTGTACCCGGCGGCGCGGCGGGTACTGCTGACCGCATACGCCGACACCCACGCCGCCATCGACGCGATCAACGTCGTCGACCTCGACCATTACCTGCTCAAGCCGTGGGATCCGCCGGAGGAGAAGCTCTATCCCGTCATCGACGCGCTGTTGGACGCCTGGAGGCGAGCGCCGGAGCACCCCATCCCGCACACCAAGGTGATCGGGCACCGCTGGTCGGCGCGGTCCTGGCAGGTCCGCGACTTCCTGGCCCGCAACGGGCTCTACTACAAGTGGTTCATGGCCGACGAGCCCGCCGGCGAGCAACTGCTGCAGGCCGCCGGCGAGGACGGCCTGCGGCTACCGGTCGTCGTCACCGAACGCGGCACCACCCTCGTCGAACCCAGCGACGCCGAGCTGGCCGACACGTTGGGCCTGACCACCACGCCGTCACAGGAGTTCTACGACCTGATCGTGATCGGTGGCGGGCCCGCGGGCCTGGCCGCTGCCGTCTACGGCGCCTCCGAGGGTCTGCGCACGGTGCTCATCGAACGCACCGCGACCGGCGGCCAGGCCGGCCAGAGCTCGCGGATCGAGAACTACCTCGGCTTTCCGGACGGGGTCTCGGGCAGCCAGCTGGCCCAGCGGGCGCGCAAGCAGGCGGAGAAATTCGGCGCCGAACTCATCACCGCCCGCACGGCCACCGCGCTGGAAGTCAACGGGTGCGCGCGCACCGTGCGGTTCGCTGACGGCGGCTCCATCGACGCGCACGCCGTCATCGTGGCCACCGGCGTCGCCTACCGCCAGCTGGCGGCAAGCGGGTGCGACGAGCTGATCGGCCGCGGCGTCTACTACGGAGCGGCCACATCCATCGCGTCGGAGTGCAAAGACGAAGAGGTCTACGTCGTCGGCGGGGCCAATTCGGCCGGCCAGGCCGCGATGCACCTGTCCCGGGAGGCCAAATCGGTGACCATCGTCGTGCGCGCCCCGTCGTTGGCAGCCTCGATGTCGTACTACCTGATCCAGCAGATCGAGCAGAACCCCAAGATCACCGTTCGCACCTGCACCGAAGTCCGGTGCGCCACCGGAACCGACCACCTGCAGAAGCTGACCCTGGTCGATAACCGGACCGGCGACACCGAGGAAGTCACCTGCGGTCGGATGTTCATCTTCATCGGCGCCGCCCCGCGCACCGAGTGGCTTGACGGGGTGCTGGCCCGCGACGACCACGGCTTCATCCTCACCGGCCCGGACCTGCGAAACGTGTGCGGCTGGACGTTGGACCGTCCACCCCACCACCTGGAAACCAGCGTCCCGGGCGTGTTCGTCGCTGGCGATGTGCGGTCGGCGTCCGCCAAACGGGTCGCGGCCGCGGTCGGCGAAGGATCGATGGCCGTAATGCTGGTCCACCGCTACCTGTCGGAGTCCTAGTGGGGTCGGAGGGCATGACCAGCAAGCTGCCGTGTGAGCCCGACGAGCTGCGCACCCTGTTCCTGTTCGAGGCCCTCACCGACGAGCAGCTTGCGATGTTGTGCGCAAACGGGCACATCGAGAGCTTCCAACCCGGGCCGATCTGCGTCGAGGGCGAGCCGGCCACCTGCTTCTACGTCCTCATCGAAGGCGAGCTGGCGATGTCGAAGCTCTCCGGCGGCCAGGACATCGAAACCAACCGGACCTCGCAGCGCGGCGTGTACTGCGGCGCCTGGCAGGCGTTCACCGGCGAGCAGCAGCAGGCCTACAGCACGTCGGTGCACGTGACCAAGCCGTCGCGGTTCTTCGTGATGGACGCACCCGCTTTCGCCCACTTCATGCAGGACCAGTTCCCGATGGCGGTCCACCTGCTCGACGGCATCGCGGTCGGCACCGAGCGGACCCGCCGGATCATCGACAACCGGGAGAAGCTGCTGGCGCTGGGCCAGTTATCGGCCGGGCTGACCCACCAGCTGAACAACCCCGCCGCAGCCACTGCGCGAGCCGCCGCCGAGCTGCGCGATCGGGTCGCCGGCATGCGGCAGAAACTGGCGATGCTCGCCGATGGCACCTTCACCCCGGACGCGCTGCGCGCTCTGGTGCGGCTCCAGCAGGAGGTCGTCGAGCAGGTCGCCAAGTCGACGTCGCGGCACATGAGCGCGATCGAGACCGCCGACTCCGAGGACGCCGTCGGCGAGTGGCTGGAGGACCATGGCATCGACGGCGGATGGGAAATCGCGCCGACATTCGTCGAAGGCGGCATCGACACCGATTGGTTGGAGCGGATTTCCGCGGTTGCCGACGAGCTCGCGTCGACATCGTTGGAGGGGGCTATCCGCTGGCTCAACTACACCGTCGAAATCGAGCTGCTGCTGAACCAGATTTGCGAAGCGAGCAAACGGATTTCGGCGTTGGTCGCCGACGCCAAACAGTATTCTCAGCTCGACCGCGCCCCGTTCCAGGTCGCCGATGTGCACGAACTGCTGCGCAGCACGCTGGTGATGTTCGCCGACCGGTTGGGCAAAGACACCGGCAAGGACACCAAAGCCATCACGGTGGTCAAGGAATTCGACCAATCGCTTCCCGAAATCCCTTGCTATCCTGGCGATCTCAACCAGGTATGGACCAACATCATCGATAATGCGATCGCCGTGATGCGCGATGAGGGCGGCACCCTGACCGTCCGCACCGGCAGGGAAGGCGAAAAGATGGCCCGGGTCGAGATCTGCGACACCGGACCCGGGATCCCCGACGACGTGCGCGAGCACATCTTCGAGCCCTTCTTCACCACCAAACCGTTCGGGGAAGGCACCGGCCTCGGGCTGGATCTGGCGTGGAACATCGTCGTCAAGAAACATCGAGGGGATCTGCGAGTGGAGTCCGTACCCGGCGATACGCGGTTCATCGTGCTGCTGCCGCTAAAGATCCCACCCGCCATGGATGTCGCCCTGCCGGAATAGCGGCACCGCAGCGCCGGTTGGAGACACCATGACCGATTCTGCTGCGAGTAAACCCAACCTAGGCCGGTTCGGATCGTTCGGACGCGGCGTGACGCCCCAGCAAGCCAAAGAAATCGAGTCCCTGGGCTACGGGGCCGTCTGGGTGGGTGGTTCTCCGCCCGCCGAGCTGGCCTGGGTGGAGCCCATCCTCGAAGCAACGACCACATTGCAAGTGGCCACCGGCATCGTCAACATCTGGACGGCGGCCGCCAAGCCGGTGGCCGAATCGTTCCACCGGATCGACAAGGCCTACCCTGGCCGCTTCCTGTTGGGTATCGGCGTCGGCCACCCGGAGGCTCACAGCGAATACCGCAAGCCCTACGACGCGCTGGTGGAGTATCTGGACAAGCTCGACGAGTACGGCGTGCCGGCCGACCGACGGGTGGTGGCGGCCCTGGGTCCGCGGGTACTGAAGCTGTCTGCGCAACGCAGCGCCGGCGCGCACCCATACCTGACCACCCCCGAGCACACCGCGCAGGCCCGTGAACTGATCGGCCCGTCGGCGTTCTTGGCACCCGAACACAAGGTGGTGCTGACCACCGACGCGGAGAAGGCACGTTCGGTAGGCCGCAGGGCGCTCGACATCTATTTCAACCTGGCCAATTACCGCAACAACTGGAAACGGCTGGGCTTCTCCGACGAGGAAGTCACCCGGCCGGGCAGCGACCGCCTGGTCGACGCGGTGGTGGCTTACGGCACGCCCGAGGCGATCGCGGAACGGCTAAAAGAGCACCTCGACGCCGGCGCCGACCACGTCCCCGTGCAGGTCCTCACCAAGGATGAAAACCTGGTTTCGGCGCTGGCCGAATTGGCGGGGCCGCTTGGACTGAATCAGTCTTGAGGACGCAGAGGGGGACCTAGATGACCGAGGCAGTATCACTGAAACCCGACCTGGGCCGGTTCGGCGTATGGCTGCCTACCCGCTCAATCACACCCGAGCTGGCCGCGCAGATCGAATCGCTCGGCTATGGCGCCGTCTGGATCGGCGGATCACCGGACGCCGAGCTGGCGTGGGTCGACCCGGCCCTGGCGCAGACCACCTCGCTGCAACTGGCCACCGGGATCGTCAACATCTGGTCGGCGCCGGCACCGGCTGTCGCCGAGTCCTTTAACCGCATCGAAAGCGCCCACCCGGGAAGGTTCTTGCTGGGCATCGGGGTGGGCCACCGCGAGCACACCCAGGAGTACGTGAAGCCCTACGACGCACTGGTCAGTTACCTCGATGAACTCGACGCCGCGCTGGTGCCGACCAGCCGTCGGGTGCTCGCGGCGCTCGGGCCGCGGGTGTTGCGGCTGGCGGCGCAGCGCAGCGCCGGCGCCCACCCGTATCTGACCACGCCGGAACACACGGCCAAGGCGCGCGAACGGGTGGGGAATTCGGTGTTCCTGGCACCGGAACACAAGGTGGTGCTCACCACCGACGCCGACGAAGCCCGCGCGGTTGGCCGCGAGACCGTCGAACATTATCTGGGGCTGAGCAACTATGTGAACAACTGGCTGCGGCTGGGGTTCACCGAAGCCGACGTGCGCAAGCCCGGCAGCGACAAGCTGATCGACGCGGTGGTGGCCTACGGCACCGCCGAGGCCATTGCGCAACGTCTCAACGAGCACCTGGAGGCCGGTGCCGACCACGTGGCGATCCAGGTGCTGGGCGGCTGGAATGAAGACACGCTGCTGCCCGCGCTGAGCGAACTGGCCGGGCCGCTGGGCTATCTCGCACCGCGTGACCAACCCGCTCAGTTAGGGTTTGACCATGCGGCTGCTGGTCACCGGTGGCGCCGGCTTCATCGGCGCCAATTTCGTGCACAGCAGCCTGCGTGAGCACCCCGACGACTCGGTGACGGTGCTCGACGCCATGACCTACGCCGGCCGGCGCGAGTCGCTGGCCGACGTCGAGGATGCCATCAGGCTGGTTGAGGGCGACATCACCGACGCCGAGCTGGTTTCCCAGCTGGTCGCCGAGTCCGACGCGGTCGTGCATTTCGCCGCCGAAAGCCACGTGGACAATGCGCTGGACGACCCGGAGCCGTTCCTGCACACCAACGTGATCGGGACGTTCACCATTCTGGAAGCGGTGCGACGCCACGGTGTGCGGCTGCACCACATCTCGACCGATGAGGTCTACGGCGACCTGGAGCTCGACGACCCCAAGCGGTTCACCGAGTCGACGCCCTACAACCCGTCAAGTCCGTACTCGGCGACCAAAGCCGCCGCCGACATGCTGGTCCGGGCCTGGGTGCGGTCGTACGGCGTGCGCGCGACGATCTCCAATTGCTCCAACAACTATGGGCCGTATCAGCACATCGAGAAGTTCATCCCGCGCCAGATCACCAATGTGCTCACCGGCCGGCGGCCCAAGCTGTACGGCAGCGGCGCCAACGTCCGCGACTGGATCCACGTCGACGACCACAACAGCGCGGTCCGGCGAATCCTCGAAAAAGGCCAGATCGGCCGAACCTACCTGATCGGCGCCGAAGGCGAGCGCGACAACCTGACCGTGCTGCGCACGCTGCTGAAGATGATGGGTCGCGACCCCGACGACTTCGACCACGTCACCGACCGCGTCGGCCACGACCTGCGGTACGCCATCGACCCGTCGACGCTGTACGACGAATTGGGCTGGGCGCCAAAGCATACCGACTTCGAGGAGGGTCTGCGCGCCACCATTGACTGGTACCGCGACAACGAATCCTGGTGGCGTCCATTGAAAGACGCCGCGGAGGCCCGCTACGAAGAACGTGGTCAGTGAGATGAAAGTTCGCGAACTCGACATCCCCGGCGCCTGGGAGATCACCCCGACAATTCATGGCGATTCCCGCGGACTGTTCTTCGAATGGCTCACCGACCGCGGGTTCACCGAATTCGCCGGTCACCGCTTAGATGTCCGGCAAGCCAACTGCTCGGTATCGTCGGCCGGCGTGCTGCGCGGCCTGCATTTCGCCCAGCTGCCGCCGAGCCAGGCCAAGTATGTGACCTGCGTGTCCGGCTCGGTGTTCGACGTCGTCGTCGACATCCGCGTGGGCTCACCGACTTTCGGCCAATGGGACTCGGTGCTGCTCGACGACCGCGACCGCAGACGATCTACATCTCCGAAGGTCTGGCGCACGGATTCCTTGCGCTGCAAGACAATTCGACGGTGATGTATTTGTGCTCGGCGGAATACAACCCGCAACGCGAGCACACCATCTCCGCCACCGACCCGGCGCTGGCGATCGACTGGCCGCTGGTCGACGGCGCCGCCCCCAGCTTGTCCGACCGCGATGCCGCGGCCCCCAGCTTCGAGGAAGTGCGCGCGTCCGGCCTCCTGCCCACCTGGGAAGAGACGCAGAGGTTCATCAGCGGTATGCGCAGCAAATAGCCGCTCGGCGGTTGTTCAGCCCTTCACGGTCGACGCCACCTGCCCTTAGAAGACATCCCAGGAGCTTGGATGCCCCCCCCCCCCCCCCCCCCCCCCCCCCCCCCCCCCCCCCCCCCCCCCCCCCCCCCCCCCCCCCCCCCCCCCCCCCCCCCCCCCCCCCCCCCCCCCCCCCCCCCCCCCCCCCCCCCCCCCCCCCCCCCCCCCCCCCCCCCCCCCCCCCCGGTGGTGGTTCGTCGTTGGCGGGTGGCGCCGGCCCGGCCTGTGCGACTTGGGCGACTAACCGGGTTTGGCGGTTGTGGTGGCGTTCGGCTGCGATGCGATGGGCTCGGTTCTGTGCGCGGGTGGTGGTGCGCAGCGGCATCATCGCGGTTTTGTCGCCGCAGCGGTCGGCGAGGGCCAGTTCGACGGCGGGCAGGTCGCCGGTGGGGGCGCATAGGCTGGGGAAGAACAGCGCGCTGCCCGGGGTGGTGACGTAGACATGCCCGGAGGGCAGCGTCCAGATCACAGTCCCGTCTGGGAGCTGTCTGTCTCGCCAGCCCCAGAATGTCTTCATCAAATGATGAAGGCGGCAAAGGCATTTCACGTTCGACGGGTGGGTGGCTCCGCCGTCGCCGAACGCGATGGTGTGGTCGAGATCGCATTCGGTGGCCGGGCGGTCGCAGCCCGGCGCCCGGCAGGTCAGATCGCGCGCCCGCACGAACGCCGCCAAGTTGGCCGACGGGGTGTAGTGGGGTTCGGCGCCGACCGGCGCGATTAACGGCCGCAGCCTGCTGTTCTTCGCCAATTCGGCCACCATCTGGGCCGGGATAGCCCGTCTGCGCCCAGCACCGATGCCGGTGTGGCACTGCGACGCTGCAGCGTGGCTTGCTCGGCCACCACATGAATGACCACCGGGCTCGCGCGACGCGCACCGGCCGCACAGTTGGCGGCCGCGCACCGGCAGCCCAGCCGGTCGGCCCCGGCCGCCAGCGCGCCCAGCGCGTCGGCGCGCCGCTGCTCGCGGCTGCGCGGGTCATCCGCACACACCGTGGCGGCCAGTGCATCCAACCGCTGATCCAGCGCCTGGGCGTCGGTGGCGAACAGCCTGCCGTACACCTCGGCCATCCCGGCGTCGGACTCCCAGATCGAGACTTCCCGGTCACTGATGACCTCGGCGTGGCGGCGCACCGCATCCCGATCGGCCCTGGCCACGATTCGGTCGACCTCGCCGGCCAGCTTGCCACACGTCATCGATGGCCACCGCGGCGCGCGCAGCGCCAGCTCGGCATCCACCCGGGCCAGCACCGCGGGATCGGTGATCAGGTCGGTGCGATACACGATGGTCTGAAACAGCCGATAGTCAATGTCGCCGGCCCGAAACACCGCGGCTACCCGCGGTAGCCGCTCGCGCATCGCCAACGCGTAGCGTAGGTAGCTGCCCGCCATCGCCAGACTGGTCTGAAACGCCGCGGCGACTTCGGCGCTTACCGCCGCCCAGGTATCCACCGCCCAGTCGGCGTGTTCGCCGCGCTCGGCGCGGCGCAGCTCGAACAACTCCGCGATGGCATCGAGTCGGTCAGCGGCGGCCTGGGCCTCGGCGCGCCCGGCACTGCACATCCGCTCGATCAGCGCACGCGGGCTGGCGGCATCTTGCGGCAACTGTTCGAACATATATTCGACACTAGCAGCGT
>CAWKME010000019.1:0-217474 GCA_963850645.1 uncultured Actinomycetota bacterium | reverse complement strand
GATGTATTGCTTAGCGCGAGCGGGCTGTTGGTTTATCGGCATCGGCCTACCTGATGGCCAAAGTCCTTGTCTTCAGCGCTGCGGCGTTGATCGAGACCGCTTTGATGGTGGTCATCATGGCCATCGGCAAAGGCGCGCCGGCGCATGGTGGTGTGCTGTTGGGCCGAAGGTCTTGCCCGGCATCATCGAGCAGTTGCGGAGCCTGGCTTTGACGGCCGTCGCCTCGGCGATGGAGGGCTCGCCCTGTCATCGCTGGCCCGCTCCACCGAGCAGGCGCTGCCGTTGCTCGTGGTGGTCGATCATGGTGTCGATGGCGATGGCCGGCGGCCTGATTCCGGTGACCGGGCGGCTGGTTTTGGATCAGGTTTCTTGGCTGATTCCGGCTCGTTGGGGTTTCGCCGCCGCGGCGTCGACGGTTGATCTGAACAACATCGAGGCGGCGCTGCCCGCCGACCGGTTGTGGCGACACGTGGGGCAGCCCGTGGTTACTCGACATGGGCATGCTCGTGCTGCTGGCTGTCGTTTTCACTGGCATCGTCCGGTTCCGGCTGCGGTTGCGGGTGCGCAGCTAGGCCGAGCGTGAGCGCCGTTTCGCCTTTTCGGAGCGAATTGTCTTGAGAAATATGGGCGATACCAAAATGACCATGCGATAGCTCTCGCAGTACGCCGGAAAGCGCAAGCAGCAGCGATCGGACCGCGAAGGTCGCCGCCGTCGCACTCACATGGCAAGCACTCGCGTTCGGCAGCCAGACCTCTTAGCAAAGGTGGCCGAGGAGCCGGCGACCCCGCCTGAGCTGCGTCGGCGGTTCGTCAACAGGCAAACGCGTTCCAGGAGCTTCTTGCGGGTTACGTGGATGGGGCTCTAGCTGGTGACCCAAGCCTTCAACCCGCGCGGAAGGCGTCTGATAAAGCGGCGAACGCCATTCAGCGGCTGTGCAAATAACTTCGCACAAACGCCATCACGGCGATGAGGGCCGAGCGAAGCAGCCGTGCGCCCAGAACATATTTCGCCGCGAACTGGCCCCGGCCTCGTCAGTATTGGCACGCAAAAGGGTGACTACCGCTACCGCTGATCACCGGTAGCATCCAACACCATGGCTATCCCGCCTTCGATACCACCCGACACCTCCATGGACATCGGATGGCGCGCCAAAGCGACCACGGCGGTGGCCCGTGATCGCTTGGCTCGTGGCTATCACCGTTTTAGCCGGCGTCGCGATTGTCGGGTGGTTGGGCCGTTGCCCAGCCACAAATCGTCTACCTCGCCCAGTCCGGCATTTTCCGCCCAGCAAATCGCCACCGCTAAGACGAATGTATGCGCCGTCTTTGGGCAAGTAGATCACGCACTGGCGCTAGCCTATGCGCGAAGCGGTGGCAGCGACCCGACCGCGCAACTTGCGGTGGCGACGAGCACGCAATTAGCACTCGACGCGGGCAGCCGGTACCTCTCGACGACGCTTGCCGAAGAGCCTGCCACACCGCCCGACTTGGCTACCGCGGTTCGAAAGCAGACTAACGCTTACCAGAAAGCTTTAATCGGGTTCTTGAACGGACTTACCGTTTCTGATCCATCCCAGCAGCCAACGGTAAACGCCTCAGATGAAGCGACGGCAACTATCCGGCAGTTGTGCAAATGACTGTGCCCGACTACCCACCCGGTGAATGGTCCGTGCTGCTTGTTGGCGCGCAGTGGGTGAGTATCACATCGGTGGCCGCTCTCAATACTGCTATTGCTAATCGCGGAACAATTCAGACGAACTTCTCTCAACTTCACGACACTCTGCAGCAAGCCATAACGACAACCCTCGCCGGGCAGGAGGGAGAGACCGCCGACGCTATCCGAGACGCATTTCGTCAAGGCGCCGACCAGGCTGCTCAGATCGCGGAAAAGAACGGGACCTACAAAAAGGCTCTACAGGGTGCACTCGACCACGTGACACAACTTCGCGAAAAATTGACTCAAATTGCCAATGATGGCAATCAAAAAATTAACGATGAATTGAAATCCAACGACAAACCCGATATTAAAGTCGCTAAGATCGCTCAGTTATCGCCGAGTGTCAAAGACAAGCCAACCAAGCTGCCGCAGAGTGTGCTTTCAGCATCATCGGTGAGGGCCAAAAAGTCGTGGACGCGCAAGGTACCGGCCAGTCGTTTTTCGGGATGGCTCGCGACGCAGGCATCGACGCGAACCAGCAGCCCAACATGCAGGCCATCGAGGATCAAGTCCGAGGCAAGCTGAACCAGGCCGCGCCGCCGGGAGCAGCCGTGACCCGCGCAGCGGGTCCGATGGCAGGCGGTCGCTGGCAACGCAACGCCAGCGCGCCCACCAGGCGCCGCCAGCCGCAGCACCCGCACCTGCGACCCCAGGTGGCCAGCACGCCCCAGGCAACGCAACGCCAGCGGCCCCGGCGCCGCCAGCCCAGCACCTGCCCCGCGACCCCCATGGCAAGCGTGCCCCAACGCAGTATCCGGCGGCACCGTTACCCGCGCAACGCCCGCCGGCATTTAGCGCGGTGGAGGGATCGCGCCGATCGGCCGCTGACCCGGGGCACCGTCGATGGGCAGCATGCCGTCGCCGGCGATGGGGGGATCGCCCGCCGGCGGTCTGGGAGCGATGAACCCACTCCAGCTGCAGCAGCAGGCATGGGGGCGCCGCCGGGATTGAACGCCGGGGCGCCGACGAGTGCACCCGCGATGGGCGGGGCCGCTGGTCTTCCCGGCGGGCCCGTGCAAGCGCTGGTAGCCGCCGACTCCGCCGACCGCGCCGACTTTCCCGACCGCCGCGGCCGGCACCCCGGTGACGGTGGGCGAAGCGCCGCCTCCGACGCAAGCACCGGTCGCGCCCACCGCAGCGGCGCCAGTGACTTACACCTCGGAGTCCGCTTCACCGATGATGGCCGCACCCGCCCCGGTCGCCGCCGTTCCGCCCGCGCCCGCGGGCCCGTTGCCCGCCTACGGCAGCGACCTGGTGCGTCCGACCGTGGCGACGCCGCCCAGTCCACCGATCATCCCTTCCGCGCCGTCGGCCCCGTCAGCGCCGATAAGCGGATCACCGACATCGGCCGTGCCGGGTTCGGCGCCGGTACACCCTTCGGCGGGCAGCACGCCCGGTGTCGGTCAGCCCACCACGGTGGTGCGGCAAACGGGGCTGCCGACTCCGGCGCAGTCGCCACCCGGTGTCGGAACCGAAGGTGCCATAGCCTCCGCGGGTGGGGCGTTGGCCGGGGCGGTGTCTGCCGATGCGACGGCGCGCACACGACTGCAGCGCCTGGTTGCGGCGGTGGCTAACCAACAACCCCGGCTGTCGTGGGCCGTCGGTGATCGCGCGGACGACACTACGGTGCTAGTTACCGATTTGGCCAGCGGCTGGATCCCGCCGGGCATCGAAATCCCCGCCGCCGTAACACTTCTCGAGCCGGCCCGTCGGCGCGGCGATATTGAAGCGCTGCTTGGCGAGGTTAGGCTGGCCGCCGCGACTGAAGCCGGGCACTACCGGCCCGAGTCCGACACCGACGAGCCGGTGCCGATGTCGCCGCGGCGGCGGCTCGCACCCGAAGTCGAAGAACTGAGCTGGCAGCTGAGCGACGCCACCCACTTTCGCGACGGGCTACCGAGGCTTGCACACACCTTGGCCAGAGCTGCCTCCAGGAACACCGGGGTGCTCGAATCCGAAGCCGAGGAGCTGCACAACCAACTGACCGCGTTGGCTGACCGCGTATTAGACAGCTATCCCGACCATGTCGATGCGGCCGACGTGGGCAACTGGCAGCTGCTCTCTGCCATCGAGGCCCTGGTCAACGGAGACAAGACCGCCGCCAATTACCACCTTGCCTGGTTCCTCGCCTGCAATACCGCCGCAGCGGAAAGCATTGTGCAATGAGTAAATTCGACCTTGCAAGCCTGCAAGCTGCGGCGGCCGCCGACCCTCGACCGCGCACCTCGACCGCCGACGAAATCCCAACGGGGACTTCGCCGGCCGACCAAGCCGTCGCCGGTTACGTGATGGCCGTTAACCTGGTCACCCGAGCCGCCGAGCTTGACTGCGATGCTGACTGGCGTCGCCGTCAACGCATCTACGCCGCCGAGATCGCGCAGCTCCAAATCGACGGCGGCACTGCTGATCCCGCAGTGATCGACAAACTGGACACCGAACGGGTACGGGCCACGCTCAACGCCCGCTACTGCGCAGAACTGCACACCATCGCCCAGGCCGGCTACGAGCGAATCTTCGAGCTGATGGACTCACGCCTAGCCGGCACCGGTCGCACCCAAACCCTCGAGCGGATGGCCGCCACAGTCGACGAAATCAATGCGCTGACCCAGCGTCTCATCGACGAGTACCGCCCAGGCGATTCCGTCTACGAGTTTTTATCCGCCCGTACACTCGACACCACCGTCCCGCGGTACTAAACGACATCGCAAGGAACACCATGGATCCCAAGCTGGTAGCGATAATCGAACATTACGCGCAGACGCACGGGCTGAATCTGCCGCCGCATCAAATCGTTTCCGACATGGTCGCCTCCGGCCCGTCGGGGGTTGAGCAACTGCTGTCCCTGCTGGGCGTGAGCGTCAATGCCGGTGATCCCGCGGACAACGCCCAGGCTCAGGGCGGGCATGCCGCGCGGGATGCGGGTCTCAATTTCGCCACATCGCAATTCCCTGCCACTGAACAGAGTTCGGCCAGCAACCTCGCCGGCGTCGGCGCCGGCGGCAAAGACCCGATGTCGCAATTCACCCAGCTTTTGCAGGGAGCAACGAGCATCGGCCAGGGTCTCACCAGCTCCTTGACCGGTCTCACGCAACCGTTTACGCAGCTCGCAACGCAGATCCCGCAACAAGGTATGCAGGTCATGCAGGGGGTAATGGGCGCAGCCGGCAAGGGCGCGGGAGGCGCCGCGTCGGCCGCCGGGGCGATACCCGGCGAGGCCGCCGGGTTGGCCGGTGGAGCCGCCGGGGAGGCCGCCGGGTTGGCCGGCGCCGCAGGAGGCGCGGGCGCCGGGTTGGGGACTGCTCCGGCCTCGCAGCTCGGGCCGCCGCCGGCCCCCTCCACCGGGACGGTCCCGGCATCGTCGCCCACCCAGCCGCCGGTACCCGCGCCTCCACCCGACGCGGCAGGTGCACCCCGAGGCGGAATGTCCGGCATGCCGATGATGCCTCCCGGTGCGATGGCCGGCGCGGGCGGAACGGGGAGCGACAGCAAGACCGAAACCAAACGCGTCGTACCGCCGTCGGTGAAGAACGGCGCCCCGGTGCAGGGTCGCATTGTCGCTCCGCCGACCACGCCCGAGGTGGTGAAGCGCGTGGCGGGCAAGCCTGTCGCGTCCCGCCGAATACTGGCACCCGACCAGAAGCCCGCCGACGACGAAGACGAGAGCCACCGAGGACAGCCGCCGCCTCTAGCAGCCACTATCGGGTTCGTGGTCATACTGGGCTGATGGCCGTCATCGTCCGCCGGCTTTTCGGCATCGGCAAGCTTCCCGCCGACGTGCGCGCCGAGGTCGAAGCCGAAGGTCTCATCTACCTCGCCGACTACGTCGCCGTCACCCGACGGTTCAGCGGCGCGATCCCGGGTCTGCGTTCGGCGCACAGCGTCGCCAGCTATGTCGGGTCGGTGGCGTTCACCTCACAACGAGTGCTGGCGACGCTGTCGTCGCTGCCGAAACTGGCCGGCCCCACCGTCGACGTACGCTGGGACGCGGCGCAGTCCGGAGCGGCCGACGGCGCAGATCTCCCCGACCGGCCTGCAGGTCGACGTCGACGTCAGCAAGGTCGACGAGTCGTTCACCGGCCACCTGTCGCTGCACTACAAGATCGCCATTCCCGGCGACGTGCTCGCCGGGTTACCGCGCCGGTCGCTGAGCTTCGACATGCCGCCGGAATACGTTTTCCGCGCGGTCGGCGTCACCTACCGGCCGTAACGGTCAGTGTCGCTGCCAGGCCGCCGAATTCGCCGACAAATCCGGCCACGGCGGGCGACGCAGCACGGCCGCACTGACAAGCACCGCCGAGATCAGGCCGGTGATCACCCCGATCAGCGCGATCCGGTTCGCGTCGATCGCCGGCACCCAGCGCGCCGTGCCGTCGTGGACGACGAACACACCGACCGGCGTCGCGGTGCCGGCGCGGACCTTGGCAACGGTGATCACCGTGCCGCCGTCCGCCATTCGGTAAGGCTCGCCGTAGACGCGTCCACGAGTGCCGTTGGTGGGAAGTTCGTCGAGTGATTCCGGAATTTTCATGGGACCGATCCTTTGCTCGAGGCCAGTCTGGCAGACACGTGGGCATCGGTTGGCCGGTTGGCACACGAGGGTTCCTACGATGGCTGTGTGGGCAATCACGCGTTCAGTCCGCAGGAGCGGCAGGCGGTGTACCGCGTGATCTCTGAACGACGAGACATGCGCAGGTTTGTGCCGGACAGCACGGTGCCCGAGGAAGTCCTGGCGCGCGTGCTGCAGGCCGCGCATGCCGCACCCAATGTGGGGCTCATGCAGCCGTGGCGGTTCATCCGGATCACCGACGACTCGCTACGACGGCGCATCCACGCCTTGGTCGATGAGGAGCGCCTGCTGACAGCCCACGCGTTGGGCCAACGGGCGCAGGAATTCCTGGCGCTGAAGGTCGAAGGGATCCTGGATTGCGCCGAGCTGCTGGTGGTGGCGCTGTGCGAGGGCAGAGACAGTTACGTCTTCGGCCGTCGCACCCTGCCGCAGATGGATCTCGCATCGGTATCGTGTGCGATCCAAAACCTTTGGCTGGCAGCACGATCCGAAGGCCTGGGGATGGGCTGGGTGTCGCTGTTCGATCCGTCGAGGCTGGGGGCCTTGTTGTCGATGCCCCAGGACGCTGAGCCGGTGGCGATCCTGTGTCTTGGCCCGGTACCCGAATTTCCGGATCGACCCTCGCTGGAATTGGACGGCTGGGCGCTGGGCAAGCCGCTTGCCGAATTCGTCTCGGAGAACGGCTGGGGCAAAGAGCCGGGCGTCAGCTCGCCACGTACCGCTCCCTGATCGCGACCGGCCGCGGCGGTTAGGATGCCGGAGTGCAAACTCCTCCACCCGGTTTCCCCCCGCCGTGGGGCAGTTCGCCTAACGATCCTTCGGAGCCCATTGAGCCTGGCCCCGGCGGCTACGACCGGACTGCCAACTACAGCCAGCAACCGCCCTACCCCGGCTACAGCACGCCGCCACCACCACCTGGACCCGGCTACCCGCCGGCCGGTTACGGTCAGCAACCCGGTTACGGTCCGGCCCCGTGGGGCGGTCCGGGCGCGCAGCCAATCGGCCCGACATCCCAGCAGACCATCAGCTGGATCACCTTCGCCGGTGTCGGGCTGCTGGGGCTGCTCGGTACCGTCCTCACGCTGACGCTATGGATCAACCTGAACAGCGCCGTCAATCGCGCTGCGGACGTGTGTAAACGATTCGGCGGGGAGTACGCCGCCCTGTGCCGCCAGCAGATCGAGCATACGGTTCCCACTGTGCCGGCGGCCCTGGTGATCTGCATGTTCCTGATCATGGCGGCCGGCCTCGCGGCCGCCGGTGGCGCGGTAATGCTGTTCCTCAAGAAACAGATGGGACAGTTCCTCATCCTCGGTGGCGGCCTCGTGATGCTGGTGTTGTCGATCGCCTGCGAAGCTCGCTACGGCGCCACCGGACGCATCACCTACGACCTGGTCGCGGGGTTTTTCGTCGCGGCCGTCGGTGGCCTCATGTTGATCCCGGCATTCCGGATGACGATGGGCCTGCCGCCCAAGCCGACCGGTGGGCCTGCGCCCGGCGGATTCCAGGGCGGCGGACAATGGCCGTACGGCCAGCCGCAACCGCCTCAACAAGGCCCGCCCGGCCCGGGCGGGTATCCGCCGCCGAATTGGTGAGTCGCCCAGCGCCACGCGTCGCTGGTCGAGGGTGCCGCAACTACCAAAACACCACTGCCGATAACGTCGATGGGGCTCGGCAAGCTGAGGAGGTGACGGTCATCGGCGACCACGAGGATATAGACCAGCGCCGTGACAATGTGCTGTTCGTGCACTGGCATGACCTGGGCCGGTATCTCGGTGTCTACGGACACACCGACGTTTCGAGCCCGCGGCTCGACCAGCTGGCCGGCGAGGGCATCTTGTTCACCAGAGCACATGCCACGGCGCCGCTGTGCTCACCGTCGCGCGGATCACTGTTCACCGGCCGCTACCCGCAGAGCAACGGATTGGTCGGCCTGGCCCACCACGGTTGGGAGTACCGCTCGGGCGTTCGTACGCTGCCCCAAATCCTGTCTGAATACGGCTGGCACTCAGCCCTTTTCGGTATGCAGCACGAAACCTCGTACCCGTCGCAGACTGGGTTTCGACGAGTTCGACGTCTCGAACTCCTACTGCGAATACGTCGTGGAGCGCACTCAGCAATGGCTGCAGGACTACGACGGCCAGCCGACCGTTTCTGTTGACGGCGGGCTTCTTCGAAACACACCGGCCCTATCCTCGGGATCGCTACGAGCCGGCCGACGCCGCTACGGTCGACACGCCCGACTATCTGCCCGATACCGTTGAAGTGCGCCAAGATCTGGCCGACTTCTACGGATCCATCGCGACCGCCGACGCGGCAGTCGGCCGGATACTCGACACGCTTGCCGCCACCGGTCTCGACGACAGCACGTGGGTGGTCTTCCTCACCGACCACGGTGCGGCGTTCCCGCGAGCGAAATCCACGCTGTACGAGGCCGGGACGGGCATCGCGATGATCATCCGGCCGCCCGCCAGAATGGCAGTGGCGCCAAGGGTTTACGACGACCTGTTCAGCGGCGTGGATTTGCTTCCGACGCTGCTCGGCATTCCTGGGCATAGCGGAGCAGGACGACATCGAGGGCGTCTCGCACGCGCGGGCGCTGCTTGCACAGGACCACGCCGCGCCGGTGCGCGATCATGTGTACACCACCAAGACCTATCACGACTCGTTTGACCCGATCCGCGCGATCCGGACCAAAGACTTCAGCTACATCGAGAATTACGCGCACCGGCCGCTATTGGATCTGCCGTGGGATATCGAGGAGAGCCCGTCCGGCCACGCGGTTGCGCCGCTGGTGACGGCCCCGCGCCCGGAACGCGAACTCTATGATCTCCGTGCGGATCCCACCGAGACCAACAACTTGCTGGCCGGGGACGGCCTCGACGGAGCCGACGCGATCGCCGCTGATCTCGCAGTCCGGCTGCATGATTGGCGCCAGCAGACCAGCGACGTCATACCATCCGATTTCGCCGGGAGCCGCATTGCGGCTCGCTATACCGAGACGTATCTGCAGATCCACGAGAAGGCGCCGACCAGTCGGTCGGCGATCGCGGTCGACCGCGGCATCGAGGACGGAGTCCTGCGCACCGAGCAATAGTTGCGTTCAGCGTGAACGTAATACGCGTGCCTGCCACCACCGCCGTGTGCGGTTAGGCTCACGTGGTGCCCGCGCATCCGACGTCGTATCTCGTGCTCGCCTCGCAGCGCTGCGGCAGCACGCTGCTGGTCGAATCGCTACGCGCGACCGGCAGCGCCGGTGAACCGCAGGAGTTCTTCCAGTACCTGCCGAGCACCGGCATG
Organism: uncultured Actinomycetota bacterium; assembly: GCA_963850645.1. Lineage (GTDB taxonomy): Bacteria > Actinomycetota > Actinomycetes > Mycobacteriales > Mycobacteriaceae > Mycobacterium. Next base: position 207,890 of record CAWKME010000019.1, on the reverse strand, counting down.
GCACCCCAGCCGCGGCAGTGGTTCGCCGACGTCGAGGACGAGACGATCCTGCGGCTGCTCGATCCGCTGGAACCGGGCACACCGGACACCGCATCGTCGGCCGCCTGGCGCGAGCACATCCGTAGCTCCGGCCGCACACCCAACGGCATCTGGGGCGGCAAATTGATGTGGAACCAGACGCCGCTGCTGCAGCAGCGGGCGGCCGGATTGCCCGATCGCTCCGGAGACAGTCTGCGGGCAGCGATTCGGGACGTGATCGGGAGCGAACCGGTGTACGTGCACGTCTACCGGCCGGATGTGATCTCCCAGGCGGTGTCGTTTTGGCGGGCGGTGCAGACTCGCGTGTGGCGGGGCCGTCCAGACCCTGAGCGCGACTCGCAAGCCTCCTACCATGCCGGCGCGATCGCGCACGTCGTCCAGATGCTGCGGGACCAGGAGGAAGGCTGGCGTAACTGGTTCGCCGAAGAGCACATCGACCCGATTGACGTGGCCTATCCGGTGCTGTGGCGCAACCTGACCTCGATTGTCGCCACGATCTTGGCGGCGGTCGGCCAAGATCCGCGGTTGGCCCCCGCTCCGGTGCTGGAACGGCAGGCCGATCAGCGCTCCGACGAGTGGGTGGACCGCTACCGCGCCGACGCCGAAAGATTGGGGTTACCGCAGTAGCCGTTCCGTCACCCATGCACCTGGGCGACGAAAAAAACTCGCCGGAACGGGAAGAACGTGGTCCCGTCGCGCCGGGGTGGATAGGCGTCGGCGAGTAGCGGGATGAGTTCTTCGCGAAACTGTTGGTATTCCTGTTCGTTGAGTCGTTCACTCACCGGCAGCAATGCGGTGCCGCTGATCCAATCCAGAACAGGATTCTCGCCGGTCAGCTGGTGAAGGTAGGTGGTTTCCCACGCGTCGACGATGCACCCGGCGTCTATCAGCAGCTCCGCATAGCGCGAGGGCGCGTCGACCATGGTGCCCAACCGAAACAGGCTGTCGCGCAAGGTCTTTACGTACGGCTCGCGACGGGCCACCGCCCGGACCGCCTCATGAGATGGCGTCTCGAAGCTCCCCGGCATCTGAATGGCGATCCACGCTCCCGCAGGCAGTTGATCAGCCCATCGAACGATCAGCTCGTCACGTTCGGGCACCCAATGCATTGCGGCATTGCTCAACACCACGTCTGTATCGGGTTGTGGCGTCCAGGTTCTCAGGTCACCGACGCTGGCGTCCACGCCGCGCTCACGGGCGGCGGCGACCATCTCCGGTGAGCTGTCCACCGCCTCGACCACCGCCTCTGGCCAGCGCCGCGCCAGCTGCAGCGTCAGGTTCCCCGGGCCGCAGCCCAGGTCGACCACCCGGCGTGGCTGCTGCGCGCCCACTCGGGACAGCAGGTCGTAGAACGGCCGGGCACGGTGATCGGCGAAGGCCAGGTAGACGTCTGGATCCCACATATTGGCCCTCCTGATCAACGGCCCGCGTAACGCCTGATATAGACAAACGTATTACCTGCTGCTTGGCCGGCGAGTCGAGGATGGGCGATGAGCGACGAGGACGAGGCCGCGCAGGTCCGGCAGATCTGGACCACGCTGGGCTTGCCCGGACTGATCGATGTGCACACCCATTTCATGCCGAAATCGGTGATGGACAAGGTGTGGCGCTACTTCGATTCCGCCGGCCCGCTGGTAGGCCGTGCATGGCCGATCAACTATCGGGCCGCCGAATCCCGGCGGGTACAGATGTTGCGACAGTTCGGCGTACGCGGTTTCACCGCCCTGATCTATCCGCACAAGCCGCAGATGGCGGCGTGGCTGAATCAGTGGGCCGCCCAGTTCGCCCGTTCGACTCCGGATTGCCTTGCCACCGCGACGTTTTACCCCGAGCCTGACGCCGGCGACTACGTCGAGGCGGCCATCCGCGACGGCACCCAGGTCTTCAAAGCACACGTCCAGGTCGGTCGCTACGAACCCAACGACCCACTGCTCGACCATGTTTGGGGTGTCATCGAGGATGCCCGGGTACCGCGTGGTGATTCACTGCGGCTCCGGGCCGGTCCCGGGCGAACACACCGGACCTGAGCCGATCCGTCGTCTGCTGCGTCGCTACCCGCGGCTGCGGCTGATCGTCGCGCACCTGGGAATGCCGGAGTACACCGAGTTCCTCGACATCTGCGAGACCTCAGCCGATGTCCGGCTGGACACCACCATGGCTTTCACCCCGTTCGTCGACGAAACCATGCCGTTTCCGCCGTCGCAGCTTGATCGGCTGCGGCAGTTGGGCGATCGCATTTTGTTCGGCAGCGACTTCCCCAACATCCCGTACGGCTATGTCGAAGCGATGCGGTCGCTCACCCGTCTGCCAGGCATCGACGACGATTGGCTGCGCAAGGTGTTCTACGAAAACGCCGCTGCGCTGTTCTTTCCGAACGGCGCCGTCAGCGACTGCTAGCTACCGGTTGCTGCGCGATGGTGGTGGGCCAGCGCAGCCGCTCCAACAGCAGAGCTTCCGGTGGAGCGACGTGACCGGCAAGCCGCTGAGTCGACAGCGGGTGCAGCGCCGTCAACGCCGACCGGTGATTACCGGATTGCGAAATCAGGCCGGGCAACGGCCCGCCGGCAGCGGGCGGGGCATCGGTATGGAATGCACACCCGACGGCCAGTGTCTGGTCGTCGCCCGAACCGGTGATTTCCAACGCCGTCCATGTTTCGCCGACCGGGTATGACCAAATCGCGGCGAGCGTGTTCGGCAATGCGGTGTCAGTCTTAACCTGGTACGCCGGCAACATAATCCGTACTGCCCTCGCAGAGCCCGTGCCATGTTTCGTGGGCCGACCGGGTATAGAGGCTCGGGATGTCCCCGGGCTCGGCGATACTGGCCGTCCATCCGCTCTCGCGGAGGTGGTCGGCGAGCCGACGCACTGCGACTTCCGCCGTCTCGTGCAGCGGAATTTGCGGCGAACGGGCTTGCAAAGCCGCGAGGTTGTCTGCGGCCGAGAGTGTCAGCCCGATCCAGGTCTCCCGCTCGCGCGCACCGGTATCGGATGTCGTGTCACGGCTGGTGACGCGGATGGCGTCCGCGCGCAGGCCGTAGCGATCGGCGTAGCTGGCGATCAGTCGCAACGGCAGGGCGTCGGGACTCGACACCGGCGGAGTGACCCGCAGCAACGCGGTAGTCCGCACGTCGGTGCTGGATTCCTCAGCCAGCGCGCGCACCTGGGCGGGACCGCCGGATCGCCAGCCGACGGCGGAGAATCGTTGTCACGGGCAGGCCGCGCCATCTGGCCAGCAGCGTGATCGCTACGACGACGGCGATTCCGAGCACCCAACGCTCGCGCGCCGAATGCCAGGGGAAGCCCATCGCCGCGGCCACGACAGCCAATACCAACAACGTAATTCGACCAGTTGGCAGCGTTACGGATTGATGCGTGCTCACAGCGTGGGCTCCTTTCGTCGGCGCGTGGCGAACGCGGCTGCGGCTACCACGGCCAAGATGAGGGCCGCAGTTCCCGCAAACGCGACAATTCGCGGCGTTGGGCTCTTCGGCGCCGGTTCCGGCGGCGCCGCAACGTGTTTCGTCGGCGCAGCAGCGTTGCCGGCGGCGGGCAGCTCCCAGGTCAGCGCGGCCACCGAGTCCACGGTGCCGGCGCCGACGACGTTGGACGGCGCACGGGCCCCGTTATGCGCGGTCGCGGTGATGCGCTGTATCACCGCAGTCGCGTTCAGGTTCGGGTACTTGCTGCGGACCAGCGCCGCGACACCGGAAACGTAGCCGGCGGCGTAATCGGTGCCGTTGAGGGCGACCAACTGTTGGCGTTGGTTAGGCATTCCGTTGGCGAGGCCGCCGTCGTCGCGGTTGCTCACCGAAACGATGTTCTCGCCGGGCGCGGCGATGCCCACCCACGGGCCGGCCATAGTGAATTTCGACGGCTGGTCGTCCGCCGTCAGCGAGGCCACCGACAGCACGTAAGGCTGCCACCAGGACGGCACCGACACCGACGTGACCGCCGCCCAGTTACGGGGGTCCTCGGGACGGCCCAAGTCGGTCAGCGGGTTGGATTCGCACGAGGCTCCGCCGGAACCCCAACCGGCAGAACCATTGTCGCCGGCAGCAGCCACAATGACCGCGTCCTTGTCAACCGCCGCGTAACGGATAGCCGCACCGAGTTCGGCCTGGTCGACGTTGCGATCGGCGGGCACGCAGGTGATCGCGGAGATATCGATGACCCGGGCTCCCAGGTCGGCCGCATGCACGATCGCCCGACTCAGCGCGGCCACGTCGACGGCGGCACGCGCCAGCGTCGGGTCGCCGCCCGCAGATCGTGGCGAGAATTTCGCGGATGTCACGCGCACAGACAGCAGCCGGGCCGCCGGCGCGATTCCGGTGAAGCCGTCGTCGCTGGGCTGGCCGGCGATCAGCCCGGCAACCAACGTGCCGTGCCCGTCACAGTCGGTAAGGCCATCGGTCGATTCGACATAGTCGCCACCGGGTTGCACGCCGGGCAACCTCGGCCCCGGCCGCACCCCGGTGTCCAGAACCGCCACCAGCTGCCCGTCGCCACGGGAAAACCGCCACGCCGCAGACGGATCCAGCAATCGCTGGTCGGGCGTCGCCACGCTGGGATCGCTGCCGGGGATGACACCGGAGCTGGTGCAATCGCCGTTCTTCTGCATCGGTTGCACCGGACCCGGAGCGCCGTTCGGCGGCGGAGCACCTTGGTCGACCTTTGGCTGGGTGATCGCCAGCGCCGGTGGACAGGCCCACAGCGCAGCGGTCAAAACCGCTGCGAGGCAACTATATCGCCGTCGGGCGTGGGCAGAGATCATCGATTGAGCACCCAGCTGAAGAGGCCGACGAGGTAGGCGATGACGGGGATCAGCGACGCGTCGATTCCCGACGCGACGAAGCCCAGCAGTCGGCGCACTGGCAGCGAATAGCTGTCGGGGGAGGCAATTGGCGGGTTCAGCGCCACGACCACCCACGCCAGTACCAGCGCAGCCAGAACGATGACGGCGACAAGCGCGGCAAGATAGTGCCCGGTCGCGGTGTAGTGCACCGCCAAGGCCACGCTCACCAGGTAGGGCTGAGCCAGCAGCCAGGCCTTCGACGCGGCGGAGTCCCAAACCCGGGCCCGCAGCGCAGCCGCAGCCGAGGTCGCGGCGAGCACATACCAGCCCCAACCCGACAGTGTTTGCGGGTGCAGTGCGATCGCCACCGACCCGACGGCGCTGAGCAGCACAGCGCCCGCGATGAAACCGGTTTGGTGCGCATCGCTGATGCGTACCCGTCGCGGCAGGTCCTGCAGCACCCGCAACGACGGTGCCGACGGCGTGGGGTCCCCGGGCGCCGGGATGACCGGCAGCGGGAATCGAGCCCACAGCGCGGACAGTTGGGCGGCTTCGACGGTGATCAGCAACGCCACCACGATCAGTATTGAGCCAAGTGTTACCAGCGGCAGCTGCCAGAGCGCCTCTGCGCCGGCAGCCAACAACACACCCACGCCTAGCACCGCTGTGGCGGTGAAAACAGCTATAGCTCTTCCGGTTTCGCGGTGCGGAAGGATGAGGTTGATCAGCGACCACGCAGTGACTCCGGCCGCGGCCAGCGTCACCGACGCCGCCGCGAAGCCGCCGGGCACCGCCAAGGCCAACGCGGCGGCGATGGGCACCAGCGCGGCAACCGATAGCACCGCGCCCACCCGGGGTGACCGGTATGCCAAGCCGGCCAGCGCGGCAAGCACCGCAATGGCACTCGACTGCAAACAGCCCGGCCGGCGCGCCGGTGACAACTCGGTGGGTAACGGCCAGGCCAGTTGCGGCCCAGACCAATCCGACGACCGCAGCCAGCGCGCCACGCTGGATGTGGGCGCTCCCCCAAGGCTTCAACCGGGATGCCGAGAAGATCACCGCCGCGTCGGCGATGTCCTCGACGATGCCGGGCGCGGCCGGCCCGGCCGGGACCGGTTGCAGGGCCAGCAGATCCCCATCGACGACGCCGACAGTGTCCAGACTGGCGTCAAGGCTGAACGGCGCCCCGCCGATCGGAGCGAGGCTGAGCCGGGCAGGGGTGACTGAGCCGGTATCGGCCGTCGTCGCTCCTCACCGTCTCGGACAGCGGGAACCACCAAACGTTCGACCGCCGGCAGGATTTCGCGCAGCGGCAAATCCGCGGGCAGCGCCACCTCGGTAAGCCGACTGTCGGACGAGGATGGCGACCCGCACGATGGGCATCACAGCGCTCGACATCACCGGCTCCTCAGGCTGCTGGGGGTCCGCTTGGTAGGACATAGCTTCTCTTTCTCTTTGTGACAGACGATCGTTCTAGCTGGATTGCGTGGTGAAATCTCGGGACAGCCGGTTACCCGGGAACCATTCGCCGTCAGGCAATTCCGCGGTGAGCTGCTCGACGGCAACGGCGATCGCAAATGCGGTTCCGGGCCGAAATGTCGATATCCATTCGCCGTCGAAGGCGCGCGACGGGCTGACCAGCACTCTGCCCGCGGTGGTGTCGACGATGCTCATCCCAACCTCGGTGCTGGACTGCTGTCCGTCGTGGCGGCAACCGGCGACGAGCTCGACGTAGCTGCGCGGTCCGGTGAACACCGACTCCACTACCGGACGCGCTGACTGCGGGATGCTCAGGTAATCAAGAACTTCCGCCAGTGAGGTGCCGTTCCGCAGCCGCTCGTCGGCCCGCGCGCCAACCCGGGCGGGCAGGCTGAATTCATCGAAGCGCGCCGGCGGGCGCTGCATCAATCCGACGCCAAGCACCGGCACCAGTGCACGGGCATCGTGGATGTCCATCGCGGTGAATGTCACCAGCTGCGCGTTACGCAGCGCGACAACCGTTTTGTCACCGCGCCGCGCGATGATCCCCCGCAGCAGCTCGTCAGCGCCAGAGGCTTGGCCGGAACCCACGTAACGCAGATCCAGCCAGCGGTCCGGGAAGCACACCTGCCGGATCCATCCGGCTACCGCCGGGTTGACCTCGCCGCCAGCGGACATCATGCCCATCCGGGTCAGCTCGGTAGCCTGACGGTCGATGAACGCGCCGCGCTCACCGGCGTCTCTGTACGGCATGGTGATCGCCAACACCCATGGGAACGTCCCGGCTCCAACGGTTTCGGCGATAAACCACGCCTGGTCGACGGTGAGCTCGACGGCGTTAGGCGCAGTAGCCATCTACTAGCCGCCCCATTTGGCGCCTTCGGCTTGGTCGCGGGCCAGCATCGAGGTGGTGTTGTTCTCATGGGTGCCGGCCATCGCACGGTAGGCCAACACCAACTGCTCCATGGCCTGGTTCCACTGGGCCTGCCACGCCTGATAGCTCATCCCGGTATCACCCTGCCAACCCGCCTGCAACGCCGCCTGCTCACTGGCGATATCGGCACCCAGGCTCTGCAGCGTGCCCGCATAGCCGGCCATGTCGGCGGAGTGAGCCAGCATCGCCGGGTAGTTGTACATGATCTGCGACATGATGAATCCCTTCGTCGGTCAGAAGCCCGGGTAGCTACCGGCGGCAGCAGAGTCGGCAGCGACATAAGTGCCGGCCGCATCCCCGATGTTGGCCTGGGCGATGTCCAGCAACGTGTTGATTTTGGCCGCCGCCGCGACAAAGCGGGCGTGGGCGGCCTGAAACGCCGCCGCGGACTCTCCGGCGTGAAACGCCTGCGCCGACATCGCTTCCTGCTCGGCCTGACCGATCGTCGAGCGCATCAACCCCGCCTTGGCGCCAAACGCCGACTGCGAGGCCACCAACTGCGGAATATGCGCATCCAACATACTCATAATGAATATCCTTTCTCTAATCGACTACCGTTGTTACACAAGCACACTCAGCGGTACTCCCCCTCCCCCTCGAGCGCTTCGGAATCCCAGGTTCCCGGCACCATCGGCATGCTCGGTCCCCCGCCAAATCCGTTGCCGCTCAACGTCGCCAATCCGGCGGCCTGTGCGGCAGTCTCTTTGTGCACCGTCCCGACAAACCCCAACGGCCCCGCACCCCGATCCGATGCCAGCACCGAGGCCTCCTCGGGCGCGACGCTCGGGCCGAGATCGCTGTCCATGTCCGCGAACTCGTCGGCGTGGTCGTGCATCTCGGCCCGTCGACGCCGCCGTGCCCGCGCCTTGTCGCGAGTCACTGCGCCGACTGCGGCCGCCGCAGGGATGTAGCGACCGGGCGCCTTATCGACCTTGCGATCAATCAACGTCGGCCCGGGCCCGTCGTCGGGGCCGATACCGCCCACCATGTAGGCCAAGCCGGCGGCGGGTGTGGCCGCCGGCGCGGAGCCGCCCGCGGTGCCTGCCGCCGGTGTAGATCCCGCGGTCGTCGCGGCCCCGACACCGGTCGACGACACGCTGACGGCAGGTAACCCCGCGCCCTGTCCGGCGGTCGCCGCGACTGCGGGAGGTGCGACGACGGCGGGGATGGCAGCCGGTGCGGCTTGACCTAGCAGCGCATTGATCCCGATGCCGAGCACGATCGGCAGCACGAACGGCGCGCTCAACAGCATCGACCAGGTCGTCCATCCGACGGGCTCGAAGAAGGCCTGATAGCCGACGAAAAATAACAGCGGAAACCAGGCGCTCGGGTTCGCGATGATCGCGTTGAGCGTCTGGGCCGGGTTCTGGAAGAGCTGGACAAGCTGGTTGAACATCTCGGTGAAGAAGTTCGACCCCGAGGATGGCGGGTCGGCAGCGGCCGTCGCACTGTTGGCTTTCACCACCGTCGGCGCCGCCGTGGTGCGGGGGGCCGATGCCAACGCCGACCCCGAAACCGCCTGATAGGTGGCCATCGTCGTGGCCGCCTGGATCCACATCCGCGCATAGTCGGCTTCGTTGAGTGCGATCGGAATCGTGTTGATTCCAAAGAAGTTCGTCGCGATCAACACGCCGTGGATGACGTGATTCGCGGCCAGCTCCGGAAGCGTCGGCATCGCCGCCAACGCGCTGGTGTAGGCGGCCGCCGCGATCTCGTGCTGAGCAGCCGCCCCTGCGCTGTTCGCGCTGGCCTCCGTCAGCCAGGCGAGATACGGGGCGTGCGCGCTGACATACTGCTCGGCGCTTGGACCCTCCCACGCGCCGGCCTGTACCGCGCCCAACAGTGTGGTGAGTTCGCCTGCAGCCGAGGCATATTCAGTGCTCAGCGAGGTCCACGCCCCAGCAGCCGCCATCAGCGACCCTGGTCCAGGACCGCTGCTGAGCAGCGCTGAATGCACCTCCGGCGGCGAAGCCATCCACACCGGCGCGGTCATCGTCAGCCGCGGGCCAGGTATGTCGCCGCAGCGGCCGCATCACCGGCGGCGTAGCTCACGCCCGACTCACCGACACCGACCCCGGCACGGCCGAGCTCTTCCACACCTTCGGCCGCCACCGCGGCGTGCTCAGTGCCCTGGGCGCTGAACCCGGCCGCGGTCTGCAGCGACACCGGATCGGCCGCCGACGGCACCACGGCGGTGATCAGCGGGGCAGCGCCCGCATGCGCGGCGGCCAGGCGGGCGGTGATCGCTTCCACGGCGGCGCTGGCGGAGGCCAACCCCTCCGGAACGACTCGCAGCGTCATGGCAGATACCCCTTTCTTTAACCTTTGAAAACCTCACCGACCGTCGACGGCCACACTCTCGTCGACGAGCGGATTGACCAACTGAACATATGTCGGGGTGTCGCTGTCGCCCAACAGAATTGCCCGACCGGCTGGCAACCGGTCGAATCGCTGGCCGCGGATCTTGCCGCCGTCCGCCGGGTTACCCGACAACATCAACGTGGTGGCTTGCAGGTCGTTGAACCGGCGCAGCAACGGGCTGGTCATCAGCGCGTGCGCGGCTCCGGTTGCGCGTGCAGTGACGATCACCCGCAGTCCCAGGTCGCTGGCCTGTGCCAGCAGCCCGATCAACGGGGTCCAGGGCCGCTGCCCGACGATACGGACCGGTGATCGCCGGAGTATCGGGTATCTGGTCGACGTCGTCGATGATCAGGTAGTGGGTGTGACCCTCGTATGACCAGCCGGTCAGCTGGGCCGCGGTGAGTCCGGCCGGTGGTTGGCGCTTTTCGATGAGCGCCGACAAGCCGAGTATCGCCGGGAGTAACCCGGTCGACATTCGCGGTGTATTCGTTGTCGGGGAACAGCGGCTCATCGACGAGGTGCAACCGGCGATCCAGCACCGTGAACGCGACGCGGTCGGGCGTGGAGTTGTCCCGAATGGTGCGGATGATGTGGCGCAACAGCGTGGTCTTACCGGATTTAGTGTCACCCAGCACCATCAGCAACGGATTCTCGGCGAAGTCGAGTTCGACTGCGGCCAAGTCTTCTTCGCGCTGGCCGATCACGATCCGGTCGGCGCCTCCGATACGTCGCACCGACCGTGGCGGGCGCCAGGTTGGTCGGCAGCAACCGCACCGGCGGCGCCGTGACACCGGGATGGCGGGCGTTGATCGCGGCGATCTGACCCAGTTCGGGTGCCGCGAAAAGGAAGTGCTCCGCGGCCATGGTCAGCCCGCGACCCGGTTGGTCGGCGGGCACCGCCTCGGCCGGACGGTGTAGCGCACCGACCACCCGCACGTTGCTGTCGCGCGCGTCGTGCAACTTCAGCTCCAGTCGCAGCCCAAGGCCGTCTCGCATCGCCAGCGGCACCTCCAGCCAGCTGGGCGTGGTGACGACCACGTGGATGCCGTAGGCCAGTCCGACGTTGACGAGTTCGGTCACCTTGGCCAGCAACGGGTTTCGGGTGTTGAACTGGTCGGTGTTGTCCCGGCTGAAGGCGTAGAGGTTGTCGATGACCAGGAACACCTGGCCCCGCCCGTCATCCGGGCCGTGCTTGTCCCGGAACACCTCCCGCTGCTGGCGAGACCGCAGCAGCTGCTCGAGCTCGCCGAAGGTGCGGCGGATACGTTCCGGTTCCAGCGCCGAGGCCACACTGCCGACATGCGCCAAGTCCTCGCAGCGCCCGCAGCTGCCCACCGCCGTAGTCCAGGCAGTAGAAGCTAACCTCGCTGGGCGAGTGCAGGCTTGCCGCCGACAAGATAAACGTCTGCAGGGCAGTCGATTTCCCTGACTTTGCCCCACCATGGATCACCAGGTTGCCGGCCGACGACCGTGCGTCGAACACCAGCGGGTCGCGGCGCATCTCGAATGGCTTGTCGATTTCGCCCAGCGGCCAACGCCACTCGCCCCGCGGCACCGCTGCGCGGGCCAGCACCGTGCTCAGCGGGATCGCGCTCGTCGAGCGGCGGCAGCCACAGCTCCGGCGCACGGGGGCCATAGCGCGCGAGTTGGTCACCGATGGTGGCGACCAACTTGCGTGACGGGCCGACCGGCTCCTCGTGACCATTCGTCGGCGATCACCGTGGTCTGGTCGGGCTCCACCCGGCCGGCAGCGAACAGCTTTGGTTCAGGAACGGAATGCACCACAAGCGTTTTCGCTGCCTGAGGTGGATCGTAGATGCCATCGACGTAGGTGCTGCGGAATTTGATCGGCGCGGCACCGGGAGCGGGCACCAGGAAGCCCACGCCTTTGTGTTCCTTGCCGGACTCGATGTGGTAGGCGTCCTCCACGCCGATGATCGACCGCGACACCGCAGGGCTGGCCACCTTCAAACCGATCCGGTAGGAGGTGTTCTTGTCGATGTCTTTGATCTTTCCCACGTCCAACGTCTGCGACGCGAACAGGATGTGGATCCGGAACGAGCGGCCTTTGCGTGCAACGTAGTCGAACAGCTCCGCGTACTCGGGGTGGTCGGCCAGCATCAGGGTGAACTCGTCGGCGACGACGAACAGCGTCGGAATCGGCGCCAAATCATGACCGCGCGGCGATCGCATTTTCGTATTCGGTCACCGAGTTGAATGCGCTGCCCTGCACGTGGCGTCCGGCCTCACGCAGCATCATTTCCCGACGCGCAACCTCGCCGCGCAGGGTGTCGGCGAACCGGTCGGCCAACGACTTCTTCTCGGCCATGTTCGAGATCACCGCGACGACCTGCGGGAAGTTGCGGAAAATGTCCGCGCCGGCCTCACCCTTGAAGTCCGCGTAGATCACGATCAGCCGGTCGGCGGAGTGAGTCGTCAACAACGACAACAGGATCGACATCAAGGTCTGCGACTTGCCGGCACCGGTCATACCGATCATCAAGCCGTGCGGACCCATCCCGCCCTCGGCCTCGTCTTTGAGATCGAAGATCAGCGGCTCACCGGTCGCGGTGACCCCGATCGGAACCCGCAGCTCGTCGTCGCGGTGCCGCGGTGCCCACAACGTCGGGACATCCAAGCGGGACGCGTCCGGGATACCCAGCAGCGTCGTGAACGTCGCGCCGCGGGTCGCGGTCGACTGCAATCCGCTATGCGTCGGGTTGGAGTCCCATCGGGACAGTCGGCGCGCCAGGTGAGCCGGCGTCGTCGACGCCCGAATTGGTCGGCGTTGTCGATGTAGCGCTGCCACCCGCCGGTCTGCCAGCGGTCGATCGCCCCGTCGGCGATCCGCAGGATCGGCCGTTCGGGATCGGAATACTGCTCCCGATGCGGCGCCTTAGCCGATCGGTGCACGACGGTGACCCCGGCCCGACCGACTGCCAGGGGCGAGGCCTTCAAGTCGATAGTCCGGATCGTCGACGACGATCAGCAAGTGCCGCAACGCGTCAGCCGAGCCGCCGGCGAACGCCGGGCGGTCGGCCAGCGACATGCCAAGCAGCGCGGCCAACTCGTCGGGCTTGGTGGACAGATAGCGGGCCGGGCCCACGCCGTCGAGTTCGGCCGGGAATGTCGACATGCGGCAACCACTTCAGCCATGACCATTCCGGCGCCTCGAGATTCGAAGCAGCCACGGCGACGCCGAGTACCGTCGGGTCATGCCAGGTGACCGCCTGAGCGATCCAGGCGCGCAGCGCCGCATGTACCTCGTCATCATCGCCGAGCACAGTGATCCGCGAAACCTTGGTCAGGTCGATACCGGTCGGAACGTCGCGGACGGTGCGCTGGGTGTCGAGCAGGCTGCGTAATGCGCTGTGCGACACGGGTTCCAGGTCGATCTCGTCGGCGATGTCGTTGACCCGCAGTGCGGTGTCCAGCGTTGCCGAGTGCAGGCCGGCTCGCACCACCAGAAAGTCGGCATCCTGGGGGTCACGCTCCCATTGCCGCCGCGAGCCGGGTATCGCGGCCAGATCCGCCGGCTCGGGATGCGACCATTCGGCCGCAGCCCGTTGGTCGGCGGCCTGGGCCCGGATGTTGTCCCGAACGACCGACAGGTAGCGCAGGTAGTCGGCCCGCTCGGCGTCGACTTCCTCGGTCCGATTTTTGTTGTCGTTGCCGCGATAGAACGCAGTGGCGGCCAACAGCAACACAAACGGGAAAAACAGCGTCTGCGGGGAGATCAACCGGATCCCGGTCGCCACCAACGCGACGATCATGCCGACGATCAGCAGCACGATCACAACCGGCAGGGCCCGTCGCAACATCGACGGTGGAATCACCCGGGGCAGTTCCGGAGGCGCTTCGATGCTGATGGTGCCCTTACGGGTGACCGGCGGTGGCAGCCGCCGGCGGGCCTCGAAAATCAATCGGCTCATCGGTTCTCCCCCTGCGCTGCAGTACGACTGGGTCGTGAATCCGGCGCCAGTCCGTCGTGGGCAAGTAAAGCATCGGCGCGTGACAGGGTCGGGCCGGGCGCGAACAACGACAGCACCGACCACGGGATCGGAGTCGGCGGCGGGCTCAAGCCAAGAACCTCAGCGGTTTTGGCCGGCCCATTGGCCCCACCCTCGGTAGCTTCGTTGTCAATGCCGAAACGTACCCCGGTATCGGAGATCCAGAACAGCGCCCCGGCCGTCGGCGAAGCCGCATTCTGGCCGACGGTCGCGGTGAAGTACCCGGTCCCCGGTGCCATCGCGACCCGGCTCGCGGTACCGCCGGTTCCACCGCCGACCAGATCTTCGGTATGCACCGCCTCCGGGACCGGAAGTGCTGAACCGGTCAGCAAGGTCAGCGAGTTGGTGCTCGCGCCGGCCTGCTTGCTCCAGTGCGCACAGGTGACCGGATTGTGGACCGCGTCGACCAGGCTGATCCGATGATCGGGGTAGCGGCTGTCGTCCAGCGCCTCGGGACACCGGCAGTTTGGCGATCTGATCGGCGCCCAGCCGTGGCGGCTGCTCCAGGCCGTAGGAGTTTGAGTTGCGCAGTATCGCGGCCAGCACCGGCGAGATCGGCTGCAGGCCGTCGGGCAGCACCGCGTAGTAGAGCAGGCCATTGGCTGACGCTGCCTTCCAAGCGCATGGGCTTCCACCACCGCGCCGACCGGTGCGGGCACCGGCAGGCCGAACCGGCGGGGCTTCCGGCGTCCGGGATGGCAGGCGCGGACAGCGGCGGCGCCTTCGGGAACCGCGTTGAATAGCCCGGCGGCGATCGGCCGCGGCGCGGGAATGTCGCTACCCAGGCCCAGCGCGCCCGTGATGGCGTGGTCGGCCAGGTCGATCCGGCTGCGGCGGCCGTCCCACAGCAGCCAGGTGCTGGTGGGGTTGCGGACCAGCACTGCCTGCCCTGCGCCCAGCGTCGCCGCCCGCGCCCCGTGCTGTCGGGGGCTCCGGCAATCACCGTGACCCCGGCGGCCGCACCCGCTGCACCCGATAAGGCATCGCACACCGTCCAGTCGGCATCCTTGGCGGTGTTTTGCACCATCCGCTCGGGTGCACCCGGGATACCGATCAGGTTGCCGCGCGGAAACTTGTCCAGCTCAGTGCTTTTCACGGTGGTCGGGTTGACCGGGCGACCGACGATCAGCCGGGCCGAGGCCAAGTTCAACACCGGGTGCAACTGATCGCCGACCCGCACGTAAAGCGCGGCGGTCGACCGGTCGGCCAGCACCGGGTTGTTGGCGGCCGACCCGTTCGGCCGAATCAGCGAGAATACAAAGCAGCCGACTAGCGCGGTGATCAGCATCAGCACGCCCATCAGCACGGCACGCGTCTGAGTGCGCAACGGGTCGACGAGCATCCGGGTGTCGTGCAAGGCGACGCCGGAGGCGATCCGGCGCATCACAAACCGCCAGCCACTGACCTGGTGGCGGGTCACAAACCCGCGGCGGTAGACCACCTTGTCGGGGTTGTCGTTGACCGGGGTGCGCGACGCGAACGAGCGCCGGTCGTCGGATGATTCTGGGTTCGTCATGCCGGCATCTCCAGCCGCAGACCTTCCAGCAGCGGCGGCACCGTATTGGCGAGGTCTGCGGCGGTGATCGTCACCAGCTCCTCGTCGGTGAACTCACCGGTTTGTGCATGTTCGCTGTGGTCCAACCGGAATTCGCGCTCCTCTTCGGACTTTTCGACGACGTTGCGGACGAACCGGCCGTTGCCCGCGATATCCAGGCCGCGGCGTTCCACCCCCGCCGTATCGGGTTTGGTGATGTTGGCCAAGTGCGCGAACAACGCTTCCAGATCCTCGAGCGCGGGCTGCTCGAAGGCGCTGTCGCGTTTCGTGGCCATGAAGTTCGCGATCTCGATCAGCTCGGCCGGCTGGTAGGACGGGAAGTCGATGGTCCGGGTAAACCGCGACCGCAGACCTTGGTTGGTGTCCAGGAACCGATCCAGGTCGGCGCGGTAGCCGGCGATAATGACCACCAGCCGATCCCGGTCGTTCTCCATCCGGGCCAGCAACGTGTCGATCGCCACCAGACCGAAGTCGTTCTTGGCGCCGGTAGCGACCAGGGCGTAGGCCTCGTCGAGGAACAGCACACCATCCAATGCGCTGTCGATGATCGCGTTGGTCTTGGCCTCGGTTTCCCCGATGTGCTGGCCGATCAAATCGGCGCGGTGCACCTCTTTGATGTTCTCCTTCTTCAAAAGGCCCAGCCCGCAATAGATTTTCGCGACGACACGCGCGATGGTGGTCTTGCCGGTTCCGGGCGGCCCGGTGAAGACGAGGTGGTGGGTGCGCTGCGCGACCTCCAGGCCCCGCTCCTTGCGCACCAATTCCATCGCGACCGCGCTCTTGAGCCGCGCCACCTGGTCTTTGACCCTTTCGAGGCCGATGAACTCGTCGAGCTCGCGCTCAGCCTCGGCCAGCAGCATCGCCTTGCGCTCCTGGGCTCCGGGGTCGACGAAATCGCCTGGCTTAGGCTCGGTTTCGGGGTCCCATGGGTCGACCCGGGCGTCAATACGGTCCGCGGTGGTCGGCACGATCCCGAAACTGGAATCCGACAGCGCCTCTCCGACCTGGGCGTTCTCCGGGTTGGCGGCATAGAGGTCCTGCAGCACCTCTCGAGCGGTGTCCTCGTCGCCGTCGGCGCGCAGCGCCAGCGCCTTGGCCAGTGCGCCGTCCACCGCGGCCACGGCGACCGGACCGTCGGGCTCCTCCAGATACGACAAAGCCGCAGCAAACATGCCCAGCCGCGCCAACGAGATCCCCAGGGCAATCTTGACCGCATGGCCGAAGTGCTCGTCGAGACCGGGGTCATTGACGATCGGCGACAGCAACTTGACCACATCCGCCCAGCGCTGTGCCCGGTACTGGATAGTGGCCGCGACCCAGCGAGCCTCCCGCGAGCTCGGCCGACGCTGGGTGACGTCGATGACCAGTTTGTGCGCGTCGGCGAATTGACCTTCACCTGCCAACGCCGCGGCGTACGCGAGGTGGAAATCATCGGGTTCGGTCGCGCGGAAGCGTAAGTAGAGGCCGCTGTCGTAGTGGAACCCCAGGGCGCCCGGCGCCAGTTCCACATGGCGCTGCAATACTCCCGCGGTCGCCGCTGTGCGCGAAATCGCCTCCAACACAAGGGTAGACGCGTCGCCAGCGGCGGCAAGCCCGACCCAGGCGTCGCATTGCTCATGGGCGATGCGGGTGAGGGCGGTGAAGCCGGATCGGGCGGCGGCCGGGTCTGCCGGCCGCCTCCGGTCGTAGACAGTCAGCCCAAGCGCTCGGCAGCAGGTCGCGAATCGGCTCGTGACGTCGTCATCCACCCGGGCCGTCGTCGGCCGTGTTGCGATCAAGCCGGTGTCAGCGGTTTCCAACGGGTCCGCCTCCTTTTGCAAGATAGTGTTGCCTAAGCTAACCCCGGGCCGAAGTTAGCATTGCGTAAGCTAAGTGTCGAGACCACGGATCCGGTGGATTCGGTGCCCTAAACACCGCGGCCCCGATGCCATCCTTCGCAGTTCAGTCCGCATCAGCTCCTCCTCCGCCCCGGCGGGGTCTGAATCCCTCTGCCGGGGTCGACACAGTCGCTTAATGAAAACGGTTGTCATTACGCGAAGACTCTACGGCATAGGCGTCTCACTTTTTGACGGCCCTGACCAATGTGTTCCGAGTCACCATCGGTCCGGCCTCGATGTCCGGTCCGGGAACCGGCCGACCCACCTCACGCAGGTAGTCGGCCAACGGGGTCGCCTGTGCGGTCCAGCCGTGATGGCCGAACCACTGGTCGGCCGGAGCGTGCCGTTCGTTGTAGACCAGTTGGAAGAACACCCGCTGTTCCCCCTCGGCAACGGCGGCACGCTCTTCCTCCACGGCGGCCGCGTAGTCGTTGGACGGCATCGGCGCGCCGTCTTCCACGGCGACGTGACTGGCCCGGGCGGCCAGCGAGTCGATGCCGGTGAACAACTGCTCCTCGGCAGTGGCCGGGAGGTAGATCAACAGGCCTTCGGCAATCCAGGCCGACGGCTTGGCAGCATCAAATCCGCTGTCCCGCAATGCTTGCGGCCAGTCCTCGCGTAGGTCGATGGCAACCTCGTGGCGGTCGGCGTTGGGTTTGGCTCCCTGTTCAGCAAGCACCTGCCGCTTGAAATCGAGAACCTGCGGACGGTCCAACTCGAAGATCGTCGTCTGGTCGGGCCAGGGCAGCCGGTAAGCGCGGGAGTCCAAACCCGCCGCCAGGATGACCACCTGTCGGACGCCCGCATCGGCGGCCCCCCGGAAGTAGTTGTCGAAATACCGGGTGCGGGCACCTTGGAAGTTGACGAAGTGCTCGCCCCAATCGGGTGTTTTCAGTTGATGCCCGGGGTCCTTGCCGTCCAACACGTCGGCGGCTTTACCGCCCACCGCACGACAGAACACCTCGGCAAACGGGTCGACAGCCAACGGATCTGGTTTTTGCGCCTCCAATGCTCGAGCGGTGGCCACGAATAACGCAGTCGAACCGACACTTGTTGTGATGTCCCAGTTGTCGTTGTCAGTACGCACAGGAACCGACCCTACGCGCGCGTGAAAGCGCGCTGGTGTCGCTCGATCCAGCCACGACGGCATTCAATACGACGCAATGTCGTAGAACAAGACCCTGTCCCGGTAGGGGGTATTCGGCTACACCAGCGGACGGCCGGCCTTGATCCGTCGATCCAGGTCCCACAGCAACACGTTGAACGGGAAGCGCCGGACAAACCGGGGCAGCGCGTTGTTGACCGTTCGCAGCACGGCGATCAGCCGGTCGAAGCGCCGCTGCTTGGCGGCATCCCACTCGAGGTGCATCTCGTCGCGGAACCGTTGCGGCAGAAAGCCGGTGGTGATCAGCAGGCCGAGTTTTTCCGGCTGCCTACGCACGACCGGCGGCAGCGGCAAGCCCTGAATCCGGCCCACCGCGATCGGATACAGGTACTCGCGGACGTGGTCGTCGATGTGCACCTTGTCCAGTTGCTGCTGCCAGTAGCGGTCGAACGCGGCCCGATCCGGCGGCCACATCTCGGGTGGTACCTGCAACGTGGTGCCCAGCGTCATGCCTTCGCGGTAGTGACGGTCGGCGTCCTGCTCGTCGATCTCGCCGACGAACGTCCGATAGAAGTCGACCCCGCCCTTGTAGAGGCACGCCGCCACCCACAGCTGCAGGTCCGGGTCGAACGCGTTGTATTCAACCGGGCTGTCGGGCAGCGAGTAAACCTGGGCATGCGCACGGTTCACCGCCCGGCGAAATGCCGCCTTTTGCGCGTCGCTGCCGGCCATGGCCACCGCGAGGTAGGTAAAGGTCGTGCGCGCCCGTTTGATCGGATGCAGGTCGATCCGGCCGGTCTCGACCCGGCTCTCCATGACGCCGTAACCCACGCCCGGCCGCGCCAGCTGCATGATCACGTTGGCCGGGCCGAGCAGCAGCGCCATCCCCATCAGTTGGTCGTCAAGGCGGGCGCCTTGCCTTGGACGACGGCGGTTTAGCCGCCCTATCGGCGGGTCGGTCAAGGTGCGCTCGACATGGCTCATTGGCTCGCTGACCGTCATCGGACACCTACCCGCTAAATGTGAGAACGTATGTTTCCTGATATTGCCGCCCGGCGCTCACCGATGTCAAGATGGGACGCATGCCTTCCGCCCCGACGACCAGCGCACGGCCATACCGTGGCGTCGACGCGGCCGACCGCCTGGCAACCCGTCGGGCCAAGCTGCTGGAGGCCGGTCTCGACCTGCTAGGTCGCGATGATGCCCCGGAGTTGACGGTTCGCAGTATCTGCCGGCAGGCCGGCGTGGCCGCCCGCTACTTCTACGAAAGCTTCTGCGACAAGGACGAATTCGTCGCGGCAGTGTTCGACGGCGTGATTGCCGACCTGGCCGCCACGACGCAGGCCGCGGTGGCCGCCGCGCCGCCGGCGGAGCAGACCCGCGCCGGCATGTCCAATCTCGTCCGCACCATCGGCGGCGACCCCCGGGTGGGCCGGCTGCTGTTCAGCGCACAGCTTGCCAACGCCGTGCTGGTACGTAAGCGCCTCGAATCCAGCGCGCTGTTCGCGATGCTGTCAGGCCGCCACGTCGAGCAGGCACTGCGGGTCCCGGAGAACGACCGGATCAAGGCCGCCGCGCACTTCGTGGTCGGCGGCGTAGGGCAGACGATCAGCGCCTGGCTGGCCGGCGACGTGCGGCTCGACCCCGATCAGCTGGTCGACCACCTGGCGTCTCTGCTCGACGGACTCGCCGACCCCAGCCTGTACCGCGACTAGTGGGCGGCCGGGATACGACGGTCGGCCGCCGTCCGCGGCACAGTCTGCGTGTCAGCCGTCGTGAATTCTTTTATCCAGCAGGCAAACTCGAGTGTGATTCCGTCGGGGTCCTGGAAATAGAACGACCGCACATAGACACCGGGATGCACGGTGGCCGACACCTGCATCTTGCTCTCGTCGTGGTTGAGCACCGGGCCCACCCGCACACCCTTGGCCTTGAGACGCTGGCGATAGTCGTCGAACTTCTCGGCCGGAACATGAAACGCCAAGTGGTTCATGGTGCTGACTGCGCTGGTGATCTCGCCGATGCCGGGGATGGCGGCCGGCGACGAGAGCCCCGGCACCCGGTCCGGCGCGTCGGCGAACCAGAAGAATGCGACGCAGTCACCGTTGCCGGCGTCGAAGAAAAAATGCTGACCGGCGCCCCCGGGCAGGTCCAGCGATTTGATCAGAGGCATGCCCAGGACGTTGCTGTAGAAGTCCACCGTGCGCGCCATGTCCGAACACACCAGCGCGACGTGGTTGATCCCGCCGAGTTCGAACTCGGCGTTGGCGTTGTGCGGCTTGATCATCTCGCGGCTCCCGTCCGTCGACACGGCCCGTCGCTGATTCCGTGGCGGAGAACTGAATCTGAACCTAACATCAGATTCAGTTCTCAAAAAGAGGGGACGTACTCGTGTCGACCGTGTCCGAGCAGCCGACCCGGCGCGCCCAGGTGCCGACCGACCGCGGCCGCCGAACACAAGCCGCCATCGACGCCGCAGCCCGAACAGTCATTGCCCGCAAAGGCATCCTGGCCACCACCATCGCCGACATCGCCGCGGAGGCGGGCCGGTCGACGGCGTCGTTCTACAACTACTACGACTCCAAAGAGTCGATGGTCCGGGAATGGGCGCTGCGGTTCCGTGACGAAGTCAACCAGCGGGCGCTGCCGGTGATCCGGCATGACCTCTCGAATCGCGAGCGAGCCCAGCAGGCCGCGTCGGCGCACTGGCATACCTATCGAAACCGGTTGGCGGAAATGATCAGCGTGTCGCAGCTGGCGATGATCAACGACGACTTCGCCCAGTACTGGGCCGACATCTGCGCCATCCCGACCTCGTTCATCACCGAAATGGTGCGGCGCGCCCAAGCCGAGGGCTATTGCGCAGATGACGACCCACAGCTGATCGCCGTCGCGATCGTGGCGATGTTGAACCAGTTCTGTTATCTCCAGCTCGCCGCTCCCGGGTCGAGCTCGGTCGGCGCGCCTGACGACCAGGCCTGCATCGACACCTTGGCGAACATCTTCTACCGAGCCATCTATTACAAGGAGGTCCGCCCAAGGTGACTCGCACCAGCGGCAACCCCGGGGTGATCCGCGAATTCATCGGACTGCCCTCGCCGACCGGCCGGCGCGCCGGCGCGGGCGGACACCCATGCCAGGGCCTCTATCACCGCGGCGTCGGACGCAAGCCGAAGGTCGCGATGATCGCCACGCACTACCAGATCGACTTCTCTGAGCATTACCTCGCCGACTACATGGCTACCCGCGGCATCGGATTTCTCGGGTGGAACACCAGGTTCCGTGGTTTCGAGAGCAGCTTCCTGCTTGACCATGCGCTGGTCGACATCGGCGTCGGCGTCCGCTGGCTGCGCGAAACCCA
This sequence comes from uncultured Actinomycetota bacterium, assembly GCA_963850645.1. Taxonomy (GTDB): domain Bacteria; phylum Actinomycetota; class Actinomycetes; order Mycobacteriales; family Mycobacteriaceae; genus Mycobacterium. The sequence continues at coordinate 186,376 of CAWKME010000019.1, read as the reverse complement.
AGCAGTGGAAACCATTGTCTTGCTGGGTAATTCCGGAGGAGGATCCTTGATGGCCGCTTACCAGGCCCAGGCGGTCGAACCCAATGTGACTCCGCTTCCGGGAATGCGGCCGGCGGCCGGGCTGACCGACCTGTTGCCCGCCGACGGCTATGTGGCCAGTGCCGCGCACCCGGGCCGTCCCGACGTGTTGACCGCCTGGATGGACGCCTCCGTCGTCGACGAGAACGATCCGGTTGCCACCGACCCCGAACTCGATCTGTTCAGCGAACAGAACGGGCCGCCGTACTCGGCAGAATTCCTGACCCGCTACCGGTCAGCGCAGGCGGCGCGCAACAACGCGATCACCGACTGGGCCGAAAAAGAACTAAAACGTGTTCGGGCAGCCGGGTTTTCGGACCGTCCCTTCACGGTGATGCGCACGTGGGCCGATCCCCGGATGGTCGATCCGACCCTTGAGCCGACGAAACGCCAGCCCAATTTCTGCTACGCGGGCGCACCGGCCAAAGCGAACCGCTCTGCGCACGGGATCGCAGCCGCCTGCACACTGCGGAACTGGTTGGTGATGTGGAGTCTGCGGACCGCGCCGACCAGGGCCGAGCCGCATCTGGCGCGGATCACCTGCCCCGCCCTGGTGATCAACGCCGAGGCCGACACCGGGGTGTTCCCAAGCGATGCTCAACGCATCTACGACGCGCTGGCCAGTGATGACAAAACATTGTGCGCCATCAACACCGACCACTACTTCACCACGCCGGGAGCGCGCAGCGAACAGGCTGACACCATCGCCAAGTGGATTGCCAAGCGGTGGCGGTAAGGGTCCTGGCTCATTTCGTTCCCGGTCCCAAGGTGCTGGAATTCCTCGCGCCGGAAAATGATTGGCTTGACATCCGCTGGTGCGCCGACGACGACTCGGCCGATTCGCGGGCCGCGTTCTATCGGGAGCTGCCCGACGCCGACGTGATTTGGCATGTGCTGCGACCGCTTTCGGGCGCCGACCTGCAGCAGGCGGCCCGGCTGCGGCTGGTCCACAAGTTCGGTGCCGGAGTCAACACCATCGACGTCGACACCGCCACCAAGCGCGGTATCGCAGTCGCCAACATGCCCGGCGCCAACGCGCCGTCGGTGGCCGAAGGCACCGTGCTGCTGATGTTGGCTACCCTGCGCCGGCTGCCGGCGCTGGACCGGGCCACCCGCGAGGGTCGCGGCTGGCCATCCGACCCTGCTCTGGGCGAAACCGTGCGCGATATCGGCGCCTGCACCGTCGGCCTGGTCGGCTACGGCAATATCGCCAAACATGTCGCAGGCATCGTTGCCGCGATGGGCGCCACCGTGCTGCATACCAGCACCCGCGACGACGGGCTGCCGGGTTGGCGGCCGCTGTCGGAGCTGCTGTCCGCAGCGACATCGTCTCGCTGCACCTGCCGCTGACCGACGACACCCGTGGCCTGCTCGGCTGCGCCGCGCTGGCCGGCATGAAACCCGGTGCGGTGCTGGTCAACACGTCACGCGGCGCGATCGTCGACGAAGGCGCGCTGGTCGACGCGCTGCGCGAAGGCCGGTTGGCCGCCGCCGGTCTGGATGTCTTCGAGGTCGAACCCGTGTCGCCGGACAACCCGCTGCTGAGCCTGGACAACGTCGTGCTCACCCCGCACGTCACCTGGTACACCGTCGACACCATGCGGCGGTACCTCGTCGAGGCCGTCGCCAACTGCCGCCGGCTGCGGGACGGCAAGCAGCTAGCCCATGTCGTCAACCAACCGGCCGGTTATTAGATTGACGGAAGTAGGCCCAACGGAAGGCGACCAATGCCGATCGCGATAACTCCTGAGCATCAAGACCTGGCCGACTCAGTGCGGTCACTGGTGGCGCGGGTGGCGCCGTCGGAGGTGCTGCACGCTGCGCTGGAGACACCGATCAACAACCCACCGCCGTACTGGCAGGCCGCGGCAGAACAAGGCCTTCAGGGTGTGCATTTGGCCGAATCGGTCGGCGGGCAGGGTTTCGGCATCCTCGAGCTTGCGGTGGTGCTCGCTGAGTTCGGCTACGGCGCGGTACCGGGCCCGTTTGTGCCGTCGGCGATCGCCAGTGCGCTGATCGCCGCACACGATCCCGACGCCAAAGTGCTCTCCGAGCTGGCGTCTGGCGCAGCTGTCGCCGCTTACGCGCTGGATTCCGGGCTGACCGCGACGCGGCACGGTGACGCGCTGGTGATCCGCGGTGAGATCCGGGCCGTGCCTGCAGCCGGCGAGGCGTCGGTGCTGGTGTTGCCGGTGGCGATCGACAGCGCCGAAGAGTGGGTGGTGCTGCACGCCGATCAACTCGAGATCGAACCGGTCCGCAGTGTCGACCCGCTGCGACCCATCGCGCATGTGCGTGCCAACGCCGTCGAAGTCAGCGACGATGCGGTGCTGAGCAATCTCAGCGTGGTCGCCGCGCAGGCGTTGATATCCACGCTGCTGTCGGCCGAGGCCGTCGGCGTCGCCCGGTGGGCCACCGACACCGCGGCCCAATACGCGAAGATCCGTGAGCAGTTCGGCAGACCGATCGGTCAGTTCCAGGCTGTCAAGCACAAGTGCGCCGAGATGATCGCCGACACCGAGCGGGCCACCGCAGCCGTGTGGGATGCGGCCCGCGCCGTCGACGAGGCGAGCCAAAACGGTTGGGAAGCCGAGGGTTCAGCAGTCGAGTTCGCCGCGGCGGTGGCGGCGACGCTGGCGCCGGCGGCCGCGCAGCGGTGCACTCAAGATTGCATTCAGGTGCATGGCGGTATCGGATTCACCTGGGAGCACGACACCAACGTGTACTACCGTCGCGCGTTGATCCTGGCCGCCTGCTTCGGCCGCAAGTCCGAGTATCCGCAGCGCGTGGTCGACACGGCGACTACCACGGGGATGCGCAAACTCGACATCGACCTGGATCCCGACACCGAGAAACTGCGGGCCGACATCCGCGCCGAGGTCGCTGCGCTCAAGGCGATAGCCCGCGACGACCGCACGGCCGCCATCGCTGAAGGCGGCTGGGTGCTGCCGTATCTGCCCAAGCCCTGGGGGCGGGCGGCCGATCCGGTGGAGCAGATCATCATCGCCCAGGAGTTCAGCACCGGGCGGGTACGCCGACCAGCGATCGGCATCGCGGCCTGGATCGTGCCGTCGATCGTGGCCTTCGGCACCGACGAGCAGAAGCAGCGTTTCCTGCCGCCGACGTTTCGGGGCGAGATGATCTGGTGCCAGCTGTTCTCCGAGCCGGGTGCCGGATCCGACCTGGCCGGCCTGAGCACCAAGGCGACCAAGGTCGACGGCGGCTGGCGCATCAGCGGACAGAAGATCTGGACCACCGCGGCGCAGTTCTCGCAGTGGGGTGCGCTGCTCGCCAGGACCGACCCGAGCGCGCCGAAACATAATGGCATCACGTACTTCCTGCTGGACATGAGCAGCGAGGGCGTAGAGGTAAGCCGCTGCGTGAGCTGACCGGCGGCGCGATGTTCAACACCGTGTTTATCGACGACGTGTTCGTGCCCGACGAGCTGGTGCTCGGTGAGGTCAATCGGGGCTGGGAGGTCAGCCGCAACACGCTGACCGCCGAGCGGGTGTCGATCGGCAGCAGCGAGGCGCCGTTCTTGGCCAACCTCGACCAGTTCGTCGAGTTCATTCGCGACGGCCAGTTCGACCAGATCGCCCAGAACCGCGCCGGCCAGTTGATCGCCGAGGGCCACGCCGCCAAGGTGCTCAACATGCGTTCGACGCTGTTGACGTTGGCCGGCGGCGACGCGATGCCGTCGGCGGCGATTTCCAAGCTGTTGTCGATGCGCACCGGGCAGGGCTATGCGGAGTTCGGGGTGTCGTCGTTCGGCAGCGACGCCGCTATCGGCGACCCCGAGACGCCGGCGGGTAAGTGGGACGAATTTCTGCTGGCCAGCCGCGCCACCACCATCTACGGCGGCACCTCGGAGGTACAGCTCAACATCATCGCCGAGCGTCTGCTGGGGCTGCCGCGCGACCCGTAGTCCGGCGGAGTCCTGCACACAAAGATTCACGCCGACCTGACGTTGTCAGATCGGCGTGGATTTGGCTTATTTGGTTTTAGGGGCCGGCTAGCCTCGTCTGTCGACCGGCGAGGCTAGCCGGTGCTCCCCCTGAGCTCACCACCACCCGCGGTGGTGGTGACCAAAGCTCGTGCCCCGGCCAAAGATGCCACGGTGGTGGTGGAACCAGAAGCCGCCGCCGCGGCGGTGGCCAAAGAAGCCGTGGTGGTGACCCCACCACGCGGGTTGCGGCGCGATGAAGGCCGGCGCGGTGGCGACGTGGGCCGGGCCTACGACCGCGGGGATATTTGCAGGTGCGGCGTTGGCGGCGGGGGTGGCACCGAACAGCATTGCGCCAGCCACCGCTGTTGCGCCCACGGCGCCTGCTGCTAAGCGTCGGGCGGAAGACAGTGAGTACGACATTTTGATTGCTCCTTCGTCATCTGGGGGATTGACACCACGAACGTTAAATCCCAATCCTTAGCAAATGCTAAATTCACGCGTTAATAATGCTGAGAATGTGGCTGAGTGTCTTTACCAGCTATTGGTGGAAGCATTTCCCATAATACTGATCCTGTTTATTTCATAGATTACTGGTTTCATGATCTCATGAGGTACGGCTGTACTGGTTTCAGTATCTACGGATTCGGTCATTTATGCTGTTAAACAGCCATCTACTGATTTACGGAGGTCCGTAGATCCGTGCTTCCTTGCTTCATGATAAGTGTCAGTATTGTGCACACACTAGCTCCGAATATGGCTTCGCAAGATCTCGATATAGCGAACCATTTCCATGTCACTGCATGTCGCTGCCATCGATTCTGCTATCTCACACAGCAATCGCAATTCAGATCGCGAATTTAATTCAATGCGTCCGCGCTCCGAGCCGATCGGTCCGCAGGCTGCCGGGCCACCGCCCTGACCAGGGCATCCACCGTGCAGACACGCCGCACACCGGCGCATCGGGTGCATGGCTCGGCTTTGACGGACATACTTATGTCCTGATCTACTGAAAACTCACGCCGACAGAAGGTCACCCACCCGCATGGAACCCAGCTCGCCATCGTTCCGGGCCACGCCGCACCGGCGCGCGGACGCCGCGGCGCCGACCGAACGCCTCACCAACGTCCGGCAGAAACTCGAACAACCAGCACGCGAGAAGGTCGAACAGCCTTCACGCGGTCAACGGACGAGACGGACCGTCGACCTGACCCCGGCCACACACCGCGCCCTCGATATCTGGCAGCGAGAGGCCGCCGACCGCCTCGGATTCGCCCGCGTCACCGGACAAGAGGTCATTAGCGCACTCATTGAGCTGCTGTTGTCCGATGCCAAGCTGTCCGCCGAGGTGACCCGGAGTATCCGGGAACGGCGCTGACCCTGCTAGCTTCGCCGTCATGGCAGAAGCCGCAGCGTCCCGATCGCCGCGAGCAAGGAGTAGTCGACGAGCGCACCACGCTGGAGTCATTCCTCGACGACTATCGAGACATCGTGGTGCGCAAGGTTTCCGGTCTGTCCGATGCCGATGCCCGCCGCAGGCTCGTCGCGTCACCGACAACGGTAGGCGGGCTGGTCAAGCACCTGCGCTGGGCGGAATTCGGCTGGTTCGAACAGCTTTTGCAGGAACGAAGCGACGACAACCGTCGCACGCACGACCGCTCCTGGGAGTTCGACTTCCTCGCGGACGAGTCACTGCCGACACTGATCACCGAATATCAGGCCCAGTGCGAAGAGTCCCGGCGCATCGCCGCACGGTATCCGCTCGACCACGTGGTGCCGCACCTTCGCATCGGGCAGGTGTCGCTGCGCTGGATCTACGTGCACATGATCGAGGAGACCGCCCGCCACACCGGACAACTCGACATCCTGCGCGAACAACTCGACGGCGCAACCGGTTTCGACGGCTGAGCGCGCTATTCGCGCGGCTAGTCCGACCTCGAGGTCGCGCAGCTCGCGTTTGAGGATCTTGCCGGTCGGGTTGCGCGGCAACTCGTCGAGGAAGATCACCTCGCGCGGCACCTTGTACTTGGCCAAATGGTCGCGCACATAGTGCTTGACGGTGTCCTCGTCGAGGTCGGCGTCCTGCTTTTTCACCACGAAGGCGCGCAGCCGGTGGCCCCATTCCTTGTCTTCGACGCCGAGCGCGGTGGCCTCTACCACGTCAGGATGTCCGCTGATCAGGTCCTCGACTTCGGCCGGGAAGACGTTCTCGCCGCCGGAGACGATCATCTCGTCGTCGCGGCCACTGATGTACAGCAGCCCGCGCTCGTCGAAGTAGCCGACATCACCGGAGGACAGCAGGCCGTCGATGATCTGCTTACCGCCGCCGCCGGTGTAGCCCTCGAACGGGAAGGTGGTGCCGACGAAGATCCGCCCGACTTCGCCCTGCGGCAACTCCTTGCCGTTCTCGTCGTAAATCTTGACCTTCACACCCTTGACCACCGGTCCCGCCGTCGACGAGTTGTGTTGCAGGTGCTTGGGCTCAGCGATGGTGGCGAAGGCGATCTCGGTGGAGCCGTACATGTTGTAGACGACCGGACCGATGTCCTTGAGCGCCCGCTCGGCCAAGTCGGCGCCCAACGCCGAGCCGGAGGCGAAGATGATCCGCAAGCTCGACAGATCGGGTTTGTCGTCCATCTTTTCCAGCGCATCGAGCATCCGCGACAACATCACCGGCACGACGACCACCGCGGTCACCTTGTGTTCCTCGATGTCTTTCAACACCTCGGCCGGTTTGAACTTGTTGTGCAGCACCAGCGTCGAGCCCAAGAACATCCCGATGGTGGCGTGCAGGAAACCCAGCGCGTGGAACATCGGCGCCGGCAGCGAAGTCACCTCGTTGGCCTTGAACGGAACGTGCGACAAGATGCCGCCGATCGGCGCCAACGTCGGCGGAGTGCTGCGGTTCGCGCCCTTCGGGGTGCCGGTGGTGCCGCTGGTCAGGATGATGATCGACGAATGCTTGCCGGCTTTGGGTGCCGGCGATTTGCTGTGTTGGGCGATCAGGTCGGCCAAGGTCTCGTCGGTGCTGCCGGAGTCCTCACCGTCCGGAGTTATGCCCAGCGCCCGCAGCTTGCCCAGCGGCGGGTCGGCCTTGCTGACGTCCTTCGCGTACTCGTCGTCATAGATCAGCAGTTTGGCGTCTTCACGCTCGGTAACTTCTTTGATCTGGGGCCCCGAGAACGAGCTGTTGAGCAGGATGATGCGGGCACCGACCCGCGCGCAGCCAAATTCGGCGATGGCAAACCAGCGGTTGTTGCGCGCCAGGATCGCCACACCGTCGCCGCCGCGCACCCCCTTGGCCAGCAGTCCGTGGGCCACCGCATTGGCCGCCTCGTCGAGTTCCTTGTACGTCAGCGCGCCCTCGTCGTCGATGATCGCCGCGCGATGAGGCGTGCGTCTGGCGTTGAACGACGGCAGCATGCCGATCTCGCCCCATTTGCGGATATCGGCGGCCATCGCGGCATAGTTCAGCGGCGGCTCCAGCCGGAACGCGCCGGACTCGATGATTTTGCGGAGGTAGTGCAGTTCGGCCACCCCACGCTCGGCATACTGCTGAACCTTGGCTACCGCCTGCCCGGGGACATCGAAGAGGTTAGGCATGACTTCACCCTATGTGACGTACGTCGCAGCCCGGCCTGAAAATACGCCGGAATTACCATCGACCCATGGGATCGGTGTCGCTGGACGTAAGTGGACACCAGGTCGAGGTCACCCATCCTGACAAGATGATTTTTCCCGGTCATGACGGGCAACCCGGGCACACCAAATTGGACCTGATCCACTACTACCTGGCTGTCGCAGACGGTGCCCTGCGCGGTGTGGCCGGACGCCCGATGATCCTGAAACGCTTCGTGAAGGGCATCGACCAGGAGGCGATCTTCCAAAAACGTGCGCCCACAAAACGACCCGACTGGGTGGATGTTGCCGAGTTGCGTTACGCATCGGGGACCTCGGCCAAGGAAGCCGTCATCCACGACGCCGCCGGACTGGCCTGGGCGATCAACCTGGGCTGCATTGACCTCAATCCGCATCCGGTGCTCGCCGACGATCTCGATCACCCGGACGAGTTGCGCGTCGATTTGGATCCCATGCCCGGAGTGCCGTGGCGGCAGATCCTCGACGTCGCGCTGGTGGCACGCGACGTGCTGGAGGATCACGGGCTGACCGCGTGGCCGAAGACGTCCGGGTCGCGTGGCTTCCATATTTATGCGCGCATCGTGCCGGGCTGGTCGTTTCGGCAGGTGCGGCTGGCTGCGCAAACGGTGGCACGGGAAGTGGAGCGACGGGCTCCCGACCTGGCGACCAGCCGCTGGTGGAAGGAAGAACGTCAGGGCGTGTTCGTCGACTTCAACCAGAACGCCAAGGACCGTACGGTCGCGTCGGCGTATTCGGTGCGGGCCACCCCGGACGCGCGGGTGTCCACACCGCTGCATTGGGACGAGGTCGCCGACTGCGACCCCGCCGCGTTCACGATCGCGACGGTGCCGGATCGGTTCGCCGACATCGGCGACCCGTGGGAGGGGATGGACGACACCGCCGCCGGCCTGGATGCACTGCTCACGCTGGCCGAGGAACTCGGCCCTGCCGAGAAGGCGCCGAAAGGTGCGCGCCGCGGGGATGGCACCGGCCGTCGCCAGTCGGCGATGCCGCTCATCGAGATCGCCCGGACCAAGACCAAGGACGAAGCGATGGCCGCACTGGACACCTGGCGACAGCGCCACCCCGCCGCGGCGGATCGCCTGCAGCCGGCCGACGTGCTGGTCGACGGAATGCGCGGGCCGAGTTCGATCTGGTATCGGATTCGGATCAACCTGCAGCATGTGGCCGCCGACCAGCGGCCACCGCAGGAGGAGCTGATCGCCGACTACAGCCCATGGCCGACGCGTTGAGGGGCGTCCGAATCGTTACCCCGACTCGGAATGCCGCCGCGCGAACCAGGTGATCAACCGCCCGAGAATGATCAACAGCAGCAGAAACACGATCAGCAGGAAAGCCGCGTCATACGACAAGTCCAGAGCCGTTTTCGATGGCAGGTTATAGAACGTCCAGATCGGATATGTCAGGTAGCCGAGCGGCGAAGCGGTAAGTTTGGCGGCCGGAAGGGAATCCGACCAGCCCGCCGTGTACAGCATTGGCGCCGTCTCGCCGATCGCCAGTGCGAGCGCTACCAGCATGCCGGTGACAATTCCGGGCAGTGCCGTCTTCAGCACGATCTTGCGCAGCGTCCAACCGAACGGCAGGCCGAGCGCCGTTGCCCCTTCCCGGTATGCCGTCGGCACCTGACCTAGCGCCGCTTCAGTGGCCTTGGCGATGTACGGAATACTCAGAACTGACAGCGTCAAGACCCCGGCCGCCAGCGAGAACCCCCAGTCGAAGTAGAGCACCAGCACCAGATAACCGACGTATCCGAGCACGATGGATGGGATACCGGACAGCAACTCGTAGGCCGCGCGAAGAACCGAACGTGTTCTGCCGGTGGCGAATTCGGATAGGTAGATACCAGCCAACACGCTGACGGTGCCGCCTACCAGCATGACACCGAAGCCCAGGGTCGCAGTACCGACGATGGCGTTGCGAAGGCCGCCACCGCCGCCGTGCGAGTCCTCGACCAACACGCTGAAGTGAAACACCGGCAGCGCGCGGCCGACGACTCCGATCAGCATCCACAACGTCGGTAAGATCACCATCGCCAGGCAACCGAAGCAGGCGGTCCACCACAACGCGTTGACCGTTTTGCGCCGAGACGTTCTCGACCACATGTCAGACACCTCGCCCGACTGGCAGTGCGGTACCCGACGCCCTGCGCACCAGCGCACGAGCCAACATATTCGTGAGCAATGTGATCACCATCAGCACAAGACTTGCCTCGGCAAGGGTCTTCACCGCGAAGTTGGTGGAGTCAGTCAACGCCGAATCCAGTTGCGACACAATGGTGGCAGCGATCGTAGTCATGGTCGAGTAGATGTTGTGGGGCATCGCACCCAACTCTGCACCCGATACCATGGCAACGGCCATCGTCTCGCCCAGCGCACGTCCGAGTCCCAGCACGACGGCGCCGACGATGCCGCGCGACACCCACGGCAGGGTGACTCTGCGCGCACACTCCCAGTCGGACATTCCCAACGCGATCGCGCCCTCGCGGGGCAGTCTAGGGACTTGTTGGAACAGGTCACGGGCGGTGCTGGCGATGATCGGGATGATCATTACCGCGAGCACCAGACCGGACACCAACATGCCTTCTCCGTTGCCAGTGTCCCCGCGGAGATAGTTGAGCACCGGCACATTCGGCGCGTTGCGGGCAATCACGGGGGCGATGTGGTGGGCAATGAACGGACCGAAAGTCATTGCCCCCCAAAGGCCGACGACGACACTGGGGATCCCCGCGAGCAATTCGAGCACCATGCCGACGGCCGAAGCGGAACGTTTCGGTAGCCGTTCGACGATCGCCAGCGCCGCGCCGATCGAAGCCGGCACCGCGATGATCAGCGCAATCGCGGAGCTCGCCAGCGTCCCGACGATCAGCGGCAGTGCCCCATAGTAGGCATCGACCGGATGTGGCACACCCTTGCTGACATCGTTGCTGCCGTAGAGGTTTCCGGGGTTCCATTCGCTGGCAGTGAAGAAGTGCAGCCCGTTGATCCTGATCGCCGGAAGCGCCTCGACGATCAGCGTGGCCAGCACGAAGACCAGCGCGAGCAGTGGGATCACCGCGCCCAGACCACCGGCCCACCGGACGGCAAGGGCTTCGCGGCTCACGCCACGGATACGGCCCAGCATTCGCGAGGATGCCAGCGAGCGGGCCGACGCTCGCTGTCGCGTCGAAAGCATCAAAGCAGTGAGTTAGCTTGTGATCTTAGCGATTTGGGTGTCGGATAACTTTTCCACCGAGGCAGGCAGCGGCTGAAAGTGAACCTTGCCCAAAAACGACGGGCCGCTACCGTCAGTCACTACCCAGTGCAGAAACGCTTGCAGTGTCTGTGCGGTAGCGGCATCCTTCTGGCTGCCGTAGACGACGGCGTACTCGTAGTTGACGATCGGGTACCCGTCAGCGGCGGGTCCGTTGATCAATGAGATCACCTGACTTGCCGGTGTTTGCGCGGCGAACCCGGCGGCCTCAGCCTGGATACTTTGGGCATCCGGCAGCACGTACTTGCCGGAGGCGTTGCCCAGTTCGGCCACGCCCAGCCCCTTCTCGTTGGCCTGGTCGAGATAGCTGATACCGATGTAGGCGACGCACCCCGGAGTTTGAGCGCAGCCGGTCACCATGCCGCCGGCCCCGTTTTCACCGAGCGCGCCCGGCACGGCGGGGAAGTCGACGGTGGTGCCGAAGCCGGGCGACTTACCCCAGCCGTCGGGGTCTTGCTTCGACAAGTATTGGGTGAACACGAAGGTGTCGCCCGCCCCGTCGGAACGGTGTAGCGGCACCACCGGGATGGCCGGCAGGCTCACGCCGGGGTTCAGCGCGGCGATCTGCGGGTCATTCCAGCTTTTGATGCTGCCCTCGTACATGGCCGCCAGCACCTTGCCATTCAGCTTGAGGTGCTCGGTGACACCTGGAACGTTGTAATGGACCTCCTCGGCGGCAATGGCCAAGGCGATATTCATCAGCCCCTTGTGCGCGGAAATATCACCCTGCGACAGGTAGGCGCCGGAGGCGCCGATGTCGACCGCCCTGGCAATTGCCTGGGAGATCCCGGCACCGGATCCGGTGGCCGCCGTACTGATCGTGACGTTCGGGTATTTCGACTGATAAGCCGGAACCCATGCATTCATCAGCGGGTACAGCTCGGTGGCACCGGTCTCCGAGAGCGCCACCTTCGACGTTGCGGGCGTAGTGGCGATGCTGCCGGCGCTAGCCCCTGGGCTGGACGAACCGCCTGTCGAATTCGAACCGCAGGCCGCGGCGACCAGGACCAATGGCGCCGCAACCAGCAGGGTACGCAAAGAAGTTTTCACGGCCCTCACTCACCTTTCTTTCCCCCGTTTGCGTCAGTGGCCCCAACGACCACGCCGAGGAGGCGACGGTCGCCAAACAGCCCGGAGACATAGCGGACGGTCTCTGCATGTTTCGGCGATAGGAACAACTGCTCGGTGGGCCCTTCCTCGATCAACCTGCCATCGAAGAACAAGGCGGTCCGGTCACCGATTCGGGCGGCCTGGGCGAGATCGTGCGTCACCATGACCACCGTGAGCCGGTTGGCCAGCGATCGGATGAGCTCTTCGATCTTCTCGGTCGTGGCAGGGTCCAGTGATGAGGTGGGCTCGTCGAGAAGCAGCACCTCCGGATTCACCGCAAGCGCACGGGCCAGACACAACAACTGCTGCTGACCGCCCGACAGCCGGAACGGTGAATCACCGAGCCGGTCCTTCACCGCATCCCAGAGACCGACTTCGATCAAGCGAGCCTCCGCAACGCTCTTAAAGTCTTTGCGGGACACCAGCTTATGAGCGCGCAAACCGGCGACGACGTTGTCGACGATCGACATCGGGAATGGATTGGGACGCTGGAAGAGCATACCGACCCTGCGGCGAAACTCCATCAGGTCTTGGCTTTTGAAGATGCTGCGGCCACCCAACAGGACATCGCCGCTGTAGCGGTATCCGGACACTTTGTCGTTCATCCGATTCAGGGTCCGCAGGAAGGTCGTCTTGCCGGAGCCGGTCGGTCCGAGCAACGAGGTGATCGTCCGCGCGGGAAAGTCGAGGCTCACGTCGTTGAGCACGGTTGTTGCGCCGAAACCCAGAGTGAGATTGACCGAACGCATCGCCGCGGCAGCGGCATCCGCATCAACGTCACCCGTTCCGGCGTTGACTTGCCCTGGGACCATCAACATCCCATCACGTTACTGCTCTACGCCCCAATAGGAGTCGAGCATCGTCACCCTCTACCTGTTTTCAAAGGCACTGCTAACCGACTGCTTATCTTCACAGATGCCGTTCGCCTTTTCTGTTGATTTTCAGAGGGTTCGCTAATAATCCGCCCATCTTCAGAGGTTTGGCTAATAATCAGCCCATCGTCAAAGGTTTGTATGTTGCCAGGCTCGTGTGTTCGTTGCCAGACCAACCACGTGCCTGCGCGGCGGAACGTGGACCACGGCGGCTCCCGGTGGCGGAGCGCGTCCGTCACCGTGATTCGTCAGAGGAGTTCCGTTGAAGTTCAACCGAGCCGACGCCGCAATCAGCCTGCTGGTTGCCGGCGTGCTGACGTTAACGGCATGTGGTGGCCACACAAGCAGTTCGTCATCATCATCTGGAGCCAACACCCCATCGACACCAATCGTCTGCGGCGGCAAGAAAAAACTCAAAGCCAGCGGCGCGACGGCACAAGAGAACGCGATCGAGCAATTCGTCTACGCCTATGTCCATGCGTGCCCGGGCTACAGCCTGGACTACACCGCCAATGGCTCCGGTGCGGGAGTGACGCAGTTCGTCAACAACATAACCGATCTGGCGGGTTCCGGCGATCCTCTGAACCCATCGAAGGGTCAGCCCGCGCACGCTGAACAACGGTGCGGTTCGCCGGCATGGGACCTGCCGGTCGTGTTCAGCCCGATAGCGGTTACCTACAACATCACCGGCGTGAATTCGCTCAATCTCGACGGCCCAGCGATCGCAAAGATTTTCAACGGGACCATCACCACCTGGAACGACCCAACGATCAGGGCGCTCAACGCCGACGCCGCCCTGCCCGCAGCGCCGATCCACGTTTTCTTTCGCAGCGACCAATCCGGTAACACATCCAACTTTGAGAAGTACCTGGATACCGCGTCCGACGGTGCGTGGGGGAAAGGTGCCAGCCAGACATTCCTTGGCGGCGTCGGTGACGGCGCCGCCGGCGATGACGGCACGTCGGCGGCCGTGCAGAACACCGACGGATCGATCACTTACAACGAGTGGTCGTTCGCGGTGGGCAAGCAGTTGAACATTGCCCAGATCATCACGACGGCAGGTCCGGAGCCGGTGACCATCACTTCCGACTCGGTCTCCAAGACGATCGCCGGAGCCAAGTTCGTGGGGCAGGGCAATGACTTGGTGGTCGACACGTCGTCGTTCTACAAGCCGACCCAGGCCGGGGCCTACCCGATCGTGGAGCCGACCTACGAAATCGTCTGTTCGAAATATCCGGACTCCGCGACCGGTACGGCCGTAAAAGCGTTCATGCAAGCCGCAATTGGTGCTGGCCAAGATGGTTTGGACCAGTACGGGTACATCCCGGTGCCGAGCTCGTTCCAATCGAAGCTGACAGCGGCCGTAAATGCCATCTCTTAGCTGAAGGGAGCTCGACGATGACTGGCAACGAGCCGGGTTCGTGGTTTGGGCCCTATCGGCTGATGCGGCTGCTGGGCCGCGGCGGGATGGGAGAGGTGTATGAGGCCGAGGACACCCGCAAGGGCCGGGTGGTGGCGCTCAAGCTGATCTCACCGCAGTTCTCCCACGACCCGATGTTTCGGGCACGCATGCAACGTGAGGCCGGCGCCGCGGGCCGGATGACTGAGCCGCATGTGGTGCCGATTCATGACTACGGCGAGATCAACGGGCGGCTGTATTTGGACATGCGCCTCATCGATGGCGCGAACTTGGCGAGGGTGCTCAAAGCCAGCGGGGCTTTGAGTCCACCCCGGGCGGTGGCGATTGTGCGTCAAATCGCTGCCGCGCTGGACGCCGCGCATGCCAACGGGGTGACGCACCGGGATGTGAAACCGGAGAACATCCTGGTCACCGCCGATGATTTTGCGTACTTGGTGGATTTCGGGATTGCCCGGGCCGCCACCGACCCAGGTCTGACCCAGACCGGCACGACGATGGGGACCTACAAGTACATGGCGCCGGAGCGGTTCACCGGCAACGGGGTCACCTATCGCTCCGATGTGTACGCGCTGGCCTGCGTGTTGGACGAGTGTTTGACCGGGTCGCCGCCATTTCGGGCGGACAGCATCGAACGGTTGGTGGCCGCACACCTGATGGAGCCACCCCCACGGCCCAGCCAGCTGCGGCCCGGGCAGGTGCCGGCGGCTCTGGACCACGTCATCGCCAAAGGCATGGCCAAAAACCCCGAAGAGCGCTACCGCAGTGCTGGTGAGCTGGCCAACGCCGCCCTGGATGCGCTGACCGCACCCGAGCAGCACCAGGCCGAAAGCATCCTGCAACACGGCCAAGAGGCCGCCGCGGCCCAGACAATGGCGCGTCCCGCGCCGGCCGGCAACGGCGCCGGGAGCTGGCAGCCGACCGCCGGCCCACCGCATCCGGATTTCGGACCCAGCGACCCGGAGCGCCGTCACAAACGCAAGCGGTGGATCGTGATTAGCGCCGCCGCCGTCCTCCTCACCGGTGCGGTCGCAGCCGCATACCTGGTGGCGTGGCCGCATTCGGCCTCGTCGCCGGCATGCGGACAAAATGTGTTGGCGTTCAAC
This sequence comes from uncultured Actinomycetota bacterium, assembly GCA_963850645.1. Taxonomy (GTDB): domain Bacteria; phylum Actinomycetota; class Actinomycetes; order Mycobacteriales; family Mycobacteriaceae; genus Mycobacterium. Next base: position 170,941 of record CAWKME010000019.1, on the reverse strand, counting down.
GGCCTTGACTTCCGGCTCTCTCCTGGCGGAGTGGCGCTGGACTCCGCCGGCAACGTGTACGTCGCCAGTGCGGCGATGTACGGCCGCGTGGTGGAGTTGGCTCCCGGATCGAACACCCCGATGGTGCTGCCGTTCACCGGCCTGTACGAACCTCAGGGGGTCGCGGTCGATAGCAACGCCACTGTGTACGTCACCGACTTCAACAATCGGGTGGTGAAACTGGCAGCCGGGTCGAACGCCCTGACGGTGCTGCCGTTCACCGGCCTCAATTACCCCGAAGGAGTCGCGGTGGACAGCTCCGGCGGCGTCTACGTCGCCGACCGGGGCAACAACAGGGTGGTGAAACTGGCGGCCGGGTCTAGCGTCCCGACCGTGTTGCCGTTCACCGGATTGACCAACCCTGATGGCGTGGCGGTGGACGGCTCAGGCGACGTGTACGTCACCGACTCTGACAACCACCGGGTGGTGAAGCTGGAGGCGGAGTCGAACAACCAGATCGTGCTGCCTTTCAGCGGCCTCACCGTACCCTGGGGTGTGGCAGTTGACAGTGCCGGCAACGTCTACGTCACCGACCACGACACCAGCAACGTTGTGAAGTTGGCAGCGGGGTCGAACACCCAGACCGTGTTGCCGTTCACCGGCCTCAACACTCCGTTGGCGGTGGCCGCTGACAACGGAGGCAGGGTCTACGTCGCCGATCGCGGTAACGACCGGGTGGTGAAGCTGTCGACGTGCTGATTCCGCCCGTTAGTTTCACACCTGGCGAAGCGGGCCCCCAGGGGAACGCATTACGTGACTGTGGCGCGTGCGGGAGAATCAGGTCATGCGGGCGATAGACCACACCCACGGTCTGCGGGAGCGTAAGAAGATCAAGACCCGCGAGACCATCCGGCGGGAGGCGTTTCGGCTGATCGAAGACAACGGTTACGCCGCCACCACCGTCGAGCAGATCGCAGAAGCCGCCGAGGTGTCGCCCAGCACGTTCTTCCGCTATTTCCCGACCAAGGAATCCGTGCTGCTCGCCGACGACCTGGACCCGGTGATCCTGAGTGCCCTGGATGAGCAGCCGCCCGACCTCTCGCCGAGTCAGGCGGTCCGGCGCGCCTACCTGGCCGCCATGGCCAACATGTCGGACGACGAGCGCGAGTTCGAGGACACCCGGCAACGGCTGATGTTCTCGATACCGGAGCTCAAAGCGGCCCTCTACGACGAGTACTACCGCACCATCACCACGTTCGCCGCGGCGGTCGGTCGCCGAATCGGCCGTGAACCAAACGATTTCGAGCTGCGCGCATTCGCCGGGGCGCTCACCGGCGCGATGATGGCGGTCTACGAGCCTGGTCCGCGGCGCGGCCGACACCGTCACCCGCGCCCTGGACTTCGTCGACGCCGGCATGCCGCTGACCTGAGCGAACGCGTTAGGCTCACGCGATGCTAGAGCAATGGAGTCGGCGCGGGTTTCTCCGCGCCGGCGCGGCCGTGGGGTTGCTCATGGTCGCGGCTCCCCCGGCCTGCTCGTCGCAGAAACCGGCGCCCGCCGGCGGCGGCGCCGGCGGACCGGTCACCATCACGCACGCTTTCGGCGAGACGACCATCCCCGAGCCGCCCAAGCGGGTAGTCAGCGCCGGCTTCACCGGGCAGGACGACCTGCTGGCGCTCGGCGTCGTGCCGATCGCGGTGACCAACTGGTTCGGCGACCAGCCGTTCGGAGTGTGGCCGTGGGCCCTACCCAAACTCGGCAACGCCAAACCCGTTGTCCTGAACCTTGATAACGGAATCCAGGTCCAGCAGATCGCCGGCCTGAAGCCCGACTTGATCGTCGCCACCGACGCCGGTGTCGACGCAGGACACCTACCAGAAGCTGGCCGCGATCGCCCCGACGCTTCCGCAGTCCGACGGCGACGCGTTCTTCGAGCCGTGGAAGGACCAGGCGACGACGATCGGCCGGGCGGTTTTTCAGCCCGACCAGATGAAGTCACTGATCAACGGTGTCGACCAGAGATTCGCCGCCGTCGCGAATAAGTATCCGCAGTTCAAAAACAAGAAGGTGCTGCTGCTGCGAGGGCAAGCTCCACCAGGACAACGTCGTCGCGACAACCGGTTGGCGCACCGAGTTTCTGACCCAGATGGGTCTGGCCGATCGCCGACAGCATCAGCCCGTTCGCAGTCGATCAGCAGCGCGCGTTCATTCCGCGCGACAAGATCAAGCCGGTCCTCGGCGCCGCCGATCTGCTGATCTGGACGACGGAAAGCGACGGCGATCAAACGGGGCTGTTGGCCAATCCCGACGTGGCGGCGCTGCGGGCGCGCAGCGTGTTCACCACCAAGGACCAGGCCGGCGCGATCGCATTCGCGTCGCCGCTGAGCTACCCGCTGGTGGCCGATCAGCTGCCCCCGATGATCGCCGACATCCTGCATTAGCAGCGGGCCGTCTGAGGGTGGATTAAGGCTAGCTCTGGGCAGTGCTCGAAAATCTGGTTTCACCAGGCCGCCAAGGGGTTACTGTCCAGTAATGAGCGTGGCGATGGATCTCAGGGTGGCCGCCCGCCGCCAGAGGACTTGATCGCCGACTACAGTCCGTGGCCGAAGAGTTGGGGGTAGTACGAGGTCCTAAACGACGGCAGCGCCACAGATGATCGCCGTGAGCGATGGTGACGCCCGCCAGCGTCTGCCCTTTGACACGTCCTGGTCAGTGCACCAGTGTTGGCGTGCAGGTTGCCAGAATAGGAGTTCCGCCGTGAATGCTACCCCTCAGCAGGAACTGGACGCATGTACCAGCGGGGTCAGCGAGATGGTCCGACTCGCTGGAGCTGCACTGGAGCACGCGACGGCTGGCCTGCTGCAGCAGGATCCGCCGCTGCAGGAGAGCATGGCGGCGTGCGGTCGCGCGCTGCACGCGCTGGACCACGCATTAGAAGACCATGCCGCAACGGTTTTGGCGGCTCGCGGCCGCCTGGGGACGGGCCAACTGCCGATGGTGATCGCGGCGGTGCACGTCAACGCCGAGGTCGAAGCGCTGGGCGCGCTCGCGCGGCAGCTGGGCGATATCGCAGTCGACCGGTGTTCGCGACCAGCGTTCCCGACCGAGGTGTCGGCCGTCCTCCGCAAGATGGAGGAGGTGTGCCTCGACGCGGTCGCTCAGGCAGCCGAGGTCATGGCTTTCCCTTCCGGCTGGGCCGAAAGCGATCGGCAGGCCAAGATCGCGGAGCTGCGGCGAGAGCTGTATCGAGACTTGTTGTCTGGTGCGAACGCGGTCGATGTTGCGAGTGCATGCGAGGCCACGCTGGCAGCGCGTTACTACGAGCGCGCTGTCGCGCACGCCGCTTCGGTAATCGAACACGGCGCGTTGCTGACTGGCTATGCAGCACCCGGGTGAGCCCGGGTCACGTGATCTGCCGCCAAGCGCGCCGCCGTCTCCTAAGACACCGAGCGTCGGGACAACCGACAAGCCACGCATCACCTAGTAGCAGACCCCGGCAGGAGCAGGAGTCACCGTGACCGGCAACCCATCCCTACTAGACGATGAGGAGCATCGGGTGGCCGGGAGGTGGCAGTTTTGGATCGACCGTGGTGGCACGTTCACCGACATCGTCGCCCGCCGGCCGGACGGGCATCTGGTGACGCACAAGCTGCTTTCGGACAACCCGTCGCGCTACGCCGACGCCGCGGTGGCGGGGATCCGCGCACTGCTTGGTCTCGCGGCGGAGGATCCGATTCCGGCCGAGCGGATCGAGGCGGTGCGGATGGGCACCACGGTGGCGACCAACGCGCTGCTGGAGCGCAAGGGCGCGCACACGGTGCTGGTCATCACCCGGGGTTTCGGGGACGCGCTGCGGATCGGCTACCAGAACCGGCCACACATCTTCAGCCGGAACATCATCCTGCCGGAACTCCTCTACCAACGGGTCATCGAAGTCGATGAACGGATCACGGCCGACGGCACGGTGCTGCGGGCTCCGGACCTGGACGGGCTGGCCGACCAGTTGCAGACGGCGTACGACGACGGGATCCGCGCCGTGGCCGTCGTGTGTCTGCACAGCCACCTGCACCCGGCCCACGAGCAGGCCATCGGCGAGGTCGTCGAGCAGATCGGGTTTCCACAGATCTCGCTGTCGGCGGAGGTCAGTCCGCTGATGAAGCTGGTCTCCCGGGGGGATACCACCGTCGTTGACGCCTACCTCTCGCCGATCCTGCGCCGCTACATCGAGCGGGTGGCCGCCGAGCTGCCGGGGGTGCGCCTGATGTTCATGCAGTCCAACGGTGGTCTGGCCGAGGCCGGTCACTTCCGCGGCAAGGACGCGATACTTTCCGGTCCGGCCGGCGGCATCGTCGGCATGGTTCGCATGTCGGCCTTGGCCGGGTTCGAGAAGGTGATCGGCTTTGATATGGGTGGCACCTCGACGGACGTGTCGCACTACGCCGGGGAGTACGAACGGGTGTTCAACACCCAGGTCGCGGGGGTGCGGCTGCGCGCCCCGATGCTCGACATCCACACCATTGCCGCTGGCGGCGGGTCGATCCTGCACTTCGACGGCACGCGTTACCGGGTGGGTCCGGACTCGGCTGGCGCCGATCCCGGCCCGGCCTGCTACCGCGGTGGTGGGCCGCTGACCATCACCGACGCCAACGTCATGCTTGGTCGCATCCAGCCCGATCATTTCCCCGCCGTCTTCGGTCCCGACGGCGACGAGCCGCTGGACGTCGAGATCGTACAGCAGCGTTTTGCCGAGCTGGCACGCGAGATCACCGCGCAGACCGGCGACGACCGTACCCTTGAGCAGGTCGCCCAGGGCTACCTGCAGATCGCGGTCGCCAACATGGCCAATGCGGTCAAGCGCATCACGGTGGAGAAAGGCCGGGACGTCGCCGAGTACGTGTTAACCACGTTCGGCGGCGCCGGCGCCCAGCACGCCTGCGCGGTCGCTGATTCCCTGGGCATGGCCACGGTCCTGATCCCGCCTATGGCGGGTGTGCTGTCCGCGTTGGGCATCGGGCTGGCCGACACAACCGCGATGCGTGAGCAGTCGGTGGAGTGCCTCCTTTCGCCGGAGGCGATGGAGCGCGTGCGCGGGGTGGTCGATGCCCTGGACTCAGTCACGCGCGCCCGTCTGCTGGAAGAGGATGTGCCCGGCGAGCGGATCCGCGTGACCCGCCTTGCATACCTGCGCTACGACGGCACCGACACCGCGGTCCAGGTGGGCCTGGACGACCTGGAGACCATGGTCGCCGAGTTCGAGGCCAGCTACCGGCGTACCTACTCCTTCCTTATGCACCGTCCTCTCATCGTGGAGGCCATCTCTGTGGAGGCCGTCGGCCTAACCGAACAGCCTGACCTAAGCGCCCTGCGGGACCCGTCCGGTCCGGACGGCTCGGCGTCAGGACACATCGACACGGTCCGGATGTATACCCAGCGGGCCTGGCGCCGGGTTCCGCTGTTCCGGCGCGAGCGGCTCGGCCTCGGCGAGACGGTCACCGGGCCGGCCATCATCGCCGAGGCCAATGCGACGACGGTGGTCGATGACGGCTGGCGTGCTCAGGTGACGGCGCTGGGGCATCTGCTGCTGGAGCGCGTGCGTGCCCGCACCGGCACGGACGAGGTCGGCACCGAGGCCGACCCGGTGATGCTGGAGATCTTCAATAACCTGTTCGCCTCGATCGCCGAGCAGATGGGGGTGCGGCTGGAGGCCACGGCCCAGTCGGTCAACATCAAGGAGCGGCTCGACTTCTCCTGCGCGCTGTTCGACCCAGAGGGCAACCTCATCGCGAACGCGCCGCACATCCCGGTGCACCTGGGTTCGATGGGAGCGGCCGTTAAGGAGATCATCGGCCGCAATACTGGCCGGATAAAGCCTGGCAATGTCTACGCGATCAATGACCCGTACCACGGTGGCACCCACCTGCCCGATGTCACCGTCATTACGCCGGTCTTCGGTGACGGCGAGCGGCTGCTGTTTTTCGTCGCCGCCCGTGGCCACCATGCCGAGATCGGTGGGGTGAGTCCCGGCTCGATGCCGGCGCACAGCCGGGAGGTGCACGAGGAGGGCGTGCTGTTCGACAACTGGCTGCTGGTGGAGCATGGCCGCTTCCGGGAGGCAGAGACACGGCACCTCCTCACTGGGGCGTCCTACCCCTCCCGCAACCCGGAAACCAACCTGGCGGACCTGCGCGCCCAGATCGCCGCCACCGAGAAGGGCGTCGAGGAGGTCCGCAAGATGATCGACCACTTCGGGCTGGAGGTGGTGCAGGCCTACATGCGCCACGTCCAGGACAATGCCGAGGAGGCGGTACGGCGTGTCATCGCAGTCCTGGGGGACGGCGAGTACACGTACGAGATGGACAGTGGTGCGATCATCAGGGTCCGTGTCTCGGTAGACCGGGAGAAGCGTACGGCCACAATCGACTTCACCGGAACCACCCCGCAGCTGGAGACCAACTTCAACGCACCGACGTCGGTAGTGATGGCCGCGGTGCTGTATGTGTTTCGGACCCTGGTCGACGACGACATCCCACTCAACGACGGCTGTCTCAAACCCTTGCGGGTGTTCATCCCGCCGGGCTGCATGCTCGCGCCGGTTTACCCGGCGGCAGTCGTCGCCGGCAACGTGGAGACGTCGCAGTCCATCACCGGTGCCCTTTACGCAGCGCTCGGGGTTCAGGCCGAGGGCTCGGGGACGATGAACAACGTGACGTTCGGTAACGAGCGCAATCAGTACTACGAGACCGTCGCCTCCGGATCCGGCGCGGGTCCGGGTTATGACGGGGCGGCGGTGGTCCAGACCCACATGACCAACTCCCGGTTGACCGACCCCGAGGTTCTGGAGTGGCGGTTCCCGGTGTTAGTCGATAGCTTTGCGATCCGCCGCGGCAGCGGCGGGGACGGGCGGTGGCGCGGCGGGGACGGCGCGGTGCGGCGGCTGGGGTTCCGGGAACCTATGGCGGTCAGCATGCTGTCGCAGCACCGACGCGTCCCCCCGTACGGGATGGCCGGGGGAGCGCCCGGTGCGCTGGGCCGCAACCTGGTCCGCCGCGTGGACGGCAGCGTCATCGAACTCGCCGGCTGCGACTCGGCCGAACTGAACCCCGGCGACGTCCTGGAGATCCACACCCCCGGCGGCGGCGGATACGGGCGTCGCTGAATCCACTGCGTACGCCTTCATGTCCGTCGCGCTCACGCCCGGCAGCGCGTGCGACAGAATCGCTTCATGCACCGCCAGGCCATCAGGCGGGAAGCATTCCGGCTGATCGACGAGAACCGAGAACGGCTATCCACCACCACCGCCCGGTCTGCTCGCCGATGTCGCCGAGGTGTCGCCGAGCGACTTCTTCCGGTCCCGCTGAATCGGCTGTGGGCCGAACGATTTCGAAGTCCGGGTTCCTGACCGGCGCCATGATGGCCGCTTTCGATCGCGCTCCGGGCGGGGTCGGCACGGTCTACCGCGCCCTGGACTTCGTCGACGCCGGCAAGCCGCTGACGTGAGGCCTTTCGCAGTGCAGGAGCAATCGAGTCGGCGTGGATTGTTGCGCGCCGCCGGGGCCGCGGGCCTGCTCGCGGCGGGGATCTCAGTGGCCTGCTCATCACGCAAACCGCCAGCCGGCACACGCACACCAATGACCAGGCCGGGGCGATCGCCTTCGCCTCGCCGCTGAGCTATCCGTCGGTGGTCGACCAGCGCCCCCGCTGATCGCCAATGTCCTGCGGTAGAACCCGCCGGTCGCCCGTCTCATCCTAGCCACGACCCGGCCATCTGAGCGTTGGCTAAGGCACCTCTGGCAGTGCTCGAAAATCTCTCCCCGCCGCCCGACCGCGGGGTTACTGTCGAGTAATGAGCGTGGCAATGGATCTGAGCGTGGCCGATGCCGTTCTCGACTACGGCGATCAGGCACTGCTGCTGCAGTTCGACAGCACCGCTGACGTATTGGCGTGGGCGGCTGCGCTGCGCGAGGCGGCGCTCCCCGGTGTGCTCGACATCGTCCCGGCCTCCCGCACGGTGCTGGTGAAACTCGACGGCCCTCGCTATCAGAGCGTCACCCGTCGTCGATTGCGCACGTTGCGGGTGACTGCCCGACGCGATGCCGACCGCTCCGCCGGACGAGCGCGCGATCATCGACGTCGTCTACGACGGCGCCGATCTCGCCGAGGTGGCCGACCGTACCGGGCTGACCACCGCACAAGTCATCAATGCCCACACCGCTACCCCCTGGCAAGTCGGATTCGGTGGATTCGCTCCGGGTTTCGCGTATCTGGTCGGCGGCGACCCGCGGCTGGCCGTACCACGGCGACCGGAGCCGCGGCCATCGGTTCCGGCCGGTGCGGTGGGCCTGGCCGGCGAATTCAGCATGATCTGTCCGCGCCGATCCCCCGGCGGGTGGCAGCTGATCGGCCACACCGACGCGGTCCTGTGGGATATCGACCGGCCGAATCCGGCGCTGCTGACGCCGGGCATGTGGGTCCAGTTCCGCGCCGCATAGCGGCAGGCCCGCGAGAAGCCTGAGAGGAGAGATCCATGACAACCCTGGAAATTTTGCGGACCGGACCGCTGGCCCTCGTCCAGGACCTCGGACGGGTGGGGCTGGCCCATCTCGGCGTCAGCCGATCGGGTGCCGCCGACCGGCGGTCGCACACGCTGGCCAACCGGCTGGTGGCCAACCCCGACGACCGCGCCACGATCGAGGTGACCTTCGGCGGACTTCTCGGCGCGTGTCCGCGGCGGCGACGTCGACATCGCAGTGACCGGTGCCGACACCGACCCGTGCGTCGATGGAATCATGTTCGGCACCAACAGTATTCAACACGTCCGTGACGGCGAGGTGATCTCGCTGGGCGTCCCGCACGCCGGGTTGCGGAGCTATCTGGCGGTGCGTGGCGGCATCGACGTGACACCGGTGCTGGGTTCGCGCAGCTACGACGTGATGGCGGCGATCGGCCCGTTGCCGCTGCAACCCGGCGACGTGCTGCCGGTCGGCGAACACACCGACGAGTATCCCGAACTCGACCAGGCTCCGGTGGCGCCGATCTCCGACCATCTGGTGGATTTGCTGGTGGTGCCCGGACCGCGCGACGACTGGCTCGTCGATCCCGATGCCCTGGTGCACACCATCTGGATGGTCTCCGACCGCAGCGACCGGGTGGGCATGCGCCTGGAGGGCCGTCCGCTTGCAGCACCGATCGCCCGATCGCGTGCTGCCCAGTGAGGGAGCCACCCGCGGCGCGATTCAGGTGCCGCCCAACGGTTTACCGGTGATCCTTGGTCCCGATCACCCGGTCACCGGCGGCTACCCGGTGGTGGGCGTGATCGCCGACGATGACATCGACAAGGTCGCCCAGGTGCGGCCCGGGCAGCATGTACGGCTGCACTGGTCGCGACCCAGGCGTTCGGCCGCATCGAGTTCGATGGCTTCGATGCTTCGGTGGCGGAGGGCTAGTCCAACTGGTAAACCAGCAGTGTGCACACCCAGGTCCACACCGCCCGCCTGGTCCATACCGCCGACCTCGAGAGCGAGGCCCGGCAGCGTGCCTACGAGATGGTCAACGACGCGTTCGCCGGTGAATTCACCGACGCCGACTGGGACCACGCGCTCGGCGGCATGCATGCGCTGATCTGGCATCGCGGCGCGATCATCGCGCACGGCGCCGTGGTGCAACGGCGCCTGGTCTACCGCGATATCTCGTTGCGCTGCGGCTACGTCGAAGCTGTAGCGGTGCGCGAAGATTGGCGCGGCCAAGGGCTGGCGATCGCGATACTGGATGCCTGCGAGCAAGTGATCCGCGGCGGCTATCAGCTGGGTGCGCTGAGCTCCTCAGACCGGGGACGGCGGCTCTACACGCTGCGCGGTTGGCTGCCATGGCGGGGCCTACGTCGGTGTTGGCGCCCGGCCGGACCGACCCGGACCCCAGACGACGACGGCTCGGTGTTCGTCCTGCCGCTCGGCATGAGCCTGGACACCACCGCGGCGCTGGCGTGCGATTGGCGCGACGGGGACGTCTGGTAACCGTTCGAGGCAACGCGTCAGCAATTGGTCGGTAATTCAGCCGAAATCTGACTGGCATACACACTTCATATGGTTCGCCCCGCCGCGCAGTCACTGGCCGGCTACCGGGTGGCCGTCACCTCCGCACGGCGCTCCGACGAGCTTTGCGCACTGCTGCGTCGCCACGGCGCCACCGTTGTCGGTGCGGCGGCGATCAGCATGGTCGCGTTGCTCGACGATGACGAATTACGCCGCAATACAGAAGCTTTGATAGCCAGTCCGCCCGACATTCTGATCGCCACGACCGGCATCGGATTTCGTGGCTGGATGGCCGCCGCCGTCCAATGGCAACTCGGCCCCGCGCTGACCGCCGCGTTGTCCGGCGCTCGCATCGTGGCCCGCGGAGCGAAGGCCACCGGCGCCCTGCGCGCCGCGGGCCTGCCCGAGGAGTGGTCCCCGAAAACCGAATCGGCGCGCGAGGTCGTGGCGTATCTGAGGCAGTCCGGCATCACCGACTGTCGCATCGCCGTGCAGTTGCACGGCGCCACCGAGGACTGGGATCCGTTTCCGGAGTTTCTCGACGAGCTGCGCTCCGCGGGCGCCGAGATGGTGCCGATCCGGGTGTACCGGTGGCATCCGGTACCGCCGGGCGGCGACTTCGACCAGCTCGTCACACAGGTCGCCCAACGACAATTCGACGCGGTGAGCTTCACCTCGGCACCCGCGGTGGCCGCGACGCTGATGCGGGCCGGTGATCTCGGCATCTCCGATCAGCTGCTGAGCGCGCTGCGCACCGATGTGCGGGCAATGTGCGTCGGCCCGGTCACCGCACAGCCGTTGGCACGCCTGGGTGTGCCGACGTCGTCACCCCAACGGATGCGACTGGCCGCGCTGGCCAGCCATATCGCCGAGGAGCTGCCCGTGCTGCGGTCGCGTTCGTTGCAGGCGGCCGGCCATCGAATCGAGATCCGCGGTTCCTCGGTGCTGGTTGACGGCGCCGTCCAGTCGCTGTCCCCCGCCGCGATGGCGGTGCTGCGGGCATTGGCGCACCGTCCCGGTGTGGTGGTCGCCCGCAAAGAGCTGCTAAGGACTCTGCCGGGCAGCGCCAGCGATCCGCATGCTGTCGACACCGCGGTGCTGAGGCTGCGAAGAGCGTTGGGCGACAGCAAGATTGTTGTGACAGTCGTCAAACGCGGTTACCGGTTGGCGATCGACGACAGCGTCGACCCGGCACTGATCTGATGTCGTTCGCTGAGAGCGAACGCCCAGGTGGAACTTAAGCGTGGTCGACTCATGTTTGTATCGGGTAGGCCGGCGAGCGTCGGCAACCACCAAGCACGAGGAGATACGAATGAGCAACCTGACCTTGTGGTCACGGCCCGCCTGGGACGTCGACCGCTGGATGCGTGATTTCTTTGGACCGGCTCCTGCGACCGACTGGCTCAAGCCAGTAGCCGACGGGTTCAGCCCGGCCGCCGAGATCGTCAAGGACGGCGAGGACGCGGTCGTCCGGCTGGAGCTGCCCGGTGTGGACGTCGAAAAGGACGTCAACGTCGAGGTCGAGCACGGCCGCCTGGTCATCCACGGTGAGCGCCGCGACGAGCACGCTGAGGAGAAGGACGGACGCACGCTGCGTGAGGTCCGCTACGGCTCGTTCCGCCGGTCGTTCCGGCTGCCTGCGCACGTCACCGGCGAGGCCATCTCGGCGTCCTACGACGCCGGCGTGCTGACCGTGCGGGTCACCGGTGCCTACGCCGGGACTCAGCCCCAGCGCATCGCGATCACCAAGTAACGCAATCAGCCCGAATCCGGTGGGGCCCAACCTCCCCACCGGATTCGGTTGTTGGCGAACAGTCAGGCGAACGCCGGCCCAGCGTCTACCCCGACGACGTGGAGCAGGTTGATCACTTTGCGGTCAAGGCCCTCACCAACTTTGGTCACTTCGGCGATGCCGAGACTGCCGAAGGCGACGCTGGGCCGGTCCATCGTGAAGATCGCGGTGCCATCCGAATCGCCGTAGACCAACATCCGCAGCGGCGCGTACAACAGCGCCTTGGGGTCATGGCGAAACATGGTCTCGGCGATGACGTGATTGCCGACCAGGTATTCGATCGCACGGGTGCGATGTCCGGCCACGCCGAGCAGCTCGGTCGCATCGATCTTCGCGTACACCATCAGCTCGTTCGGCGCGTTCTTCGCCACGGCGGCGCGAACCTCGTCCCAGCTGCCGCCCGCTGCGACGATCCGCTGCATCGCCGCCCGGTCGAACGGCGGTGCGGCCTTTTCGAATGCGGCAACGAACTTCTCGAAGGCCATGCCGGTGGCGATGTCGACACGGGTCATGGCGTGCTGCTCACAGTGAAAACCGGTCATGGCTAACCGGAACGGATGCTGGAACTGATTCATTCCTCGGCTTCGTCGGGCCACATCGATCGCCCGACTTCGTCGTCGTCGGGCTAGCCCCAGCGGGCCAGGATCTCCTTGGCTCGAGTTCCCAAGGCCGCCTGCAGGAACGGCCCGAAGCTGATCCGCCCGACGCCCAGTGGACCGAACGAAGCGGGATCATCCTGATCGGGCAACGCGATCGCATTCACTGGAAGCGGTAGCTCAGTAGTCAAGCGCCGCAACGTCTCCGGATCATGGCGGCCCACCGGATAGAGCACATCGGCACCGGCGGCCGCGGCCTTCTGTAACCGCGCCACCGCTCGCTCGACGCGGTCCGAATCGGCACCGTCCTTGCGCAGGAAAAGGTCGGTGCGGGCGTTGATCACCAGATGGACCCCCGCCTCGTCGGCGGCGGCGCGCAGCGCACCGACCAGTTCGGCGTGTTCATCGGCGGAACGCAGTCGCTTGCCCTCGCTGTGCACGGTGTCTTCGATGTTCAGCCCGACCGCGCCTGCCTCGAGTAGCCCGTCGATCAGCCGCGACGCCGGCAGCCCGTAACCGGATTCGACGTCCACCGAGACCGGGAGCTCCACCGCGGCGGCGATCTGCGCGACCCGGCTACGCAGGTCATCGAACGACATGCCCTCGTTGTCGGGTTTGCCGATCGAGTCGGCGACGGGATGGCTGCCGACGGTCAGTGCGGCAAAACCGGCGTCGGCAACCAGCCTCGCCGACCAGGCGTCCCACACCGTCGGAAGGATCACCGGATTGCCCGGCTGATGCAGCGCCAGCAGCGTCATCGCCCGATCGGTCAATGCGCTGGTTTCCGGCACGGCTGGCCGCCTTCCCGCTGCCCGCGCGTGACTTCTGTCACGCCATCGCTGTGTGCTGGATATTATCGGTTGCCGTAATGTGATCCATGACACCGTCATCAGTAGGGAGATCCGTTGTCCAGCACTGCTGAACTCGCTGAACTACACGAGCTCATCGGTGGCCTGCGGCGGTGCGTGACCTCGTTGAGTTCGCGATACGGCGACAGCCCGGCGATGCGTCGCATCGTCAACGACGCCGAGCGGATCCTCAACGACGTCGAATTGCTTGACATCGACGCCGGTAGCTGGATCTCGCCCGTACGCCCTGGATGCAGCCGAGTGAGAAGATCGCCATTCCCGACACCCAATACGACAGTGAGTTCTGGCGCGACGTCGACGACGAGGGTGTCGGCGGCCACAGCCGGTACTGACAACCCAGCCCGCCGAGAACTGGGCGTTCTCGCTGTGGTACTCTTCGACGACAGCCCGTTCGAAGAGGAACACAACAGATGAGCGCACCCACGGCGAACCGTCCTGCGTCCGGTGTCTTTTCACCGACGCGCGCCCACATCCAGCAACGGACGCTACGCACCGACCGGTGGTGGATGTCGCCGCTGCAGGATCGACCTGGGCTTCGCCGCATTCGTCATCTACGCGACGGCGCGCGCGTTCCAGCAGGACTACTTCTTCGTCCCGAAGTACCACTACCTGACGCCGTTCTACTCGCCGTGCCTCAGCAAGGCTTGCGGTGAGGCCAGCGACTTCTGGCCGCAGATCCTGCCGAACGTGTGGTGGCTGCCGTTCGCGGCGCTGTCGCTGCCGTTCCTGCTGCTGTTCCGGCTGACCTGCTACTACTACCGCGGCGCCTACTACCGCACGGTGTGGCAGTCGCCCACCGCCTGCGCGGTGGCCGAGCCCCGCGTCCACTACACCGGCGAGACCAAGTTCCCGCTGATCGTCCAGAACACCCACCGGTATTTCTTCTACGTCGCCGGCATCATCTCGGTGATCAACAGCTACGACGCGATCGTCGCGTTCCATTCCGACAACGGACCCGGTGGATTCGGCTTCGGCCTGGGCAACGTGATCATGGTCGGCAACGTCATCATGCTGTGGGTCTACACGCTGTCCTGCCATTCGTGCCGGCACGTCACCGGTGGGCGGCTCAAGCACTTCTCCAAACACCCTGTGCGGTACTGGATCTGGACCCAGGTCAGCAGACTCAACACTCGGCACAAGCTGTACGCGTGGATCACGCTGGGCACGCTGATGCTCACCGACTTCTACATCGCACTGGTGGCCAGCGGCGCCATCCCGGACCTGAGATTTGTTGGCTGAGAAGCCGTTTCACGGATATCAGAAAGTTGAGTGAGGTTCCATGACTGAGGTCGAACGGCACTCCTACGACGTCGTCGTGATCGGTGCCGGCGGCGCAGGTTTGCGCGCGGTCATCGAGGCGCGAGAACGCGGCCTCAAGGTCGCGGTGGTGTCCAAGTCGCTGTTCGGCAAGGCCCACACGGTGATGGCCGAGGGCGGTTGCGCGGCCGCGATGGGTAACACCAACCCGAAGGACAACTGGAAGACCCACTTCGGCGACACGATGCGCGGCGGGAAGTTCCTGAACAACTGGCGGATGGCCGAGCTGCACGCCAAGGAGGCCCCCGACCGGGTCTGGGAGCTGGAGACCTACGGCGCGCTGTTCGACCGCCTCAAAGACGGCAAGATCAGCCAGCGCAACTTCGGCGGGCACACCTACCCGCGGCTGGCGCACGTCGGTGACCGCACCGGCCTGGAGCTGATCCGCACCATGCAGCAGAAGATCGTCTCGCTGCAGCAGGAAGACCATGCCGAAGCTCGGCGACTATGAGGCGCGGATCAAGGTCTTCGCCGAATGCACCATCACCGAGCTGATCAAAGACGGCGACGCGATCTCCGGGGCGTTCGGCTACCACCGCGAAAGCGGCAACTTCGTCTTGTTCGAGGCCCCCGCGGTGGTGCATGGCCACCGGCGGAATCGGCAAGTCGTTCAAGGTCACCTCGAACTCCTGGGAGTACACCGGCGACGGCCACGCGCTGGCGCTGCGCGCCGGCGCGACGCTGATCAACATGGAGTTCGTCCAGTTCCACCCGACCGGCATGGTGTGGCCGCCCAGCGTGAAAGGCATCCTGGTCACCGAGGGCGTGCGCGGCGACGGCGGCGTGCTCAAGAACTCCGACCAAACCCGGTTCATGTTCGACTACATCCCGCCGGTGTTCAAAGGCCAGTACGCCGAGACCGAACAAGAGGCCGACCAGTGGCTCAAGGACAATGACTCGGCCCGCCGCACCCCGGACCTGCTGCCTCGCGACGAGGTCGCGCGCGCGATCAACTCCGAAGTCAAGGCCGGCCGCGGCACCCCGCACGGTGGGGTCTACCTCGACATCGCCTCGCGGCTGACCCCCGAGCAGATCAAGAAGCGGCTGCCGTCGATGTACCACCAGTTCAAGGAGCTGGCCGGAGTCGACATCACCAAAGAGCCGATGGAAGTCGGGCCCACCTGCCATTACGTGATGGGCGGTATCGAGGTGGACGCCGACACCGGCGCCGCCACGGTCCCCGGGTTGTTCGCCGCCGGCGAGTGCTCCGGCGGCATGCACGGCTCCAACCGGCTGGGCGGCAACTCGCTGTCGGACCTGCTGGTCTTCGGCCGTCGGGCCGGCCTGGGCGCCGCCGACTACGTGCGGGCGCTGAGCAGCCGTCCGAAAGTCTCCGACGAGGACGTTGACGCGGCGGCCAAGCGGGCGCTGGCTCCCTTCGAGACACCGACGAACGGCGCCACCGCGGAGAACCCCTACACGTTGCAGTTGGAGCTGCAGCAGTCGATGAACGACCTGGTGGGCATCATCCGCAAGGCGGACGAAATCACCGAGGCCCTCGGTCGGCTCGACCAGCTTCGCGAACGGTTCAAGCACATCCACGTCGAGGGACACCGGCAGTACAACCCCGGCTGGAACCTGGCCCTCGACCTGCGGAACCTGCTGCTGGTCAGCGAATGCGTCGCCAAGGCGGCGCTGGAGCGCACCGAAAGCCGCGGCGGCCACACCCGCGACGACCACCCAGGGATGGATCCGTCGTGGCGCAAGGTGTTGCTGGTCTGCAAGGCCGCGGGCGGCGACCAGGTGATCCCGGACATCTCGGTGACGCACAAAGACCAGATCCCGATGCGGCCCGACCTGCTCGAGGTTTTCGAGATCTCCGAGCTGGAGAAGTACTACACCGACGACGAGCTGGCCGACCACCCAGGACGGAGAGGCTGATGAGCTACAACGCCACCATGCGGGTATGGCGCGGCGACGAAGCCGGCGGCGCACTGCAGGACTTCACCGTGGAGGTCAACGAGGGCGAGGTGGTGCTCGACATCATCCACCGCCTGCAACAGACCCAGACGCCGGACTTGGCGGTGCGGTGGAACTGCAAAGCCGGCAAATGCGGGTCGTGCTCGGCAGAGGTCAACGGCAAGCCCCGGCTGATGTGCATGACGCGGATGTCCACCTTCGCCGAAGACGAAGTGGTCACCGTGACGCCGATCCGGACGTTCCCGGTAATCCGCGATCTGGTCACCGATGTCTCGTTCAACTACGAAAAGGCCCGGGAAATCCCGTCGTTCGCGCCGCCGAAGGACCTTCAGCCCGGCGAGTACCGGATGGCGCAGCAGGATGTGGAGCGTTCTCAGGAGTTCCGCAAGTGCATCGAATGCTTCCTGTGCAACAACGTCTGCCACGTGATCCGTGACCACGAGGACAACAAAGAAGCGTTCGCCGGCCCGCGCTACCTGATGCGGATCGCGGAGCTGGAGATGCATCCGCTGGACACCCTGGACCGGCGCAACCAGGCGCAGGAGGAGCACGGCCTCGGGTACTGCAACATCACCAAGTGCTGCACCGAAGTCTGCCCCGAGAGCATCAAGATCACCGACAACGCCCTGATTCCGATGAAGGAACGGGTCGCCGACCGCAAATACGATCCGGTTGTGTGGCTGGGCAACAAGCTGTTCCGTCGGTAAGCACCGGGTGTTAGGCCCCCGCTGATCCGGGTATCCGCATGCAATCGAGCGGGCTAGCAGCGTTGAGCCACCGTACGACCCGAAAGGCGGTGCACATGGCTATCCGAAAACCCCCCAGCATCAACAACATTCGAACGGCGATCCGCCAGCTTTCGGCTGCGCGCCGAACTCGCGCACAAGGACGGACGCGATGCAGGACGCCGCGGAAATCGAGCGTCGCATCCAGGCCTACCGCGACGAACTCAGCAGGCGTCCCTAGCCGAAGGACTAGGCGCCGAGCCGACGGAAAACGCTGCGGTGAAACACGATCGGCGCGACGTCTGCGTCGACTTGGACGTCGCTGACCCGCAGCACCACGATCGTGTGATCCCCGGCGGGAATGAGTTGCTCGATCGCGCTTTCCAACCAGACACTGGTGCCCTTGATGAAAACCGCGCCACTGCTATTGGACACCGTTTCCAACCCGGCGAACCGATCGCCGGTCTTGGCGGCCAGTGCGCGCGCCGCTTCGTCGTGAGACCTCGCCCAGCACGCTGATCCCCAGCGCGCGCACGTCCTTGAGTTTCGGCCACGTCGTCGAGGTGTTCTGCACGCAGAACGACACCAACGGCGGCTCCAACGACACGGGGACAAACGTGCTGGCCGCCAGACCTTCTCGGATTCCGTCGACTTCGGCCGCAATGGCGATCACGCCGGACGGGAAATGGCCGAAGGCCTCGCGCAGGGACGAAGGTGTCAGCTTCTCAGGTGTGTTCACCGGGCTTCATTCGCATCGAGGAGGATTTTGGTATTGCTGACCCTACTCGCCGGCGTTACCTTCGCGTGCCCGTCACGTAGCCGTGCGCGGCGGCGACGTCGGGATGGGCCCGCAACCTGCTCTTCCACGCGTTGCGGCCGTAAACCGAGAAGATCGGGTCGGAGGGGTCCGCACGTCGGCTCGCCGCGCTGCTGCCAGTTCGCGCGGGCAGCGACAAGGTCGGGATCTGCGCGTCCAACCGCGGGTTGAAGAAGTACGGCACCGAGATCCGGTCAGCCGCATGACTGCAGGTTCACCCGGTGCTCGGTCGCCCGCAGATAGCCGCTGGTCGCCAGCTCCAGCAGCTCACCGATATTGACGATGAATGCGCCGTCGCGCACTGGGACGTCGATCCAGCCGCCGTCGCTGCGGCCCGGCCGGACCTGCAATCCCCGGCTGCCCGGCTCCGCGAGCAGCAGCGTGAGCACTCCCGAGTCTCGATGCGCGCCCACGCCCTGCGAGCTGGCGGCCGTAGCGGGGTAGCGCACGATCTTGATCAGGGTGGCCGGCGTGTCCGCGAAGGCGGCGTCGAAGACATCCGGCGGACTGCCCAGCGAGGCCGCCCAATGCCGCAACAGGGTCCGGGCCACCGCGCCAAGCGCCGCGTCCCACTCGGCGATGATCCCCGGCAGCTCCGGCAGCGCCGCCGGCCACTGGTTGGGGCCCTGCAGCCACAGGTAGTCGGGCTTGCCCGGGCCGCGGCCGCCATCGGGCTTGCGCTCCGGTCCGATGTCGATCTGCTCGCGCCAGTCCACCTTGCCGCCGGTCAGCTCGCCGCCCAGCCGGGTGTAGCCGCGGAAATGCGGGCTGCGCACCATCGCGATGGCGTCCTTCTCCGGCTGCGGCAGCGCGAACAGACGCCGCGCCGCCGCCAGCACCCGGCGGGTCAGCGCCGCGGGACACGCCATGGCCGGTCAGGTAGAAGAAGCCCACCTCGTGGGCCGCCTCGCGCAGGCGTTCCCGCAGTTGGCCAGCAGGGTGGCGCAGGTCCACTTCTGGCAGCGCCGTGACGGTCGACACAAATGTCACCTACCCATCATCGCCGCAGGTGAAGCGGTATGCCACCGTCTCGATCAGCGCGAACCCAACCGGTTGGTTAATTAGGCAATGAAATTTAGCTCACACTCGGTTGCGTGGAGTTACTGATGGGTATAGCTTAGCGGTGTTACTGGTGGGTAACTTAGACCTAGTACCCAACCACAAGTGGCGTTCTCATCGAGGAGGAACCAGTGAGCCACTACAAGAGCAACGTCCGCGACCAGGTATTCAACCTGTTTGAGGTATTCGGCGTTGACAAGTCATTCGGCGAAGGCGCGTTCAGCGACCTGGACGCCGACACCGCCCGCGAAATGCTGACGGAGATGAGCCGGCTGGCCGAAGGCCCGGTCGCCGAGTCCTTCGTCGAGGGCGACCGCAATCCCCCGGTCTTCGACCCGGAGACCCACTCCGTGACGCTGCCCGAGAGCTTCAAGGAGTCGGTGCGCGCAGTCATCGAGGCCGGTTGGGACAAGGTCGGCCTCGACGAGGCGCTGGGCGGCATGCCGATGCCCAAGGCGATGCTGTGGGCGCTGCACGAGCACCTGCTCGGCGCCAACCCGGCGGTGTGGATGTACGCCGGCGGCGCGGGATTCGCCCAGATCTTCTACAACCTGGCCACCGAAGAGCAGAAGAAGTGGGCCGTGCTGGCCGCCGAGCGCGGCTGGGGCTCGACCATGGTGCTCACCGAGCCGGACGCCGGCTCGGACGTCGGCGCCGGCCGGACCAAGGCCGTCCAGCAAGACGACGGCTCGTGGCACATCGACGGCGTGAAGCGGTTCATCACCTCCGGCGACTCGGACGACATGTTCGAGAACATCTTCCACCTGGTGCTGGCCCGCCCCGAGGGCGCCGGACCGGGTACCAAGGGTCTGTCGCTGTTCTTCGTGCCCAAGTTCCTGTTCGACTTCGAGACCGGCGAGCTGGGCGAGCGCAACGGCGTCTTCGTCACCAACGTCGAGCACAAGATGGGCCTGAAGGTCTCCGCGACCTGTGAGCTGACCTTCGGTCAGCACGGCGTTCCGGCCAAGGGCTGGCTGGTCGGCGAGGTGCACGACGGCATCGCGCAGATGTTCGAGGTCATCGAGAACGCCCGCATGCTGGTCGGCACCAAGGCCATCGCGACGCTGTCCACCGGCTACCTGAACGCCCTGGCGTACGCCAAGGAGCGGGTGCAGGGCGCCGACCTGACCCAGATGACCGACAAGACCGCGCCGCGGGTGACCATCACCCACCACCCGGACGTGCGTCGCAGCCTGATGACCCAGAAGGCCTACGCCGAGGGCCTGCGCGCGCTGTACCTCTACACCGCGACCTACCAGGACGCGGCGGTCGCCAAGGCACTGCACGGTGTGGACGCCGACCTGGCGGTCAAGGTCAACGACCTGATGCTGCCGGTGGTCAAGGGTGTCGGCTCCGAGCAGGCCTACGCCAAGCTCACCGAGAGCCTGCAGACCTTCGGTGGGTCCGGCTTCTTGCAGGACTACCCGATCGAGCAGTACATCCGCGACGCCAAGATCGACTCGCTCTACGAGGGCACCACGGCCATCCAGGCGCAGGACTTCTTCTTCCGCAAGATCGTCCGCGACAAGGGTGTGGCGCTGGCCCACGTGTCGGGGCAGATCGAGGAGTTCATCAAGAACGAGTCCGGCAACGGCCGGCTGAAGGCGGAGCGGGCGCTGCTGGCCACCGCCCTGGCCGATGTGCAGGCGATGGCGGCGACGCTGACCGGCTACCTGATGGCCGCGCAGGAAGACATTTCCAGCATCTACAAGGTCGGGGCTGGGTTCGGTGCGCTTCCTGATGAGCGTCGGCGACCTGGTCATCGGCTGGCTGCTGCAGCGTCAGGCCGCGGTGGCCCTGGAGGCGCTCGACGCCGGGCGTCAGCGACGCCGACCGGGCCTTCTACGAGGGCAAGATCGCGGTGGCGTCGTTCTTCGCGAAGAACTTCCTGCCGCTGTTGACCAGCACCCGCCAGGTGTTGGAGACCATCGACAACGACGTCATGGAGCTCGACGAAGCAGCCTTCTGAGGCTTTACCAGGCATGGGAGCTATTGAAATGAAGAAAATCCCCCGTTCTCGCTCGGAGACGGGGGATTTTGTTCTGCTACGTTCGAGAAATGTGAGGAGGGGCCGCCGCGGATCCCCTCTTTCCGTCGGCGGCCCCCTCGGCCGACGCCTGGGAACAGGCCTACGGCCGATTCAAGGACGCCCCGCGCTGCCATCGGGTCGGGGGTCGGACGACAACACGGAGCTATCCAACGAGTTGGATACCCGGCTCGCGGCGTCACTAAACGCCGCGACGCCGCACGCGCTCAGGCCTCCAGAATGGCGGCGACGCCCTGGCCACCGGCGGCGCAAATCGAGATCAGCCCGCGCACCGGCTTGCCGCTTGCTTGGCTTTTGCCTCTGACAGTTGCTTGGCCAGCTGCGCGAGAATCCGCCCGCCGGTGGCGGCGAACGGGTGACCGGCAGCCAGCGACGACCCGTTGACGTTGAGTTTGGACCGGTCGATGGACCCCAGCGCGGCGTCCAAGCCCAGCCGCTCCTTGCAGTACTCCTCGGACTCCCAGGCCTGCAGGTGCGCCAGCACCACCGAGGCGAACGCCTCGTGGATCTCGTAGAAGTCGAAGTCTTGGAGGCTGAGCCCATTGCGGGCCAGCAGGCGTGGCACCGCGTACGTCGGCGCCATCAGCAGCCCGTCGGCGCCGTTGACATAGTCCACCGCGGCCGTCTCGGCGTCGACGAAGTAGGCCAGCGGCGTCAGCGAGTGCTCGGCGGCCCACTCTTCGCTGGACAGCAACGCCACCGACGCGCCGTCGGTCAGCGGTGTCGAGTTGCCGGCCGTCATGGTGGCGTCACCGGCCTTCACCCCGAACACCGGCTTCAGCTTGGCCAGCTTCTCCAGCGACGCGTCCGGCCGCAGATTGTCGTCGCGGTACAAGCCCAAGAACGGGGTCACCAGGTCGTCGAAGAAGCCGCGGTCGTAAGCGGCAGCCATGTTGCGGTGGCTGGCGGCGGCCAGCTCATCCTGGTCGACCCGCTTGATGCCCATCTGCTTGGCGGTGATGGCCTGGTGCTCGCCCATCGACAGCCCGGTGCGTGGCTCGCTGTTCACCGGAATCTCCACCCCGAGGCTGGCCGGCAGCTTGCCGACCAGCTTCAGCCGGTCGACGTTGGACTTCGACCGGCGCAGCCCCAGCAACGTATGACGCAGGTTGTTGCCCAGTGCGATCGGCGCATCCGAAGTGGTGTCGACCCCGCCGGCGGCAGCGACCTCGTAGCGGCCGGAGGCGACGCCGTCGGCCGCGGCGATCGCCGCCTGCAGCCCGGTGCCGCAGGCCTGCTGCAGATCGAACGCGGGTGTGTAGGACGACAGCGCCGAGCCGAGCACGCATTCGCGCATCAGGTTGAAATCCCGGCTGTGCTTGAGCACCGCGCCGCCGATCACCGCGCCCAACCGCTCACCGGCAAGACCGAACCGGTCGACCAGCCCGCTCAGGGCGGCGGTGAACATGTCCTGGTTGGACGCCTCGGCGTAGGCGCGGTCGGACCGCGCGAACGGGATCCGATTGCCACCGAGCACAGCGACACGGCGCGCGGAGTGGGCACCAGAGGAACTTGCAGAAGTCACGCTTATCTCCGTCGGTTGGGGGTTATCCACGGCTGGGGGTCATACTACCGGTGTTCTTACTCTGGAGTAAGTTCGCTCTCGATACGGTAGTCCACAGATGACACGCTCGATACGGAAGGCAGCTCAGTGGCCCCCAAGGTTTCACCCGATCTATTGTCCCAAGTCGTCAACTCCGGGCCCGGCTCGTTTCTCGCCAAGCAACTTGGTGTTCCACAGCCCGAGCAACTGCGGCGTTACCGGGTCGGCGATCCGCCGCTGGTCGGGTCCCTGCTGATCGGCGGTGAAGGTCGGGTCGTCGAGCCGCTGCGGGCCGCGCTGGACAAGGACTACGACGTGGTCGGCGCCAATCTCGGTGGGCGCTGGGCTGATTCGTTTGGCGGGCTGGTTTTCGACGCCACCGGCATCACGCACGCCGGCCGGGTTGACGGCGCTGCATGAGTTCTTCACGCCGCTCATGCGCAACGTCGGCCCATCCGGCCGCGTCGTCGTCGTCGGCACCACCCCCGACCAGGCCGGGAGCACCGACGAGCGGATCGCGCAGCGCGCGCTGGAAGGCTTCACCCGCTCGCTGGGTAAGGAACTGCGGCGGGGAGCCACCGCCGCGCTGGTCTACCTGTCACCCGACGCCAAACCGGCCGCCACCGGCGCCGAATCGACCCTGCGGTTCATCCTGTCGGCCAAATCGGCCTACGTGGACGGGCAGGTGTTCTACGTCGGCGCGGCCGACTCCACTCCGCCGGCCGACTGGGACCGGCCGCTGGACGGCAAGGTGGGCATCGTGACCGGTGCCGCACGCGGTATCGGCGCGACGATCGCCGAGGTGTTCGCCCGCGACGGGGCCCGGGTCATTGCGATCGACGTGGAGGCCGCCGCCGAGGCGCTGGCCGAGACTGCCACCCGCATCGGTGGGACGGCCCTGACCCTCGACGTCACCGCAGACGACGCCGTCGACCGGATCACCGAGCATCTGCGCGAGCATTACGACGGCCGGGCCGACATCCTGGTGAACAACGCCGGTATCACCCGCGACAAGTTGTTGGCCAACATGGATGACGCCCGCTGGAACGCCGTTCTTGCAGTCAACCTGCTTGCCCCACAACGACTTACCGAGGGGCTGGTCGGCAACGGCAGCTATCGGCGAGGGTGGTCGGGTGATCGGGCTGTCGTCGATGGCCGGTATCGCCGGCAACCGCGGGCAGACCAACTACGCCACCACCAAGGCGGGCATGATCGGGCTGACCCAGGCGCTGGCACCGGGACTCGCCGAGAAGGGCATCACGATCAACGCCGTCGCGCCTGGTTTCATCGAAACCCAGATGACCGCCGCCATCCCGTTGGCCACCCGCGAGGTGGGCCGCCGGATGAACTCGCTGTTCCAGGGCGGGCAACCGGTGGACGTCGCCGAGGCCATCGCTTACTTCGCCAGCCCGGCATCAAACGCTGTGACCGGCAACGTCATTCGGGTCTGCGGCCAGGCCATGCTGGGAGCGTGACAAGAGTGACGCAACCAAGCAGCCTGAAAAATCTGCTGCGCGCCGCGGCGGGGGCGTTGCCGTTCTTGCCACGCAGCGACCACCTGCCCAGCAGGACGCTGACCGTCAGTGGCGTGTGCCATCGACCGCGGAAACGTCGCTGAATACGCAGCGGTCACCGGACTGCGTTACGGCGACACCGTGCCGTTGACCTACCCGTTCGCGTTGACCTTCCCGACGATGATGTCGCTGGTCACCGGGTTCGACTTTCCCTTCGCCGCAATGGGATCCGTCCACACCGAAAACCACATCACGCAATACCAGCCGATCAAGGTGACCGATACGGTCAATATCGTCGTACACGCCGAGAACCTGCGTGAACACCGCAAGGGTCTACTGGTCGACCTGGTGACCGATGTCAGCGTCGGCAACGACGTGGCGTGGCACCAGGTGACGACCTTCCTGCATCAACAACGCACCAGCCTGTCCGACGAGCCGAAACCACCGCCGCAGAAACAGCCCAAGCTGCCGCCGCCGAAAGCGATCCTGCGGATAACCCCGGGGCAGATTCGCCGCTACGCCGCTGTCGGCGGCGATCACAACCCGATCCACACCAACCCCATCGGGGCCAAGTTGTTCGGCTTTCCCACCGTCATCGCGCACGGAATGTTCAGCGCCGCAGCAGTATTAGCGAACCTGGAGGCGAGCCTTCCGGACGCCGTCGAATATTCGGTGAAGTTCGGTAAACCGGTGGTGCTGCCGGCAAGCGCCGGACTCTACGTCGATCAGGTCCAAAACGGCTGGGACATCAGCCTGCGCAACATGGCCAAGGGGTATCCGCATCTGACCGGCACGCTGCGGACGCACTAGCCAGGACCGCGATCGACAAGTCGCCCAATTCCGTACGCGCCGCTGGCGGCAATGAGGAAAACCAAGAACAGCCAAAGCGGCGGCCGAGCGAGTTCCCAGACGAAGATCGCGGCCCACACCGGTGTGCCTTGAGTGACCGCGAGCACGCCGGCTGCACCTGCCAAAGAGATTGCCTGAACATGAAAGTGGGTTCCTGCCAACGCGTTAATGGTAAGCACCAACAGCGTCCCGGCCGCCGCGCCGGTGGCCAGCGCCGGAGTCAGCATCCCACCCGTCGCGCCGGCGCGCAGAAACCCCGCCGTCAGAAGAGGCTTCAGAACCAGGACCGCCGCCGCCGTCGTCAGGGTCATCCCGCCGGCGATGGTCGCGGTCAGGATCGATTTGCCGTTGCCGGGCAGTTCGGGCCACCAGTGCGAGCAGACACCGATCAGTAACCCCGCGCCCGCGATCGCCGGGATCAGCAGCCAGGATCGCTTCAGCGCCGCGCGATCCGCCGCTGCCGTCAGGCGATTGAACGCTTGTCCGACGACGAAGGTCAACGGGGCCAACGTCAGCGCATAGACGATCAGCAAGTAAGACAGGTGCAGGTTGGGCCAGGTCAGAATCGGCTGATTATGGGTGACCAACGAGGCGACGGCGACCGCAAGGCTCGAGGTGATCAACGCAGCACCCAGCGCCCGCGGCTGCCAGGTTTTCAACATGATGCGTACGGTGAACAGCGCACCACCCACCGGCACCGCATACACCGCACCCGAGTCCCGCCCCGGCCGCACACGCCAGCAGGATTTCACGGTCGGATACCGAAAGTCGTTTCAGCCATCGCACGCCGAAATCGCCGAGCGCCGCGGCGAATTGGCGAGGGGCGCCTTCCCGGCCCAACGACGCACCGGAGCCCACCAACAGCACCTGCAGTGCCGCGTCAAAACCGAAGGGCGCTAAGCCTATCCGCTCTCGCCCGGCGATAGCCTCGGACAGCGGCGGGACAACTGTTCTGGATCGCAGTATCCACCAGCCCAGCCCTGCGAAGGCCCCGCCGACCATCGGTCCCAGAGCCCGTCGGACCGGACTGCTGCCGGTAACCCCCTCGAGCAGCGATCCGAAGGTGTAGTGGTAGGTGAGGTGCTCCACTAACCGCAAAAGCAGCGTCGTCGACAACCCGGCAACCCCGGCCAACAGCCCGACAATCACAACCCCGCACAGGAAGTCGATGTTGCGGCGGCTCACGGCGTGGATCGGCGATCCGCGGTCAGCTCGGCCCGGTCGCGGCTTCAGCCGCGTCCCGGTCCGACGGCACGCCCTTGAGGCCGCGCCAGAACAGGTTGATCATCAGCTCGGCCGCTTCGTCGACGTCGGTATCGCCGGTACTGAGCCGGGTCGCGATCGCCTCGCCGGCTCCCACCAGCGCGACCGCCATCATCTCGAAGTCGGCGTCGGGTTCGGGATTCCGGGTGCCCGACTGCAGTAGCCGGGCGACCATGGCGATGATCCGCTCGCGTCCCTCGCGCACGGTGTGGGCGAATGCCTGTGAGCTGGTGGCCTGGGTGTACATCACGATCCACGATGCGCGGTTGGCGTCGATGTAGCGCATGAACGCCAGGATGGCGTTGCGCAACAGATCCTTTGGGCTCTGCTCGAGATTGATCTCCTCGCGCACACCATCGATGAATCGCGTCATCTCGCGATCAAGGCAAGCGCCGAACAGTTCCTCTTTGGAGCCGTAATACAGGTACAGCATCGGCTTGGAGATCTCCGCCTTGGCGGCGATCACGTCCATCGACGTCTCGTGATAGCCGTTGATCGAGAACATCTCGACGGCGGCATCCAGCATTTGCTGTTCGCGCACGGCACGGGGCAACCGCTTGGTACCACCGGCCATGCTGTCCCCTTCTAGCCGACGTGCGGGTGCGCCTGTCAGACTTCAGAGTAAGCAATCGATATGGCTGCCGCCGCGGTTACGGCCCGCAGTCTGGCTTGTGGCCCTTCACCTTCGCCACCCGCAATACCGAGGCGTCGACCGCGGGCATCGTCAACTCCCCTGCGGCCAATGCCTTCTCCAAGCGATCCAGCACGGCGGGCACCTCGTCGGTGGTGACCCACAACGCGATGTCGGTGCCCGCCTGCAGGGCCCGCAACACCGCTTCCGGGACGCCGTAGTGCTCGTTGATCGCGGCCATGCTGGACAGGTCGTCGCTGAACACCGGGCCGTCGAAAGCCGGGCCTTTGTACCCGGTGCCGGTGCGCAACAACTGCACGGCGGCCCGGCTGAGGCTGGCCGGTTGATCGCCGGTCAGGCCGGGCACCTGCAGGTGGCCGACCATGACGCCGACCGGCGCCGCGGTCACCAGTGTCCGGTACGGCACCAAGTCGTCGTTCTGCAACTGGTCGCAGCGGCGGCGTGGTGACCCCACCGGTGTGCGAGTCGCCGGACCCGTGCCCGTGGCCGGGAAAATGCTTGAGCACCGGCAGCAGCCCGGCGTCACGCAGACCTCGGGCATACGCGCCGGCGTACGCGGTGACCATCGGCCGGATCCGAGCTGAACGACCGGTCGCCGATCACACGTCGTCGGGAGCGTCGGTGACATCGACCACCGGAGCGAAATCGATGGTGATGCCCAGGCCACGCATCCGGTGACCCCGGTCCAGCGCGATGCCGTAGACCTCGTCGGCGGTGTGGGTCTGGGCCAGCACCCGCGCCGACGGCGCCGGCCCGATCAGCGATGACAGCCGCGCAACCCGGCCGCCCTCCTCGTCGACGCTGACCGCCACCGGCAGCGCCGTGCTCGCGGACAGGTTCTTCACCGTGCCGTTGGTCAGCATCGACAGGTCGGTCCAGCTGCCGATGAAGATGCCCCCGACGTGGTGGTCTGCCACCACGGCCTTGGCGTCGTCGCCGTTGCGCACTCCGACCATCAGCAGCTGAGCCAGCTTGTCGCGGGTGGACATCGCCGCCAGGATCGCCGCCGGATCCCCACATGCCGGCCGGGCCGGCGGAATCGGCTTGGCCGCCGACGACGTGGTCGGTGCGGACTTCGGTCGCTTCGGGCGTGTGGCCACACCCCACCACCAGCGCCGTAACCGCGGCAAGCACAGCCACTACGCGCGGGAAAGCCATTCGCCCATGCTGTCATGGGATCGATCCGCGGCGCCGCCGCCCCGTCAGCCCCGCCCCGGTGAACGCTGCACCGGCCACGACCTCGCCTTCTGCTAGGTTGGCCGTTAAGCACGCCAGCACTTCCAAGGAGCTGCCCGATGAACCGGTTCGTCGCGCCCGCCGCCGCCAGCGTCGTGGTCGGTCTGTTGCTGGGCGCAGCCGCGATCTTCGGAATCACGTTGATGGTGCAGCAGGACACCAAGCCACCGCTTCCCGGCGGCGACCCGCAGTCGTCGGTGCTCAACCGGGTCGAGTACGGCAACCGCAGTTAACCGCGCGGCGACTGCGGTCGCCGGCGTGCAGGCCGCTCCCGACAGGTGCCGCCGCTGTCGCGACGGTGGTTGTGGATGGTCGCGGCGGTCACGCTGGCGTTGAGCTTCGCCCAGTCGCCCGGGCAGATCTCGCCCGATACCAAGCTCGACCTCACCGCCAACCCGCTGCGCTTTTTGGCCCGGGCGACCAATCTGTGGAACAGCGAACTGCCCTTCGGCCAGGCGCAAAACCAGGCCTACGGCTACCTGTTTCCGCACGGGACGTTCTTCCTGGCCGGTCATCTGCTGGGGCTGCCCGGCTGGGTGACCCAGCGGTTGTGGTGGGCGCTGCTGCTGACCGTCGGCTTCTGGGGTTTGCTTCGGGTCGCTGAGGCTTTAAGCGATGGGAAGGGAATCGGCAGCCCGACATCACGAGTGATCGCGGCGACGGCGTTCGCGCTGTCGCCCCGGGTACTGACCACCCTGGGGTCGATCTCGTCGGAAACCTTGCCGATGATGCTGGCGCCGTGGGTGCTGCTGCCCACCATCCTGGCGCTGCGCGGCGGGCCCGACCGGTCGGTGCGCCGGCTGGCCGGGCAGGCCGGGGTGGCCGTGGCGCTGATGGGCGCGGTCAACGCGATCGCGACGTTGGCCGGCTGCCTACCCGCGGTGCTCTGGTGGGCCTGCCACCGGCCCAACCGCCGGTGGTGGCGCTACACCGGCTGGTGGTTGCTGGCCGTGGCATTGGCGATGACGTGGTGGCTGGTGGCGCTGATCTCGATGGCGCGGATCAGCCCGCCGTTCCTGGACTTCATCGAATCGTCCGGCGTGACCACGCAATGGTCGTCGCTGGTCGAAGTGCTGCGCGGCACCGACAGCTGGACCCCGTTCGTGGCGCCCGACGCAACCGCGGGCGCACCGCTGGTCACCGGATCGGTCGCCATCCTGGCCACCTGCCTGGTGGCGGCGGCCGGGTTGGCCGGGCTGTGCATGCGGGATCTGCCTGCGCGGGGTCGGCTGGTGACGATGCTGCTGGTCGGGGTGGTTCTGCTGGGCGCCGGATACAGCGGCGGGCTGGGCTCACCGCTGGCGCATCACGTGCAGGCTTTCCTGGACGCCGGCGGCGCGCCGCTGCGCAACGAGCACAAGCTGGAGTCGCTGATCCGGATCCCGATAGTCCTGGGCCTGGCTCAGGTACTGGGCCGGATCCCGCTACCGGGGAGCGCGCCGAAAGTCGAGTGGATGCACGCGTTTGCCCACCCGGAGCGCGACAAGCGGGTCGCGGCCGCGATCGTGATCTTGACCGCGCTTATGGCCGGCACGTCGCTGGCGTGGACCGGTCGGATCACCCCGCCCGGCACGTTCAGCGCGATCCCCCGGTATTGGCATGACACCGCCGACTGGCTCTCCGAACACAACACCGGTACCCCGACCCCGGGCCGGGTGCTGGTGGTTCCCGGTGCACCGTTCGCCACCCAGCTGTGGGGCACCAGCCACGACGAACCGCTGCAGGTTCTCGGCGACAGCCCGTGGGGAGTGCGCGACTCCATCCCGTTGACCCCGCCGCAGACCATCCGGGCGCTGGACTCGGTGCAACGCCTCTTCGCGGCTGGCATGCCTTCGGTGGGACTAGCCGATACGCTTGCCCGCCAAGGAATTTCGTACGTTGTCGTGCGTAACGACCTGGACCCCGACACGTCACGTTCGGCGCGCCCGATTCTGGTACACCGAGCCATCGCCGGATCGCCGCGACTGCAGAAGGTCGCCGAGTTCGGCGCTCCGGTCGGGCCCGGGCCGGTCTCGGGATTCGTCACCGACAGCGGACTTCGACCCCGCTATCCCGCCGTGGAGATCTACCGAGTCGCCACGGCCACCAGTAATCCGGGCGCCCCCTACCTGACTGCCACCGACCAACTGGCCCGCGTCGACGGCGGGCCGGAAGTGCTGTTGCGCCTCGACGAACGCCGACGCCTCACCGGCCGGCCGCCGCTGGGTCCGGTGCTGATGACCGCGGACGTCCAACGGGCAGGGCTGCCGATACCCGCTGGAGCCGGGGTCACCGTCACCGATACGCCGCTGGCCCGGGAAACCGACTACGGCCGGGTCGACGATCACTCGTCGGCGATCCGGGCCGTCGGCGACGCTCGGCATACCTTCAACCGGGTGCCCGACTACCCGACCCCGGGCGCCGAGACCGTCTACGGCGCCTGGGCCGGCGGCCGGCTCACCGTGTCCAGTTCGTCGTCGGATGCCACCGCGCTGCCCGACGTCGCACCGGCAACCTCGCCCGCCGCCGCGATCGACGGCGACTCGGCGACGGCCTGGGTGTCCAACGGGCTGCAGTCCGCCGTCGGGCAATGGCTGCAGGTGGACTTCGACCATCCGGTGACCAACAGCGTCATCACCATCACGCCCAGCGCAACCGCCGTGGGCGCCCAGGTCCGCCGGGCAGAGGTGGCCACCGCCAACGGGACCACGACGCTGAGGTTCGACCAGCCCGGCAAACCGGTCACCGCGGCGCTGCCGTACGGCGAAACCCCGTGGGTGCGAATCACCGCGATCGGCACCGACGACGGTTCTGCCGGAGTGCAATTCGCGATCACCGACTTGTCGATCACCCAGTACGACGCGTCCGGTTTCGCGCACCCGGTCGACTTGCGGCACACCGTGCTGGTTCCCGGCCCCTCGCCGAATGCGGCCGTCGCACAATGGGACTTGGGCTCGGATTTGCTCGGCCGGCCGGGCTGCGCCCCAGGCCCGACGGCCGTGCAGTGTGCGGCTTCGATGGCGCTGACACCGGAGACACCGGTGACGTTCAGTCGCACACTGACTGTGCCTCAACCGGTTTCGGTGACGCCCATGATGTGGGTGCGCGCGCGGCCGGGACCCAAGCTGGCCGATCTAGTCGCCGAACCGGGCGCTACCCGGGCCCGCGGTGACTCCGATCTCGTCGACGTGCTCGGCTCCGCTTACGCCGCCACCGACGGTGATCCGGCCACCGCGTGGACAGCACCGCAGCGGGTTGTGCAGCACAAGACGCCCCCAACCCTCACCCTCGCCCTGCCGCGGCCGACCGAGGTAACCGGGCTGCGACTGACTCCCAGTCGGTCATCAGTGCCCGCACACCCGACCATGGTCGCCGTCGACCTCGGGGACGGTCCGCAGGTCCGCGAATTGACCGGTCCAAAAACCCTGGCGCTGAAACCCCGCATCACCGACACCGTGACGGTCAGCCTGCTGGATTGGGATGCCGTAATCGACCGCACCGCACTGGGTTTCGACCAGCTCAAACCGCCCGGGCTGGCCGAGATCACGGTGCTGGGCGCCGACGGTAAACCGATCGCCCCTGCCGACGCCGCACGCAACCGTGGGCGCGAAGTCACCGTCGACTGCGCGCACGGGCCGGTGATCGCGATCGCCGGCCGGTTTGTGCACACCACGATCCAGACCACAGTGGGCGCACTGCTGGACGGCGCGCCGGTGGCGGTCCAAGCTTGCGACCGTCAGCCGATCCTGTTGCCGTCCGGTCAGCAGGAGCTGTTGATCAGTCCCGGCCCGCAGTTCGTCGTCGACGGCGCGCAACTGTCCGGGCCGCTTGCAGCCGAATCACCCACCGCCACAATGACACCCGCGGTCACCGGGCGATGGGGCCCGGCGCGCCGCGAGGTGCGCATACCGGAAGTGACAACGTCGCGGGTACTGGTCGTGCCGGAAAGCATCAATCCCGGTTGGGTCGCACGCAGCAATTCCGGGACTCGGCTCACACCGGTGGCCGTCAACGGCTGGCAACAGGGCTGGGTGGTGCCGGTGGGAACCTCGGGAACCATCACGCTCACCTTCGCGCCCAACTCGCTGTATCGCGCCGGCCTGGGCGGCGGGCTGGCGCTGCTGCCGCTGTTGGCCCTGATGGCGTGGTGGCCGCGGCGACGTCGGCGTGACGACGATCCCCCTGCCCGGCCGTGGTCGCCCGGGCCCTGGGCGGCTCTGGCCGTGCTGACCGCCGGAGCGGTGATCGCCGGGGCGGCGGGCGTGCTGGTGTTCGGTGCCGCGCTCGGCTTGCAGTGGGCGCTGCGCGACCGTCCGCGACGGCGTGACGTCATCACGATGGGGTTGAGCGCCAGTGGCCTGATTCTGGCCGGCGCGGCACTGTCCCGGCATCCGTGGCGGTCGGTCGACGGCTACGCCGGTCATTCCGCCTGGGTGCAACTGCTGGGGCTGATTTCGCTTGCGGCGCTGGTGGCCTCGGCTGCGCCGCCAGCCGCGTGGCACAAATCCGCCCGATAGGCAATTCGGTTAGCCACTGACTTGTGGCCAACCTTCAGCGCGGTTACCGCATAACTCGTGACATTGCCAGTGGCCGATATTGAACGATGGAGCGCCGATTCGGTGCGGACGGTATTCCACGCGGCCAATGCCCGCGGGCACGCGACCCTGGAGGCGTCGCGTCAACTCGGGTCGTTGGCGGTGTTCGACACGTGGGCCGGCGCAACCGCCGAGGCCCGCAAGCATGCCAATGCCGTAATCCGCCGGGACCTCGACGCGCACGGCAACGAGTCACTGGCGGTGGCCCGCGCGGCGAGCAGAGCCGCCGACGGCATCGAGCGCGTGCAGTCCGAGTTGCGCACGCTGCGGCGCGACGCCGCCGAGCTGCGGATCACCATCGACGTGCTGACCAACACGGTGGTGCCGGGTGCGACATTCAACGGTCCGCCGATCAAAGCCCTGATCGCCGAAATGCAGTTGCAGCCGCGGCTGGACGCGATTCTGGCCGAAGCCGAAGCCGTCGACGCGGAGCTGGCCACGGCGATCAATATGGCCGACGGGGACGCGTCCATCCCGCCGGGACCGCACGACAATCGGCCGCGGCTCCAGGCTGCGCTGTCCGAGCCACTGCCCGACGACCCGAAAAAATTCAACGAGTTGTGGAATCAGCTCACCCCCGAAGAAAAGGACTGGCTTTACCGCCAAGACCACAGCATCGGCAACCACGCTGGGATGCCTTGGGACCCAACCGATCATCTGGGCAGGGACCACTACAACCGGCTGCACCTGCAGGAGCTTGCGCAGCAGACCGAAGCAGACGTCGACCGGATGCAACACAGCCTTGACGACCTGATGGCCGGCCGCAACGTCGACGACGGCGCGCTGTATGCCTTGCAGACACAGCTGGCGGCGGCCGGACGCAACCTGATGGGCTATCAAGCGGTACAAGCCGACTTGGACCGCGCCGACGGCCAGAGGCGCCTGCTCGGATTCCTCGATGACGCCGGCCACGGCGCCGTGGCCATCGGGAACCCGGACTATGCCAAGCGCAATGCCATCTTCATACCCGGCACCGGTCAGGACCTGGCACGTCTGCAGTTCAGCGATGCGAGAGCGGTCGCGATGTACAACGCCGCACGTGCCGCGGACAGGACTCTTGACCCTGGAGATGTGTCGATTACGACGTGGGTGGGCTATGACCGTCCAATGGACTTGAGCCATGCCGCCTGGCCTGATCCCGCCCGCGGCGGCGCCGAAGCGCTGGACGCCTTCGAAAGCGGGCTGCGCGCCTCACACGTCGGGCCAGCGTCGATCGATACCGTCGTCGGTCACAGCTACGGCTCGACGGTGGTGGGCGCGGCCGCTTCGGGTGGACATCACCTCGCCGCCGATAACCTCATCGCGGTTGGCAGCCCCGGCATGCTGGTGGACTGTGCGAGCGGGCTCAGCCTGGAGCCGGGCGCCCACGTGTACGCGATGCGGGCAGCCAACGACATCATCGGCATCAGCGGCACAGTCACCGAATGGACGCTGGGACCCGATCCGACGGCGCCGAACTTCGGCGCCGTCGTGCTGCCGGCCGACCCCGCCGATCCCGTGGGGCTGCCGAGCGTCGAGGCGCACAGCGGCTACTGGGATCGACGAAACATCGCGCTGGCCAATATGGGCGCCGTCATCGCCGGGGTCGGGCCATGAACGCCTCAAAGCCGACTCTTAAAGGGCCGTTTTCACCCGGGCCGGCTGTGCACGCGGGAGGATCAGTAGCGACGTCCACCGTCCGAGGAGTTACGGACATGGGATGGTTTAACGCACCCGAGTATTGGTTCGGCAGACTGATACTGGAGCGTGGCATCGCGATCGTTTATGTCTTCGCGTTCGTTGCGGCCGCGCGACAGTTCCGGGCGCTGATCGGCGAGCACGGACTGCTGCCGGTGCCGCGCTATCTGGCCCGGCAGTCCTTCCGGCAAAGGCCGACCATCTTTTACGTCCACTATTCCGATCGGTTCTTCGCGGCGGTCGCCTGGCTGGGTGCGGTGTTATCGGCGGCGATGGCGCTGGGCTTGGCCGCCGTATTGCCGTTGTGGGCTGCGGTGTTGGTGTGGCTGCTGCTGTGGGTGCTCT
The DNA here is from genome assembly GCA_963850645.1 of uncultured Actinomycetota bacterium. Classification (GTDB taxonomy): domain Bacteria; phylum Actinomycetota; class Actinomycetes; order Mycobacteriales; family Mycobacteriaceae; genus Mycobacterium. The sequence goes on along the minus strand of CAWKME010000019.1, from coordinate 136,138 downwards.
ACCTGTCGATCGTCAACGTCGGCCAGACCTGGTACTCGTTCGGGTGGGAGTCGCTACTGCTGGAGACCGGTTTCCTGGCGATCTTCCTCGGCAACGACCGGGTGGCGCCGCCGCTGCTGGCGATGTGGCTGGCTCGGTTGCTGCTCTTCCGGCTCGAGTTCGGGGCGGGGCTGATCAAGCTTCGCGGCGACTCGTGCTGGCGCGATCTGACCTGCCTGTACTACCACCATGAAACCCAGCCGATGCCAGGGCCGCTGAGCTGGTTCTTCCATCATCTGCCCAAGCCCCTGCACCGGGTCGAAGTGCTCGGCAACCATTTCGCGCAGCTCGTCGTTCCGTTCGGGTTGTTCGCCCCACAGCCGGTGGCCAGCATCGCCGGTGCGATCGTCGTCATCACCCAGCTGTGGCTGGTGATATCGGGTAACTTCGCCTGGCTGAACTGGTTAACGATTCTGTTGGGCTGCAGCGTGATCGACGCGTCGTCGGCCGCGGCGGTGCTGCTCATCCCCACGCAGCCGGCGCTGGCTGCGGCTCCGCCGTGGTTCGCCGGCCTGGTGATCGTGTTCACGGTGCTCACCGTGATGCTGACCTACTACCCGGTGCGCAACATGATCTCGCGGCGCCAGCGGATGAACATGTCGTTCAATGCGTTCCACCTGATCAACACCTACGGCGCGTTCGGCACCATCGGCCGCATCCGCCGGGAAGTCGTGATCGAAGGCACCGATGAGCCGGCGGTCACGGCCAAGACGGTGTGGAAGGAATACGAGTTCAAGGGCAAGCCCGGAGCGGTGCGCCGCCTGCCGGCGCAGTGGGCGCCGTATCACCTGCGCCTGGATTGGCTGATGTGGTTTGCCGCCATCTCGCCGCAGTACGCCTACCCGTGGCTTCGGCCATTCATGTTGCGGCTCTTACAGAACGACCGGGCGACGCTGCGGTTGCTCCGCCACAATCCGTTCCCGGGGTCGCCGCCGCGATATGTGCGCGCCCAGCTCTACCGCTACCGCTTCACTACTGGGGCCGAATTGCGCCGTGAGCACGCGTGGTGGCACCGCACCCTGGAAGGCACCTTCACGCGACCCATGTCACTGACCAAAGCGGGCTAGTGTCGTGAGTCATTAATTCTGCCGCAGTAGTTGGCGACGCTTTGCAGGATCTGCTCGGCGGTTTTTACCCAGACGTAGGGGCGAGGGTTCTCGTTCCAAGTGTCGATCCACGTGCGGACGTCGGCGTTGAGTTGGCGCACCGAGGTGTGGGTACCGCGTCGCAGTTTCTTAGTGGTCAGCTCGGAGAACCAGCGTTCCACCAGGTTCAGCCAGGACGCGCTGGTCGGGGTGAAGTGCAGCACGAAGCGGGGATGGGCGGTCAACCACCGCTTCACCGCCGGGGTTTTGTGAGTAGAGGCGTTGTCCAAGACCACATGCAGGTCCAGATCGGCGGGAACCTCGGCGTCGATCTTTTTCAGGAAGGCCAAGAACTCCTGGGCGCGGTGACGAGCGTGCAGCGAGCCGATCACCTTGCCGCTGGCCACATCCAGGGCGGCATACAAGCTGGAGGTGCCGTACCGGACGTAGTCGTGGGTGGCCCGCGCCGGGGCCCCGGGCAGCATCGGGAACACCGGCTGCGTCCGGTTAAGCGCTTGGATCTGGGTTTTTTCGTCGACGCATAACACCAGCGCCCGATCCGGCGGGTTCAGATACAACCCGACCACGTCGCGGACCTTCTCGACGAACAGCGGGTCTTTGGACAATTTCCACGAATCCTGTTTGTGAGGAGCCCATCCGAACGCCCGCCACACCCGCGACACCGTCGACTGGCTCATCCCCAAATGCTTGGACATGGAGCGCGTCGACCAATGTGTGGCATCCGGCGGCGCGGTCTCCAGCGTCGCGGTAATCAGCGCCTCGATCTGGGCGTCACCAACTGCACGCGGCCGCCCGGGCCGCGGTTCGTCAAGCAGACCATCACAGCGGTCCATGACGAAACGGTTGCGCCATCGCATCACCGTCGACCGTGATACACCAAGCCGGCGCGCCAAATCCGAATTCGACTCACCATCGGCAGCTGCCAACACGATTCGCGATCGCAACGCCAAACCCGCCGCACTCCTGCGTCGCCGCGCCCATCCCTCCAACTCGCGACGCTCCTCATCGGTCAAAACGATCTCGGCGGCATGCGGAGTGGGCATAACCCAGTCTAACCGACTGGATCGAAATTAATGACTCACGACACTAGAGCGTCTCGTCGAGCTCACCGAGCCGGTCGGTCAACCGCAGATTCTCCGAATAGTCGACCGGACAGCAGATCAAAGAGACGCCGTCGTCATCGAGCGCGGCCTTCAACGTCGGCAACAGTTCCTCTGCGCTGTTGATTCGATAGCCCTTGGCGCCGAAGCTTTCCGCGTAGCTCACGATGTCGGGGTTGCCGAACCGCACGTAATGGTGCTCGCCAAGCTCGAGGTCCATCTTCCACTCGATGAGACCGTAACCACCGTCTTCCCAGATCAGTACGACGAGTGGTATCCGCTCCCGGACGGCGGTTTCGATCTCCTGAGAGTTCATCAAGAACGCTCCGTCGCCGACCACCGCCAGCACCTTCGACTCGGGCCGCGCCAGTTTGACCCCGAGCGCGCCGGGTAGCGCAAAGCTCATGGTGGACAAGCCATTTGACACCAAACAGGTGTTGTGTTCGTAGGTCGGATAGAGGCGCGCCATCCACATCTTGGTGGCACCGGTGTCGACCAGGACGATGTCGCTGCGATCCAATGCGGCGCGGGTGTCGGCGACTACCCGCGCGGGCGCCAGCGGGTATCGCGAATCCTGCTGTCCCCGTTTAAATTCCTCGTCAAGCAGACCGGAGCCCGGTATCTCTGGATCAGCGTCGAAGGTATGACCGGCGAGCGCCTCGGTGAGCGCGTCGAGCGAGGCACTGATGTCGCCGATGATCCCGACGTCGACGGAATAGTGCATGTCGACCTCGGCCGGAAAGCGATGGATGTGGATAATCTTCTTGTCGGCCTGGGGGTTGATCCGGACCGGATCGAATTCCTGCAGCTCGTAGCCGACCGCAATGACGACGTCGGCGTTGTCGAAGCCGAAGTTGACGTAGTCGTGTCGCATGAACCCGAGGGTCCCGATGCTGTTGGGATGGTCGTCGGGCATGACGCCCTTACCGTGAAACGTGTTGGCTACCGGAATGCCGAATTCCTCGGAGAACCGCACCAACGCCGCGGTCGCGTCGGCGCGGGCCGCGCCGTGCCCGGCCAGCACCACCGGCCGCTTAGCCTCGCGCAGTATGTCGACCGCGCGCGCCACCTGGCGGAAGGCCGGCGCGTCGGCACGAACCACGTTGCGCGGCAACGGCGTCAGGTCGTAGTCGGCGGCGTCTGCATCGATATGCTCCGGTACGGCGAGGTAGACCGCGGCCGGGCGTTCGGTTTCGGCGACTTTGAACGCCTTGCGGACCATCTCTGGTATGGCCTGCACGGTCGGGATGCCGGCGGCCCACCGGGTGATCGGGGCGAACATCGACACCAGGTCGACGTACTGGTGCGACTCCTTGAACTGGCGGTCCTGACCGACCTGCGCGGAGATCGCGACCATCGGGGTGCTGTTGGTGGTGGCGTCGGCGACGCCCAGCTGCATGTTGATCGCGCCGGGTCCCAGGGTGGCCGACACCACCGCCGCACGCCCGGTGACCCGCCCGTACATCTCGGCCATGAACGACGCAGCCTGCTCGTGGCGGGTCAGCACATAACGGATATCCGAGGCTGCCAAGGCTTGCACGAAGCGGATGTTCTCTTCGCCGGGTAGCCCGAAGACAACGCTTACACCCTCGTTTTCGAGGCACTTCACCATCAACTGGGCGGCGGTAGTCACCCATCACCTCCTGCGGCCACGACCTGTTAGAACGTAGCGCGGCGAATCGCCGGCTTCAGTTTGGGTGTACCCACTGCCCGGTCCGCTCAGCGGACCGCGACCTTGCCGCTTCCACCGGCATGGCGGCGCAATGAACGCGATCACGTCAGACCAGACATGGAAGGCAATGACATGACCGCGATCAAGCCCGAAACAGGCAGCAGCCTCACAGGCTATTGGGGAAGCGACAACAGCCAGCACGTCAACTTCATCGGTCTCGACGGCCACGTACACGAGCTCTACATCGTGCCCGGCGCCGGTTGGGTGGACAACGACCTGACCAAATTCGCCAACGCTCAATCGCCGGTTCTGCAATCGGGCCTGAGCGGGTACTGGCAAAGCGATGACAGCGTGCACGTTTTTTTCTACGGAGCCGGCACCGACAACCACGTGTACCAGCTCCGAATCGTTCCGGGCGGACCCGGATGGGTGTGGGAGGACCTGACGTCGTTGGCGGATGGAATTGTGCCCGAGGTCAGCAGGGCACTCAATGGTTACTGGGGCACCGACAACAGCCAGCACGTCAATTACATCGGCTCCGGCAACCACATTCACGAGCTCTACCGAGCCTCCGGCGCCGGCCCGACCGACTGGACTGACAACGATCTGACAGCGCTGGCGGGTGCGGTGCCACCGCACGCGAACACGGCGTTGGTCAGCTACTGGGGCAGCGACAGCAGCCAGCACGTCTTCTTCATCGGCACCGACGGGCACGTCCACGAGCTCTACATCGCACCCGGAGCCAACGGCTGGGTCGACAACGACCTGACTGCACTGACGGGGGCGCTGACTACCCCCAACGTGAACACGGCGCTTGCCGGCTTCTGGGACACCGACAGCAGCCAGCACCTGTTGTACATCGGTACCGACGGCGACATCCACGAGCTTTTCATCGTTCCGGGCGTACCCGGCTGGGCCGACCACGATCTGACGAAGGTGGGGCACGCCGTCGCGCCGAACGTCGGGGCGGCGCTGGACGTCTATACGGGAAGCGATGGCAGCCGTCACATCAACTTCTTCGGCGTCGACGAGCATGTGCACGAGCTCTATAACCACCCTGGGGCCGCCGGTGCCGGCTGGGTCGACAACGACCTGACCAAAATGGCGAACGCGGTCAACCCGGTGGTGGGTGACCGGGAGCTGCACGGCTACTGGGGCAAAGACAGCAGCCAGCACGTGAACTTCATCGGGGCCGATGGCGACTTGCACGAGCTCTACATCGCACCCGGCACCGGTGGCTGGGTCGACAACAACCTCACCCAACTCGCCTGAAAGTAGGACACTGGCGGCTTGAGCGGTGGCGCAGAAGCCGGAGTGGCAGGGTGGACACCGGACGTTTTGCAAACCCAGCCACCGAAGGATGTCAACGTGTCCATCGCCACGATCAACCCGGCCACCGGCGAAACAGTCAAAACCTTCACCCCTGCAACACGACGATGAAGTCGAGGCCGCAATCGCCCGTGCCCACGACCGGTTCCTCGACTACCGCCACTCCACCACCTTCGCTCAGCGCGCCGAGTGGGCGAACGCCACCGCCGACCTGCTCGAGACAGAAGCAGACGAGACCGCGGCCATGATGACCCTCGAGATGGGCAAAACCCTGAAATCGGCCAAGGCCGAAGCAGTCAAGTGCGCCAAGGGTTTTCGCTACTACGCCGAAAACGCCGAGAAGCTGCTCGCCGACGAGCCGGCCGAGGCGTCGAAGGTCGGAGCGAAAAAGGCCTACACCCGCTAGCAGCCCCTCGGGGTGGTGCTGGCCGTGATGCCGTGGAACTTCCCGCTCTGGCAGGCCGTCCGGTTCGCCGCGCCGGCGCTGATGGCCGGCAACGTCGGCCTGCTCAAACACGCCTCCAACGTGCCGCAGTCGGCGCTGTACCTGTCCGACGTCATCACCCGCGGCGGCTTCCCCGAGGGCTGTTTCCAGACCTTGCTGGTCTCCTCCAAGCGCCGTCGAAGCCATCTTGCGTGACCCGCGAGTGGCCGCGGCGACGCTGACCGGCAGCGAGCCGGCCGGACAGTCGGTTGCCGCCATCTGCGGCGACGAGATCAAACCCACCGTGATGGAGCTCGGCGGCAGCGACCCGTTCATCGTCATGCCGTCCGCGGACCTGGACGAGGCGGTCAAAACCGCGGTCACCGCGCGGGTGCAGAACAACGGTCAATCCTGCATCGCCGCCAAGCGATTCATCGTGCACACCGACATCTACGACGCGTTCGTCGACAAGTTCGTCGAGCGGATGCAGGCCCTCAAAGTCGGCGACCCGACCGACCCGGACACCGACGTCGGTCCGCTGGCCACCGAGTCAGGCCGCGACGAGATCGCCAAGCAAGTCGACGACGCCGCTGCGGCGGGCGCCAAGATCCGGCTCGGCGGTAAGACTCCCGACCGGACCGGGCTGGTTCTACCCGCCGACGGTCGTCACCGACATCACCAAGAACATGGCGCTCTACACCGAAGAGGTCTTCGGCCCCGTCGCCTCGATGTACCGTGCCTCGGGCATCGACGAGGCCATCGAGATCGCCAACGCCACCACCTTCGGGCTCGGATCCAACGCCTGGACTAACGACGAAGCCGAGCAGGAGCGCTTCATCGACGACATCGAGGCCGGGCAGGTCTTCATCAACGGAATGACGGTGTCTTACCCCGAACTCGGGTTCGGCGGCGTCAAGCGCTCGGGCTACGGGCGCGAACTCGCCGGCCTCGGCATCCGCGCGTTCTGCAACGCCAAAACGGTGTGGGTCGGGTAACTCGGCAGGGGTGCTGCACCGGACGGCGCCGAGATTGACGTTTCGCAGAAAAAGCGCGAGTAGCGACCTGCAAAACGTCAATCTCGGCAGTCTCAGCCCGCGACCGCCAGCGCCTTCTCGTCCTCGTCGGCGAAGGTGTCCTCCAACTGCACCGGCGAGTAGTCGAGATCGATCTCACCCACCGGGCGCCCGCGGGCGCTGGCTATGGTGCCGTATCGGCGCATCCCCTTGTCGGAGGCGTACTGCATGAATTCGTCCACCGACAGGCCGAACGGCATCGGGTCGTAGAGGGCGAAGCCCTCTTCGATGAGGCGCAGTCCGAGCGGCATGAGCTCGTTCATCCGTGTCTCGAAGACGCCCCAGTTGGCGTCGTCGGCGGCGACGTGGCGCCGACAGGTGAAGGTGCCCCACGCCATGTGGCGTCGTTCGTCGTCACCGATGCGCCGGACCAGCTCCTGCATGCCGGGCAGGATGCCGCGTTCCACACAGATCTTGTGCCAGCCAAAGTAACCGGTCAGCGCCAACATGCCTTCGACCATGTGGTTGTAGGTGACGGACGCCCGGACTTGCGCGGCCGGCGAGGGATCGACCCGCAGCGCGTTGAGGCAGTCCGGCAGTTCCTCGTAGAAAATTGTGCGGTAGGTGGGGACGTCCTCGAGGTACTCGTGCAGGTCGTCGGTGATGCCGACGGCGTCGAGCCACATGCGGAACACCTGGACGTGCTTGGCTTCCTCGAACGCGAACTGCGTCAGGTACATCTCGTCGCCCAGCCGGCCTTCGGCACGCATCGCGTACATAAACGGCTGAATGTCCTCGGTCACCGCTTCTTCGCCGGCGATGAACTCGGCGCACAACCGGGTGGCGTAGTGGCGTTCGTCGTCGGTAAGCCGCTCCCAGTCGGCGCGGTCGCGGGAGAAGTCGATGTCGGCCGGGTTCCAGAACTTCGCATTGCCGCCCGCAAATAGCTTGAGCGGCAAGCTGTCCCAGTTGAGCCCACCCGCCACCATCGAGCCAATGTGTGTGCGTCTCATGTAATGACCTCCTTTATATCCGTCTGGTGAGCTTGCGGCAGCGGGGCGAATGCCGCCGCCAGTACCGCGACGAGCCGGCGCACCGCCAGTGCCGGTTGCTCCGGCGTGGGCTCGTCGAGTCCAAGGATCGGATCCAGTCCGCGCACGTAGGGCGCCAGCGCCAGGTGCGGAAAGATCATCAGCAGCAGCGATATCAGCGCGTCGGTATCAGAATCCGCGCGCAGGTCGCCGCGGATGTGCGCGTCGCGGACGAGGGGCCGCAGCACTTCCAGGTAGTGGCGGTGAATGACGTTCTGCACGCTGACCCGGGCTTCGGTGTCGACTTCGAGAGTCGCCGCGGCGTGCAGCGCGCGTTCATGCGGGTGGTCGGCGAAGTAGGCCACCCAAGCGTCGAGCCAGTCAGTCAGGAAGTCGAAGAACGGCCGGCTGGGGTCGAGCTCGCGGATGCGGTCCTCCATGTAGGCGCGCACCCGCTGGCGGGCGATGTCGGCGATGAACGCATATAGGTCGCGTTTGTCCGCGAAGTACTGGAACAGGCTGCCCTTGGCGACTCCCGCGCGCCGGGCGATGACGTTCAGGCTGCCGCCCGAGAAGCCGTGCACTCCGAACTCGGCCTCCGCGGCGTCGATGATGGCCGCGCGGCGCGCCGAGTCGACGCGAGCCCAAGTCACGGTCGGCATCCGGCCCTCCTCGCGTCAATGACCACTGGTCACTCTACTGTGAGCCAGGTCACTCCTCAAGGTCGGCGGGTAGCCCGTACGTCGGGACGATCGTCGACATCGTTGTTCGGCCGGTGCTCACGTTGGGTTTCGGCATTATCGGCTTGGTCAGGGGACACGGGTGAGCGAGCTGTCACCGACATGTTCACGCACGCAACGTGACTGCGCTGATCCCTGCGGCCTCAACCTCATCGTCAAAAATCGTTACCAATGTCCGGAACATCGGAAATACTCCCTTGACAGCGGCAAGGCACTCCATACTCCACCGAGGAGGGATAGATGGGGCATTACAAGGCGAACTTGCGCGATATCGAGTTCAACCTGTTTGAAGCGCTGGAGCTGGGACCCGTCCTGGATTCCGGATCGGTCGGCGAGCTCGACAGCGCCACCACGCGTGAAATCCTGGCCGAAGTCGCGCGCTTCGCCCAAGGTCCGGTCGCCGAGTCGTTCGCCGCCGCCGACCGCGAGCCCCCGGTGTTCTTGCCGGACCAGCACACCATCACCGTGCCGGACCCGATCCGCGCGACGGTGCAGGCGATCTGGGAAGCGGAGTGGTGGCGGCTCGGTGTAGCCCCCGAGATCGGTGGGACCGTGGTGTCCCGGACGGCGTTGTGGGCGGTGCTGGAGATGGTCATCTGCGCCAACCCGGCGCTGTTTTTCTACTATGCCGGCCCGGGGATGGCCGACATCCTCTATGTGCTCGGCAACGACAAGCAGCGTGCCTTAGCCAATGCGGCAGTCGAGCACCGATGGGGCGCAACGATGGTGCTGACCGCGCCGGATGCCGGCTCGGATGTGGGTGCCGGGCGCACCAAAGCCGTCGAGCAACCAGACGGCTCGTGGCACATCGAAGGCGTCAAAAGATTCATCTCCGGCGGCGACCTCGGCGACACCGTCGAGAACATCCTGCACCTGGTGCTGGCCCGCCCCGCAGGCGCCGGCCCGGGCACCAAGGCCCTCAGCCTCTTTGTCGTGCCGAAATATCTATTCGACTGGGATACCTTCGAGATCGTCAGCCGCAACGGTGTTTTCGCGAGCGGTCTCGAGCACAAGATGGGATACAAGGCATCCCCGACGTGCGAGCTGACGTTCGGCGCGCACGGCATACCGGCCAAGGGCTGGCTGGTCGGCGACAAGCACGACGGCATCGCCCAAATGTTCAAAGTCATCGAGAACGCCCGCATGCTGGTCGGCATCAAGTCATCCGGGACGTTGTCGACGGGCTATCTCAACGCCCTCGACTACGCCAAGACGCGGATCCAAGGTGCTGATATGACGCAGATGCTCGACAAGAACGCCCCGCGGGTGCCGATCACCCGCCACCCCGACGTGCGGCGGTCCTTGATCATGCAGAAGGCCTACGCCGAGGGATTGCGTGCCATCTACCTGTACACCGCGGCTCATCAGGATCCCGTTGTCGCCAAGGCGGTCTCAGGTGCCGACGAAGACATGGCAACACGGGTCAACGACCTGCTGTTGCCGATCGTCAAAGGCGTGGGCTCCGAGCGCGCCTACCAGTACCTGACCGAATCGCTGCAGACGCTGGGTGGCTCGGGCTTCTTGCAGGACTACCCGATCGAGCAGTACATCCGCGACGCCAAGATCGACTCGCTGTATGAGGGCACCACCGCGATCCAGGCGCAGGACTTCTTCTTCCGCAAGATCGCGCGCGACAAGGGTGTGGCGCTGGCCCATGTCGCCGGGCAGATCCAGTCGTTCATCGACAGCGACGCCGCCGACCAGCGGCTCAAGGTGGAACGCGACTACCTGCGCGCCGCGCTGGAGGACGTACAGGCGATAACGGCCACCCTGACCGGCTACCTGATGAGCTCGGCCGAAGCCCCGGGCGAGCTCTACAAGATCGGGCTCGGCTCGGTGCGCTATCTGCTCGCGGTCGGTGACCTGCTCATCGGCTGGCAGCTGCTCTACCACGCTGAAATCGCGCGTGCGGGCACTGGATTCCGGTGCAGCCGGTAAAGAGCAAGCGTTCTACGAAGGCAAGATCGCCGCAGCGCAGTTCTTCGCCGCCAACGTGCTGCCCGAGATCACCGCGACGCGCGGCATCTTGGCCCGCACCTCGACCGCATTGATGGACCTGGACGACGACGCGTTCTGACGCCGCCGCCGTGCTGGCACCGGTTCGACTGGCCCTGTTCGGGCTGGGCGGCATGGGACTGCACCACCTGAAGATCTTTCAAAGCCTGGCTCCCTGGTCGCAGATCACCGCCGTGGCGGATACCCACCCGCCATTCGCCGAACACGCCGCCGCTGTTATCCCGGGTGCCAAGGTTTTTCACGATCCGCTGGACTGCCTGCGCAATGTCGAGGTCGACGCTGTCGTCGTGGCCACCGCTGACAACACCCACCACGCAATCGTCGACGCGTGCATCACAGGTGGCATTTACGTGCTGTGCGAAAAGCCACTGACCCTCTCGGCGGACGAATCACTGCACCTCGTCAGGGCCGAACGAGCCGCCGGCCGCCGGCTCGTCCAGGTCGGCTACATGCGCCGATACGATGCCGACTACCGGCATCTGCACGACACGGCCCAATCCGGTCGAGTCGGCCGGCCCATCCTGATCAGCCAACGGCATCACAACCCGTTGGCTTATAACAACTTTGACGCGCAGCAGCTCGTCGCCAGCTCAGCCACACACGATATCGACCTGTTCCGCTGGCTGACCGGCGAGGAGGTCAGCGTCGTCAACTGCGCAACCAAGGCCAGCGAAGACGGATCGACGGTGATTGTCCTCATCACGCTGAAGTCGCAGTCCGGGATCCTCGGCGTTGTCGAAGTCGGCCGCGGTCCGGGAATGCGATACGACATCGGGCTCGAACTCGTCGGTAGCGACGGCAGCGTGAGCCTGGGATCACCGTCGCTGACCGCGCATGCCGTCGCCGATGGTGTGGCAGCGCAGCGCCTGCCGGACAGCTGGATCGAAAGGTTCGACGGCGCCTACCGGGCCCAGGACGCCGCCTGGCTGACGGCGGTGGCGAACGACTCGATCGACGGGCCGTCGATGTACGACGGGTACGCCACCAACGCCGTCGCAGACGCCGCAATGGCGGCCTTGCGTACCGGCGGCGAGCAGGTCGTGCGCCAGGTTCCGGCCGGTGACCTCGGGCCACGGCACATGCCGTGATGATCGAACCGACTGGTCCGCCGAAGCCCGTCATGTGCGAGCAGCAGAGCACCTAACATCGGCCCCATGTCGCTTCTGAATACCGCCCGGGGACCCATCAATACCGCTGATGTCGGCGTCACGCTCATGCACGAGCACGTGTTCATCATGACCACCGAGATCGCGCAGAACTACCCGGAAGCATGGGGCGACGAAGACACCCGGGTGGCCGACGCCGTCACCCGGCTCAACGAGCTCAAGTCGCGCGGCGTGGACACCATCGTCGACCTCACCGTGATCGGGCTGGGCCGCTACATTCCGCGCATCGCCCGCGTCGCCGCGGAGACCGAATTGAACATCGTCGTCGCGACCGGCCTGTACACCTACAACGATGTCCCGTTCTGCTTCCACTACCTGGGTCCGGGCGGGGAGCTCGGCGGGCCGGAGATCATGACCGACATGTTCGTCCGGGACATCGAGCAGGGCATCGCCGACACCGGTATCAAGGCCGGGATCCTCAAGTGCGCCACCGACGCTCCCGGTGTCACCCCGGGTGTGGAGCGGGTGCTGCGCGCGGTCGCCCAGGCGCACAAGCGCACCGGCGTGCCGATCTCCACGCACACCCACGCAGGGCTGCGGCGGGGACTCGAACAACAACGCATCTTCGAAGAAGAGGGCGTCGACCTGAGCCGGGTGATCATCGGTCATTCCGGCGACAGCACCGACATCGGCTACCTCGAAGAGCTCGTGGCCGGCGGCTCCTATCTGGGGATGGACCGGTTCGGTATCGACGCGATCTCCTCGTTCGAGGACCGAGTGAACATCGTCGCGCAGCTGTGCGAGCGCGGGCACGCCGACAAGATGGTGCTCTCCCACGACGCCAACTGCTACTTCGACGCGCTGCCCGAAGAGCTGGTGTCACAGGTCATGCCGAATTGGAACTACCTGCACATCCACAACGACGTGATCCCCGCGTTGAAGGAACGCGGGGTCACCGACGAGCAGCTGCACACCATGCTCGTGGACAACCCGCGGCGCATCTTCGAGCGACAGGACGTTTATCAATGACGCAGAGTGAACCGATCCCACCGATCGGCACCCAGATTTCGGCGCTGGCCGCGCTCGCCCCCGACGAGCCGGCGGTTACCTGCGACGGACACACGCTGACTCGCGGCGAACTCGACCGCTCGACCAACCGGCTGGCCCGCGCCTACGCCGACCGGGGCGTCGGCGCAGGCGACTACGTGACCATCGTGCTGCCCAACTCCATCGAGTGCGTGCAGGCCATGGTGGCGTGCTGGAAGCTGGGCGCGGTACCGCAACCACTGTCACCGCGGCTGCCGGACGCGGAGTTCGAGGGCCTGCTGGAACTGCGGCCACGCGCGCTGCTCGTGGGGCGGACGCACCCCCGAATACCAAGTGTTCCTAGAGGTTTCGTCCCCGGCGAGGCGTTGTCGGATGACCCGTTGCCGGAAGCGGTGTCACCGTGTTGGAGATCGATCGGCTCGGGCGGCAGCACTGGGCGTCCCAAGCTGATCGAGGCGGGCGGCGACAGTCGGCTGGGGCCGGCACTAGGGTACGCCGTGGGTGGTCAGGAGGGCGATACCGCGCTGGTGCCGGTGCCGCTGACGCACACCACCGGTTTCACCTCCGCGGCGGTCGCGCTGGTGATGGGCCAGCACCTGGTGCTGATGGGCCGGTTCGACCCGCACGAGTTCCTGCTGCTAATCACCGAGCATCGCCCCCATCTCGTCACCACGGTGCCGACGATGATGCAACGGGTACTGCCGGTCTACCGCGCCGATCCGGGTTCCCATGACCTGTCCTCGATCCGGCGGTTCTGGCACCTGGGCGCGCCGTGCCCGCCGGCCATCAAGCAGGCCTGGATCGACCTGCTGGGCCCCGAAAGGGTCTGGGAGCTATACGGCGGCACCGAATTTCAGGCGTTGACCTTTATCTCCGGCGACCAGTGGCTGACCCACCAGGGGTCGGTCGGTGTGGTGGTCATGGGCGAGATGAAGGTGCTCGACGACGACGGTAACCCGTGCCCGCCCGGCGTGGTGGGCGAGATCTTCATGCGGCCCAGCCCCGGTAACGCGCCGACGTACCGCTACATTGGCACGACGGCGAAATCCCGCGACGGCTGGGACTCGCTGGGCGACCTGGGCCATTTCGACGAGGACGGGTTCTTGTACCTGTCCGATCGCCGGGTGGACATGTTCACCGTCGGCGGCCGCAATGTCTACCCGGCCGAGATCGAGAACGCACTGTCGGCGCATCCGGATGTGCTGTCCTGCTTGGTTGTTGGGGTACCCCACGAGGATCTGGGCCAAGTGCCCTATGCCCTGGTTCACACCGGCTCGGCGCTGGATGAGCAGGCGGTTCAGGCGTTTCTACGCGACCGTATCGCGGGCTACAAGGTGCCGGCCACTGTCGAGTTCGTCGACACCCGCTGCGCGACGACGCCGGCAAGGCGCGTCGTTCGGCGGTCCGCGCCGACGTCATGGCGCGATTGCGTCCTCCTGACGCGGGCTGACAGCGCCGTCGGGCGCTGGTGCAGTCCGCTGTCTTCTGCGAGACTCCCAGCGCCGCAGTGCTTCTCGGCATGGCGACTCGACAAGCGCATAGCTCACCGCGGCGATGGCGATCGCGAAGATCAGCGTCAGCACCAGCACCTCGGGCATGTGGCCCCGGAACGAGAATTCGCCGATCACCGGGAACACCATGGTCAGCGCCGCGAGATGCCAGATGAAGATTCCATACGACCAGCGTCCCAAAGTCACCATCGGCCTGGTAGCCAACAGCCGATGGCCGGTGTCGGGCCGGTCCAGCACCAGCGGCGCCACCAGACCCGCCGCCACCAACGCGCCCATCGCGGTCTTCACGGTGAACTGCGCGGCGCTGCTCGGGACCAGCCCCGCAGGTCCGGCCAGTGGTGAGGCGGCCACCAGATAGGCCGCCACCACCACGATGGCCATCAGCACCCGACGCCGAGCGAGCCGATGCGGCCACCCGAGCGGGCTGTGCACCCACTCGGCGAGCAGCATTCCCGCGGCGAACCAGGAGAAGAATGCCGGCGGCCAGTTCAACGGATTGAGTCCGGCCGGAGCGGCGAAAGGAATCCAGCCCCAAAACCAGCTGGCGACACCGAGAGCGGCGATCGCCGGCACCCGAGCACCGACCGGCAACCGGACCGCCAGCAGCGCAAGGATCGGCAACGCCAGATAAAAGGTGACCTCGACCGACAGGCTCCACATCTGGGTCAGCCCGTGCGTCAACGTCAGCGGCACGTAGACCTGGGTGAGCGAGAGATTCGCCAGCCACACCGTCAGGCTGGGGTGATTGGCGTCCGGCAGCAGGGTCAGGATCACGACGACGGCGACCAGATACGCCGGGCATGATGCGGACCACCCGCGATCGCAGGTAATGACCAGTCGACGGGCGCGACGCCAGACCGCGCGCCGCCGCGGCATGTCCGCGCCACAACAAAAACCCCGACAACGCGAAGAACACCGCGACCGCCAGATCGAAGCGGCCGAACAGCCGACCGTCGACGCCGGCCGAGTGCCCGGTCTGAAACGCGACGTGGGTGATGACGACGCCGATGGCCGCGCATGCCCGCATTCCCTCCACGGCGGGCAGGAAGCTGCGAGTTCCACCCACCTGCTCGGCATCGGTGCACACCATGGAGACAGTCTGCCCGTGATGGGGTCGGCGACAAATCGGGTACACCCCGTTTGCCCACGGTTTCCTTCTGATGGGCACAGAATCGCGACCTTAAATTCTGCTGTTAGGGTCGAACGAGTTTTGCTTCGCTGGCCCCCGGGTCGGGGCGGTCGCGACGGACGGGTTAAGTGGTCCCGAACCGAACGAGACCAGAAGGAGGTCACGGCGACGTGAACCGAGCAGTCATGTTGCGGATGGCCGCATGCGGGATCATGGGCCTCGGGGCCGCCCTGCTGGTCGCCGCGCTGCTGCTGTGGACCTACACCAGCAGCAGGATCACCAAGATCCCGCTCGATCTCAACACCACGTTGATCAGTGACGGCACCGGAACCGCGCTGGACCCGGCGTCGATGAACAGCCAGAAGCTGGTCGTCAACAAGAATGTGCCGCTGGTATCCCAACAGCAGGTCGACGTCGAATCGCCGGCCAACGCCGACGTCGTCACACTCCAAGTGGGCAGCTCGGTTCGGCGCAGCGACAAGCAGAAGGACACCGGCCTGCTGCTCGCACTCGTCGACACCGTCACCCTCAACCGCAAAACCGCGATGGCGGTTTCCGATGACACCCATCCCGGCGGCGCCGTCCAGAAGCCGCGCAGCTTCAACGACGAAAGCCCGGCCACCAACATCGCGCTGCCGCACGACGGACTGTCCTACCGATTCCCGTTCCACACCGAGAAGCGGACGTATCCGTATTTCGACCCGATCGCGCAGAAGGCGTTCGACGCCAACTACAGCGGCGAAGAAGACGTCAACGGCTTGACCACCTACAAATTCACCCAAGACGTCGGCTATGACTCCGACGGCAAGTTGGCCGAGCCGATCAAGTACCCGTCGCTGTATGCCAACGACGAGGACAGCAAGGTGACCGCGACCGCGGCGATGTGGGGCGTGCCCGGCGACCCGGACGAGAAGGTCACCATGACTCGCTACTACGCGGCGCAGCGGACCTTCTGGGTGGACCCGGAGTCGGGGACCATCGTCAAAGAAGACGATCACGCCAATCACTACTTTGCCCGCGATCCGTTGAAGCCGGAGATGACGCTGGTCGATTACAAGGTCACCTCCAACGAAGAGACCATCGAGTCGCAGGTGAACGCTGCGCGCAACGAGCGCGACCGGTTGGCGTTGTGGTCGCGGGTGCTGCCGATCAGCTTTACCGCGTCCGGTGTGATCGCGCTGATCGGCGGACTGCTGCTGGGCTCGTTCAGCCTGCGGACCGAGGCGGCGTTGCTCGACCCCGGCCTGGACACCGCCGACCACGGCTTCTTCGGCCGCGGTGAGCCGCCGGTAGAACGGGTACCCGGCGCCGAGGCGGAGACCGAGAAGCTGCCAACACCGCCCAAGGACCTGCAGCGGGAGTCGGGGCCACCGGGCTTAGGCCCGCCGAGCTCGGGAGGCCCGCCGACTTCAGGCCCGCCCGACCAGACCTAGCCGGGCGTGTGAGGCCGGTACGCCACTGGGCTGTGCAGTGGTCCCGTCCCGGGTACGCACTGGCGTTGGCGCTGCTGGTGGTTGCGCCGTTGATCAGCCCCGGGTACTTGCTGCTGCGCGATGCGGTGTCCACACCGCGGTCGTATCTGTCCGATAGCGCCCTCGGGCTGATGTCGGCCCCGCGGGCCACGCCGCAGGATTTCGCCGTCGCGTTGGCCTCCCACTGTGTCGATGGCGGCGTCGTGGTGAAGGCGTTGCTCGTCGCGGGACTGTGGCTGGCCGGCTGGGGCGCGGCCCGACTGGTCGCGACGGTGTTGCCAGAAGCCGGTGCCAGTGGTCAATTCGTCGCAATCACGTTGGCGATCTGGAATCCGTATGTCGGCGAACGGCTGCTGCAGGGGCATTGGAGCCTGCTGCTCGGCTACGGCTGCCTGCCGTGGGTGGCGACGAACATCTGCGCACTGCGATCGCAGGACCGGCGGGTCTGGCCGCGGCTTTTCGGGTTGGCGTTCTGGATCGCGCTGGCCGGGCTGACCCCGACCGGGCTGATCCTTGCCGCAACAGTCGGATTGGCCTGCGTGGCTGTCCCCGGAGCAGGGCGCCCCCGCTGGCTGTGCGCCACCGTTACGTTGACCGGCGCTGTGCTGGCGGCGCTGCCGTGGTTGACGGCTGCGGCACTGGGATTGTCGTCGGCCGAAGGCATCTGGGCGCACACCCCGGACGTTGCCGCGTTCGCCGCCCGCGCCGAACCCGGTCTGACCACGCTGGGCAGCCTGGCCACCCTGGGTGGAATCTGGAACGCCGAGGCCGTACCAGCCTCGCGGACAACGCTTTTCGCAGTGGTATCGGCCGGGGTACTGCTTGCCGTGGTGATCATCGGGCTACCGTCGCTGGTGCACCGCCGCGCGGCGCTGCCGCTACTGGTGCTCGCGGTGGTGTCCGTGCTGGTACCCGCCGCGCTGGCCACCGGGCCCGGGCTGGCGGTGCTGCACGCGGTGGTCGACGCGGCGCCCGGCCTGGGTGTCTTGCGCGACGGGCAGAAGTGGGTGGCACTGGCGATGCCCGGATATGCAGTGGCGGGTGCGGGCACGGTACTGACATTGCGGCGTTGGTCAAGACCCGCGGTGACGGCGCTGGCGTGCTGCGCCGCGCTGCTGCTCGCCCTGCCGGATTTGGCGTGGGGCGTCGCGGGAAAGGTTGAGCCGGTGCATTACCCAACCGACTGGGCAACCGTCGCCGCGTTGATCAACCGCGATCCCGGAGCGGTCGCGGTGTTGCCGGCCGACACCATGCGGCGCTTCGCCTGGTCCGGGCCGGCGCCGGTGCTCGATCCACTGCCGCGCTGGGTGCGCGCCGACGTACTGATCACCGGCGACCTGATCATTTCCGGTGTGACGGTTCCCGGTGAGGGATACCGGGCGCACGAGGTGCAGCGGCTATTGTTGGCGGGCGCCGATCCGATCGCGGTTCGGCGGGCCGGCGTTGCCTGGCTGGTGATCGAGGCCGGCACCCCCGGCAATATGGGTTCCGCCGCAAAGACATTCGATCGACTGCCGGTGACCTATCACGGGCGGGATCTGGTGCTGTACCGGGTCGGCGGCGCGACAGCCGGCGTGCCCGCCGATCGTCGACTGCTCGCGGTGATAGCGCACCTGGTGTGGTTGGAGATGCTGATCGGCGGGGCCATCGGGACGACGGTAGCCGTCTTGCGCCAGCATGCCCGTCGGCAACCGCGATCCGGCACAGACACCTGATTAAGCCAAACGTCCACGGGCCGTTACGTGTCGGGCTCTACCCCAGCCGCGAAGACTGGGCCGAAGCCCGCGCCGCCGCACATCACCAGCAGCAAACACGACGACATGCACGCCGGCGAACTCGAAACCTCCATCCTGCTCGCCGCGTACCCCAGCTACCCGCCCGACGGCTGGAATACCACCGACCACAGCGCACCTGACCGTCGCTACCTCACCACCCTCGGCATCGGCGCCTACACCGACATGGGGGGTGGGCCGCGGACGGTGATTGTGTGGACGAGTGGACCTCCAGTTCGCCCCTTCGCCGAGACTCTCACCGAATGACACCGTGAAGACGCTGATTGACGACCGGCTCGCGAGGTGCCTTCGGGCTGAGCCTGCCAGCATGTTGGTCAATTAATCTGTCGCAGAATGCGGGCGGTCGACGCTCAAGGTGGGCAAAAGCTTTGTATCCGGTGTCGTGGCGGCTGATCGGGCGCATGCATACTCGCACCGCCCGGCGATGTGGTGCAGATCTTCGCCGGGTAACGATGTGGTGGCCACCCATCTGCGCCGGTTCGCGGCTGTCAAGTGCGGTCGACATCGTCATGCGCTGGCTCGCTGATCGAGCTGCTGACGTGGTTGTGTTGCGGTTCATTGGGTTTGACCCCGCATCGTCATTGGCTGCTAGGGACCATTCGGGACATCTCCTGGTCGAGCCGCTCGTTGCCGAACCGAATTGCCCTGCAACGAAGTTTGTCACTGCACTATGTCGGTGCTGTCGATTTCGTTGGCGGGCAGTGACTTCGGTGCGAACGATGGCAGTGCGTACCCGCCTCGCCGTATTTCAATGAGATCGCCGTGCGCTGCCCACACGGCTGGTAGCGGCCCGCTCCGGTCGAGGATCCTCGCCAACTGGCTCGGCGGCGCCTCGGCGGGCATGCACAACACCACCATGACCGCATAGCCGAGATCGCGTGGCAGAGCGGCAGCGAGTCGGACAAGCGCCTTCACCCGTCCTGCCGAGGCGCCGACTGCCACCACACGCTGTTGCGCGCCGACATCCATGGCCGCCGCCACAGTGTCAACCCGTCGTAGGCCTGATGAGGAACACGAGACGGAACTTGCCGATCTGGATCTCGTCGCCGTTGGCCAGCATCGCCGAGGCCACCGGTTTACGGTTGACATAGGTGCCGTTGAGGCTGCTGATGTCAACGATGTGGAATTCGCCGTTGTCCCTTCGGAACTCGGCGTGCCAGCGGCTGACGGTGACGTCGTCGAGGAAGATGTCGCAACCGGGGCCGCGGCCAGCGGATGTGACGGGCTGATCCAGCAGGAACCGCGATCCGGCGTTGGGGCCGCGCTTGACGACAAGCAGGGCCGCGCCGCTCGGCAACCCTTCGACTTCCCCCACCCCCGCCTCGGCGGCGCCAGCGGCCGAAGCGTCGAGCTCGCCGAACAAGTCGGCGTAGGAAAGGAAGGTGGTATCCCCGGTGTCCTCTTGGGACGTCTGGTCGTTGTTCTTGCGGCTCACTTGCTGTCCTTGTTAGCCGTGGAAGTGTCGGGTTGGCGGTCAGCCTTGGCCGGGCGCAGCGGCAATGCTGACCAGTTGCCGTTGATCGACACGTCCTGGACCGCCTCAACGCCGTATTGGCGAAGGGCTCGGACTAGCCAGTCCCGGCGAAGATCAGTCCCCGGCTGACCGGGTTTGGGGTAGCTGACCCAGGCCACGCGGGCGGTCGCATACACGGGCCTGAGCCATGCCAGGTCGGCGGGCCGGACTGCAAAGCCAATGACCACATCAGCCTGATCCGGGTTCGGGCCACCAGTCGTTAGCAGCCTCAACCCCGATTCGGGTGGCGCATTGACCACCGCCACGCTTTGGCTGGGCTTTATCTGCAGCTTTTGCTCAAGCTCAAGCTCTCCGGGGCCGAGCACGCCACCTCCACCGACACGCAAGCGGGCAGACCAATAGGTTCACGCCCGCATCACCTCAGCGCGGCCGGCGCTTAGCGCTCGACCGCCACGCTGGATGCCAGAATTTACTCAGGACCATTCACAACTGACATTCACCGCGAATCTAGCATTCGTAGTGAATGTTAGCAATGTTGTGAGGCGCGCCTTGACACTGGCATCACCTCAGCGCGGCCCGGCGCTTCGCGCTCGATCGCCACGCTGAATGCCAGAATTTACTCAGGACCATTCACAACCGATATTCACCGCGAATCTATCATTCATGGTGAACTTAGCATGTGAGAGGCGCACCTTGACACCGGCCAGTACGCGACGCGACAGGAACGCAGAAGCGACCCGGCAGGTGATCATGCAAGCGGGCCGGGAGCTGTTCGCTGCCCAGCCCTACCCCGAGATCACCGGTCTGCAGATCTGTGTACGGGCCGGAGTCACCCGCGGTGCGCTGCAACACCACTTCGGCAGCAAACTGGGGCTATTCATGGCGATATTCGACGGTCTGCAAAGCGATGGCGTCAGCCGCGTAGCAGATGCTCTCGCCGATCACGATGATCCATGGGAGCAGGCAAGGGCGGCCATCGTGCTGCTCCTCGACATCTACACCGATGCGGAATACCAGGCGGTGGTCTTGAAGGAAGCCCCCGCGGCAGTCGGATGGCAGCGATGGCGCGAACGTTACCGGGACAACTTCGCAGGCGTCATCCGCGAAGTAATCGGCAGCTTCGTCGCTGCGGGCCTGATCAAGCATTCACCCGTCATGTTGACCGCCACAATGCACGGAGCGCTCACCGAGCTGTCGTTTGAGATCGCGCGGTCCAACGATCCACCACACACACGCACACTGGCGCTGGCCCTACTCGACGAAATGATGTCCAAGTTCCGCGAACTCGTCTCGGATCCACCGCAACAGGAGCCCGGCCCCAATCGTCGCCATGGCGGCGGTCGCTGACTAAGTAACCCGATAGCCGGTATCGAGGAGCCGCAATTAGGTGAACAGGTCTCTGCGTCCGCGATTCCCCGGGCCCGCGGCGCCTCCGGGCCAGTAGCTTCGAAAGATGGTATCGCGCGTTTCTGACCGTTAGCGGCCGCAGGCGGGAACCCCCCGTTGAAAAATTCGTGCGCCCGCACAGGGTTCCCCAGCGTCGTTCACAGCGCGCTTAGCGGCCCTGGTGAGGCGTCGTCACATTCACCCTTGGTCCAGCGCTGCTACCGGAAGTTCAGCACCTCGCTGCCCCACGCGACTCGGATGTGCGCGTCGATGTCGTGCACGACGGAGTCGCGCTTGTCGATGATCAGGCAGGCGCGGTCGGGCATCTGGTAGGGCGTCCATTCCGGTTCGCCCGGCGGCCCCATGGGCTTCGCCTGCGTCGCGAAGTTAATCCACCGGGTCCTGACTCGCTCGGAGACCGCCTTGGCGGTCTTCGCGCCGCCGAGCTTCAACGACGGATCCTTGGGTCCCCCGAGATTGCCCCAGACATAAGGCAATTCCATGGCATGAGCGGCACCGACTTGCAGCAGCTTCAGCATCGGAGTGGACCAGTCAAATCGGTACAGGTACACCGGCGCCACCGTGCTGTGGCCCTCGGCCAGCCACACCGTCGGCATCCGGAAGCCGACGTCGCTCGCGATGCTCAGCCCTCTCGCTTTGACCCGCATCCCCGAATACGCCGACCCGATCTGCTCCTCCGTCGGCAATTGCAGGTCGGGCTGTTCGGCTGCCATCTCGGCGACCATCGCCGTGATCGCGTGCGGAGTGATCGGCATCAGCGGCGACTTCATCCACCGGAATAGCGCCGCCTCATGCTTGTTGGTGCCGATGATCAACGGGACCGGATGCGAACGGCCCTCACGGGCCAACTTGACCGGGTAGTCCTTGAGCAGGTCGCCATCGACAATTGGGACAAAAGCCAACGTGCCCGGGTTTCGTACGGGGACTTCGTGGAACACTTCGCTTGACGCGGCGAGGATCGCGGCGATCGGCACGTCGGGCAACCGGTCCGCGTCGGACGGGCCAATGCCCAACTTGTCGAGGATGCACTCTGCGACTCGCCGGCCCCGGCCGCGGTCGTACACCGACGTGGCCGGTGAGCTCTGCGCGATCGCGCCGGCGAACAGACCCTCAGCCGCCGGGATGGTGAGCAGGGTGGTGACGATGCCGCCGCCGGCGGATTCGCCGAACAGCGTGACCCGCCCGGGATCGCCGCCGAACGCCGCGACGTTGTCACGCACCCAGTGCAACGCGGCCAGCACGTCACGCAGCCCGATGTTCGTATCGAAACGCCGCCGTGGACTGTTGAACGACGACAGGTCGAGGAAGCCCAGCGCTCCGAGGCGATAGTTGAGCGTCACCACGACGACGTCGCCGCTGCGCGCCAGCCCCCGGCCGTCGTAGACCGCCTGGCTGCTCGACCCGAGGACATAGGCGCCACCGTGCAGCCACACCATCACCGGTTTCGCGTCACCCGGTCGGTGTCCGACGATGCCCACACGGTTAGGCTCAAGCAGTCTTCGCCCTGCGGCGCGCCCAGGTCGATCGGGATGTTTGGAAGACCCGGTTGCGGGCAGACCGGCCCGAACTCAGTGGCGTCGGCGACCTCAGTCCATCGCTCGGGCGGTTCTGGCGCCCGGAAACGCAGCTCGCCGACCGGCGCCGCGGCGTAGCGGATGCCCTTCCATACCCTGACCCGGCCGTCGTCAATGCCGCGCACCGGGCCATAGGTCGTCTCGACCACTGGGTTGTTGATCGTCATACGTCTCGCATTCCCCTTCCGATGCCTTACCTCAGGTTACCGACCAGTAGGCGCCGCCGAGGACCAACAACACGAAGTAGCAGGACTGGGGTGGTCGTCAGCGCACCGCGAGCTTGACGAGCCGGTCAACCACCCGCCTGGGCAGGAGGTCCATAATCCTGCCCAGCATCCGCGCCGTTGACTAGGTAGCGGGGCTTGGGCCGCCTGCTCGTGACCGCGCCATAGACGGCGCGCGCCAGGATGTTTGGGTCGCGCGCATTCTTCTCTTCCCGTGCACCGCTTCGTGCGGTGAACGCGACGAGCGACTCAAATGGTGTGCCGGAGGGGACGGAGGCGGTCATGCAGTCGACGATGCCTTGGCTCATCGGGGCCCGTAAAGCGCCGGGCTCGATGATGATGACCGGAATGCCGACAAACATCAACTCCTGGCGCAGCGCATCCGAATAGGCCTCGACCGCGTGTTTGCTCATCGAGTACGGCCCCGAGGTGAGGCCGGCGCGGAACCGGCCCGCCGAGGAACTGATGTTGACGATGCGCCCGCCACCTGCCCGCACCAACTCAAACATCGCCGGTTAACCCGATGGGTTCCGATCACATTCACATCGAGAATGCGCCACAGCCGCTCCTCAGACACTTCCATCAACGGGCCCAAATCCAGCACACCTGCAAAATTGATGACCGCGCCGAGCCCCTCGGTGTGTTCCGCCACCACTCGCGCGGCTGCTGCACAGCTGTCGGAATCGGTGACGTTGAGCATGATGGGGATTCGCTGCGAGGCGGCCGCCGGCGCGACAAGGTCGGCGGCGAAGACCTCCCAGCCGTGCTTGGCGAACTCCTCAGCTGTGGCGGCGCCCAGGCCCACAGCAGCGCCCGTGATGAACACCGTGTGCCTCATACCAACCACGCGGACCCCCCTCCGTCACCCCCGGATGCTAGATGCCTCATGTCCGCGCCCGGACCGGACCTCTGGTTGACAACGGTTGAGATCGACATTGCCGACAGCCGGCCGTCTCTGACCGCACATGGTCTGGCTACAGGGGATCGCGAGTATGACGGTCAGCAGTGGAGAGGTCAACCGTGCCCGCGCTGGCGACGATGCCATGGCCGTTCCGGCGGTATCGCCGGGTTGTTCACCGACCTCTACGGAGGTCATGGTCCAATCGTCGTCACCCTTGCCGGTCAGCCGTTCTCAGCGATCCACACCGTGGTGAAACGCTGTATTGCAGTGATCCTTTCGACTACCTGGCCGCCGATGTACCTCTCGATCTTGCCGCCGACCAACGGGACTTTGACCTCCACGGTCATGGTGTACTTCAGCCGTGAGCCGTTCTGCGCCGGCGCCAGCAAAGCCGCGCCGAGCCCGGATCCCGGCGCCCCGGGCACCGCGACGCTGACCTGCCCGCGCACCCGGCCGCCGCCGATCGGGTCCACGTCTCGTTGTACACGACTTCCAGATCACCGCGATAGAGCTGGGCGAACAGCCCGGGCAGCAGGTCGTGGCGCAGGTCCTGGGTGGTGGCCACGGTCACGGTGCCGCCGGCGTCGACGATCAACGAGTCCAGCGTGGCGGCGCCAAGGGCGGCCAGCCTCGCCCGCCAGTAATCGTCGTCGCTGAACGCCGAATGGACTTGTTCGACGCTGGCCCGGGATTCGAACGATACATCGAACGAACGCGGCATAGCACGGAAGGCTACCGTTATCGGCCGGGGCACGGATCGCTATTGGACGACGCGGTGCGCGCGGTGTCGGGCCGCCGCCATGTCCACGAAGCGAAGAACCGGTGCCGCCAGGCGGACTCACGAAGGGCTGAATTCCGTAGAACCCTTCGAGGGAGTGTTTCCCCTTTTGTGTGTGGTCGTGCCCCACGCAGCCCATGGTCCAACCTATCGACGTCCTCCACCCGGTCAATGTCGCTTCGAGGAGCTGCCCGGGCCTCACAGAACTCGATGAAGCTACCGCCGGCCGGGGCTATCGTGATCGCACTAACATCGGACGAGATTGGAGTCTGATCCGATGGACCAGCTGGATCCGTTGGACGCGGCGATGGTGACCGTGGAGCCGATGAGCCACCCAATGCACGTGGCCGCTGTGTTGATCCTGTCGCCCCCCGACGATGCAGGCCCGGGGTATGTTGACGAACTGTATCGGGAGACGCTCGCCGCAACGGACCCGATCGACCCGCGGCTACGCCGATATCCCCATCGCGGCTTGGACACCGGCGGCATCTGGGTCTGGCGTGATGCTGACAACCTCGACATCAGCCAACATGTCAAGCGCAGGACACTGCCGCCTGGCGCCGGCCGAGACGAGTTCTGGCGGCTGATCAGTGAGCTGTACGCCGAGCGACTCGACCGGTCCCGCCCGATGTGCATGCTTTATCTGATCGACGGTCTCGACGATGGCCGCTTCGCCTTCTACGTGAAGCTGCATCACGCAGTAATGGACGGCGTCGCCGGTTTCCAGCTGATCGCCGACGCGCTGAGCACCGACCCGACACGCCGGTCCATGCCGCCCCTCTACGCAGCCCAGCACGACGAACCCACCGCGCGGGCCACGTCGGCAGGCGGGCGGTTACCCAATCCGTTCACGATGCTGCGGTCGCTGCTAGGCGCGGCCACGTCGAGCGCCGCGCTGGTCGAGAAAGTTGTCACTGGCGAGGTATCCAACCTGGTCGCCAGCATGACCACAGACACGACCATGTCGCCTCTGGGCGCTCCCTACACCCGGTTCAACGGCCGACTCGGCCACGAGCGCACCATCGCGGCCGGCAGCTGGTCGAAGAACCGTATCCGCGCCGTGCAAGACAAGGCCGCAGTGACCGGCAACGACGTCGTCGTCGCGGTGATCGCCGGGGTGTTGCGCAGCTGGCTGCTCGACCACGGGGAACTCCCCGAACAGTCGCTGGTGGCCCTCTGCCCGATCACCGTGCGTGGCCACCAGCACGGGCGGCGACGACGGGCACGGCAACATGTTCGGTCTCTGGCCGTGCCCGCTGGGCACCGACCTGGAAGACCCCGCCGCACGGCTCGATCTGATCCACCGGTCGATGTCGGAAGGAAAGCAGCAGGTGGCCAGCCGCGGGTCGGCAGCATCGCTGTTGCTGCTCGTGCCGACCCAAGCGCTGACTGTGTTGTTACCGAAGGTGCCGTTTGCGCCGAAGGTGCGCACCGGATCCAACGTTCCGATCTCCAATGTTCCGGGCCCACGGACCGAAATGTATTGGAACGGTGCGCATGTCGAGGAGATCTATCCGGTGGGGACGGTCTACGACGGCCTGACACTGACCGTGATGGTGTGCTCGTACGCCGACCGCATTAGTTTCAGTTATCTGACGGGCCCCGACGTGATGCCCGACATCGGGCGGTGATCGCGCTGACCGAGCGGTGCCTGGCCGAACTCGAAACGGCAGTCGGAGTGGCGCGCTGATGTAGGTCGGCCCACCGGACCGCCGTGGCGCGTGGTGCGTTGGTGCACGCAGATCGCGATAGAAGCCACGCCTCAATGGTCTTCGGCAACAAGGACCGAAATCAGGGCTCGACAAGTTGATGCCCTATGGGCTGCAGTCATACACGATGTCGCGAGTGGCGACGATTTGAGCTCCGGCCGGGCCGCTGGTGATGAGGTGCTGAGTCCAGTGCGGCGGTCCGCTATCTGGGCGCGAGCGCGGCCCAGGGACTGGGCTGTCACATAACCGCGCGGGGCTCCATACGATTTGGGGTCCAGCGTCAGGCATGCTGCCACCATGAGCGCAGTAGTTGCTGACGGCGCATCGCAAGAGCTTCGCTGCTTACGCCGTATACGCCCGCGACAAAATTGATGTTCTCGTCGACCGTCAGGTCCGCCCAAGTTCCCCACGAGGATGGCATGTAGCCGACATGAGTCTTGTTGGGGCGCTTGACAACACCGTCGGCCGGGACGATCTGGCCGACTAGGGCGTGTCTCCCATTGATGTGGGGTGCGGTGGGGTCGTCGCCTTTGCACTATGTCTGTATCAGTTTCCCGTGCGTGGTCGCATCACCGCTGTTCAGTTACTCAGGCGGCTCGTCGGAAACCGTATCGACGGCTGGCTGCTGCCTGCGGGTTTCCAGGCGGTAGATGTTGATATCGGCCGGGACTCCGGTGGGCCGGTGCGCGAACACCGCACGGCGCACCCGCCTGGCGGTAACGCCCAACTCGTCAAGCTGTTCGGGGGTCAGCCGCTGCAGCGTCGCGCCGGAGATCAGCACACCGCCCTTGTCGGCACATTCCATCACCCTGGCCGCGATGTTGACGTCGACGCCGAGCCAGTCCGACCCGATGCGCTGCGGCCGGCCGGTATGGATGCCGACCCGCATCGTCGGCGTATAGCCGTCGACCTCAACGGTTTTCAGAGCCTCCAGTGCGGTCCGCACCCCTGAAATGGCGGTGACCGGATCGGGAAAGATCGCCATGGTCCCGTCACCCATGCGCTTGACGACCTGTCCGCCGGCTTGGAGCAGTGGCGGTTCGACGACCTGCGCGACCCAGCGCAGCAACCTCAGCATGGTGTCGTCGCCGGCGCGTAACGCCCACTCTGAGAAACGGACCAGGTCGGTGAACACCAGCGTGACTTCCTGATGGGCGGGCCGCCCGATCACGCGCTCCGTGAACGCGTACCACACCTGCAGGGCACCCAGCCTAAACTCCCGCGACGCGGCGTCACCGCCGCCGAGCAGCCGATCCCCCGCGCGTGCCGCGACCTCGAAACCGCCGGATCCCGTCGTGGACAATCGGTCACCGAAATACGGATCACCTGGCAACGCTCGCCGCGCACGACGAAGGAAGGCGATCACCGCGGGGTTGTGATTGGTGTCCTCCAGCCACGCCGCAGGTCCGCTGGACCGCTGTGGCGAGGGGTCGGGTCGATGGTCCGTTGATCCGTCAACTTCCCCGAGGGCGCGCCAGCGACGCCACCCCAAACGAGATCGCCGCGCAGCCGCCGCATCGGGGCCGGTTGGCGGCGGTGCGGACGATGACACTGGCAGCGACTAATCAGCAGCGGGCTTTGCGGCGCCCTTAGCAGCTGGCTTTGCGGCGCCCTTAGCAGCTCGCTTTGCGGGGGCCTCAGCGGCTGGCTTTGCAGCGCCCTGCTTTTTCAGCGTCTCGCTCGCGCTGTTAATGACGCTGCGCACGAACTCGTGCTGCGTCTTGACGAGCTTGTCCGCCATCTCCAGGGCGGCGTCAACGATGGTCTTGTGTTCCGACGGGTGATCGCCGCGCGCGGGAATCGCCTCATCGACGGTGCCAACGAACTTGCGCACGGCATCGATCGCGGCCCGCTGTCCGGATTCGAGCGACTTGAGCACCTCCTCGGACACGTCTGCCACTCGCTCCACCACGGTCTTCTCCTCCAAGTTTCGCTGGACTGCACCGGGGGGTGAAGGCCGCCGAGCGAGCTCTGCCATGATCGCGCTCCTAAGGGTTGAATACTGAAACGAGTCTTGAATGGCTCGGCATCAGAATGCGCTGCGACCCCGGCGTTCTATAGGGCCGATGGTCCCTGCTCCGCCCGATTGGAAACGACCTCAGGGGGAGAGGCGACGCTAAGCTTGAGCAGCGTCGCTCAGCGGAGAAGCCTCCCACCCCCGTCTACCTGCTGGTTGCGCTCAAATCGGGTGAAATCCGCGTTCTCGCACGGCATAAGCTGAAGCCGCGCCGGCCAACTCGCCGACGTCCAAGCCCTCGAAACCGACGCCCGGTCCCGCGGCTGGACCGACGAAGCCGCCCGCCACGAGCGGGTCGCGCACATCCTCACCGACCACCTCCACCGCCTCGACCGCTAAACCAACAGGGCGCACAGGGTTGACCCACCCCAAGGGCCGGATAAAGGAGCGACTCAATAAAGAGATCCGCCGCCGCACCGGCGTCGTCGGCATCGTATTGACGTGTTTTGGCTGATCATTATCTCGCAAGGAATGCTCTTTACCCCCGGGCCGATTAAGCACGCGATTTCAGAGTTCCACAAGAACTCGCGTGGGTCCTGCCCGGCGCGCTCGTCCGCGGTCACGGCCCCAGTTAATGCTCCCGATGACCAGCGTAAGCAGAATCAGGACATCGACGTCTAGCCTCGAACCTCCTCAGCGAGGGGTCAGAGTCAAACCACTCCGCTGACACGCTCGCCAGCCATCACCGACTCGAGCACGGTGCGCATCGCGTCCGCGCTTTGCCGCCAAGAGAATTCGGCGCTGCGGGCTTGCGCCTTGGCGCCGAGTTGATCGCGCAGCACCGGGTCGGCCAGTAACTGCTGCAGTCGATTCACCAACTCGGCGCGACTGTCGACCAGCACGCCGGTCACCCCGTCGATGATCGAGTCGGCCAACCCGCCGGAAGATCGGTAGCCGATCGTCGGCACCGCGTGCTGGGCGGCCTCGATGACCGCCAGACCCCAGCCTTCTTTGCGAGACGGCAGCACGTGCACCCAAGACTGTTGCATCACATGGTGTTTGGTGACGTCGTCGACATGGCCGTGGAACGTCACCGCGTCGGTGATGCCCAGACGCGCCGCGTGGTCGACCAAGCGCTGCCACCACCACCCGCCGCCGACGATGTCGAGGTGCAGCCCGGGTATCGACGGCCGCAGCAGCGCCACCGCAGCCAATGCGTCCTCGATCTGCTTGTGCGGCACCAGCCGGGACAACACCAACACGCGCGGGTTCGCCCGCCCGCGGGCCACGCAGAGACGCCTCGGGCGCCTCGTCGAGGCCGTTGCGCACCAACGCGATTCGCTCGTTGGCGACACCCAGGCCGACCAAGTCGCGGGCCGACGGCAGTGACACCGTCACGTACTGATTGCGGCGGTGCAGCCGCGGTGACAACCGGGACTCGACGAACCAGCCGAGCCGGCCGAGCACCGGGCCGGCCACCGGCCACTGCTCGCGATGACAGTGGTGTACCAGCACCGCGACCCGCCGGCCGTAGACCAGCCGGGCCAGAAACGGCAAGCCGTTCTGGGTATCGACCACCACGTCGGGTCGCACCCGCCGCAGCGGCCCCATCCCCAGCCTGGCCGCCGCCATCGCCAACAGCGCCCAGACGTATACCGAATACCGCCCGCCCGCGCGGCTGATCCGCACACCGTCGACGACTTCGCGGCGCGCCGCGCCGGGGTAGCGGGCGGTGCGCAGCGTGACCGCGACACCGGACGCGGCCAGCTGGGCTCCGATGCGCTGCAGGTAGGTTTCGCTGCCACCGCCCTGTGGGTGGCCGGTATCGCGCCAGCACAGCAGCAGTACCGAGCGCAGACCAGACATCTTGGTCAGCCTAGCGGGCGCGAACATGCAGCGCCGCCCGGCCGTAGGGTTGGCCGGTGGCCGTGACCGACGTGTTCGCCCAGCGAGCGACCCTGCGCCGCTCGGTGCGGCTGCTCTCGGAGTTCCGCTACGAACAGCCCGATCCGGCCCGGTTCTACAGCGCGCTGGCAACCGACACCGCGGACGATGGTGAGCGACCTGTGGCGGTCGCGCCCACGGCGAATCTCCGGCTGGTCGCACGCTGCTCGACGTCGGCGGCGGGCCGGGCTATTTCGCCGCTGCGTTCGCCGACGCCGGTGTCCGCTACATCGGTGTGGAACCCGATCCAAGCGAAATGCACGCGGCCGCGCCGTCTGTCGGCGGCGGGCGCACGGACACATTCGTCCGGGCGTCGGGCATGGCGCTGCCGTTCGCCGACGACTGCGTGGACGTCTGCCTGTCGTCCAATGTCGCCGAGCACGTACCGCGGCCCTGGCAGCTCGGCGGCGAGATGCTGCGGGTGACCAAGCCAGGCGGCCTGGCGGTGCTGTCCTACACGGTCTGGCTTGGGCCCGTTCGGCGGCCACGAGATGGGGCTGACGCACTACCTGGGCGGCGCGCGCGCCGCGGCGCGCTACACCCGCAAACACGGTCATCGGCCGAAAAACGATTACGGATCGTCGTTGTTCGCGGTATCGACGGCCGACGGGCTGAATTGGGCGGCCAGCACCGGCGCCTTGGTCGCCGCTTTCCCCCGCTACCACCCTCGATGGGCATGGTGGCTGACATCGGTGCCGGTGCTGCGCGAGTTCCTGGTGAGCAATCTCGTGCTGGTCCTTCAACCGCCGATACTGAAACATGTTCTCGTTTTGCTTCGGCTTGGGTAGGGTGGCGGCCATGAGCGCTACAACGGAGTACGACAAGCTTTTCATCGGCGGCAAGTGGACCGAGCCGTCCACCGACGAAGTCATCGAGGTGCACTGCCCGGCCACCGGCGAGTACGTCGGCAAAGTGCCGATGGCGGCGGCGGCCGACGTGGACGCCGCGGTCGCCGCGGCCCGCACGGCATTCGACAGCGGCCCTTGGCCCACGACGCCGCCGAAGGAGCGCGCGGCCGTGATCGCCAACGCGCTCAAGCTGATGGAGGAACGCAAGGACGACTTCACCAAGCTGCTCGGCCTTGAGACCGGCCAGCCGCCGACCTCTGTCGAGACCATGCAGTGGATGAGTGGGATCGGGGCGATGAACTTCTTCGCCGGCCCGGCCGTCGACCAGGTCAAGTGGCGGGAGATCCGCAATGGCGGCTACGGACAGACCATCGTCTACCGTGAGCCGCTCGGCGTGGTCGGCGCGATCGTGGCGTGGAACGTGCCGCTGTTCCTGGCGATCAACAAGCTGGGCCCGGCGCTGTTGGCCGGCTGCACGGTCGTGCTCAAGCCTGCGGCCGAAACACCATTGAGCGCAAACGCTTTCGCGGAGGTATTCGCCGAGGCCGGCCTGCCCGAGGGCGTGCTGTCGGTGGTGCCCGGCGGGATCGAGACCGGCCAGGCGCTGACGTCCAACCGGGACATCGACGTGTTCTCCTTCACCGGCAGCTCGGCCGTCGGCAAGGAGATCGGCCAGCGAGCGGCGGAGATGCTCAAGCCGTGCACCTTGGAGCTCGGCGGCAAATCGGCGGCCATCCTCCTCGACGACGTCGACCTGGCCGCCTCGGTTCCGATGCTGGTGTTCTCCGGGATCATGAACACCGGACAAGCTTGCGTGGCCCAGACCCGCATCCTGGCGCCACGCTCGCGGTACGACGAAATCGTGGACGCGGTAAGTGGTTTCGTGCAGGCGTTGCCAGTGGGGACGCCGTCGGACCCGGCCGCCCAGATCGGGTCGCTGATCTCGGAGAAGCAGCGCGCCCGCGTCGAGGGCTACATCGCCAAAGGCGTCGAGGAGGGCGCAAGGCTGGTGTGCGGCGGCGGCCGTCCCGAGGGCCTGGACAGTGGCTTCTTCGTGCAGCCCACCGTGTTCGCCGATGTCGACAACAAGATGACGATCGCCCAGGAAGAAATCTTCGGGCCGGTGCTGAGCATCATCCCCTACGACACCGAGGAAGAGGCGATCAAGATCGCCAACGACTCGGCGTACGGCCTGGCCGGCAGCGTATGGACCACCAATGTGGCGCGCGGCATTGAGATTTCGGAGAAGATCCGCACTGGGACGTACGCGATCAACTGGTATGCCTTTGATCCGTGCTGTCCGTTCGGCGGCTACAAGAACTCCGGCATCGGCCGGGAGAACGGTCCGGAAGGCGTCGAGCACTTCACTCAGCAGAAGAGCGTGCTGATGCCGATGGGCTACACCACCGACAGCTAGCGGCCCGCGAGCGTTGGCGTTGCCCGCCGAGGGTGCGGCTAGCCGCACTTTCGTGGCCGTGGGTGCGGCTGGCCGCACCCACGAGCCGAAAATCAGAACGCTTCTTCACGCAGGTCCATGATCGCCAGGTCGACATTGACGGCGATCCCGCGGTCGGCGGTCAGTCGCGGCAGCACGTTCTTGACGAAAAAGTTTGCCGCAGCAACCTTTCCGTTGTAGAACGCCCGATCGGCCGCTGCCGGGTCGTCGTCGAGCGCTGCCAGCGCGATCTCGGCCTGGCGAAGCAGTAGCCATCCGATCAGCAGATCGCCGACGGCGAGCAGGAAGGGCACCGACTCCAAGCCCACCCGGTAGAGTTCGCGGGCGCTCTGTTGAGAGTCGACCAGATAGCCGGTCATGGTGTTGACCCAGGCTTGCAGGTCGTCGAGCGCGGTGGTCAGCCGTGAACGGGCATCGGCGAGTTCGGGGCGGGCAGCGTCGCTGTCTATGAACGCCTCGATCTGGGCGACCAGGTGTTGCAGCGCCTTCCCCTGGTCGCGCACGATCTTGCGGAAGAAGAAATCCTGGGCCTGGATCGCGGTGGTGCCCTCGTAGAGGCTGTCGATCTTGGCATCGCGGATGTACTGCTCGATCGGATAGTCCTGTAGGAAACCGGATCCGCCGAAAGTCTGCAGGGACTCGGTCAACGTCTGATAGGCCCGCTCGGAGCCCACGCCTTTCACGATCGGGAGCAGCAGATCGTTGACCCGCTCCGCCAACTTCGGGTCGGCGCCGGACACCACGGCGGCAGCCGCCGGGTCCTGGTGGGCGGCGGTGTAGAGGTACAGCGCGCGCAGCCCTTCGGCGTAGGACTTCTGCGTCATCAGCGCCCGGCGCACATCGGGGTGGTGCATGATGGTGACCCGCGGCGCGGTCTTGTCCGTCATCTGGGTGAGGTCGGCTCCCTGGACCCGAGTCTTCGCGTACTCCAACGCATTCAGGTAGCCCGTCGACAATGTCCCAATAGCCTTGGTGCCTACCATCATTCGCGCATACTCGATGATCTTGAACATTTGCGCGATGCCGTTGTGGCTGTCCCCCACCAGCCATCCCTTCGCCGGGACGCCGTGCTGGCCGAACGTCAGCTCGCAGGTGGCCGAAACCTTCAGGCCCATCTTGTGTTCCAGCCCGGTGACGAACGCCCCGTTGCGCTCCCCCGGTTTCGCCGGTCTTTGGGTCGAGCAGGAACTTCGGCACCAGAAACAGGCTCAGTCCCTTGGTACCCGGCGGGGCGCCCTCGGGCCTGGCCAGCACCATGTGCAGGATGTTCTCGAACAGGTCGTCGGTGTCGCCGTTCGTGATGAACCGTTTGACGCCGTCGATGTGCCATGTGCCGTCGCCCTGATCGATCGCTTTGGTGCGGCCGGCGCCGACATCGGAACCGGCGTCGGGTTCGGTGAGCACCATGGTGGCGCCCCAGTTCCGGTCGATCGCCAGCGATGCCCAATGTCGTTGCTGCTCATTGCCGATGCCGTAGAGGATGTTCGCCAGAATCGGGCCGGCCATGAACATGAACACCGGCGGGTTGGCGCCGAGTACCAACTCATTGATCGCCCACTGCACCATCGACGGCGCCGGCACCCCGCCGACGGCCTCCTCGAGCCCGACCCGGAACCACTCGCCGTCGCGCCACGCCCCCAGCGACTTCTTGAACGGTTCGGGCAGGCTCACAACGTGCGCGTCGGGGTCGAACGTCGGCGGATGCCGGTCGCCGTCGGCGAACGACTCGGCCACCTGGCCCTCGGCCAACCGCGCGGCCTCGGAAAGCATCTCCCGCACCGATTCGCCGTCCAGGTCGCCGAACGCTTCGTCGGCCAGCACCTGCTCCAGGCCCAGCGTCTCGAACAGGTTGAATTCCAGGTCGCGCACGTTGCTCTTGTAGTGGCCCATGGCTGATGCCTTCCCCGATCCGCTGGGCCGAGCCTAGCCCGACGACGATGCGACCAGGAACGGTCGGGAGGCAGTTGGGCCATTAAGCCCGAGGCTGTCAGCGCCCCTGGAATTGGGCTTGGCGGCGCTCGATGAACGACTGCACACCCTCGGCGGCGTCGGCGGTGGCGAACAGGGCAGCCACATCCGGTCGTAGCCGCTCGATGGCAGCAGCGTCGCCCTCGTCGCGGGCCAGGTGCGCGGACGCCAGCGTGGCGCGCACGGCCAACGGCGCCGCACGGTCGGCGATGGTGTGCGCGATCTCGCGGGCTCGCGCCAGCGCTTCGGCGGCATCATCCGCCACCTCTTGAACCAGACCGATCCGATGCGCTTCGGCGGCGTCGAACTCGTCGCCGGTGAGCAGCCACCGCATGGCGTTGCCCCATCCGGCCTCGCGCGGCAGTCGCAGCGTCGCGCCGCCGAACGGATAGATGCCGCGCTGCACCTCGAGTTGCGCGAACCGGGTGCCCGTCGCCGCGATCCGGACATCGGCGGCCAGCAGCAACTCGATCCCCAGGGTCATGCACCAGCCGTGCGCCACCGCAATCAGCGGCGTGGTCCAGGGACCGTCCAGCCGCCATGGGTCCCGTCCGTCGTCGGGAAGGGGCAAGTCGCCGGACGCGATGCTGGGGCCGACGTCGACCAAGTCCAGGCCGCCGGTGAAGTGCTCGCCGTGCGCGTACAGCACACCCACCCGCACCGACATGTCCGACTCGAGCAGCCCGTAGGCCCGGGCCAGGTCGGTGAGCATGCCCTGGGTAAAAGCGTTGCGCTTGTGCGGTCGGTTCAGTCCGATCAGCAGGACGTGTCCGTCCCGCTCCAAGGTGACGGTTTCCAGGGCCGGGAGTGCGCTCGTCATCGGCCGAGTCAAGCGCACACCAGCGGATTATGCAATAGGGCATATCACAGACACACGTTTCAACCGCCAGGAGGCCTGGTATAGCTGGTTGAGCTGGGCCTTCACCAGCCATGCAATAGAGAGTGCTCCCCTGAGTTGCCTAGTGAACCCGGCGGTTATATGATCCTTTGCATAATCGTGGGCTGGTCGAACCGGCCCATGAGGGCACTAGATAGCCCAGGAGAAAACCATGTTGAATGTCGAGCTCAACATCGCCGGCTACCGCTTCAGCCGGGAAATTCCCGATCTACGCCGCAAGTCATTCCGGTCCACAGGGTTGGGTCATCGGGCCATCCAGTGGCGAATCCCGCACCTGCGTCAGTCGCACGCTGCGTGACGATCGAACGAAAAAAGGGAAGCACGACCATGTCGCTTGCAACGCGGCCGACGCGAGTGCGCAGCAAGCGCGGCGATACCCGAACCAAAATGCTGATCAGCGCCGCCGAGGTGATGCGTGAACGCGGCGCCGCAGGCGTGACCATCGACGAGGTGCTGACCCGGAGCGGCGCACCCCGCGGCTCGGTGTATTACCACTTTCCCGAAGGACGCAATCAGATCCTCGCCGAGGCGCTCCAATACGCGGGGGATGCGATCACCGCCGATATCGATGACGCCGCAGGGCGTGGCGCCAAGGTGCTGATGCGGCAGTTTGTCGAATTCTGGGAACGCGTGCTGGTCGACAGCGACTTCAATGCCGGCTGCCCGGTGGTGGCCGCGGCAATCGGCTCGGCCGATGACGATGTCTTGTTGGCCGCCGAGGCCGGACGGATATTCGCGCATTGGCGCACGGCGCTGACTTGGGCGTTCGTCGCCGATGGCTTCGTCGAGTCTGATGCCGATTCGCTGGCGGTGATGTCGATCGCCGCGCTGGAAGGCGCCGTCGTGCTCTGCCGCTCCCTACGTAGCAACGACCCGCTGCGCAAAGTTCACGAACAGCTCGAATTCCTGGTCAAGGCAAGGGAATTCGTCCGCCGCAACGGAGTGCCGGAGCGCCGCGACTAGGTCCGATTGCCTGCCTAGTCGCTGGCGGGCAGCGGTTTGGCTTCTTTGAGGCTCAGCGCAGTGTCACCGACCGCCAGGGTTCCAGCACCCGCCTTGGTAACCAGTACCTCTGCGCCGGTCTCGTCCACGTAGCGCTTGCCCATCACGTTGCCGTCGGCGAACGCCGGATCCAGTTCACCGGAACGCTCGGCGCCCAACGCCACCATCGGCACGCCGCCGCAGCGCAGATCGTCGAGGCTGTCCGCGCTTCGGACGACGATGACCTGGGTGTCGCACACCTGGCTGACCAGACGGGTTCCGTTCTTGATCATGATCTTTGTAGTTCCTTACTGCTCGGCCGGAGCGGCGCGAAGCTCTTCGACTATTTCGCGGCGGAGCACTTTGCCGGTCGCGTTGGTGGGCAGCTCGTCGCGAAAGACTACCCGGTCGGGGGTACGCGAACCCCGCAAGTTCTTGCGGACATGCTCGCGCAGTTCCTCGGGGTCGGGGTCGATGCCGGCGGCCGGTACCACCACCGCGACGATCGCCTGGCCCCACTGCGGATCCTCGACGCCGACCACGGCGACGTCATGCACATGGGCGTGTTCGATCAGCACGTCCTCCAGCTCGGCCGGCGCGATGTTCTCGCCACCACGGATGATGGTGTCGTCGCTGCGCCCGCTGATGAATAGGTAGCCATCCTCGTCGAGGGTGGCGATGTCCCTGGTCGGAAACCACCCGTCGGCGTCGAGCACCGAGCCGATCCCGGTGTAGCGGCCGGAGACTTGGTCGCCGCGAACGAACAACTCACCGGTCTCCCCCGGCCCGAGCACCGCGCCGTTCTCGTCGCGGATCTGGACCTCGATGCCGGGCACCGGTTGACCGACCGAACCTAGCCGCTTGACGACCGCGGTATCCGAGCCGGCGTGTGCATCCCGGTGATCATCCGGGGTCAACACGGCGATCGTCGAGCTCGTCTCGGTTAAGCCGTAGGCGTTGACGAACCCGACGTCCGGCAGCAGCTCGAGGGCCCGGCGCACCAGCGGCAAACCGACTTTCGAGCCGCCGTAGGCCAGGTTGCGCAGCGACGGCAATTGCTGATCGCCGCCCTCCAGCACCGTCACGATGCGGTCGAGCATGGTCGGCACCACGGTGGCGGTGGTGACCTGCTCGGCGTTGACCAGCCGCACCCATTCCTGCGCATCGAAAATGGGGAGATAGACCATTTTGCGGCCGGCGTACAGGTTCGACAGCGCCGCGCTGACCCCCGCGATGTGGTACGGCGGCACGCAGATCAGCGCCGCGTCGGTCGGCTCGGCGGAATCGAATTCGACCGATCCGGTTATGTAACTGGTCAAGTTGTTGTGCGTGAGTTCGACGGCCTTGGGCTGCGACGTGGTGCCAGACGTGAACAGCACGATCGCCACCGCGTCCGGGTCGGCGAACTCCGCTGCCGGTTCCGCGTCAGCAGCCGCCGCGAAGAACTCGTCGGAATCGATGACCTGCTGACCGGCGTCCCCCAGCATGTCGCGGTACCGGCTGTCGACGACCACCAGCGGTTCGGGCAGCCGAGCGATGAGGGCCTGGATGCCCTCCGCAGAGAGGCGGTAGTTGATCGGCGTGAACGCCAGCCCGGCCCGCGCCGACGCGAAGATCAGCAGCGGCAGCATCGCGCCCCCGGTGCCGACGTAGACGACATGGTTGGCGTTCGATCCCGCGATGATGCCCGCGCCGCCGTCGGCGAGATCGCTGAGCTGCTGAGTCGTCAGCCGGGTATCGCCCGAGACGACAGCCGTGCGATCGGGATTGCTCGACACAGCCATCTCGAGAAGTAACGAAATGCTCAAACTCGGACCTTCTGTGGTGCGTTTACGTTACAAAGCTCGCCAAACCTGTCATGCGCGCCAGGCTATAGTTTAGATCACGCAACTAATTCGAAGCCGAGCGCCGTCACACCCACCGGCTGAACCCGGCCCGGCAACGAGGTTTATCCGCACATTGGCGGGTTACTCGGAATCGAGCCGTCCGGGCGCATTTTCGATCAGCTGACGCCGGGGTGGCTACGACATCGTTGTCATCGTCAACAGTCGCCGCCATGTACGGGCTCCCGCACGCATCGCTGCCTCACTACAGAAGTCGGGATCTCCCTGAGCGGCACGGGCCACGCAACTACGACCTGGTTGGGGAAGAGTCTTGGGAACCACATCAGTGATCTACAAGGACGCCGTGCCTCCTGCACCTGCTGTGCCCGGTGCCACCATATTCACCAGGCTGCGCGCCGGGCTTCCCGGCGCGATGCTCGCCGAGTTCTTCGGCACATTCGTGCTGATGCTGCTCGGCCTGGGGACCTGCGCACTGAACGTCGTCGGCCTGCCTGGCTCGGGCAGGCAGACCGTAGCGTTCGGCCCGGCGAACTGGCTGATCCTCGTCTTGGGCTGGGCGTTCGCCGTCATGCTGGCGGCCTACCTCGCCGGCGGCATCAGCGGTGCGCATCTCAACCCGGCGGTCACGCTGGCGTTCGCGGTTGCCCGCAAGTTCGAATGGAGAAATGTCGTCCCCTACTGGATTGCGCAACTCGTCGGGGCGTTCACCGGAGCGGCGGCGGTCTACGCCGTCTACCGGTCCGCGATCGACGACTTCAACGCGACCAACCACCTCGCCAGGCCCGAATCACAGGACACGTACTCGATCTTCGCGACGTATCCCGCGTCCTACTTTCACGGTGGCTACCTCGGGCCGCTGGTCGACCAGATCGTGGGGACCGCGATTCTCGTCTTGTTGATCGCGGCGCTGATCGACCACCGCAACCAGGCGCCGGCCGGCAACATGGCACCGCTCACCATCGGCTTCATCGTCGCGGTCATCAGCTGTTCTTACGGCACCAACGCCGGTGCCGCGCTCAACCCCGCCCGCGATTTCGGTCCGCGACTGTTCGCCTATCTGGCGGGCTGGGGCAAGCTGGCGCTTTCCGGAAACTACGGTCAGACAACCCAGTATTGGTGGATACCGATCGTCGGGCCACTGGTCGGAGCGGTGATCGGGATCCTCCTGTACGACTTCTTCATCGGCCATGTGCTGGATGCGCGCGCCACGATGATGTTGACCCCGGAGCCGGGGCTGACGCCGCTCCCCACTACCGATGCCGCGTCAAGGGTGGCCGGCCCCGTCACCGCCGAGGACAGTGCGGACGCAAAAGAACGCGCAGCCTGATCTCAGGTCCCGGTCCATTGCGCAGGCCGTTTTTCGGCGAACGCGATCGCGCCTTCCTTGGCGTCGTTGGACGAGAACACCGGCATCAGGATCTTGTTCTGCTCGGCGAACCTGGTCTCGGGACTCCAGCCGCGCGATTCGACGATGATCCGCTTGGTGGCGGCCACGGCCAGCGGCCCGTTGGCGGTGATACGTTCGGCCAACTCGATCGCCGCCTGCAGCGCGCCGCCGGGCTCGGCCAGCACATTGACCATCCCGAGGGCGTGCGCCCGCTCGGCGCTGAAGTTCTCGCCGGTCAAGCGCCAACTCCATCGCGATCGCGGCCGGGATGCGCTCCGGCAGCCGCAGCAGTCCCCCACCGCCGGCCACCAAGCCCCGCTTGACCTCGGGGATGCCGAACGCCGCGTCCTTGGAGGCCACGATCAGGTCGGTGGCCAGCGCCAGCTCGGTGCCGCCGGCCAGCGCGTAGCCTTCGACGGCGGCGATCAGCGGCTTGACCGGCGGACGTTCGGTGAAGCCCATGCCGCGGCCCTCGACGACGGGAACCTCGCCGCGGGCAAACGCTTTGAGATCCATGCCCGCACAGAACGAGCCACCCGCGCCGGTCAGGATGCCCACCGACAGGCCCGGGTCTTCGTCGAGCCGGTCCACCGCGTCGGCCAGACCTCTGGCCACCGCGGCGTTGACCGCGTTCTTGGCCTTCGGCCGGTTGATGGTGATGATCAGGATCCGGTCCCGCTGCTCGACCAGGACTTCGGGTTCGCTGGTGCCGGCTTCTTCAGTGCTCACGGTGTTCACAGCTTTGTCGCGCTCCTCATTGAGTTCATGACGGGTTTCGAGGAGATGGTATCCAGCCGTCCCGAACCGTCGGCGAGGAGAGGACGCCGGAGCCGCTGGGTTACCATCACAGCGAAATCTGCGCTCAACTCCAGGGGAACGCGTTGGCGGCAATCGATATCGAACCTACCGAGATTTCCAAGTGGGATCCCGGGCTCACCGAACGCGTGATCGGGTGGCTCCGCCCGCTGCTCAAGGCCTACCACCGCGCGGAGGTGCGGGGGCTGGAGTCCTTCCCGCAGGGCGGCGCGCTGGTGGTGTCCAATCACTCCGGCGGACTGTTCCCCGATGGACGTTCCGGTGTTCGCCACCGGCTTCTACGAGAAGTTCGGCTATGACCGGCCCGTCTACACGCTGAGCCACGACATGCTGTTCAACGGCCCGCAGGGCGAGTTCCTCATCCGCACCGGCTTCATTCGCGCCAACCATGAAAACGCAGACGAGGCATTGCGATCCGGCGGTGTGGTGGTGGTTTTCCCGGGCGGCGACTACGACGTCTACCGACCGACGCTGGCGGAGAACAAGATCGACTTCGACGGCCGAACCGGCTACGTGCGGGCGGCCTTGAACGCCGGGGTTCCGATCGTGCCGGCCGTCGCGCATCGGCGGTCAGGAGACCCAGCTCTACCTGTCCCGCGGCATGGGATTGGCCAAGGCGCTGCGGCTGGACAAGCTGATGCGGGTGAAGATCCTGCCGATCTCGGTGGGCTTCCCGTTCGGGCTTTCCGCGGTGGTGCCGGTCAACGTGCCGCTGCCGGCCAAGATCGTGATGCAGGTGCTGGAGCCGATCGACGTGACGGCCGAGTTCGGCGAGGAGCCCGAACATCGACGCGGTCGACGCCCATGTCCGCCGCGTCATGCAGAAGGCGCTCGACAAGTTGGCCAAAGAGCGTCGCCTCCCGGTGATCGGCTAGTAGCGTAGCGGCGATGGCACCGCTCGGTCTGCTGGCCACCATGGTTCGCGCGGGAATCATCGCACCCCTGAGACCTGACAAGTATCTGCGCATCGCCGCGGTTGTGCGCCGCGAAGGCCTCACCGTCACAAGCGGTTTCGCGATGTCAGCGCAACGCTGTCCGGACCGCCCGGCGCTGGTCGACGAGCTCGGCACGCTGACATTCCGCGAGCTCGACCAGCGCGCTGACTGCGTTGGCGGCGGCGCTGCAGGCTCTGCCCGGCGGCACACCGGAAGTGGTTGCCATCATGTGCCGCAACCACCGTGGTTTCGTCGAGGCGTTGATCAGCGGCCAACCGGATCGGTGCCGACGTACTGCTGCTGAACACGTCGTTCGCCGGCCCGGCGCTGGCCGACGTCGTCAACCGCGAAGGCGCCGACGCGGTGATCTACGACGAGGAGTTCACCGACTCGGTGGACCGTGCGCTGGCCGATAAGCCCGACACCGCCCGTATCGTCGCGTGGACCGACCACCCCGCATCCCACGACACCACCGTCGAGAAGCTGATCGCCGCCCACACCGGCCGTCGGCATGCCTCGACGGACCGAAAAGGCAAACTGATCCTGCTGACGTCGGGAACGACGGGTAACCCCAAGGGCGCCAAGCATTCCGGCGGCGGCACGACCGAGCTCAAAGCGATGCTGGATCGCGTGCCGTGGCACACCGAGGAAACGACGGTGGTGGTGGCGCCGATGTTTCACGCCTGGGGCTTCTCACAGCTGATCTTCGCGGCGTCGATGGGCTGCACGGTGGTAACCCGGCGCAAGTTCGACCCCGAGGCGACCCTGGCCCTGGTCGACCGCCACCAGGCCACCGGCTTGTGCGTGGTGCCGGTGATGTTCGACCGGATCATGGACCTGCCCGATGAAGTGCGCCGTCGCTACAGCGGTCGTTCGCTGCGGTTCGCCACCGCGTCGGGATCCCGGATGCGCCCCGACGTCGTCACCCGGTTCATGGACGAGTTCGGCGACGTCATCTACAACAACTACAACGCCACCGAAGCCGGCATGATCGCCACCGCGACACCCACGGACCTGCGGGCCGCCCCGGACACTGCGGGCAGGCCCGCGATCGGAACCGAGATACGAATCCTCGACGCCGATTTCAACGAATTGCCCATCGGC
Source organism: uncultured Actinomycetota bacterium (assembly GCA_963850645.1). Lineage (GTDB taxonomy): Bacteria > Actinomycetota > Actinomycetes > Mycobacteriales > Mycobacteriaceae > Mycobacterium. Next base: position 93,405 of record CAWKME010000019.1, on the reverse strand, counting down.
GAAGTCGGCCAGATCTTCGTGCGCAACTCCAACCGCTTCGACGGCTACACCTCGGGCGCGGGCAAGGACTTTCATGACGGCTTCATGGCATCCGGTGACGTCGGCCACCTGGATGCGGCCGGCCGCCTGTACGTGGTCGGGCGCGACGACGAGATGATCGTGTCCGGCGGAGAAAACGTCTATCCGATCGAGGTGGAGAAGACGCTGGCGGCGCACCCGGATGTCGCCGAGGCCACGGTGCTGGGAGTCGACGACGAACAGTACGGGCAACGGCTGGCGGCCTTCGTCGTGCTGGCACAAGATGCGTCAGCCACAGTGGACGGCCTCAAGCAGCATGTGCGGGATAACCTGGCCAACTACAAGGTGCCTCGCGAGATCGTCGTGCTCGACGAGCTGCCGCGCAGCAGCACCGGCAAGATCTCTCGCCGTGACCTGCTAGGTCACATTGGACCCACGAGCCCCTAGAGGCGCGTGCACTCTTTTTGCCCACCTCTGAGCGAAAGGCCGATGCCAAATCGCTCGAAGTCGGGCAAAACGTGTGCCTCCACTCCCCTGCGACCGGAGCGGCGGATGAGATTCAGGCCTGCGCCATCGCGTTTTCGATGACCGTCAGCTTTTCGGAAAGCCCTGCGGCACGGCGGATTTCGACGAGCTCGTCCATGATGCGCGTCGGTCAGCTCATGCGGGTCCTCGACGGTCGCGCCGTCGGCAAGCACCGAGACGTTGAGCTGGTCGACATAACTCCAGACCGTGATGTTCAACCCGCTGCCGGCGGTCAACGGCCCCACCGAATAGATCTCGGTGACCAATGCGCCGCCGACCCGACCGTGTTCGCGCGGACCCGGGACGTTGGAGATCGGTATGTTGAGCACCTTGTTCTGGCCGTCGCGGCTGGCCAGCCAGCGGAACAGCGACTCCGACGGCGCCGGCGGAAAGTAGGCCGCCCACCGGCTGACCAGCTCCGGGCCGAGCAGCTGGTGGCTCTCCTTGGCGTCGACAGCGTAATCATGAGTGCGCCGTACCCGTTCCAACGGGTCATCGGCGTCGGCCGGCAGCGCCACCATCATGCCGGTGAAGTAATTTCCCGAAATGCGTTCCGGCGAGAAGTCGAAGCTCACCGGCACCGACGCCAGCAGCGGGTGATCGGCTTTGCCGTCATAGCGCAGCAGCAGTTTGCGCAACGCGCCCGCGGACAGCGCCAGCACCATGTCGTTGATCGTGACGCCGAGCGCCTTACCCGTCTCCTTGACGTCTGCCAGCGCCAAGGTCGCGGTCGCGAATCTGCGCTCGGGAGTGAGCATGTGATTCATAAAGCTCGGCGGCGGAGTGAACGGCATGGTCAGTTCCGGTGAGAGCTTGCGCGTGCTGCGGCGCACCCGGTTAATACCCTGCGCGGTGTAGCCGATGGTCCGCGGGATCCGCCCGATATGGCGCAGGTGGTCGACGAACGCCGACCGCACCAGCTCCCCGGTGGACGGAGCCGGGTCGGGCGCATACCGGGTCTGGCCGGACTGCGGGCCGGGCGCCAAATCCATGCCGCGGGCCAACAGATTCGCCGCGGCCACCCCGTCGGCGAGCGCGTGGTGGATCTTGCCGACCACCGCGATCCGGTTGTTGGCCAAACCCTCGACGAAGTACATCTCCCACAGCGGGTAATCGCGGTCCAGCGGAGTGCTGGCAATCTCGCCGATGGCCTCGTCGAGCTCGCGACGACCGCCCGGCGCGGGCAGCTCGCCACGGCCGCACGTGATAGGTCAGGTCGACGTCGCAGTTCTCCCGCCACATCGGATGATGCATCTTGAGCGGAATGTCAACGAGCTGATAGCAGAACGGTTCCAGCTTGTACAACCGGCTGTGAATGACCCGGCGGAACTCGTCGATGCCGAAGTCGCGGCGGTCGGGATCCAGTTCGATCACGGCGACTTTGAGTGTGTGCATATGCACATTCGGTGTTTCGCTGTACAGCAACACCGCATCCCAGCCGCTGAGCCTTTTCACCTGCGTCCCTCCCGTTTTTAACCGCACGGAGGGGACCATACAGTCGGCCGGCGGCTAAATAACCTCTTTGGCCGCGATCATCCGGTTGCGGTGGACCTGGTTGAGGAACAGCCCGACTGCGGTCGCCATCGCACCGGTGCGCGCCCCGTCGGTCATATCAAAGCCGTGCCCGGCGCCGGGCAGCTCCATGTAGCTGACCACCGAACGCGAAACCGACCTCAGCCGCTCGACGAAGCTGCGTGCCTGCGCTACCGGGATCACCGTGTCGTTGCTGCCGTGAATCACCAAGAACGGCGGGGCTTCCGGATGAACCCGGGCGATCGGCGACGCGCTCGCGGAACACCTCGGGATGGCGGTCGATCCTGCGCTTGACGACCACCCGTTCCAGGAAATCGACGAACCGGTCTCGCTCCTCGGTCGAGCGGTCCTCCCAGTCGTAGCGGCCATAAATTCCCACCACGGCATCCACCGAGGTGTCCGAGCCGGCCGGCAGCTCGGTCTGCATCTCGGGGTCGTTGCCGGTGAGTCCGGCCAGCGCGGACAAGTGCCCGCCAGCCGAACAACCCGCCACCGCAACGAAATTGCGGTCACCGCCGAACTTGTCGACGTTGGCACGCGCCCACGCGACGGCGGTTTTGACGTCGGTGATGTGCGACGGCCAGCGGTGGTGCGGCGAAACCCGGTATTGCACCGACAGGCACACCCAGCCCAGTTCGGCCAGATGCGACATCAACGCATAGCCCTGCAGCATGCGCCCGCCGTGCACCCAGGCGCCGCCGGGCACGAAGACCATCACCGGCGCCGGCCGGACTGGCAGATCCTTGCGACGCCACACATCCAGCAGTTGCACCGGGTGGCTGCCGTACCGCACCGAGGTGCGACGCAGGTGGCGACGGTGTTCCCGCGCCCTCCAGAACGGTGGGGTGCGCTCCGGTGCCGGCCACTCGATATCCAGATCTTTGCCCGGTACGACGCCGCGCAACGCGGCGTCGGAGACCGCCTGGGTCTGGCCTCGCTCGGCCTTGCGAATCTCACCGATGCCCGGGGTAAACCACGACTTCGCCGACGTGGACAAGAAACCCGGTATGTGCCGGTAGCCCCAGACTCCCATTGCGGTCACGCCGCCCAGCGGCTCCAGGTGCCTGCCCACCACGGGCAGCGAAGCCGTCGCCATGCTGAGGGCCAGCATGTAGTCACCGGGGCGGGCTCGTAGCAACCATCTCGCGCGGGCTGCCATGCTGGGTCCGGGAAGGCGGGGCGCCGGTCTCACCGTCATTCGGGGAGCGTACCCCGCGGCTCCCGTTGTCAAACGGCAAACGCGACCGCCCCGTCGGTCGGCAAGCGCCAGACGCAACAAATAGACGATGGCACTCGCGCCGAACATGGCGGCAGTGAGCAGCAGCCACCTGCCAAGGAACGGTTGTTGCGTCTGCCCGGTCGCGGCCAGGTACGTCGACGCGCCTTGTTCGATGATGCCCGGCAGGAACACCAGCAGGGTCGGCCCCGAGCCGAGGGCCGGTATCCGGAGGTAGTTGCGTATGGGCTGGAAGTCGTGATCTAACTCGAGACTCGACTGATCGAGCTTCGAAACCGCGGTTTCGATGCCGTCCAGGGCGTGCGAGAAAAAGTCGTTGTGCTTCAGCGCTTCTTGTCGTGAAATAACGCATCGGTAGACGCGGCGCGGCGCGCAGCCTTGGCTTGCTTGTCGGCGCGTTTCTCCTTCAATGACTTTCCAGATTTCTTGGTCATGGTTTGGCGAGGAGACTTATCGGACATCAATGGCCCCTTCATCATGGGGGCCTTGTTGGTCCCGATTCTCCGACCATACTCCCATACTCCACGACGCGGAGTTGATCCGATCGTCCGGCGACGACGCGACGTACCCGGCCATCTCGTGGCGCCGACGCCATTGGGGGTTGTATCGGTCAAATCAGTTGGGAACCCAGCTAGTCCGCGATGAGTCAGCCGTTTTACCGCTGACCACGCCGAGCAGCCGCTCGAGCCGGACACGTAGGTGACAACCGCAGTTGGGATCACCTTGAGCGCTTCGCCTGCATTTCGATCGTCGACGATTCCCGTTGTCGGCCGGGGATTTTCTGGGTCTCCGAGCTTCGAGATCCTGCGTACGTATTCACCGACACTGTGCAGGCTGGCGACGTTCAGCGCGGCTGGGGCAACCGGCTCCTCGTTGCTCACCCCCAGTGACGAGAAGCGGCGTAGCCTTGTAGGTATCGGGCAGCTCGGTTGCGAGCGAAGATGCTCGGTTGAAAAGGAAATTATGATGGCTTCACCAACGACGTTCCGCTCGCCCTACGTCCAACGTCTCGAACTGGTCAGGGACATCATCACGTCTCATTCCAAGCTCGGAGACAAGGCGGCAAGCGAACTGGCGGAACATATTCTCAACGCACTGAATTCGATTCCCGAGAAGGTGCGCTGAGTACAGACCCGCGATGGTCCCATCACACAGCTTCCCCGATTTGTGCGCATGTCTTATTCACTGATTCCCACGTGGGCTAATCACTCGCGATCCCTGCCGGCATCTTGCCGGCGCAACAGGAGGTTTGAACCATGACAGTTACCGTGACACTCGGAGACGGCGCAACCGACAGCTATATGCGGTCCGGTGACGCGTACGTCAAGCACAACGACGGCACGCTCGACGTCATCCGGAGCGGCGCCAGGCAGCCACACAGCTACGAGGCGGGCGCGTGGACCGACGTACAGGGCGACGAAAAGCGATTGAAGAGAAGCCGTTTCTGGGGTTGATCCAAACGGGAGGCCACGAAGTCCTAGCAGCCGTGAAAGACCTCAGCGGTGGCGCAGTCGGGAAGCGGAAATGCTTGCGGCGGAGGTTAAGTCGGACTCGCCTGCGCCTACTCTCGCACTTGACGATTGACGAGGCCCGTAACGAGCCGGGAATCGATCGCTTCACCTCCGTCGCCGTAGTAGACGCGGCACTTCTCAATCACCGGCGTCTCCCCGTCTGAGCACTTGTCAGTGCCGGGTATTTTGCTGTCGGCTGTTTGGGTGACTTTGATCCATCTTCCAGACCGGGGGTCTTGGAGCATGTCACCCTCGCGGATCTCCGACAGCGGCACCTGTTCTATGGCATGTTCCGAACTCATTGCGCTCCCGAAATCGTCCTGATAGGTCGACGACGTCCACTCTTCGAGAGTTCGTCTCGGCGATCACCCTGAGGATCCTCCCGCCAACGCCACTAGTCAATCACAAGATTTAGCGGCGGCCGCTGAACCGAGGCGTGATGACGACAAGGTTGGGCTCGTCAAATTGCCATCCGGTCTCGGCCCAGGTGGTCGGGCTGCAGAGTGATTTCGTCCCGTTGCCGGCGTAGCGGCAGACTCTGGCGCATGGCCAATGCCAACAGAAGCGCTGCGGCACATGATCTTTCGTTGAATTTCCCGCGAGCTCGGCAATCTAGCTCGGCATTCGTCGGCGCCCCCTTTTGGATTCGTCGGCGTTTGGATTCGTCGGCGCCCCCTTTGGATTCGGGACGATGTATCGGCCGACGCGATCCAACCCCACGCACGCGCCCTGCCCATGAATGGCGTGCCCTAATATCCGACGTCGCAGGGGATTGTGGCGGTTTGTCGATCCACTTTCTCGGGGTGCCGTCAGCTGTTCTGGGCCATCTGTGTGGTGGATACGAGACGTAGTCCCGTTTGGAAGTCGCTTGTGACCGGCCGGATAGATCATTTGCCGGAGCAACTGGGCGACATCGTCACATGTCGCGCTCCTCAAGCAACCGGCCCGTTTCAGCCGATGCACCACCGGCCCGGATGAGCTCCTGTCGTCGGGAAACTCACCCCGCCTTGGGCATCCGTGGTGGGACTTGCTGGCCGGCATCATCTCCGCGCGGCGTGTCGCTGGTTGGCGAGTCCGGATCGATCTTGTCGGCGCGCTCGAATTCTCGGTTCAGCTCGCTGCGGGAGGTAGCCGCGTCGGTGCGACGTGCTTGCGCCTGGTGCTGCAGGCCTTCCGAGTGCGCTGCCATGGCTTCGGCCTCGGCTTGCGCAGCGCGGGCCTTGGCTGCCGTCTCGTCGGCAAGCGCTTCCTGTTGGCCCACCTCGTGGGACTGTTCGACCGCTTTCTCGCGGATGTCGCGCGCTTGTACGCGGCGGTGTTCGGTGCGTTTCTTGCGCGCCACCCACGCGATTGCGGCGACCAGCAGAATTAACGCGACAACAACGACGACGATCCAAACGATAGTGCTGGTAGTCATGTCGGCTCCTCGGATTGGTTGAGCATGTTGATTGTTGAAATCGGTTGGAATTGAGCTGTGGGAGTTGTGAACTGGGCTGGGGCACGTCGCAGCGTAGGGGGACCGCGATTACGCCCCCGATCTGGCCGGTTAGTAGTAGTGGCGGCGGCCGGCGACGGCGTGTCCCATCCGTCCCATCACCGCCAGGAACAGGCCGACGACGAGAAGGATGACGCCGAGGACCAAAACAATATGGGCGAAGGCGAAGGTAGGGACGAGGCTGGGGAGGACGAGCCCGAGGACGATGAGGATGATTCCGAGAACGATCATGACGTCTACCTAGTTTCTCTCTGAATGTTGTTCTCTCTAAATGTTTTGGGAGGAGGATTGCCCGGGTTAGTGCTTGAAGGCGTCTTTGACCTTGGCCCCTGCTTGTTTGGTGTTGCCCTTGAACTGATCGACGCGCCCCTCGGTGCGCAGACGGGTGTTGCCGGTGGCGCGGCCGAAGATCTTCTTGGCGGCGCCCTTGGCCCCTTCGAGCTTGTGGGCGATCTTCTTATTTATGCTCATTGCTTCTTACCTATATTCGTTGCGGATTCTTCGTTTCAGGGATCACAGCTGGTAACTGAGAGACTACCGGCGTTCGCCGCCGACGCGCGGTGCGGTCGGTTGTCGACCGTACGACCGGCGACCGAGGAAGGAACCCCTCATCCTCCGCGGTCGGGTCGTGGTCAATTCCGAGTCCACCGTCGAGCCGGTGGCCGCCCCGACGGGCTGCTGTTGGAAATCGCGGTCCCGGTTCACAAATTCCACTTCGCGCTGGGACCTTTGAAGTTCACGGCGGGCGTCGCGCCCGCGGCCGGCGGTGCGGTGTGCACCGGCCAGCAACACGCTCATACCGAGCATCGCCAGCGCGCCGATCACGATCCCGAAGAGGAACAAAGTGCCAGTCGACCCGGTGACGTGATAGCCCAACACCGAGAAGTTCTCGCTCAACGGGTGAGCGGCCCCGGCATTGTTCAGCACGCCGAGCGAACCCGACGATGACGGCGAAGAGTAGAACAACTAATCCAACGATGACAATCATGTCGAGGTCTCCGATCGCAGTGGTTGATATCCATTACACGCCGCATTTAGGGTGGTGTCAACAGTGTTGATCAACAATGTTATTGACAGCGTTAGACTTACGGTGTTGAATTAGGATCGGTAGCCGCCTCGACGACGAAGCAGAAGGGGAGTGCTGAGGCAATGACCAGACAGTCGACCGCGCCCGATCGCGGCCGCCGACGACGAGGACCCGTCCGCCGCTAGCGGAGACAACGGTCAGCTCAACCGGTCGATGATCCTGCAGACCGCGCTGAGGATCGTGGACCGCGACGGTGTGGACGGACTGTCGATGCGCCGTCTCAGCGAAGCGGTGGGCCGAGATCCGGTGATGCTTTACCGGCACGTCCCCAACAAAGCCGCAGTGCTCGACGGAGTCGCCGAGATGGTGCTCGCAAAGCTAACCGTGGACAGTACGGACCCGGACTGGGCCGGCCAACTGCGTACCGTCGCACGCGAATTCCGGCAATTGGCCCTGACGCACCCCAACGTGGTGCCGCTCCTGGTCACTCGACCGTTGGCCACCCCGCTCGGACAGCGGCCACCAGGAATGCTGCGGCCGCTAGAGGACGTCCTCGCACTGCTCACATCTGCCGGCTTCACCGGCGAGGATGCCCTGCACATCTACCGAGTGCTGTTCGGCTACCTGTACGGCCACATCCTCAATGAGTTGCAGGAGGTTATCGAGCGACCCGAGGAAACCGACCACGTGCTCCGGCTCGGTCTTCACCGGCTCGCGATCACCGAATTCCCTCAACTGCGTGCCCTGGCGCCCGCCCTAGCCTCTTACGACGGCGCCGCCGAACTGGACCGCTTCCTCGATCTGCTGCTGCCTGGCATCACCGCAACCCTCACAGGCTGCGACAGACAAACCGCAACCGTCGACGACGATTAGGGGGCTACGTCGCGGCCGCGGCCTGGCGGTGTGTGATGGTGGTCCCGGCGGTACCCGCGAGCAACGCCTGCGCGTCAGCCAGGGCGCCGATGGTGGCCGGGTGCCCGGTCGCGGTGACGAACCGGCGGCAGGCCTCGATCTTGGGTCCCATCGATCCGGCCGGAAATCTTATGCTGCCCAGGTCATCTGGATCCAGGGTCGTCAGTGGTGTGGCCTCCGGTGTGCCGTAATGCTCCATGACTGCGGACACGTCGGTGAGCACCAGCAAATGCTGGGCCCCGACGACGATGCCCAGCAATGACGCGACGTAGTCCTTGTCCACGACCGCGTCGACACCACTCAGCTGGCCAGCGATGTTCTCGGTCACTGCCGCGCCGCCCCCACCGCCGCAGATCACCACCGAACCGGCGTCCAGGAGCCCGGCGATGGACTCCTGCTCGACGATGCGCAGCGGTTCGGGTGAGGCCACTACGCGGCGCCACCGGCCATTGTCGGCGGCGATGGTCCAGCCATGCCGGTGGGCCAGCAGCTGGGCCCGGTCCCGCGTATAGAAGGGCCCGACGAACTTGGTCGGGGCGGCGAACGCCGGATCTGCGGCGTCGACCAGCGTCTGCGTAATCATGCCCAGGACCGGCTTTTTGACCCCGGCGTTGCGCAGTGCCTGGGCCAGCCAGTAGCCGATCATGCCCTGGGTCTGCGCGACAAGGTCATCGAGCGGGTAGGGGCGGGTCAGGGCGTGGTCGGTTTCGCTCTCCAGCGAGAGCATGCCGACCTGCGGGCCGTTGCCGTGACAGATCAGCACATCGTGGTGCGCCGCCAACGGCGCAATCGCCTCCGCGGCGGTCTGAAGGTTGGCCAACTGGATGGCGGCGTCGGGCTTGTCCCCGCGCGCGAGCAGTGCGTTGCCCCCCAAGGCGATCACGATCCGCATCGACACCACGGGTCACGCACCGAACGCGAGGGTCATCGACGCTTTGCTCCGTCCTCTGGCGCCCACCCCGCCTCCCTGAGCATCCGGCGCAGGTCGGCAATCACCTGCTCGTCGATGTCTTTGCCCCGCGGAGCCTCGAATACTTCTGTCTCGCGCCCCAGGTTCACAGTGAACTTGCCGTTGTGTTCGTGTTTTACGGACCCGAGATCCTCGAGCATAGACAGGACCTGGCGCCACTCGATGTTCCCGCCGGCCGGGTGCCTGAAGATCTTCTCAATCGTTAGCCGGTGGTGACTGCTCAAGTGCGAGTTCACTGGTTGACCCCCTCGTTGTTGTTGTCCCACTGGCTCATTCGTTTCAAAGAGGCGCGGGCATCAGGTCGCGAACTGGTTCGGCCTTTTTCTCTGCCTTCTTTGCCGGGTCGAGGAGCGGTAGGCGAGAAGTTTGATGCGGTCGCTGACGAGGAACCAGATGAGGGCGTATCCCCATACCGCGGCTGCCCACGTCCAGCCGAGCGGTGCCATGAATAGCCCGTAAACGGCAATGAATGTGGCGATTGTCTGGGTGCCAAGGACAGCGATCAACAAGATGCGGGCGGGGCGGATGGACCAGAAGGGGCCGCGGGTTCGGGTCAGGAAGATGGTGAGGTGGCCCGCGACGGACAGCATGAGATACATCAGCGTCTGGACGCGGGGGTGGCCGAGGTCAAAGACGCGGTCGCCGAGGTAGAACAGGCCGAATGCGGCGATCGGTCCGACCATCCCCAGCACGGTGGAGATACCAAGCACCAGGCGCATATTCCAGGCTTCGGGCTCGTTGCGGTAGTGGACGTTGTCGTAGGCGATTGACAGGATTGCGCCGTCGTTGAGCAAGGCGAGCATTACGATCATGATGGCGGTGAGCGGGTAGAAGTTGAAGACGAGGATGGCGACGGTCATGAATAACAGCACCCGCAGCGTTTCGGCGATGCGGTACATCGCGTAGCTGTTCATTCGCTGAAAGATCTTGCGGCTCTGTTTGATCGCATCGATGATCACCGAGAGGCCGGGAGTCAGCAGTACGATGTCGGCGGCCGCGCGGGCGGCGTCGGTGGCGCCGGATACGGCGATGCCGCAGTCGGCCTTCTTTAGAGCAGGGGCGTCGTTGACTCCGTCGCCGGTCATTCCGACGATGTGGCCGCGCTTCTGCAGCACGTCGATGATGTGGAATTTATGCTCGGGAAAGACCTGGGCGAAACCGTCTGCGGTCTCGATGGATTCGGCGACCGCTGCCGATTCGTTCTTCTTCGCATCGCCCAAGGCTGCGGCGTCGAGAATGTCGGTGCCCAAACCGATCTTGCCCGCGGTCTCCTTCGCGATGGCCAGCGCATCCCCAGTCACCATCTTGACGGTGACGCCCATTGCTGCTGCGGTGGCGATGGTCGCGGCCGCGTCGTCGCGGGGCGGGTCGAACAGGGGCAGCACACCGACGAACTGCCAGTCGCCGTCCCCGTCGGCGCGGGCCACGCCCAAAGACCGGAAGCCGCGGGCGGCGAAATCGTTGACCGCCTTATCAGCGGCGGGTTTGATCTGCGCGGTGTTGGCGGCCAGCGCCAGGATGACCTGCGGTGCACCCTTGGTGACGGTGAAGGTGGTTCCGTCGGCGTCGGTGACGGTGGCCTCGGTGCGTTTGTGCACCGGATCGAAGGGTTGGAAGTGGGTGACGGTGTAGGCCTGCAGGACCTTGGTGTCCTCGAGGCCGCCGAGCACCGCGCGGTCGATAGGGTCGTCGTTGTCAGCGCGAGAGGCCAACGCGCCGTCCAGGATGACCGCCGCGGGGCTGACGCCGTCGACGGCGAACGGGGTGCCCAACGTCAAGGCGTTCTGGGTCAGGGTGCCCGTCTTGTCCGCGCACAGCACGTCCACACCGGCGAGTTCCTCGATGGCGACCAGCCGGCTGACGATGGCCTGTTTCTTGGCGAGCAGCCGTGCGCCGACCGCCATAGTGACCGACAGCACGGTAGGCATCGCGACCGGGATCGCGGCGACGGTCAGCACCAGGGCGAACTGCAGGGTGGTCAGGATCGCGTTACCGCGCACCAGGGAGGCGACGACGATGAGCGTGACCAGCGCGACCGCGAGGATGATCAGGTAGTTGCCGATCTTGAGCACGGCGCGCTGGAAATGGCTGACGGTCTTCGCGTCTTGCACCAGCTCGGCGGTCTTGCCGAAGTAGGTGCGGCTGCCGGTGGCATAGACCAGGGCGCCGATCTCACCTTGCCTGATGATCGACCCGGAGAACACGGCCTCACCCGCTACCCGGGTCGCGGGTAGTGACTCCCCGGTCAGCGCGGACTGATCGACCTCGATCTCGTCGCCGTCCAGTAGCCGGGCGTCGGCGGGAACAATGTCACCCAGGCGCAGCCGGATGACATCACCGGGCACCAGTTCACGCGCCGGCGCAGTGACCGATTCGCCGTCACGTGTGACGCGGGCGTTGATCGCCAGCTTGGCTTTGAGGGCCTCAATGGCGTTGCCCGCCTGACGTTCCTCGGTATAGCCGACCACGCCGTTGGCCACCAGCAGCAGCAGGATGATGAAGAAATCCGGCCAGTGCCCGACCGCGCCGGACAACACGACGGCGATCTCGATCATCCACGGGATCGGTCCCCAAAAATAGCTGAGGAACTTCAACAGCGGGTTGGTCTTGTGTTCCGCGATCTCATTCGGCCCGTACTGCGCCAACCGCCTCGCCGCCTCGGCCTTGCTCAGTCCGTCCGGCGAGTAGCCCAGCTCCTCTTCCACCTCGGGCATCGGCGCCGACTTGAAATCGGGAGCCGGTTCGGGTGTGCCCGCAGAGCGGGGCGGCGTGACATGCGGCGTGTCAGTGGTCATGGCGTCTGGTCCATGAGCCGGTGTCACGACGGTTCGCAGCATAGGCGATTTGGCGGTCATGCCCGAGCAGACACAAGACGCTATCGATCGGAAAGTACTGTGCAGGAGCCGATTTCGGCGCTCCCGGAACGGGTGGAGTGGTCATGGTGATCCCCGGGGTGTGCGGTTGTCACCGGAGCGTTCGGCACGAGCGACTGCTCTGTGAGAGCAACGGCGGACAGCTACCCTCATCCCGGACTGGTTGAGCTTCCCAACATCGTTGACGCTACACCGTTAGCAGTTCTGGACCGCGTGCCAGTGGCGGCGGCCCGACCAACGCGACCTCGCGCCTGGATCCATCGATCACCGGCGACGCCGGCAAGCCTTGAAAAGAGTTCCGCACCAAACGGCCTTCGGCAGGTTAGTCCCCACGGGTGTAGCCTCGAAAGTGCTGAGAATCTCAGCTGGTTCGGGATGAGTTCAGCTGTCCGCTGCAGAACTTGAGGAGCATTGGCTCCGAGGCCCCTACGCGCCGGTGATCGCCTGCACATCAGGATCACCATGACTGCTCTACAGAGTTTGTCCACTCGACCGTCCCGCTTACAACGCCCCCAAACAACGACGGCTGCGCATGGCGTGGCCGCGGGCGGCCCTCAGCACGGCTCACCGACAGGTTCACGGCGATGAAAGCGGCGGGCGTCGTTGTCGTTGTTCTGGTCCTGCTGTCACTGCTGGTGCTGGCGATGGCGGTGCGGATCGTCAAACAATACGAGAACGGCGTGCTGTTCCGGCTGGGTAGGGTAATCGGAGAACGCAAACCCGGGTTGCGGCTCATCATTCCGTTCATCGATGTGCTGCACCGGATTTCGCTGCGGATCGTGACGATGCCGATCCAATCCCAGGGGATCATCACCCGCGACAACGTCAGTGTCGACGTCTCCGCCGTGGCGTACTTCAAGGTCGTCGACGCGGTGAAGTCGGTAGTGGCGATCGAGAACGTCTACTCCGCGATCGATCAGATCGCCCAAACGACACTGCGCAAGGTCGTCGGACAGCACACCCTGGACGAGACGCTCTCGGAGACCGACAAGATCAACCTCGATATCCGCGCGATCCTCGACGTCACCACCATCGAATGGGGTGTACAAGTCACCCTGGTGGAGCTGAAAGACATCCAACTGCCCGACAGCATGAAGCGGGCGATGGCCCGCCAAGCGGAGGCGGAGCGGGAGAAGCGGGCGAAAATTATTGCCGCCGAGGGTGAATCGCTGGCCGCTGCCGCCTTGGGTGACGCCTCGGACACCATGATGGCCCACCCGCTGGCGTTGCAGTTACGCAATCTGCAGACCTTGGTCGAACTCGGCGTCGACAAGAACAGCACCGTCGTGTTCCCGGCACCGTTGATGTCGACCATCGCCGAACTCGGATCCTTCCTGGCCCGGGAAAGCGGCGCAGCAGCCCGGCCAGAGCTAGCGACCGCCGTCCCGAAACCGACTGCGGTGGTTGCGAATGGAGGACCGACTGCGGGGAGCCAGCCATGATCATCATTCTTCAGTGTCTCCTGCTCTTGCTGTACAGCTGCTGGATCATGCGCCGCGCGGCGCGTGGGAGGTCGGCGGCCAGGGCGGACCAGCGTGCGCCCCTCAGAGCGACGGTGATCGGGCTCGAGGACGACTCCCTGCACCGGCCGGCCAGCGGCGGCGCCTGGAGCGCACTGGACGAACACCAGCTCATCCGGCTGCTCAAGGACTCTGCGCCATGACATCAACAAGCCAACGAACTTCTACCGACGGACCGGAGCAGAGCGGGCAGATTGTCGTCGGTGTGGACGGGTCTCAAGGATCATTGAATGCGCTGCTGTGGGCGCTGGGGGAAGCGCGGGCACGCAAGCTTCCGGTCATCGCGGTCTTTGCGTGGGAGTACCACCCACGTTGGGTCGACCCTGGGCTGGGCAGCATGTTCCCGTTGGCCTATCAACCGGAAGGCGGTGTGCCTGCAGACGAGTTCGCTGACACAGCTGCTTCTGTGGAAAAGCTGCTGGACGCCGCGATCAGCAAGGTCGCCGAATCCGACCCCGACCGCGCGTCGGGTCAGGTCCCACTCACGCGGGAGATGCTGCAGGGCCACGCCGCGCACGTGCTGCTCAAGAGCGTCAGCGAACGCGACATGCTGGTGGTCGGCTCTCACGGGCACGGCGGATTCATCGGGGCGGTGCTCGGCTCGGTCAGCCAACATGTCGTCTCCCACTCGCGGTGTCCGGTAGTGGTCGTCCCCGCCCCGCAGCGGACGCCGAACGGCTGAGCAACCTTCCCCAAGGGGCCGGCGGCAAACCTGGCGAACCGGCGATCACTACCTGCCGCACTGCACACGGCACGGGCAACCCATGCCGACCGTGGTGGCAAACTCCGGTCACCCTTCTGCGAGGCTGACAGTGATCGTTGCCCTGCGCACGCGACACGCCGGGGAGTGGGCAGGTCACATAACCAGGAGGCGAAGTTGTCGACGCACTGGAAACGACTGGCGGAGGCTACCCGGGTAAAGCCGGGGACCAACGTGGACCTGGCCAAAGACTTCGATCCTGGCCGCCACGACAAACAGCTTCAAAAAGACCACGGCGCCGCGGTGCGGGCTGAGGCGAAGGCGGCGCTGCTGGATTTGCAGGACCGCTTCTTCGCCCAGGCCGACCGGTCGCTGCTGATCATCCTTCAGGCGATTGACGCGGCCGGTAAGGACGGCACGATCAAGCACGTCATGAGCGGTCTTAACCCCGAGGGGGTCGACGTGTACAGCTTCAAGACGCCATCGGTGACCGAGCAGGCACATGACTACCTCTGGCGCCACCAAAGGTCGCTGCCGGAATTGGGCCGCATCGCGGTGTTCAACCGGTCCCACTACGAGAACGTATTGATCACCCGTGTGCACCCTGAGACGTTATGGCCACGCACCGCGGTGCTCGACGCTGAGGACATCTGGCAGCGGCGGTATCGCGACATCAACAACTGGGAGCGCTACCTCACCGACAACGGGACCGTCATCGTCAAGCTGTTTCTCAACGTCTCCAAGGACGAACAGGCGCGGCGGTTCCTTGAGCGCATCGACGAACCGGAGAAGAACTGGAAGTTCTCCGTCGCGGACCTACGCGAGCGCGCGTTCTGGGACGACTACCAGCGGGCCTTTCAAGACATGCTCAGCCACACCAGCACCGTCTGGGCGCCCTGGCATGTGATCCCCGCAGACCACAAATGGTTTAGCCACGTGTCGACTTCCGCAGTGCTGTTGGAGACGCTGCGGGATCTCAACCCGCAGTATCCGCAGGTCGACGCCACCGCGAAAGCTGAGCTGGCAGAGGCGAAGAAGGAGTTGGTGGGCAACGACGGTGACGCGGGCGCACAGTCGTCGTGACCAGGTGGACCCGCATGCACCCACGTCGACGGGGCGCCCCCAAGACTCGCAGGCCTTCTACGCACGGACCGTGGTGGACGATCTGCGGCGGATCCTCTGCGCGGGCAGATCCACCCGCAGCGCCAGGTGCTCATCGAGTATCCGGCGCAGCGCGGCGTCCATCGGATGCGCGGATGCGAGGTCGCGGCCGAACCGGCTGTCCACCACGACTACCGCGCCCTCATGCAGTTCGGCGGTGTCGACCTGATCGACGAAAGGATCGAACAATGCGGGCGGCGTGGCCAGGTAATACAGCGCCCGGCGCGACTCGTTCAACCCGGCGGCATACATCAGTCCGTGTTGGGTGATCACGAAGAGTTCCGAGGTGATCCTGGCGTTCGGGGTCTCGGCTTTGCCCCACGCCATTGCGGCGCACCGGGTCTGTGCCAATCTATCGGGGACGTCGTCAGTCAGCGTGAGTAACCTTTCGACGAGTGCGCCACCCATTCGCGGATATGCGTCGATGGCGGGTCTGAAGTACCGCTGGAAGAGCTCGCCGAAAAAGTCGTACAGTTGCTCGCTCATCGCAGCCCCTCAGGTTTCAGACGGACACCTCAATTGTGCGCCCGTACTGTCAGCTGAGCACCAGTTTGGCCAGGACGGCGGCCTCGCTGATCACTACTGTCCCGTCTCGGTGAAGTTGGCGCAGTCTCATGTGATTTGACGCATCCGCGCGGTGTGTCTCGCCGCCGTTGGCGCATTATGGTTGTTCTGTCTCAGTACAGTTGTCGCACTGGCTGGTTCGGCCTCCGTTTCATTCGTCGAAGCCGACAATTCCGAGCGCCAAGACCGTGTCCAGCACATCGGTCCCTGGTTTGACGGAGTTGCGATGATGGGTCGATGCAGTCGGCAGCAGCGTTCACGGCGCGGGTGCTGGGGGCGCGGTCGATGCTGTTGTCCTCACTGCACGGCTACCGATCGTCGTGGGTGATCGGCGACCTGGTCGCAGCGCTGACGTTGCTGGCGATCGCGGTGCCTGAGCAGTTAGCCACCGCCCGGCTGGCCGGTATGCCGCCGATCACCGGCTTCTACGCGTTTGTCGCGGGCAGCGTGATGTTCGCGCTGTTGGGATCGAACCCGCAGATGTCGGTCGGCGCCGATTCGACCATCGCCCCGCTGTTCGCCGTTGGCATCGCCGCCGTGGTGTCGGCCATCTCCCCTGACTACGTGGCGCTGATCGGAATCCTCGCGGTGATGGTCGGTGTGTTGGTGGCCCTTGTCGGTCTACTGCGGCTCGGGTGGGTCGCCGAGTTTCTGTCGGCGCCGATCATCAGCGGATTCCTTGGCGGGGTAGCGATGATCATCGTGGTGCACCAGCTACCTGATCTGCTCGGCCTGCCCGGCGCCAGCGGCAGCACACTGCACCGGGTGGGTGTCGCGCTCAGCGACCTGCATCGAATCAACGGGTGGGCGCTGGGCATCGGGGTCGGCGTGTTCACCGTCGTGGTCGTCGCCGAACGGGTCGATCGCCGGCTTCCGGGGGCGTTGGTCGGGCTGATCGGCTCTACGATCCTCGTCGCTGCGTTGAAGCTGCGCGCCCACGGGGTGATGGTGTTGGGTGCGGTGGCCCACGGCGCGCCGCACCTCGGGCTGCACGGGCTGTCCTGGTCGGCGCTGGGTGCGGTCGCGCCGATCGCCGGCGTCGTCGCCCTGGTGATTGTCAGCCAGACGGCGGCGACGACCCGCGCGTTCGCCGACGAGGGCGCATATGAGGTGGACGTCAATCGTGACTTCCTCGGCGTCGGAGCCGGCAATGTCGTCGCCGGCCTGGTCGGCGCCTTCCCGGTGGACGCAAGCCCGCCACGAACCGCCGCTGTGGTCTCGGCCTCCGGGCGCACCCAGGTGGCCGGTCTGGCTGCTGCCGGTGCCCTCGTGTTGTTGATCCCTGCCGTCGCTCTGCTCGAGGACCTGCCCTTGGCGACCCTGGCTGCGATTCTCATCTTCATCGCCACCCGAATCTTGCACATCCACGATCTCGTCGACATCGCCCGCTACGATCGTTTCGAATTCGGACTGGCTCTGATCACCCTGCTTACGGTCGCACTCGTCGGCGTCGAACAGGGCATCACCGTCGCGGTCGCGTTGGCCATCCTCGACCGCACCCGCCTCAGCGCGCGCCCGCACCTGCACGTCCTGGGCCGCATCCCATCGACCACCAGTTGGGCCCCGCTCAAGGGCAGCGAACACGCCATCGAGGTTCCCGGGGTACTCGTGGTGCTGTTCGCGACAC
Organism: uncultured Actinomycetota bacterium; assembly: GCA_963850645.1. Taxonomy (GTDB): domain Bacteria; phylum Actinomycetota; class Actinomycetes; order Mycobacteriales; family Mycobacteriaceae; genus Mycobacterium. The sequence goes on along the minus strand of CAWKME010000019.1, from coordinate 75,732 downwards.
CCCTCTGGTATGCCAACGCCAGTCGTTTCAGGACCGACTTGACTGCCGCGGTCGACCGCGCAGGTCACTCACTTCGGCTCGTCGTGCTCGACGCGATGGGAATGACTGATCTTGATTACACCGGAGCATGCGCATTACGCCAGATGCTCGACCAACTCGACCACAGTGGCGTGTCCTTCGCGATGGCAAGAACCAACAAAACGGTCCGCGCCGGCTTGGCGCGAAGCGGCCTGCTGGCGCGGATCGGCGAGAACCACTTGTTCGCCTCCGTCGGCGAAGCAGTTAACGCTCTGCACCCCAAGTAGCTGAGTAGCCGACCAGTGGCTCGTTGAGCGATTTGCCTGGAGTGGTTAATGCACGTAGGCCTTCAGCCCGGTGAGGAGCGCGGTGAGACCCACTTTGGCGTCACTGAACAGCATGGCGGTTTTGGGCCTGCGGCGGCGCCGCGGGTAAGGGTCGAACGGCCGTCGAATGTGTGGGAACCGCCGCGGTTACCAGGGGCCGTAGTCGCTGCTGTTGGCTTGCCGTAGTGCGCTGACGTAGTCCCCGCGTTCGCGTGTGGTCTCGTCGGCGCCGACGGGTGTGGCGAGCAGCCCACGCAGTTCCTCCACGGTGGTATATCCCTTGCGTCGCATCCATTCACACAAGCCGTCGAGCAGTACGGTGGCGTGTTCCGGGCCGTGGCGCAGCAGTGCTGAAGCGGTCATCACCACATCCGCGCCGGCAAGCAGGTACTTGATCAGCTCAATGGAAGTCTCGACGCCGGTCGTCGCGGCGAGCGACGCGCCGACCCGTCCACGCAACAACGCAATCCAGGTCAGCGGCAATCGAATTTCCGCCGGGGTGGACAGCGACACGGCGCGCACCACGGTGAGGGTCTCGGGGTCGATGTCGGGCTGCAGGAATCGGTTGAACAGAACAAGCCCGTCCGCACCGGCCTCGTCGAGGCGCCGCGCCATCTCACCGGTCGCGCTGAAGTACGGACTGAGCTTCACGGCCACCGGTACGGTCACCGCGTCCTTGACCTGCGCCAGGATGTCGAGGTGACGCTGTTCGACGTCGCGGCCGCAGATGTGCGGATCGCCGGGCAGGTAGTAGATGTTCAATTCGATTGCGGCCGCACCACAGTCCTGCATTGACCGGGCGTAGCGGGCCCAACTGCCGGGCGTGCTGCCATTGAGGCTGCCGATCACCGGAACTGAGACCGCGCGGGCCGCGCGTTCGAGCAGGCTCAGGTACCGGCGTGGGCCATAGTCCTCGTGGGCGGCGTGCGGGAAGTACGACAACGACTCGGCGAAGCTCTCGGTGCCTGCCTCGGCAAGACGTGCGTTCTGCTCGGCCTCGCGGCGCAGTTGCTCTTCGAACAGCGAATAGAGCACCACCGCACCGACGCCGGCGTCGGCGAGGCGCCGGACGCCGTCGACGGTCTGCGACAGCGGAGATGCCGCCGCGACCAGTGGGTTGCGCAATGTGAGGCCCAGATAGCTGGTCGATAGTTCCATCAGCGTTCCCTGCGGGCGTCGGCGTGGAAGTGTTCGGAACCGCGGGAAGCCATCTCCTCGTAGACATTCCAGCGCTGAGCGTTGGCTTGTTCCGCGAGGCCGAGAAGCCGGTCGTACTCGGCCGGATCGGCGTTGGCCAGTGAGCGGTACCGCAATTCCCGAGTGCGGTACTCGGTGAGCGGGATCCGCGGCTGGTGCGAATCGAGCAGGAACGGGTTGTGTCCGGCCGCCCGCAGCACCGGGTCATAGCGGATCAGCGGCCAGTGCCCGCTGGCCACGGCACGGTACTGCTGATCCATCCCCTGACGCATTTCGATGCCGTGTGCAATGCACTGGCTGTAGGCGATTACCAGCGAAGGGCCGTCGTACGCCTCCGCCTCACGGAATGCCTGAAGAGTCTGTTGCGGGTCGGCACCCATCGCGACCTTGGCGACGTAGACGTTTCCATAGGTGATCGCTTGCAGTGCGAGATCCTTCAACGGCACTGTCTTGCCGGCGGCGGCGAACTTGGCCACCGCGCCCAGCGGGGTCGCCTTGGACATCTGACCGCCGGTGTTGGAATAGACCTCGGTGTCGAGCACCAGCACGTTGACATTGCGCCCGGTCGCCAACACGTGGTCGAGCCCACCGGACCCGATGTCGTACGCCCAGCCGTCACCGCCGACGATCCACACGCTGCGACGGACCAGGTGGTCCACCACACTGCGCAGGTCACCGGTCACGGCGGGATCGAGGCTGTCGATGCGGCGCCGGATCTCGGCCACCCGCTGCCGCTGATCGCGCAACTCGGACTCCCGCAGCTGCGGGGCCGCCAGAATGGCGTCGACGAGTTCGGCGCCGAGTACGTCGCGCAACTCGGCCAGGCGCCGCTGGGCCAGCTGCGCGTGGGCATCGCTGGCTAACCGGAAGCCGAGCCCGAACTCCGCGTTGTCCTCGAATAGCGAATTGGACCACGCCGGACCCCGCCCGTCGGTGTTGGTGGTCCACGGCGTGGTGGGCAGGTTGCCGCCGTAGATCGACGAGCAACCGGTCGCGTTGGCGATCATCAGCCGGTCTCCGAAGAGCTGCGAGAGCAGCTTGAGGTAGGGCGTCTCACCGCACCCCGCGCACGCGCCGGAGAACTCGAACAGAGGTTCCAGGAACTGCGAGCCGCGCACAGTGCCGAAGTCCACCTGGGAGCGGTCGCTAACCGGCAGTGTCTCGAAAAAGGCTGATGTTGTCTCGCTCCATGGCCAACCGCGGCTCGCCGGGAGCGAGATTGATCGCCTTAGTCACGGTGGTGCCGGGAACGACGACCGGGCAGGCTTCGACGCACAGGCCGCACCCCGTGCAGTCCTCGACGTACACCTGCAGCGAGTACCGGGCGTTAGGCAGCCCAACGGCGTCCAGCGGCGCCGAGTCGAACTTCTCCGGCGCGCCCGCCAGCCGGGACTGGTCGTAGTACTTCGACCGGATCACGCTGTGCGGGCATACGAAGCTGCAGTTGCCGCACTGAATACAGCTCCCGGCATCCCAGACCGCCACCAGTTCGGAGATGTTGCGCTTCTCATACGCGGTCGTGCCACTAGGGTAGGTGCCGTCCACCGGAAGTGCGCTGACCGGCAAGGCATTTCCGCGCCCGGCCATCATCTCCGCGGTCACGGTGCGCACGAACTCCGGCGCATCCTCGGGCACTGTCGGTACCGGCGCGCACACAGAGGTGGCCAGGTCCGGCAGCTCGACGCGGTGCAACCCGTCCAGCGCGGCGCTGACCGCGGCCAGTTCGCGCCGCAGCACGTCGGCGCCGCGGTCGCCGTACATCTTTTCCACCGATTCCTTGATCCGGGCGATGGCCTGCTCGCGGGGCAGCACCGCAGAGATCGCGAAGAAGCACGTCTGCAGCACGATGTTGATCCGCCCGGCAAGCCCGACCTCGCGGGCGATCCGGCCGGCGTCGACGATGTACAGGGTGATCCGCTTGGCCAGAATCTGTTCCTGAACCAGCCGGGGCAGAGCGTCCCAGACCTTCGCAGCAGGCTGCCGACAGTTCAGCAGCAGCGTCGCGTCCGGGGCAGCCCGACCCAGCACGTCCACTTTCTCCAGAAACCGGAACTGGTGGCAGCCAACGAAATTGGCTTCATTGATGAGGTAGGGGGCATGGATGGGATCCGGCCCGAAACGCAAGTGCGACTCGGTCTGCGAACCCGATTTCTTCGAGTCGTAGACGAAGTATCCCTGGGCGTACAGCCCTTCCTCGGACCCCAGGATCTTGATCGTGTTCTTGTTCGCGCTGACCGTTCCGTCCGAACCCAGCCCGAAAAAGATTGCCCGGACCGTGTCGGGTGACTCGATGTCGAACGCTGGGTCGTAGTCGATACTCGAACCGGAGACGTCGTCGTGGATACCGATGGTAAAACGGCGCCGTGGTCGCTCGCGAGCGAGGTCCGCGAACACCCCGGCGACCATGGCGGGCGTGAACTCCTTGGAGGACAAGCCGTAACGTCCGCCGGTGATGCGCGGCATGACGGGTCGTTCTCCGTCGGCATACGCCTCGGCGAGCGCCGCCACAACGTCCAGATACAACGGTTCGCCGATCGACCCGGGCTCCTTGGTGCGATCCAGAACGCCGACCGTGCGCACCGTCGCCGGCAGCGCTTCGAGGAGCGCTCTGGTGGGAAACGGACGGTACAACCGCACCTGGACCACACCGACCCGCTCGCCGCGCTCGACGAGAGCGGCGACGGTCTGCACCACAGTCTCGGCACCCGAACCCATCACCACCAGCACTCGCTGCGCCTGCGGGTGTCCGGTGTAGTCGACGACGTGCATCTTCCGGCCGGTACGCTCGCCAAGGCGGGCCATCAGATCCTCGACCACGCCCGGAACCCGTGCGTAGAAGGGGTTCACCGTTTCCCGCGCTTGAAAGTAGACGTCGGGATTCTGCGCGGTGCCGCGAATGAACGGGCGCTCGGGCGACAGCGCCCGTCCGCGGTGCGCCCACACCAACTCCTCGGGCACCAGCGCCCGCAGGTCGTCGTCGGAAAGCGTCTCAATCGTGTTGAGTTCGTGCGAGGTTCGGAATCCGTCGAAGAAGTGCACGAACGGTACCCGGGTGGTCAGCGTGGCCGCCTGGGCAACGAGTGCCAGGTCGTGTGCCTCCTGCACCGAGGCAGATGCGAGCAACGCGAATCCCGTCTGCCGCACGGCCATCACGTCGGAGTGGTCTCCGAATATCGACAACCCCTGCGCTGCAAGCGATCTGGCTGCTACATTGATGACGGCCGACGTCAGCTCACCGGCGATCTTGTACATGTTCGGGATCATCAACAGCAGGCCCTGCGACGAGGTGAAGGTCGTGGTTAACGCGCCGCCCTGTAGGGCGCCGTGCAGAGCCCCTGCCGCTCCACCCTCGCTTTGCATTTCGACCACTGTCGGGACAGTGCCCCACACATTGGGCCGCCCCGCACTGGACCATTCATCGGCCAACTCGGCCATCGGCGATGATGGCGTGATCGGGTAGATGCAGCACACCTCGTTGAGTCGGTAGGCGACTGAAACGGCGGCCTCGTTGCCATCGACGGTGGCGCGTGTCATTTCGGCTCCGGGAACATCTCGATGGCGTGGACCGGGCACTGATCGAAGCAGACGGCGCAGCCGGTGCACTTGTCGTAATCGAACTCGTACCCGTGCCCGACCCCGAGTTTGATCACCGCGTCCTCGGGGCATGCGCCGAGGCAGCCGTCACATTCGAAGCAGTTTCCGCACGACAGGCAACGCCCGGCCTCGAAGGTCGCCTCCTGGGCAGACAAACCGCCGACGACCTCCTCGAAACTCTCGATGCGTTGCGCCAGCTCGACTTCGGGCTGTTGACGTCGCGCGGCGTCACCGAAATACCACAGGTGCAGGGAGTCGAACGTCGCCGTCGGGTGTTTGTCCGGGTGTGCCACCGTCGCACCGCGCAACCAGGCGTCGATGTGGTGGGCGGCTTTTTTCCCGTGCCCGACACCGACGGTGACGGTGCGTTCACTGGGCACCATGTCACCGCCGGCGAATATGCCCGGACAGCCGGTCATCAGCGACTCCGAGACGCGCACGCTGCCGTCACCATCAAATTCAACTCCCGGCAGCGTCCGCATGAACGCCGATTCTGTTTCCTGACCGAGTGCCATGATCAGGGTGTCGGCGGCCAGCGTCTCAAAGCGCCCGGTTGGTCGTGGGTAACCCGAATCATCGAGTTCCATGATCTCGACCCGTAATTCGGGACCGTCGAAGGCGCTGATCGTCCGCAGCCAGTTGATGCGCACGCCCTCCCGTTCGGCATCCTCGGCTTCCTCCTCGTGGGCGGGCATCTGCTCGCGAGTGCGCCGGTAGACGATTACCGCGTCCTCGGCGCCGAGCCGGCGGGCCACGCGCGCGGCGTCCATCGCGGTGTTGCCGCCGCCGTAGACGGCCACGTGGCGCCCGATCGCCGGCCTTTCGCCGGAGGCGACGTTGCGCAGAAAAGACACCGCATCCACCATTGTGCCGGCGTCACGAGCGGGGATGTCGACCCGTTTGGCCAGATGCGCACCGACCGCGACGAACACCGCATCAAAGCCGCCCTCGTCCCGCTCGCCCGCGAGGTCCTCGACCCGATGATCGCTGGTCAACTGGACACCCATAGCCGCGATCCGGTTCAGCTCGATATCCAGCACCTCACGCGGCAGCCGGTAGCTCGGAATGCCGTACCGCATCATCCCGCCGGGCACCGCGCCCGCGTCGCGGATCTCGACCTCGTGGCCGAGGCGTGCCAGATGGTAGGCGGCGGATAGCCCGCTCGGCCCCGCGCCGACGACCAGGACTCGCTTGCCGGTGCGGGTAGGCGGCGGTTCGAACTTCCAGCCGCGCTCGGAAGCAAGGTCACCGAGGAACCGCTCCACCGAATGGATCGATACGGCGCTGTCGAGATGAGCACGGTTGCAGACGGTTTCACACGGGTGGTAACACACCCGTCCGTGAATTCCGGCGAATGGGTTGTCCGCAACGAGCTGACGCCAGGCCTGCTCGTGCCGGCCAGCGGTGGCATGGGCAAGCCACGCTTGGATGTTCTCCCCGGCGGGGCAACCGGCATTGCAGGGCGGCAGCAAATCGACGTAAACGGGTCGGCGTTCGCGCACCGGCCCGGCCAGGGACTGCCCATGCGACAGGTCTGCAAGGGGCGTGAGGTCCCTCGAAGTTCCGGCCGCGGGCCGATGGAATGCGTCGCTGCTCATTGAGCCGGTAAGAGCTGTTTCTCCACTTGGAGGACCTGGCGGGTGGTCTTGATCACCGTGTCGGGGTTAAGGCTCATCGAATCGATGCCGATCCGGACCAAGAACTCGGCCATGTCCGGGTAGTCCGACGGCGCTTGTCCACACAGCCCCGAGTGGATTCCATTGCGGCGGCAGCCCTCAACGGCCATACGAATCATCTCCTTGACACCCTCGTCGCGTTCGTCGTAGTCGAAGGCCACGATCTCGCTGTCACGATCGACGCCGAGGGTGAGCTGAGTCAGGTCGTTGGAGCCGATCGAGAAGCCGTCGAAACGCTTGGCGAATTCATCGATCAGGATCACGTTGTTGGGTATCTCGCACATCGCGTACACCTTGAGTCCGTTCTCGCCTCGGCGCAGACCGAGGTCGGCCATCGTCTGCAGGACGAGGTCCGCCTCGGCGATTCGACGCACGAACGGGAGCATGAGAATGACGTTCGTCAAACCCATTTCTTCGCGCACCCGCCGCATCGCGCGGCACTCCAGGGCGAAGCCCTCGGCGTAGGCGGGATGCGCGTAGCGCGAGGCACCTCGAAAACCGAGCATCGGGTTGCTTTCGGATGGCTCGAAGGCCGCTCCGCCGATCAGGCTGGCGTACTCGTTGGTCTTGAAGTCCGACATCCGTACCACGACGGGCTTGGGCCAGAAGGCGGCGGCGATGGTGCCGATTCCTTCGGAAAGGCGTTCCACGAAGAAGGCGCTCCCGTCGGGATAGCCATGCGTGAGCCGATCGATCGTCTTGCGCGCCTCGGGGTCGTCGACCTTCTCGGGGTGCAGCAGGGCCAGCGGGTGGACCCGGATGTACTCGCTGATGATGAACTCCATCCGAGCGAGTCCCACGCCGTCGTTCGGCAGGAACGACGTCTTGAAGGCGAGATCCGGGTTCCCGAGATTGATCATGATCTGGGTTCGCGGCCGTGCCAGCTCCGCCACCTCGGTGCGATCCACGTGGAAACCCACTTCGCCCAGGTACACGTGGCCCGAGTCGCCGTCGGCACACGACACCGTCACGACTTCGCCATCGGGCACGCAGGTGGTTCCGTCGCCGGTGCCGACCACAGCGGGGATGCCGAGTTCGCGAGCGATGATCGATGCGTGGCAGGTGCGACCGCCACGGTTGGTGATGATCGCCGCGGCGGTCTTCATGACCGGCTCCCAGTCGGGCGTGGTGGTGTCCGTGACCAGGACTTGGCCGGGCTTGAACTCGGACAGGTGCTTGGGGTTGTCGATCCGTTTCGCGACGCCCGAGGCGATCCCCTCGCCGACCGAGCGGCCCTCGGCGAGTATCTTGCCTCGGCCCTCGAGCACATAGGTTTCCAGCGCCGTTGCGCTGTGCTGGGAGGCCACCGTCTCGGGGCGGGCCTGGACGATGTAGAGCTTTTCGTCCAGACCGTCCTTGGCCCACTCCATGTCCATCGGTCGCCCGTAGTGCGCCTCGATGGTGCACGCATAGCCGGCCAGCTCCAGGACGTCCTCATCGGTGAGACAGAACCGAGCACGGTCGGATTTTGGTGTGGGGATGTTTCGCGTCGTGTTCTTCGTCTCACCCTCGACGAGGATCATCTTCACCGCCTTGTCGCCGATGAGGCGGCGCAACACGGTGCGGTGGCCGGCTAGATAGGTCGGCTTGTGGACGTAGAACTCGTCGGGGTCGACGGCGCCCTGAACCACATTCTCGCCAAGGCCGTAGGCGCCCGTCACGAGGACGGCATCGCGAAACCCCGACTCGGTGTCGATGGAGAACATCACACCCGACGAAGAGATATCGGAGCGCACCATCTTCATCACGCCGATCGACAGCGAGACCTTGAATTGGTCGAAGCCCTGGTCGACCCGGTAATGAATGGCGCGATCGGTGAACAGGCTGGCGAAACAACGCCGGCACGTGTCGAGCAGACTCTCTTCGCCGTTGATGTTGAGATAGGAATCCTGTTGGCCGGCGAAGCTCGCCGTCGGCAGGTCCTCGGCGGTCGCCGAGCTCCGCACAGCGAGACTGACCCCCTCGCCATACTCCTGCTGAAGCTTGCGGTAGGCATCCAGAATCTCGGCGGCCAGATCGTCGGGGAGCCCGGCGCCGTAGACGATCTCACGGGCGCGCTTTCCTTTACGCGCCAGCGCGGCGACGTCGGCGGGGTCGAGCTCGTCGAGCTCGGCATGCAGACGGTCCCAGGCGCCGGCCTTGTCCAACATGTAGCGGTAGGCCTGGGCGGTGATCGCGAATCCGTGCGGGACGCGGACGCCCTGCCCGGACAGCTTCTGGAACATCTCGCCCAGCGACGCGTTCTTTCCGCCGACGAGCGGCACATCGTCGATGCCGAACTCCTCAAAAAAGCGGACGTACCCGGATTTATTCATGACCTGTCCTCTCGTAGCGCATCAAGCTGTTGGGAGCATCGAGCCCGACGTGCGCGTCACGCAGCGTCGAACTCGCCCGGTATCTTTGTCCGACAACGCCGTTCGTCCTGGCTGCGCAAGAACGATCGGTGCGAGCGTGTACCTGCGATAGCGCCACAAATGCCAACCTCCCACGTCGGCACGCACGATGCCAGGGCCGAAGGTCACCGGACTGGGTAGCACTCGGCCGGACCAGCGTTGAGTACGAGACCGGACCATGCACTGGGAAGGACGCGCCGCGACAGCGCCGACATAAAACCGGTCAGCCGGGAAATCGGACCGTGGTCCCGGGCATCAGTTGAACGACCCGACCGCGGCATTCCACTTCGACTCCGGCAGCATCGCGTGGATCCACACTAATGATCACGCCCTTTCCGCTGACCCGCAGGTGCAGGTGCAGACCGCGGTAGTGGATCGGGAATGCCAGCACGCCAAGTGCTTCCGGCCAGTGCGGGGAGAGGATGATGCGGTTGGACCGGGTCTCCATCCCGGTGAAGCATCGCTGCATGAGGTCGACGCTGCCTGCCATGGCCGCCAGGTGAATGCCTTCGGACGTGGTGCCGCCCTGGATGTCGGAGACGTCGGACTTCAGCGCCTGTTGGAAGAACTCCATTGCACGATCGCGGTTGGCCCGGGCAAGCACCCAGGTATGCACCACACCGCTGAGCGTCGACCCGTGCGACGTGCGGGCCAGGTAGTAGTCCACCATTTCCGGGATCTTGTCGGGCATGAAGCGGTAGCCGAGCCGGTCGAGCAACTCACACAACTCCGTTGCCGACATCAGGTAGAGCAGCATCAGCGCGTCGGCCTGCTTGGAAGCCTTGTACCGGTTCACGTCGTCGTTCTCCGCCTCGAGGATGCGGTCGAGGCGTTGGATGTTGCCGTACTGCCGCCGGTAACCGTCCCAGTCCAGTTCCTCCAACTCGCCGTATCCCTCGAACTGGCTGATGAGGCCGTCGTGGAACGGGACGTACATCCGTCGGCTTACCTCTTCCCAATGCGCCAGTTCGTCATTGTGCAGTCCGAGCGTTTCCCTTAAGTCGAGCCGGTTCGGCAGCGGTAGCAGTTTCAATGCGTCGAGGGCCCGCATGATCACCCAGACCGCCATCACGTTGGTGTACGCGTTGTTGTCGATGCCGTCGTAAGGCGCGTCGGGGTAGCCCGAGTGGAATTCATCAGGCCCGATGACGCCCCGGATGCTGTAGCGATCGCGTTCCTCGTCGTAGCTGGCCCTACTCACCCAGAAGCGCGCGATCTCGGCTAGCATCTCCGCGCCGTAGTCGATCAGGTAGGCGAGATCTCCGGTGACCTGATAAAACTTCCACGCGCTATAGGCGACGGCGATGCCGATGTGGTGCGCACGAGCGCTCGAGTCGGGGTTCCACCGGCCGCTGCGCGGATTGAGGTGCAGGCGTTGGCTTTCCTCGCGTCCATCGCTGCCGGATTGCCACGGGAACATCGCACCGGAGTAGCCCGCCGCCTTGGCGGCGTGACGTGCCTCGGGCAGGCGCCGGTAGCGGTATCCGAGCAGCGACCGGGTGATCATCGGCATTCGTAAGTTGAGTACCGGGAAGATGAACAGTTCGTCCCAGAAGATGTGCCCGCGATATGCCTCACCGTGCAGTCCGCGAGCCGGTACCCCGACATCGAGGTCGGAACTGTTGAGTGAAACCGTCTGCAGCAGATGCAGGAGATGCAGTCGCAGGATGCGCGATTCGTCGGTGAAGTCTTCGAACTCGATGGACAGGCGCTCCCACAGATGTACCCAGTTCAGTGACGTGCCCGTCGCGCAACTCGGCGAACCGGCCGAGTCGGCTCAGCCAGCGCTGGGCATCGACAGCGGGTTCGGACGTCGCGACATCACGCCCGGTGAAGAGGGTCACGATCTTCTCCACGCGTCAACTCGTCACCGACTGACACCTCGACGGCGATATCGTGACCGATTTCGGCTGCCTGGTCGACCAGGCGATAGGCTGGCCGGGACGGGAGTCCCGTCACGCCACACGATGCTTCGCGCCGCCATCGCAATGGGAATGCGCGATTGGGTCGTCTGAACTGTCAGCAGCACCGAGTTGATCAGAGATCTCCCGCTTTTCCACCAACCCAAGATGATCGTTGGCCAAATCCCGATACCGCTCGACCAGCGAGTTCGTGACGTTGCCGTCCAGCGTCGATCGAATCTCGATTGTCCCGGACCAATCCTCGGCGACGATCGTCGTCTGCAGGGCACCGACGTGGGGCATGTGCATCGCGACGAATCGTTGCTGGGTCAGCGAACTGGTGCGTCCGGCGTCGTCACAGAAGCGCACCTCCCTCGTCAGTACCGCGCCGCGAAGGTCGAGAGACTGTCGGTAGGACAGCACCTTGACCGCGTCGATGTCGAACCAGCTGCCGCCGTCGACCCGGAAGGTCAGGGCAAGCCAGTTAGGCAGGTTGACCAAACTCTCGTTGTCGATTGTCGGTACCCGATACGTCGTCGACGAGACGGTTGTAAATCCCGGCGGCATAGGTGCCCGGATAGTGCACCTGGTCGGCCTTCGATTCGGGCGCCGCGCCCCGGGTGGCGAAGTAGCCATTTCCCACCGTGCACAACGACTCATGAAGCTTCTCGCTCTGCGGGTCATACCCCTCAAAGGTGAAATCCCAAGCCTCGGACGACGTCTGGTGTTTAGTCGCCAAGCCAATTCGACCCGCGCTGGACGAACTCCCGCACCTGATCGGGACTCTCGCAGAGCGAAACGGGCGGCCGTCTTGCGGTCGCCATCCTCGTCGTGCCGTACGACAATCCCGATGCCGTCGAATTGGACTGCGTCGAACGCGTCTTCGTCGGTGAGGTCGTCGCCGATGTAGATCGGCAGCAGGGAACCCGCAGCGTCGATGCGATCACGAATCCAGGCCAGCGTGGTCCCTTTGTCCCAGTCGATGTCGGGCCGCAGCTCGACGAGCATGCGCCCGTTCGTCACGCGTAGGCCTTCTCGCTGTCCGAGCTTGTGTGTGGCGGAGACGATCTCGCCGATGTGCTCCGGTGCGACCTCGCGGTAGTGAACCGCGACGGCGAAGCGCTTGTGCTCCACCCGTACTCCGGGAATCTCCGCCAGGCTCTCGCCTAACTCGGCCGCCGCACGCTCGAGGACACCGACGGCGGCGGCGGCCGCTTCGTTTCGGTGATAGGTGCCGTCCGGTCCCGTCAGCTCAAAGCCGTGGCTGCCCGCGTACCAGATACCCGGTATCGGCACCCGGGTGCGGATATCGGCGAGGTCGCGGCCGCTCAGTATGGCGACGGGGCATTGCGACGCCATGCTTTCCAGCGCCTTGGCCGCTCCGTCGACGAGGGTGGCGGCGCTGGGATCGGCAACGATGGGGGACAACGTTCCGTCGTAGTCGACAAACAACACTGGCTCTCGGGCGCCCAGAACACCGATGATCTGACCGTATGACTCCACCGCATCGGGGAGCTGCGAGATCCGCCTGTCGCCCGCGCGAACAGCGACGTCGCCCAGGTCCGCAACCACCACATCGGCGCCGCACGCTAGTAGTTGGTCGGCATGCCCGGCGCGGTCGACACCGATGACGAGTGCGAAACCGCCGTCGTGGGCCGCCGCTATCCCGGCACCGGCGTCGTCGACGACGACAGACCGTTGCGGACGCACACCGAGTCGGCGGGTGGCTTCGACGAGCGACCGCGGCAGGGACGCCATCGACACAGACGCCGAAAAGGTCGTCAATCCCCGCGGCTTTCAAGAGCTGTTGACCGCCTGGGTGCAACGAATAGGCCGCCGTGGCGATCCCGACGTCGAGTAATTTTCGCACCAAGTTGACGGTCGACTCCAACACCGGAACACCATCATTGTCGGTCAACACGGTGTCGAGGTTGAAGATCACGGCGTCGTGGAAGCGCGGGTCGACGGTGACCGGCAGCGTCATGGCGATGTCTTTGCTTGAGTGGACAACCATTGGTCTCCGGTTGCAGGCCGCTGCTCCCCGTCGTTGCGCCTCGGCGCGTCGATGTCTATGGGGTCGGCGGCCATCTCGAAAAACCGCTCGACATCTTCACGGGTACAGTGCGCGGTGCCGGGAGTCAGCAGCATGGCCGCACCGGCAGCGATGCCCAGCCGCACCGCCTTGTCGAGTCGCCAGCCGCGGCTAAGGCCCACGGTGATGCCGGCGGTCATAGCGTCCCCGGCGCCCACGCCGCTGCCGGACGGCACCATTACAGCCGAATAACGTTGGCTTCCATGCGGTGTAGCGAGCAGAGCGCCCTCGGACCCGAGTGACACGACGACGAACTGAGCGCAGCCGCGGTCGACGAGTTCGTGCGCCGCGGCGAGCTGCTCTGACTCGGTGATGAGTGCCCGTCCGACACATTCACGGAGTTCTCGCACGCTCGGTTTGAGCAGAAAAACGCCGGAGGTGATGTGTCGCAGTCCAGCCCCGGAGGTGTCGAGAATCAGCCGCGCACCGCGCTCTTCACAGATGCCGGCGACCCGCTGATAGAAGTCGGCAGGCACACCGGGCGGCAGACTGCCGCTCGCCACGACGAAGTCAGCGGATGCTGCCGCGGCGCTGAGTTTTTCGAGGCACTCGGTCTGCTCGGCATCGGTAAGCGACGGACCCGGGAGGACGAATCGGTACTGCTGCGCGGTCGTGTTCTCGTCTACCGTGAAGCTTTCCCTGGTGGAGTGAGCCACGGTGATCCGCTGCACCGGCACCCCTGAGTCAGCTACCAGATCGGTCACCTTGTCGCCGGTGTGGCCGCCCGCCGGAAAGAGCGCCGATACCGACGCGCCGAGCACATGGGCGATTCGTGCGACGTTGATTCCTCCGCCGCCGGGATCGTAACGGGGCAGCCCGCATCGCATCTTGTCGGTCGGGATGACCCGATCGGTGTGCGTGGTGATGTCGAGCGCCGGATTCATCGTCAGGGTCACGATTGTGCTTCCCGACCTCATCGGTGTCTTCATTGCCATCAGTTCCGCTCTGTCGGGGGCGTGGTCAGCCACACCTGAATCCGACCAGTTCAGGGACGCCGGCGGTAGGGACGGAAGTCCCCGCGCCGGAGGGCCGTTCGTAAAGCGTGCTGCACACCTGGAATCACCATCGTGGTCACGCGGCACTCGTCGGCAGTCGACTAGCCAGCCGTAAACCTTTCAGGCCCAACACAATTACGCTGGAGCTTCGCGTGCAACAATGACCGGCACGCGGGCCAACAGGACTACTGCCGCGCTGACCGAGCCCAACAACATTCCGGCGAATCCGCCGCTGCCATGACTGCCGACCACCACTAGCTGAGCCCACTCGGATGTCTCCACGAGTTGACGAGCCGGCTCATCGCGCACGATGTGCCGCTGCACAGGCACATCCGGGTAGCGTTCAGCCCAGCCGGCCAGACGCTCGGCAACTATCTCGTCCTCTACCGCCCTCAGTGCCGGCCAGCCGGGACCCGAGAAACTGACGATGGTATCGAACACACCCATAGAGCTCCACGCGTGCAAGGCCACCAGCCCCACCTTCCGGCGGGAGGCTTCATCGAACGCGACAGCGGTCGCCAACTCCGACTCCGGCGACCCGCCAATCCCCAACAGCACCGGGGCCCGCGCGGTATCGGCAGTCAACTCGACGCCATCGTGGATGACTGCGACCGGACAGTGCGCGTGATAGACAAGCCCGGAGCTCACCGAACCCAAATGACGGCCCCGCAACGTACCGGTACCGAGGCAGCCCACTACCACCAATTCGGCGTCTTTAGACAGGTCGACTAGAACGGGAACGGTTATACCAGAACGCATTTCGCAGTCGATCTGTGATTGGCCACGCTGACAGCTTTCGCCCGCGATCTTGAGCGCGTCGTCAAGCACTTGTCGCCCACGTTCGCGCTGCGCACCTATCCACGCCGGGATCAATGACGATTCCAGCCATGCCCCCGCTGTCGCCGGAACAACATGTACCAACGTCAGCGGAACATTGCGTAACTCGGCGTCGCGGGCGGCCCACTGGACCGCGAACATAGAGCCCGGCGAGCCGTCGACGCCGACGACGACCCCCGGGTGCGTAGTGAGTTTCGACAAGACATTCTCCTTGACTTCTTGCTACGCCTGACGATATTGGTCCAACGGTGTCCTGTCAGGAGGCATCGGTCACTAACCCGATGGTCTTAGGGCCGCGAGTGGCGCCGCGTGGTAAAGAGCGGCACCCGCGGTGACTCCCGCGCCGGCGGCAACGAGCAGAACGCGGGCGCCGGGCGGGAGTTCTTCGGCCGCATCGCGGAGCGCCGACACCAGCGAGGCGGTATGCATGCTCTCGTCGTCGGCGACGGTGATCCGTTCCACCGGTATTGCGAGTTTGGCGGCCAGTGCCGCGCGATAGCCGTGCCGGGCCGGCGAGGCGACGATGATGTCGACGTCGGAAAGGCCGAGCGAGGCCTCCTGGAGGCAGCTTTGGGCGACTTGGGCGCCAGCCTCGGCGAATTGCTCGTCCATCGCGGCCGATCCATTGAATCGAAGCACATTGCGCGCGTCTTCGAGTCCGACAGTGGCGCGGAAGTTTTCACCGTCGTCGGGGATGTTCACCCAGTGCACACGGCCGAGTCCGAAGTCGTCCTCGCTCCAGTCGCACAACAGTGCCGCCCCGACGGGGGAGAACGGAAAGTGCTCGCTCATCCCGCGCCCCGGGTCGGCGTCACTCGTGACGACCAAGGCGCAATTGATGGTGTGTGACCGCAGAAATCCGTCGACGATCTGCAGCGCCGTGAGGACTCCGCACGTTCCGTTCGCTATGTCGAACGAGAACGTGCCGTGAGCGTCGTCATGCGGGTCCTCAGGGTTGGCCCCGATGTCCTCCTGGATGAGCGCCGCGAGGGCCGGCTCGGCCAGATTCTTGTCACGGTAGATGCCGGTATTGATCAGAAGGTCTACGTCGTCGGGCTCTCGGCCCGCTCGTTGCAAACAGGTCTTGGCCGCCGCGACCGCCAGATGCAGTGCGCTATGACGGGTGCGCCAACCACCTCGGGTGACGTCGACGCGATCAATCACTGTGCCCATAGCGGCCCACCAAATCCTCGTCCACGGTGAGGAGAACGACGCCGATCTCCAGACCTGATGCCAGAGCAATCAAGGCGATGGTTTCGCCCGGCCGGATCCGCCCGGCTTCGAGTTCTTCCACCAGGGCCACGGTGTGGGTCGTCGACGCGGTGTTCCCGTACCGATCGACGGTGATCACGGCGTCGTGCTGTGGACTGTCACCAAATGATTCGGACATCGCGGCCATCCCCTTGCGTATCGCGCGGGCCGAGGTCTGATGCGTGATCACGTGATCGATGTCGTGTATCGAGATGCCGGCTGCTTCGAGGACTTCGTGCAGTAAGAGCGGCGTGTTGGCGATGGCTGCCCGCTGGATCCCGCGAGAATCGGTAAACATCCGGGCACCGGGATCATGCCCCTTCGGGTAGGCAAGGCACAGCCGGCTGTAGTCGGCAACCGTGGTGAATCCGGCAAGGCTGATGCCGCCAGACCCGGGGGTGGTGGCACGTTCGAGCAGAAGTGCCGCTCCCGCGTCGCCCAGTGTCAGGCAGGCGAGTTCCTTGCTCATGATGTTGTGGATGTGCCGGGCCGCATTCTGGCCGAGCTGCGAGATGTACTCGCCGCTGACCACCAACCCGCGCTCGACGGTTCCCTGCCGGATCCAATTGTTGAGCACCGTGACACCCGTCAGCATTCCGGCACAGGCGTTGGATAGGTCGAAGGTCATTGCTTTGTCAGCCCCGATCGCCCGGGCAACGGCACTGCTCATCGTCGGCTCTACCCACTGCGTCAGGCCGCCGCGAAACTTCGTGATACTGCAACTGATCACCACATCGAGCGACGCGGCCTGCTGTTGTGCCTTGTCCAGGCAGTCCTGTGCCGCCGAGGTGGCAAGACTGTAGGAGTCATCGTCGCCGATCGAGACGCGACGTTCATAGATGCCGGTCAGGCGTTCCAGATCAATGTGCGTGTGATGACGGGTGGTCGCCATCAATTCGTCCGTCGTGAGCACAGTGGTAGGCAGATGCCGCCCTGCTCCGGCCAGTCTGGTGCGAAACCGCGCCGAGGGTCCGGCACCCTCCATCACCAACCAATGCTTGGGCATTCGTCCCTCCTTCGCCTTCATAGGATGGGTCGCGACGGCAGCGGCCACCAGAGCATTTGGACCTTAATGGAGAGCGATTGAACTCCGCCACGTGATGACATCCGGCAGATAGAGCGGTGACTTAGGGCCCTCCGGCGCGACGAGCCGCTGGTGGAAGCTAGCGGAGCTTGCGGAATGCCTGTCATTGGTCGACGCAGGCCCGTTGAGCCGTCAGCGCGGCCTGCCCACCCGTGGGTGATGGCCGAGGTTCCTTCGGTGGCGCATCGGCTGCCTGAGTACGTCGGGATGGGTATCGACGGAGTGTCTATCGGCAGCAACGATCTCACACAGCTGATGGTCGGAGTTGACCGCGATTCCGACGTGTGTGCGAAATTATTCGACGAGTCCGATCCCGCTGTGCTCGATGCCATCGCCCACGTCTCGAAAAGGCGAACATGCGCGGGGTCACCTCCTCACTGTGCGGTCAAGCGCCGTCGACCAATCCAGCCTTCGCCGAGCATCTTGTCCGGCTGGGCATCACGTCGGTGTCGGTTAATCCCGATGCGGTTGACGCGGTGCGATACGCCGTCGGTGCAGCCGAACGACGGCTATTGCGGGTGGCGCCCCTTGTGGTGCTACGCGGCGTCGTCTCGACGTACCTCGCGCTCGTAGTTCTCACCAATCCGATTGGGGTGACCCCTCACCCGCACTGTCTGGCCTACCAGACCGGCTTTTGGGGTAGGTGCTGCAGACGTTCTTCACGGCTGCTCACGGCGCGAGCCGGGGTACCACGAGTGCAGGGACCCCAGCAGTGCGTTCTTCTTGTAGTGGTGATCCGTCATTCGCCGAAGGATGCTGTCGAGGACGACGACGGCGTCGTTGATATACGGCCCTTTGTTGAGCATCGCGCATTCGGCCTGTTCGCTCATTGCCGCATCGCTGATCTCTGCGCGCGAGGGATTCCCTGTCTTGGTGAGCTGTTCGAGTATTTGGGTGGCCCAGATCACGGGCAGGTGCGCCGCCTCGCACAGCCACAGAATCTCTTCCTGCAACTCGGCCAGGCGTTCGTATCCGCACTCGACAGCAAGGTCCCCCCGAGCGATCATCACACCGACGCGCGGATGCCGCATCGCCGTAAGCAGCAGTTGCGGAAGATGTTCGAATGCTTGCCGGGTCTCAATTTTCAGCACGATTCCCAATGAGTCGCCGCCGAGGCGGCTCAACGCGTCGAGCAACTGCTCGACATCGGAAGGGTCTCGCACGAAAGACATCTCGACCAGATCGGCCAGCTCGACCACCGTTGACAGGTCAGACAGGTCCTTCTCGGTCAGGGCGGAGATCGGGAGGTTGGCGTCGGGCACATTGATTCCCTTGCCGGCGCGGAGGCGAGACCCCGCGTCTGCGGCGTGGTCGATCCGCAACCTCAGCACGCCAGCACCTACGCTGACTATCTCGCCGCTGATCCGACCGTCATCGAGGTGGACCTTCTGCCCAATGTGAGCATGATCGAAGACCTCGGGCAGCGTGCAACCAATGCGCGGAACACCCTCGGCGGCCAGCGGTGCCGGCGAGCAATCTCGGGTCAGCTCGAGGATGTCTCCGCGATGCAGGACAAGGCGCTGTTCGGTTCGCGGAAGTTCTCGCGAGGTGTGTCGAATCCTCGATGCCGTCGACGCGCAGCACCGTCCCGGTGGCGAGGTAGGTGGTCTTGCCGGCAGTCGCGACGAATCCGCCGGGGGCGCCTGATTTCTGACCAACGGCTTTCAGCACCAGCCTGCGCTTCGAGCCGCGGGTGTCGTGCAGATGCAGGACGTCGTCGTCGTGGCGGCGGCTGAGCCATTGCCCGGACACCGGCAGCGAAACCATGCCGGCCTCGGGCGGCTCGATCGGGTCTTGCGCCGGAGTCAGCCATGCCCGCGCCGGGGCGGTTTCCTGCCCAAGCGCGTTCCTGGATGGCTGGAGTTTCACGATGCGAGGCCCGGGTTCAAGCGGTCCAGTCCGCAGCTTTGGTCCCCCGAGGTCCATAGCGACCAAGCAGGTTCGGCCGGTCGCTTCGGCCGCTTGCTTGACCTGCTGTGCCATAGCGCGCCAGGCCTCGGCATCATCGTGCGCACAGTTGATGCGTGCGATGTTCACGCCGCGGTCCACCAACTGACGAACCAAGTCGCGGTCGGTCGCAGCCGAGGAGGGCAGTGTGACCATGATGCGGGTTACGCGATCGACCGGCTCCGGGCCCAGTAGCTGCTGCGTTCGGTGGCGGAGTAGTTCGGGGCCGTTCTCGACGCCGGTGCCGGTTAATGCGGGTTGTTGCCAGGTGTCACCGAGCATGGCACAGATCGCTGACCTCACCAAGAGCAAGGTGGCCTTGACATGGGGCTCGCTGCGGCCCAATGAGGACAGCCCGTAGGCAGCAAGCCGGGCCTGCAGGCCGCGCAGATCACATTCCCGAATCGCCCAATAGTGCAACATGTTTCGGGCACTCGATCGATTCTGGGTCGCCACACCGGCGAGCCACCAGGACCACAGTGACTCAGCTGTGGCCAATCGCGCCAAGAGGTCGTCCACGTCGTCGCGCAATCGGCTCAACTGCCGACTCGTGGTTTCAACGTCGGTCTTCGTATTGAGCACTCGTGCTCCAAGGTATTCGATAGCGCCGACGTCGGCGACGGTAGCTACTGTGGAGCCGCAAAACTGTGAGACTCCCCGGCCGTCGCGACGGTGGCGTGCGTGGGGACCTCGCCAGTAGGAGGCTGCGCCGACTCCCCGTGGCGTCCTGTCCTTGTCTAGCCCGACGTTACGGAGATCCCGACAACGGCCCTAGGGGAATTGGTCCCCGATCCCCCCGAGAAGAGGACCCAGTTCGCGGCGATAGCTCGAGATGCCGGTCCTGAATTCCCGGCCATGCGAGGGCCTTGTCCTCTGCTGCTTGGCCCCAAGCGATTACAACCACCGTGAAGGCGGTGCGTGGTGATCAGAGCAGCGGTGCTGACCAGCGCAGCACGGTGCCTCCGCCGGGAGCATCCGCGATGCTGAACGCGCCGCCGGCCTGCTGCGCGCGGTGACGCAAGCCGGTCAAGCCACTGCCGGTGATGCCGCCGGGGACGCCTCGACCGTTGTCGATAACCTCGATGCACACGTCGTCCTCGACCTTGACCGTCACCGCAAGTGTGGTCGCGCCAGCATGCCGGACAGCGTTGCTGACCGCTTCGCGCACAACGGCTTCGGCGTGATCGGCGAGTGCAGCATCGACAACCGACAAGGGGCCCACGAATTGAACAGTGGTACGTAGTTCGGATCCGCAGAACCTGCGCGACTACGTCGTCGAGCCGCTGTCGCAGCCCGGTGATGCGCGGCGGCGCGCCGTGCAGGTCGAAAATTGCGGTGCGGATCTCCTGAATGACGCCTTGAAGATCATCAATGCTGCCGGACAGTCTCTGCTGCACCTCAGTTGATCGCACCCGCGGAATGGTCCCCTGCAGAGCCAGTTCGACCGCGAAGATCCGCTGGATCACGTGGTGGTGCAGGTCGCGGGCGATCCTGTCGCGGTCAGCGATAATGTCGAGTTCACGCATCCGGCGCTGTGTGGACCCCAACTGCCAGGCGAGCGCCGCCTGATCGGTGAATGCGGCCATCATGTCGAGTTGCTCGTCGTCGAACGTCCGGGCGCCGTCACGCCGCAGCGCGACCAACACCCCGGCCACGGTATCGGTGGTGCGCAGCGGAAGCACCAGCGCTGGGCCGGCATGTTGGACGCCGTCGATGGCGACGTCGAAGTGGTTGAGTCGTCGAGGGGTCCGCTCCACGAAGGCCTGCCCGATCGAGGTACCGGCGAGGGGGATGGCATGGGCCGGCGCCGAGGTCATTGCAGCACCGGCGGTTTCCACGATCATCAGATCGGCCACCTCCGACGTGGGTATGTCGTGGTTGATTGCGACGGCGACCAGTGTGATTTCTGCGCCCGTCAGCTTCAGCGCTTGTTGGGCGATGGGCCGATATACCGTTGCGGGCATCGGCGTCGCAGAGTAGTTCGGTTCCGATGTCACGCGTCGCTTCGCCGCTTTAACAGCAGACACGGTCATTCCGATCACCTCAGATGTCGTCATGGCGCGGGGTTCCAGGTCCAGTTGCGGATTTCGGGCTGGTCTTGGCCGTGGGTGTTGATGTAGCGGTTGTGTTCGACGAGTTTGTTGGCCATGGTCTGCTTCAGGTAGTCGCCGGTCGCGCCAAGCTGTGGCAGCCGGTCGATGACGTCGCTGACGAGGTGGAAACGGTCGAGTTTGTTTTGTACCCGCATGTCGAAGGGTGTGGTGATGGTGCCTTCTTCGTTGTAGCCGCGCACGTGCAGGTTGCGGTTGGTTCTGCGGTAGGTGAGTCGGTGGATCAAGGTGGGATAGCCGTGGAAGGCGAAGATGATGTGTTTGTCGGTGGTGAACAGGGTGTCGTAGTCGCGATCGCTGAGTCCGTGCGGGTGTTCGCTGGCTGACTGCAGTTTCATCAGGTCCACCACGTTGACCACCCGGATCTTCAACGCGGGCAGGTGTTCCCGCAAGATCTGCACCGCGGCGAGCACTTCCAGGGTCGGGGTATCCCCGCAGCAGGCCAGGACGACATCCGGGTCGGCGCCGCGGTCGTTTCCGGCCCATTCCCAGATGCCGATGCCTTCGGTGCAGTGCACTTCTGCTTGCTCGATGTTCAGCCATTGCGGCATCGCGCGCTTGCCGGCGACGATTACATTGACGTAGTGGCGGCTGCGCAGACAATGGTCGGCCACGGAGAGCAGGCAGTTGGCGTCTGGCGGCAGGTAGATGCGTACGACGTCAGCTTTCTTGTTGACCACATGGTCGAGGAAGCCGGGGTCTTGGTGGGTGAAGCCGTTGTGGTCTTGCTGCCAGACATGAGAGGCGAGCAGGTAGTTCAGTGATGCGATGTCGCGGCGCCACGGCAGTTGCGCGGTGACCTTAAGCCATTTGGCGTGCTGGTTGAACATCGAGTCGATGATGTGGATGAACGCCTCGTAGCAGTTGAACAGCCCGTGCCGGCCGGTCAGCAGATATCCTTCGAGCCAACCCTCGCTTTGGTGCTCGCTGAGCATCGAATCGAGGACCCTGCCTGTGGGAGCGAGGAACTCGTCGCCTGCGACGGTGCGGGCCTCCCACTGCCGGTCGGTGACCTCGAAGACCGCGCCGAGCATGTTCGACAGGGTTTCGTCGGGGCCGAAGATCCGGAAGTTGCGGTGCCTCCTCGCTGAGGCTGACCACGTCGCGCAGGAAAGCTACCCAGCACGCGGGTGTCCTCTGCGCTCCACCGCGCCGGGCGAGGCCACGGCGACCGCGCGGGCGCGGAAATCGGGCATATGCAGGTCACGCAGCAACACCCCGCCGTTGGTGTGCGGGTTGGCGCCCATCCGCTGTTGCCCGCGCGGGGCCAATGCTGCCAGGTCGGGCAGTAGCCGCCCGGTCTGATCGAACAGCTCCTCGGGTTTGTAGCTGCGCATCCAAGCGTCGAGTAGTTCGACGTGCCCGGGATGCTGCTCGTCGACGAGCAACGGCACCTGATGCGCCCGGAAGGTGCCCTCGATCTGCAGGCCGTCCACGACCTTGGGTCCCGTCCAGCCCTTCGGGGACCGCAATACGATCATCGGCCACCGTCTGCGGGTGGTGTCGCCGCCGGTGCGCGCGTTGCGTTGGATCCCTTGAATGGCCTCGACCGTCTCATCGAGGACGGTGGCCATCAGCTCGTGCATGTCTTCGGGGTCCTCACCCTCGACGTAGCGCGGTTCCCAGCCGCAGCCGCGCAGGAACTGGTCCAGCTCCTCGTGTTCGATGCGGGCCAGCACGGTAGGGTTGCTGATCTTGTAGCCGTTCAAATGCAGGATCGGCAGCACCGCCCCGTCACCGATCGGGTTGAGGAACTTGGTGGAATGCCAGGCCGTGGCCAGCGGCCCCGTCTCGGCCTCACCGTCGCCGATCACGCAGGCCACGATCAGGCCCGGATTGTCGAACACCGCGCCGAACGCGTGACTCAGCGAGTAGCCCAGTTCCCCGCCTTCGTGGATCGATCCCGGAGTCGTCGGCGCGACGTGGCTGGAAATCCCTCCGGGAAAGGAGAATTGGGTGAACAGCTTCTTCATCCCGGACTCGTCCTGACTCACGTCGGGATAGATCTCCGAATACGAGCCCTCAAGGTAGGTGTTGGCGACCAGAGCCGGACCCCCGTGCCCTGGGCCGGCAACATAGAACATGTCCAAGTCATACTTCGTGATCGACCCGGTTCAGGTGCACATAGATAAAGTTCTGCCCCGGCGTCGTTCCCCAATGGCCGACCACGAGCGGTTTCACATCCGAGAGCGCCAGCGGCCGCTTCAACAACGGATTGTCATACAGATAGATCTGGCCGACCGACAGGTAATTCGCCGCCCGCCAGTAGGCGTCCATCTTGTGCAGCAGTTCTGGTTCGAGGGTCCGGGTCGTCATCGTGGTGCTCGGTTCCAGCGGCTGGTCACGGGGTCCCAGCCGCCTTGATCTCGAGTCCGGCAACCAGGCCGTTCGCGGGCGGCTGCCCGGGTTGCGTTGACGTGTCGGCCCCATTCGCGGTGGTGACCGGTTGGGTCGGGGACGCGGCGGCCGCACTTTCTCTGGCGAGGAAGGTGCCCAGTTCACCGATCGCACTCATTAGCGGCGCCGGGAACACGATGGTGGTGTTCTTCTCCACCCCGAGTTCGACAAGCGTTTGCAGGTTGCGCAGTTGCAAGGCCAACGGGTGCGCCATCATCGTGTCCGACGCCTCACCCAACGCGGCCGCTGCCATCGATTCGCCCTCTGCCGCAATAATTTTGGCTCGCTTCTCGCGCTCGGCCTCGGCTTGCCGAGCCATCGCGCGCTTCATGCTGTCGGGCAACTGGATGTCTTTGAGCTCGACCAGTGTTACTTCGACACCCCATTCGAGTGTTGCGACGTCGAGGATCTTTCGGATGTCGGCGTTGATCGCGTCGGTCTCCGACAGCGCCTGGTCAAGGGTGTGCTGGCCGACGACATTGCGCAGCGTGGTCTGCGCGATCTGGTTGATCGCGGCGTGGACGTTCTCGATGGCGATCACCGATTTCACCGGGTCGACAACCCGGAAGTAGGCGACCGCCGAAATGTCGACGCTGACGTTGTCGCGGGTGATGATGCCCTGGGACTGGATCGGCATCGTCACAATCCGCAGTGAGACCTTCATCAGCCGATCGATGACCGGGATGATCACAGTCAGTCCGGGGTCCTTAACACCCACCACCTTGCCGAGGCGGAACAACACACCGTTCTCGTACTGGGTCACCACTCTGATCGACAGCGACAACGCGATCAGGGCGACAACGAGGAGAACCACAACCAGGATCATCAAAGCTTTCATGGCATGTCCTTTATAGGTATCGAGGAATCCAGGGTTTGGCGCTCAGCCGGGGATGAAGCCGTTGTTGCGCATGAGGAAGTCCGCGAGGCAGCCGTCGTCGGGATCTGATGCGCCAGCGAGTAGGTGGGTTGATGACCGCCGTACACATTGGTCACCATCGGCTCGTTCACCGGGTCGTCGAGCAGGGAAATGCCGGTGTTGGCACAGAAAAGCAAGTGAAGTGGTCATGGTGACCTGACGTGCATTGGATCACCGGCTTGTGAGGGTTCGGAGCCAATGCTCCTTGAGTTAAGCGGCGGACGGCTGAACTCATCCCGGACCAGCTGAAATTCTCAGCACCCTTGACGCTACACCCGTTGGACGGCTCGCGTGACCCGGCTACTCATCAATCCCGCGCCCCATCGTCGGCGTAGCAGACTACAGGCGCGACGCTGTCTTTCTGCTCCGCCGCTGCCGGCGTACGATCAGGGCCCGTAACGAGCCGGGAATCGATCACTTCACCTCCGTCGCCGTAGTAGACGCGATACGCCTCGATCACCGGCGTCTCCCCGTCTGAGCACTTGTCAGCGTCGCGCATTTTGCTGTCGGCTGTTTGCGTGACTTTGATCCATCTTCCAGACCGGGGGTCTTGGAGCATGTCACCCTCGCGGATCTCCGACAGCGGCACCTGTTCTATGGCATGTTCCGAACTCATTGCTCTCCCGGATCGTCGTGATAGGTCGGCGGTATCCAACTCTTCGAGAGATCGTCCCGGCGATCACCTTGAGGATTCTCCCGCCAACGCCACCGGTCAATCACAGATTTACCGGCAGGTGCTGAACCGAGGCGCGATGACAGCAGGTTGGGTTGGTCAAATTACCATTCGGTCTCCGCCGAGGTGGTCGGGCTGCAAACAGTATGCTTCTGCTCCGCCGCTGTCGGCGTACTATCGTCTTGACAACCATCTCGTGACGCTTGCGCCACGGGTAGGGTGCTGGGCTTCGGTGTCGATTCCCAGCTCCGCCAAGACTATTGAGCGCAGGTATGACGGAGTTCACCGAGGACGCCGACGGCTTACCGTTGGGGTCGCTGAGCGCGCAGCAAGCTAGGGCTGATGCCGCCGACTTGCGGGCCGGGATCGACGAGCTGGCGGGCTTGGTGGCGGGCAGTCTGGGGTTGCCTGAGTTGCTGGCTGAGGTGTCGACGTTCGCGGTGCACGCGATACCGGGCGCCGAGGGTGCCGGGGTGACCTTGTTGCAGGTCGACCGGGTGGACAACATGGTGGAGGCGTTGGCCGCGAGTGCACCGTTTGTCGCCGAGATCGACGAGATTCAGTACGTGACCCTCAAGGAGGGACCCTGCATCACCGCGGCGCTGGAGCGGCGCACGGTGCGGTCCGGGTCGTTGGGTGGGGAGAAGATGTGGCCGCGGTTCGGTCCGCGAGTGGGCCGCTTGGGCGTGCACAGTGCGCTGTCGCTGCCGCTGCTGCTGTCGGGCCAGGTGATCGGGGCGATCAATGTCTACGCCCACGGCAAAGACGTCTTCGATGAGCACGCCGCCGAACTGGGGGAACTGTTCGCCAAACCCGCGGCGGTGGCGGTGCATAACGCCCAGGTCCTCGCGCACGCGATGGCGCTGACCGCCCAGTTGCAGAAGGCGCTGTCGACGCGCCCGGTGATCGATCAGGCGATTGGCCTGATCCGGGGACGCAGCGGGCGCACCGCCGAGGAGGCGTTCACTCAGCTGCGCACGATCAGCCAAGCCGAACACCGCAAATTGGCTGAGGTGGCGCAACACATCGTCGATGAAGCCGTGCGCCGCGCCCGCGCCCGACGCAACCCGATCTGAGCCCGAACCACCAGCTCGGCCTGCGGCCGAACTGCCGCTGCACGGTCTGACGCGCGTAGGTTGGAGGGTGGGAAAACAGTCAACGCGACGAGTCCTGGCTTGCGTCGCGCGTTTCCCACCCTGCAGGCGACTCGCCTGTTCGGCACCGGCAGGCTCGATCCGCGCTCGGGGGCGCCCAGCGGAGCAATCCCCTCATGAAGATCAGTGCGGCCCTGGCCGCCGATTTGGGCATCCTCACCGCCGCCCTGGATGAGCCCGGCGCCGATGTGCTGCTCAGTCTGCACCGCTTGGACGTCGACGCCCAAGCGGCGGTGCCCACCTATCTCGGTCTGAGCGTGACCGTCGACGGCAGTGATCCGCCGTTCACGTTCACTACCGTTGAGGACGGCACGGCCGAAAATGTTCGCACCTCGCTTCGGCTGACGCTGCCCGGTGTCGGTGACGGCCGGGCGAGCGCCTTCGGTTGCCGCTCATCCTCTACGCCGGGACGCCGGGAACATTTGTCGACCTCACCGCCGACCTGGCGTGGCTAACCGGCCGTCCGCCCAGCGACTTCGCGCTCGATCAACACCTGAGCGTCCCTGCCGGCTCGGACGCCGGGACATATTTGCGCACGGCGTCGGTCGTCAACCAGGCCATCGGGGTACTCATCGGCCGCGGCTACACCCCGGGGCAAGCACATTCGAAATTGGACACCCAAGCCGATGGCGCGGGTACCGATCGATACACCACCGCGCAGTTCATCCTCGACGCGCTCACCGCCGCCGACCCGGCCGACGCCGAGCGCGCCGATCAGGAGCCCAACATAGGCTGAGTGTGCTATGGACTTAAACATCGCGCTGGCGGCGGCTCCCTCTGCCCGCGGCATACGGCGTCAGCGATGTTGAGAACCCAGCCATTCCGTGAGGAGGACAGCTGTCCGCCGCTGTCCTCGATCATGCGGATGACCTTCTCCGCCAGCGTAATCTGTTCGGCGGAGCCATCATGCCACATGCGAACACCTTCGCCTTCGGCTCGGAAGAACTGAATTGTGTTGGCCCCCAAACTAACCAGACCAGGCTGGGAAAATCGACCAGCCGTGTCTGCAGGTAGTGCGCGAACGTCTCGGCCCAGTCCTCGCTGGGGTGCGTGGTGGCATATCGGGAGACCCGGGATCCGGCCAGTGTTAGTGTGGCGTCCACAATATATGTGCCACCGCCAACCTCTCGCTGACGCGTCCTCGCCGGTACGGCAAGCGCTATGGGTTTGTCAACTGCAACCGGGCGGCGAGCAGACTCGTGCCACTGAGCCGGTCGGGTCCGACTCGCGCCGATGGCGGTCAGCAGTTCACAATGATTCGGGGTCGGTGACATGCCGATGAGAGGGACTGAATGATCGACAAAGAGCAAGCGCAGCATATGACAGATGTTGCCGGCGAGTGCAATCGGCTCAACGAGATATCGCAACCGCTGGGGTATGCGGTCACCGCGACCACCAGCCTCGAGGACCAATACACACAGCAGTTTACGGTTCATCGGCTAGACCAGACCGTCGCCAGCGGCCCCAAGTTCGCAACCACCGGGGAGGTTCGTGCTCACTTCGAGGCAATCGCGAAGCTACCACTCTGGCGACTGGATCTCGTGAACAACACCGCGATCGTCTTCGATCCCGCCGAGCTCGAGGTCACCGATGCCACCACTGGAGAGAGCTTCAGCTTTAGGGGCTGGGGCTTGGGCGTCGCCCAACTCGCGGCAAGCGGCCACGGCCCAGGCGCTCAGGAGGGTATAACGAATCTAACTGTCTATTCTGAGGATCCACCAACTATCGGGAATTGGTACAAGTCAGACGTCGGGTGATAATGCGCGACCGATCCTCGCGGACCACCAGGCCGCTACCTGCTGGTCGCGCGTACCGACGACCAGGAGCAGCGACAGATAGCCGGTCGTCAGCCGTGAGGACGCGTACAGCCGTCTTCATGTGCGCGGTCGCCGCCGCTGGAGGAGCTCCGGCTAGTCGCGCGAGTCATTGAGCCCCAACGGGGCCCGCGCCCGGCTCGCCCGCGACACCGAACGCTGCCAGGCTCTTACCACCTGGCTGCACGCCTAAAATCAGCACGGCCACACGTGACTCTGCGGCCAACCACCGCTACCCGTGTGGCTGAGCCCTCAGGTCAGAACATCTGGCCGGGGGTACCCGACAGGTGTAACGTTGTTGTTGCTGAGCCCTTCAGCCAGTCCGGAAAGAGTTTTGGCTGTACGCCGCTGAACTTGATGAGCATTTGCTCGCGCCGCACATTCTGAATCTATCCGTTGCGGTCGATACAGCATGCGCATTTCGCTCATTCGCCGTTAGCCCGGAATTCGGAGGTCCACCAACTCCGCGTTCACCCAACCCGTGCGCGTCGGTTTGTCGACCACCTGACCGGCGGCCGAGTCAAAAAACAACCGTGCAGTGCCGGGAACCCGCCCGCGCATCGAAAGACGCGCGATCAGCCAGGGCAACGCCAAACCGGCGGCGGGCCAAGCTAAATGACGCCGTCCAATCACTGACCCGGCCATCCTCCTCCCAAATATCCACAGAAACTAGGTAAACGTCATGATCGGCCTCGGAATCCTCCTTATCGTCCTCGGGCTCCTCCTCCCTGCCCTCGTCCCTACCTTCGCCTACGCCCATATTTGCTTGGTCATCGGGGTCATCCTCCTCGTCGTCGGCCTGGTACTGATGCTGATGGGACGGATGGGACACGCCGTCGGCGGCCGCCGCCACTACTACTGACCGGCCCGATGTACTCCCCGGCTCGGCTAGCAGTGGCCGACCGAGCCGGGTGATACGAACCCGAAAGAAAGGAAACGATGGCGATCACTGACGTTCCGGCCTTCGCTCACCTGACCGACGCCGACATCGACAACCTGGCCGTTGAGCTGGACGCGATCCGGCTGGATATCGAGGATTCCCTTGGCGAGCGCGACGCGCGCTACATCCGCCGCACCATCGCCGCGCAACGTGCTCTTGGATGTCAGCCGGCCGGCTCATGCTGGCCGGTAGCTCGAAACGCTCGGCATGGTGGGCGGGAACGGTGACCCTCGGTGTGGCCAAGATCATCGAGAACATGGAGATCGGCCACAACGTCATGCACGGCCAGTGGAACTGGATGAACGATCCCGAGATCCACTCCTCGACATGGGAGTGGGACATGAGCGGGGCGTCAAAGCACTGGCGGTTCACCCACAACTTTCAGCACCACAAGTACACCAACATCCTCGGCATGGACGACGACGTGGGCTACAGCACCCTGCGAGTCACCCGTGACCAGCCCTGGAAGCCCGCCCAACATCGGCAACCTGCTGTTCAACACCATCCTCGCGCTCGGATTCGAGTGGGGAATTGGCTTGCAGCCCATCGAATTCGGCAAACTCCTCGAGGACGGCCCGGACCGCGACACCACCCTTCGGCAGATCCGCGAATTCTCAACCAAGGCCGGACGGCAGCTGATCAAGGACTACGTCGCGTTCCCGGCGCTGACCTCGCTGTCGCCGGCGGCGACCTACAAATCGACGCTGAAGGCCAACGTGGTGGCCAACGTGATCCGCAACATCTGGGCCAACGCGGTGATCTTCTGTGGGCATTTCCCCGACGGCGCTGAGAAATTCACCAAGACCGACATGATCGGCGAAACCCGGGGTCAGTGGTATCTGCGCCAGATGCTGGGCAGCGCCAACTTCGACGCCGGGCCGGCGATGCGGTTCATGAGCGGCAACCTGTGCCACCAGATCGAGCATCACCTCTACCCCGATCTGCCGAGCAACCGGCTGCACGAGATCTCGTTGCGGGTCAGGCAGGTCTGCGACAAATACGACCTTCCGTACACCACGGGTTCGTTCCTGATGCAGTACGGCAAGACGTGGCGCACCATCGCCAAACTGTCGCTGCCGGACCGCTACTTGCGCGCCACCGTCGACGACGCACCGGAGACCCGCAGCGAGCGGATGTTCACCGAACTGGAGCCCGATTTCGCCGGGACAGACCTAGCGACAGGACGCCGCCGCGGACTCAAGACAGCGATCGCGGCGGTCCGCCAATGGCGTCGCGACCAGCGCAGATCGCAGTGATTTACTGGCCAGTAACCTACGGGACCGTAGGTTAGTTTATAGTCGGCGAATAGTCGGGCCGGCATGCCGGAACACCGTTGGAGGAGACCAGTTCACGTGACCGAGATGAACTATCTCGATCTGCACGGTGAGCGTATTGCCTATCGGGACGCAGGGGCCGGCGAGGCGCTGCTGTTGATTCATGGCATGGCGGGAAGTTCGGCAACTTGGCGGGCGGTCATCCCCGAGTTGTCGAAGAAGTATCGGGTGGTGGCACCGGACCTGTTGGGGCACGGTGAATCAGCCAAGCCGCGCGGTGACTATTCGTTGGGTGCGTTCGCGGCGTCGCTGCGTGATCTGCTCGATGAACTAGGCATCGGCCGGGCGACCGTGGTCGGTCAATCACTCGGTGGCGGTGTGGCCATGCAGTTCACCTATCAACATCGCGACTACTGCCAGCGCCTGGTTCTCATCAGCAGCGGTGGCCTCGGCCCCGACCTGAACTGGATATTGCGGATCCTCTCGGCACCCGGAACCGAGTTGGTGCTGCCGGTGGTCGTGCCGCAGCCGGTTTTGAACATCGGCAACAAACTGGGGTCATGGCTCACGTCGGCCGGAATCCAGTCGCCGCGCGCCGGCGAGATGTGGAACGCCTATTGCTCGTTGTCGGATCGGCAGACACGCCAGGCGTTCCTGCGTACGTTGCGCTCGGTGGTGGATTACCGCGGCCAGGCGGTCAGTGCGCTCAGCAAGATGCATGTGAGTCATGGATTACCCACCTTGCTGATTTGGGGTGAGCAGGACCGGATCATTCCTGTCGCCCACGGATACGCCGCTCACGACGCCGTGCCGGCTAGTCGACTTGAGGTGCTCGCCGGTGTCGGGCACTTCCCGCATGTCGAGTCCCCGACAGCGGTGGTGGACATCCTTGACGACTTCATCGCCACCACAGGGCGGGATGCCGATCTGACGAATCGAAAAACCTGATCAGAGCAGTCACCCAGCGGGAACGACCGGCCGATCAGATTACTGATCCTCGGGTGCGGCGACACCAGCGCGGCGATTCGCATCGGTTGACGGCCGCCGGCGGTCTTGCCGCGCTGTCGTTGGACGCATTGTCCAGCGTTGCCTACGGTCCCGAAGCGATCGTGCTGGTTTTGGTCGCCGCGGGTGCGGCCTCGGTGCGGTTGACCCTACCGATCGCGATAGCAATCACGGTGCTGCTGCTGGTGTTGGTGGTCTCGTACCGGCAGGTGATCGCGGTCCACCCGGACGGCGGCGGAGCCTACGCGGTGGCCAAAAAGGACCTCGGCCGAACGGTGAGCCTGTTGGCTGCGGCGAGCCTGGTCGTCGACTACGTGCTGACCGTTGCGGTGAGTCTGGCGGCCGGGGCAGCCAGTCTGGGCAGCGTCTTTCCGGTGATGGCCCATCACTTGCTGGGCGTGACGTTGGCGGGGCTTGCCCTCATCACCGCCATCAACCTGATTGGAATCGCCGAATCGGCCAAAGTGCTGATGGGACCGACGATGGTGTTCGTCGTCAGTATCTTCGCGATCATCATCGTCGGCGTTCATCCGTCCGCATCCGGTGGCCCTTATCGGTGCGAATCTGGGCCCCATCCGTGCGACTGAGGCACTGGGGCTGGTGTTGATCCTCAAAGCGTTTGCGGCAGGATGTTCCTCGCTGACCGGAGTCGAGGCGATCGCCAACTCGGTGCCCCAATTTCGGACGCCCGTCGTCAAGCGGGCCCAACACACCGAGGTCGCGTTGGGAGTGTTGCTGGCAGCCATGCTTCTTGGCCTGGCCGCGCTGATCCGGAAGCATCAAGTGACACCGCGCGGCGACGTCACCGTACTCGCGCAGCTCTCTGCGGGAGCATTTGGAACCGGGTGGCCGTTCTATGTAACCAACCTGTCGGTGACGCTGGTGTTGGCTCTCGCGGCGAACACCAGCTTCGGCGGTCTGCCGGTACTAATGCAGCTGCTGGCCAAGGACCATCGACTGCCGCACCTGTTCACGCTTCGCGCCGAACGCCCCGTGTACCGGTACGGCGTTGCCACTTTAGGCTTGCTGGCCGCCGCGGTGCTACTCGTCGTCGGCGCCGAAACCCACCGGTTGTTGCCCGTATTCGCGATCGGCGTCTTTATCGGATTCACGATCAGCCAAACCGGACTGGTTCGGCACTGGCTGCAACAACGCGGTCGCGGCTGGGTGGGCAAGGTCGCACTGAACGGGACCGGAGCGGTACTCACCGCGGTGGCGGGCGTGGTGCTCTTCGCCAGCAAATTCACCGAGGGTGCCTGGCTGCTGGTGCTGCTCGTGCCGGGGCTGATGCTGCTCTTCGCTCGGATCGAACGCTACTACTATCACGTCGCCGAACAATTGGGTCTGGGCCGGCTGCCACCCAAACCCGTTCGGGGACCTGCCGGCCAAGCGGGCGAAGCGATGGTCATCGTGCCGGTCGTCACAATCAGCAAGGTCGCCGGACACGCGTTGCAGGTCGCGATGCGGCTTGGCAGCGAAGTGGTCCCGGTGGCCGTCGATACCGACCCCGACGCCACCCGCCGGCTTTCCGATCTCTGGAAACAATGGGACCCCGGGGTTGACCTACGGGTCCTGCCCAGCCCGCATCGCGCCCTGGTGGCACCCGCCGTCGATTTCGTCCGAACCCAAGTCGAACAGGGACGCTTCGTCATCGTCTTGCTCTCCTACATCGAACCGAGGCGCCGCCGCTACCGAATCCTGCACAACCAACGAGGCCCGCTGCTGGCCGCAACAATTCGCGCACGCACCGACGCTATCGTCGCTACGCTTCCGATTCGCTTGGACTGAGCATCTGCCCACCCACTCCCAAGACTGCCGATCTCCGATCGACGTTCGTTGTGGCGGCACCCCAAAGGTCGATCCACAGGTCTTGACAATTGCTCCCACGCGGTGGAACCTCAACCAAGTTGAGCCTCTCAACCAGTTCGGGATGAGGTCAGCCGTCCGCCGCTGTCCTCGCAGAGCGTTTGCTCACGCCGAACAAATCGGTGACAACCGCATGTCGGGGATCACCATGAATGCTCTGCCCGCCCCGTCCGTGCCGCCGGCCGGCGGCTTTCTTTCCCAGCCATGGGAGGCTCACACCATACGATTAGCCAATAGTCGGCTGAGGTCATTGGTAGCTGTCATCAGCGCCCACGGCCACATCGATGCATCCAACGCTGACACTCTGACCGAGTACACCCTGGGGCATCTGATGCGTTGCCGCGGATTGATCCTTGATCTGCGCGGCCTGGATTTCTTTGGAACCGAGGGTTTCTCGGCGCTGCACAGGGTCTCCGTCTGCTGCGCGCGCGCCGGGATAGGCTGGGCCGTAGTATCCGGTGAGGCAGTCTCCCGGGTGCTGCGGATCGGCGATCCAGAGGGCTTGCTGCCCGCCGCCAGCACCGTCGAGGCAGCGATGGCCACTCTCCAAGACCAGCCTCACCGTCCACCTCAGCCAGGCTCTGATATCACGGCCGCGGCCTCTTGATGCGTCGACGGCGAACCTGGCCGGCCAACCACGGTGCGTTAAGCCACGCGCGTCGGCGCGATGCCGACTAGACCACTCGGGCTGGCCTCTGAGTGGCCCACCTAGACGCTCTCAACGGCTTCCGGGGCTAGAAACGTGGTGGCTTGCCCGATGGTGGCCGATTGTCGATAGTGGCCGTCAGTGAGGTCGTGGTACCAGGTCGTTTCCCCCGGCGCCGGCAGCCCGGCCTCTCGCAGTGTGGTCGACAGTGGGCGGTAGGAGGGCGTGAGCGGTATGCGGTCAACAACGTGGACGATGGCGGGACGCTGGTCCCGGGGGAGGCTCGCCAACGCGGTGGTCAGGGTGGCCGCGGTGAGGACACCGTCTTTGCCAAGTGTCACGGCCGCGACCGCGACGTCGTGCGCGTCGGTCGTCAACGGGATAGACCACGGCCAGGTCGATCGCGGTGATGTCGCCGAGGGCGTCGCAAATCGGCTGGCAGAAGACCGGTCCGCGCACCGACTGGATCACGGTGTTCCTGTTGTCGACGAACCAGTAGTCGCCGTCGCTGTCGCGGCGAAACAGGTGGTCCGTGGTGATCCAGGTGTCTCCCTCGGCGAATACCCCGCGCATCGACACGCGTGCGGCGTCGAGTCCGGAGCGCGGCTTCGCCAGCAGCACGCCCACCTCGTCGTCGGCGCAGGGACGCACGAAACCGTGGTCATCCTCGATGAACCGGCCCGTCGCGGCGTCGTAGCCGCCGAGCCGAATCTCGGCGCTGCCCGGCAGCGGCCGACCCTTGGCCCCGGTCTTCGTGCCGGCCACGTTGGCCAGCACCGCGTCCCCCTCGGTGGACGCATAGAATTCCAGCACTCGGGCCGGAGCGAATCGGTCGGTGACCTTGTGCCACAGCCCGATCGGCATTCCGGCTCCGATGAACAGCCGGATCGGATGGTGTTCCTGCAAGCTCGGGCGAGGTAGCCTCCACCAGTTCGCGCAGCATGGCCCAGGTGTAGGACACCACCGTGACCCCGTAACGGTGGACCTCGTCGGCGAACCGGTTGGGTCGACGCCCCGGGTCAAGGCGATGCGCGACCCGCCGGCGACCGCGCCGCCGAGGCTGACCATCAGACCCGACGGATGGTGCAGCGGGGTCAGGCAATAGATCGTGTCACCGCGGCCGAGCGCGGCGGCGGTGGCCGTGCCGTAGGCCGACAGCGCCCACCGATGATTGGTGACCTCCTTGACCACCCGGCGCCCTCCCGTCGTGCTGAAGAACACGAATGCGAGATCACTTGCCCGGCCGGGTTCGGCCGATACCACTGCGGCAGCCGCGCACCGGACAGGTCGAAGCGGTCCAGCTCGACGACCCGGTCCGACTCCGTCCGGCTGGGTCCGCGGTGCGGCCGTGACCGAGGACGAGCACCCTGGCGCCGGTCGCCGCGGCCGCCGCCAGATGGTGTGGGTCCGTGACGATGTCGGCGACCTCGCACAGCTGGACGGCGGCGGCGAGGTCATCGTCTGGGGGTAACAGCACCGCCACGGCGCCGAGCCGCGACAGCGCCGCGATCGCGGCCACGGCGCTGGGGCTGGTGTCCATCAACACACCGACGTGGGCTCCCTGCCGGATACCGACGGCGATGAGGCCGCGTACCACATCGTCGATGCGGTGATCGACCGCCGCGTTGGTGTGGACACGATCCTCGAAAAGGAAACATTCCTCCTCGGGTGCTCTGTTCGCCTGTTCGGCCATCAACCCGCCCAGCGACACCCGGGTATGGGGCTGCAGCCGCCCGAGGCGGGCGAGCCGGGGCAGGGTACGCACGGCCTCCCCGGCGATCTCCCTGCCGCTGCGCGCCGCCCCCACCGCGGCGTCGGCCAACCCCAGGCTCACGCCGATGCCCAGTTCGGCCAGCGCACCCGCCGAGTGACCGATACGCGACGACAGCCCGGCATCGCCATCGATCCCCGCGCTGGGGTCGGCGTCCATCGCATGCACGCCCTCCGGCCTGGGCGCTCGACCGTCTCGCCACAGCACCCAATTACCGACGGTGGGCCACGTGTGCGCGGCGGCGGTCGATCCGACAACGAGCCCGAAGTGACCTGCCCGCAATAGCACCTCGGACACCTCGGCGCGGGGGGCGGCCCGCCGGATTCCTCGCACAGACGCGGGTTGGCCGATGTCATCGATCTCGCCGACGAAAGCAAGGACCGGACAGGTGATTTCGGCGAGCGTGATCAACGTGCCATCGATCACGGCGCCGCCGGCCATCATGCGGTTATGGACAACGAACTGCCGTAACAGTTCGGCGACCGCGGGACCCGACCATGCCACCCAGCCCTCCACCTCGAGGAAGCGGCGTTGCTGTTCCCTGGGCAGCAACGCCTCTCGGTCATGAAGTTGCCGTAGAAAGTCCCACCGCGCCCGGACCGTCTTGATCGGGTCCAGAAGTTGAAACCCGGTACGGGCCATCCATCCGGACACCGAAAGACGGTTGAAGACGTGATCGGCGATCAGCTGGGCGCCGCGGCCCGCCAGGGCCGCGGGAATTCCGAACGGCAGACCGCTGAGCGAATCGACGGCGGCGCCGAATGTGATGACGCTGGCCAGGCCCTCGGAACGTCGGTAAGCCGCGGTTTGATAGCAGAACATGCCGCCCTGCGAGTAGCCCGCCAAATGCACCTCGCGGCCGGTGTGTGCCTGTACCGAGTCGATGACCCGGCTCAGCGCGACCACATGGTCGCTCAATGTGCGTTCGAGCCCACCGGTTTCCCGGTCCGGTGAGCCGAAGTCCACCACCCACGGGTCCACACCGAGATCATGCAGGACTCCGACCGCGCCCTGGTCTCTGGTGACGTCGAACACGTTGGCCGACATCATCATCGGCGGCACAAGTATTACCGGCGGCCGCGACGGATCATTCGCGCTGTCAGGAAAGTAGCGTCGTAGCCGGTACATGTCGCACCGCTCCACGATCTGAAACGGCGACGGAAGGGATCCGGTCTGAAGGCCACCGAACCGCAGCACCTCGACACCGGTCCGCGTGGTCGCGACGACCCGGTTCACGGGACCGGCGATCAGGTCGCTACCCCATGTCACCGGTACCACAACGCCATAAAATCAACACTACGCGCAGCGAGGGTGCCGCGGCGGCGCGCCAAGACCTGGGAAACTCTCGTCATTCAGACACACGCAGGCTTTCGCCGTTAACCGCGGAGCCCGAGACGTCCGGCCGGTTGGCGTTGGCGATACTAGACCGATGCCGAGCACCGATTTCCACCCCGACCTCCGCAGAGTCGCCCGTCTCGCTCCACGCGCGTTGGTCGGTCCGCGGAGCCTGCGGGTCATTCGGGCCCTCAGCGGCCTGCAACGCCGGAGGAGCCACGACGACGTCGAGGTGCTCACCCTGGGCTCCGGTGTCGGGGTCCGGCTGCACCGCCCGGTCGGCGTCAGCCAACCCGCGCCCGCGCTGCTGTGGATTCACGGCGGCGGTTATGTCATGGGCAGCGCGCAGCAAGACGACGCGCTGTGCCGCCGGTTCGCCCGAAAGCTGGGCATTACCGTCGCGGCGGTGGACTACCGGCTGGCACCCGAGCATCCCTACCCCGCACCGCTGGAGGACTGCTACTCGGCGCTGACGTGGCTGGCGGCACTGCCTGCGGTCGACTCGGCACGCGTGGCGATCGGCGGAGCCAGCGCCGGCGGCGGGTTGGCCGCCGCGCTGGCACTACTGGCGCGTGATCGTGGCGAAGTGAGGCCGACCCTGCAGCTGCTGGCTTACCCGATGCTCGACGACCGCAGCGGGGAGGGACCGAAGAACCCCAACTATCGATTGTGGGGCCCGAAGAGCAACCGGTTCGGCTGGGCGGCCTACCTCGGCAATGCAGACCCGCAGGTAGCGGTGCCGGCGCGTCGGGAGGATCTGAGCGGGCTG
The DNA here is from genome assembly GCA_963850645.1 of uncultured Actinomycetota bacterium. Taxonomy (GTDB): domain Bacteria; phylum Actinomycetota; class Actinomycetes; order Mycobacteriales; family Mycobacteriaceae; genus Mycobacterium. The sequence continues at coordinate 37,750 of CAWKME010000019.1, read as the reverse complement.
CCCCCGGCGTGGATCGGTGTCGGCACCCACGACCTGTTCCATGACGAGGACGTCGCCTACGCGCAGCGCCTCACCGCGGCCGGGGTGCCCTGCCATGTCGAGGTGGTCCCCGGGGCTTTCCACGGCTTCGATCTGGTGGTTCCGAAAGCTGCTGTCTCACAGTCGTTTTTCGCCAGCCAGTGCGCCAGCCTCCGCACCGCCCTTGCCGCGACGGGCTGATCGACCGCGATGCATATCGGCGCACCGTTCTCGGTGAGCGAGGAGCAGAAGGCGCTGCGCAGCGCGGTCGCCGACTTGATGACGCGTCACGCCGGCGAAGCGCAGGTGCGGACGCTGATGGCGACCGACACGGGTTTTGACCCCAAGGTCTGGGATGAACTGGCGGCCATGGGTCTGACCGGACTGCTGATCGGCGAGGAATACGGCGGCGCCGGTGCGGGCCCGGTGGAAATGGGTATCGCGATGGAAGAGATGGGCCGCGTGTTGCTGGTCAGCCCGTTTCTGTCGACGGCGGTGTTGGTGCCGAGCCTGCTGGCCGAGGCCGGCGATGCCAACGAATGCGCCGCGGTGCTGCCCAGGATCGCGGCAGGTGACCTGATCGCCACGGTCGCCTTCGCCGAGGACGACTCTGCTCGGCTGCCCACGACCATCGCCACGTCTGCGGGTGCCATCGGCGACGCCTGGCACGTCACCGGCTACAAGCACTTCGTGCTCGACGGGCAATTAGCGGACCTGGTGTATGTGCTGGCCGAAACCGATGCGGGCCCAGCCGTGTTCGCGGTCGACGCCGGTGCCGCCGGCCTCGATGTGACACCACTGAACACGGTGGACCCGACTCGTAAGCAATGCCGGCTGCAATTCGTCGATACGCCGGCGCGTCTGATCGGACGGCTGGGCGCCGGCGCCGAGGTGTTCACCGCCGCGTTGGACCGCTCGGCTGTGGCGTTGGTCAGCGAGCAGGCCGGCGGCGCGCGGCGCGTGGTCGAGATGGCCACCGAGTACGCCAAGACCCGCTACCAGTTCGGCCGAGCGATCGGCAGCTTCCAGGCGGTCAAGCACATGTGCGCCGACATGCTGCTGGAGGCCGAATCGGCGGTATCGGCGGCACGCTTCGTCGCCGGATCGTTCGCCGAGCAAGCACCGTCACGCATGGCGGACCTTGCTCTGGCGCAGGCGTATTGCTCAGACGCGTTCGTCTTTGTCGCGGCGACCAGCATCCAGGTGCACGGCGGTATCGGATTCACCTGGGAGCATCCCGCGCACCTGTATTTGCGTCGGGCCCGCAGCGACGCCCAGCTGCTGGGCAGCCCGTCGTGGCATCGGGAGCGTTACCTGCAGCAGATCGGAGCCTGAGTGACTGACGACGAACTGCGCGACGAGGTCCGCGAATTGGTTGGCGGCCAACTGGAATCCCGGAATCGACCGCGCCGGCTGGGCCGAACTTGTCGTCGACGCCGGATGGGCGGTCCCCAGCTGGGAACCGGAGTGGTATGGCCGCGGCCTCTCGGATGCCCAATCCCGGCTCGTCGCTGCAGAATTCGCCGCCGCCGGCGCACCCGGCTGCGGTCACGACCGCGCCAACCTCTTTGCCTGCACCCTGCACGACGTCGGAACTGACGAGCAGAAGCGACGGCTGATTCCGCCGTCGATACGCGGCGAGAGCAAATGGTGCCTGCTCTACAGCGAGCCCGGCGCGGGATCGGATCTGGCCGGCCTGCGTACCCGGGCCGAGCGCGACGGCGACGAGTGGGTGATCAACGGGCAGAAGGTGTGGACGTCGTTCGCCAAAACTGCCGACTACGGCATGCTGGTGGCCAGAACCGACTGGGATGTGCCTAAACACCAGGGCATCAGCTTCTTCATGTTGCCGATGCGTCAGCCCGGCGTCGAGATCCGGCCCATCCATCAGATCACCGGTGAGTCGGAGTTCAACGAGGTCTTCATCGAAGACGCCCGCGTGCCCGCGGAGAACTTGGTCGGTGAGCTGAACGCCGGGTGGTCGGTGCTACAGATCGCGCTCGGCTACGAGCGTCGGTTCATGGGCGATCTGGCCCGCACCGCCAAGGACAGTCGGCGGCCTCGGGCCGAAAAGGCCAACCTTCTGGTCGAATTGGCGCGGGAAGCCGGCCGGCTCGGCGACCCCTACATTCGTCAGCAGATCGCGCGGGTCGACGCGCTCGCCACGGTCAACCGTTGGAACACCCAACGGTCGAAGGCTGCGGTCGATCGCGGCGAAGCGGCCACACTGATGGCGCTGGGGAAGATCGCGATGTCACGGATCCTGCACGAGACCGCCCGCGTCGAAACCGAGATCGTCGGCGCTGAAGCCATGCTGGCCGGACCGGAGAACCCGGTCGGCGACGCGGTGACATTCCGGACCATGAACGCCTACTTCACCTCGATCGGCGGGGGAACCGATCAGATCCAACGCAACATCGTCGGTGAGCGCGTGCTGGGTCTGCCGAAAGAGCCTGAGCCTTACCGTAATACACCTTTTCGCGACCTTCCGCACTGATTTCGCGCGCGGCGACTCGCCGGGGCGATGCTTGAACTTCGTCAGCATTGTGGCCATCCTGGCTACATGGCCCGCAGCGAGAAGCCGTCGCGTGGGATTCTTGACGAGGTAGCACGCAAGCTGCGTCTGCCGTTCGGGACGCCCGACTTCATCGACCGGATCATCCGTGGAGGCGTGAACCAAGCCGGCCGACGAACGCTGCAGATGCTGCTCACTACCTGGGATGCCACCGGCGGCGGGCCATTCGCGGCCAGCGCGATCGCCACCGCGGGCATGGCCAAGACGGTTGAGATCGCGCAGGGACTGTTCATCGGCCCGGTCTTCGATCCGCTGCTCAAGGCGCTAGGGGCCGACCAAATCACGTTGCGCGCCTCGCTGTGCGCCTCGCAAATAGTCGGCCTGGGCATCATGCGCTACGGCGTGCGGGTCGAGCCGATCGCCTCCTTGGAGGTCGACACCCTGGTCGACGCGGTGGCACCCACGTTGCAGCGCTACCTGGTCGGCGAGATCTCCTGATTCACCCAGCCCCATAAGCGATTTCGCCGCCGACAACCGTCGCGGCGACCATCCCGGCGTCCAGTTCGGCCAGCGCGGTATCGGGCGACACGCTCAGCATGCAGAGGTCCCCCGGCTGTCCCGGCTGCACGGTCCGCGCCCGGGTGGGCTGTTCGGCGCAACCGAAGAACATCGTCAAAGCCGTTCGCGCCGAGACACGTTCGTCGGCGCCGAGCACGACTCCGCTCGGTGTGATGCGATGCACCGCCGCCCGCATGGCTGCCCACGGGTCGGGATGGCCGAACGGCATATCGGTGGACAATGCGACCCGCACGTTGGCCCGAAGCAACGACGCCACCCGCCAGAGTTGATCGTGCTCGGCGGCGGGCACCTCGTCGAGGTACTGATCACCGCGCTCGGCGACGAAGTTGGGCTGCGTTATCACGGTCACCGCTAGTTCGGCGAGATCGGTGAGGCAGTCCGACGGCGCCACGGCGGCGTGCTCGATGCGATCCTGCGGGTGGGTGCCGACTTGGCGCAGCGCGGCGATCGTCACCAGCAGCTGAGCCGCGGTCACGCAGTGGATGGCGACCGGACCGCCGCAGCGGTGCCGGTCGGCGATCCAATCGGCGAGCTGCTCGAGGTTCAGGTCGTCGTCGTGCAGGATGCGCTTACCCGGGGCCAGACAGTGCACGTGTTGGCGCAGTTCACCGTGCCGGTGCAGCTCGGTCAACCGCACGATGTCGCTGACGTCGAGATCCGGTGTGGCATCGGTGATTCCGGTGACGCCGTAGCGGCTCAGCCGATCGCTGAGGTGGGCCAGGTGCGTTTCGCCGCGGCTCAGCGCATCCGACCACGAGTCGGTGCTGCGCAACCGGCCGTCGGGATGCTCGGCCAGACCGATCCGGGCCAGACCGGCGGAGTTGAGCATCCACAGCACCCCGCTACGGTGCTGAACTCGCAGCGGCACGGTCGGGACCATCGCGTCCAGCGCCGCGCGGTCCAGCGGTCCGGCAACCGAGTCGTGGTAGCCGACAGCGCGGATCCAGCCGTCGTCGCCGGCCTCCGCGCTCGCCAACACGCCGGCCAGACCCGCACGGTCGCGTACCTGCGGCGGCCCCACCCGAACCGAGGTCTCGGCGGCCGCTGCAGAGAGCAGGTGCACGTGGTGATCGTGCAACCCGGGCAGCACGGTTCCGCCGGCAGCGTCGAACACGTCCTCGCCGCGTCGCGGGGTCAACGTCTCGGCCACGTCGTCGATGCGCGCACCGACCCGGAGGTCGACGACCGCACCGTCCAGCGTCGTCGCCCGCTGAATCAGCATGGCGCACAGAGCCTCTCGGACACAATGTGGCGGACGGCGGCGTTGTCGGCACCCAACGGCGACGCTGACGGGCCGGGTGGCGGCGGCTGAGGCCGCGCAACCCGGACAGCCGAAGTCGGCGATGTCGAGCGGCAGCGCGGCATATCTCGCGGCGACCTGCGCCATCGACACGTCGATCACCTCGCCGCCGCCGCGGCGCAGCGACTCGCCCACCGCTCGCGCCGCCTCCAGTCCGCTCAGTGGGTCGGCGATCGCGTCGCCGCAGAACACCGGTCCTCGCGTATCGGCACCGACCAGCCCACCCGCCACCGCGGCATCGTCGCCGAACGCCGAACGGTCGGGCTGTCCTCGATAACCACCGATACGCAACCAGATTCGCCCGTCACGGCCTGGCACGTCGTCGGCGCTCAACCGGCGGCGCCGCAGCGCCGCGGGCCGCGAACCTTCGATGACGATGTCGGCGGCGCAGAGCAGCCGGCGCAGCGCGTCGGCGTCGTCATCGAAATCGACACCATACGAGAGCTTTCCGAAGTTCATCCAGTCGAAGAAGGCAGGCTCGCCGCTACGAGTGCCGTCAGGCCGGCTCGGGCTTTCCACCTTGACGACGACGGCGCCGGCGCGGGCGAGCAATTGCGCGCACAACGGCCCGGCCCACAACGACGACAGGTCGGCCACCAGCAAGCCGTCCACCCGCCGCGACTCGGCGACCCTGCCACACCGGCGCATCACCGGCGGCTCCGCGCTGACCTCCCCCAGCCCGGCTACGGCGATATCCAGCAACTGGCCGCGCGCAACCACGGCCTCGGTCGAACGCGTTGCCGCCCAACAGGACAGGGCTGTCCACGGGTCGTCGGGAACCGCGTCGGTTTCCAGCAGCGCCGGCAGCGCCGCCACGTCGTCCGCACGCGGCAGCGCGATCGCACACCAGCCGTCGGCGGTGGGCAACAGCCGGGTGGCGCCGCCCGCGGAAACGCGGCCCCCGCGGGTCAGGCCGAGGATCGCCGCTCTGCCGGCCAACAGCGTGGCGGCGTCGACACCGACATCGAGAAGCCTGCCGATATCGGCGGTTACCCGGCGGGCTTCGGTCAGCACGGCGGCGCGGGAAGAGTCCGGCTCTCCGTCGGGCGGGCCGGTCAGATAGGCCAGCCCGCTGCAGGCCCAATCCGACAGCGCGTCCACGCCCACCATTGTGCGCGCCGCACGTCAGCGACTTAGAACTGCAGGGCGGTAAAACGCCAGTCCAGCACCTGCCGCGGCTCGTTCTGCGCTTCGCTCACGGCGTACACCAGCGACCGCAATCCGAGCACTCCGCCGTTGTCGGTCGGCTCGGCGGAGTCGATGTGCAGCTCGCTGTAGAGGGTGTCGCCCTCATAGACCGGCGCGGTGTGGTCGCAGGATTGCCAGCCCAGCACGGTCGCCAGGTTCGGCAACAGCCGACTGGCTTGTGCCAGCGCCAGCCCGATGGTGTGTCCGCCGTAGACCAGGCGACGCCCACTGGTACGTGAATCGTGGTGTACTGCAGCGATATTCAGAGTCAGGCGGGCCAATTCCGGCGCACTGCTGACCACGTCGGCACCGCTGTGCAGAACGGTGCCCGCCAGGCTGGCATCGAAGTGCGGGCCGGGGATGCGCTCGCGGAACACATCGCCGTCCCATTCGTCCACCGCCGAGGGCGGCGGGCCAAGATCGGCACCGACTTTCGACAGATCGTCGGCGTGCTCCGCGTCGTTGGGGCCGGCACCCGGGCTCAGCGGCAGCATCGCGCAGCGGTAGAAGTCGAGGATCAGCCGGTCGGCCTCGTCGATGGTGGTCATCCGCAACGCCACCAACCCGGTGGGCGCCCGGTCCGGCTTGGCCGCGTTCTTTTTCAACCCGACCACCTCGGTGCGGGTGAACAGCGTGTCACCGATCGCCGGGAATCGGTAGAACACCAACCCGCGGTAGAACAGGTTGGCCTTGACATGCTGGGTCGCCAGCGTCGACTGGCCGATCGCGACGTCGCAGACCATGCCGGGGTGGGCCAGCGGCGCGGTCGAACCGGTGACCGCCCGCGACAGCGTGGCATCCAGCGGCAACCGCAACCGATCGCCGAGGATGCTCTGGTGCACAGCGGCCAGCCCTGGGGTCAGCGTCATCGCGGGCGCGCCGGGGAAGACCTGGCCGGTGCGCAGGTCGTCGAAGTAGGGACCGCCGGTCATCGGGTTCCTCGCCGTGTCAGCATGGCCGTATGAATCACGCGCTGAACGACGACGAGGCGATGCTGGTCGAGACGGTGCGTCAGTTCGTCGACAAAGAGGTCAAGCCGACGGTCCGTGAGCGCGAACATGCCAACGAGTATCCCGAAGCGTGGATCGAGCAGATGAAGCGCATCGGCATCTACGGGCTGGCCATCCCGGAGGAGTACGGCGGCACACCGGTGTCGATGCCGTGCTACGTGCAGGTCACCCAGGAGTTGGCGCGCGGCTGGATGAGCCTGGCCGGCGCAATGGGCGGGCACACCGTGGTGGCCAAGCTGCTGTCCTTGTTCGGCACCGAGGAGCAAAAGCAGCAGTACTTGCCGCCGATGGCCACCGGCGAGCTACGGGCCACGATGGCGTTGACCGAGCCGGGCGGTGGCAGCGATCTGCAGAACATGACCACGACGGCTTTGCCTGTTGCTGGCGCCGACGGCGCCAAAGACCAGCTGGTGGTCAACGGGTCCAAGACCTGGATCAGCAATGCCCGGCGGTCAGGGTTGATCGCACTGCTGTGCAAGACCGACCCGGCCGCCACGCCGCGGCATAAGGGCATTTCGGTGCTGTTGGTGGAGCACGGCCCGGGGCTGACGGTGTCGCGGGATCTGCCCAAGCTGGGATACAAGGGGGTGGAAAGCTGCGAGTTGTCGTTCGACGGCTACCGGGTGCCGACGTCGGCGATTCTCGGCGGCCAGGCGGGTAAAGGCTTTTCGCAGATGATGAAAGGCCTTGAGACCGGCCGTATTCAGGTGGCGTCGCGCGCGCTCGGCGTGGCGACCGCGGCGCTGGAAGATGCGCTGGCCTACGCGCAGCAGCGGGAGAGTTTCGGCCAGCCGATCTGGAAGCATCAGGCCGTCGGCAACTACCTGGCCGATATGGCAACCAAACTCACCGCTGCCCGCCAGCTCACCCGCTACGCCGCCGAGCGCTACGACAGCGGCGAGCGTTGCGACATGGAGGCCGGGATGGCCAAGCTGTTTGCCTCCGAGGTCGCGATGGAGATCGCGCTCAACGCGGTACGCATCCACGGCGGCTACGGCTACTCCACCGAATACGACGTCGAGCGCTATTTCCGCGATGCCCCGCTGATGATCGTCGGCGAGGGCACCAACGAGATCCAGCGCAACGTGATCGCCGCACAGCTGGTGTCCCGCGGCGGGATTTAAGCGCTGAGTTTCTCCAGCCACATGCGCATTGCGGTCGCCATCAACCCGCCGCCGCGATCGGCGTCGATCACTCCCATGGCTTGTGCAATCGCCAGCCCCATGCCGGTGGAGACCGCGGTGTCGATCGCATCGTCGATCCTCGAGTCTGCCTTGGACGCCGTTTCGGGGATCGTGTCTTCCAAAAGCACTCGGGCCGCGTCCTTGAATCGCTCGATCACCTCGCGGTTGGCGGTGGTCTGGTCTTGGTCGTAGACAGTGCTGATCAGGTATTCAGCCGTGAGGACGAGCAGCGAAGTTTCGCCGGCCAGCTTCGACCACCAGGTCGACAGCGCTTCGAGTCGAGCGTCGACCGATTCACCGGCAGTCACCATGACTTGAAGAAGCGTCGTCGCCTCGGACATGAACCTGGCTCTGAGTACTTCGAGGCACAGTGCTTCTTTGCTGTCGAAGTTCGAGTAGACCGCACCGATGGTGCGGCCGGCTTCGGCGGCGATCGCGGCGATCGACGTTGCGTGATACCCGTTGGCGTAGAACATCTGCTGGGCTGAATCCAACAGGTCCTGACGGGTCTGGGCTTGACTCTCCGCGCGAGTCAGAACCTTTCGAGCCACATCAGCCTCCGTCGGGTATTCCGCGTCGCCGAGCCGGGCCAAAGTGACCGAAACGTTCGGACATCCAAGCGGGCGCCGCAAGGCGGATCGATAATATCGTTATCCGAATAGCGCAACAATCTTTGCCGCGCCGGCGCGACGACGGAGTTCGCCTGCTGCCGCAATCTGGTCAGCGAATCGATCCGACAGCAAGGGGCTCACCGGGGGCGACACCCGATGCCAGGCCGGAATATGCATAGTGGTCGAGTGGGAAATGCTTATTGCCCCACCACATCTCGAAATGGGTGCTCGGGCGGATGGCGGCCGGGTCACCCTGGTAGTTCACGTAGTAGGTATTGGAGCCGTCGCAAACCGGCGACAGCCACATCGTCTGGTGGGCGCGCCTGCGGCTCTTCACGTAGTACGCATCGTGGGGCTGCTGTTTGATTTCCACCCGAGTTGCCTCACGCCGGCGCGCCTCGCTGATCGCGCGCGCCGCGTGGCGGCTTGTGCATTCGATCATCGCGATGTAGGAGCCCGCCGCGAATCCGTAGGGCCCGGTGATCAGGAAGCAGTTTGGGAACTTCGGCACCGATACGCCTTGATAGGCCTGGAAGCGGTTGGTGTGGAAGAAGTCTCCGATGTCCAGGCCGTCGGCCCCACGGAGCGGGAACGGCGGGGTGTAGCCCCTGGCCATGACCTTGAATCCCGTGGCGCACACTAGAACGTCGACTGCGTGCACCTCGCCGTCCCCGGTGACTACACCCGCAGCGGTGATCTCGGAAATCGGTTCGGTAACCAGGCGCACGTGCGGTTCGGTGAATGTCTTGAGATACCGGTTGGATACCGACGGGCGCTTGCAGCCCGGCGCGTACGCCGGCGTCAGTTTGTCGGCTAGTTGCGGGTTGCCGCGCAACCAGGCCCGATACCCGACGGCGCCACCGCGGCGCAAGGAATCCGCCAGAAACGGGATCCGTGCGTGGAATACGCCGATCCCGCTGATCGCGAAGTCGATACCGAGAGTGAAGGCTGCTCGAATTCCACGCCGTAACAATGGTATTCGTAATAGAGCAGCACTCACCGCCTGCGGAATCGGGAAGTCTGGCTTGGGCGCCACCCAGATGGGTGTTCGTTGGAAGACGCTGAGATGGCCGGCGATATCAGCCAATTCGGGAATCAACTGCAGCGCTGTTGCGCCCGTCCCGATGACCGCGATGCGTTTGCCGGCGTAGTCGAAGTCATGGTCCCAGGTGGCAGTGTGGACGACCTTGCCCGAGAAACTGTCGATGCCGCTGATGTCCGGCAGGTTCGGCACCTCGAGTCCGCCGACTGCCCCGACGATGAACCGCGCGACGAGTGTTTGTCCGCAATCGAGCTCGATGCGCCACACGTGCTGGTCCTCATCCCAATAGGCGCCGACGACAGCCGTGTTCAGCCGGATACGCGAGCGCAACCCAAAGGAGTCGACCACCTGCTCGGCGTACTGCTGCACTTCGGCGCCGGGCGCAAACATCCGCGTCCATTTCTTCGGCGGCTCGTAGGAGAAGCTGTAGTAAATCGAGGGAATATCCACCGACACACCGGGGTACGTGTTGGCATACCAGGTCCCGCCGACGCCCCCGTTCTTGTCGACGATGAGGAAATCATGGATGCCGGACTTGTCCAGCTCCACTGCGGCGCCGATCCCCCCGAATCCGGCGCCGACGATCAAAACCTCGTAGTCGATCTGCGATGTCACGTCCGTGCCCGTCGTCGCCGCCTGCGCCATCGATCGACTCCTTTGTCGGTTGCGCGGACCCTCCCGCCATAGAATATGGCTATTCAGATAGCATTGCAATCCCGATTGCAGAATTTTTTCAAGTGTCGGAGCCATCGCGATCGTCTACCCGGCCGCCACCGATCAAACGACGGCGTCGATCATCCCCCACCGCAGCGCCGATTCCGGGTCGATCGTCTGGCCACTCAGCACCAAATATGCTGTGCGCCAACGGCCTATCCGTCGTGTCACGCTGACGGTGCCGCCCGCTCCGGGAATCAGGCCGAGGCTCAGCTCGGGCAACGCGAATACCGCGTCGGGACGGGAGACCACCCGACCGCAGAACGCGGCCATCTCCAATCCGCTACCCAACACCTGACCGTGCACTTCGGCGCGGCAGGCCTGCCCGAGCCGGGCGGCCAACGCGTCGAGCATCAGCGCCGGGCTGTAGCGGGTGCGGGCCAGGTGCGCGCTGGCGGGGTCACTGAACGTGCCGAACTCGCTGAGGTCGCCGCCGCTGCAGAACGACGGCCCGTTACCGGTCAGCACGACCTCGTCGACCGATGGGTCCAACTGCGCGACGGTCAACGCCTCCAGCAACGAGGCGCGGGCGTCGGTGGAAAACGCGTTGTGGCGTTCCGGCCGATCGAACGCGATCCGCAGCGTGTTGCCGTCGCGCCGTGCCTGCACCGGATCAGCGATGTCGGGCATGCGCGCCGGCCCACGCTCGGCGAGCCAGCGGGCGAATTCCGGACCGCTCTGCAACGTGGAGTAGGCCAGCGACTCGGTCACCACTCCGGGCATCGTCGGGCCAGCCGGATCCACCGACCGCAGCACGTCGTCGCAGACCGCCGCGGCCACCGGCCAGCGGTCCACCCGGTCGGCCAGTTCGGCGATCGCCGATTCGATCGACGGGACGGTGATCGCCCGGCGGTCGTCGGTGTCGTCCTCGGTGAGGGTGAACGTCGCATGCTGCAAACAGAATTCGGATGCTTGCGCGAGCGACCCGACGGCCACCACCGGGACGCCAAGTGCGGCAGCGTCGACCTCGGAGACCTGCTCCGACACGTCGACGATGCGCAGCGTCACACGGAATACTTCTCGATCAGTTCGTTCTTGTACAACTTGCCGGTATCGGTGCGCGGCAGCTGGGCTTCGAACGAGATCGACCGCGGACACTTGTAGTGCGTCAAGCGATCTCGCAGCCAGGTCAGCAGATCGTCGGCGAACTCTTCGGTGGCATCGGCCGGGTCGACGGTCTGCACCACTGCCTTGACGCTTTGCCCCATCTCGTCATCGGGAATACCGAACACCGCCGCGTCGAGCACCTTTGGGTGAGTTACCAACAGGTTCTCGGCCTCCTGCGGGTAGATGTTGACGCCGCCGGAGATGATCATGTGGTGCCGGCGGTCGGTGAGGTACAGGTAGCCGTCGTCGTCCAGGTAGCCGATGTCGCCAACGGTTGCCCAGCCGTGACGGTCACGAGAGGCAGCGGTCTTCTCCGCATCGTTGAGGTACTCGAAGGAAAACCCGCCCTCGAAATAGATTTCGCCGGCCTGGCCCGGCGGGAGTTCATTGCCGTCCTCGTCGAGGATGTGAATCTGACACATCATCGGCTTGCCCACCGAGCCGGGATGTGCCAGCCACTCCTCGGCGCTGATCAACGTGGACCCGATCGCCTCGGAGGACGCGTAGTACTCGTCGACGATCGGCCCCCACCAGTCGATCATCTGTTTCTTGATTTCCACCGGGCATGGCGCCGCCGCGTGCATCACCCGCTCCAGGCTGGACACATCATATGAATTACGCACTACCTCAGGCAGTTTTAGCATCCGGGTGAACATGGCCGGCACGAATTGTGCGTGGGTGACCCGGTGGCGCTGGATGGCCTCCAGGCAGCCTTCGGGGTCGAACTTCTCCAGCACGACGGTCGTGATGCCGCCGGCCTGAACGGTCATCGACCACACCGAAGGTGCGGTGTGGTACAGCGGCGCCGGGCTCAGGTAGACCGCATCCGGGTGCATCCAGAATCCGACCAGCGCCGACATCATGCCGGGCGCCTCGGCCGGCGAAACGTGCGGCAGTTCGCGCTTGATGCCTTTGGGCCGGCCGGTGGTGCCTGACGAGTACTGCAGCAGGTCGCCTTCCCGCTCATCGTCGATCGGCGTATCCGGTTGGTCGGCAACGCATTCCGGGTAGCGCTGCCAGCCGTCCAGCTCGTCATCCGCGATCATCAGCACCGCGGGCAGTCCGCTGGGCAGATGCTCGGAAAGGTTTTCGCAGGTCTTGCGCAATGCGGCCGAACCGATGATCGCCTTGGCGGCGCTGTTGTCGATGATGTAGGCGGCTTCCGGTGCGGTCAGGTGGGTGTTGATCGGCACGTAATACAGGCCACTGCGCCGGGCGGCCCACATCACCGCGTGGATGTGCTCGTTGTTCTCCATGAGGATCGCGACGGCGTCCCCTTCGACCAAGCCGGCCTGGCGGAAGTAGTGCGCGAGCCGGTTGGCGCGGGCTTCCAACTCGTCGAAGGTGACGACTGTGCCGGCAGGATGAAGGATGATTGCGGGCTTGTCGGCGCCGAGATGCTCACGAATCTGCATGGGCAGACTGTACCGCCGTCAAACTTGACAGGTGTCAAGGGTCTCGCTTGATGGATGCGAACCGCTACGGCGCGGGCACCTGTTCGGCCGGCTGATGCGGGTGTCCGCCGTGAATCTTTGCCCGACCGGCAAACGGCGCCAACAGCGTTGGCGCCAGCTGACGGCGATTGACCACCAGCGCGACGACAGCCACCGCCGCGTAGACGGCGCTGAGCAGCACGCGGCCCTCGGTCGAGGTGATCGGGAACTGGACGATGAACAAGCCGAGCAGCGCCCAGGCCGCCCAACGGCGGAACCGCAGGCCCATGATCAGCGCCACGCCCATCAAGGTCTGCACGGCGGTCAGCACCATCTCCTCGATCTGGCGGCCGTCCAGTTGTATCGACGTGCCTCCTCCGCCGAGGATGAATGCCACCGGCAATGACCCGACCAGCAGGGTCCACTGGTTGACCTTCGACGAGATCAACGTCGCGATCGCGATCGCGCCCTTGCCTCTGGCCGCGAAGATCGTGGCGATGATGAACTCCGGCGCCTCCGACGACAGCGGCGCCAGCCACTGCACCAGCAGGAAGCGGTCGATGCCCAGCTGCGTGCCGGCGTCGATCAGGCTTTCGGCGAACGGTTTTGCACAGATGACGATCACCGATGCGGAAAAGACGAACAGCGCGGACACCACGATGCGGCGGATCCGGTCGGGAAGTACTCCCAGCGCCGCCGCGGTGCCGACCAGTTCGGGTTCCTCGACCTCGCCGCGACTCAGCTTGTACAGGTAATAGCCGAACCAGCCCAGCAGGATCACGCCGAAGGCAATGTGGATGCGCCCGGTCGCGGGAATCAGGAAGGCGGCCACCCCGGCGAACATCAGGAAGCCGATCTCCACCCGGTTGCTGACGTCGAGGTCCAGTTCGCCGACTTTACGGCCGGTGGCCCGGCGTGCCACCAGCACGCTGACCAGAACGACGACAGGCCACCCGAGACCCATCAGCAGCCGGTTCGAGCCGGTCATGTTCGCCGCGGCGTACTGGGTGTACTCGGGCACATGGCCTGCGGTGTAGGCGTAATACAAGTCGACCGCATACTCGGGCAGGACGGCGATGACCCCCAGCACCGCGACCGCCAGGCCACCCGAGACATCGACCTGAGCGGCTTCCGCGGCCCAGGCCAGCAAGAAGCTGGCCGCAACGACGGCGGCGCCGTAGGTGATCAGGCCGAGGATCGGAGTCGGGTGGACGCCAATGGCGCGCACCACCAGAGCCGGGCAGATGACGAGGGCGACGATCGCCAGTGGGCGAAACAACGACCGCGACGACACGGCGGTACCAGTGCCGGGGGCCCCGGAAGCCGTTGTCGTCATATCCATGTCGCTTTGATCGCCTGCCCGTTCGAAGCGAGGAGAGGCTTACCTTCACCCCGGGTCGAAAGATACCGTCCGAGCGGTGATCCAGCAACATAGACCGACTACCAAGAAATCATGCACCGCGGCTTGAATTTGCTGGTCAGCCCAGTCTTAACGAAGAATTCGGCCAGCCGATACTTCGGATATGGCTACCCTGCCGCTGCGGCTGCGCCGCACACAACACCCCGGGTCAGTCGACCCGGGGTGGTGCTTGGTGAGTTAGTCGGCTTCGGCCAGCCGCTGCTTGAGCGCCTCGAACTCGTCCTTGACGCCGGTCGGCAGCTTCTCGCCGACGAACTCGAACCACTCCTCGATCAGCGGCAGTTCCTCGCGCCATTCGCTCGCGTTGACCACGAGCGCCTTCTCCACATCGGCGGCGTCGACGTCCAGCCCGTCCAAGTCGAGATCGTCGGCGGAGGGGATGACGCCGATCGGGGTTTCCTGGCCGCCGGCCTTGTGCTCGATGCGGTCGACGATCCACTTCAGCACCCGGCTGTTCTCGCCGAAGCCCGGCCACAGGAACTTGCCACCGTCGCCGCGACGGAACCAGTTGACGAAGAACACCTTCGGCAGCTTGGACTCGTCGGAGTTCTTGCCCAGGTCGAGCCAGTGCTGGAAGTAGTCGCCGACGTGGTAGCCGAGGAACGGCAGCATGGCCATCGGGTCGCGGCGAACCGTGCCGACCTTGCCCTCGGCGGCGGCGGTCTGCTCGCTGCCCATGGTGGCGCCCATGAAGACGCCGTGCTGCCAGTCCCGCGCCTGCGTCACCAGCGGCACGGTGGTCTTGCGGCGGGCGCCGAACAGGATGCCGGAGATCGGCACACCCTGCGGGTCGTCCCACTCGGGCGCCAGCGTGGGGCACTGCGACATCGGCGTGCAGTAGCGCGAATTCGGGTGTGCGGCTTTGGTCTCGGTCTCGCGGAGAACCCAGTCGTGGCCCTTCCAGTCGATGAGGTGATCCGGCTCGCCCTCCAGACCCTCCCACCACACGTCGTGGTCGTCCGTCAGCGCGACGTTGGTGAAGACGGTGTTGCCCCTTGGCGATGGTGCGCATCGCGTTCGGGTTGGACTTCCAGTTGGTGCCCGGCGCCACCCCGAAGAACCCGAACTCGGGATTGACCGCGTAGAGGCGGCCGTCCTCGCCGAACCGCATCCAGGCGATGTCGTCGCCGAGCGTTTCGGCCCGCCAGCCGGGAATCGTCGGCTGCAGCATCGCCAAGTTCGTTTTGCCGCACGCCGACGGGAACGCCGCAGCGAAGTAGTACGCCTTGTTCTCCGGGGAGATCAGCTTGAGGATCAGCATGTGCTCGGCCAGCCAGCCCTCGTCGCGAGCCATCGCCGAAGCGATGCGCAACGAATAGCACTTCTTGCCCAGTAGCGCATTGCCGCCGTAACCCGAACCGTAGCTCCAGATTTCGCGGGTTTCCGGGAAGTGGGTGATGTACTTGGTGTCGTTGCACGGCCACGGGACGTCTTTTTGCCCGTCCTCCAGCGGAGCACCGACGGAGTGCAATGCCTTGACGAAGAAGCCGTCGTCGCCGATCTTCTCCAACGCCGCTTTGCCCATCCGGGTCATGGTGCGCATCGAGACGACGACGTACTCCGAGTCGGTGATCTCGACGCCCAGTTTGGGGTCATCGGCGCCCAGCGGGCCCATGCAGAACGGCACCACCCACATGGTGCGACCCCGCATACAACCGCGGTACAACTCGGTCATGGTCGAGCGCATCTCGGCCGGGTCCATCCAGTTGTTGGTCGGGCCCGCGTCGATCTCGCGCTCGGAACAGATGTAGGTCCGCGATTCGACGCGTGCCACGTCAGAGGGGTCCGACAACGCCAGGTAGGAGTTGGGCTGCTTTTTCGGGTTCAGCGGCTTGAAGGTGCCCGCTTCCACCAGCTGGTCGCACAGCCGCCGCCACTCTTCCTCGGAACCGTCAGCGAAGACCACCCGATCCGGCTGGGTGAGCTCAGCGACCTCCTCCACCCAGGACAGCAGGCCCTGGTGATTTGTCGGCGCGGTATCCAGACCGGGAACGGTCGCTGAAGTCATCGAAATCTCCTGCACTCTCCTGTGTAGGCCGCCGCTCTATGGCTCAGAGCGGGCCATTTCGCCAGTGCGGCTTTGCGGTGGACCTTTACACAGGTTATCGCGGGGAATATCGCCAGGGCAGGTCGGGCGGGTATTGGATCACTCACAAGAACGATTCAGAACACGTTATCGGCGGTATTCGGCGACGGAGTTTCCTCGATTTCATCACTGTCGGCATCTGCCGCGGCGCCGCCCGGGGTGTTCGGTGGCGGAGTTTCCCCGGTCTGCGCTTCCGGCTGCCCGGCTGGTCTCCGAGCATCGTCGCCGAGTTCCGCCCGCACCGCCTCGAGCGCGGCCTGCAGCGTCGGCATCTCCCGGCCTCGCACCGCCGCGGCGCGCGCGCCGACGACGGCGTGCTCCCGCAGCTCGGTGTCGATCACGCTGATCTGCTCGGTGACCCGTGCGCTTTCCACCTCGTCTTGCTCGCCCAGCGCCGCGGTCAGCGACGACTCGGCCCCCAGCACCCGAGTCGAGACCAGCTGCTCGAGCGCGGAGCGCAGCTGCCCGACCGCTTCGCCGGCCCAACGGTCCAGCAGTGCGCGATCGCGCAGCAGGCCGCGGGTTCCGACCACCCAGACCGTCAGCGCGAGCCCGATCGCCGCACATGCGACAGCCCCGGCCACGGTCAGCCCGGGAGCCAGGCCGGCCAGCAGCCGGCTCAGCGTCAACGCCACCCCTAACCCGAAGCCGGCGCCCACCAGCATCATCAGCCGGGTCTCCAGCCGCCGCGACTTCAGCTGCGGAGCCGGTATCTCGATCATCGGGAGCGCGACAGGTGCCGGCGGGTCGACCGCCAAGCTCCAGGCTTTTCGCCATATCGGCCAAATGTGTGGTGGTGCCCTCGTCCACCTCCGCGACCACCTCGTCGATACGACCGCGGGCGTAGGCCTCGAACGCCGGCAGCTGACGCCGGGTCAGGCCCGCCGCGTCCTCCTGCAGTTCGGAGCGCACCGAGGCGCAGCGGTTGCGGGCGAAGTACGACAGCTGGACCCGAGCCTGCTGAGCCTGGCTGCGCAGCGCGATCGTGCGTTCGGACTTCGACAGCCGTCGCTGCCGCAGAATTCCGCTGCGCTGGTCGCGTAATGCCTCGACCCGCGCTCGCCGGCCCGCGCCGTCGGCGTCCCGGTCGTGCCGGTCGGCGACGGTCTGCAACCGGGACTCCCAGGCCCGCAACCGGTTTCGTCGTACAAGATCGGGGTCGACGAGCCGCTCGCGCACGGCGGCGACCAGGTCGTCGACTTGTGGTTCGCCGCGCTCGGGCAGCGCGGCCACGCCTGCCCAGGGCACATCGCGATAGCGCGGAGCGTGCGCCGACAACGCTTCGCGGTTGGCGGCCAGGACATCATGCCAAGTGCGGTGCACGTCGATCTTCGACACGGCGCCGATCACGGCGTCGGTATCGGCGGTCGCCGCGTCCAGCAGCGCGCAGTCGGATTCGGTCAACGCGGCCGCCGCCGAGACGACGAACACCACCGCCGTCGGCGCCTCGCCGGCCACCAGATCGGCCGACTCGATGAACGTGTGCTCGGGCAGTCGTTCGCTCAGTGCCGCGGCCACGCCGCTGACCCCGGCCAGCCACGGCCCGGTCACCAGGACCACATCGCGGCGCGCAGTGATCGGCGCACCGAGCCGCGGCCCGATCGCCGCTACCAGTGCATCGACTGTTTCTTCTTCAGCGACCGCGTCATCTCCTACCTGATCGGTCACGCTGAACTCCCGGCCCTCGACCATAGCCGTAGCGAACCCCTGACGATGTCGGCGCCGCAGGCGCCGTGCAAGCCCGCCACCGGCCCACGGCGGTAGCGTTGCCAGCCCACGGCGCGGCGCAGGTACGCCTCGGCGCTGTCGCAGCGATCGACGTTCAGGCCGGCCGCCTCGACCACGTCCATGGCGGCGGCCATCCGGGCCACCACCGTGTCGTCACGAGACAGGAACTCGCCGACTCGCGGGTCGGTGACGGCCAGCGTCTCCAATTCGGCCACGGCGTCCAGCACCCGGCGGTAGCGCACCGGCGCGCCGAGCGACCCGATCTTGGCGACCACCTCGTCAATACAGCTCAGGCCGCGTATCACGGCGCGAGTCTGGTCGCGGGTCGCGCCGCGGCGGATCGCGGCCACGCCCTGCTCGATGCCGAACACGTCGAGGGTGTCGAGCAGTCGCCGCCGCAGCCCCGCCGCCACGGGCTGCCCGGCGGGTTGGGTGGCCAGCACCTGCAGCGCCGCCCAAAGTTCGTCGTCCACCAGATCGTCGAGCGCGGCGACCGCGAGCAATCCCACCAGCGGCGCGATCGGCAGACCGGTGTGCGCGGAAAGCCGCGCGCAATGGGCTCTCGCCGCGCTGGTCGGTCCGTGCGGGTGACGGCCCGGCTGGGTGGTGGCGATCAGATCCGCCTTGTTCAGCACCGCCAATACCGGCCGGCCGGCCGCAGAAATCGCCGCGATCGCGTCACGATCCTCGGGTTTGACCACCTCGGTGACGACGTAGACGTCGACGTCGGCCTCCGCGGACCCTGGCCCGGTGCACG
Organism: uncultured Actinomycetota bacterium; assembly: GCA_963850645.1. Classification (GTDB taxonomy): domain Bacteria; phylum Actinomycetota; class Actinomycetes; order Mycobacteriales; family Mycobacteriaceae; genus Mycobacterium. The sequence goes on along the minus strand of CAWKME010000019.1, from coordinate 19,058 downwards.
TCACCGTGCTCATTCCCCGCGCGCCCGCAGCCCGTGCCAGCGCGTGCGCGACAGTGCGGCGGCCTACCCCGCGACGTCCGGACACCGCCACCCGCAGCGGCGCCGCGAGCCGATCGGCGATCGCGCCACAGCGCGAGTCAGCGACCTCGGCGGCAAATCGCTTCAGCTCATCGACGAAAATCTCATGCCCCTGTCGATCAAGTGTTTCGCCTGCTGGATGAATACCCACAAAAAGCCGGTATTCCTCCAGCACAGCCCCATTGTCGCCGAGCGGTGCCGGCCAGCGGGCCGGGGCTGCCGCTGGAAATGGTGACATCTGCGCCGCCTGGATGCGAGCCACCCGCTACCAGTCCAAGGCAACTGTTGGGTATCAATCTGGACCGCGGGAGGCAACATCATCGATTCATGGGTAACGATGAACGGATGCGTGCGCAGCCCCCGCTGGAAGCGGCCACACCGCCGCCGCAAGACAACCTGCCTGCGGCGCGCTCTGCCGGCGGGTATCGGCGGAACACCAGCTTCCGGACGCGGCGCTCGGCGTTGTCGGCCGCCCAGCAACGGACCTGGGAGCGGTTGTGGCCCGAACTCGGGATGATGGCGGCGCCGCAGCACAGCCCCGACGCACCCGACGAACCGCTCGACACCCGGGCCTGGTTCGGCCGCGACGCCCCGCTGATCCTCGAAATCGGTTGCGGCACAGGTATTTCAACATTGGCGATGGCGCAGTTGGAACCGGAGATCGATGTCATCGCCGTCGAGGTTTATCGCCGCGGGTTGGCGCAGCTGCTCTGCGCCATCGATCGGGAGAACGTCACAAATATCCGGTTGATCCGCGGGGATGCCGTCGACGTGCTGGAAAACCTGATCACGCCGGGCTCGCTGAGCGGGGTCCGGGTGTTCTTTCCCGATCCATGGCCCAAGGCCCGGCACCACAAACGCCGACTGCTCCAGCCGGCCATCGTCTCCTTGATCGCCGACCGGCTCCGAATCGGAGGTGTGCTGCACGCTGCCACCGACCATCCCGGCTACGCCGAACAGATCGCCGAGGTCGGTGACGCCGAACCCCGCCTGACGCGAGTCGCGCCGGGCAGCAGCGAACTGGCGATCTCGGTTGTCCGCCCGACTACCAAATACGAGAACAAGGCGGAGCACGCCGGCAGCGCCGTCACCGAATTGGTGTGGGAAAGAAACCGAGCATGAGCCTGACCGAAGAAACAACCACGCAACCGAACCCGCCGGTCGCCGCACCGGTGGCAGTGTCCGGTGACTCGATCCCCGATGCCGGCCCAACCGCTCGGCGGGTGCTGCTGGTGTGGGACGCGCCGAACCTGGATATGGGCCTGGGATCCATCCTGGGCCGCAGGCCCACCGCGCTGGAACGCCCCCGTTTCGACGCCCTTGGCCGCTGGTTGCTGGCCCGCACCGCCGAGGTCGGAGCCACTCGAGAAGATGTTTCAGCCGAGCCCGAGGCCACCGTGTTCACCAACATCGCCCCGGGCAGCGCCGACGTGGTCCGGCCGTGGGTGGATGCGCTGCGTAATGTGGGCTTTGCTGTCTTCGCCAAACCGAAACTAGACGAAGACAGCGATGTCGACAGCGACATGCTCGACCACATCGCGCAGCGCAGCGCAGAAGGCCTGGCGGCGCTGATGGTTGCGTCCGCCGACGGGCAGGCGTTTCGCCAGCCGCTTGAGGAAATCTCCCGCGGCGGGGTACCCGTTCAGGTGCTCGGATTTCGCGAACATGCGAGTTGGGCGCTAGCGTCGGATACCTTGGAGTTTGTTGATCTGGAGGACATCGCGGGTGTTTTCCGGGAGCCGCTGCCGCGGATCGGCCTCGATTCGTTGCCTGAGAAGGGTGCATGGCTGCAACCGTTCCGGCCGCTGTCCTCGTTGCTGACGTCTCGTGTTTGAGCGTGTCTGACAACTCAAAACCAATGCGCGGGTCGCCGCAGATCCAGTAAGGAGCTTACGTGTTCGCCTGGTGGGGTCGAACTGTGTACCGCTACCGGTTCATCGTAATCGGCGTCATGGTGGCGCTGTGCCTCGGCGCGGGCATCTTCGGGATCAGCCTCGGCAAGCACGTCACGCAGAGCGGTTTCTTCGACGACAGCAGTCAGTCAGTGAAGGCGTCGGTACTGGGCGACGACACCTACGGCCGCGACCGGACCAGCCACATCGTGGCTACTTTCACTGCTCCGCAGGGCAAGACGGTCGACGACCCGGCCTGGTCGAAGCAGATCAAGGATCAACTCGACAAGTTCAAAAAGGACCACCCCGACCAGGTGCTCGGCTGGGTCGGCTACCTCGCGGCACCGAATTCCACCGACCCGATCGTCAAAGGCATGGCGACCGAGGACAAGAAGCACACCTTCGTGTCGATCCCGCTCAAGGGCGACAGCGACGACTCGATTCTCAATAACTACAAGGAGGTCGCGCCCGACCTGCAAAAGCTCGACGGCGGCAAGGTCGGAGTCGCCGGCCTCGAACCCGTGGCCAACGGCCTGACCGGCACCATCGAAACCGACCAACGCCGCATGGAAGTTCTGGCGCTGCCGCTGGTGGCGGTGGTGTTGTTCCTCGTCTTCGGTGGGGTGATCGCCGCCTGCCTGCCGGTGATGGTCGGCGGCCTGGCGATCGCCGGCGCGTTGGGCATCATGCGACTCATCGCGATGTTCAGCCCGGTGAACTTCTTCGCCCAACCCGTGGTGACGATGATCGGCCTCGGTATCGCGGTCGACTACGGGCTGTTCGTGGTGAGCCGGTTCCGGGAGGAGATCGCCGAGGGCTACGACAGCGAGGTCGCGGTTCGCCGCACGATGATGACGGCCGGGCGCACCGTGACGTTCTCGGCGGTGCTGATCGCGGTGTCCGGGGCCAGCATGCTGGTGTTCCCGCAGGGCTTCTTGAAGTCGCTGACCTACGCCGTCATCGCGGCGGTCATGCTGTCGGCGATCTTGTCGATCACCATCCTGCCGGCCGTGCTGGGCATCCTCGGCCGCCACGTCGACGCGCTGGGCGTGCGCGACCTGTTGCGGGTGCCGTTCCTGGCGAACTGGAAGGTGTCGCGGGCCTACCTGAACTGGCTGGCAAACCTGCTGCAGAAGACCAAGACCCGCGAAGAGGTCGAGCAGGAGTTCTGGGGCAAGCTGGTCAACCGGGTGATGAAGCGCCCGCTGGTGTTCGCCATTCCGATCGTGGTGGCGATGATCCTGCTGATCATTCCGCTGGGCAACCTGAAGCTCGGCGGCTTCAGCGAGAAGTACCTGCCGCCGAGCAACCCGGTCCGGGTGGCACAGGAGAAATTCGACAAGCTGTTCCCCGGCTACCGCACCCAGCAGCTCACCATGGTGATCCAAAGCAACAACGGCAGCAAGGTCACCGATCAGCAGGTCGCCGAGATCCGCAACGACGTCGGCTCTATCAACGGGTTCACCGACAAGACCTGGCAGGAACGGCCCTGCCCGACCGTCGCGGACAACCCCTGCGTAGCAGGCCCCAATGGGACCAGCCACCCCAAGAACGACTCGGTGCGGGTGATCCAGAACGGGCTGGTGAACCCGAATGACGCGGCCAAGAAGATCAACGAATTGCGGGCCATCACCGCACCGAAGGGCCTGACCGTTCTGGTCGGCGGCACCCCCGCGCTCGAGCAGGACGCCATCCACGGCATCTTCAGCAAGCTGCCGCTGATGTTGGTCATCCTGTTGACCACCACCACGCTGTTGATGTTCCTGGCGTTCGGATCGCTGGTGCTGCCGATCAAAGCGACGGTGATGAGCGCGTTGACGCTCGGATCGACGATGGGCATCCTGACGTGGATCTTCGTCGACGGCCACTTCGCCACCTGGCTGAACTTCACGCCGACGCCGCTGACCGCGCCGGTCATCGGTTTGATCATCGCGGTCGTCTTCGGTTTGTCGACCGACTACGAGGTTTTCCTGGTCTCCCGGATGGTGGAAGCGCGAGCGCGCGGCATGTCCACCGCCGAGGCCATCCGAATCGGAACAGCGGCCACCGGTCGGATCATCACCGCGGCGGCGACCGTCCTCGCCGTGGTCGCCGGCTCGTTCATCTTCTCCGACCTGGTAATGATGAAATACCTGGCGTTCGGGTTGATGGCGGCATTGCTGTTGGATGCCACGGTCATCCGGATGTTCCTGGTGCCCTCGGTGATGAAGCTGCTTGGCGACGACTGCTGGTGGGCCCCGATGTGGATGAAGCGCCTGCAGAACCGGATCGGGCTCGGCGAGATCCACCTGCCCGACGAGCGCAAGCGGCCCGTCCCCCGGGCCCGGGCCGAGCGACCTGCCGTCGCGGCACGACCCCCCGTCGCCACCACACCGCGTCCACCGCACGACCCCACCCACCCCGGTGCGGAGACTCCAGCGGCTGCGCCCGTTCCCCCGAGGCCGGGCCGACCCGCCGGGCCGACCCCTCGACCCGAATACGGGCCTCCGGCACAGGACACACCGTCGGCCGCAGGCACCACCAAGATGCGCGCGGCCGGGCGCCCTGAGCCCAAAGAGCCGCCGACGACTCGCTTTTCGGCACCGCAGAACGCTGCGCCGCCGTCCACCCCCGGACGCGAACGCCCACCCACGCCGACCGCTCCGCCGCCGGGAGCCCAACCGCCCCGCGGCGAAGACCGCGAAATAGAGTCCTGGCTCAGCGAATTGCGGGGGCCGCAGCAAAACGACCGCCCCGCCGACCCCCGCGGGACGATGCCGCCGCCACCGTCGAAACCATCGGCCGACCAGACCCGGGCCATGCCGGTTCCCAAGGAACACCCGTCGGGGCAACGACCCAACGAGGACGAAGAGGACCAAGCCACCACCGCCATCCCGACCGGACCGCGGGAGGAGAAGGACCCCGACGTCGCTACGCAGAAACTGAACGCCCGCGGAAACGAGGCCGAAGGCGCCGACCGGACCCGTCAGCGCCGTGGCGGCGGGCTCAGCGCCGCGGATCTGCTGCGCCGCGAAGGCCGGATGTAACTAGCCTGCGATTTCGCTTTCCGGCTCCAGCTCGTCGGGCTCGGCCTGGACGATGCTCGCGTCTTCGTCGGTCTCCTCGGCCGCGGCGGACGGATCCTTGGCCAGCAGCACCTGGAACGCGTTGTTGAAGAACGCGACGGTCGGGACGGACAGCAGCGCGCCGACCACCCCGGCGAGCACACCGCCCGTCGAGATCGCCACCACCACCGCCAACGGATGAATCGACACCGCCCGGCCCATCACCAACGGCTGCAGGATGTGCGCCTCGAGCTGGTTCACGCCGATCAGCAGACCAAGCGTGATGAGCGCATAGACCCAACCCTTGGCGAGCAGCGCGACCACCACCGCCAGAAAGCCGCTGAGGACCGCACCGACCAGCGGGATGAACGCACCAAGGAACACCAATGAGGCCAGCGGCAGTGCCAGCGGAACGCTCATGATCGCCAAACCGGTGCCGACTCCGCTGGCGTCGACCAACGCCACCAGGAAGGTGGCCCGCACGTAGCCGACCAGCGACCCGTAACCCGCGTTGCCGGCGGCGCGCACCCGGTCCCGGACATGCGGTGGGAAGATCTTCGTGACGTAGGCCCAGATATTGCGGCCGCCGTAGAGGAAGAAGATCAGCGTGAACACCATCAGCAATGCGGCGGTGAGGATCTCGGTGACGGTGGCCGCGGTCGACAGCGCGCCGCTGGTCAACTTCGCCTGATTGTTCTGCAGCGCCTGGATCGCCGCGTTGCCGGCGTTCTCGATCTGTTGGCGGCTCAGATGCAGCGGACCCTCGATCAGCCAGTTGCGGGTGGAGTCGATGCTGCGGGTGACCTGGTTGACCAAATCCGGCAAGCCGATGACGAATTGGCTGATGACGAAAGCCAAGATGCCGCCCAGGATCGCGAAGCCGCTGAGCAACACCAGGGCGACCGCGCCGCCGCGGGGAGCGCCTCGCCGGTCCAGCCAATCCACCGCCTGGACCAGTAATGCGCTCAACATCAACGCCAGCAGCAGCGGGACAACGATGATTTCCAGCCGCTGGATAACCCATAGCAACGCGACCAGAGCCGCCAGGATGACCAGCAACCGCCAAGACCAGGCAGCCGCCTTCCGAACAATCGGTTCTACCGAATCCTGGTAGTTCGCGTCGGTCTTCGACGGCATATGGTCAACCCTAGCCGCCGGTGCGCAGGTCAAGTGTGCGGTAAACACAGTTCAGACACCCGCGCCGCGCACCGATCCCAGCGCGACCTGCGGGGCTACGCTAAGCACGTGTCTCGCGACGCACTGGCCATCAGCGTCAGCGGTCAGCACCAAGAACGTGCCCGCGGCAAGTACTGGTGGGTGCGCTGGGTCGTTCTGGGCGTCGTCGCGATCGTGCTGGCGGTCGAAGTGGCGCCTGGTCGTGGGACCAGCTGGCCAAGGCCGCCAAGAGCCTCTACGTCGGCGAAATGGTGGTGGTTGCTGGCCTCGGCCCTGGCCGCTGTCGTCTTGATGCACAGCTTCGCTCAGGTCCAGCGGACCCTGTTGGCGTCGGCCGGGGTGCACGTCAAACAGTTGCGGTCGGAAGCCGCCTATTACGCAGCCAACTCGCTGAGCACCACGCTGCCCGGCGGTCCGGTGCTCGCGGCGACGTTTCTGCTTCGGCAGCAACGGATTTGGGGTGCGTCGACGTTGGTGGCGTCGTGGCAGCTGGTGATGTCGGGTGTGCTGCAAGCGGTTGGGCTGGCACTGCTCGGCCTGGGCGGCGCGTTCTTCCTGGGCGCGAAGAACAACCCGTTCTCGCTGCTGTTCACCCTCGGCGGCTTCGTCGCATTGTTGCTGCTGGCCCAGGCGGTGGCGTCGCGGCCGGAACTGATCGACGGGATCGGGTGCCGGGTGCTGTCGCTGGGTCAACTCGGCTCGCGGCAGGCCGGCCGACACCGGCCTGGCGAAGTGGCGCGAAATGCTCTGCCAGCTGGAATCGGTCAGCCTGAGCCGCCGCGATCTGGCGGTGGCCTTCAGCTGGTCGCTGATCAACCGGTTCGCCGACGTCGCCTGCCTTGGCTTCGCTGCTTACGCGGCCGGTTATCACGCGTCGGTCGGCGGGTTGACGGTCGCCTGTGCGGCTGCCCGCGCGGTCGGCACGATACCGCTGATGCCCGGCGGTCTGCTGGTCGTGGAGGCGGTGCTGGTGCCCGGTTTGATGTCCAGCGGCATGCCGTTGCCCGGCGCGATCTCGACGATGTTGATCTACCGGCTGGTCAGCTGGTTGTTGCTGGCCGCCGTCGGCTGGGTGGTGTTCTTCTTCATGTTCCGCACCGAGAACGACGTCGACCCTGACGCTGATGTGGGCACGGACGCCGACGCGGCGCCGGCCGCCGAAGTGCAGCTGCCCGCAGACGCGCTGCAAGGACCGGTGCCGCCGACCGAACCGGCCGACGAGACCCTGCGCAAAACTCGGCGAACGACTACTTGACGGCGCTCAGGCCCGGCATGATGGCCGGCCCGGGTGCCGCCGGGGCCCCAGCTGGAACGCCGGCCGGCGACACGGCGCCCTGGGCGCCGGAGATCGCCTGCGCCGCGGCATTCGGCAGCCCGCCGGGCAGCCGCTCCCTGCGCGTTCTGCATGAAGCCGAGCACCTGGGGAAGGCTGATCGGCAACTTGCACTGGGTCGACAGCCCCGTCGAGCGGCTGTGCGATCGTCTGCAGATCGCCGGCCGCCTTCGGGTTGGCGTGAAATAGCTCTTCAGCGAGTTGACCGACTGCGGTCCCGCCGGCTGCTGCAAGACGGTGGTCATCGCCTGGTTGGTCTCCGGATGCCCGTCCAGGTAGTCCCCGGCCGACCGGGCGACGTTGCCGATCGTTCTGGCCATCTCACTGGCAGCGCAGGGATCTGACGCGCCGACCGCCGACGGCGCCGACAGCAGCACCACCGCGGTGGCACCGCCCACGGCGGTGGCGGTCAGTACGCCGAACAGCCGTCGGCGCAATGTCGCAGTACTCCCAGTCAGGGAAGTCATTGTCAACTCCTCATTGGCTTGCGGTATCGCTAGGCCTGGCAAACAGCCTCGCAAACAGCTGCGATTAGCGGCCTTGTGACACCGAACCCCGAACGCCCACAGGCCATCCTGCCATCCATTCCGGTGGCCTCGCCAATTCAGCCGACAGGAAACTGATCACACCCGAACAGCTTCGTAACCAAACGCCGGAAACCACGGACATCGTTGTCGAGTTGTTGCAGCTCAGCGACGCATAAGCGGCATTGCCACATAGCTTGCTGAGGTAGGCTCGCGTGCACGCAACGCTAATGCGGGGAGACCGAAATCCAGCACTTCATGATGCGCCTGAGCAGCAACCTGCGCAGATTCCGCTGGCTGGTCTTCACAGGTTGGTTGCTCGCGCTGATTCCGGCGATCTACCTGACGATGACCCAGTCGGGTCACCTTACCGGCGGCGGTTTCGAGGTGGCCGGATCCCAGTCGCTGCGCGTCCACGACGAACTCGAGGCGCATTACCCCGACCAGGGCACGTCACCGTTGGCGCTGGTGGCGGCACCCCGCGCGGATGCCAGCTACGAAGACATGAACGCCGCCGCCACCTTCCTGCAGCAAGTCGCCGGCCAAGTCCCCGACGTGGCGGTGGTGAAAAATCCGGCGCAGCCGGCCCCGGAGCCCGACCGGCCGTATGTGGTGTCGTTGCGGCTGGACTCCTCCAGCAACAGCAGCTCCAGCGACGCCGCCAAGAAGTTGCGGACCAAGATCGGTGTCCAGGGAGACCAGCCGGGCCAGATGGAAAACGGCCGGGTCCGGCTGTACGTGATCGGCCAGGGCGCGCTGAGCACGGCCGCGGCGGCCAACACCAAACACGACATCGCCGCGGCAGAACGCTGGAACCTTCCGATCATCCTGATTGTGTTGCTGGCGGTGTTCGGTTCGCTTGCCGCCGCCGCGATCCCGCTGGCGCTGGGCATCTGCACCGTCGCCATCACCATGGGACTGGTCTATCTGCTGTCGGCCTATACGACGATGTCGGTGTTCGTCACCTCGACGGTGTCGATGTTCGGCATCGCGCTGGCGGTCGACTATTCGCTGTTCATTTTGATGCGCTTCCGCGAGGAACTGCGGGCCGGACGTCAGCCCCAAGAGGCGGCTGACGCGGCGATGGCGACCTCCGGTCTGGCGGTGGTGCTGTCCGGGATGACCGTCGTCGCCTCGCTGACCGGTATCTACCTGATCGACACCCCGGCGCTGGCGTCGATGGCCACCGGCGCGATCCTCGCGGTCGCGGTCGCGATGCTGACCTCGACGACCATGACCCCGGCGGTGCTGGCGACGTTCGGCCGGGCAGCCGCCAAGCGATCCGCGGCGCTGCACTGGTCGCGGCGGCCCGAAACGACCCAGTCGCGGTTCTGGACGTCGCTGGATCGGCGGGGTGATGCGCCGGCCGTGGGCTGTCGGCGTTGGCGGCGTCGGCTGTGCTGCATCGCCATGGCGGTGCCGGCACTGTCGATGGTGCTGGGCAACAGCCTGCTGCGGCAATTCGACTCGTCGCACGAGATTCGCGGCGGGGTGTCGGCGGCGGCCGAGGCGCTGGGTCCCGGCGCGCTGGGCCCGGTCCAGGTGCTGGTGACCTTCCCCGACGGCGACGCGTCCTCGCCGGCGCACACGCCAGACGCTCGACCGCGATCCGCCAGGAGATGGCGCAGGCGCCCGACATCGTCTCGGTGGCGCCGCCGGTGTTCGCCGACAACAACACGCAGCGCGCTGTTGTCCGGGGTGCTGTCGGTCGATCCCGAGGACCTGGGCGCGCGCAGCACCATCGACTGGATGCGCGCCCACCTGCCCGCGGCGGCCGGGCCGGCTCGGCACAGGTCGACGTCGGCGGACCGACCGCGCTGATCAAGGACTTCGACGACCGGGTGTCGCACGACCCAGCCGCTGGTCTTGGTTTTCGTCGCGCTGATCGCCTTCGTGATGCTGCTGATCTCGATCCAGTCGGTGTTCTTGGCGCTCAAGGGCGTGCTGATGACGGTGCTGTCGGTGGCCGCGGCCTACGGCAGTCTGGTGATGGTCTTCCAGTGGGGCTGGCTGGAGAAGCTCGGGCTTCGCGCCGATCACCTCGATCGACAGCACCGTTCCGCCGCTGGTGCTGGCCATGACGTTCGGCTTGTCGATGGACTACGAGATCTTCTTGCTGACCCGAATCCGGGAACGGTTCCTGCAAACCGGGCACACCCGCGACGCCGTGGCCTACGGCGTGAGCACCAGCGCGCGCACGATCACCAGCGCCGCGCTGATCATGATCGCGGTGTTCATCGGTTTCGCGTTCGCCGGTATGCCGCTGGTGGCCGAGATCGGGGTGGCGTGCGCCGTCGCGATCGCGGTGGACGCCACCGTGGTGCGGCTGGTGATGGTGCCCGCCCTGATGGCGATGTTCGCCCAGTGGAACTGGTGGCTGCCGGGCTGGCTGGAGCGCATCCTGCCATCGGTTGACTTCGAAAAGCCGCTGCCCACAGTCGATCTCGGCAACATCCTGATGATCCCGGACGACATCTCGGCACCAGTGGTGCCGAGTGCAGACCTGCGGATCGTGCTGAAGTCCGCAGCCAAGCTCAAGCAGCTTGGTCCCCGACGCGATCACCGTGGCCGACCCGCTGGCCTTCACCGGATGTGGGCGTAGCGGCGAACTGCGCAGCCACGTCAAGGGCGGAGATGACGCCATCACGCACCGGTTGGCCACCGCCGGGACCGCGGCCGGCATCAACGGTCATCCGATGACCAAAAAGTTCGCCGGCGGCATCTCGCATCGCAACGGCGCCGGCCGCGCGGCACCGCGCGCCGTGCGGCCCGTGCATCCGGTCACGCTGTGGCGCGGCCGGCTCTCGGTCGCCCTGGACGCGCTGGAAACCGAGGCAACCGACGCCGAGACGGACCATCCGAGGTTCGAGCGGCGCAGCCCGGTGGAAACCACCCACGTCCAGTTGCCCACCGGTGACCGGCTGCAGATCCCGACCGGCGCGGAGACGCTGCGGCTCAAGGGCTACCTGATCATGTCCCGCAACAGCAGCCGGGATTACGCCGATTTCGCCGAGCTGGTCGACACGATGGAAGCCGAGACCGCCGCGTTGGTGCTGGCCGGTATGGACAGGTACTACTGTTGTCAAACACCCAGGCGGCAATGGATCGCCAGCCAGCTGGTCCGGCGGCTCGCGGACCCGCATCCGTCGGACCTTGATAACGATGGTTGGCCCGAGTCCGATACGAAGGCAGACTGGGAAGAGGTCAGGCAGCGCTGCCTGTCTGTAGCGGTGGCGATGTTGGAGGAGGCGAGGTGACGTTGGCGCGACCGACGCCATGGACCGGCGCCGCACCGATCGCCCGCCCGGCCCCGCAACGGCGACCGGCCGGTCGAGTTCTGGCCGACCTCGGCCATTCGCTCGGCGCTGGAAGGCGGCGACATCGCCACCTGGAAGCAGATCGCGGTCGCGATCAAACGCGACCCGTTCGGGCGCACCGCCCGCCAGGTCGAGGAAGTGCTGGAGACCTCGCGGCCATACGGCATCTCCAAGGCCCTGGCCGAAGTGCTCGACCGCGCCCGCGCACACCTGGAGGCCAACGAGCGCACCGAAGTGGCCCGCCACGTGCGCGTGCTGATCGAACGATCGGGACTGAAGCTGCCCGAGTTCGCCTCGCGCATCGGGGTGCCGGCCGACGAGTTGGGCGCCTACCTCGAGGCCACGACCAGCCCGTCGGCGTCGCTGATGATCCGGATGCGCCGGCTGTCTGACCGGTTCGCGAAGGCCAGAACTCAACAGCCGCCTCGCCAACCATCCCCGCAGTCGTCGCACCGGCCGCCCCGCAGCCACTGATGCTGGGCCGGCCCGACGATCCGACGCTGCGGCGGATTCTGGCCGAGACCCGCACCATCGCGGTGGTCGGCGCATCGGACAAGCCGACGCGGCCGAGTCACGAAATCTACTCGTATCTGGTCGCGACGGGTGACTACCAGGTGTATCCGGTCAACCCGACGATCACCGAAATCGACGGCGTCTCAGCGTATCCGCGATTGGCCGACTTGCCGGTGGTGCCCGACATGGTCGACGTGTTCCGGCGGTTCGAGGAGTTGCCCGCGGTACTCGCCGACACGCTCGCGCTTAAGCAACGGCCGAAAACCCTTTGGCTGCAGCAGGGGTTGTTTCATGAGCAAGTGGGCCGCGACGCCGAGGCGGCCGGTATTCAAGTGGTGATGGACCTTTGCCTGATGGTCGAGCACGCGCGGTTGCGCTGACTGTCCTCAGCGGGCGTTTATCGGCGACACGTCGAGCACCATCCAATGGTCGCTCTGTTTGGTCAGGGCGATACGCAGTGCCAGCACCGCGTTGCTCGGCGGCTGACCCGGCGCGTTCTGGGTGGCGCGCAGGACTACCGCCACGGCGGCCGCCGACGGCCCGATCGCCTCGACACCGGCTTCCAGCGTCGAGGCGGAGGCGGTGACGTTGCGGTGCGCCAAATCCGCTGTGGCCCTTGCGAAATTGTCTTTGAACGCGGTCGCCTGTTCCGGCACCATCATGGCCGCTGCCCGGTCGATGGACGCCGTCGGTTCTTGCGGCGAGAAAGTGGCCGTCGCCTCGGCCATCCCGGTCGCGATCCGCACCACTTCCGCCGAGTCGGCCTTCAGGCGGCGGTCCGGCAACGTCCAATGGGTGTAACCGGTCAGCACCGCCGACACCACCGCCACCGCGGCACAGCCCGACCACCGCCAACCGCAGACCGGGCGCGTCGTCGTCGGTGCCGACGGTCACCGAATCCCGGCGCAGCAGCCAGACATTCACGACCACGCCCTGGACGATCAGCAGCACCAGCACCGAACATATCGACACCCACCACCGCGGCCAGCCCAGCACGACCCCGATCGCCAGCAGCGCCGAGATCGCGGCCAACGGCGCGGCGACGTCGAACGCCACGACTCGCCAGGCGTTCCTCATCGAATCGACTCGAGCCGCGAGATCATCAGCTTGCCGTTGACGTCGGAGACCCCTAGCCGCAGGTTCCAGTGCACCGTCTGCGGCTTGGCGCCGGCGTTCTCGCTGACCGAGGTGGCCACCACCATGACCGTGTCGGTGCGACTGGCGACCGAGGCCGGCAGTTGCTCAGCCGCCGCGGGCCGGCCGGTGCCCGGCTGGGTGTCCAGGTCGTGGCGCACCGCTTCCACCGCGACTGCCTCGACCTGGCCGTGGCTGTTGGATTGCAGCCGCTGCACCACTTGCTGATAGGGCTGCATGGTGGAGTCGAAATCGGCGTTGAGTTCCCCGACGGTCCCGTCGTGCAGCCGTCTGCAGGCTGGCCGTGACGTTGCCGGTGTTCATGTTGATCAGCACGCCCGTCCAGTCGACGGCGGCCTGCATGATTCGGCTCTGGTAGCCGCGTTCGTCGACGTCGCGGCTGTGCGCCAGCCAGATGACCACCCCCAGAGCGATCGCCGCCACCGAAAGCGCTCCCAGCGCCGCCGAGCGCGACACCGTAGCCGGAGATGGCGGGGCCGTCGAACTCGTCGGGGGCCGTCTCCTCATCGGTGTCGTCGGCCGCTGGCTTGGTCTGCTCGGCGTCGGGCATGGCCGTGAGGCTACCGGGCGCGGCTGCTCGACGTGGTAAGCAATGGTGGCGTGACGGTAGAAGCTATCCGCTCGGGCATCGACCTGAGCAATGTCGACGCTGGTGCCCGCCCCCAAGACGACCTGTTCGGCCACGTCAACGGCCGCTGGTTGGCCGATTATGAGATCCCGGCCGACCGCGCCACCGACGGCGCCTTTCGCTCGTTGTTCGACCGGGCCGAGGATCAGGTGCGCGACCTGATCACCGAAGTCAGCGACAACGCGTCGGCGCCCGGCACCGACGAACAACGGATCGGCGACCTGTACGCCAGCTTCCTCGACGAGGACACCGTCGAACAGCGCGGCGTGCAGCCGCTGCTCGACGAGTTGGCCGCGATCGACGCACGCCGCCGACCCCGACGCGCTGGCCGCCGTCGTCGGCGCGCTGCAACGCACCGGCGTGGGCGGTGGCGTCGGCGTGTACGTCGACACCGACTCCAAGAACTCCACCCGCTACCTGGTGCACGTCACCCAGTCCGGGCTGGGGCTGCCCGACGAGTCCTACTACCGCGACGAGCAGCACGCCGAGATGCTGGGCGCCTACCCGCGATCACATCGCGACGATGTTCGCGCTGGTCTACGGCGGCGGCGGCCGACGAGCATCGCCAGACCGGCGGCACGGATCGTGGCGCTGGAGACCAAACTGGCTGCCGCGCACTGGGATGTGGTGCAAACGCCGCGACGCCGACCTCACCTACAACCTGCGCACCTTCGCCGATCTGCACGGCCGAGGCAGCGGGATTCGACTGGGCCGGCTGGGCTGGGCGCGCTGGGCAGCACACCCGACGCCGGTCGCCGAACTCGTGGTGCGCCAACCGGATTACCTGACAACATTCGCCGCGCTCTGGCGCAGCGCGGATTTCGACGACTGGAAGAGCTGGGCGCGCTGGCGACTTATCCACGCCCGCGCCGGGCTGCTCACCGACGCGCTGGTCGCCGAGGACTTCGCGTTCTACGGCCGCACGCTCGACCGGCACCGAGCAGATCCGCGAGCGCTGGAAGCGCGGGGTCGGGCTGGTGGAAGGCATGCTGGGCGACGCCGTCGGAAAGCTCTACGTCGAGCGGCATTTCCCGCCGGACGCCAAGGCCCGCATCGACGCGCTGGTCGCCAACCTGCGCGAGGCGTACCGGGTCAGCATCACCGACCTGGACTGGATGACGCCGGAGACCCGGCAACGCGCGCTGGCCAAGCTGGACAAGTTCACCGCCAAGGTCGGCTACCCGAAGAAGTGGCGTGACTACTCGAAGCTGGTGGTCGACCGTGGCGACCTCTACGGCAATTACCGGCGCGGTTACCTGGTCAACTCCGACCGGGAGATGGCCAAGCTGGGCGGTCCCGTCGACCGCGACGAGTGGTTCATGACCCCGCAGACCGTCAACGCCTACTACAACCCGGGGATGAACGAGATCGTCTTTCCCGCAGGCATTCTGCAGCCACCGTTCTTCGATCCCGACGTCGACGACGCCGCCAACTACGGCGGTATCGGCGCGGTCATCGGCCACGAGATCGGCCACGGCTTCGACGACCAGGGCGCCAAGTACGACGGCGACGGCAATCTGGTCGACTGGTGGACCGACGACGACCGCACCGAGTTCGGCGCTCGCACCAAAGCGCTGATCGAGCAGTACGACGTCTACACGCCGCGCGGGCTGGAGAACGGCCACCACGTCAACGGCGCGTTCACCGTCGGCGAGAACATCGGCGATCTGGGCGGACTTTCCATCGCGCTGCTGGCCTACCAGTTGTCGCTGAACGGCGAGCCCGCCCCAGTCATCGACGGTCTCACCGGGGTGCAGCGGGTGTTCTTCGGCTGGGCACAGGTGTGGCGCACCAAATCCCGTGATGCCGAGGCGATCCGGCGGCTGGCCATCGACCCGCACTCGCCGCCGGAGTTCCGCTGCAACGGCGTCATCCGCAACATCGATGCGTTCTACGACGCCTTCGGCGTCGCCGACGACGACGAGCTATACCTCGACCCGCGACACCGGGTCAGGATCTGGAACTAGCTCGCCGTTAGAGCTGCCAGTCGTTGGAGCCGTCGTTCTTCGAGTAGGTCCCCCCGCTGGAGTTCTTCACCACGATGGGGTCGCCGGAGCCGAAGTTGGTGAAGAACCACTTGGCGTTGGACGGGCTGATGTTGATGCAGCCGTGGCTGACGTCGCGCTTGCCCTGGTCGGCCACCGACCACGGCGCGCTGTGCACGTAGTCGCCGCTGTTGTCGAACTGCACAGCGTCCTCGACGTTCACCTTGTAGCCGTAGGTCGAGTTGACCGGCACGCCGTACGTCGACGAATCCATCACGACCTTGGCCTTTTTGTCCAGCACGTAGTAGGTGCCGTTGGGCGTCTGGTGACCGCCCGCCGCCATGCCCATCGACATCGGGAAGGTCTGCTCCACCGTGCCGTTGCGGGTGACGGTCAGCGTGTGGGTGGCGTCGTCGGCGGTGGCCACCAGCGAATCGCCGGTGACGAAGTTCTCCTGGGTGCCCGCCGCGTCGACGTGCACCGCGGTGTGCGCGGGCCAGAAGCTGAGCGGACGCCACCGCACCTGACTGGGGGTCAGCCAATAGAACTTGCCCGACACCGGCGGGGTCGACGACACGTGGATCGCCTGTTCGGCCATCGGCTTGTCGGCGATCGGGCGGGCGAAATTGATGATGATCGGCTCACCCACACCGACCGTCGAACCGCTGACCGGATTGAACGTCGGCGGCACGAACGGCGGCTGGCCGACGAACGGCTCCGGGTTCTGCCCGACAACCGGTCCGGCCGGCACGCTGGCCGGGGCCGCCGCGGGCGGTGCCAACGGGTCGCCGGGAGCCGGTGGCGGCGGCGCGACGGGATTCGGCGGTGGCGCCGCGAGCGGGTCAGCGGGCGGCGGCGGTGCCAACGGGTCGGCCGGCGGCGGTGGAGCGCCCAACCCAGGCGGTGGCGGCGCCGGCGGCTCGGGGTCAGCCAGCGCCAAGCCGCTCGCGAACGTCGAGTGCAGCGGTCATTCCCGCAGCACTCAGCGCAGCAACAAAAGGACCTTTGGTCCAGCGCGACATCTGTCTACCTCCAGTCACGTTCTCACCCCAGTATGCCTAGCGGTTACACCGGCTCCTGGCTCGGCAGTTTTGATTCAGCCGCGACGCTGGCCCATTACAGGCCGCTGACCTGCGGTGTTGTGCGATTGTTGGGGAGGATTTTACCGGTCGCGGGTGACGGGGACGTCGAACAGCCGTCGCTCGGCGGCCATCCCCACGCCTGCGGCGCCGATCAGCACCGCTGACGCGGCCAACATCGCCGGCACGCTGCGTTCGTAGAACAGCCCGCCGGCGAAGGATCCGGCCATGATGCCGATCTGGAACGCCGCCATGTACAGCCCGGACGCCCCATCCGGGTCGTCGGCTCCAGCGCGCATCGCCGCAGCTTGCAGCATCGGTGATACCGCGTTGGCGCTGCCACCCCACAACGCGATCGCAGCGATCCCGATCACTTCGATCTCTAAGCCCGCCGCTACGTGCGAACCGTGAAACGTCAGCGCGATCAGCACCAGGAACGTCCCCCACAACGCGGCCATGCAGCTGATCACCGCCGCCCTGGGCCGATGGTCCGACGGCCGGGCCACCAGTGGCATCGCCAGCAGGCCCGCCACGCCGTACGTTGCCAACAACCAGGCGAAAGCCGGTCCCCGCACCCCGACGACGTCCCGGATGATCACCGCGATGAAGGTGTAGGAGATGTAGTGCCCGGTGACCGCGACCATGGTGAGCAAGCTCACGATCACCAGCCGCCGGTTGCGGTGATGCCCGGCGCCCGAGCCGACGCGGGCCAGCTGCTGCTCGCTCAACGTCAACACCGGCAGCACGGCCCAGGCCGCCACAGTGACCACGGCGGCCACCGCCGCCACCGAGGCGACAGCGAACCGCCAGCCCCACACCAGGCTCATCGCCGCGGTGGCCGGGCTGCCCACCACCACCGCCAAACTGATGCCGACGTAGATCACCGTCGTCGCGCGGCCGGAGTGGCTGGCCGGGACCAGCCGGGTGGCGATCGGCGCGATGACCGACAGCATCAGGCCGTGCGTGATCGCCGACAGCACTCGGCCACCGGCCAGCACCACGAAATTGGGCGCCACCGCCGAGATGAGTTGCGAGGCGGTCAGGCAGGCCAGCGACAACAGCAGCGCCCGGCGTCGCGGCCAATGCGCGGTCCAACGGACCAGCGGAATCGTGGTGACCGCGGCCACCAGCGCATACCAGGCCAGCAGCGTGCCGACGACGGGCACACTGACGTGCAGGCCTCGTGCGATCGCGGGCAGCGCACCGACCGGCAGGATTTCGGCGGTGACATAGATGCAGGCCGCCGCGGCCAGTACCGCCAGCTGCACCATGATTCGTGGCGTCCACGGTGGACCGGGATCGGTTCGGGTTTCGCCACTCACCGCCGGTGACGGAGGGTCATTCCACCAGCGGCGCGATCGCGCTGCTCCGTTGGCGCGGACTGGCCCCACGGCCACTACTCAACCATGCAATGCGCTGATCGCGTAAAACGTCAGGACCGGACGAGTCGCGCGATCGCGGCGGAGGCTTCGGCCAGCTTCTCGTCGGCGTCGGTTCCGCCCTCGGCGACTGCGCGGCTGACGCAGTGTCCGAGGTGCTCGTCGAGCAGGTTCAGCGCCACCGACCGCAGCGCATTGTTGGCCGCGCTGATCTGAGTGAGAACGTCGATGCAGTATTTGTCGTCCTCGATCATCTTGGCGATGCCACGCACCTGTCCCTCGATGCGCCGCAGCCGCTTGGCGTAGTTGTCCTTGTGCGACGAGTATCCGCGTGCGGGTGTCATCTACCCTCCAGCATTGTGGTATCGGTCTCGGCGTCACTGCGCCGGTATTGAAACCATTCTCTCAGTACCGGGCTGAGCGTTCTCGACGGCGGCTCCGTGAATCGGCTTCTCGCCAGCATATCGCATACCCCGTCGGGGTATATAAATGATTTTGGGCCGACCTGGCAGCTCGCGCATACTTGGATAATGTCGCAAACCACCGATCCGTCGTCCGCCGTCGATATCAAGCCCCGCAGTCGTGAGGTCACCGACGGCCTCGAGAAAGCCGCCGCGCGTGGCATGCTGCGGGCGGTCGGCATGGACGACGACGACTTCGCCAAGCCGCAGATCGGAGTGGCGTCGTCGTGGAACGAGATCACGCCGTGCAACCTGTCTTTGGACCGACTGGCCAAGGCGGTCAAGGAGGGCGTATTCGCCGCAGGCGGCTATCCGCTTGAGTTCGGCACGATCTCGGTGTCCGACGGCATCTCGATGGGCCACGAGGGCATGCACTTCTCGCTGCCGTCTCGGGAGCTCATCGCCGACAGCGTGGAAACCGTCATGCAGGCCGAACGGCTGGACGGATCGGTGCTGCTGGCCGGATGCGACAAATCGCTGCCCGGGATGCTCAT
>CAWKME010000018.1:0-175816 GCA_963850645.1 uncultured Actinomycetota bacterium | reverse complement strand
GGGATAGTGATTACTCCCACGGATGATCAGCAGATCCTTGATGCGGCCGACAATGAACAGCTCACCCTCGAAGATGAACCCCAGGTCGCCGGTTCGTAGCCAGGGTCGGTCAGGCGTGCCCGGCGAAGGGTCGACGAGCGTTGCGTCGAAGCAGCGCTGATCCTCCGGAGGTTTGTGCCAGTATCCGTCGGCGACATTGTCGCCATGTACCCAGATTTCGCCGACCACGTCGTGCGGACACTCGCGGCTTGTGTCGCAGTCGATGATCCGCAGCGTGGGGGATTGCGGCACTTTGTATTTGACCAGCGCCGTGCCGCTCCCGGCCGCGCACCGCTCGACGCGGCCCGCGCCCAGCTCCCCGACATCGAAATGAACCGCCGGCGATTCTTCACTCCAGGTGCCGGCCGCCACGAAGACGGTCGCCTCCGCCAAGCCGTACGAGGGACGCACCATATGGTCCCGAAAATTGAAGTGCGCAAACCGATCAACGAAACGTCGCAATGTGGCCGGCTCGACACGCTCGGCGCCGCTGATAATGCCAAGCACCCCAACGAGGTCGAGCCCGGCCAGGTCATTATCGGTTGTCTTGCGGGCGGCCAACTCAAAGGCGAAGTTAGGCGCTGACGACCACGCATGAGGATTTTCGGCGAAAGATCGCACCCACCTGGCCGGCCTTTCCAAGAACGAAACCGGACTCGTCAACTCCGCGCGATAGCCGCCCAGGATTGGTGCGCAGACGCCCAGCACCAAACCCATGTCATGGTAGAACGGCAACCACGACACAATCGTGGTATCCGATGGGACTTTGGAGTCCGCGAAAAAGCTGTGCATCAGCTGCTCGAAATTCACCGGAGGTTGCGGTGCGAGATCATGACCCCGGTCGGCAGTCGGGTCGAACCTGAGCTGTACTGCAAATACGCGATACTCGGCAAATCGGCTGTCTGAAGGCTTGTTCCGCCCTCGGCATCCAGCTTCAACGAATCGATCTCGACGATCTTGGGAGCAGTGTCCATACGCGATTGGTCGACGTAATCGCCAACGTCGTCCGCCGCCGCGGACGTGGTGAGAACAGCTGCGGGCGACGTATCGGCAAAGACCGCGCTTACGCGGTCATAGCTCGATCCGCGGTGCGGCAGCGGGAGCGGAACTGCGATGAGCCCCGCCTGCATGGCTCCCAGGAAAGCCAGAATGTAGTCAAGACCCTGCGGGGCCAGGATTACCGCCCGATCTCCGGCGGACCCGTGCAGGCGCAGTTCGCGTGCCACATTCATTGTTCGGCGGGATAACTGCGACCAGGTGAGACGCTGGGTAACACCCGCCCAGTCGTCCTCGTAGTCGGTAAAAGTGAATGCGACGTCATCCGGCCGCAGGGCGGCCCGCCCGTGCAGCATGGAGAGAATGGATGACTGGGGCATAGGCGTCACATTACGTCCGTACTAGTTAGTCGATTCCGTCGATCGGAGTCAGGGGCCGGTTTCGGCTGCGCCGTGCGACAGCACGGACATGGCACCGGCGAGGATCTGCGAGAACGGGTCAGCGCCGCCGCCGAATGTCGCCTGGTTGGCCGGCGCAGTGACTTCCGCGGGGTCGAAGCCGTGCACCGGATCGACCTGAACCGGAGCGGTCGCCGGGTCGTCGTTGCGTGAATAGCCCGCGTTCACCCGGGGGATCAGGATCGCGTCAAGCTTGTTCAGCGTGTCCTCCGGGATCCCGATGTATTTCAGCGGCATGACCAGCGGAAGGTGCTTTTCCGGGACCATGATCGTGGTGTCTTTCGCACCACGAGAGTTGATCGTGGTCCTGATGTTCTGCGGCGGCACCATGCTCGCGTTCGTGAAGGCCACCGCGGTGTGACCCGTGGCGAGGCCCATCAGCGTGTTGGCGAAAGCGAACATGTTGTCCGGCCGGTCCGGGAAGTCCGCGATCGAGTCGTACGCAGCCACGAACCTCTGGGTGTCGTACTGGCTCTCGTACGGCGGTGGCATGCGGTAGTCGAGTGCGGGAACGACACTGCCGACCGGGAACGTGGCGCTCAGGAAACTCTGACCGAACGCGTGGTGCCCGATCGGGTCGCCGAATGTGGCGAAGTTCAGTGTGTTCGCCGGGGGAGCAGTCGGGTCAGTCGCCAGCCGGGCCTGCTCGCCATCGACCACGAACCCGCCCTCGGACAAGCCGATCGCCGTACCGGGGCGACCGGTGGTGCGGATCGCCGCATCGAGATTGTTGACTCCCACGTCGACCGACTCGCCGACGCTGGGCCCGTCCAAACCCAGGCCCGGGAAATTCTGGCCGAATTTGCCGATGCCCGGGAAGAGTCGCTCCAGCACGTGGCCCTGAACCTGCCCGGCCGGATAGCGAACGATTTGTCGCTGCTGGCCGGGAAACCATTGAGCGCCCTCTTGGCGGATGTATTCGTCGTACGGGACGCCCAGAACGTGAGCGCCTCCGAGGGCGTACGCCGTCTGGTCACCCGGTGCCCCGGGAGTCGGTGGCCCGCCGATGGGCGTGTCGTCGGCCGACGCGGTCCCGCCGCCGAAACATGTTGCGACGCTGACAGTTACCAGCGCCGTAACCCCTGCGAGTAGTTTTCTCATCCCTACTCCTGACCCCTCGGCTTCTCTCGTAGTTTCACATACATCATGGGTGCGCGCTAACCGGGCTCTGCCTCGGCGCGTCCGGCCGCTGACCGCGACATCGACCTCCGCACGCCTACTCGTGACGGCCACCAGTTTGCCTGCCCAACCAGCGCCGCGATAGCGGGAACTGTGATGGTGCGCACCAAGAAGGTATCCAGCAAAATCCCGACACCGATCACGAAACCGCCTTGGACCACGGTACCGATGCTGGAGAACAACAGACCGCACATCGAGGCAGCGAAGATCAGACCTGCCGCAGTGATCACGCCGCCTGTCGAGCTCAGGGTGCGAATGATGCCGTAACGCATGCTGTGCGGAGACTCGTCGCGCATTCGGGAGACGAGCAGCATGTTGTAGTCGGCTCCCACCGAGACCAGCACCACGAATGCCAGCGGAGGCACGCTCCAATGTAAGTGCTGGCCGAGTACGAATTGAAATACCAGCGCGCCGATGCCCACCGCTGATAGATACGAAATGACCACGGAGGCAACCAGATACAGCGGCGCGACAATCGCACGCAGCAGCGCGATCAAGGTCAGCAGCACGACGAAAAGGGTCACCGCGATGATGAACCGGATGTCGTGCTGGTAATAGTCGCGGGTGTCCTTCAGGCCAACGGTATATCCCGCCATCGATACCGTGGCGTCCGCCAATGCAGTATTCGGCTGGGCTCCCCGCGCGGTCGCAAGGATCGCGTTGACCTGATCCATGGCTTCGGTGCTGAACGGATTGAGTTTGGTTTGCACCAAGTACCGCACCGAGTGGCCGTCTCGCGAGATGAATACCTTGGCGGCCTTCTGGAACTCGTCTAGATGCAGCAGCTGGGACGGGATATTGAACCCGGCCATCGCCGGTTTTGCCGCGTCGTGTTTCAACGACAACAAAAATGTCGCTGACTCACTGAGCCCACCACCCAACTGTTTGACCTGGTCGACGAGCACGTTGACCGCGTCAGCGATTTGCCGGCTCCCACCGGCGAACTGGTCTGCGCCACTTTGCAGGTTGTTCAGGTTCGCCTGCAAGCCGCCGGGTTGGTCCATCCCCATGGAATGCAGCACGTTGGTGAGCTTCGTGAATGCGGTACGCAAGCGGTCTGTCGATGCTTTGAGGGCCTCTTTGTCCGGGTACGACTGCAGTTGGTGAGCCAGATCATTGATCGCGTCGAGGTCTTCTTGATCGCGCTCACCGACCAGCCGCTCAAACGCCCCGCGGGTTTCGCTGCAGGACTCATCGACATCGCAGACCGGATTGCCCCGCAGCGCCGTCAGCACCGGGCCGATCCAGTCGAACATGTTCTTGGCGGCTGAGAAGTTCCAGCCCATGGCATTGGCCGAGCGAGTTGACGTGGTCGACGAGTTTGGCTGCGATGTCGACCTCGTTGACCAGCGTGTCGCCGCTGTACTGGTTCTTCGTCGATGCGAAGGCGTTCTCCAGGTCCTGCACGCTGGCAGCGAGCCGGCTGACTTGGCCGCGTACGTCGCCGAGGTTGTCGGCCAGCGTTCCGGCCCCTTCGGCCAGCCGGTTGAGATCGTTGGTGTGGTCGTTGATCAGGGTGGATCCGCCGGCCAGGAAGGTGCCGATAGCGCCCGCCTGATAGGTGGCTCTGAATTGTTCGGGCACATTTCCGGTGGGACGAGTGATGCCGCTGATTGCAGCGACATTGGGCAGTTGGCTGACTCGGTCCGCCATCTGCTCCAAGTCCGCGAGGGCCTGCGGCGTGCGCAGGTCATGCGGTGATTGGATGAGGATGTATTCCGGAATGGACTGATTTACCGGGAAATGGTGATCCAGCGCGGCATACCCGATGGAGCTCGGAGCAGAAGCACGCAGGGCCTTGCGATCGTCGTAGTTGTAGCGCACCAAGCCGGCACAGCTGGCCAGGATGGCCAACACCAGCAGGCTGGCAACCAGATGGGCCCTCGGCCGGCGCACGATGCGTATGCCCGAACGCCGCCAGAACTTCGCGGTCAGTTCGCGCCGTGGCTTGACCCAGCCGCGGGGACCGGCGAGCACCAGAATCGCCGGCAGCAACGTCAAACGCGGCCAGGAACGCCACGCCGACCCCGATCGCCGACGCGATTCCGACCGTTTGGAAAACTCCCATTCGGGCGAAGCTGATCAGGAGAAAAGTGATTCCGACGCTGGTGGCGGATGCGGCGATCACTTTTCCGATCGAGATCATTGCCCTCTTGACCGCCTGGTCGAAATCCTCACCCCGCCGCAGGTAGTCGTGATAGCGGCTGATGAGAAAGACCGCGTAATCCGTTCCGGCGCCGGCCATGATCGCGCTCAGAAATACGATGGACTGGTTCGAGACGCCCGTGCCGGTCAGTTGGGAGTAGCCGGCGACCATTGACTGTGCGATCACCAGGGACAACCCGATCGTGATCAACGGCAGCAGCATGGTGACCACGCTGCGGTAAACGACCAGCAGGACGATCAGCACCAGCACGCCGATGGCCAACTCGATCGGAAGCCGATCCCGTTCGCCCGCGACGGTGAGGTCGGCGACGGTGGCCGCGGGGCCGGTGACGTTTGCCGTCAGGGCTGATCCGGCGACGGAGTGTCTGACGATGTCGCTGATCTGGTTGAAGGCGGCGTAGGACCGCGGAGTGCCCAACTCGCCCGCCACACCGACCGGTAGCACCCAAGCCTTGTTGTCCTTGCTGGTCACGATCGAGCGCAGGGGCGGCGTGCTGATGAAATCCTGCAGCATCACGACATCTCGGGTGTCGTGGCGCAGCGCGTCCACCAGCTTGCGGTAGGTGGCCTCGTCGGCCTTGCCAAGCCCTTTGTCGTCGGTCAGGACCACCAACAGGAGGTCTTCTGAGCCCGACTCGTGAAACGCCTCGGTCATCTTTCGAGCGGTGACGCTCGACGGCGCGTCGCTGGGCAAGATAGCGAGCGGATGCTTCTGGGCCATCTCGTTCAGTGATGGGAACGTCAGCGGTAACGCGACCGCGATCGCGACCCAGACCCCGATCACGACCCAGGGCCACCGCACCACAAAATCGGCTAGCCGTCGCATATCGCCCTCACCTCACCGGAAAATCACGCACGTTCACCGAAATCGCACCTAGCCATCGGATTGCCGCGCTACGCGACGCGTCCCCAACTGCCCGCTGTCGGCGACCCGCACGCACACGGACCTCATCGCCGCCATGTAGCGGGCGACTGATTTCTTGGCTACCGGATTATCGGGATGCATGATCGCCATCACCGTGCCCTCCCCGTACCGGAAGATGTAGATGGTCAGTTGATATGAATATCGGCCGTCAGGGTAGATTCCGATATTGTTCGCAAGGCCCAGGTCGGCTGCCGCAAGAATGGCGTTGAGCGGAGCAGCGCCGCCATGGAAGAAGTTCGACACCGGAAAGTTTGGTCGTGGCCAGCTCAACCACGGCGCCAATTCCAATACGCGGTAATACGGCACCTTCGCCATGTCGCAGACCTGAATCGAAAGAAGCCTGCGCCGCCCATGCGGCATCGCTGAAAGAGGTCGCAGCTATCGGGACGGTGATCGGGATCAGGCCGGTAAACCAACCCTGCGTCATGAAATTGTCCGCTGGCCGTGCGGGAATCCCTCGGAGTGAGCCCGTAGTACGTGAGAGCACCGGTGAACTCATGCTCCACCAGGCCGAGGCAGGCGAACAAGCCGCCGACGAAGCGCGCGCCGGCCGCCGTGCAGGCTGATTCGAATCGCTCCGTCTGTTCTGGGTCCATCAGCAGTTCGGAGGCCATGTCACTGCTAGTCGACTCCGACGGGTTACCCAGCGGGAGTGGGAACTCGGGAAAGCCACCGTTATTGTTCTCGGCGAAGTCAATCCAGGCGCGTACCTGCGGCGAATCTACGGTTAACGTTGACGTGTACTCGCGCTCGCGGGAACAGAAATCGTCGAAGCTGCCGGCATCGGGAAGCGTAAGAGCCTCACCGCCCGCGCTCAACGCCGAATACATTCCGTTGGCTTCCAGCATCGTTGTGCCGATCAACGTCGCGTCCCCGTGGACATGATCCATGGCGGCAAAGAAAGTGAAGTGATCCTCGGTCTGGATTATCCCGAAGGTGAAACAGCCCCACTCCAGCGGATTCGGTATGGCCACGACATGAGCGCGTATTTCGTCGACCGTCATGTGGCCGTGATCGATCGGCGCGAATTCAATATCAGCAGGATCGCTGATGGCACGCCTTATGAACTCTCCGTCACCGGTGTGCTCGAACCAACTGCGGAACGTGTCATGCCGACGCAGGTATGCGTTGAGGGCGTGATCCATGGCGGAAATATCGCACTGGCCGGGTACATCACAGCTAGCGATGATTTGCCGGGAAAAGTTCAGCCCCGCGGCTGTCCGTTCGCGATAATTACGAAGATGTTGGCCCTGCATGTAGCTGACCGGCACAGAACTGACCGGCGCTTGCCGGACCTTTTCGGCAGCCGCGGCCGTCGGGTGCCAGGAGGTGACTGAGCCGGGGGTCAGCGTCCACTCATCGAGTGAGCCGACCGTAATTTTCCCGATGCGCAAAAGTTTCGTCCTCCTCGGTGTGAACGGCTCAGGTCAGGCCGCGCTGGTAGCGACACCAAGATAACCCTCTGCGGCTGGCAGCGTCGCCGACGTGCGCGGATGCCTGCCGACACAGCTCACCGGATCCGGGCGGGCGGTCGCTGACACCGACTAGACCGAACCACCCGGCGTGAGACGACGGATGCACAGCCGTACCTTGCGTGTACGGTGCCCGGTGTGCGGCGGCACGTGTCGCCGGCGGGGTACCGCGGTTGCAATACTGGGTGTGCAGTGAGCGGCAATTCTGTTGCGCAACCGGGCCGCGCCGCGGCGACCGAATCTCAAGTTCTTCACAGTCCCCAAGCAGAGAGGACAACCGCATGGCATCCGTCGAAGGTCCATGCAGCCGGCATCGGGTTTTGCGATCGTCGGCTACGCGGCGCGTTTTCCCGGGTGCCGCGGACGCGGACGAGTTCTGGCAGGTGCTGCGCGAAGGCCGGGATGCGATATCGGAGGTGCCCGCAGGACCGGTGGGATGCCGACGAATTCTTCGACCCGGATCCCGATGCGCCCGGGAAGGTTGCGACCCGTCGGGCGGGTTTCGTCGATGACGTGACGGGGTTCGATGCGCCGTTCTTCGGTATGTCGGCGCGCGAGGTCAGGATGCTGGACCCGCAGCATCGGCTCTTGCTGGAGACGGCGTGGCGGGCGGTGGAGCATTCGGGCACCGCGCCAACGGCTTTGGCGAACACCAACACCGGTGTGTTCATCGGTTTGGCCACCCATGATTACCTGGGCATGGCATCCGGCGAGCTGACTTTCCCCGAGATCGAAGCCTATATGGCAATCGGGACGTCGAATGCCGCAGCAGCGGGCCGGATCAGCTACCGATTGGGGCTGCAGGGCCCGGCGGTCGCCGTCGACACGGCGTGCAGCTCGTCGTTGGTGGCAATCCATCAGGCATGCCAGGCGCTGCGCTTGGGGGAATGCGACCTCGCGCTGGCCGGCGGCGCGAACGTCCTGCTCACCCCGGCGACCATGATCACCTTCTCCCGTGCGCACATGCTCGCGCCCGACGGCCGGTGCAAGACATTCGATGCGGCCGCGGACGGCTACGTGCGCGGCGAGGGTTGCGGCGTCATTGTCGTCAAGCGGCTTGAGGACGCGATCCGCGACGGCGACCGGATTCGGGCCGTGATCCGGGGCAGCGCGATCAACCAGGATGGCGCATCGGGTGGCTTGACGGTGCCGAACGGCGTTGCCCAGCAACGGGTTATCGCCGAGGCGCTGAGGCGCGCCGGCGTCGCACCCGGCGACGTCGAATACCTGGAGGCACACGGGACCGGAACATCGCTGGGCGATCCGATCGAGGCTCAGGCCGCGGGTGCGGTGCTCGGCGCAGGGCGCGAGGCGGGCCGGCCGCTGTTGATCGGCTCGGCGAAGACGAATATCGGGCACCTGGAAGCAGCCGCGGGGATCGCGGGCGTCATCAAGGTCATCCTGTCGCTCGAGAACGAGTTACTGCCGCAGCATCTGCACTTCCGAATCCGTCGCCGCACATTCCGTGGGACCGGCTTGCGGTGCAGGTTGTCCAGGAGGCCACCGCCTGGGAACGCAACGGTCGGCCCCGTATTGCGGGAATCAGCTCGTTCGGGTTCGCCGGGACCAACGCGCACGTCATCCTCGAGGAAGCGCCTGATGCAAGCAGGTCAGGTCGCGGCGGCACCGGGTCCGGTCGACCAGCCCGGGGACCGACGGTTCAGCATACTTCCGCTATCGGCGCGCACGCCCGACGCATTGGTTCAGATCGCCGATCAATACCGCAGCTGGTTGAACGCGCACCCCGAGGCCACCCTGGCGGACGTGTGCTTTACCGCCGGGGTGGGGCGAGCGCACTTCGAGCACCGGGCCGCGTTGGTGGTCAATTCGAGAGAATCCGCCAGTGAGTTGCTCGGTGCGCTCGCGGACGACCGCCCGGCACCTGGCCTGGTGCGCGGAGTTTCCGATGCCACGCCGAAGACGGCGTGGCTGTTCACCGGTCAAGGCAGCCAGTACCCGGGCATGGCCCGGGAGCTGTTCGACACCGAGCCGGTGTTCGCCGAGACATTGAACTCGCTGCGCGGCAGTGGTCGCTGACGTGCTCGAAAAGCCACTGCTCGACGTCATTTTCGATGTCGGATAGCCCGGACAACGAAGAGACGCTGCGGCAGACCTCCTACGCCCAGCCCGCCTTGTTCGCGGTAGAGATGGGCCTGGCCCGGCTCTGGCAGTCGTGGGGCTTCGAACCCGACGTGGTGCTGGGCCACAGCGTCGGCCAGTATTCGGCGGCCTGCGTCGCGGGTGTGTTCAGCCTCGAGGACGGCGCGCGACTGATGGCCGAGCGCGGCCGCCTTTTCGGCAGTTTGCCCGCGGGCGGTCGGATGGTCGCGGTCTTCACCGCCGCCGAGCGCGTCGAGAGCCTCACCGACGAGTTCCCAAGTCTGTCGGTTGCCGCCTACAACGGCGCTAACACCGTACTGTCGGGACCCGCAGCAGGATCTGGACCAGGCGGTGGCCGGGTTGACGGCCGACGGTGTCCGGTGTGACTGGCTAGACACCAGCCACGCGTTCCACTCGGCGCTGCTGGATCCGATCCTCGACGAGTTCGAGTCGTATGCGGACCGGTTCAATTTCAGCTCGCCACAACGGATTTTGGTGTGCAACCGCACCGGCGCCGCGATCGGCAGGAGCGCAGAAGCTCGACGGCGCCTACTGGCGTCGCCACGCGCGCCAACCGGTGGAATTCGCCAAGAGCGTGCGCACCCTTGCCGATCTGGGTTGCAAAGTGCTGCTGGAGATCGGCCCGCAACCGGTGCTCACCGCCGCAGCTCTGCGGGCATGGCCCGACCCGGCCACCACGCCGCGGGCGATCGCGTCGCTGCGTCGAAACACCGCCGACCACCGCCAGATCACCGAAGCCCTTGCTGACGCGTACGTTCTGGGCCATCTGCCCGACTTCGGCGCTGTGCGGCAGGGACCGGCGCGAAAGCTCGACCTGCCGACCTATCCGTTCCAGCATCGCCAGTACTGGTACCGAGAGAAGCGGGTCCGGCCCACCCAGCAGACCTCGCACCAGACCGCAGCCGACGCACCGAAGCCGTCCGCCTTCTCGAGGACGGCCGGATCGAAGAACTCGCCGCGCTACTCGACGGTGCGAGCGGCGATCATCAGACCCTGGATGTGCTGACAAAGCTTGCCGCACAACACAACCAACAGCGTAAAACCCAGTCGATCGCGGACGACGCGCTACGAGTTTCGTTGGGAGAAATCCACCGCGACGGTCTCAGATGCGGAAGCCGGCGAGGGATCTACCTGGCTCCTCATTGGCGATGATGCCGATGCAGCTCAGCCTTTGGTCGACGCGCTGACCGCGCATGGGCACCGGCATCGGATTCTCGGGTTGCCGGTGATCCGACGCGGACGAGGAACGGCTCGAAGGCGCGTTGCTCGCTGCGGTGGCAGACGAACCGGCGCTACGTATCCTGCATGTCGCGGCCCTCGACTCCGACGCCGCACCGTCGATGCGGTCGCTGTTGCGGGTGCAACACCAAGTCCTGGGCGGAACACGGCGACTCTTCCGCGCCGCGGCCGCCGCTGAACTGCGCAGACCGATCTGGGTGGTAACCCGCGGCGCACAACGAGTCACCGACGACGGACACCGTGTCACCAGATCAGAGTTGCCCTGTGGGGATTCGGTCGTGCCGCCTCGCTGGAGCATCCGCAGGTGTGGGGCGGACTGGCGGATCTGGCGAAGGCACTGCCGACGAATGGTCGCGGCTGATCAACCAGATGGCGGCGGCAACCGCGCCGTGGAAGACCAAGTCGCGCTGCGTGATCAATCGGTCTATGTTCCACGGCTGGTTCGACGGGCCGGGCAGCCGACCGCAACACCGCTGGCACTGCGTGATGACGCAACGTATTTGGTGACCGGCGGACTGGGGTCGATCGGACTGGAAATCGCCGGATACCTGGCCGCGCACGGCGCCCGGCACCTGGTGCTGACCAGCCGGCGCGTCACCCAGCGAAGCCGCGCAACCGCGCATCGATGCGTTGAGCGAACAGCACGGCTGCGAATTCCGGGTCCTCGCGGCCGATGTCGCCGATGCGCACGACGTCGCGCGCCTGTTAGCCACTGTGCAGGCCGAACTACCGCCGTTGGCCGGCATCGTCCATGCCGCAGGCGAGATCGGTACCACCCCGCTGCAGCACCCTAGACGACGCCGAGGTGGATCGGGTGTTCGCCGGAAAAGTCTGGGGTGCTTGGCATTTGAGCGAAGCAGCCGCGGACTTGCAGCTGGACTTCTTCCTGAGCACCTCCTCGATCGCCTCGAGTATGGGGCGGGTTCGGTCAGACCGCCTACGGCGCGGCCAACGCCTTCCTCGACGGGCTGGCCTGGCGGCTGCGCGAGCAGGGCGTCCCTGGGATCAGCGTCAATTTCGGTCCCTGGTCGGCGGGCATGGCCGACGAGGAGTCTCGTGCGCGACTGGCAAGCGCGGGATCAAGACGTTGTCACCTGCCGATGCACTGGCGGGCATGGCCGATCTGATTGCCGGCTCTTCCGGGGCAGGACACAGCGCAAGGCGTGGTGGCCCGGATCGACTGGGCTCGCTTCCTGCCGCTCTACCAGCAAGCGGGCCGGCGGTCCTTCCTGGCGGAGTTGGAGCGTGAGGTGCCCGGTGTCGGTGCCGGCAACAACGGCGTCGGGCAAGACCGAACTGGTCGAACAGCTCACCAACGCTCCGGTGCAGCAACGCAGAAAGCTGCTGGCGGATTACCTGCGCGACGCGGTGGCGGAGGTGACGCGAGTCGACCCCGCGGAGATCCGCGAGGACGCCGGATTCTTCGATCTCGGCATGGATTCGCTGATGGCCGTCGAATTGCGGCGCCGCATCGAGCAAGGCGTGGGCAAGCAGATGCCGGCGACCCTGGCGATGGATTACCCACGGCTGTCGGACGTGGTGGATTACCTGCTCGGTGACGTGCTCGGGCTGAGCGAGCAGGGAAAGTCGGGGCCTTCGCTGGCGACAGCAGTGACGACGCGCACGGATGAGCCGATCGCGATCGTGGCGGTGGCATGCCGTTTCCCGGGCGCACCCAATCCGGAAGCGTTCTGGGAGGTGCTGTCCGGCGGTGTCGATGCGATCCGGGAAGTCCCGGAGGACCGATTCGACATCGACGAGTTTTACGACCCGGATCCGGATACTCCGGGCAAGACCTACACCCGTTTCGGCGGATTCCTCGACGGAATCGACGGATTCGATCCCGAATTCTTCGGCATCTCCCCGCGCGAGGCAGTCTGGATCGAGCCGCAGCAGCGGCTGATGCTCGAAACGGTTTGGGAGGGCCTGGAAAGGGCTGGCTACGCGCCGGCCGCATTGCGCGGCAGCCGAACCGGCATCTTCGCCGGAGTGGCCGCCAACGAGTATGCGCATCTGCTGTCCGCCGAGTCGATCGACAAGATCGAGCCCTACTTCATCACCGGCAATGCGCTCAATGCGATCTCCGGTCGGGTTGCCTTCGCGCTCGGCCTCGAAGGACCGGCGGTGGCGGTCGATACGGCGTGCAGCTCGTCGCTGGTGGCCGTCCATCAGGCCTGCCAGGCATTGCACTCCGGTGACTGCGATCTGGCGTTGGCCGGCGGTGTCAACGTCTTGCTGAGTCCGGTGACTGTCATCGCCGCCTCGCGTGCCAGGATGCTTTCGCCCGTTGGGCGATGCAAGACCTTCGACGCCTCCGCCGACGGCTATGTGCGCAGTGAAGGCTGCGGGATTCTGGTGCTCAAGAGGCTCAGCGATGCGGTGCGCGACGGCGATCGGGTTGCCGCGGTGATCCCGGGCAGTGCGGTCAACCAGGACGGCGCGTCCAGTGGTTTGACGGTGCCCAATGGTGGTGCACAGCAACGGCTTATCGCCACGGCGCTGGCTCGCGCCGGTCTGGCCGGCGGAGACGTCGACTACCTCGAGGCGCATGGGACGGGCACCCCGCTCGGTGATCCGATCGAGGTGCAGGCGGCCGGCGCCGTCTACGGTGCCGCCCGTGACGCGGACCGGCCGCTGCTGATGGGATCGGTCAAGACCAACATCGGCCACACCGAGTCGGCATCAGGGGCCGCCGGTCTGATCAAAGTCGTGTTGTCGCTGCAGCACGAGGTGCTGCCGCAGAGCCTGCACTTCGACAAACCGTCGCCGCACATCCCGTGGGACTCGCTGCCGGTGCGGGTCGTGGACAAGGCGATCCCGTGGCAGGCCAACGGCAGGCCGCGGCGCGCCGGGCGTGAGTTCCTTCGGGTTCACCGGCACCAACGCGCACGTGCTGATCGAGGAGGCGCCGGTCCAGCCGGCGACCCCCGACGAACATCCGGCTGACGCCGCCGCCACGGCGCCGGAGTCAGAGGCTCCGGAAGAGTCGGTCAATGTGCTTGCCGCTGTCGGCGCGCTCATCGGAGGCGCTGGTGGAGTTGGCGCAGCGGTATGGGTCCTGGTTGAACAACCACCCAGAGGCCGACATCGCCGAGGTGTGCCTCACGGCCGGGGTTGGGCGTTCGCACTTCGAACACCGGGCCGCGCTGGTCGTGGATTCGGTGCAGAGCGCGAGCGAGGGCTAGCCGAGCTGGCCGAGAACCGGCTGCGACCCGGTGTGGTGCGCGGCGAGTGCACCGACCGGCCGACGACGGCGTGGCTGTTCACCGGGCAGGGCAGCCAGTACCCGGGGATGGCACGCGAACTGTTCGACGCTGAGCCGGTTTTCGCCGAAACCGTGAAACGTTGCGCGGACGCGGTCAGCGAGATACTGCCGCGACCGTTGCTGGAGGTAATTTTCGCCACCGACCGTGAAACCGGCGGCAAGGCCGGCGAAACATTGAAGCACACGTCGTTTGCGCAGCCGGCGCTTGTTCGCCGTCGAGATGGGCCTGGCCCGGCTGTGGCAGTCGTGGGGCGTCGAGCCCGATGTGGTGCTGGGGCACAGCGTGGGCCAGTACGCGGCGGCGTGTGTGGCCGGCGTGTTCAGCCTCGAGGACGGGGCGCGGCTGATGGCCGAGCGCGGCCGGCTGTTCGGCAGCCTGCCCGACGGTGGCCGGATGGTGGCGGTGTTCGCCGACCCCAAGTACGTCGAGGAGACTCGCCAACGAGTTCCCTCGGGTGTCGGTCGGCGCCTACAACGGCCCCAACACGGTGCTGTCGGGTCCGGGCGAGGATCTGGAACAGATCGTCGCCACCTTCGGCAATGACGGGATCCGCTGCACGCTGGCTGGAGACCAGCCACGCCTTCCACTCGGAGTTGCTGGAGCCGGTGCTCGGTGAATTCGAGTCGTACGCAGCGCAAGTTGGAGTTCGCTGTGCCGACGTTGCCGCTGGTCTGCAACCGCACCGGCGCCATCCTCACGGCGGAAACCCCGCTGGATGCTCAATATTGGCGGCGGCATTCCCGCCAGCCGGTGCAGTTCGCCGAAAGCGTGCGCACCGTGGCGGCGCTGGGATGCTCGGTGTTGATGGAGATCGGTCCGCAACCGGTTCTGACCGGGGCGGCAGTGCAGGTCTGGCCGGAACATTTGGCCGCGCCCCGCGCGATCGTTTCGCTGCGCAAGGGTGTCGCTGACCGGCGCCAGATCGCCGAAGCGCTGGCCACCACCTATGTCAGCGGCCATCGGCCTAAGTTCGCTGCGCTGCAGCACCACCCGCATCGCAGAATCGAACTGCCCACCTATCCGTTCCAGCGCCGTCGCTTCTGGCCCAAGACCTCCGGCATTGCCGCATTGACGGTCGCTGCCGTATCCGGAATCCTGGGTAGTGCAAAGGATCTCGCCTCCGGCGACTCCGTCTACACCAGTCGACTGTCGGTCAAGTCGCAACCTTGGCTTGTCGGATCACGTCATCTATGGCACCGTCGTCGTTCCCGGGGCGACGTATGCGGCGATGGCCCTGGCCGCGGTTGGTCCGCCGGCGCGGGTGAAAGACGTCTTCTTCTATGAGCCGATCATCCTGCCCGAGAAAGTTCTCGCGAGGTGCAGCTGACGTTGCATCCGCTCGAGGACGGTGGTGGCTGGAGCTTCCGGGTGCACAGCCGCCCATACGGTGTCCATGATGCGGAATGGTCGTTGAACGCCGACGGCACCGTCGTCGCCGGTGTCGATGACGAGCCGACACCCGAGCAGCCGGAGCCTGTCGACGCGGCAATCGAGCGGATGGAGCGCATGCGTCCGCAGGAGCTGTTCGAAACCTTCGCCGACATGGAGCTGGCGTGGGGGCCGAACTGGTCAGGTTCGCTGAAGTCGCTGTGGCTCGGTGAGGGTGAGGCGATCGGCGATATCACCGTCGGTGAAGAACTCGCAGAAAATCTCGGAACCGAGCCGATGCATCCGGTGCTGATGGACTTGTGCACCGGAGTCGCCTTCCCCGCGTTCCCGGCACTTCTCGCGGCCGAACAGGGGGTGAACGATCTGTTCTTACCGTTGCGGTACGGGCAGGTGATGCTGCGGGAGAAGATGCCTCGCAGGTTCTATTGCCGCGCGAGGTGGCACACCAGTGGCCTCGACAGCGAAACCCAGGTCTTCGATCTCGATTTCGTCGATCGGGACGGCCGCCTGCTGGGCGGGATCCGCGAGTTCACGGTCAAACGCGCGCCCCGAGAGGCGTTGTTGCGTGGGCTCGGTGGCGATGCCACCCGGCTGCTGTACACCCTTGGCTGGCACGAGGTGCCGCCACCGGAGCAGAGTGATGGCGCCGGAATCGCGAACGGCATCTGGCTGATTGCCGGATTCGACGAACTGGCGGCCGACTTGCCGGGCTGCATCTCTTTTGACCGCACCACGGATCCGGAGCTCTTGGGGCAGCTGTTGGCACAGGCTCAAGAGCGCGGTATGCCGGTCTCCGGCATCGTCTGGCGCAGTACCGGACCGAGCGCGGAAAAGTCGAGCGCTGAATCTATCGCGCGGCTGGAGTCCGAGATCACCAATCTGCTCAGCGCCGTTCACACCCTGCAAGCCGAGTGGGGCGGTCAAACTTCCCAACGGGCTATGGATCATCACCGAACGAGCTGTGGCGACCGAATCCGGCGAGCCGGTCGACCCGGTGCAAGCGGCGCTGTGGGGACTCGGGCGCACCATCATCAACGAGGAGCCGGCCCTGCATTGCAGGCTGGTCGATTACGACGGATCAGAGGAGGCCGCTCACTTACTGGCCGGCCTACTCGGCGCACCGAGCTCATCCCTTCAGGAACCCGAACTCGCGCTGCGGCAAGGCAAGTTCTTGGCCTCCCGGCTATTGCAGTGGTCGCGCAGTGGTCATCTCGCGGTGCCGCGCGCAGCTGATTACGTGCTGGCGCCCACTGAACGCGGCGCGATCGACAACCTGCGGCTGACCGAGACGGAAGTCCCGCCGCCGGACGAGGGCTATGTGCAGGTCCGGGTTGAGGCCGCAGGCTTGAACTTCCGGGATGTGCTCAATGTGCTGGGCCTCTACCCGGGTGATCCGGGCCCGATCGGCGGCGACTTCGCCGGCATCGTCACCCAGTTGGGTGACGGCGTGACCGGACTCGAGGTCGGCCAACGCGTCTATGGCTTCATGCAGGGCGCGTTCTCCAGTCGGTTCAATGTGCCGGCCCAGTTGCTGGCGCCGATTCCCGACGGGGTGAGCGCGGTCGATGCGGCAACAATTCCCGCTGCTGCGCTGACCGCCCGGCTCGCGTTCGACTGGGCGCAGCTGAAGCCCGGTGACCGTGTGCTCATTCACGCCGCCAGCGGTGGTGTCGGATTGGCCGCCATCCAGATGGCGCAGCAGCACGGTGCGACTGTGTTCGCCACCGCCAGCACCTACAAACGCGCAACGCTACGCAAGCTGGGTGTGGAATACGTTTACGACTCGCGCAACACGGATTTCGCTGACCAAATCCTCGCTGACACTGACGGTGCCGGCGTCGATGTGGTGCTCAACAGCTTGACGAATGAGGGGTTCATCGAAGCGACCGTGCGGGCCACTGCGCAGAACGGCCGTTTCGCCGAGATCGCCAAGCGCGACATCTGGACGCCGGAGCAGATGGCGGAAGCTCGTCCCGACATCGCCTACGAGATCGTTGCCCTGGACACGGTTACCTTTCAGGAGCCCGAGCGTATTCGTGGCTTGCTGGGCGAGGTGTCGGACGGGTTGGCCAGGGCCGAGTGGACGCCACTGCCCGCCGAGATCTACCCGCTGACGGAAGCGAAGACGGCGTTTCGCCGCATGCAGCAAGCGCGGCATATCGGGAAGATCGTGCTGCAGATGCCGAACCCGCTACAGCCGCGGGGCGATCGGAGCTATCTGATCACCGGTGGACTCGGTGCGATCGGCCTGCACACGGCGGCCTATCTGGCCCAGCTCGGTGCCGGTGACATCGTGTTGACCAGCCGGCGCACGCCCGATGCGGACGCACAACGGGAGATCGACGACATCACTGAGCGCTACCGGTGCCGCATTCACACCTTCGCGGCCGATGTCGGCGACGAGTCCGAAGTGGAAACGCTGCTGGAGCGGATCCGCGCGGAGTTGCCGCCGCTCGCGGGAGTGGCGCATTTGGCGGGCGTGCTCGACGACGCGCTGCTGTCGCAGCAGAGCCTGGAGCGTTTCCGGACGACGTTGGCGCCCAAGGCGTTCGGTGCCTTGCTACTTGGACCGGTTGACGAGGAACGACGATCTCGACTTCTTCATCGTGTCCTCCTCGGTGTCCAGCTTGCTCGGTTCACCCGGCCAGGCCAACTACTCGACTGCCAATGCGCTGCTCGACGGGCTGGTCGCGGATCGAAAGGCGCACGGCTTGCCGGCGACCGGCGTCAACTTTGGTCCCTGGGCCCAGGGGGGCATGGCCTCCTCGGAGGCCGCGCGCGCCAATATCAGTGCGCAAGGCCTGGTTCCGCTGGAGCCCTCGGCCGCCCTCGGCGCGCTCGCCGAGGTTGTCGCCAACGGAACTGGGCAGGCAACCGTCATCAAGGCCAACTGGCAGCGTGCCGCGAAGGTGCTGGGCAGTTCTCGTCCGCCGATTCTCGACCTCGTGTTGCCGAGTGCCCTCGCGAGAGGCAACCGGCGACAGTGAGTTGCTCCGGCAACTGCAGGAGATACCGGTGGCGCAGCGCGCCAGTTTCATCACCGAATTCCTGCAGCGCGAAGTGCAGGGTTTCCTGCGGCTCGCGCAACCGCCCGCCGCAACCAGTCGGTTCTTGGACCTGGGTACGGATTCACTGATGGCGGTCGAACTCCGCAACCGGTTGCACAGCCAGTTCGGTGGCGCGTTCACGATCAACGCAACCGCGGTATTCGACTATCCGACGATCGGGGGGCTCGGCGAGTATCTCGCCGCTCAGCTGCCCGATTCGGAATCACAGTCGGCCGAGGTGGAATCGGCTGCAGCGTCGGAGCCGACTTCGGAATCGGTTGCAGCGTCGGAGCCGACTTCGGAATCGGTTGCAGCGCCGGAGCCGAGCCCGGAATCGGTTGCAGCGCCGGAGCCGAGCTCGGAATCCGAAACAGCGCCCGAGCCGAGTTGATGCCGGCCGGTCAGTCGGCGATATTGAAGGCCGAGTTGACCTTGGTCGGACGGACCCGCACCAGCAGCTCGCCGGGCACCGCGTTGCGCTGGCCGAATTCTTTGGCGCGATGAGCGCCCATGTAGCGTGCGCCGATCCGGGTCGCGATGTCGAGCAGGTCCTCGGCACCATCCTGCACGGACGCTGTGCCCTGCACCTGGACGAACGAATAGGGCGGATGCGGGTCGTCGACACAGATCACGACACGTGAATCCCGTGCCAGCGCACGGCCTTTCGCCGTATCACGGCCGGTGTTGAACACCAGCTCGCCGTTGTCGACGATGAACCACACCGGCGCGACCAGCGGCCGGCCGTCGGGCGCGACGTAACCCAGCATCCCGGTGCGGGTGCCCGCCGAGAAGAATTCGCGACTTCGCCGGAGAGTTCGGCCATGCGAGTTCTCCCGGTCTACAGCGTCACCACGTCGTAGTCGCCGACTTGATCGACCAAGACGTGCAACTGGTCCTGCGACGAACCCAGGGTGTGCTCGATCGCGGTGAGCCGGGCGGCATAGTGGCCGACCGGATACTCCGCGGTCATGCCGATGCCGCCGTGCAGCTGGATCGACTCCTGCGCGATGTGCCGGCCCGACCGGCCGATCTGCAGCTTGGCCCGCGACGCGATGACCGGGTCGAGATTGCCGTCGGCGATCGACATCGCGGCGTAGAGGTTCATGCTGCGGGCCAACTCCACCGACACGTACATGTCGGCGGCGCGCTGGGTGAGCGTCTGGAATTTGTTGAGCGTGACCCCGAACTGCTTGCGCGACTTGAGGTAATCGGTGGTCAGTCGAAGCGCCTCTTCCATGGCGCCGACCGCCTCAGCGCACAACGCAGACTGGATGCGGACGACGCCGTTGCGGATGGCGGCCGATGCATCCACCGCCTCGCCGAGCGGATCGCCCGGCGCCTGGTCCAGGTCGATCTGGGCGCCGCGCTGGCCGTCGAACGGTGCGGTAAGCGTGGCGGCTCACGGCTTCAGCCGTCGACCAGGAACAACCCCATGCCGCCGTCGGGCAACTCCGCACTGACTACCAGGGTATCGGCGGAGTCGCCGGCCAGCACCGGGTTCTTGCGTCCGCTCAGCACCCATGAATCACCTTGTTGCACAGCGGTCGTCGCGACATCAGTAGTGGCCGTGCGCATCCCGGGCTCGACGTGCGCGAACGCCAGCAGCCGCTGCCCGGCGGCGACCTCGTCCAGTAGCTCCTTTTGGCCGTCGCTGCCCACCTCGGCGATGATCGCCCCAGGCCCCAGCGCCGCATGCACGACGGGTTCGGGCGCCAGCCGGCGCCCGACCTCGGTGAGCACGACCATCACCTCGATCTGGCCAGCCTCGTCAGGGTCGAAGCCCAGCCCCAGAATCCCGGTGTCGGCCAGCTGACTCCACACGTCGCGGCTCCAGCCCAGCTCGCTGCCGACAATCTTGTTGCGGCTCTCCGGGTCATAGCTTCGGGACAGCAGGTCGCGGGTGGTGTCGCGGAGCAGAACCTGTTCGTCGCTCAACTGAAAGTCCATGGCTTTACCTCATTTTCCTCAGACGCTGCCGCGTCCTACAACCCGAGAATGGTGGACGCGATGATGGTGCGCTGGACCTCATTGCTGCCGCCGTAGATGGACGTCTTGCGGTAGTTCAAGTAGTGCGGCGCGCTGCTCTGCGCCCACTCCGGTGACGCGATCTCGTCGCCGGCGTCGAACGGCAGCGCATCCGGGCCGGCCACTTCGACGAGCAATTCGGTGGCGGTCTGCTGTAACTGGCTGCCGCGCAGTTTGAGCACCGACGACGCCGGATTGGGCTTACCGGCCGACGAGCCGGACGCGACCCGCATCTGGGTGAGCTCCAATGCCAGCAGCTCGTTTTCGGCTTCGGCGAGCCGGGCGGCGAACAGCGGATCGTCTGAGCAGGCCGGTGTCGGCGGCGCACTGTTTGACCTCGGCGAGACGAACCTTGGTCCGGCCGACGCCTGGCGATGCCGGTCCGCTCGTTGCCCAGCAGGAACTTCGCGTAGGTCCAGCCCTGATTCTCTTCTCCGACAAGCTGATCGGCGGGTACCCGGACGTCTTCGAAGAACACCTCGTTGACCTCGTAGCTGCCGTCGATCAACTTGATCGGCCGCATCGTGATCCCGGGGGTGTCCAAATCGATGAGCAGAAACGAGATGCCGGCCTGCTTCTTGGGCGCCTGCGGGTCGGTGCGCACCAGGCAGAAAATCCAGTCGGCGTATTGGCCCAGCGTCGTCCAGGTCTTCTGCCCGTTGACGACGTAGCTGTCGCCGTCCCGCAGGGCGGTGGTGCGCAGCGATGCCAGATCCGAGCCGGCTTCGGGCTCGGAGAACCCTTGGCACCACCAGATGTCGAGGCTGGCCGTCGGCGGCAGGAAGCGCTGCTTGATCTCCTGGGAGCCGAACTCGGCGATCACCGGTCCGACCATCTTGGCGTTGAAGTTCAGCGGTTCCGGCACGCGAGGCCAGCTGCATCTCGTCGAGCCAGATCTGGTGCTGAGCGGGCGTCCAGTCCTTGCCGCCCCACTCGACCGGCCAGTTGGGCACCGCGAGCCCGTGATCGTTGAGGATCTTGTGGCTGGTGACGAAGTCGTCTTGCTCGAGTGGTAAGCCCAAGCGGATCTGCTCGCGGATCTCCGCCGGAATCTTCGTCGTGTAGAAGGTGCGCAGCTCGTCGCGGAAGGCGGCTTCGTCCGGTGTGAGTGCCAGTTGCATGGCAGTCTCCTCTGCTGGATCCGACGGTCCCTGCCGCTGCACGTTATCCGCCCGCCCAACCAACCAGTCAGGCGGCTCGGCGCTCAGCCGGTTGTGCACAGCCGGCGGTTAATCCACAGCCGGCGCCGCCGGGCTCCGCGACAGCCTTGCCGCGACGGTCGGCGCACCTACGGTCGGCGCATGCGTACAGAACTGCCCGCCGAGCGCCTGCATCGACGACTCGGCGGCCAACCGGACACGTGACGCCGACGACACCGATGGCACAGATGCCGATACCGACCCGAACTCCCTGCTGCCGCGGTGGCTTCCGGACGGTTCCGGCCAGCAAGGCGGCGGCTGGCTGGCCAGGGTGCGCGCCGACCCGGGCCGCGCGGGCGCCATCGCATTGGCTGGCGATCGCCGCCATCGCGGTGCTGGTCACCGTCTTCACGCTGATGCGCGACGCAGCCCGCGCCGGTGATGTCGGCGAAACTGCCGCCGGTCGACGCGGTGTCGTCGGCGAGCCGCGGCCCGAGTCCGAGTCCGACGGTCGAGCCCAGACCAGCCGGTGGTGGTCAGCGTGGTCGGCCTGGTGCACACGCCCGGCCTGGTCACGCTGGCGCCCGGCGCGCGGATCGCCGACGCGCTGAAGGCGGCCGGCGGCGCGACGGACGGCGCCGACACCATCGGGCTGAACATGGCCCGCCAGGTTGACGACGGCGAGCAGATCGTGGTCGGGATCGCCCCCGTCAAGGGGCAGCCGCCGGTGTTGGGCAGTTCGGTGAGCTCCGGCTCGGCCGCGCCGGGCCCGCCGGGCGCGGGCCTCATCGGCTCGTCCAGGTCCGGAAGCCCGCACCGGCCGAGGTGGTCAACCTGAACACCGCGACCGTGCAGCAGTTGGACGCCCTGCCCGGGGTCGGGCCGGTGACGGCGGCCGCGATCGTGGCCTGGCGGGATGCCAACGGCAAGTTCACCAGCGTCGACCAGCTCGGCGAAGTTGACGGCATCGGCCCGGCGCGTCTGGAAAAGCTGCGCCCGCTGGTTCGTGTCTAGAGACCGGTGCAGCACCTCTCCGGCGGCGACGCCGCGACGGCGCGGCTGGATGCGCGGCTGGTGCCGGCCGCATTGACCAGCTGGGCGGTCACCGCGGCGGGAATCTTGTGGCCGATCGGCAGCTGTCGCCGGGTCGGTGTGTGCGGCGGGGAGCGTGTTCGGCGTTCTGCTGTGGCGTGCCGGGCACCGCAGCCCACGGATGCGGGCCATCGGCATCGGCCTGCGTCGCCGTTGGTGTGGTCGGGCGCGGGCTTCGGGTTTGCGATCGCGTTGCGCGCCAACGCGGTCGCTCGCCACCCCGTCACCGCGGCATTCGGAACGGCGGCGCAGGTGGTGGTCACGCCCACCGAAAGCGCACTGTCGGTGGGCTCTGGGCGTTCGGCTCGGCTGATGTTCCGTGCCACGTTGCAGCAACTGGGAGACGACCAGATCTCGGGCCGCGTGGTGGTTTTCGCGCCGGCCCGCGACTTCAGCGCAGTGATGGTCGGTCAGCCGGTGCGCTTCCGCGCCAGAATCACCCGTCCCGCCCGCCACGACCTGACCGTGGCGGTGGTGAACGCCATCGGGCAGCCCGACGATGGGTCGTGCCGGGCCGGTGCACCGGGCCGCGCACGCAGTTCGCGCGGCATTCGCTGCCGCAGCCCGTCGAGTGCTGCCCGCAGACCAAGCGGCGATGCTGCCTGCGCTGGTACTCGGCGACACCTCAACGGTCAGCACGGTAACCAGCCAAGAATTCCGCACGGCCGGGTTGACGCACCTCATGGCGGTGTCCGGGGCCAACGTCACGATCGTGTGCGGCGCGGTGCTGTTCACGTCGCGGCTGATCGGGCCGCGGGCGGCGGTGGGGCTGGCCGGCGCTGCCCTGGTGCTGTTCGTCATCGTCGTGCAGCCCACGGCCAGCGTGCTGCGCGCGGCGGTGATGGGCGCGATCGCGCTGGTGGGCGTGTTGTCTTCGCGGCGGCGGCAAGCGATTCCGGCTCTGGCCGCCACGGTGTTGGTGTTGATGGTCGCCGCCCCTCAGTTGGCCGTCGACGTGGGCCTGGCGCTGTCGGTGGTGGCGACGGCGGCGCTGGTGGTCATCGCGCCGATCTGGTCGCGGCGTCTGGTGGCGGCCGGCTGGCCCAAGCCGTTGGCGGACGCTGTCTGCGTTGCATGCGCCGCGCAGTTGGTGACGGCTCCGCTGATCGCCGGCATCTCGGGCCGGGTGAGCCTGGTGGGCGCTGCGGCCAATCTCGCAGTGGCGGCGCTGATCGCGCCGATCACCGTGCTGGGCAGCGCCGCAGGCGCACTGTGCCTGTTCTGGCCGACCGCGGCGCAACTGCTGATCCGGTTCACCGGGCCCGAGGTGTGGTGGGTGCTGCGGATTGCGCACTGGGCAGCCGGTGTGCCCGCCGCCAGCGTGCCCGTTCCGTCCGGGATTCCCGGTGTCGCTGATGGTCGGCGCCGCCACGGTCCTGACCGCGGTGTTGTGGCGGCGGCGATGGTTTCGGGCTGGCCTGGCGATCGCAGCCGCCGGGCTGCTGGCCTGGTCGCTGTCGGGTCTGCTGGTGGGGGCCGGCGGGTCTGTCGGCCGCACATGACACGATCGAACGGTGAGCCAGCAGGTTTCGGCGTTGCATCTGGTACTCGG
This sequence comes from uncultured Actinomycetota bacterium, assembly GCA_963850645.1. Lineage (GTDB taxonomy): Bacteria > Actinomycetota > Actinomycetes > Mycobacteriales > Mycobacteriaceae > Mycobacterium. The sequence goes on along the minus strand of CAWKME010000018.1, from coordinate 151,711 downwards.
AGACGAGGAGCTGCTGGTCGAGCGCGCCGTCGCGGAGGTGCTGCGGTCGGCGCGGCAGCGCGCCGGCACCGACGATGTCCCGGTGAACCGGCTGCGCGCCGGCGAAGTCGGTGTCTACGAGCTGGCCGAACTGCTGAGCCCGTCACTGTTCGCCGACGAGCGGGTGGTCGTCCTGGAAGCCGCCGGTGAGGCAGGCAAGGAAGCCGCGGAGTTGATCGCCAACGCCGCCGCGGACATCCCGTCGGGCACCGAGCTGGTGGTCGTGCATTCAGGTGGCGGGCGCGCCAAGGCGCTGGCCGGTCAGCTGCAGAGCGCTCGGCGCACAGGTGCATCCGTGCGCGCGGATCACCAAGGCCGGCGAGCGCTTTGACTTCGTCCGCAAGGAATTTCGCGCGCTGAAGGTCAAATCCGACGACGACACAGTGAGCGCGCTGCTGGATGCGGTCGGCTCCGATATCCGCGAACTGGCCTCGGCCTGTTCACAATTGGTCGCCGACACCGGTGGCCACGTCGATGTCGCCGCGGTGCGGCGGTATCACGGCGGCAGGGCCGAGGTGAAGGGATTCGACATCGCCGACAAGGCGGTGGCCGGTGATGTCGAAGGGGCGGTCGAGGCGCTGCGGTGGGCGATGATGCGCGGCGAGCCGCATGTGGTGTTGGCCGACGCGTTGGCCGAGGCCGTGCACGCCATCGGTCGGGTGGGCCCGCTTTCCGGTGACCCCTACCGGCTGGCCGCCGAAGTCGGGATGCCGCCCTGGCGGGTGCAGAAAGCGCAGAAGCAGGCCCGGCGCTGGTCGCGCGACATGGTGGCTACCGCGATGAGATTGGTGGCGGCGCTGAACGCCGACGTGAAGGGCGCGGCCGCCGATGCCGACTATGCGCTGGAAGCAGCGGTGCGGAAAGTCGCCGAACTCGTCGCCGACCCCGGTCGCTGAGCTCAGAGCTTGTTGAGGGCGTGCGCCAGCGCTGACTTCTTGTTGGCCGCCTGGTTCTTGTGGATCACGCCCTTGCTGGCCGCCTTGTCCAGCTTGCGGCTGGTGGAGACCAGCAGTTCGGCGGCCTTGTCCTTCTCGCCGGCGGCGGCGGCCTCGCGGAACGCGCGGACGGCCGTGCGCAGCGACGACTTCACCGACTTGTTGCGCAGTCGGGCGCGCTCGTTGGTGCGGTTGCGCTTTTGCTGCGACTTGATGTTGGCCACGCGTTAATTCCTTCGACGTACATTTTGGGCGGCTTGTGCTGTCACGGTTAGCCGCAGCGTCTTGCGCTTAGGCGGCGACTGCTCAGGGTATCAGTCCGGGGTGCATTCTCCCAAAGCAGAGGCGCTTGGCCTGCAGAAACGGCGTATGTGATGCAGCATGGCAACGTGGCCCTTCGAACTGTGCCCGTCGAGACGAGGCGGCAACCGCGCGGCGAGTCGCGGCCGTCGAAGCACTACGAGCGCATCTTCGACGGCTACAACACCGCCAGCAGTTACGGCGAGGCCTTCGACGAGATGTTCGACGGTCAGGGCAATGTCCGCGGCCCGTACAAGGGCATTTACGCCGAGCTCGCGCCGTCGGACGCCTCCGAGCTCGAGGCCCGCGCCGAGGCGCTGGGCCGGGCGTTCAGCGACCAGGGCATCACGTTCTCGCTGTCCGGCCAGGAGCGGCCGTTTCCGCTGGACCTGGTCCCACGGGTCATCTCGGCCGCCGAGTGGACGCGGTTGGAGCGCGGCATCACCCAGCGGGTCAAGGCCCTCGAGTGCTACCTCGACGACATCTACGGCGACCAGGAGATCCTGCAACGACGGCGTCATCCCGCGCCGGCTGATCACCTCCTGCGAGCACTTCCACCGCCAGGCCGCCGGCATCGTCCCGCCCAACGGCGTGCGCATCCATGTCGCCGGCATCGACATGATCCGCGACGAGAAGGGCACCTTCCGGGTCCTGGAGGACAACCTGCGCTCGCCGTCCGGGGTGTCCTACGTGATGGAGAACCGGCGCACGATGGCGCGGGTCTTTCCCAACCTGTTCGCCACCCACCGGGTGCGCGCCGTCGACGACTATGCGGCGCACCTGCTGCGCGCGCTGCGCAAGTCGGCGGCCACCAACGAGGCCGACCCGACGGTCGTCGTGCTGACCCCGGGTGTGTCCAACTCCGCCTACTTCGAGCATTCGCTGCTGGCCCGGCAGATGGGCGTCGAGCTGGTCGAAGGCCGCGACCTGTTCTGCCGCGACAACCAGGTCTACATGCGCACCACCGAAGGCGAACGGCAGGTCGACGTCATCTACCGGCGCATCGACGACGACTTTCCTGGACCCGATGCAGTTCCGGCCCGATTCGGTGCTCGGCGTGGCCGGTCTGCTCAACGCCGCCCGCGCCGGCAACGTGGTGATCTCCAGCGCCGTCGGCAACGGGGTCGGCGACGACAAACTCGTCTACACCTACGTGCCGACGATCATCGAGTACTACCTCGGCGAGAAACCGCTGCTGGCCAACGTCGACACCTTCCGCTGCTGGTTGGACGACGAACGCGAAGAAGTGCTCGACCGGGTCGACGAACTGGTGATCAAGCCGGTCGAGGGCTCCGGCGGCTACGGCATCGTCTTCGGCCCGGAAGCCTCCAGCAAGGAGTTGAACGCGATCAGCAAGAAGGTCCGCGACGACCCGCGGGGCTGGATCGCCCAACCGATGATGCAGCTTTCGACGGTCCCGACCCAGATCGGCGACACGCTGACACCCCGATACGTCGACCTGCGTCCGTTCGCGGTCAACGACGGCGACGACGTGTGGGTGCTGCCCGGCGGACTGACCCGGGTCGCGCTGGTCGAAGGGTCGCGGGTGGTCAACTCCAGCCAGGGCGGCGGCTCCAAGGACACCTGGGTGCTGGCGTCGCGCACCTCGGCGGCGACCGCGAGCTGGGCGCCGCCGAGATTGTGCGGTCGCTGCCTAACCCGGTCAGCACGTCCAACGGCGACTCGGACGCCGAGAAGTCCTCTCAGCAGCAACAACAGTCGCAGCTTCGCCCGCCGCAGGAACAACAGCCCGCCCAACAGCAACAGCAACAGGCGGTGATCCGCTGATGCTCGCCCGCAACGCCGAAGCGCTGTACTGGATCGGTCGTTACGTCGAGCGAGCCGACGACACCGCGCGCATCCTCGACGTGACGGTCCACCAACTGCTCGAGGATTCCAGCGTCGACCCCGACCACACCTCCCGAGTGCTGTTGCACGTGTTGGATATTGAGCCGCCGGACACCCAGTTGGACGTCTGGTCGCTGACCGACCTGGTGGCGTTTCGCCGCAACACTGCGGGCGGCTGCTCCATCGTCGACGCCATCTCAGCCGCGCGGGAAAACGCGAGGTCTGCCCGCGAGGTGACCTCCACCGAGACCTGGGAGTGCCTCAACACCACCTACAACGCCCTGGGTGAACGTGAGCGTGCCGCCAAACGCCTTGGCCCGCATGAGTTTTTATCATTCATCGAGGGTCGCGCCGCGATGTTCGCCGGCCTGGCCGATTCGACGCTGTCCCGTGACGACGGGTACCGCTTCATGATGCTGGGCCGGGCGATCGAGCGGGTGGACATGACGGTGCGGATGCTGTTGTCGCGGGTGGGGGACAGCGCATCCTCGCCGGCCTGGGTGACGGTGCTGCGCTCAGCGGGCGCGCACGACACCTATCTGCGGACCTATCGCGGTGTGCTGGACGCCAACCGGGTCGTCGAGTTCATCCTGCTCGACCGGCTGTTTCCGCGGTCGGTCTTCTACTCGTTGAAGTTGGCCGAGCACAACCTCGACGAACTGCTGCACCATCCGCACAGCCGGATCGGTACCACCGCCGAAGCGCAGCGGCTGCTCGGGCAAGCCCGCAGCGAACTGGAGTTCGTCGAGCCGGGGGCGCTACTCGGATCGCTGGAGATGCGGCTGGCCAGCTTGCAGAAATCCTGCTACGACGTCGGAGAAGCCTTGGCAGTGCAGTACTTTCACGCTGTACCGTGGGTCGCCTGGTCCGATGCGGCCCACCGTGACCCGTTGCCGGCGAGGCAGGGGAAGAGCTGATGTGGCGGCTGCGGGTTTTGCACGCCACTGGATACGCCTATCCGTCGCCGGCAACGGCCTCCTATAACGAAGCCCGGCTCACGCCACGCTCGGACTCGCGGCAAAACGTCGTTCTCAACCGTGTCGAAACCGTCCCGGCCACCAGGTCATACCGCTACATCGACTATTGGGGCACCGCGGTCACGGCATTCGACTTGCATGCGCCGCACACCGAGTTGACCGTCACATCCTCGTCGGTGGTGGAGACTGATCGGGCGGAACCGCCGACGGAGAAGGCGACCTGGGCCGACTTGCACAGCGAGTCGGTGGTCGATCGTTTCGACGAGGTGCTGCGCCCCGACCGAATACACGCCGGCGAGCAAACGTATTGCCGCAGTGGGTAAGCGGATCGCCAAGGACCACGAACCCGCCGAAGCCGTCGTCGCGGTGGCGGACTGGGTGCGCAGCGAGCTGGACTACGTCAAGGGCACCACCGGTGTCCACTCGTCCGGCCTGGACGCGCTGCGCGAGGGCAAAGGCGTCTGTCAGGATTTCGTACATCTGTCGCTGATTATGTTGCGCAGCATGGGCATTCCCGGGCGTTACGTGTCCGGTTATCATCACCCCAACGCTGACGCGGTGGTGGGGGACACTGTCGACGGGCAGAGCCATGCCTGGCTGCAGGCCTGGACTGGAAGTTGGTGGGAACTCGACCCGACCAACGACAGTGAGATCACCGAGCAGTACGTCTCTGTGGGCGTCGGCCGCGACTACGCGGACGTTTCCCCGCTGAAGGGCATCTACTCCGGACAGGGCGCGACCGACCTCGACGTCGTCGTCGAAATCACCCGACTCGCATAGTGGACGCCTCAGGCGAACCCAGCGGACACAGCGGGCCGCCGTTGGCGCCCGTCGCCGCGATCTGCGTAGGGCTGCTCTTCGGTGGTCTGGCCATCGGAATCGCGCTCGGCGGCGTGATGCCGCTGCCATACGGACCGGCCGCCGCGGTCCAGCAGTACATCCGCGCCGATCCGATTGCGGTGCAAGTGATCGCCGTCGCGATGTTCGCATCGTCGGTGCCACTGGCCGTCTATGCGGCGACGGCCAGTGCCCGGTTGCGTCAACTCGGGGTCGCCGCGCCGACAGCGACGATCGCGTTGACGGGCGGGACCTTGGCGGCCGGCACGTTGGGCCTGGCGGGTCTGGTGGCCTGGACACTGTCGCGGCCGGACGTCGGCGGCGACACGGCGCTGGTCCGGGCGCTTTACTACCTGGTGTTTCTGCTCGGCGGTGCCGGGCACATCGTGGCGCTGGGCGTCCTGATCGGGGCGATGGCGATGCCTGGCCTCGTCATCGGGCTGTTGCCCCGGCCGCTGGCCTGGGTCGGTCTGGCGATCGCCGGGCTGTGCGAATCGACGACGCTGGTGCTGCTCTGGCCGGTGCTGGGTCCGATCCTGCCGGTCGCCCGGGTTTCCGCATTGGCCTGGCTGGTGCTGGCCGGCGCACGGCTATCGCTGCGGCGCAACGATATTCAGGCGCCGTGAGTCAGCCGCGTGGGGCCACCTCCACTCGGTGCAAGTCGTCGCCGAGCTCGATCCGCCCGTCGAACTCGGCGGCGGCCAGCGCACGCCACTGCTCCTCCTGGCCAGGCGCGATAGTCGGCACGTAATGGGTCAGCACCAGCGTGCCGACCCCGGCGCGTCTGGCGGTCGCGGCCGCCTCCTGAACCGACGAGTGGTAATCACAGACGTCCTTCATGCGCTGCACCGGCAGCGGCGCTATCAGCTCTTTGCGGACGACGGTGTGCACCAAAGCATCTGCGTGGGCGGCGAGTTCGTCGAGGCTTGCACACGGCACGGTGTCACCTGCGAGCACCACCGAAGCGCCCTCGGCTTCGATCCGAAACCCGATCGTGGGCGCCACCGGGCGGTGGTCGGTCGGCGCCACCCGGATAGACACGCCGTCGCGGTCCCACACCGGTCCCTCGGTGTACTCGTGGACCTCGACTGGCGGCGGGGCGGTCAGGTCGTCGTGGTGCGCGATCCGGTAGCCGATGTCGGGGCCGAAAGCTTTCAACGTCGCCTCGACCACCGCTGCGGTCCCGGGCGGTCCGATGATCGGTAGCGGCGCGGGATCGGGTGCAAACGTGGTGATCCAGCGGGTGATCAACACGTCGCCGAGATCGGTGATGTGGTCGCTGTGCAGGTGAGTGAGCAGCAGCGCCGATAGACCATGGGCGGCCACACCGATCGCCGCAGCGCGTTGCAGCACGCCGCGTCCGCAATCCACCAAGAAGACCTGCCCGCCGGCCCGCACCAGGGTGGCCGGCCCGGCGCGATTCGGGTCGGGGATAGGACTGCCGGTGCCGAGCAGGGTGATTTCGATCATGGTTCCAGGTATGTCATAAATCCGGCGTGTGACCTGGACATTGGCCGGATTTTGACGACCTGCTTTCACGATGACCGATCTCGCCGTAGCCTGGTGTGAACCGGATCACAATCGGCGGGAGGCCTCGATGCGGATTGCAGACGTGTTGCGGAACAAGGGTGGCGCGGTGGTGACGATCAACCCTGACGCAACGGTGACCGAACTGCTGGCCGGGCTCGCCGGCCACAATATCGGCGCCATGGTGGTGACCGGGCCCGACGGCGGTGTCGCCGGCATCGTCTCCGAGCGTGACGTTGTTCGCCAGCTGCACGCCCACGGGGCTTCGATGCTCTCGCAGCCGGTCTCGACGATCATGACCGCGGTGGTGTCGACCTGCGGTAAGTCCGACACGGTGGACAGCCTCACCATGCTGATGACCGAAAACCGAGTGCGGCACGTGCCGGTGGTCGAGGACGGAAAGCTGATCGGCATCGTCAGCATCGGCGACGTCGTGAAGACGCGGATGGAGGAGCTGGAGACCGAGCACGAACAGCTCCAGTCCTACATCACCCAGGGCTGATCGCTCAGCTCCAGGAGTAGTCGCGGCGTAGCCGGGCGGCCACCAGATCGAAGACGGCGCGTTCCAGGATTGCGCCTTCGCGGCGGATGCCCTCTTCAGGGACGTCGAGCACCCGGTCCAGTCGCACCCAGCTTTGTCTGCCCTCGTCATCCCAGCTGCCGCTGCCGATGGCTACCCAGTCCCGGTCGGCAGCGTGTCGTTCCTGACTGGACATCATCAACCCGAGCAGCGTGTGCGTGGTCGCGGCCCACGACCAGCACCGGGCGGTCCTTGCCGCGGGTGGGATCTTCCTCGTAGGTCACCCATGTCCATACGATTTCGCCGGGGTCGGCCCGACCGTCCAAATTGGGGGAGTAGACCAGCTTGCGGGCCCGATGCGCGGTGGGAGCGCTGTCGCGGGTCACCGGGCGGCCCGCGGTGATCTCGGCCGGCGGTTCGGACGCGGTGCCGACGATCACATCCAACGCGATCTTGATGCCCCGCTGTACGGTCGGCGACTGCTGCAGCTGCCGGATCAACTCTCGGCGCCTCGTTGGAACAAACACCAGATTCTCGAGGTTCTTCTGGAACCGCTGCAACGTCCTCCACTGTGACGCCATGTTCGCAGCATAGGACGTTCCGGCAAGACAGTTGGTCGCACGAGGCTGCGGGCACAGCGGAGCTTATGACTCGTGCCCGGTGAGTGGCTAGCCGATCAGAGAGGTTCACGAAGTCGTCGCGTAACTTAAATTTCTTCAGGGGTTTATGTATACCTAGCGTAAGAAATTGTTAGGCTGCCCTCAGGTTTTCAGTAGCGGGGTACTGGGGGACCTCCGGCGGTACGCCCGTTCGCCGGCGGAGATCGTGAGAGGCATGACTATGAACTTGCGCAAAATCGCCGTGGTCGGCGGCTTCGCGGCCGGGGCGGCACTGGCGTTCGCGCCGCTGGCGTCCGCGGACGACCTGAGCAGCATTGTCAGCGGTGAGAGTCGTTGCTGAACGGCATCTTCGTCGGCGACGCCACCCTCGCCGGTGTCGGCAGCGACATCATCCAGCCCACGGCCACCCAACCGTTCGACACCATCCCTGTTGGTCGTTCGCACCAGTCTCGGGGACGCCGACGACCCTCGACTACCGAGCTGTACGGACTCAACCCGATCGCAATGCAGCCTCTGACCCAGGTGCTTACAACGTGTTCAACGGCGCGCTGACCGAGTTCGACGACGCCACAACGTCGAGGTGTACTCGCTGCTGAACCCAAGTGCCGCGATCGACCGATCCCAACGCCGACCTGTTCGGATCGGCGAGCGATATCAGCGAGGCGTTGGCCACCGGCACCGCCACGGGAGCCGCCACCGACTTCTTCAGCGCCGGCCTGGCCGACCTGGCTGGTTTCTTCGGCATCTAGCAAGAGTTCCGCACCAAAACGAACCCCCGGAGGATCACTCCGGGGGTTTCGTTTTGGCCGGCCCGTCCCCGCGATTGTGCTGCAGCGGCCGTCCCTGGATACCCTGGAAGCGCCTAAGCCCGGCTTCACCAGGAGATTCCCATCAGCAGTTTCGCCGACAAGACCTTCACCGCGCCGGCGCAGATTCGGAACTTCTGCATCATCGCCCACATCGACCACGGCAAGTCCACGCTGGCCGACCGGATGCTGCAGCTCACCGGCGTCGTCGACGAGCGGTCGATGCGCGCCCAGTACCTCGACCGGATGGACATCGAGCGGGAACGCGGCATCACGATCAAGGCGCAGAACGTGCGGCTGCCGTGGAAGGTTCGGCGGCCAAGCCGAATCATCGTCCTGCACCTGATCGACACCCCCGGGCCACGTCGACTTCACCTACGAGGTGTCCCGGGCGCTGGAGGCCTGCGAGGGTGCGGTGCTGCTGGTCGACGCCGCCCAGGGCATCGAGGCGCAGACGCTGGCCAACCTGTATCTGGCGCTGGACCGCGACCTGCACGATCATTCCGGTGCTCAACAAGATCGACCTGCCCGCCGCCGACCCCGATCGCTATGCCGCCGAGATCGCGCACATCATCGGCTGCGAGCCCGGCGACGTGCTGCGGGTGTCCGGCAAGACCGGCGAAGGCGTCGCCGAACTGCTCGACGAGGTGGTGCGCGAGGTGCCGCCGCCGCACGGGCGACCCCGAAGCGCCAACGCGCGCGATGATTTTCGACTCCGTCTACGACATCTACCGCGGCGTGGTCACCTACGTGCGCGTGATCGACGGCAAGATCACCCCGCGCGAGAGCATCAAGATGATGTCCACCGGCGCCACCCACGAACTGCTCGAGGTCGGCATCGTCTCGCCCGAACCGAAGCCCAGCGAGGGCCTGGGCGTGGGCGAGGTCGGCTATCTGATCACCGGTGTCAAGGACGTCCGCCAGTCCAAGGTCGGCGACACCGTCACGACCGCCCGCCACGGCGCCACCGAAGCCCTGACCGGCTACCGCGAACCCAAGCCGATGGTGTACTCGGGTTTGTATCCCGTCGACGGATCGGACTACCCGAACCTGCGCGACGCGCTGGAGCGGCTGCAGCTCAACGACGCCGCGCTCACCTACGAGCCGGAGACCTCGGTGGCGCTGGGCTTCGGATTCCGGTGCGGGTTTCTGGGTCTGCTGCACATGGAGATCACCCGCGAACGCCTGGAACGCGAATTCGACCTCGACCTGATTTCGACCGCGCCGAACGTGGTCTACCGAGTGGTCAAAGACGACGGGACAGAAGTTCGCGTGACCAACCCGTCGGACTGGCCCGAAGGCAAGGTCCGCACCGTCTACGAGCCGGTCGTCAAAACCACGATCATCGCGCCCAGCGAATTCATCGGCACCATCATGGAACTCTGCCAGTCGCGGCGCGGCGAACTCGGCGGGATGGACTACCTGTCGCCCGAACGGGTCGAACTGCGCTACACGATGCCGCTGGGCGAGATCATCTTCGACTTCTTCGATTCGCTGAAGTCGCGCACCCGCGGCTACGCCAGCCTCGACTACGAGGAGGCCGGCGAGCAGGAGGCCGCAACTGGTCAAGGTCGACATCCTGCTGCAGGGGGAGGCCGTCGACGCGTTCAGCGCCATCGTGCACAAGGATGGCGCCGCAGCCTACGGCAACAAGATGACCACCAAGCTCAAGGAGCTCATCCCGCGCCAGCAGTTCGAGGTACCGGTGCAGGCAGCGATCGGATCCAAAATCATTGCGCGCGAGAACATTCGCGCGATCCGCAAGGACGTGCTGTCCAAGTGCTACGGCGGTGACATCACCCGCAAACGCAAACTTCTGGAAAAGCAGAAGGAAGGCAAGAAGCGGATGAAGACCATCGGCCGGGTCGACGTGCCGCAGGAGGCATTCGTCGCCGCGCTGTCAGCGGATGCGGCCGGCGACAAGGCCAAGAAGTAGCCATGCGGACAGTTGGATTGGCGACGGCGTTGGTGGTGGTCGCCGCGTTGGCGGTGGGCTGTGGTGCAGTTGTCGACGGCACGGCGAAGCCGGCGCCGAATCTGAAGCCGCGACTTCTCACCGGCGACACCGTCAGGCAGGTGCCTTTGGACGACGTCGCTCTGTCGCGGATGCTCGGCCAGCCTTTCGTGGGCCGGACGCCGTCCGAGTTCGGCGGCCCTGACAAGCTTTACAGTCAGCTTTCGCCAGTCCCTTGCCTGGGCGTCGCAGAGATGCTGCAGAAAAGCGTCTACGAGTCTGCCGATGTCAACGATGTGGCCTCGGAGTCGTGGTGGAACGACGGCGACCCGGCGCAGGTGATCAGCGTTATGGAGGGCGCGGTCAGCTTGCCCACGGCCGCACAAGCCGAGGCGCTGTTCGCGAAATTCGCCAAGGAGTGGCAGCAGTGCGACGGCGCGACGACGACAGAACAAACCGGCCCGATCAGCACGACGAACGTCATCAGCGACATCCGAGTTACCAATACCGTTGTCGCGGCGACGAATACCGCCACCGCGGTGCTGCCCAACATGCCCGCCCTGCGGCCCACCCCGCAGGCGCGTGCCATCGGCGTTCGGCTGAACTGCCTCGTCGAGGTCGCGGTGGTGTTCTTCGGCGATCGACGCGCATCCGATCCAGGCTCGGCCAACCTGCAGACCAGCGGCGTCGACATCGCTCACGCGATGATGGACAAAGTCAGCGCTTTGAGCTGATCGGCCTTATACGGGCGCGTTGGCGGGCTGGAACACCCCGGTGCTGTCGGCTTCGTCCTCGGCCCGGATCACGTGCACCACAGCGTTGATCAGCGCTAGGTGGGTGAACGCTTGTGGGAAGTTCCCCAGATGCCGGCCGGTGCGGGGCTCGATCTCCTCGGCGTAGAGGTGCAGCGGGCTGGCGAACGAAAGTAGCCGCTCACATAGATGTTTGGCCCGGCTCACCTCGCCTATCTCAACCAAAGCCGACACCAGCCAGAACGAGCAAATGGTGAATGTGCCTTCCTCGCCGACAAGTCCGTCGTCGGTCTCCTCGACGCGGTACCGCAGCACCAGGCCCTGGTCGGTGAGTTCGTCGGCGATGGCCAGCACCGTGGCCCGCACCCGCGGGTCGTCCGGCGGCAGGAACCGTGTCAACACCACCTGCAGCAGCGAGGCGTCCAGCGCGTCGCTGCCGTAGCGCTGGGTGAACACGCCCCGAGAATTCACGCCTTTGTCCAGGATGTCGGCTTTGATCTCCTCGGCAACCCCGCGCCACTGCTGTGCGTAGTGCTTTTCACCTTGCCGCTCAGCCAGTTTCGCTCCACGATCGGCAGCCACCCAGCACATGATCTTCGACGACGTGAAGTGCTGGGGTTCCCCGCGCACCTCCCAGATCCCGCGGTCGGGCTCGCGCCAGTGCTTGATGGCCTCTTCCACTTGGTTCTTCAGCACCGGCCACAGCGTGTCCGGAACCTGCTCGCGTGACTTGGCGTGCAAGTAGAACGAGTCGAGGATGGCGCCCCAGATGTCGTGCTGGTTCTGGTTGTAGGCGCCGTTGCCGATGCGCACCGGGCTGGCATGGTCATAACCGGACAGATGGGGGAGTTCCTCTTCCACCAGTCTGCGTTCCCCGCCAACGCCATACATCACCTGTAGTGGTTGGCTTTCACCGTTGTTGGCGCCGGACACGTCGGCGATGAACGAGAAGAAATCGTCGGCCTCGCGGTCGAGCCCCAAGGTGTAGAGCCCCCACAAGGCGAATGTGGAGTCCCGCACCCAGGCATACCGGTAGTCCCAGTTGCGTTCGCCCCGCGGGGTTTCCGGAAGCGACGTGGTGCTCGCAGCCAGCAGCGCGCCGGTGGGCGAGTACGTCAGCCCTTTCAGAGTGAGCGCGCTGCGCTGCAGATAGGCCCGCCACGGGTGGTCGGGAAAGTTCCCGATATTGATCCACTGCCGCCAGCATTCGGCGGTGTTCCACATCTTGTCGGCAGCTTCTTCGAAGTTTTGCGGCGCCGGATGCTTGGACCAACTCAAGGCGACGAAGGCGTTGTCACCTTCTTTCATTCGGGTGCGCGCCCGTGCTTCTCGGCCCTCGAGACCGATCCGCAGGTTGGTGGTCAGCCGCAGGGTCGGGTGGGCGTCGGGATCTTTGGTGGCCACGGCGATGGCTTCGCCATAGCCATCGGCCGAGTACTCCCACGTGGCGCTGACGCGGTGGTAGTCGAAAGCCGGCTCGCAGCTCATCAGCACTTCCACGGTTCCACTGACGCAACGGATGGTGCGCAGCAGGATGTGCTCGGCGTCCCAGTCCATCGGGGTGCGGCGATGCGTCCGCGACCGCCGATCAATGTCATGCCATGGCCCCATCACCAGCGCGTCCCGCACGATCAGCCAGCCGGTGTGGGTTTGCCAGGTGGTCTCCATGATCAGGCTGCCGGGCAGATAGCGCCGCGCCGAGGGTACCGACACCCCGTAAGGCCCCAGCCGGAAATGGCCGGCGCTGCGGTCCAGGATCGCGCCGAACACGCTCGGCGAATCGGGCCGCGGCACGCACAGCCACTCCAGCGAGCCCGCCGGCGAGATCAGGCAGGTCGTCTCACAGTCGGACAAGAACGCGTAATCGGCGATCGGTGGGAACGAGTTGCGCACCGGTGTGCTGGAAGGAGATGCCGCCGGCGGCGCGATGGCAAAGGTTGCGGATTCAGCCTTCTCCGCGGCCTCATCGGCAGGCTGCGCGTGAAGAACCATGCCGACATCATCATCTGTCGACCTGCCCGGCGGCAACCACATCGGCCATGGCCGGCTTGACATGTTGGCTTCGTCGGCCGTGCCGAATAGGGTGAGCCCGGTGAACGGGATCCTCAGTTGGTGGGACGGCGTCGAGTTGTGGCTGTCCGGGCTGGGGTTCGTTCTGCAGACGATCGTGGTGATGCCGGTGGTGCTCGCGCTGGCCTACCTGACCGCGGTTGCGCTCGACGCCCTGCTGGGTCATGGGATAAAGCTGCTGAGGCGCGTTCGTCACAGCGACGAAGAACCCGGATGACCAGACAAACAGGCCTGCCGCGATCGCAGGTGACGTTGGTGCTGGTCATTTTGGTGGTGCTGGTGATCGTCGCCTGGCTGCTGACCCACTGACGTGCGTCGGTCCGGCTGAGAGTTCGGCGGATTCTGTTAGGCTTCCGCCATGCACGCGGCGTCCGGCAACAGCGAGTGCCACATTTTGGCGCTCATTGCCGTGGGCGATTGCGCTGTGGCTGACGTGCACTGTTGTAGCTGACTTCCTCCCGCGCGCGGTGCGGTGTCGGTGGAATCGGCAACTGCTGACCCTCGTTTTCCGTGCAAGCGGACTCGTTATTTGCTAATCCCACCACCGAAAGGTCGACCATTGCGCGACGACATCAGAGGTGCCGTGCGTTGGCGCCACGTTGTCGGGTTGACCCTCGCGGTGAGCGTGATCGCGGCGTGTCACGGCGGCGCCAGCGACGTTGTCGGCGGCGGCGGACCGGCCAACGCGAACACGAGCATCACGCTGGTCGCCTATTCGGCTCCAGAACCGGGGTGGAGCAAGGTGATTCCAGCATTCAATGCCTCGCAAGAAGGCAAGGGTGTGCAGGTGGTCACCTCGTACGGCGCGTCGGGCGACCAGTCCCGCGGCGTTGTCGACGGCAAGCCCGCCGATCTGGTGAACTTCTCCGTCGCACCCGATATCACCCGATTGGTCAAGGCCGGCAAGGTTTCCGGCGACTGGGACAAAGACGCCACCAAAGGCATCCCGTTCGGTTCGGTGGTGACGCTGGTGGTGCGGCCAGGGAATCCCAAGAACATCAGGGACTGGGACGACCTGCTGCGGCCCGGGGTGGAAGTCATCACGCCCAGCCCGCTCAGTTCGGGCTCAGCGAAATGGAATTTGCTTGCCCCGTATGCCATCAAGAGCGGCGGCGGCCACGATCCGCAAGCAGGTGTCGACTTCATCAACAAGCTGGTGGGTCAGCACGTCAAATTGCGCCCGGCATCGGGTCGTGAAGCCACCGACGTCTTCGTTCAGGGCAGCGGTGACGTGCTGATCAGCTACGAGAACGAAGCGATCCTCGCTGAACGCCAAGGCAAGCCGGTCATTCACGTGCACCCCCCGCAGACGTTCAAGATCGAGAACCCGCTGGCGGTGGTGAACGGCAGCGCCCATCTGGATGCGGCCACCGCGTTCAAGAACTTTCAATATACCGCGCAGGCCCAGAAGCTTTGGGCGGCAGCCGGGTTCCGGCCGGTCGATCCAGCCGTCGCCGCCGATGTCCGGAGTCAGTTCCCGATGCCGACCAAACTGTGGACGATCGCTGATCTCGGTGGCTGGGACATCGTGGATCCGCAACTCTTCGACAAGAAGTCGGGCAGCATCACGAAAATCTACATGCAGGCCACCGGATGACGACGGCGCTGACACCCGAAGCGGCGTTGACCCGACCCACCCGTCGGGGTGGCGTGCCAGGCCTCAACGGTTCTCGCCGCCGCGGTGGTACGTCATTGCGCGTCGGCGTCGCGATGGTGTGGCTTTCGGTGATCGTGCTGCTGCCGTTGGCCGCGATCGTCTGGCAATCGGTCGGTGGCGGCTGGCAGGCGTTCTGGCTGGCGGTTACCTCAAATGCCGCGCTGGAGTCTTTCCGGGTGACGCTGACCATCTCCGCGGGCGTCACGGTCCTCAACATGGTTTTCGGCCTGTTGGTCGCCTGGGTGCTGGTGCGCGACGACTTCCCGGGCAAGCGCCTCGTCGACGTGGTCATCGACCTGCCGTTCGCATTGCCGACGATTGTCGCCAGCCTGGTGATGCTGGCTCTTTACGGGACCAACAGTCCGGTCGGCCTGCACTTGCAGCACACCGCATGGGGTGTGGGCGTTGCGCTGGCGTTCGTCACGCTGCCGTTCGTGGTGCGAGCCGTCCAGCCGGTGCTGCTGGAAATCGACCGCGAGACCGAGGAGGCGGCCGCGTCGCTGGGCGCCAGGAACGCGACGATCTTCACCACTGTCGTGTTGCCCTCGCTGACTCCGGTTTTGTTGACCGGTGCCGGGCTGACGTTTGCGCGGGCTATCGGCGAATTCGGGTCGGTGGTGCTGATCGGTGGGGCGGTGCCCGGCAAGACCGAGGTGTCCTCACAGTGGATCCGGACCCTGATCGAAAACGACGACCGGACCGGTGCCGCCGCAATTTCGATTGTGCTGCTTGCTATCTCGTTCTTTGTGCTGTTCGTTTTGCGCATCCTCGGGTCGCGCGCGGCCAAACGCGAGGAGTTGGCGGCATGACGTCATCGGCCCCGGTTCGCTACCTTATCCGCTTTCTTGCCCTGGGTTATCTGTTGGTGCTGCTCGTCGTCCCGGTTGGGCTGATCCTGTGGCGGACGTTCGCGCCCGGCTTCGGGCAATTCTTCGCCTGGGTCAGCACGCCGGCGGCGGTGTCGGCGCTGAATTTGTCGCTGCTGGTGGTGGCGATCGTGGTGCCGCTCAACGTGATCTTCGGTATACCGACCGCACTGATGCTGGCGCGCAACCGGTTCCGCGGCAAGGGGGTGCTGCAGGCGGTCATCGACCTGCCGTTCGCGGTCTCGCCGGTCGTTGTCGGCGTGGCCTTGATCGTGTTGTGGGGTTCGGCCGGGCTGCTGGGCTTCGTCGAGAAAGACTTCGGGTTCAAGATCATCTTCGGGCTGCCCGGCATCGTGCTCGCCAGCATCTTCGCCACGGTGCCATTCGTCGTGCGGGAAGTCGAGCCGGTGCTGCACGAGTTGGGCACCGATCAGGAGCAGGCGGCCGCAACGCTGGGTTCCAGCTGGTGGCAGACGTTTTGGCGGATCACGCTGCCGTCGATCCGCTGGGGTCTGACCTACGGGATCGTGCTGACCATCGCCCGCACGCTCGGTGAATACGGCGCGGTGATCATGGTGTCGTCGAACCTGCCGGGAAAGTCTCAGACGCTGACGCTGCTGGTATCCGACCGCTACAACCGCGGCGAGGAGTACGGCGCCTACGCCCTTTCGACGCTGCTGATGGCGGTATCCGTGGTGGTGCTCGTCGTCCAGGTGATCCTCGATGTCCGACGTCAACGAACCGCCAAGCAGGCCTGAGGAGGAGTGGCGCTTATGACTGACGCGATCGTCGTGCGGGGCGTCAACAAGCGCTACGGTGATTTCGTCGCATTGGACAATGTCGACTTCGAGGTGCCCGCCGGCTCACTGACGGCATTGCTGGGCCCCAGCGGTTCAGGCAAGTCGACCCTGTTGCGCGCCATCGCCGGACTCGATCAACCGGACTCCGGGACCATCACGATCAACGGCCGCGACGTCACCCGGGTGCCGCCGCAGCGGCGCGATATCGGCTTCGTGTTCCAGCATTACGCGGCGTTCAAGCATCATGACTGTCCGCGACAATGTGGCCTTCGGATTGAAGATCCGCCAGCGACCCAAGGCCGAGATCGCCGCAAAGGTTGACGATCTGCTCGAAGATCGTGGGGCTCAGCGGTTTTCAAGGCCGCTATCCCAATCAGCTCTCCGGCGGCCAGCGCCAGCGCATGGCGCTGGCGCGCGCGCTGGCGGTCGACCCGCAAGTGCTGCTGCTCGACGAGCCGTTCGGTGCGCTGGACGCCAAGGTCCGCGAGGATCTGCGGGCGTGGCTGCGCCGGCTGCACGACGAGGTGCACGTCACCACCGTGCTGGTCACCCATGACCAGGCCGAGGCGCTCGACGTGGCCGACCGGATCGCCGTGCTCAGAGACGGTCGGATCGAGCAAGTGGGCTCTCCGACCGAGGTTTACGACACCCCGGCGAACGCGTTCGTCATGTCCTTTCTGGGCGCGGTCTCGTCGCTGAACGGGACATCTGGTTCGTCCGCACGACATCCGGGTCGGCCGCAGGCCCGATATGGCGATCGCCGCCGGCGACGGCACCGCCGAGTCCACCGGCGTCGTCCGCGCCACCATCGACCGCGTGGTGATGCTCGGCTTTGAGGTGCGCGTGGAGCTGACCAGCGCCGCCACCGGTCGGCCGTTCATCGCGCAGATCACCCGCGGCGATGCCGAGGCGCTGGGTCTGAAGGAGGGCGACACCGTGTACGTGCGCGCCACCCGGGTGCCGCCGATCCTCGACGGGGCGGCTGGCGCAACGACGCTGCGGCAGACAACGACGAAGGCACGCTGACGCCGACCCGATGACGGCGCCGTTGGCGTGATCTCTCAGGCGGCGACGCGCTCGGCTATCGCCTCGTCGAAGCGGTCCAGTACCGTCTCGGCCACCAGCCGGTGGGCGCCCAGCGGTGCTGCCATCGGAATGCCTTCCGTTGCAGCGAAATCGGCTACCCGATCGGTGAGCCGCCCGGGCGCCAGGAACCACGGTGCGATCACCACGCGGCGGGCACCGCGGCACCGCAACCGGTCGGCGGCGTCGGTTATCGAGGGGCCGGGGCCGGTCGCGAAAGCGGTTGTCGTGCTGGCCCATTGGGTTCCTGACCGCAGCATGTCGCGCGACCTGCGCGGTGCGCGCGTTCGCCGCGGCGTGCGTCGAGCCGATCGCCACCACCAGCACACCGAGTTCGGGGTCGAGCCTGCTGACGCCGATTTCGGCCAGCCGCTCGTGCAGCACCGAGACCAGCCGGTCGTCCTCGCCGAGCACATCGGCCTGTCGCACGGCCAGACCGCAGCCGGCGATCTGTCCGGGGATGTCGATGCGGGCGTGGTAGGCGTCGGCCAGCAGGAACGGCGTGACCACCGCATCCGGCGTGAGCACGTCAGCCAGGCGGGGCGCATTCAACTCGCAGAACGCGACCCGCACGCGAAGGCCGGGCCGCATGAAGCGAATCCGATTGGCGACGGCCCGGGCATTGGCCGCCGACCGTGGATCTGCGCTGCCGTGCGCGGCCAGCACCAGGGTCGTCACGACGCGTGCAACCCGCATTCGGTCTTCGACAGCCCTTGCCAGCGCCCGCTGCGCGGATCGGCACCCTCGACCGACTTCGCCGTGCACGGGGCGCAGCCGATCGACGGATAGCCTTCGTAGACAAGCGGATTGACCAAGACATCGTTCTCGTCGATGTAGTCCTGCATGTCCTCGTCGGTCCACGTCGCCAGCGGGTTGATCTTCACCAACCCGAACGCCTCGTCGAAGCTGACCAGCGGGGCGTTGGCGCGGGTCGGCGCCTCGACCCGGCGCAGCCCGGTCACCCACGCGGAGTAGCCGCGCAGCGCCTTGGACAACGGGGCGACCTTGCGCAGCCGGCAGCACTCGTTGGGCTGGCGGGCGAACAGATCCTTGCCCAGCAGCTGGTCCTGCTCTGCGACCGTGTGCTCGGGCGTGACGTTGAGCACCCGAATGTCGTAGACCGCCTCGACCGCGTCGCGGGTGCCGATGGTCTCCACGAAGTGATATCCGGTGTCCAAGAACATCACCGGCACGCCCGGGCGCACCTTGGCCGCCATATCGACGAGCACCGCGTCCTGCATATTGGAGGCCACCACGTAGTTGCAGGTCGCCGAGGACCGGGGCCCCCGACACCGCCGAAGTTCTCGTCGGTCCAGCGCAACAGGTCGGTGGCGCTGGCGCCTTCCAACTCGGCGGCGCCCCGCTCGGCCAGTTCTCGTAATTCCGCTTCCGTCAACCCTTTCGCCTCCCCACTCATCGCAGATCCGCCTCGTCGGCGCGCAGCGCCCATGTCGCGAAGCGTTCTCCCGCATCACGCTGCTTGATGAAGTTGCGCACCACGCGGTCGATGTAATCGCCGAGCTCGTCGCTGGTGACCTTGTGCTGGCGCAGTTTTCGCCCGAAGCCGCTGTCGAGGCCCAGGCTGCCGCCCAGGTGCACCTGGAATCCCTCGACCGAGCCGCCGTGGCCGTCGTCGACCATCTGGCCCTTGAAACCGATGTCGGCAATCTGGATGCGCGCACACGAGTTGGGGCAGCCGTTGATGTTGACGGTCACCGGCACGTCCAGTTGGGCGTTGATGTCGTCGAGCCGGCGCTCCAGCTCGGGCACCAGCGACTGGGAACGCACCCGGGTTTCGGCGAACGACAACTTGCAGTATTCGATACCGCGTGCAGGCCATCAGGTTTCGGCGCCAGTGCGACGGCCGCGACGGCAGCCCCAGCGCGTCCAGGCCGGCGGTCAGGTCGTCGAGCTTGTCGTCGGGAACGTCGAGGATGACCAGCTTCTGATACGGGGTGAACCGGACCCGCTGCGACCCGGCCTGCTCGGCCAGGTCGGCCACCGCGGACAGGATGGTGCCCGACACCCGTCCGGCGATCGGTGCGACCCCAACGGCGTTGAGCCCGTTCTTCAGCCGCTGCACGCCGACGTGGTCGATCGGGTGCTTGACGCGGCTCGGGGGCCGGGCCGTCGATGAGTTTGCGCTTGAGGTACTCGGTTTCGAGTACCTCGCGGAACTTCTCGATGCCCCAGTCCTTGATCAGGAACTTCAGCCGGGCCTTGGCCCGCAGTCGTCGGTAGCCGTAGTCGCGGAACACCGATGTGACGGCCTCCCAGACGTCGGGTACCTCCTCCAGCGGCACCCACGCGCCGACCCGTTGGGCCAGCATCGGGTTGGTGGACAGGCCGCCGCCCACCCACAGATCCAGCCCGGGTCCGTGCTCGGGGTGGTTGACCCCGATGAACGCGACGTCGTTGATCTCGTGCGCGACGTCCTGCAGACCCGAGATCGCGGTCTTGTACTTGCGGGGCAGGTTGGAGAACTCCGGGTTGCCGATGTAGCGGCGGACGATCTCCTCGACCGCCCGGGTCGGGTCGAGCACCTCGTCGAGCGACTCACCGGCCAGCGGCGAGCCCAGCACCACGCGCGGGCAGTCGCCGCACGCCTCGGTGGTCTGCAGCCCCACCGCGGCCAGTCGGTCCCAGATCTCGGGCACGTCCTCGATCTCGATCCAGTGGTACTGGACGTTTTCCCGGTCGGAGATGTCGGCGGTGTCCCGGGCGAACTCGGTGGAAATCTGTCCGAGCGTGCGCAGCGCCGCGGTGGACAGCGCCCCGCCGTCGCAGCGCACCCGCATCATGAAGTACTTGGCCTCGAGCAGATCGATGTTCTCGTCGCCGGTGAAGCTGCCGTCGTAACCCTGCTCACGCTGGGTGTAGAGGCCCGCCCAGCGCATGCGGCCACGCAGGTCGTTCTTGTCGATGCTGTCGAAGCCGGTCTTGGCGTACTGGTTGACGATGCGGTCGCGCACATTGAGCGCGTCGTCGTCCTTCTTGAACTGCTCGTTGGGGTTCAGCGGCTCGCGGTCGCCGAGCGCCCACTGGCCTTCGCTGCGGCCTTGGTCGGTGGGGCGGGGGGACGTCATTCGGCATTCTCCTTTGTGGAGTAGCCGGCTTGGACCGCGCAGATCACCGGTTGCTGTCCCGGCGGCGCAGATCCGGGGCCAGCTGGAAGTACAGGTGGACGGGTCTACGACATCAAGGCAGACAGCGACAGCTGCAGACACGCTTGAAATCGACATGCCGGCGCGCCACCAACGCGATACGGAACGGGCTGCGGTGGGCGACGGTCACTCGGCCATTGTGCCACGGATGTCGCCGAGCGTCGCTACCAGGGTGGAATTTCGCTCATAGTGAGCAAAACTACGTAGCCACCCTGAGATGCAGCGCAAATGTATCCGAGAGTCCGCTGCCAACGCCGACCTGCCCGTCGCCAAGGCGGCCGGCGCTGGAGGTTGTGCCGGGACTCGGGGATATTGGCAGCCATGACGGCAAGTTCTGCGCCGGTCGGCCTGCCCGATCTGCACCTGAGCCCGGGCGGACCGTTCGGCATCTACGTGCATGTGCCGTTCTGCTTCACCCGCTGCGGCTACTGCGACTTCAACACCTATACCCCGGCCGAACTGGGCGGGGTCAACCCCGATGCATGGCTGCAGGTGCTGCGGTCGGAGCTCGAACTGGCCGGCGCGCGGCTGGGCGCACCGACCGTGCACACCGTGTTCGTCGGCGGCGGGACGCCGTCGCTGTTGGGCGGCGAGCGGCTGGCCGCGGTGCTGCAGTCGGTGCGCGACAACTTCGAGCTGGCCGCCGACGCCGAGGTGACCACCGAGGCCAACCCGGAGTCGGCGTGGCCGGACTTTTTCGCGGCCGCCCGTGCGGCCGGTTTTACGAGGGTGTCGCTCGGCATGCAGTCGGTGTCGCCACGGGTGCTGGGCGTTCTTGACCGGATCCACACGCCGAACCGGTCGGCGGCGTCGGCCCGCGAGGCGCTCGCCGAAGGATTCGAACACGTCAGCCTCGACCTCATCTACGGCACACCAGGGGAGTCCGACGACGACGTACTGCGTTCGGTGGACACCGCGGTCGACACCGGCGTCGATCACGTGTCCGCATACGCCCTGGTCGTCGAGGAAGGCACCGCATTGGCGCGCCGCGTGCGCAGCGGTGAGTTCGCCGCACCGGACGACGACGTTCTGGCGCATCGTTACGAGCTGGTGGACGAGCGGCTGTCGGCGGCCGGGTTCGAGTGGTACGAGGTGTCCAACTGGAGCCGTCCCGGCGGGCAGTGCCGACACAACCTCGGCTACTGGGACGGTGGCCAGTGGTGGGGCGCGGGCCCGGGCGCGCACAGCTACGTCGGTGCGACGCGCTGGTGGAATGTCAAGCACCCCAACGCTTATGCGCAGATCCTCGACGGCGCGACGTTGCCGGTCGCCGGTTTCGAGCAGCTGGATGCTCAGCCAGCGTCACACCGAGGACGTCATGCTGAGGATCCGGCTGCGCCAAGGTCTGTCACTGGACCTGCTGGACGACGCCGAGCGCGAGCGCGCCGCCGTCGCCGTCGACGACGGCTTGCTGACGCCCGACGGCGAGCGCCTGGTGCTCACCGACCGGGGACGGCTGCTGGCCGACGGCGTCGTCCGGATGCTGCTGGCCTAGACCGCGTTAGAAAGGCGGTGGGTCGTAACCTGCAGCGTGTTTTCGGCGCTTTTCGTCGGCGATTCGCTCTTCAGCAAGTCCGTTCTTCGTTGATTCGTCGCTCCGCGGCGATGCGGTAGCGGCGATCTTCTGCCCGCGTGCGCTTCCGTCGCGGCATCATCAAACCTCTTGCGTTGCCAGACGATTTCATCGCTCTGAGCGACCTTCAGCTCTCCGGTTGACGTGGCCAACACTGGAAAGAAGAGGCTGCCGCCGGGGGTAGTGGTATAGGTGTGGCCGCTGGGTGCGGTCCACTCGACGGTGCCGTCTGGTAGCTGACGATCTGCTCCAGCCGCCACGTCCGGTGTAGAACGTCTTGAGCAAGTGGTGATAGCGGCAAAGCAGTTTCAAATTCGATGCGTGGGTAGGACCTGCCGGGAACGGCACGGTGTGGTCAATGTCGCAGACTTCAGCCGGTTGGTCGCATCCGGGGAATCGGCACGTCAAGTCCCGACAACGCACGAATTCGGCCAATGCCGCCGATGGTCGGTAACCGGGTTCGGCATCGCTCGACGGCATTACCAGCGGCTTGACCTTGGCGGCTTTGGCCATCTCGTGCACTGTCGTTGCGGCAATGGGGCCGAAATTCGGCACGTAGCCCGGCTGTTGGGAGTCGCCGTTGATCGTCGCCTGCTCGGCCAGGACATGAATGACCACGTCGGTGGCCGGGCGTCGTTGGGCGGCCGCGCAGTCTGGCGACTGGCATTCACAGCGCATCACCGACAGGCCGGCGACCAAGGCGGCCAGGGCGTCTGCCCGACGTTGCGGCTTGGTGCGCGGATCTGCCGCGCAGACCGTAGCGGCAAGCGCATCCAACTTCTGATCTAACGCCACGCCATCGGCGGCGTGCAGCTGCGCCCAGACCCCGGCCAAGCCTGCATCGGTAGCCGCGATGTCGACATAGCGATTCTCATTGCGTTCTTCCGGCACTCGCGTGCCGGCCGGATCGAACCGCATCACCCACATGTCGATGCGTTCGAAAAGCTTGGGTCCCGACAGCCGCATCCACTTCGCCGCGTGCCTGGCGATAGCCGCGTCCAGCTTGGCGATCAACACCGGGTCCTCCACCAACTCGGTGCGCGATACCACCGTGGCCATCATCCGGAAGTCAATGAGCCCTCGCGCGAAGACCTCGGCGACGCGGGGCAGCCGCTCGCGCAACGCGATTGCATAACGCAACCGCCCTCGGGCTCGGCCCCGGCTGATATGCAAAGCCGCGGCGATTTCAGCGACGACATTCTCATGACCGTCGATGGCCCAGTTCCCGCGATCGACATCGTCTTCAGGTGCGCGACGGGCATACAACTCGCCGATCGCGGCCAACTCCTGCGCGCACATCGCGTTCTGCCGGTGCGCCGCATCGGTGATGGCAGCCACCACACCAGCATCGTCAACACCAACAAACGCCTTCCCAACCTGCGGCGATACACCAGAGTCGAACATATATTCGATCATAGCGCGGTCCACTGACTCAAACTTTTTGGCGGGGTCGCAGGTTGTGGGTAGAAGAGGCCGTGGCTAATAGAGCGTTAGTAGGAGATGCGGTCGTAATAGTCGGGACCCGCTATATGGGCGGCAGCGACGGTTACAGCCCCGCTCAGCGGCACGAGCACCGCCAGCGTTAACAAGACCACGTTTATGATCCTCTTTGCGTCGAAGCCGACCGGCTGGCCGGTCTCTTCACTTAACACTTTGAACGCCACCACGGAATTGCCGATAGTCGCACCCGTCGTGCCCTGCCGGTAGCCCCAGTTCCAGATCGAGTACGCCAGTGCCACGAGCAAGCCAATGGCTATGACCGCCAGGCCCCTTGCATTCATGTGCGCACCGCACACCGTGCGGTAGCCGCCCTCGTATGGTCCGCACGATTTACTAACTACGACCGCCGCGATGCCTAAGGCGATGCCGTACACGATCAATATCGGGAAGGCGTCGATGAATGCAGCCACGACAAGATGTCTCGGTGATGCCGGTGGCAGTGTCACTGTCCTTTGGCGCCACGGCGGTGGCTTCTGCTTAACGGTGGGCTTCTGTGAAGCATCCCGAATGTCAACGCCACGACACGATTGATCCCTGCGGCCGAGGTGCGTTTCCGCGACACTAGATTCGGCATCCTCTGTCGGCACCGGTGATTCGATTGCAACCGTAGCCCCAGCCGATGAGGGTGTGATCCGCTCTGTCGTCACCCAGGTCCGC
Organism: uncultured Actinomycetota bacterium; assembly: GCA_963850645.1. GTDB lineage: Bacteria > Actinomycetota > Actinomycetes > Mycobacteriales > Mycobacteriaceae > Mycobacterium. Next base: position 127,226 of record CAWKME010000018.1, on the reverse strand, counting down.
AACGCAGCCGCAGCGGTCTCGACGACCGGAGACTCGACTGCGGTGATGTCGGTGCCGACGGTTGGCTGCGCGCCCCACTCTGCGCCGATAGAAGCGAAGATGGCTTCCACATCGGTTCGCGTGCGATGGGTGGCATCTTCGCGGTCATGCAGCTTGGTCAACAGCATCACGATGTCTTGCGGGCGGCCTCATGCTGGCCGTCTTCTCCTAGGCCCACCTGTAGTTGGGCGACCAGGGCGGCCTGATCCCGTGGCGTCAGGTAATCCGGGGTTGAGATAGTCGTATAGAGGCGGATCAGGTATTCGAACGGCACCGCTGGTTCCACAGGCAGCGATTCAGGAAGCGGCTGACGCCGCGCGCGCTCCCGGTGCAGCGCAGCGATTAACCGCATGCCGGTGTTAGGCGTGGAGTGGCGGTAGTCAATCGCCTGCACCGTTGCGAGCGGATTGAGCGACATGCTGTCCACCGGGCCAACCTGCACAGGAAGAAGCGGAAGGCCGAGAGCTTTCGCGTACTGGAGTTCGGCCTGGCACGGTTTAAGTATTCGATGGAGTTTTGGGATAAGGCGAATATGAATACGTCGCAGCCGCGGATCTCTTCGAGAATTGCGCGCCACCAGGCTTCGCCGCCGGCGAGGCGCTGATCCACTCACACCTGCTCGTCGGCATCCTGCAGATCCTGGGTGAGACCTGGTCCCGCGTCTCTGTCCCGGCTGGAGTAGCTGACGAACACCGTCATGCTGGTGGCGCCTCCGACTGATGCCCTGGTGTGGGTAGGTGCAGCTTAGCGAGGTGTTGACGAACGGCGCAGGCAAAAGCTACCGCGGTTCGGTCGGCGCCTACGGGTCTGCTCACGTTGCTTGCTAGGCATCGCCGGTTTGGCCGGACCGCCGATACTTGCGGCACAGGCGCGTCGACATGCTTACGGCCTTGTGTCGAAGCACACGACGCTGCGGGCGCCCCGCCCGGCAGCCATGTCGGTGAACGCCGCCTCGACGTCGTCGAGGCCGATGCGCCGCGTCACCAACGCCTCGAGGTCGAGCAGACCGCGGCGGGCGAGCTCAGCCAACACCGGGATATCGCGCGCCGGGTCGCTCGCCCCGTACACGCTGCCCTGAATCGTCTTGCCGTCGGCCATCAATGAGAGCGCGGGAAACGTCACCGACTCCTCGATCCCGGCGGCACCCACCAGGGTGACCTTGCCGCCGCGGCGGGTGGCGTCGTATGCCGCGCGGATCGTGGCGGGCTTGCCCACGACTTCGATGCCGTGATCGACGCCGGCGCCGCCGGTGAGATCGCGCACGGCGGCGGCCAGGTCGACCTCGCTCGCGTCGATCGTGTCGGTCGCGCCGTTGGCGATCGCCGCCGGTAGTTGGGCGGCCACCCGGTCGGCGGCGATGATCGGCGCCGCCCCGGCCAGCCGGGCCCCTTGGATCGCGGCCAAACCCACACCGCCGCAACCGATTACCAGCACACTCTCGCCCGGGCGGACGGCTGCCGTGTGCATCACCGCCCCCACTCCGGTGGTGACGCCGCAGCCCAGCAGCGCGGCCTGATCGAGCGGCAGCGACTCATCGACCGGCACGACCGCCGCGGCCGGCAGCAGTGTCTCTTCGGCCAGCGACCCGACACCCATGCCCGGCCAGACCGGACCGGCCGAGCTTTCGGCGTATGGACCGCCGTAAGCATGGTCATAGGCATGCACGCACAGCTGCGCCTCGCCGCGCAGGCAATGCGGGCAGGATCGACACGCCATCAGCCAGGTCAGCACAACGTGCTGGCCGGGGGCGACGTTGGCCACGTCGCTGCCGACTTCGGTGACGACACCGGCGCCCTCGTGACCGAGCGTGCACGGCAGCATCGGCGGTATGGACCCGTTGCGCAGCGAGAGGTCGCTGTGGCATACGCCGCTGGCAGCCAGCCGGACCCGGACTTCGTGGCGGCTGATGGGCCGCAGCGCCAGCTCCTCCACAGCGGTGGGCTGACCGACCTCGCGCAGCACCGCCGCCTTCACGTCAACGTTCCTGTGATCTGCGTCATACCGACTTACCATGACGGGGTGACCGCACCTGGTCAAGGAGGCAGCACGATGACCGCAACATCCGCTGAAGCATCATCGGCGACCCTCACGATCGGCGGGGAGCCGCAGCCTGGTGCCGGCGTCAGTTATCCGGTACACAACCCGGCCCGTCCGGACGAGATCGTCGGGTATGCGCCGGCCGCCGATCGCGACCAACTCGACGCTGCGGTGCAGGCGGCGCGACGGGCCGCGACCGCGTGGCGCGCACTCGACGTCGCCGAGCGGGTGGCCACCGTCGCCGCGGCCGCGACCGCAGCGGCCGCCCAGCTTGCCGGCAGTGGCGCTGCGCAGCTCTACACCCGCGAGCACGGCAAGGTGCTCGCCGAGGCCCGCTTCGAAATCGACACCGCGCCGGCGCTGCCCGCGATCCTCGGGGCGATCGCCGAGGCGGCGCTGGCGCCCGAACAGCTCGACCCGCAGTCGGCCTATCCCCGGCTGCAGCGCGAGCCGTACGGTGTCGCGGCGCTGGTGTTGCCGTTCAACTGGCCACTGGCACTGACCATGACCAAGCTGTCGTCGGCGCTGGTCGCCGGCAACACCGCCGTGGTCAAGGTCCCGCCGACCTGTCCGCTGGCGGCCCTGCAGTTGGGCGCGGCGTTCGCCGCCGGGTTGCCGCCCGGCGTGGTGAACATACTTGCCGGCCCGGGCAGCGAACTGGCACAGGCGCTGATCACCCACCCCGGTGTCGACGTCATCTCACTGACCGGCGGCGTGGCCACCGGACGCGCCGTGATGGCGGCCGCGGCCCCCCGGCTGACCCCGGTGCTGCTGGAACTCGGCGGCAACGACCCGGCGATCATCGCTCCCGACATCTCCGTAACCGACGAGCTCGTCGAGCGGCTGTTCACCGCGACTTACACCACCTGCGGTCAGGTCTGCATGGCGATCAAGCGGTTGTACGCGCCGGCCGACAAGGCCGACGAGCTGGCGGACGCGGTGCTGGCGCGTTGCCGGCGCGAAGTGATCGGCGACGGGCTCGCCGAGGAAGTCACACTCGGGCCGATGCACACCGCCGCCGGACGCGACCGGGTGGTGGCGCTGCTGGCCGACGCGGCAGCCCGTGGCGCGACGGTCCGTACCGCCGGCGTCCTGCGCGAGGCCGACGCCGACACCGACGGCCACTTCGTGCTGCCGACCGTCGTCACCGACCTGGACGCCGACGCTCCGCTGGCCACCGAGGAGCAGTTCGGGCCGGTGCTGCCGATCCTCGGCTACCGGGATCTGGACGAAGCAGTCACCGCGGCCAACGCGGGCGACTTCGGTCTGACCGCGTCGATCTGGACGGGTGACGACGCGCTGGCCGACCGGGTCGCCGCGCAGCTCCTCGCCGGCACGGTCAGCGTCAACTGTCACGGCATGGCCGCACAGGATCCGCGGCTGCCGTTCGGCGGCGTCGGCCAATCGGGTCTCGGCCGCGAACTCGGGGCGGACGGCATCCGGGCCTTCACCCAGCCGCGGGCGTTCGTGCGGCACCCGGCCCCGCAATAAGTGCGGATCTCTACCCAGCGCTGACGGTTTGGTGTCAGGCTAACCGGCATGACAGACACCGAAGGCTACGTCGACCAGGCGATGGCGGGTCTCGCGGAGCCGCAGCCGATGTATAAGGCGTTGCGTGAGTCGACCCCGGTATTCCGGTCGCCACAGGCGGTCGTGCTCAGCCGGCTGGCCGATATCGAGATGGCGCTCAAGCACACCGAGTTGTTCTCGTCGAACATGGATGCCGTCGATCTCGGCAACATCCGGCCGCTGATCCCGCTGCAAATCGACCCGCCCGAGCATGCGAAGTATCGCCGCATCCTCGATCCGCTGTTCACCCCGCGGGAGATGGCCCGGCGCGAACCACGCGTTACCGAGCTGGTGAACGAGATGATCGACCGCTTCGCCGATCGCGGCGAGTGCGACTTCCACGAGGAGTTCGCCGTGCCGCTGCCGTGCACGGTGTTTCTGCAGCTGCTCGGCCTGCCGCTGGAAGACCTGGATCAATTCCTGCAGTGGAAGGACGGTGTGATCCGCCCGGAGGGGGAGTCCGGATACGACCGCCGCCACGAGGCGACGGCACCCGCGGCGCAACAGATCTACGACTACTTCGAGCGCGCCATCGACGACCACATCGCCAGCCCACGCGACGACGTGCTGTCCTCGCTGATCGCGGCGAGGGTCGAGGGAGAACCGCTGACGCACGACGAGATCCTCGACATCTGCTTCCTCTTCCTGATCGCCGGGCTGGACACGGTGACCGACTCGCTCGACTGCTTCTTCGTGTACCTGGCCCGACACCCCGACCATCGTCACCAGCTCGTCGAGCAGCCGGACATCCTGCCGAGTGCCATCGAGGAGTTGTTGCGCTGGGAGACACCGGTGCCCGGCGTCGTGCGGGTCGCCATGGAAGACGTCGAGGTGGGTGGCTGCCCGATCAGCAAGGGGGAGCGGGTCAGCCCGTTACTGGGTGCGGCCAACACCGACCCCGCCGAGTTCCCCGACCCCGAACTCGTGGACTTCTGCCGCAACCCGAACCGACACCGCGCCTTCGGCGGGGGTCCGCACCGCTGCCTCGGTTCACACCTGGCCCGCATGGAGCTGCGGGTGGCGCTGCGCGAATTCCACCGGCGTATACCCGATTACGAGATCAAGCCCGGCACCGAGCTGACCTATACCGCCGCGCTGCGGTCGGTGGAGTCGCTGCCGTTGACATGGCGCTCATGACCCGAGTCTGTGTCGACGCAGACCGCTGCGAGGGGCACGGGCGCTGCTACACGTTGGCGCCGGAGGTCTTCGATGCCGACGACGTGGGGCATGCCGTCGTGCTGGTCGAGAACGTCTCCGGTGACCTCGAGGCGCAGGCCGCGGACGCCGAGAAGAACTGCCCCGAAGGCGCGATCACGTTGTCTCGCTGAATATCTAAGCGGTGTGTGTGTGTGTCTATCTTTGGATGTCTGCGAGCCCGAACTCGCCCGCATCGATGCCGATACGATAGCTCGCGCTGAGGATGTGAGGGAACGGCTTGCCCAATAGGTATGGAAGGTGCTCCTCGGATAATGGCACATGAGCGGGCGCGCGGGTCGAGAGTTGCACAATGACTTTGCGGCGGCTCAATGTCCCGGCGAGTGAGTGGCGTGTTGAAGACATCAGTGCAGTGCGCAATGTTCTGGCCGATGTTGGTGCTGATCCCGAACTGGCCCGAGACTGGCGCGGATCGGTCGTCCTGGCCTTCGCAGAGGTACCAGAGAGTCATCCCTACTTGAATCCGTCGATTGTTGCCTTCTTACAAAATTTGTATGCAGAGTTCCCATATCTCTTGTACTTCTTGAATCCAGATCCGGCGAACGGTGCGACCGAGAGCTTCTTCGCGTCAATCGGCGCCCTCTGCGAAACCGAACTCGGAGTATGGATCATGTGGACCGATGACGTAGCAACGGCGTTCTACGGAGCACTCGCCGCGGCTGCCGAGTTTGCGATCAATCAGGGCGATGACTGGGTTGCCGTTGTCAAGGGCTACGAGTACCACGAGATCCAAACGAGGACTGCGGAGATACGCGCGATTCTCATCACTCGTGGAGTCATACAGACCTGAACCGACCAATCCACGTCAACTTTGCATTGATTGCATTGATAGCGTTGACAGCCGCGGAAAACCGACGATAGTCGTCAGGTATGGCGCTGCTGCCGGATCCTGCTCCCCGCGAGCGACAGCACGTTCTGATCTCCGTCGACGACCACGTCATCGAGCCGCCCGACATGTTCGACGGCCGGCTTCCTGCCGCGCTGGCCGATCGGGCGCCGCGGATCGTGGAGACCGACGACGGCCGGCAGGTCTGGCGTTACGAGGACCGCGACTACCCGAACATCGGGCTCAACGCGGTGGTCGGGCGACCGCGCGAGGATTGGAGCATGGAGGCGGCCCGCTTCGACGAGATGCGCCGCGGCTGCTGGGACATCAAGGCCCGCATCGCTGACATGGACCTGGCCGGGATCTGGGCGTCGCTGAATTTCCCGTCGCTGATCGCGGGATTCGCGGGGACGGTGTTCTGGAAGAGCGACGACCCCGAGCTGGGCCTCGCTGTGCTGCGGGCCTGGAACGACTGGCATCTGGAGGTGTGGGCCGGCAGCTTCCCGGAGCGGATCATTCCGCTGCAGTTGCCGTGGCTGGCCGACCCGCAGCTGGCGGCCGAGGAGTTGCGCCGCAACGCCGCTCGCGGTTTCAAGGCGGTGAGCTTCCCCGAGCTGCCCGCCCAGTGCGGGATTCCCAGCCTGCACAGCGGAGCGTGGGACCCGTTCTTTGCCGCCTGCGAGGAGACCGACACCGTCGTGTGCCTGCACACCGGATCCGCCCAGTGGGCGCCGATTCCCGCGCCGGACACCCCGTTCGAGACCATCACCACGTTGTTTCCGGTCAACGGCCTGGTCGCCTGCGCCGACATGCTGTGGTCGGGCATCCCGGTCCGCTTCCCGCGACTGAACATCGCACTGGCCGAGGGTGGGCTCGGCTGGGCGGCGATGCTGGCTGACCGCGCGGATTACGTTCTGGCGCACTCTGCTTCGGGGCGCGAGGGCGGATCCTGGAAGGGCGATCTGCTGCCCAGCGAGGTGCTGCGGCGCAACTTCTGGTTCTGCTCGATCGACGACCCGTCGGCGTTCGGCGCGCTGGACGCGATCGGGGCCCAACGCATTCTGGTCGAAAGCGACTACCCGCACGCGGACTCGACGTGGCCGGACACCCAGGCGGTCGTCGCGCGCAATGTCGCAGGCCTGTCCGCACAGGATGCCGCGCGGATCACCCACCGCAACGCCGCAGAGCTTTTCCGCCACCCGCTGCCCGACGACGGGTGGCTGACCGAAGTGTAGGAGGCCCCTCGTGCTCGATCTGCTGATCCGTGACGCCGAGATCGTCGACGGTACCGGCGCACCGGCCCGCCACGGCGACGTCGGTATCAGCGGCGGGCGCATCGTAGCGGTGGGTCCGAAAGGCCACGCTGACGATCTGGCAGCGAAAACCCTTGATGCACAAGGTCTTACGTTGGCTCCCGGTTTCGTCGACCTGCACACCCACTACGACGCGCAGCTGTTCTGGGACCCGACCGCGAGCCCGTCGGTTCAGCACGGCGTTACCACGGTCTTCGGCGGTAACTGCGGATTCACGCTGGCGCCGGTGGCAGCCGACCAACACGACTACCTCACCCGGATGCTGGCGCGGGTCGAGGGTATGCCGCTCGACGCGTTACGGGCCGGCCTGGACTGGCAGTGGGCGTCATTCGGCGACTGGCTGAAACGGTTCGATGGCCGCATCGCCGTCAATGCCGGCTTCCTGGTTGGGCATTCGGCGCTCCGGCTGGCGGCGATGGGGGAGGACGCGGTCGGCGGTCAGGCGACCCCTGCGCAGGTCGAGCGGATGGTCGCGCTGCTGCATGAGGCGTTAGCCGATGGCGCGCTTGGGTTCTCCACCTCGCAGTCGCAGACCCACAATGACGGCGCTGGCCAACCGGTGCCCTCACGCAGCGCGTCCCGCGACGAGCTGCTGGCGCTGGCGACGGCGTCCGCGAGCATCCGGGCACCACCCTCGAGGCGATCATTCCCGGTTGCCTGCAAGGCTTTACCGACGACGAGGTCGCCCTGCTGACCAATATGTCGGTGGCTGCCGACCGCCCGCTGAACTGGAATCTGCTCGGCGTCTCGGCGGCCAACCCGGCCGGGCATCAGCGGCAGCTGCGCGCTTCCGAGGTCGCCGCCGAACGCGGCGGCCGGGTCGTCGCGCTGACCCTGCCGCACGCCATGAAGATTCGGCTGTCGTTCCTGACCGGATTCGTGCTCGACGGGCTGCCCGGCTGGCGCGAAACGATGCATCTGCCGGTGCCGCAGCGGTTGGCCGCGCTGGCCGATCCGGACGTACGTCGCCGACTCAACGATGGTGCCCAATCGGAGGAGGCCGGCATGCTGCGCGGCCTGGCGAACTGGGAGCGGTTGATCATCGTCGAGACCTTCGCGCCGGAGAACGCCGACGCGACCGGCCGCAGTGTGGGCCAGGTCGCCACCGCCCGTGGTGGGGAGCCGTTCGACACGCTGCTCGACATCGTGATCGCCGACGAGCTGCGCACCGGGCTCACGCCGGCGCCGTTCGGCGATGACGCCGCCGACTGGCGGCTGCGCGCCGAGGTGTGGCGCTCGCCGCATGCCGTCATCGGCGGCTCGGACGCCGGCGCGCACCTCGACATGATGTGCGGCGCGATCTACACCACGTCGCTGCTCGGCCACGGTGTCCGCGAGCACCAGGTGGTGACGCTCGAGGAAGCGGTCCGGCTGCTCACCGACGTGCCGGCCCGGCTTTACGGGTTGACCGAACGAGGCCGGATCACTCCCGGCTGGCACGCCGACTTGGTGCTGTTCGATCCGGCCACCATCGACCACGGGCCGGAGCGCACCCGCTACGACCTGCCCGCGGGTGCACCGCGGTTGGTCGCCGACGCCCACGGCATCTCCTCGGTGCTGGTCGGCGGTGTCGAGGTGTGTCGCGACGGCGCGGCCACCGGCGCGCTGCCCGGCACCGTGCTGCGATCCGGCCGAGACACTCATACGGTGTCAGTCCTCGTGACGCCGGCCGTCGGCGAATTCGATCCTGCCGAACTGCAGGGCGGCCTGCTCATGCAGGTCGAAAATGTGCACCAGCGGCTGCGCGAGGCGCGGTCGCGAAACCGGGTGATGGTCGGCAGCCCGTTCGCCGAAACCTCAAGCGGAGCACTGGAATCCGGGGTAACCGTGCTCGGATACGACGAATGCCAGACGGTGCTCACCCACCCCGACACGTACTCCTCGTCGATCTACGACACGATCATGGGCCCGGTCATGGGCCGCACCCTGCTCGAACTCGAGGGCGCCGACCACCGGGCCGGCCGGGCCCTGGTGTCTCCGTCGTTTCGGGCTGCGTTGCTGGACCGCTGGCGCAGTGAGCTGGTGGAGGTGGTGGTTCACGAACTCATCGACAGCTTCGCGCCGCGCGGGCGGGCCGAGCTGGCCCGCGACTTCACCTTCGCGTTCCCGGTACAGGTGATCGCGCGGATCATGGGTCTGCCTCGGCGGGATTACCCCCGCTTTCAACGCCTTTCGATCGAGTTGCTGAACGTGGTCTACAACTGGGACTGTGGGATTGCCGCGTCCGCGACCCTGAAGGCCTACTTCAGCGACATCTTGGCGCAGCGGCGGCGTCATCCGCAGGACGACCTGATCACCATGCTGTCGCAGTCTGAGATCGACGGGACGCGGCTCACCGACGACGAGATCTTCGCGTTCCTGCTGCTGATCCTGCCCGCCGGCGTGGAGACGACTTACCGCGCGTCGGGCAACCTGCTGGTCGCTCTGCTCACCGAGCCTGAGCAGCTCGATGCGCTGCGGGCCGACCCCGGCATGCTGCACGGCGCGTTCGAGGAGGCGTTGCGTTGGGAGCCGCCGATCACCACGGTGATGCGGGTGGCGGCCCGCGACTGCGAGCTCAGCGGGGTCGCGATACCGGCCGGAACGAACGTCAGCGTCAGCGTCGCTGCCGCCAACCGGGACCCGAACCGCTACCCGGACCCGGATCGCTTCGATCCCGCGCGGAAGAACATCGCTCACCTGACGTTCGGCGGCGGCCCACATCTCTGCCTGGGCATGCATTTGGCGCGGATGGAGGCGGCCGTCGCGATCGACGCGCTACTGAACCGATTGCCGGATCTGCGGTTGGACCCCACCGTCCCGACCCCGCATGTGACGGGCATGGCGTTTCGGTCCCCGGCGGCGCTGCCGGTCGAATTCACGCCCCGCTGAACCCGACTGCGCTCTGCTGCCGCGGGCCGGCGCTCTACTTCCTGCTGTTGCCGACCAGCGACGGCCGCACCACGTGCTCTTTCTTGCGGTGCGTTACCGATGCCCACGCCGCTGGCGAATAGTGCATCGTGACTTCCTCGAACCCGTCGATTCGGTGAACACTCAGCACGCCAGTTTGTTCATTGATCTTGAGCTCGTCGCCCTCAGCCGCGTGGACCTCTTCTCCGTCAAGGAGCCGAATAACGAACACGATGATGTCCTCTCATCAGAGTGCGGCCTGGCCTGCGATCGTACGGTCGGTCCGCTGACGGACCAGATCGATTGTGGGACTAGGACGTGAACGGTTCGAAAACGTGCAATGACAACCAATCACCTACCGCGGCGGGCGACGATCGCGTCCGCGGCTCCGTCCATGTCAAGCCGCATGAACCGCGAGACCCTGGCGTTACCGTCAGGCTCATTAAAAGCGCTGGTGACCGGGCATGCTGAGGGCAACGTGGAGGTCGTTCACCGAGGGGAACCCCCGCAGGTTCATAGGTTAGGCTACATTTACTAACCGTGACCGAAGTCGGTGTCGAGACCAGTCCTGTAGGCACCGCGTCACTGTCATTCCCCGTGCCGGCCGGAACTGCGCCGGCGGACCTGGCTGCCGAGCTGGCCGCGGCGTTGCCTGAGCGCGACGGCGAGGAGTACCTGCTCTACGAACACGACGCTCAGTGGGTGCTGGCCCTAGGTGTGCTGGCCATGGTCGAGCTGGACCGCGACGAGCTGCGCATCACCCGCGACGGTGTCACTCAGCGTCAATCGTGGTCGGGTCGGCCGGGAGCGGTGCTCGGCGAGGCCGTCGACCGGCTGCTGCTGGAATCCGACCAGGCGTTCGGCTGGATCGCTTTCGAGTTCGGCGCGTACCGCTTCGGTCTACAAGATCGTTTGGCGCCGCAGACGCCGTTGGCGCGGGTGTTCTGGCCCCGCACCCGCATTGTGGTCAGCGCCGACGCGGTTCAGTTGTTCGACGCTGAGGAACGCCACCGCGACGCGGTCAGTCGGCTGCTCAGCGAGGGTCTGCCGGCCGCGACGCCCGCGTGCGGGATCGACATCGCCGCCGATGCCACCGATTACCGCGGGCGGGTAGCTGCCGCCATCGGCGAGATCGCCGCCGGCCGCTACCACAAAGTGATCTTGTCCCGGTGTGTGGATGTGCCTTTCGCGCTGGACTTTCCGTCCACCTATCGGTTGGGGCGGCGGCATAACACGCCCGCGCGCTCGTTCCTGTTGCGCCTTGGTGGTTTTCGGGCCCTGGGTTACAGCCCGGAGGTGGTGGCAGCGGTCCACGACGACGGCGTCGTGGTCACCGAACCGCTGGCCGGCACCCGGGCGCTGGGGCGTGGCGCGGTACGCGACCGGCAAGCCCGCGACGACCTGGAATCCGACAGCAAAGAGATTGTCGAGCATGCCATGTCGGTGCGCAGCTCGCTGCGGGAGATCACCGAAGTTGCCGAACCTGGTAGCGCTGCGGTCATCGATTTCATGACGGTGCGCGAGCGCGGCAGCGTGCAGCACCTCGGCTCGACGGTCATCGGCCGGCTGGATGCAGCCAAGGACCGGATGGACGCGTTGGAGACGCTGTTTCCTGCGGTCACCGCGTCAGGTATCCCGAAGGCGGCCGGCGTGGACGCCATCCTGCGACTCGACGAGATGCCCGCGTGAGTTGTATTCCGGTGCGGTGGTGATGTTTTCGGCTGACGGCGGACTCGACGCGGCATTAACGCTGCGCAGCGCCTTCGAACGTGACGGGCGAACCTGGCTGCGGGCCGGGGCCGGCATCATCGCCGCCTCGGATCCCGACCGCGAATTCGAGGAGACCTGCGAGAAGCTGGCTACGCTGGCGCCGCATCTGGTTGCCCGCCGGGCGCACTAGCCGACGTCGGTGTCCGGCGAGCGCTCCAAATAGTCGGCCAGGATGCGGCTGACCAGTGACTCGATCGTCGATTCGATCGACGACGCCAGGGTGGCGGTGACGGACGCGACGGCCTGAGTGCGAAACCGGACCAGCATGGTGATCAGTTCGGCGATTTCGGTGTCGGCGGGCAGGGCTTCCCGCGGTTTGATCTGGTCGGCGACGTGTTCGGCTCCGGCGCGCACCAGCATCTCGCTGATCTGGTCGACCAGCGGGACGATGTGCTCGTGCAGGTCGATGAGTTTGTCCATGCTGACGCCGTAGCCGCGGATCTCGTTGAACGCATCGATCAGCTTCGGGCGGGTGACGGTGGCCTGGGCGCCGTCGACGCGAATCACCTGCAGCCCGACCAGCCGATCGAACGCCTTGGCGTCGTTGATGAGTCGTTGCGCTTCGGCCAGCGGCATGGTCTGCGACTTCTCGGTGGTCCAGGTGCCCACGATCGCGGATTCCAGGCCGAGCACGTCGCCGAGGTTCTTGCCCTCCTCCCAGGCGCTGAGCATCTCCCGGACGTGCGCGATGTTGTATCCGCGGTTGAGCATCGAGGTGATCAGCCGCAGCCGGGTCAGATGGGTGTCGTTGTACAGCGCAATCCGCCCGACCCGCAACGGCGGCGGCAACAGCCCGCGGTCGCGGTACACCCGGACGTTGCGGGTGGTGGTGCCGGCCAGCCGGGCCAGGTCGTCGATGCGGTATTCCCCGGAGACCGGTGCGCCGTGGGGGTGGCGGACCGCCGCGTCGAACAGCTGCGACACCGCGTCTTCGATGACCTCCCGCGACTGCCGCCGAACGCGCTTGGGTGCGCGCCGCAGGTTGGCCAGGACGCCGGCGATGGTGCCGGTCTCTGCTCGTGGCGGTCGGTCGGGAGCCATCGTTCAGGCGGATGAGCTGACGCGAGCGTCGGCGCGTGTGAGCGACCGCGTCGTAGTCGGCGAACCGGAAGTCTCCGCATCTGTCGAAGGTACTGGGTGGCGAACCCGGGGTACATCGACGCGTTGAATCCGTCCTTGGTCAGATACCAACTGCTGCAACCGGACATCCATGTCGTCTTGGTGAGTCGCTGCTGGATGCGCTCGTTGTAGCGGCGTTGGACGTCTTTGCGGACGTCGAGATAACGCAAGTTGCTGTCCAGGATGGTGGTGATACCGCGCACGACGTAGTCGAGCTGGCCCTCGATGTAGACCAGCAGCGAATTGTGCCCGGGCCCGGAGTTGGGACCGGTCATGAAGAACAGGTTCGGATACCCGTGCGCGCTGGCGCTCTTGTAAGCCTGTGCGCCATTGGCCCATTCGGTGCTCAGCGACGCGTCCACCGAGCCCGGTGACCGGGAACGGCGGACCGGTCAAATGCACGTCGTATCCGGTGGCGAACACGATGCAATCCAGGTGGTGTTCGATGCCGTCGCTGGTGCGGATGCCGACCGGACTCAACGTCGCGATCGGCCAGTCGATGAGTTTGCAGTTGTCGCGTTGCAGGGCAGGGTAGTAGTCGCTGGAGACCAGCATGCGTTTGCAGCCCGGGGTGAAATCGGGAGTCAGCTGGCGGCGCAGCCACGGGTCTTTGACCTGCCGGTCGCAGGTGTAGGCGGCCCAGCCGGGCGACCAGCGAGGTCAACGGAGTGTTCCACACCAATGCGGTGGCGCTGGCCTCATGGCCCCAGAACAGTGCTTGGCGCGCAAGCTGTTGAACCGCAGGGGCTTTGGTGAACACCGTCTGCACAGCGGGCGGAGTCGCGACGTCCCAGCGCGGCAGCACCCAACCCGGGGTGCGTTGGAACACCTTGACGAACCCGGCCTGCTTGACCAGTTCGGGGATGATCTGGATGGCGCTGGCGCCGGTGCCGATGACGGCGACCCGCTTGCCGGCGAAGTCGTAGTCGTGGTCCCAGCGGGCACTGTGGATCTTGTGGCCCGCGGTAGGAATCGATGCCGCGGATGTCGGGGAAGCTGGAGTCGGGTAGCGGCCCGGAGGCCAGCACGACGGTGCGGGCCCGAAAACGCTTGCCGGCTGGCCGTGGTTGCGGTCCACACGCCGGCGTCCTCGTCGAACGACAATCCGGTGACTTCCTGGCCGAACCGAATGTGGCGGCGGATGTCGAACCGGGTGGCCATGTCCTCGAGGTGGTTGCGGATTTCGTCGGCCGGCGAGTAGGTCCGCGACCAGGTCGGGTTCTTGACGAACGAAAACGAGTACAGCAGCGACGGGATGTCGCAGCTGGCACCGGGATAGCTGGTGTCACGCCAGGTTCCGCCCACCCGGTCGCTGCGCTCCAGGATGACGATGTCGTCGACTCCGGCTTGCGCCAGCTTGATCGCGGCGCCGAGCCCGCTGAAGCCGGCCCCGACGATCAGCGTCGCATAGGTACGTGTGTTCGCCATGATCATGCCGCCGGCTCGTGGGTGACTTCTTTGAACCCAGGTGGGTACCGACGGCAGCAGGGGCCGCGGATACCGGTCGGAAAGCCACACCATCGAATTGGCCAGCAGGTGGTACGGGTGGCGCGGATTTGTCACCACTCCGGCGTAGCGCCTCAGGAACCGATAAGTCGGTACCCGCCTGGTGTGTTCGCCGCGGTCGCCGAGCTCTTTGAATCGTTTGACGGCCTTGTAAAGCCGCTCGGGCTCCATGCCCATGGCGGTGATCTCGTTGCGGATCCGGTTGATCAGCGGGTGCACCCATGATCGCGCCGATGATGAGACCCGGAGTGGCATTGTGACCGACGAAGTCGATCAGCAACCGTCGGATCTTCGCGTGGCCGATCATGTCGAGAACTTCGAAATCGACCGACGAGATGCCGTGATTCGTCGTTGTTGATCTTCTCGAACACCTGGTGGCAAACCGGGTCGTGCACCTCGTCGAGGAGAAACTTCAACAGCGCGCCGTCCAGTGCGACTTCCAGCATCGGGATGACGGTGCCGAGCAGAGACAGCGGCATGTCGTCGGCCCAGCGGTCCAGCCACTCGATGGCCAGCCGGATGTTCACGTTCGGCTCGGGAATCTCGCCGTCTTCGAGCATGCCCCAGCGCTTCATCAGCGCCAGTTCGGCGTTGGCGTGGCGCTGCTCCTCGGCGTGGAAGTAGCGGTAGATCTCGGCGATTGTCGGTGTTGGGTGCCTTCTTCGCCAGCGCCGCGAAGCCTCGGGCGCCGATGTTCTCGATCCAGCACAGGTCGGCCATGAACGCCTTGAGCTGTGGCCGACTGTTCGTCGGTGATCATCTCGGCGCCGGGTGCGTCCCAATCGATATCGGCGAGCGCCCATTGGCGATCCTTGATCTTGGCCAGCATTGCTTCCATATCGATGGCCACCGGAATCCTCCTTTCGATTGGCGCTGTCAGAGCGGGGCGACCCGGGACACCAGGCCGATCCGCGCGGGTGTACGTGCCCGGCACCAAGCGTTTGATGTTCCAGCCGATCTTGGCTTCGAGTTGCGGCATGCAATACAGCTCGCCGCGATCGTGGGCGTCCAGACAGATCCGCGCGACCTTCTCCGATGAGAATCCGGTCCACCGCATGACCTTGTTGGCGAATTGGGTGGTTTGGTCGGGATTCGGCCGGACTCGACGATGTTCGTCTTGACGAAGGTCGGGCACAGCACCGTGACTTTCACTGCGCTGCCGGACAATTCGGCGGCCAGGGTCTCCGACAGCGACAGCACACCGGCCTTGCTGACGTTGTAGGCGGCCATCCTGGGCGCAGCGCCGAAAGCGGCAGCGGAGGCGACGTTGATGATGCCGCGCGGGCGGTTGGACGGTTCGGCCGACCGCAGGATCGGGGCGAAAACATGGCAGCCGTGAATGGGACCCCACAGGTTGATGCCCAGCACCCATCGCCAGTCGTCGAGGGGGAGTTCGCCGATCGGGGCACCGCCGGAGCCGACGCCGGCGTTGTTGATCACCAGCGTGGGTGAGTGCATCCGAACCACGATTCGGATTGTGCGGCCAGTTCGCGGACGTCCTCGAATTGGGAAACGTCGCATGGGATCGCGACGGCCTCGCCGCCGTGGTCGGTGATCGCGCTCACGGTTTTCGCCGCGGCGACTTCGTTGATGTCGCTGCAGACCACCCGGCCGCCGCGGCGAGCGAGTTCGGTGGCGAACGCCGCGCCGATTCCGCTGCCCGCGCCGGTCACCACCGCAAGCGCGTGGTGGCTCACTTTTCTCGACCTGCCAAACGGTCCAATCATTTTCAGCCTGCCTTCCCGGGCGTGGCGTCAAACTCGCCGGCTCGCAACGAGGTATCGATGAAACGCGCGACTTGTGCCATGGCCTTGGCGGCTTCCGGTGACAGCCGGGGCAGCGCCTGAAACACGTGCACCTGGTCTGGCCACACCTGAAGCTCGCAACTACCGCCGCCGGCGCGGATATCGGCGGCGAGGCGCCGCGCATCGGCCACCAGCATCTCGGCGCCACCGGCCTGGATGAGTGTCGGCGGTAGTGGCAGGTCCCCCGGCGACGTCGAGCGCCAGACGCTGGTGCCCGGGATCTACGCGGCCGGCGTACAAGGCGACCAATCGGGCAGCGTCGACGGCGCGGATCGCCGGATCGCGGCGTAATTCTTCGCGTACGGCGGCAAGCGCAAAAGTGAGGTTGATGAGCGGCGAGAACAGCACCAGCGCAGCCGGATTGGTCGCGGCGATGTCGGGTTGCAGGAGCAGGTCAACTGCGAGGTGTCCGCCTGCTGAATCACCGGCGATCACAACGTGTTCCGGCGTCACCCGGTGAGTTAGCCAGTCCCAGCCTGCGCGCACGTCGTTCGCGGCGGTGGGGAAGCGGTGCCGCGGTGCCAAGCGGTAGTCGACAGCGAACACCGGCAGCCCGGTCAGTCGTGACAGCCACGCGGTCAGTCGGCGGTGCGTTCGTGGCGAGCACAGGGCGTAGCCGCTGCCGTGGACGAAGTAAATGGCGCCCGGCTGCGCGGGTATGCCGGGGGCACGTACCCATTCACCGACGACCCGACGCCCGTCGGAGTGGACAGCGTCAACCGACTCAACGCGGGTCCCGGCCAACGACGGCCCGAACGTGTCCATGATGCCGGCCACGATTCGGCGCGACAGCCACAGTCCCCAGGCTTGCTCGGGCGGCAGAACCGCGCTGATCTGCCGCAATGTCAACGTGCTCACCACTGCCGCACCGCGTGATCGCAATGATCCGCGAGCCGGCACAGCGTCCGCCATGCGAGTCAGTCAACAGGAAATGGTGACATTGGTCAATGGCAAGGTTGGTCAGCCGCGCATCGCCGTCGGCCGACTGTTGTCGTGTAGGTTCGCATTTTGCCTGGCAAGGTTCTCATCTTCGTGGCATAGAAGTGGCAGATCTACCATCATGATCAGAATCTGCTTGCCAAGCTAGGTATTTGGCTTTGCCGATTTCCCCGCAAAGCGCTTCTTGAAGTGACAGCCCAACTTGCACTCGACATTTCAGCAGGCGGCATCGGCAAGTTGCTGACCAACATGGATGCACAGCTGCGAAACGAACCACGGTTCAGCATGCCTCGTACGACGCTGATCACCGATAATCTCGAGGTCGCCCGACTCGACGAGCACCTCCTCGATCAGCTTCAGGCTGAAGCCCGCACTACACAGTTCACCCAGAACACCTATGACCTACACGCTTCGTAGGCATGCGCGGCAGGCGCATCGGCCGGATGATTCGGTTTCCGCATCGCAGCCCCCGCTCCATAATAGTCATATATAGTGACTATATTAGTCACAGAGTAGTACCGATGGCAACAGGTGCGAAGTCACTCAAGCGCATAGATGACGCGCGCGGAACCCGGCGAGCGCCGCAATGCGCGCGCCGCTGCGGTCGTGCCGGCAGCGATCTGTCTCGGCAGTGTTGACGTAGGGTGTGTACCTCATGGGAGCAGGTGGGCGATGGAGTCGAGAACGGTATGGAAGACGCGCAACCGGTTGATCTAGGGGTGGCGTTGTTCATCCCGTACCGGTACATGGAGGACCGAATCTTCCGGGCCCTCCAGGATGCCGGGTTCGACGACTGGACCCTGGCCCAGGCCCGGGTGTTCCAACGCATCGCCGCGGACGGTTCGCGTCTCACAGACCTCGCTGATCAGGCGCAAATGAGTAAACAGAGCGCCGGGGTGCTGGTCGATCAACTGGAACGCTTGGGCTATGTCCGCCGGGTCCTCGACCCCACGGATGGGCGCGCCCGGTTGATCGTGATCGAGGAACGTGGCCGGCGGGCGGCCGAGGTGGCCATGGCGACATCCAACACGATCCTGTCAGAGTGGATGGCGTTCCTGGGCACCCGCAACTTCACGTTGTTGCACCAGATCTTGGATCAACTCCGTGAGATCACCGACCCCTACGCGCACAAACCCTAGCCGCGCCGAGCGGTCCGCCCTCGATCCACGTCCGCCCCGGCCCACTCGCGCCAGCGGGCACCAACGGGCTACCCCCTCTTGACATAGTCAGTTCTTTGACTAAATTCATCAATGATTCTGATCATATACCGGCTAGGGACGGGTAGGTGCCACGATGCGCGGTGCCACGACGAGCCGGACCGGTCGCGGCACGGCCTGTCACCACAGGCAGGCGCCTGACGGGGTCCGGCGCAGCACGGGCCGACACCGCACGCACACCCGCGGCGCCACCAACGTCGCTTCCACTGGCGCGGTTCCGGTCCGGCCGTTGATTGCCGATCTTGGCGCCGACTACGCCGAACAGGTCGCTGCGCGGTGATCGCCATCTGCGCACCTCGCGTGTGTGGATCAGCATCTGCGACAAGACCGTCTGTCCACCGATCAGGGCCGCCGTGCAGTGGTGTGGCCCCCCACATCCTTCTCGGCGCACTCGGCGTCGAGGGGACCGACATCCCGGAACACCCACTAGAAGGAGCATCGCCATGAGTATCAGCCTGACCTGCGGTCCGTCCGGCACCGTCATCACCGGGGAGACCGAAGAGGAGCTGGTGACCAACGTGCAGGCACACGCCCGTGCACACGAGAACACCGAACTGTCCCGCGAGCACATCCTCGCCGAGATCCGCGTTAGGAACCCCGAGCGGCCCATCGACGCTGTGGCCTGGGACGCCATGAACGCCCCGAGCCACCGCGCAAAAGCTTTGCGACACCAGCGATATGGTGATCGTGCACCGCATGTTCCGCCGCGAATGCGCACTGCTGCCCAAACTCGTCGCTGCGGTGGCTGGCGGCGACGTCGCCCGGGCCCGCACCGTGGCCGGGCATGCCCGCGAAGTTCTCGACATGCTGCATCACCACCACGTGGGCGAGGACGAACTGCTGTGGCCGAGGCTTTCGGCGCGAACCCGGTTCCACGCCGATCTGCTCGCCCGCATGGACAGCCAGCATCAGGGCCTTGCGGTGCTGCTCGAGCACGCCGCGACAGCGTTTGCCGAGTGGCAGGACGCGCCCACCGCGCACACCAGCACGCCGCTCACCGCGCTCCTGGAGCAGCTCTCGACGGGACTGAACGTGCACTTCGACGAGGAGGAAGCGGAAATCCTGCCGATCGTCGAACGCGTGATCACCGCTGTCGAATACGAGGAGGTGGGCCGACGGGGACTGGCGTCGATACCCATTACACGCCGACTGATCGTGCTGGGCTACCTCCTCGAAGGTGCCACCCCGGAGGAACGAACCGTCTTCCTCGCCGCCATACCCCAACCCGTCCGACTCGCCTATCGCCTCATTGGGCGACGCCAACACCGCAATGAGACCACCCGTCTCCGCGATCCGCTACAACCCTGAACAGACCACGGTCCCAGATCAACGGCCAGTGAGAATCGGCCAGTGCTACCGGCTACGCCGCCGCTGACCGTCGTCCAATTCGAAGGAGAGACCTGATGAGCTTTGACACGCCCCACGGCACCCGCGGTGCCCGCCAGCCCGGCGGGAAGCTGATGGCCTGGATGAACACCTGGAACATGAACCGGATCCGCGGCAATGCCGACAAGGTGATGGGCATGCAGGCGCTGGTCCTGACCACCATCGGCGCCAAGAGCGGCACCCCACGCCACACCCCGGTCGCCTACTTCCCCGACGGCGCCAACAGCTGGCTGATCGTCGCGTCCGCGAATGGGGCGGCAAAGAACCCCGCCTGGTACTACAACCTCGCCGCCCACCCCGACACCGTGCAGATCCAGATCGCCGGCTCCACCGTTGCGGTCAGCGCCGAGCAGCTGCACGACGACGCCCGCGAGCAAGCGTGGCGCCAGATCACCAGCACGGCAGACCGTTTCGCGAAGTATGAGCAGAAAACCGACCGCGAACTGCCGGTCATCCGGCTGCGCACCCGACCTATTCCAACGCAGTAGGTCCAGCGCGCCGGCACTGCAGCAAGTCCCCGGTTGGCTCGGAACGACTGACCCCCAACGAAAGTCAAAGCCATACCACACCTCCACCGTCGTGTCGGCGACGCGAACGACGTGCGGATCCACGGGCGTCATTATGCGACTGCACGACTGTACGGTTCTAGGATCCGCCACGAACATGAGAAGACCGCGTCCGCCATTTTAATGAGAATTCTGCAAACTGGCAGCTAGAGACGTCCCCATCCGCCACGCAGGGTGAGAACCTACATGTCGCGATCGTCTCGTCAGACTTCGGCTTCTTGCGCCCATCTTGGCCGGCGCGTTTGTTGCGGCCGGTGCGGCGAACGCGCGGCCGCCAGTGCTGCCGCGAGGCCAGTCTTGGTCGAGGTGTGTGGCGGAGGCTGACCCTTGCGCAGCGTCGCGATCAGCTCACGGTAAGGGCCGATGAGGTAGACGGTATCGCCGGCTTTCAGCCGGGCGTGGCGGCGGGGGCGTAAGCTGACCGGCCCGTCCGGTCCGATGATCGCGATGACGCGCGTTTCGGTAGACAAATCCACCATCCGCAGTCCATCCAGCTCGCTGCCCGCCGCTACCAACATTCCGCCGACCATGAAGGCGCGCTGCCCGACCCAAAACGTTCCCAGCACCTGCAGTCCCATCGCCGCACCGATGAACCAGGGGGCTGCCAGGTCGACGATCGACCGCACGTTTTCGAAACCGAACCGCCGGTTCACCGCCGTGCTCAGCGCCCGGCCTTGAACGCGCATGACGATAGGCACCTCGGTATCGGATCCCAAGATCTCAAGCAGCACAATGCCGGTCTCGATGTTCTTCATGTCGGATCCGGTCATGACCGCCACCCCGCGAGCGCGATCGATGCGCGCTGACTCCAACGTTTGGCGCATCGTGGAGTCTCCGAAGATCACCGGCACGTCGAGTTCGGCGACGGTCGGCAGAAAGCGGTTGTTCTCGTCTTCCTCGATGACCAGGACGTCGTATCCGGCAGTGGTCAGATCCCTTACGACGCGGATGCCGGTAGAACCCAGTCCGACAACCACGATGTGGTCGCGCATATGGCGTGCTCGCCGGAGCCCGGCCAACTGAACGAAGCGGCGTGACAGTAGCAGGTCCGCGATGAACGCGACGAGGACGGCGGTAACGATCACACCGCCAAACATCAGCCCCACAGCGAACAATCGCAGCCACGGGGTTTGTTGGCCGAAGCTGTAATCGCCGTAGCCCACGGTCGTAATCGTCTCGGAGGCGAAGTACAGGGCGTCGATCCACGACATCCGCGGGTTCTGGTAGGTGAAGCGCACCACGGCTGTTGCGCCGATGGTGAGAAGGAGCGCGAATGCCAACGAGGGAAAGAGCAACGGGTTGACGTCGTCGCGCATGGCGCGCGCGGCATCGATCACGCGTCGCGCGCGAGAGTTGCGAGAGCGCGTCGCGGTCCGGGGAGGCACGGTGATCCCGCGGGCTTCCAATTCGTCTTTGACCCCGATCATCGACGTCCAGTCGCCGGCGTAGACCGGCAGATCCCGTCCCGGACACGGCACCACCTCGCCGGGGGAAGGTGCGTTCGCGCCGTGGACCACCGCTACCGGTGCCAGGTCACCGTAAATCTCGCGCAGAGTCCCGTCGCACGGAGTCTCGGCTCCCCAGACGACGAAATCGATACCCGCGGTTTCGAACTGGTGCGCGTTGCGCGACAGCACCGCCTCGACGACGGATGGCGCTGCGAGATCGGCGACGTCCAAGATCGCGCCGGGGCCGTTGACGGCGTCCACCGCTTCGCGCAGCACGTCGTTGGACAGACGCGCCACCACGCGGACGGTCGGACTGTATTCTCTTGCCAGTAAGGCGATTTCAAGGTTCACCGCGTCATCGGGTCCAGCGCACACGACGGCCCGCGCACGATGCACTCCGGCGCTGAGGAGATCGGCGGCGGTGGTGATGTTGATTATCCGCGCGCCGGCGCCCCTGAGCTCTTCGGCGATTGTCTTCGCCAGCGCATCGTCACCGCAGACGATGATTTCGCGGTGCATGATCTCGCGCGTTTGGCGGGAAACGGGTTTTGTATGCTGCGGATGGTCCGGCTTTCGCGCCGGCCGGGGAACCGCATCGGTCGGCCGTGGCTTGATGTCCTGCGGCATGACTGCTCCCACCTTTGCTGACAGATGTGTTCACTTGTCCGTTCTTGTTCATATGACTATCGGCCACCATGCCGGATAGTGCCACCGGAAGAGCAGGGATAATGGAAGTCAACATCTTTGTCCCGCAATAGATTCGACTTGAGCTTGTCACGTGGACGAAATAGACGTGATGTAGGACAACCGTGCGGCACTGCGTCCGGTCGCGAATAAGACCATGGCGGGCTAGGTTCGCCGTCAAGCAAAGGAGCGTCCTGTGTCCGAAAATTCGCCCGACGATATCTTCAAACTCGTCAAGGACGAGAACATCGAGTATGTCGACGTCCGCTTCTGTGACCTGCCGGGCACCATGCAGCACTTCACGATTCCGATTTACGTCTTCGACGAGAACGTGTTCGAGGACGGCCTGGCCTTCGACGGCTCCTCGATCCGCGGGTTCCAATCGATCCACGAATCCGACATGCTGCTGCTTCCCGATCCGGAAACCGCGACCATCGACCCGTTCCGTGCCCGCAAAACGCTGAACGTGAACTTCTCCGTGCACGACCCGTTCACCCTCGAGCTGTACTCACGCGACCCGCGCAACGTCGCCCGCAAGGCGGAGAACTACCTGATCAGCACTGGCATCGCGGACGCCGCCTACTTCGGCCCGGAAGCCGAGTTCTACATCTTCGACTCGGTGAAGTTCGACTCGAACATCAACGGCTCGTTCTACAAGGTGGATGCGACATCCGGGTGGTGGAACACCGGCGAAGAGACCGAGAACGACGGCAGCCCCAACCGCGGCTACAAGGTCCGCCCCAAGGGCGGCTACTTCCCGATCGCGCCCACCGATCACTACGTCGACCTGCGCGACGAGATGCTGACCAACCTGACCAACGCCGGATTCGTCCTGGAGAAGGGTCACCACGAAGTCGGCAGCGGCGGCCAGGCCGAAATCAACTACAAGTTCAACACATTGCTGCACGCGGCTGACGACCATCAGATGTACAAATACATCGTCAAGCAGACCGCATGGCAGGCCGGTAAGACCGTGACGTTCATGCCCAAGCCGCTGTTCGGCGACAACGGCTCCGGTATGCACTGCCACCAGTCGCTGTGGAAGGACGGCGTCCCGCTGATGTACGACGAAGAGGGGTACGCCGGCCTGTCGGACATCGCTCGTCACTACATCGGCGGCCTGCTGTACCACGCGCCCTCGTTGCTGGCCTTCACCAACCCCACGGTCAACTCCTATAAACGCCTGGTTCCCGGCTATGAGGCGCCGATCAACCTGGTGTACAGCCAGCGCAACCGGTCGGCGTGCGTGCGCATCCCGATCACCGGCAACAACCCGAAGGCCAAGCGGTTGGAGTTCCGCTGCCCCGACTCGTCGGGCAACCCGTATCTGACGTTCGCGGCCCAGTTGATGGCCGGCCTGGACGGCATCAAGAACAAGATCGAGCCGCCGCCGCCGGTCGACAAGGACCTCTACGAGTTGCCGCCCGAAGAGGCCGCCGAGATCGTGCAGGCCCCGACACAGCTGTCCGCGGTGATCGACCGTCTGGAGGAAGACAGCGAATACCTCACCGAGGGAGGAGTTTTCACGCCGGATCTGATCGAGACGTGGATCAACTACAAGCGCGACTACGAGCTTGCGCCGTACAACCTCCGCCCGACTCCGTACGAATTCGCGCTCTACTACGACGTATAACCGCTGTCATGGCATCGCATCCGACCACTCGATATGGCCCTCGAGGCCAAACGTTTTCGCCATGTCGCGGTAGCGGTCTCGCAACTGCGCATAAGCCGTGGCGTCGCCGCGCGCCCGCGCCACCAGCGCCCGGAGCCGCAGCAGCCAGATGTCACGTATCGCCAGACCCTCATCGGCTGGCGCTGCCGCTAGCCGCTCGATTGCGGCCTCGGCTGCGGCCACGTCACCGTCCGCTCCGCGATCAAGCAATGTCTCCACCAGAACTCCCGTTGCCGGAACGCCCCATGCCAGCAGCCGTCCTTCGCGGAATAAATGATCGACGGCGGCGCGCATGAGCGGGATCGCGTCATCGCGATCTCCGCACCGGGCCCTCTCACGCGCCAAGTAAATGTTGACCATCGGTAGATCGCACAGGTTGTGTCCCCGACGGACCATCGCTTCGCCGACCCCCGCGAGCAGCTTCTGTCCGCGGACATGCTCCGCAGTGGTGTGGCGGTGCACCAGTGCAAACCCCAAGTTCATCTGGGCAAAAGCTACTGCGAGGTCATCACCGGAGCGTTCGGCGATCCGCAGGGCATTCTCGCTCTCGCGCACTACACCATCAGTGGCCGCGAGCAGGCCACCCGGGACTCCCGGCCAGTAGGCGAAGCTGACAACCGTGGCGTAGGACATCGGGTCGGCGCTGCGTGACATCGCCAGGCCGTGCCGCACGTCGTCTTGCCATCCGGGTTGGCCCAGGCAACACCGGGCAATAGCGCGCGTCGTGAAGGCGACCGCCAACGGAGACCCAATAAGGAAGCTGCCTTTAAAAGGATCACCGTCGGCCAGTTCGATGACCCGCTGTGACCACCGCAGCACATCACAAAACTCGGCGCTCTCCAGCTTGGTGTAATTGGTCACGGGGGACAGCCCCACCGTCAAGGCCGGATCGCCGACCGACTCAGTGAGGGCCATGGCTTCGGATGCCAGCTGCGACGCCTCGCGCACCCGGTCGTGCTGCACGCGATCCTCCACCAGTCCCGCGAGCGCGATGGCCAGTGACGCCTTGTCCCCGGCGGCGGTGCACAACTCCCGCAACTCGTCAAAGCGGTCGCCAGCCACGCTCAAATGGACTCGCCACGCGGTCCCGCACAGCATGGTAGACGGGGCGATGCGCATTGCGGCTCGATTGGGGTCCTCAATGGGCAGGTCGTCGGCGATCCTTCTGGCGCGTTCCCAGCTCAGTCGCGCCGCGCTGATGTCGCGGTTGGTCGCCCACGTCGCTGCCCGCATGTGCCAGCCGTAGGCGGCGTGTCCCTCACCGGCGGCCTCCAGGTGTTCGGCGATCAGCGCCGCATTTTCATCCGCCGAAGCCGGGCTACGGGCTTCGATCACGGCGGCCAGCCGCCGGTGCACTGCGGCGCGATCCGATTTGAGCTGTGCTTCGTAGGCCACGGTGCGGATTAGCGGATGGTGGAACACATACGCCGGGTCGTCGGTGAACGTGACCTGATCGATCAACTCGCCGACGACCAGATCGTCCAGAGCAGGATCAATGCCCAGCGTTTCCAACAGGTCCCGGCGGAACCGCGCCCCGATGACCGCTGCTGCACTCAAGGTGCGTTTGGCCGCCGGGTCAAGGCGGTCGATGCGGGCGGCAATCGTTGCCTGCACGGTGGCGGGCACGCTGACCGCCGCAGCGCCGACAGTCGAAACGTAGGCACTGGGGTTTCCGCGCAGGACGCCACGCTCGGCCATTTCGCGCACCATCTCCTCCACGAAAAACGGGTTACCGGCGGCCCTTTCGACGATCACGGTGGCCAACCCCCCGACCGAGGAGTCCGGCCCCAGCAGTTCGGTGACCAGTGCTGCGGTCTCCGAATTGCTCAGCGGTGCAAGGGCGATGCTGTGCGCACCGGACACTTGGGTCAACGCGCCCCGATATTCGGGACGGTAGCTGATCACCACCAGCGAGTGCGTCTGCGGGGCAACCGCTACAAAGTCGGCAAGCATGGATTCGCTGACCTCGTCGATCCAGTGCACGTCCTCAACGACATAGACCGCCGGGGCTTGGCGAGCCAGCGACGCGGCATTGACCAGCGCAGTCAACCGCCGACGCCGGGCATCCGGATCGATCTTCGGCGGCTCCGCTTCGGGATCGGCGATGCCCACCAGGTCATCGAAGAGCAACAAGTCCTCCGGCTCGGCATCGGGCATCCGAGCCCGTACCTGCGTGCGGGCGGTCGAGGCGTCCAGGTCACCCACGCCGGTGGCTGCACGCAGCAACCGCGCCAAGGCGCGGAAGGGAATGTCGCTGGCGTGTGATTCGCAGAAGGCGGTGAACACGTCCACACCCCTCGTGGCCGCCATCGCAGAGACTTCACGCACCAGACGGCTCTTGCCAATGCCCGGTGACCCGACCACGCCAACCACACCGCCGTGGCCGTCGATGGCACACTCCAGCAAGCCTTCAACGGCGGACATCTCCCACCGCCGACCAACCAGATTGGGCTCGGCACGCCCGGCAGCCCGACGTCCTTCCACTAAGCCCAACAGCCGACGAGCGGGCACTGGAGCGTTCGCACCTTTGACCTGAACCAGCTCAGATTCGCCCAGAGTCGCAGTGCCCTCAACGAGTCGCGCTGTCGAGGCACTGAGCATCACTTCGCCCGGCGCTGCCACCGATTCCATCCGTTGCGCCATACCGACTTGCTCACCGACGGCGGTGTAACCGAAAGGCCCGGAACCGATTTCACCGGCGATCACCTCACCGGAGTTAAGCCCCACACGCAACTGCAGATCCACACCGTCGCGCTCGTGGAAGTCGACGGCAAGCCGCTTCGTCTCCTCCTGAATCCCCAAGGCTGCCAGACATGCACGAACAGCGTGGTCTTCCAACGCCATCGGCGCGCCGAATACCGCCATGATTCCGTCGCCGGTGAACTTGTCCACCGTGCCGCCGTACCGCTGCACCACCGCCGCGCCGCGGTCGGCGAGCTCGGCCATGATCTCGCGCAGCCGCTCCGCTCCCACCGCTGCAGCGATGTCCATGGAGTGCACCACATCTGCGAACAGAACAGTAACTTGCTTGTACTCCGCACGGGTGTCCTGCTCGGTGACCGGCGCACCACAGCCGTCACAGAATCGCGCACCCTCGCGCGGCTTGGTGCCACACGCGCGACAGGCGGCCGCTGCGGTCATCCGACCCTCCGCCGGTTCCGGCCCCCGGAGGTCCCGGTTTACCAGCATAGGGCGCTAGACGATTCGCAGAAGAGGTTTGATCAGGTCGCCACTGGCGGCACGTCTGCGCGCATTAAGCGCGCCGTCAGTCGATGGGAAAACCCAGCGATGCGACGAGCGCCTTGGTGCGCAAGCGCAGCGCGGCCCCAAGAATGGCGCCGCGCTGGTTGTACAGCAACCGGTGACGCCAGCGGCGGGGCTCGACCTGGGCGAGCAATACGGTGACGTGGCGGCCCTTTTCGATCTCAGATCGCACGTAGTCGAGCGTGGGCGCGACCAGGCTTCGGTGCGGGCTGGGCAGCACCTTGAGCTCCAGCCCCGGGTCCCACTCGTCCCACGCCTTGCGCAACCGCTGAGTCGCGTCTGGATCGACATCGACACTGATCGGTACGACTTCGGGGCCAATGCGCATCGCGACCTGCAACGCGCGCTGGGCCACCGAGCTCACCGCGACGATCGGGACAATGACCAAGGCCTTCGTGTCGACCCCTGGGACTGGTTTAGCGGGCGTCTTTCCCAGGCCAAGCTGTTCGCCGGCGCGCTGGTAGTAGCGCTCGATTCCGTTGAACAGCATGATCAGCCCAGGCACCAGGAACACCAGCAGCCACGCGCCCTCGGTGAATTTGCTTGCCAACAAAACGATCCCGGCTATGGCGGTGAGCACCGCGCCGAAGCCGTTGAGCAGGATATAGCCGAGCCACCGAGGGCCAGGTTCGCGGCGCCAGTGCAACACCAGACCGGTTTGGCTGATCGTGAATCCGATGAAAACCCCGATCGCGAACACCGGCAGTAGCCGCTGGGTTTCGGCGTTGACGATGACCAGCACCGCGGCGGCCAAGAGCGCCAATGCCGTGACGCCGTATCGGAATACCGGCTTTTCCGCGCGCAGCGCGAACATGTGCGGCATCCGATGATCCCTGGCCAGCAGCTGCAGCAGCACCGGCAGGCCGCCAAAGCTGGTATTGGCCGCGAACGCCAGCACCAGGGTCACCGACAAGTTGATCACGTAAAACGGCCACCCGGTTCCGAACGCGCCCGCCGACAACTGCGCCAGTATCGTGACGTCGCCGCGGGGCACCACGTGATGGTGTCGAATTTGAAGGGCCAGACCCAAAAGCATGGCCCCCAGCAAGACCCCCAATGCGATCTCACAGTTCTGGGCACGCTTGACGGCCGGTGACCGGAACGCGGGCACCGCGTTCGCGATCGCCTCCACCCCGGTCAGCGAGGAGCATCCCGCTGAAAACGCCTTCAGAACCACCACCACGCCCAGTGCCTCGGTAGCGTGGATCGGCCCGAGATCATTGCCGATCACGGCCACTGGGTGGTCTTCGAAGAAGCCGAAAATGACGATGGCGAATATCCCGGCGATGAACAACAGCGTCGGACCCATCAGGACCTTCGCCGATTCCGCGATACCGACCAGATTGATCACGGCGAGTACAGCGAGT
This sequence comes from uncultured Actinomycetota bacterium, assembly GCA_963850645.1. GTDB lineage: Bacteria > Actinomycetota > Actinomycetes > Mycobacteriales > Mycobacteriaceae > Mycobacterium. Next base: position 98,595 of record CAWKME010000018.1, on the reverse strand, counting down.
CCCGCTATGCACAGCTCGAGCGTGTGATGCGCCAGTGGCGGAAACACGCTCGCCAGGCTGTCGGCCCCCGCTGACAGGCTCACCGCCACGGTCAGCACGTAGTCGACGACCAGGCTCGCCGCGGCGAGCAGAGCCGGCCACCGGCCCAGATCCTTCTTGGCCACCGCGTACGAACCGCCGCCGTCGGGATGTACGGCGATCACCTGCCGGTAGGACACCACCAGCACCAGCAGCAAGAGGGCGATCACGATCGAGATCGGCACGGTCCAGCTCACCGCTGCAGCGCCCGCGGCGACCAAACCGAGCACGATCGCTTCCGGGCCGTACGCGACACTCGACAATGCGTCCAGCGACATCGCGGCAAGACCGCCGAAGGCGGTCAGCCGGTGCGAGTCGCCCTTATGGTGTCGTCGGAGGCGACGCTCGGGAATTCGATGGACCGGCGCCGGTCGCTCTAAGGTTTCAACCACGGTCTGATTTAATACCGCAAAAGCGCGGACCGCAGCGTTTAAGCGCGCTGAGATTGCCCGAATGACGGTCAAGTGATCACGCGACAACGGGCGCGTGTACGCGGCCGGTCGCACAAGTGAAATCACGTGTGCCGAAACAATTCTCGCGCCTGGCGGTTCCCGCTCAGTCGATCAAGGCTTGCGTTCCCAGAACGATCGCGAGGGCCAGCCGCTCGGCGTCTTCGGTGTCGGGTTCGGCGGTGTAGATCATGATCCGCAGGTCGTCGGCGGCGACGATCAGCGTGTCGCAGTCCAACGTGATGTGCCCGACGTCGGGGTGGTCGATGATCTTGCGGCGCCCGAAGTCCTGGTGCGGCTCCAAAGCGCCTGACTCCCAAAGCTTTACAAAGCGCTGACTCTGCGCGGCGAGGTCGCGAGTCAGCTGCTTCAACCGCTGATCGGCGGGATAGCGGGCTGCGGTCAGGCGCAGGTCGGCGACCAACCCGGCTTCGAATTCGGCCTTCTGCTCAGGCGTGTGGACAGCGCGACTTCCCGGACCGACAAGGTGTCGCCAGACGCTGTTGCGTTCGATTCCCCGCCAACTCGTCGTCGGGCCCATCAGCGCGTCATACGGCGCGTTGGCGACAACGAGGGTCCAGGTGGCGTCAAAGACGGCGACGGGTGTGTTCGCCAGCCGGTCGAGCAGGCGTTGCACGCTCGGCGTGATGCGCGACGATACGACGTCGAGTCCAGGCGGCGCGTGCCCGGCCAGTCGGAACAGAAGGTCGCGCTCGGTGTCGGAGACCCGCAACGCGCGGGCCAGCGCCTCGACGACCTGCACCGACGGTGAGGTCGCCCGTCCTTGTTCGAGCCGTGTCAGGTAGTCCACCGAGATCCCGGCCAGCCCGGCAAGTTCCTCTCGGCGCAGCCCCATCGCGCGACGGCGTCCGCCGACCGGGACGCCGACTGCGGACGGCGTCACCCGGTCGCGCCAGCGACGCACCGTGCGGCCGAACTCCCATGAGTCCATACCTCCTACTGTGCGCGATGCGGTCGGTAGCGGAAAGGGCCTGTCCTGGCCCTGGCAGTCCTACGAAAACCGGACGACTCCCTGACGACCCCAACCCGGCGAAGAATCGTGCCGTACGACAACGAACGGAGAACGATGAACTCGATCGCGTCCGGCACTGTGCTGATCACCGGGCCGACCGGCGGCCTGGGCAAGGCTGCGACGCTGGCATTCGCCAACCGCCCCGCGCCGCAGCGTCCCGACTTGCTGCTGGTCGGCCGGGCAGGCAAGGCATTGACCGAGGTGGCCGCGGCTGCCCGCGCGGCAGGAGCGACCGTGCAGGAGATCGGCTGCGATCTTGCCCGCCTGGCCGATGTGCGCGAGGCGGGGCAGCAGGTCAAGCATCTGCTCGACGCCGGCGCGGTGCGCCCGTTACACGGACTGGTGGCCAACGCCGGCGTCTCGGTCGTCGACACCCACAACACGTCCGCGGACGGATACGAACTCACCTTCGCGGTGAACTACCTCGCACACGCGCAGCTCATCGGCGATCTCCTCGACTGTCTGGTCGCGCCCGCCCGTGTCGTGTTGCTCGGCTCAAACACCTACCACCAGAACATCTTCCGCCGTCTGCTGCGAGTCGCGCCGGCAGACTGGCGCGATCCGATCGAGCTTGCTCAGCCCACCGGTCCCGACCTTCCGGCGACACTCGAGAGCGCCGGAATCGCCTACTCCAACTCCAAACTCGCGCTCCTCTACTACGCCCACGAATTGCAGCGCCGCGCGCCAACGGGCATCAACGTGGCGGTGTTCGAACCCGGGTTCATGCCGGGTACCGGACTGAGCAGAGGCCATGGCCCCGGCATGCAACGGGTGGGTCGTGTCATTGAGAAAATCCCCGGTGTTTCGTCACCCGCCCGATCCGGTCCGATGCTCGCGTCGATCGTCCTCGACGACCGCTGGGCACACCTGCGAGACGGTGCATTCGTCGTCAAAAGCGAAGAGCGCGAGGTGAAGCCGTTCGCCAACGATCCGGCCCGTGAGTCGAGGTTGTGGGAAGCCACGGCCGAACTGCTCAACTCCGCGAACTAGGCGGTGCTCAAGGCTGCAGCTGTCGAACAATCGCCTTCTTGTCGATCTTGCCGACCGGTGTTGTCGGCAACGCGGTCAGCTGCGTCAGGACATCCGGCCGAGCATGCCGGGCCACGCCACGCCGGTCGAGATAGTCGTTCAACTCCGTCAGCGTCACCGGGCTACCTGTGAAAACAACTGCTGCGCAGATCTTTTCGCCCAGGTAAGGGTCCGGTAGTGCTACCGCTGCCGCTGACAAGATGGCCGGGTGCGCGCGAAGGTGTTCCTCGAGGTCACCGGCGGCGACGGTCTCGCCGCCGCGATGGATGACGTCCTTCACCCGGCCGGTGACCTCCAGGTAGCCGTCGGCGCGCCGACGGACCAGGTCACCGCTGCGGTAAAAGCCGTCCGGGTCGAAGGAGCGCGCGTTGTCGCTCTCGGCGCGGAAGTATCCGTTGAACGTGTACGGACCCCGCACCGTCAGTTCTCCCTCGACGCCGTCCGGGACCGGCCGGCCGACGTCGTCGACGATGCGCAGTTCGTCGTCGGCAGACAACGGCCGACCCTGAGTGTGGTCGACCAGCTCCGGCGGATCGCCGGGCCGGGTGTAGCACAGCAGCCCTTCAGCCATGCCGAAGACCTGTTGGAGGCCCGGCGTCAGTGTCTCGCGGATCCGGCGGGCGTCGTCGGCTTCCAGCTTCGCGCCGCCAACTTGCAATAGCCGCAACGAGGTTGGCGTCACCGGCTCCCATTCGGTGGCCTGCGCCCACAGGTTCGCCAACGCCGGAACCAGTGCGGTGACGGTGACACCGTGGCGCACGATGGCATCGAATGCCGACTCCGGGCTGGGGTTGTTGAGGAACACGGTCGTCGCACCGACAGCGATGGCGCCGAGCAAACCGGGGCATGCCAACGGGAAATTGTGGGCGGCCGGCAACGCCACCAAATAGACGTCGTCAGCGGTCAGCCCGCAGACCTCGGCGCTGGCGGTGGCGTTGTAGACGTAGTCGTCGTGGGTGCGGGGGATGAGCTTGGGTGTGCCGGTGGTACCGCCGGAAACCAGCAGCAGTGCCGGGCGACGCCGGGATCCGCCGTGCCCGGTGTACGGCGTTGGCCCGTGGTGCGCGCACACCTGCGACCAGGACACGAATGGGCCCGGGTCGCCGTCGACGATGACATGACGCAGCGTGAGCTGATCCGCCAGCAGTGCCTGCGCCATCGGCCGATAGTCGAATCCGCTTGTACGACATCAGGGATCAGCAGAGCCGTAGCCTCGCTGACGGCGGCGAAGTGTCCCAACTCGGCGGCGCGGTGGCCGGGCAGGCACATCACCGGGATCGCGCCGGCGCGCAGCAGCGCGAACAACGCCACCGCGAACTCGCAGCCGTTCGGCAGCTGTAACAACACCCGGTCACCCGCAGCGATGCCCAGCGCGGCCAGCCCGGCCGCAGCGTGGTCGGCGCGCTCGTCCAGTTCGGCGAAGCTCAGGCGCTGCGTTCCGTCGGCGTCGAGGACCGCGGCACGATCTGGCCACCGCTGCGCTGCGTCGGACATCAGCGAGTCGACGGTCCGGCCGGTCCAGTAGCCGGCCGCGCGATACCGCCCGGCCCGATCGGCGGAAACGGCACAAAGCCGTCCACGCCGCAATTGGTCCTCAGTGACACAAGCACTCCTCGCTCAGCGGGCCCCAGGGTAAGGTAACCCAAATTAGGGCAGCCTTCGCTAATTAGTTAGGAGGGGTTGTGGTTGCTTCGGCCGTCAGCGCGGGTTCCATCCGTGGCGAGGTCGCCGAACTGCTAGGCGTCGGTATCGAGGCCATCGACCCCGAAAACGACCTGGTCAGTCAGGGCGTCGATTCGATCCGGATGATGGCGCTGGCAGGTCGCTGGCGTCGCCTGGGTTTCGCGGTTGACTTCGCCACGCTGGCCGCCGCCCCGACCATTGAGGCCTGGTCGACCTGCTGTCAAACCCGTCGGACGTTGCCGCCGCTTTTGAGCCGCAGACTCCAGAACCTCGGTCGGCGGAGCCTTCGCCCGAGCCGTTTCCGCTGGCGCCCGATGCAGCACGCGATGTGGGTGGGTCGCCAGGAGCAACCAGCGGCTCGGCGGAGTGGCCGGCCATCTGTACGTCGAGTTCGACGGCGCCGCGATTGATCCACGAGCGATTGCAGGCCGCGGCCGACAAGCTGGCGCTGCGCCACCCGATGCTGCGGGTGCAGTTCCTGCCCGATGGCACCCAGCGGATCCGTCCTGCGGCGCCGGATTCGAGCGTTCCCGGTCACCGTGCACGACCTTCGCGACCTCGAGCCCGACGCTCGTCGAGCAGCGGCTGGCCGACATCCAGGCTGCCAAGTCGCACCAGCAGCTCGATGATGCGGTGTTCGAGCTGGCGCTTGTCGATACTGCCCGGCCGGCGGTCGCGGCTACACGTGGACCTGGACATGCAGGCCGCCGACGCGATGAGCTACCGCACCCTGATGGCAGACCTCGCCACCCTCTACCAGGGTCGGCATCTGCCCGACTTGGACTACAGCTACCCCGACTACCGTCGGACGATCGCGAGTCAGGAGGCGCGGCGAAAGGCCCGCCACGACGCCGACCGCGACTGGTGGGCGAGCGAATCCCGCACTTGCCCGATCCGCCGACGTTACCCCAGGCTGCCGGACAACCCGTCGCGCCAAAAAGCACCCGGCGCTGGCATTGGCTCGACCGCGACGACTCGCGACGCGCTGTTCGCAGCGGCCCGCGCTCGGGGCATCACCCCGGCGATGGCGCTGGCCGCGGCTGTTCGCCCACGCCCTGGCGGTGCTGGTCGACCACCTCGCGATTCCTGCTGAACGTGCCGCTGTTCGGCCGCGCAGCCGCTGCATCCTGACGTCGACTCAGTCTGGTCGGCGACTTCACCTCGTCGCTGCTGCTCGACATCGACCTGACCGGCACGCGGCAAGCCCCGCCGTCGCGGGCGCAGACGGTGCAAGTGGCCATGCGGACTGCGGCCGCGCAGGCGGACTATCCCGGGTTATCCGTGCTGCGCGACCTCGCCCGCTACCGCGGCGCCCAGGTGCTGGCGCCGGTGGTGTTCACCAGCGCGCTGGGGCTGGGCGAGCTGTTCTGCCCCGATGTCACCGAGGCATTCGGCACGCCCGGCTGGATCATCTCGCAGGGTCCCGCAGGTTTCGCTCGACGCACAGGTCACCGAATTCGACGGTGGCGTCCTGGTCAACTGGGACGTACGCGAGGACGTCTTCCCGCCCGGTGTCATCGACGCCATGTTCGCCCACCACGTCGACGAACTGCTGCGGCTGGCCTCTGCTGACGACTGGGACGCGCCCGACCCGCCGGCACTGCCGGCGGCCCAGCGCGCGGTGCGTGACGCCGTCAACAGCCGTACCGCCGCCCCCAGCGGAGAGGCGCTGCACGACGGCTTCTTCCGCCGCGCTCGAGCAGCAGCCTGACGCGCCGGCGGTGTTCGTCCAGCTCCGGTGACCTCACCTACGCGCAGCTGCGCGACCAGGCGCTGACGTTGGCTGCGGCGTTGCGTGCGAACGGAATCCGCGCCGGCGACACGGTCGCGGTGATGGGCCCCAAAACCGCCGAACAGGTGCCGGCCCTGCTGGGGATCCTGGCCGCCGGTGGTGTCTATCTGCCGATCGGCGTCGACCAGCCTCGAGACCGCGCGGAACGCATCCTGCAGACCGGTCAGGTGAGTCTGGCCCTGGTGTGTGGCGGGCAGCAGCTCTCGTTGCCGGTGCCCGCGCTGACGATCGCTGACGTTGCTCCACGACGCTCCGGCTGACGTCGAGATTCCAGCTCGCGACAACCGATCCCGCCGAGACTCGCCTACGTGTTGTTCACGTCGGGCTCAACCGGGGAGCCCAAGGGCGTCGAGGTCACGCACGACGCCGCGATGAACACGGTGGAATCCATCACCCGGCACTTCGAGATCGGCGCCGGCCGACCGCTGCTTGGCGTTGTCGACGCTGGAATGCGACATGTCGGTGCTGGACATCTTCGCCACGCTGCGGGCCGGCGGTGCGATCGTGGTGGTCGACGAGGCTGCAGCGTCGCGATCCCGATGCCTGGGCCCGGCTCGATCGACACCCACAACGTGACGGTGCTGAATTTCCTGCCGGGCTGGCTGGAGATGCTGGTCGAAGTCAGGAATGCAGCGGAGCGCCTGTCGTCGCTGCGCGTGGTGCCCACCGGCGGCGACTGGGTACGGCCGGAGCTGGCACGCCTGCTGAAAGCCCGGGCGCCGCAGCTGCGCTTCGCCGGGCTGGGTGGCGCCACCGAAACCGCCGTGCACGCGACGATCTGCGAGCCGGCGCGAGACTGCCGGCGGACTGGACCGCCGTGCCCTACGGCACACCGCTTCCCAACAACGCCTGCCGGGTCGTGAACGACACGGGCGCGCGACTGCCCCGACTGGGTCGCCGGCGAGCTGTGGATCGTCGGGACGCGGCATCGCCCGGGGCTACCGCGGACGTCCGGATCTCACCGCCGAGCGCTTCGTCGATGCACGACGGCCGGAGGTGGTACCGCACCGGCGATCTGGCCAGGTATTGGCCGGACGGCACGTTGGAGTTCGTCGGACGCGCCGACCACCGCGTCAAACTCAGCGGCTACCGCGTCGAACTCGGCGAGGTCGAGGCCGCGCTGCGGCAGATACCCGGGTGTGGCAATGGCAGTCGCAGCCTTGGTGTCGACGCCGGGCGGCGCCGACATGTTGGCCGCGGCGGTCCGCGCCGACGACGCCCGGCTGACCGCCGACAGGCGTGCGCGAAGCCATGGCCGAACTTGTTCCCGCGCACATGATTCCGCGTCACGTGTCACTGCTGCGAGCAGCATCCCGTTCACCCTCGGCGGCAAGATCGACCGTCGCGTCGTCGAGGGCCAGCTGGCCGCCGCCGTCGCCGGCCTGGCGAAGCCTGACCGCCGGGCTCCCGTCGACACCGCTGGAATCCGCTCTTGCCGCGATCGTGGGCGATGTGCTCGGTGTGGAGGCGGTCGGTGTCGACGATGACTTCTTCGCGCTCGGGTGGTGATTCGGTGCTGGCGACGCAGGCCGTCGCTCGCATCCGGGCGTGGCTGGACACCCCCGACGTGATGGTCGCCGACATCTTCGCCGCCCGAACCGTTTCCGCCCTTGCCGGACCTGCTCGGCCGTCGGGAACGCGAACCCGGGCGGCTCGATCAGGTTGCCGAACTATATCTGGAGGTCATCCACATGGAGGCCGCCCATGTAGTGTCGGCGATCGCTGAAAATCCGAAACGGTGCAATGACTTTCAACAATCTGACGACAGTGCCAGAACGAATTCCCGCCCTGGATCAAGCTGGTGCCCGGCCGCGACGGGAGCGACGCGCGCCGGCGCGACGGTGGTGTTTCCGCACGCCGGGGCAGCCGCCGCGGGCTATCGCAAGCTGGCGGCCGCACTGGCCGCAGGTGGCGACACCTACATCGTGCAGTATCCGCAGCGCGCAGAACGGCTGCGCGAGCCCGCCGCCGAGACCGTCCATGACCTTGCGCTCGGGCTGTTCGACGCCGGGCCGTGGAAAGGGGTAGCGCCGCTTCGGCTTTTCGGGCACAGCATGGGCGCGGTCGTTGCCTTCGAGTTCGCCAGGATCGCCGAATCCCGCGACGCTGCGGTGGAGCGGCTGTGGGTGTCCGCGGGTCCGGCGCCGTCCGCCGTCGCCGGCATGCCGGAGTTGCCCACCAGCCGACGACGAACTGCTCGCCGATATCGCCGATCTCGGCGGCACGGATCCCGAGTCTGCTCGCCGACGAAGAGTTCGCCGAGCTGCTGACCACCGCGGTGCGGGCCGACTACGCAAGCGATCAATCGCTACGACGTGTGCTCCCGGTATCCGCATTCGTGCCGACATTTGCGTATTGGGCGCGCGCGACGACCACCGCGTCGACGCCGCTGCGTTGCGGCTCTGGGAAGACCACACCGCCGGCGCGTTCGAGCTGTTCCTGTACGACGGCGGACATTTCTATCTCGACGAGCACATCGACGCCGTCGCCGCGCGGGTGAATGCCGATGTCTGACGACAGGTTCACGGCCGCCGCCGATCCGGTGGTGATCGTCGGCATGGCGGTCGAGGCGCCCGGCGGCATCGACACCGCCGAGGGCTACTGGGAGCTGCTGTCACACGGCCGCGAGGCGTTGGGTCCGTTTCCCACCGACCGCGGTTGGCGGATCCGCGAGCTGCTCGCCGGGTTCGCGGCGCAGCGGTTTCAAGGAGATCCACGACTGTGGTGGATTCCTCACCGGCGCAACGACGTTCGACCCAGAGTTCTTCGGTATTTCGCCGCGCGAGGCCGTCGCGATGGACCCTCAGCAACGCGTTGCGCTTCGGGTGTCCTGGCGTGCTCTGGAAAACAGCGGCATCAATCCCGACGACCTGGCCGGCCACGACGTGGGCTGCTTCGTCGGCGCTTCGGCTACCGGGTACGGGCCGCAGATGACCGAGTTCTCGCGGCACAGCGGTCATCTGCTCGCCGGGACCGCGCTCAGCGTGATATCCGGCCGGATCGCCTACACACTGGGGTTGACCGGCCCGGCGCTCACGGTGGACTCGTCGTGCGCGTCCGCGCTGGCGGCGTTTCACGTCGCCGTGCGCTCGGTGCAGAACGGTGACTGCGACGTGGCGCTGGCCGGCGGAGTCAACGTGCTGGGCTCGCCCGGGTTCTTCGTCGAATTCTCCAAACAGCACGCGCTCTCCGACGATGGACACTGCCGCCCTTACAGTGCGCAGGCCAGCGGCACGGTCTGGGCCGAGGGAGCGGCGATGTTTGTGCTGCAACGCAAATCGTCGGCGCTGCGCGCCGGTCGGCACATCGTGGCAGAGGTCCGCGCCAGCGCAGTCAACCAGGACGGCCGCAGCGCCGGACTCAGCGCCCCCAGCGGCGATGCGCAGGTTCGTCTGTTCCGAGCGCGCCATCACACAGGCCGGGATCCGACCCGAGGAGGTCGGCATGGTCGAGGGACATGGCACTGGTACCAGGCTCGGCGACCGCACCGAATTGCGTTCGCTGGCACAAACTTACGGCGACACAGAGCCCGGTGGCGGTGCTCTGTTGGGTTCGGTGAAATCCAACGTAGGTCACGCTCTGGCCGCCAGCGGCGCGCTGGGACTGGCCAAGGTTCTGGTGGCCGCCGAGCACGGCGCCGTACCGCCCACTCTGCACGCCGCTGAGGCCAGTCATGAGATCGACTGGGACAGCCAGGGTTTGCGTCTGGCGAATACGTTGACGCCGTGGCCTGCGGTCGATGGGCAACGGATCGCGGCCACGTCGGCATTCGGTATCGCCGGCACCAATGCGCACGTGATCGTCTCCCTTCCCGAGGTCGCGTGATGCGTAGCGCACCCGCTGCCCGACGGCCGCGTGCCGGTGCTGCTCTCGGCGCATGACGAAACGCTGATCAATCAGGACGCCCGGGCGATCCTGGACTATCTCGACCGGGCCGGTGAGTACAACGATCCGACTGCCGCGGTCGCGTCCACACTGCTGCGTCTGCGACGGGTGCGACGGCACCGTGCGGTCGCGCGGGTGGCGGACCGCGCCGAACTCGTGGCCGCTCTGTCGGCGCTGGCCCGCGGCGACGAGCACCCGCTGGTGGCCCGGTCCTCGAAAAGCGTTGCGCCGAGTATCGCGTTCGTTTTTCCCGGTCAGGGCAACCAGTGGCCGTCGATGGGCACCGAGGCCTATCAGCGCCTGCCGGCGTACCGGGCGGAGGCCGACCTGTGCGCCCGCGCGTTCGTCGAGGCCGGGCTCGCGTCACCGCTGCCGTATCTGACCGGAGATCGGGAACAGAACTGGTCGCGTACCCAGATTCAGGGAGCGCAGTTCATCCATGCGGTCGGCTTGGCCGCGCAGTGGCGGTTTCACGGCGTGCTTCCCGATATCACCATCGGACACAGCCTCGGCGAGGTCGCGGCGGCGTATGTGGCCGGAAGGATCAGTTTGCCCGATGCGGTCGCTTTGGTCGGCCGCCCGCGCCGCGGTCGTCGACCGGTTGACGGGTCGATACGCCATGGCGGTGCTCGGTGTCGGGGTCGACGAAGCGGAGTCGGTGATCGGTGAAACATCGGGCTGGCTAGAGGTTTCGGCGGTCAACGGACCGTCGTCCACGGTGGTCTCCGGTGATCACGACGCGGTGGTCGCCGCGACTCGGCTGGCCCAGCAACGGGGTACCTTCGCCCACCAGCTGTCCGTCGACTATCCGGGCCACACCAGCGCGCTGAGACCGCTACGTACTGACCTGGCTGAGCTGCTACCGAAGTCGGCATTCCAGGACGGGCCGGTGAAATTCGTCAGCTCGGCGTTCGGCGCCGAGCTGGGTGGCGACGTCGACTTCACCCAGTACTGGCATGAAAGCCTCTGCAGCACAGTGCGTTTCGATGAGGCCGTGGTGGCCGCCCAGAAGGCCGGGGCCGACACCTTCATCGAGTTGTCCGCACACCCCTCGCTGCTGTACCCGCTTGCCGAGCTGGTCGACGAGGACTCGGCGGTAATCGTCGGGTCAGGGCACCGCGATGAGTCCATCACCGACGTGCTGTCGGCGAGCATCGCCGCCGTCGCGACCGCCGATCCCGGCTACCACTGGATCGACGCGATCCCCGCGGGTATCCAACCGGTGCTGCGCGGGTTCCCCAATGCGCCGATGCGGGCGGTGCATCTGTGGGCCGCTCCGCAGCCCACCGCCGACACCGCGCCTGACCCGGCCACTGCCCTTACCGTCGCCGTCGAGGATTGGCAGCACGAGGCGTTGCCGACGACGGCGATCGGGACGCGCTGCGGCATCGCGATCGCTGGCGATGTCGCGGGCCCGCTGGCGCAGCGGCTGACCGATGCCGTTGTGGCACATGGCGGCTGCGACCTGGTATCCCCGGATGAGGCGGAAATCGTCGCGGTGATCGCCCCGGCGCTCGATCAGCTCGACGCTACGGCCGCCATCGAGCAGATCGCCGGCCGGCCCGACGCGGGGATGCCTGACTATGCCGCGATCATCGGTCCGCGATGCCGAGCCGTCTGGTTGCTTACCGTCGCCGGCGAACGGGTTCGGTCAGACGACGCGGATGTCAGGCCCGCGCAGGCGGCGCTGGCCGCGATGCACCGCAGCGTCGGCTTCGAATTTCCGGACCAGACTTTCGGCAGCCTCGACCTGTCGTCGCGAGATGTCGATGCCTTGACGGCGGCGGCTGTCGTGAACGTGCTGCTCGGCGACGCCGCCGTAACGGCGTTGCGTGCCAACGCGTCGGCGCTACGTCCGGAGCTTCCGCGAATGCGATGATTCCTCGGGTAATCCAGACACCGCCAAGCTGGACAGCGCTGGAAAACATCGTGATCACCGGCGGCAGCGGAGCCATTGGACTGCGGTACGCGCGGTACTGCGTCGAACACGGGGCGCAGAGGGTGATCCTGTTGAGCCGCAACGGCCTGGACCCCGCGGTGCTGCGTGAGCTGACCGAAGGACACAGCGCCGAGGTGCACGCCCCGCGTTGCGATGTCACCGACCGCGGCGCGCTGGCCGCCGTCGCCGCCGAATATGGCGGCTCCGGAGCGTCGTTGCTGATCCATACCGCGGGTATCGCCGTGAATCGACAGCACTCCGAGCTCACCGGCGCGGACCTGGCGGCGGTGTGCGCCGCGAAGGTAGCGGGGTTGGCATTGATGGCCGATGTCTGGCCGTTGCGGGATCGAATGCCGAATCCTGGCCTGCTCCTCAGTGTTCGGAGTGTGGGGCGGCCACGGTCATGCCGCTTACGCGGCGTCCAACCGGCTGCTTGATGTGTTGTCCGCGCAGTTGCGCGACAAGGGCTTGGACTGCACGGCGATTCGCTGGGGACTGTGGCAAGACGCCGGAGTCGTTGAGGCCGCAGAGATCACCCGCACCCAGCGCTCCGGGCTGGTCGCGATGGACGCGCACGCAGCCGTGGATGCCAGTCTGGGCCGTTACGCCGGAGATCCGCTGATCTTCGCGGCTGACTTCGAGCGGCTCGGAGTGTTCTTCCAAAGCCAGGGAACGCCGATGCCGTTCAGCGTGTCGCCGAACGGCGATACGGCTTCGGCCGGCAACAACGTCAACGTAAAACCGCTCGCCGAAATTGTGTGCAGCGAACTGGCCGCGACACTGCACCTGGGCGATTGGGTGTCGGTCGACCCGAGCGCGCCGCTGATCGACCTCGGCCTGGATTCGCTGTTGGCGCTCGATCTGCGCAGACGACTGCGTCGCGCAGTGGGGCACTCGGCTCCGGTGGCGCAGATGCTCGGCGGCATCACCGTGAGCGAACTGATCGACGTGTTGCGGCCCGGCTCGGCCAGCGGCTCAGCGGTACCGCGAATACGAGAAAAGGTGGACTCCACGCGTGACTGACATCTCCGCTCCCGACACGCTCGACGAGCAGCGCCTGGAGTTGTTGCGCCGCAGGATCGCTGAGCGCGGCCTGGCTCGGCCGGCCACCACGGCCGACGCGGCCTCGGATGCAGCGAGTCAGCGACGTCCGGAGATGTCGGATGGTCAGCGCCGGATGTGGTTCGTGCAGTCCGTCGATCCCGACAGCGCGCTACTCAACATCTGTGTGTCCTACCGGCTCATCGGCAGCGTCGATGTCACCCGGTTGCGCCGAGCGGTGGATGCCGTCGCGGTGAAGCACCCGGTATTGCGCACCGTCTATCAGACCGACCGTGACGGCGATCCGCAGCCGGTGACCCGCGACGACCTGCGGCCCGGCTGGGCGGAACACGACCTGTCTGGTCTGGCCGAGCAGGCTCGTCGGCTGAGGCTGGAAGTGGTGGCGCAGCGGCAGTTTCGGCAACCGTTCGATTTGACACAGGATTCGCCGCTGCGGGTCACGGCGGTGCGGCTGGGCGCCGACGAGCTGATGCTGCTATTCACCGCGCATCATATCGCCTGGGATGACGGTTCCTGGGCGCCGTTTTTCACCGATCTGACTCACGCCTACACCGATCCGGAGATCATCGGTAGCCAGCCGGTGCCGGTGGCCGAGGCGGCCGCCGCTGGCAATCTTGATGAAGACCTGGCTTACTGGCGCTCGCTGGTTACGGATCTGCCCGAACCACTTGAGCTTCCAGGCCCGCACGGTTCGGTGGTGCCGAGTACGTGGCGTGCGCAGCGCGTAACTACCCGGCTGTCGGCGGGCACCGTTGCGCGCGTGGCAGCACTTGCCAGGGAGACCGGAGCGACTCCGTACATGGTGTTGATGGCCGCGTTCGCTGCACTGGTGCACCGCTACACCCATGCAACAGATTTTCTGGTGGCGGCCCCGGTTCTCAATCGCGGCGCCGGGACCGAGGACGCGATCGGGTACTACGGCAACACCGTGGTGATGCGTATGCGGCCGCAGCCTCGCCAGACATTCCGGGAACTCCTGACGGAAACCCGTGACAGCGCAGTGGGTGCTCTCGCTCACTCGCGCGTCGATCTGGAATGGCTGGTGCGCGCCTCCAACCCTGACCGCAGGCACGGCGCTGAGCGAATGACCCGGGTCAGCTTCGGGCAACGCGAGCCCGACGGCGGCGGCTTCAGCCCGCCTGGGGTGCGATGCGAGCGCGCCGAGCTGCGCGGTCACTTCAGCCAGTTGCCGCTGAGCCTGATGATCGAACTGCCCGGTGCGGACGGCGGCGCAGTGGTCGAAGCCGAGTACCTGGTCGAGGTGCTGGATCGTGGCCTGGTGGAGCAACTGCTGCGGCACTATGCCGTGCTGTTGGACAACGCGCTGACCCACCCCGATACCACGCTGTCGGCCTGCGGACTGATGAGCGAGGCAGACGCCGAGTGGCTGCGTCGGGTGTCATCTGGCGAGGATTTCGCGACCCCGGCCGCCACACTGCCCGCCCTGGTCGCTGCGCGCGCGGCGCGCTCCCCTGATGCGGTCGCGGTCGTGTACGAAGGTCGCCAGTACAGCTATCGCGAGATCGATGAGGAAGCAAATCGGTTGGCGCACTGGCTGGTCGAGCAAGGGATCGGCACTGAGGAGCGCGTCGCGGTGCTGCTCGACAGGTCACCCGAACTGGTCATCACGGCATTGGGCATCCTCAAAGCCGGAGCGGTCTACTTACCGGTCGATCCGACTTATCCCGAGGACCGACTGGCGTTCATCCTGGGTGACGCGGCGGCCAGATTAGTGCTGCGCGAACCGGTTACCGACTTGGCGCACTACCCGGCCAACCCGCCTGAGTTGATCCGGCCCCTGCGCCCGGACAACACCGCCTACCTGATCTACACCTCGGGTTCGACCGGGCTACCCAAAGGCGTGCCGGTGCCGCACGCACCGATCGCGGAGTACTTCGTCTGGTTCGGCGACGAATATCGGGTCGACGAAACAGACCGGCTCCTGCAGGTGGCATCGCCGAGCTTCGACGTGTCGATGGGTGAGATCTTCGGGACGTTGATTTGTGGCGCACGACTGGTCATTCCGCGGCCGGACGGGCTGCGCGACATCGGATACCTGACCGAGCTGTTGCGTCGCGAAGGCATCACCTCGATGCATTTCGTCCCGTCACTGCTGGGGCTGTTTCTGTCGTTACCGGGGGTCAACCAGTGGCGCACGCTGCGCCGGGTGCCCATTGGCGGTGAGCCCCTGCCCGGCGAGATCGCCGACAAGTTCCACGCCACCTTCGACGCGCTGCTATACAACTTCTACGGGCCAACCGAAACCGTGGTCAACGCCACCAGCTTCCCTGTGGCAGGCGCTCAGGGCACCCGGGTGGTGCCGATCGGCCGACCCAAGATCAACACGCAGGTGCATCTGCTCGATGATGCGCTGCAGCCGGTTCCCGCTGGGGTGATCGGCGAAATCTACATCGGTGGAACACATGTCGCGCACGGTTATTACCGCAGACCGGGTTTGACCTCCGAGCGTTTCGTCGCCGACCCGTTCACCCCCGGCGGCCGGATGTACCGATCTGGCGACCTGGCGCGGCGCAATGCCGACGGGGATATCGAATTCGTCGGCCGCGCAGACGAGCAGGTGAAGATCCGCGGTTTCCGCATCGAGCTCGGCGAGGTCACCGCCGCCATTTCTGTTGACCCCAGCGTCGGTCAGGCGGTTGTGGTGGCCACCGAGCTACCGCAGTTGGGTAAGAGCCTGGTGGGCTATCTGACTCCGGCCGACGGCGGCGAGCGTGAGACGGTCGACCTCGACCGGATCCGTGCCAGGGTGGCAGCCGCGCTGCCGGACTACATGACCCCGGCGGCATACGTTGTGCTCGAAGAGATTCCGATCACTGCGCACGGCAAGATCGACCGCGCGGCACTACCCGAGCCGCAAATCGCGACAGCCGCCGAATACCGCGACCCCGCCACGGTCACCGAACGGCGGATCGCCGCGCTGTTCTCCGAGCTGCTCGGTCACGACCGGGTTGGTGTCGACGACTCGTTCTTCGACCTGGGCGGGCACTCGCTGGTAGCCACCAAGCTCGTCACTGCGATCCGATCCGAATGCGGTGTCGAACTTGGCATCCGGGATATCTTCGAGCTGGCGACGGTGGGCCGGCTCGCCGAGCGGGTCGACCAGTTGCGTAGTGGCCAGGTGACGCAATCGCGGCCCAGGCTGATCGCTACCGCCCACGACGAACCCCAGCCGCTGTCGGCCTCGCAACTGCGCACTTGGTTTGCTTACCGGGTCGAGGGGCCCAGCGCCGTCAACAACATCCCCTTCGCGGCGAGGCTGACCGGACCGTGGGACGCCGAGGCGATGATCGCCGCGGTCGGCGACCTTGTCGCCCGCCACGAAATCCTGCGCACCACCTACCTCGAAATCGACGGCTGCCCTTACCAGGTCGTTGCCCCGGTCAGCGAGATTCCTATCCGTCGCGCTACCGGCGACGGTGCTGGCTGGCTGCAATCACAACTGGATATCGAGCGTCGGCATTGCTTCGAGCTGGACCGCGAACGCCCGTTCCGGGTCGCGCTGCTGCGTACCGCGAACGCCGCCCAAGAGCAGGTGTTGTCACTGGTGGTGCACCATATCGCAGCCGACCACTGGTCGGCCGGCGTGCTTTTCACCGACTTGCTGACCGCCTACCGCGCGCGTCAGGCCGGCGAGGCGCCCTCATGGGCACCGCTGCGTGTCCAGTACGCCGACTATGCGGCTTGGCAGAGTGCATTGCTTTCAGGGGCGTCCGGTCAGGAATCACCGGTTGCCAGTGCGCAGCGAGATTACTGGGTTCGGCAGCTGCGAGGGCTGCCGGAGGACACCGGGTTGCGACCTGACTTTCCCCGGCCGCCGGTGCCCAGCGGTGATGGCGAAGCCGTCGAATTCCGAATCGAATCCGCTACCCGCGCCAAGCTCGCCGAGCGATGCCGCGAACTCGGCATCACCGAATTCATGCTGCTGCAGGCCGCCGTCGCCGTGGTGTTGCACAAGGCCGGCGGGGGAGTGGACATCCCGCTGGGAACACCGGTCGCCGGTCGGACCGAAGCCGAACTAGACCAACTCATTGGGTTTTTCGTCAACATACTGGTGCTGCGCAACGACTTGAGCGGTAACCCGACGCTGCGTGAGGTGTGCAACCGGGCCCGGGAAACGGCACTGGCCGCCTACACGCACCAAGATCTGCCGTTCGACCGGGTCGTGGACAGCGTCAACCCGGTGCGGTCGCTGGCGCGCAACCCGCTGTTCCAGGTCGTCGTGCACGTCCGCGATCACCTGCCCGCCACCCGCGTCATTGCCACGGCTTCGGGCGAGGAGGACACGGTATGCACCACGTTGGACCCTCCGTTCGACATGGCGCACGCCGATCTGAGCGTCAACTTCTTCGGCACCGACGGATCCGGGGATTCCGGCTACAAAGGCTACGGCGGCTACAGCGGCCAAATCATCTTCCGCACCGAGCTTTACCGCAAATCGACGATCGAGCGGTTGGCCGGCTGGCTGATCCAGGTTGTCGCCGAATTCGCCGACAACCTGGATCAGACGGTGCGCGACGTCGGGTTGATCGACGCCGCGGAGCAACGGCGGATCCTGGACGGCTG
Source organism: uncultured Actinomycetota bacterium (assembly GCA_963850645.1). Classification (GTDB taxonomy): domain Bacteria; phylum Actinomycetota; class Actinomycetes; order Mycobacteriales; family Mycobacteriaceae; genus Mycobacterium. The sequence goes on along the minus strand of CAWKME010000018.1, from coordinate 81,061 downwards.
GAGCCGCGGCGATCAGCCGGCGGCCGGCCGGCCACGCACCATCCCGGAGTTGCTGGAGCCCAGTCGGCGATGGGGATCTGACCGGATCGCAGTCCGTTGTGGCAGCGAGGCGATCGATTATCCTGCGTTGCACCGTCGTTCGGACAACCTGGCGGTGCTGCTGGCCGATCGCGGTGTGGGGCCGGGCTCGCTGGTCGGGCTGTCGACCCGGCGCAGCATCGACCTGGTGGTGGCGCTGATGGCCATCATGAAGGCGGGCGCTGGGTACTTTCCGATCGATCCGGGCTACCCGGCGGCGCGTAAGCAATTGATGCTCGACGACGTGGAGCCGCAGGTCGTAGTCGCAACGGCCGAGGCCCTCGACACGATTCCGCCGGCGCCCGGGCGCACGCTGCTATCCCTGGATGACCCGGAGGTGTCTGCGGCGCTGCAGAACTCGAGTCATTCGCGTCCACTGCCACCGCCGCACCCCGATGACCCGATGTTTTTGGTTTTCACCTCTGGGTCCACCGGCAAGCCGAAGGGGACGGTGGGCACTCATCGCTCGATGGCGGCCCGGCTGGATTGGCAGCTGCGGCGTTACCCGCCAAAGGCCGACGACATTCGGCTGGCGCAGGCCTCGATCACATTCCTCGAAGGCGGTATGGAACTGCTCGCCGGCTTGGCCGCCGGCGCGACCATGATCCTCGCCGACGATGCCGAGCACCGTAACCCCGAAGCGCTGGGGGCGCTGATGCAACGGCATTCGGTCGCTCAAGTGACCGCGGTGCCCAGTTTGGTCTCGGCGCTGGTTGACAGCAGCCCTGACGCGTTACGCGCATTGTCCCGGTTGGTCTGCGGCGGCGAACCGGTGAGTACGTCGTTGCTCCAGCAGCTGGTGGCGGTGTGCGGCAATGACGCCCGAGGCCCCGAGTTGCTGAACAATATCGGCTCAACCGAGACCTCGGGTGCCGTGTCACGAGGGCGGCTGAGCTCATCGATCCCGCTGGTGGGCAAGCCGTTACCGGGAGCGGATGCCTATCTGCTCGACGACGGTCTGCGGCCCGTGCCGGTCGGTGTGGTCGGCGAACTGTACTATGCCGGCGACCAGTTGGCCCGGGGATACTGGAAGCGGCCCGGGCTGACTGCCGCACGATTTGTGGCCAATCCTTTTGCTGCCGAGCCGGGTACGCGGTTGTATCGCAGTGGCGATCTGGCCCGCTGGACCGAGGACGGCGAACTGGAGTTCGTCGGACGTGCCGACCACCAGGTCAAGGTGCGCGGCTTCCGGGTCGAGCTGGCTGAGGTCGAGGCCGCGCTGGCGGCGGCCGACGGTGTCGCCGCCGCGGCGGCCCGCACCTGGGAGCTGCAGGGCAGCAGCACGCTGGCCGGATATGTTGTGCCGCGACAGCCGATCACCAATGAGGCGCAGAAGGCGGCATTCGCCGGCTCGGTGCGGACCGCGGTCGCTGCGGCGCTGCCCGGATACATGGTGCCGTCCTCGTTGACCGTGCTCGACGTGCTGCCCAAAACCGACTCGGGCAAACTGAATCGGCCCGGGCTGCCGCGCCCGGCGGTCAGCACCAGCGGCGAAACCGAGCCACCGCGCACCGACACTGAACGCGCGTTGGCCACGGTGTTCGCCGAGCTGCTGTCGACCGGTGAGGTCGGCCGCTTCGACGACTTCTTCACCCTCGGCGGCGACAGCATCCTGTCGGTGCAGCTGGCCGCCCGTGCGCGGGTGGCCGGCCTTGCGATCAACCCGCGCATGGTGTTTGAGAACCCGACTGTGCAGCAGCTGGCCGCTGCGTTGGATGCGCTGCCCGAGGACGGTGCTGCGTTCGACAAGGCGCCCGAGCCGGCCGACACCAGCTACGAGCCGATGAGCACGTCCGGGCTGTCGCCTGCCGATCTGGCCGCCGTGACGCGGCTTTGGTCAACATCGCGCGACGGTGCGTCATGACGGCCACCGGAACACGAACCGATTCCGGTCCCGATATCGCCCTCGACATCGAGGACGTCATGGCGCTGAGCCCCCTGCAGGAAGGCTTGTACTCGCTGACTGTGCTTTCTGGGCTGGCCGATTCGTTCCCAGACCAACCGGCGGACGATCCGTATGTGATCGGGATGGCCGCTGACATCTCCGGTGCGCTGGACCCCGACCTGCTGCGCGATTGCGCGGCAAAGATGTTGGCCCGACACCCGAACCTGCGGGCCAGCTTCTTCAGCCAGGGGATCGCGCGGCCCGTGCAGATCGTGCCGTCACGCGTCGAGCTGCCCTGGAAACGCATCGCGGCGGCGCCCGAGGACATCGAAGCGCTGGACGCCGCGGAGCGTCGCCGGCCATTCGACCTCGAACGCGGGCCGGCCATCCGCTTTCTGCTGATCGAATTGCCCGACCCACAATGGCGTTTGGTGATCACTGCCCACCACATCGTGATCGACGGCTGGTCGTTGCCGGTGTTCGTCAACGAGATGATGATCCTGTACCAGGCCGGCGGAGATCTCGAAGCGCTACCCGACAACCCGCGGCCCTACCGCGATTACATCGGATGGCTGGCCAACCGAGATCACGCTGCCAGCCAGCAGATTTGGCGCCAACACCTGGCGGACCTCCCGGGCCCGACCTTCCTATCGGCCGCCCTGCGCAGTGAGGGCTCGGTCGATTCCGGCCCTCCACGACTTCCAGTGCGCACCGAACTGCGAATGGACCCCCAGGCCACCGCCGAGTTGGTCGACGGTGCCCGATCGCGTGGTGTCACGATCAACACGCTGCTACAGATGGCCTGGGCGCTGGTGGTGTCGCGGTTGACGGGCCGCGACGATGTGGTGTTCGGGGTCACCGTATCCGGAAGGCCGGCTGAACTGGCCGGCGTCGAAACCATGATCGGACTGTTCATCAACACCGTGCCGTTGCGGGTACGGCTCGACGAGAAGATCGCAGTCGGTGAGCAATGCCGCGCCGTGCAACGTGATTCGGCGATGCTGCGTGAGCACGGGTACCTTGGGCACGCGGAACTGCGGGCACTGGGCGGTGTCGGCGAGATGTTCGACACGTTGCTGGTGTACGAGAACTTTCCGCTGGGCGGGATGGCCGCCGACGCCGAATTGACCAGTGCGGGAGTGACCTTCCGGCCTGCCGCGCTGGAAAGTCTGACACATTTCCCGGTCGTGCTCGCCGCGCACATGGCCGGCGATGAACTCGTCGTGCAGATGGAAGTGATCGACGGCGCGCTAGGCGCCACGACGGCCACGACGCTGGGCCGCCGCGTGCTCACCACCGCCCAACGGCTGCTGCAGCAGTGGGAGTATCCGTTGCGTGAGATCAGCGTGCTACTCGACGACGAAGCGTCGCCACTGGGCGCGGCTGATGCGGTGGCGCCGGCTGCGGCGCTGAGCATTCACGCGCGGTTCGCGGCGGTCGCGGAGCGGATGCCCGACAACCTCGCGGTCAGCTGGGCGGGTGGCACGCTGAGCTACCGCGAGCTGGACATGGCGGCCGACAGGCTCGCCGCCGGGCTGGCCGCCCGAGGAGCCACGTCTGAAACCCCGGTTGCGGTGCAGCTTCCGCGCGGCCCGCGCTACATCATCGCGTTGCTCGCGGTGCTCAAAGCCGGCGCCGTGTGTGTACCGCTGGAGCCGGGCATGCCCCCGGAACGGGTGGACTCGATTCTGCGCCAGAGCGGCGCGACAATCCTCGTCGACGAGCGGATGCTGGACAGCCGCGAAGACGAAAACCCGCGACTTCCGCCCGGCCGACGTGGCGCCCGAGCAGGCCGCCTACGTCGTCTTCACGTCCGGAACGACGGGAGAACCCAAGGGCGTCATCGGAACTCACGCCGCAGTGGGCGCCTACGCCGACGATCATCTGGACACATGTGCTGCGGCCCGCGGCCGCAAGACTGGGCCGGCCGCTGCGTATCGCACACGCGTGGTCGTTCGCGTTCGACGCGGCCTGGCAGCCACTGGTTGCGCTGCTGGACGGTCATGCAGTGCACGTCGTCGACGAGCACACCCAGACCGACGCCGAGGCGCTGGTCGCGGGTATCGCCGAGCACCGCATCGACATGATCGACACCACGCCGTCGATGTTCGCCCAGATGAAGGCGTTCGGCTTACTGGGTGCAGTCCCGCTGGCGGTGCTGGCGATGGGCGGTGAAGCGGTCGGCAGCGCGGCGTGGGCGTTCATCCGCAACCGACTGCACTGCGCACCGAGATGACCGCCTACAACTGCTACGGCCCCACCGAGACCACGGTCGAGGCGGTGGTGGCCGCCATCGCCGAGTACGACGAACCGTCGATCGGGCGGCCGACCCGGCACACCCGCGGCTACGTGCTGGACTCGGCGTTGCGGCCGGTGCCATGCGGAGCAATCGGCGAGCTGTATCTGGCCGGCGCCCAATTGACCCGCGGTTACCTGGGCCGCGCGGCGGAGACCAGTCAGCGCTTCGTCGCCAATCCATTCGCTGCCGGCGAGCGGATGTACCGCACCGGCGATTTGGTGCGCCGCCATCCCGACGGCTCGCTGCAGTACGTGGGACGCGCGGATGCTCAGGTGAAAATCCGCGGCTACCGCGTCGAACCCGGCGAGATCGCCGCCGCGCTCGAGTCGCTGCCGCGAGTCCGGCACGCGGGCGTCGTGGTGCACCAGCATCAGGGAGTCCCGCGGCTGACCGCCTACGTCGCGACGACCGGCGCGGTGGGTCCGCAGCCGTCGCCTGCCGAACTGCGACGCATGCTCAGGCTCCCGGCTGCCGCGCTACATGGTTCCGCAGCGCATCGTGATCGTCGACGACATCCCGCTGACCGTCAACGGCAAGCTGGACGAAGCCGCGCTGGCCGCCGCCGATCCGACTGCTGCAACGGCCGCAGAGTTCTCCGGCGAGGCCGAACCGGAGACCGCCACGGAATCCGCTCTGGCAGAGATTGCTTCGTCGGTCCTGGGAATGCCAAGCGCTACGAAGGTCGACGTCACCGCCGATTTCCTGCACCTCGGACTCGACAGCATCGTGGCGTTGTCGGTGGTGCAAGCCGCGCGTGCACGGGGGATAGCGCTGCGCGCGCGACTTATCCTGGAGTGCAGTAACATCCGCGAACTCGCTGCAGCGATCGACTCCGAAGCCGCCGTCGCCCGACCCGCGGATGCGGAAGACAGCATCGGCCCGATTCCGTTGCTGCCCAACGGCCGCTGGCTCTACGAATACGGCGAGCCGCGCCGACTGGCGCAGACCGAAGCCATCCGGTTGCCCGAAACCGTGGGCCGCGAGCACTTACGCGCGGCGCTGGCCGCCATCGTCGATGGCCACGAAGTGCTGCGCAGCCGCCTTGACCGCGCCACCATGACGCTGCATCCCGTCGACGGCTGCCGAATTCCTCACCGAGATCGACGGTCGCCGATGATCTGCAGGCGGCGGTCACCGCGCACGCCGCAGCGGCCGTCGACAGCCTCGACCCCGAGCGGGGCGTGCTGCTGGCCGCGGTGTGGCTGCGACCTCCGGCCGGCCAGAGTGTATTGCTGCTCTCCGCGCACGTGCTGGCGATGGATCCGGCGTCGTGGCGGGTGGTGCTCGGCGAATTGGCTGCCGCGCTGCAAGCATTCAGCACCGGACATTCGCCCGCACCGGTGCGCGAGCACACCAGCTATCGGCGTTGGGCAGCCACGCTGACGGAGCGCGCCAGCCGACTGGACTCGGCGCCGTTCTGGTGCGCTCAGCTCGCGGGTGACGACCCCGACCTGGGCGCACGGCGGGTCCGCGTTGGAAGTGACCGAGCCGGTGGTCTGCTGGTGCGGATGGCCATCACCGACGCCGAGATCACTACCCGGCTGCTGGCGTGCGGCGTGCCGTTGCCAGACCTACTCGTCGCCGCGACGTCGGCGATGGTGACTCGTTGGCGAAAAGCACGCGGCCAGCCCACTCCTGCGCCGCTGCTGGCGCTGGAAACCCACGGCCGCGCCGACGCATTGGTGTCGAGCGCGAGCAGCCGCACTGTCGAGACTCTAGACACCAGCGACACCGTGGGACTGCTGAGTTCGATCTACCCGCTGCGGGTGGACTCGGCTGACCCGCAACGCGTCGGGGCGTTGCGCGCGGCGATCCCGGGCGACGGGCTCGACTACGGGCTGCTGCGCTATCTGCGCGAGGACACCGCTGAGCAACTCGCCGCGTTCCCCGGACCACAGCTGCTGCTGAACTATCTCGGCGCAGCCCACTCGTCCGGCACAGGACTCGTGCTGGACCGCAACCTACTCGCCGGGATATCGCCGCTGCCGGAGCCCGAACTCGCAGTGCGCCACGAGCTGACGATCTTGGCGCTCGTTCTGCGGGTGGGCGACCAGCAGATGCTGGGCTCGCAGTGGCGGGCGCTGCCCGGCATCCTTGATGACGCGGATATTACTGCATTGCAAGCACTTTGGGCTGAGGCACTTGAGGAGATGGTGACGTGACCACACTTGCGGTGTTGGGAGCCGGGGTCAAGGCGGTGGCCGTCGCCGCCAAGGCGTATGTGCTGAGCCAGATGGGTGTCGAGGCGCCCGAGGTGGTAGCCGTCGAGCGGGTCGGGGTGGGTGCCAACTGGCAGTCCAGCGGCGGCTGGACCGATGGGGCGCAACGGCTGGGCACTAGCCCGGAAAAGGACGTCGGCTTCCCCTATCGGTCGTCGTTGGTGCCACGTCGCAACGCCGAGCTCGACGAGCGGATGACTCGCTTCAGCTGGCAGTCGTATCTGATCGCCACCGGTCAGTTCGCCCAATGGATCGACCGCGGCCGACCGGCGCCCACCCATCGGCGCTGGAGCCAGTACCTGCGCTGGGTCGCCGAGCAGATCGACATGACAGTGGTTTACGGCGAAGTAGAGCAGCTCGCCGTCGACGGCGACCGGTGGGCGCTGCACACCAACGAGGCCACCGTGCACGCCGACGGTTTGATGATCACCGGGCCGGGCCAGGCCGAACGGTCCCTGCTCCCCGGTAATCCGCGGGTGCTCTCGATCGCGCAGTTCTGGCATCGCGCCGGCCAACACGAGCGGATCAACGCCGAGCGGGTCGCGGTTATCGGCGGCGGCGAGACCGCCGCGGCGATGCTCAACGAGCTTTTCCGGCACCGGGTTTCGACCATCACCGTGATCTCGCCGCAGGTGACGCTGTTCACCCGCGGCGAGAGCTTCTTCGAGAACACGCTGTTCTCCGACCCCACCGACTGGACGGCGCTGACGCTGGACGAACGCCGCGATGCGATCGCCCGCACCGACCGCGGGGTGTTCTCGTCCAACGTCCAGGACGCCCTTGCTTGCCGATGACCGTATCCGTCATCTGCGCGGACGGGTTGCCCATGCGGTGGGACGCGACGAGCAGATCCGGCTGACGCTGTCCACCAACCGGGGCAGCGAGAACGTCGAAACGGTGCACGGTTTCGACCTGGTCATCGACGGATCGGGTGCCGACCCGCTGTGGTTCACCACGCTGTTCAGCCAGGACGCACTCGACCTGCTCGAGCTGGGTCTGAGTGGCCCGCTGACCGGTGATCGGCTAGAGGAGGCGATCGGACACGACCTCGCCGTCATCGACGTCGCCCCAAAGCTGTTCTTGCCCAACCTCGCCGGACTCAACCAGGGTCCGGGATTCCCCAATCTCAGCTGCCTGGGACTGCTGTCCGACCGGGTGCTGGGCACCGAATTGGTTCCCCGCACCGACCCCTCGACCAGGAACCCCCTCTACCAGGAGAGAAGATGAGCACCAATCCCTTCGATGACGAGACCGGAACCTTCCTGGTGTTGGTCAACGACGAAGAACAGCACAGCCTGTGGCCGACGTTCGCCGACGTTCCGGCGGGCTGGCGGAAGGCCTTCGGCGAAGCCAGCCGTGCCGAGTGCTTGGCGTATGTCGAGGAGCACTGGACCGACATCCGGCCCAAAACCCTGCGCGAGGCGTTGGGCCGCTGATGGCACGCGGATTCCAGGGGGCGATGCTGCGCGGCTTCGGCGCCCGCGACCATACCGCGACAGTGGTCGAAACCGTCCGGATCGCACCCCATTTCGTGCGGGTGCGGATGGAATCCCCGACTCTGTTCGACGACGCGCAGGCCGAACCCGCGGCCTGGCTGCGGTTTTGGTTTCCCGACCCGGAAGGGTCGAAGGCCGAATTTCAGCGCGCATACACGATCTCCGAGGCCGATGTGCCCGCCGGCCGCTTCGCGGTCGACATCGTGCTGCACGAGCCGGCCGGCCCGGCGTCGTTGTGGGCGCGCACCGTCGAACCCGGGGCGACGATCGCCGTGATGTCGCTGATGGGCTCGTCGCGGTTCGACGTACACGATGAGCAGCCCGCCGGCTACCTGCTGATCGGCGACTCGGCATCGATCCCGGGGATGAACGGCATCATCGGGGTCGTCCCCGACGACGTCCCGATCGAGATGTATCTGGAGCAACACGACGACAACGACACGCTGATACCGCTCGCGCAGCATCCCCGGTTGCAGGTGCACTGGGTCAGGCGCCGCGACGAGAAGTCACTCGCCGCGGCGATCGGCACGCGGGACTGGTCGGACTGGTACGCCTGGGCGACACCCGAGGCCGGCACACTCAAACACGTCCGGAACCGGCTGCGCGACGAATTCGGTTTTCCCAAGTCCGAGATACACGCTCAGGCCTACTGGAGTGCCGGTCGGGCGATGGGTATCCGCCGCGGTGACGAGCCGGATATCGCTGATACCGCGGCGCAGCCAGTCAGCGAACCGGAAGACGTTGCAGGGCAGTCGGAGTCAGCTGCCGAGCCGGCTGCGACGCCGGCCCGTGGCAGTTGGCGTGCCCAGGCTGCCGGCCGGTTGCTCGCGCCGTTGCGCTCGGCGCTGATCGCCTCCGGTGTGCTGCAGGCGGTGATAACGCTGTTGCAGCTGGCGCCGTTCGTGCTTCTGGTCGAGTTGGCGCGGCAGCTGACGGTAGGCGCCGGGGCGGCGCGGTTGGAGGAGATCGGCATCGCGGCGGTCGCGCTGCTGGGGGTCGGCACCGTGCTCGGCGCCGCCCTGACGCTGTGGCTGCACGTTATCGACGCCCGCTTTGCCAGTGACCTGCGCTCGCGGCTGTTGAGCAAGCTGTCGCGGTTGCCGCTGGGCTGGTTCACCGCCCGCGGGTCGGGATCGATCAAGCAACTGGTGGCCGACGACACACTGTCCCTGCATTATCTGGTCACCCACGCCATCCCGGACGCGGTTGCCGCGGTCGTTGCGCCGTTGGCGGTGCTGGTCTACCTGTTTGTCGTCGACTGGCGGGTGGCGCTGGTGTTGTTCGTGCCCGTGCTGTTCTGCCTGGTGTTGACGTCGTCGATCACGATTCAGTCCGGGCCGCGTATCCCGCAATCGCAGCGCTGGGCGGAGAAGATGAGCAGCGAGGCCGGCGCCTACCTCGAAGGTCAGCCGGTGATCCGCGTCTTCGGCGGTGCGGCCGCGTCGAGCTTCCGACGCCGGCTCGACGAGTACATCCGGTTCCTGGTCGACTGGCAGCGTCCACTGGCCGGCAAGAAGACTCTGATGGATCTGGCGACCCGCCCCGCGACCTTCCTGTGGCTGATCGGCGTCACCGGCACCCTGCTGGTCGTCACGAACCGGATGAATCCGGTCAACCTGTTGCCGTTCTTGTTGTTGGGCACCACATTCGGCGCGCGACTGCTCAATATCGCCTACGGGCTCGGCGGCATCCGCGCCGGGATGTCGGCGGCCCGGCGCCTGCAGATCACGCTCGACGAGCCGGAACTCTCCGTGCGCGAACGGCCGCGCGACGCGTCCCGCGATGCGTCCGCGACCGTGGTGTTCGACCATGTCGGCTTCGGCTACCGCCCTGACGTACCAGTGATCAAGGATGTCTCACTGACGCTGCGCCCGGGCACGGTCACCGCGCTCGTCGGCCTGTCAGGATCGGGGAAGTCGACGCTGGCCGCGCTGCTGGCCCGATTCCACGATGTCCAGCACGGCGCGATATACGTTGGCGGACAGGATATCCGGTCGATGACGGCCGATGAGCTCTACGCCCGAGTCGGCTTCGTCCTGCAGGAAACCCAGCTCGTGCACGGCACCGTCACCGAGAACATCGCGCTGGCCGTCCCGGATGCCACCGCCGCCCAAGTCCAAGCCGCCGCCCGCGAGGCGCAAATCCACGACCGCATCATGCGACTGCCGGACGGCTACAACACGGTGCTGGGTGCGGCCAGTGGACTCTCGGGCGGAGAGCGGCAACGGCTCACCATCGCCCGAGCCATCCTGGCCGACACGGCAGTCCTGATCCTCGACGAGGCTACGGCGTTTGCCGATCCGGAGTCGGAATACCTTGTACAGCAAGCACTCAACCGGCTGACCCGGGACCGCACCGTGTTGGTGATCGCGCATCGACTGCACACCGTCACCGGAGCCGACCAGATCGTCGTGCTCGACCACGGCCGGATCGCCGAAAGTGGAACCCACGACGAATTACTCGCTGCGGGTCGCCGATATCGACGGCTGTGGGAAAGCGGTCATCGCGGCCCGCTGGCCGTCACCACAGCCCAGGAGGCGACGCGATGATCCGCACCTGGTTAGGCCTGGTCCCGGGTGATCGCCGCGGCAAGGTGATCGTGTACACCGTGCTCGCGTTGGTCTCCGTGGTGGTGCGGGCGGTAGCCGCCGTGCTGCTGGTCCCACTGATCGCCGCGTTGTTCAGCGACGCACCGCAACGCGCGCTGGTGTGGCTGGGCTGGCTGACCGCCGCGACAGTGACCGGATGGGTGATCGACACCGCCACCGCGCGGATCGGTTTCAATTTGGGCTTCGCCGTGCTCGACCACACCCAGCACGACGTGGCGGACCGCCTTCCCGATGTGCGGCTGGATTGGTTCAGCGCCGAACACACCGCGACGGCACGGCAGGCGATCGCGGCGACCGGGCCCGAACTCGTCGGCCTGGTGGTCAATCTGCTGACGCCGCTGGTTACTGCAGTCGCGCTGCCGCCAGCTATCGCGCTGGCGCTGTTGCCGGTCTCCTGGCAGCTCGGCGTTGCCGCGATGGGCGGCGTGCCGCTGCTGTTGGGAGCGTTGTGGGCTTCGCTGCGTCTTGCGCGACGCGCTGATGCCGCGGCCGGCGAAGCCAATACCGCACTCACCGAGCGGATTATCGAATTCGCCCGCACTCAGCAGGCGTTGCGGGCCGCGCGGCGTGTCGAGCCGGCCCGCAGCCTGGTCGGCGATGCGCTGGCCGCGCAGCACGGCGCCACAATGCGGTTGCTGGGCATGCAGATTCCGGGCCAGCTGTTGTTCAGCGTTGCCAGCCAGTCGGCGCTCATCCTGCTTGCCGGTGACGACCACCGCGCTGACGGTGACGCATAGGCTCAGCGTGCCCGCGGCGATCGCGCTGATCGTCGTGATCGCCCGCTATCTCGAACCTTTCACCACCATCAGCGAATTGGCGCCGGCCCTGGAAGGCACCCGCGCCACGCTCGACCGCATTCGCGCCGTGCTCACCGCGCCGGTGATGGATGCCGGCACCGCGACGCTGCGCGTCCGCAACTCGGCGCCATGCATCGAGTTCGACAACGTCGAGTTCAGCTACGACGGCGCAAGCGCGCCAGTGCTCTTCTGCGTGAGTTTTTCGCTGCAGCCGGGAACCACCACAGCGATCGTCGGACCGTCCGGCTCGGGCAAGAGCACCATCCTGGCGCTGATCGCCGGCTTGCACCAACCAAGCCGCGGCCGGGTGCTGATCGATGGGGTTGACGCCGCGACGCTCGATGCCGAATCTCGGCGCGCCGCGAGCAGTGTGGTGTTTCAACATCCTTATCTGTTCCACGGGACGATCCGGGAGAACGTGTTCGCCGGAAACCCCGACGCCGACGACGATCAATTCACTCGGGCCGTCGCGCTGGCGCGGGTCGACGAGCTCACCGACCGGCTGCCCGACGGGGCCGAATCGATCGTCGGCGAGGCCGGTTCGGCGTTGTCGGGTGGTGAACGGCAGCGGGTCAGCATCGCGCGCGCCCTGCTCAAACCCGCGCCGATACTGCTGGTTGACGAGGCGACCAGCGCGCTGGACACCGAGAACGAGGCCGCGGTGGTCGACGCGCTGACTGCGGATCCGCAACCGCGCACCAGGGTGATAGTCGCTCATCGGCTGGCGAGCATCCGGCACGCCGACCGTGTTCTATTTCTGGACAACGGCCGAGTGGTCGAGGACGGTCCGGTCGACGAGTTGCTCAGCGCGGGAGGACGTTTCGACGAATTCTGGCGACAGCAGCGGGATGCCGCCGAGTGGCGAATCCATGCCGGCCAGACATGACGGTTCGATCGCGGATTCACCGGGGTATGTTGAGACAACCAGTGATACGACACGCCCGTCTCAGCGTCTGCACAGATGACGCCGTGACCAGCACAATGACACCGATTATTTGAGGCCGAATCGAAGGGACAGTGATGACCGTGAAAATGCTCGCCACCGGGGTGGCGGCCGCCGCCGCAATTGGAGCCGCGGCGGCCGGCCTGACGTCGTTTGCCGCCGGCACCACGTCCGCCATCGAGGTGCAGCCCGTCGCAGTGGGCGTGCCGTTTGCGCAGGACCCGCCGCCACCCGCGCCGGATCTGCCGACCGCGGGCGACTTGTCCAGCCTCTGCACTAACCTCACCAATCCTGGCGTGTCGTACCACAGCAAGACCGGTCTGGTTGCAGGCGGTATCAGTGACAGCGACGGCCGTGCTGCCGACCACGACCTGAGAGACGCGTTCCGGGATGGGAAGTTCCCGCAATCAGTTCGACTGTGACGAACATCCAGCCGGCCGGCCCGAATGCGGCCACCGCCGACGTGGCCATCTCGGGCCCGAAGTTCGCCAGCGCCGGTCACCCAGAACTTGACGTTCGTCAACCAAGGTGGCCTGGACGATCTCGCCCCAGTCCGCGCAGGCGCTGCTGCAGGCAGCCACGGCCGCCTAGCCGGTAACGGCGCGCAAGTCGATCCGCGCGATGCGCTCGGGATCGGCCAGCACGTCGATCGCGGCGATCCGCCCACCGCGAACCACGAAACCCATGATCGCGGTCGGCGCGCCGGCGACCAAGATCACCGCGCCCGCGGCGCCGTTGATGACGGCGGGGCGCACCTCGCGTTCCGGCGCCGCGTAGCCACGGGCCAGCCCGGCGACGGCGGCGGCGCCCTGCACCGAGCGCAGCCCAGCCGGGCCGGGGCCGAAGTCGCCGCGCAACGACACGTCTGGGTCCAGCACCGCGACCAGCCGGTCGAAGTCACCGGCCCGTCCCGCGGCGAAGAACGCGTCGACGACGTCGTGCTGGGCCGCCAGGTCGCTGTCCGGGTTGGGCGCGGCATCCTGGATGCGGCGCCGCGCCCGGCTGGCCAGTTTGCGGGTGGCCTCCGGCGATCGCTCGACGATCGGCGCGATCTGGTCGAAGGGCACCGCGAACACGTCGTGCAGCACGAACGCCAGCCGCTCCGGCGGCGGCAAGGTGTCCAGCACGACGAACAGCGCCAACCCCACCGCGTCGGCCAGCATCGCCTGGTGCTCGGGATCGACCTCGCCGACCGCGATCGACGATAGGGTCCGGCAACCGGCCGACGAGTTCTTCGCGGGGTCGCGCCCGGCGGCTGCGCAGGGTGTTCAGGCAGATCCGGGCCACCACGGTGGTCAGCCAGGCGTCGAGGTTGGCGATTTCGCGAACATCCTGATGATCGCTGCCGGTCAGCCGCAGCCACGCCTCCTGCACGGCATCCTCCGCGTCGTCGACCGACCCCAGCATGCGGTAGGCCAAGGCGCCCAGATGCGGCCGGGCCGTCTGGAAACGTGCTGCCAGGTCCGCGTTTGCGGTCACTGTCGACCGTTGTCGGGCAATGCGCACACCCTGCCGTCACTGAAACCCGATGCACCGATACCCAACGCGAGGTTGAAGCGCCCCCGAAGGTTGCCGAGCGTGATGATGTGGGTCAGCCCGACGAGTTGGGCGTTGTCGAAATGCGCACGCAGATCGGTCGAATAGCTCGTCACTCACCTCGACCGGTGTTCGGCTGATCGCCGTGGCGTATTCGAGGATGAGCTTGTCGACGTCGGAGAAGCAGGTGGCGTTCTGGTAATCGGACAGCGCCAGCAGTTCCTCGTCGGTCAGCCCCCAGCCGCGCGCGATCGCCGAACCGAGGTCGATGCAGTACTCGCAGCGCACCGTCGTCGCCGATTTCAGCTCGGCCAGCGCGCGATGCCGGGGGCTGAGAATGTCCATCTTCGACTCCGCCATTTCCAAGCGGCCGTAGGCGTTGAGCAGCTTGGGGATATAGGCATACATCCGCAGCGGCTCCAGCATTGTCGCGGTTTCCAGGCCGGTCATCTGCTTGAAGCGCCGTTTGGTGAAGAAGTAAGCGATCTTGGCGCCGAGTCCGGCGTCGCGGTCGGATACTCCGGTAAGTCGTGGCATGGCGATCCTCCTCAAGCTTTGCGGCTGTACTTACCTCGACACCGGGCGGCGCGAGAACGTGACCGCGCGCTAAGCCGTGCGTGCTGGGTGACCGCATCCAAATCGAGCAGCCGGGCATGCAGCACCGTGCGATTACGCAGCGCCGCGCGCACCGCACGGTGCAGGCCGTCCTCGAGGTAGAGGATGCCCTTCCACTTCACTGCGTGCGGGAAAAGGTCGCCGTAGAACGTGGAGTCCTCGGACAGCAGGCGATCCAGCGCCAGCACTGTCGTGGTGGTGACCAGCTCGTCGAGTCGGATCTGCCGCGGCGGAATCTGCGACCAGTCCCGGTAGGACAGGCCGTGCTCGGGGTACGGCTTGCCCTCGCGCACGCCCTTGAAGATCATCCGCAGATCGTCTCCGGCGCGTCGCCGCGGCTCGACGTGGCCATGCAGGAAAGGCTAGCGCGGTGACGATGCGGGCCGGAACGGCCGTGGCTGCGGATGCTAGCAGCGGTAGCGGCCGGTGATCACCGTAAACTGGACCAGGTTGGAAAGGTGGAATCGCGATGGGAAGTGCCGACGACCGTCGCTTTGAGGTGCTGCGCGCGATCGTCGCCGACTTCGTCGCCACCAAGGAGCCGATCGGCTCGAAGTCGCTGGTGGAACGTCACAACCTCGGCGTCTCGTCCGCCACGGTCCGCAACGACATGGCCGTGCTGGAGGCCGAGGGTTACATCGCCCAGCCGCACACCAGCTCCGGACGGGTGCCGACGGAAAAGGGCTACCGCGAATTCGTCGACCGGCTCGACGACGTCAAGCCGCTGTCGGTGGCCGAGCGGCGCGCCATCCAGGGCTTTCTGGAGTCCGGTGTCGACCTCGACGACGTGCTGCGACGCGCGGTGCGGCTGCTGGCGCAGCTGACCCGCCAGGTGGCCATCGTCCAGTACCCGACGCTGTCGACGTCGACGGTGCGGCACCTGGAAGTGATCGCGCTGACCCCGGCCCGGCTGCTGATGGTCGTCATCACCGACTCCGGCCGGGTCGACCAGCGCATCGTCGAACTCGGCGATGTGATCGACGACCACCAGCTCTCCCAGTTGCGCGAGATGCTCGGACAAGCGCTGGAGGGCAAACGGCTGTCAGCGGCATCGGTCGCGGTCGCCGACCTTGCCGCACAGCTCGACAGCCGCGGCGGGCAGTCGAAGAGCCTCAGTGACGCGGTCGGACGCTCGGCGACGGTGTTGCTCGAATCCCTGGTCGAGCACACCGAGGAGCGTCTGCTGTTGGGCGGCACCGCCAACCTGACCCGCAACACCGCCGACTTCGGCGGCTCGCTGCGGTCGATCTTGGAAGCGCTCGAGGAGCAGGTCGTGGTGCTGCGGCTGTTGGCCGCGCAGCAAGAAGCCGGCAAGGTGACCGTGCGCATCGGGCACGAGACCGAGGCCGAGCAGATGGCGGGCACGTCGGTGGTGTCCACCACCTACGGCACCACCGGCACGGTTTACGGCGGCATGGGTGTGCTCGGGCCCACTCGAATGGACTATCCGGGAACTATCGCTAGTGTCGCAGCGGTTGCCTTGTATATCGGCGAAGTGCTGGGTGCGCGGTGAACGTGCGCTCGTTGCAGAATTTATGGACGGCCGCGACGACGCGGCTGCACAAGGCCTAAGAGCCTAAGAAAGGTCAGGCGTGGCACGCGACTATTACGGGCTGCTCGGCGTGAGCCAGAACGCGAGCGATGCGGAGATCAAACGCGCCTATCGCAAGCTGGCGCGTGAGCTGCATCCCGACATCAACCCCGACGAGGTCGCCCAGGCGAAGTTCAAGGAGATCAGCGTCGCCTACGAGGTGCTGTCCGACCCGGAGAAGCGACGCATCGTCGACATGGGCGGCGACCCGTTGGAGAACGCCGCCTCGGCGGCCAACGGATTCGGCGGATTCGGCGGTCTGGGCGACGTGTTCGAGGCGTTCTTCGGCGGCGGCTCTACCTCGCGCGGCCCGACCGGACGGGTCCGTCCGGGTTCGGACTCGTTGCTGCGGATGCGGCTGGACCTCAACGAATGCGCGACCGGCGTCAGTAAGCAGGTCACCGTCGACACCGCGGTGCTGTGCGACCGGTGCCAGGGCCGCGGCACCAACGGCACTTCGGCGCCGATGACCTGCGACACCTGTGGCGGTCGCGGGGAGGTGCAGTCCGTGCAGCGCTCCCTGCTCGGTCAGGTGATGACGTCGCGGCCGTGCCCGACCTGCCGCGGTGTCGGCGAAGTCATCCTCGACCCGTGTTACCAGTGCGGCGGCGACGGGCGGGTGCGGGCTCGGCGCGAGATCACCGTCAAGATCCCCGCCGGCGTCGGCAACGGCATGCGGGTCCGGCTGGCCGCCCAAGGCGAGGTCGGACCCGGGGAGGACCGGCGGGCGACCTCTACGTCGAGGTCCACGAACAGCCCCACGACATCTTCGTGCGCGACGGCGACGATCTGCACTGCACGATCTCGGTGCCGATGGTCGACGCGGCCCTGGGCACCACCGTGACCGTGGACGCAATCCTCGACGGCTTGACCGAGATCACCATTCCCGCGGGCACCCAGCCCGGCTCGGTGACGACCCGGCGCGGCCACGGGATGCCGCACCTGCGTTCCGGCGCGCGCGGTGACCTGCATGTGCACGTCGAAGTGGTGGTGCCGGAACGACTCGACCACCGCGACACCGAACTGCTGCGCGAACTCAAGAGCCACCGCAACCGTGACGTGGCCGAAGTCCGGTCGACGCACACCGCCGCGGCCGGCGGCTTGTTCAGCCGGTTGCGTGAGACCTTTACCGGGCGCTAATTGCCCGGCCTGTTCTACATCGAGGCGCTGCCCGAGACCGGTGAGCTGGCCGCCGTCGAAGGTGACGAGGGCTTTCACGCCGCCACCGTGCGGCGTATCCGGCGTGGCGAGCAGCTTCTGCTCGGCGACGGTATCGGGGGCCTGGCCAGCTGCGTGGTCGAGCAGACCGGTCGTGACGGGTTGCAAGCCAGGGTGTTGGACCGCTGGCAGGTGCCGCCGGTGCAGCCGCCGGTGACCGTCATCCAGGCGCTGCCCAAGGCCGAGCGCTCCGAGCTGGCGATCGAGCTGGCCACCGAAGCGGGCGCTGACGCATTGGTGGCCTGGCAGGCCGCGCGCTGTGTGGCCCGATGGGAGGGGTCCCGCGCCGAAAAGGGCCTGCGGCGCTGGCGGGCGGTCGCTCGCGCCGCGGCGCAGCAATCCCGTCGTGCGCATGTCCCGACGGTCGACGGCGTGCTGTCTACCGCGGCGCTGACCGAGCGGATCGGCGACGTGGTGGCATCGGGAGGCGCCGTGCTGGTACTGCACGAGTCCGCCGACCGGCCAGCTGACGAATCTCAGCTTGGCGCAAGCGAAGTCGGTCACATTGGTGGTGGGCCCTGAGGGCGGCATCGCTCCCGATGAGCTCGCCGCGATGACCGAGGCCGGTGCGGTGGCGGTCCGGCTGGGCCCGACTGTGCTGCGCACGTCGACGGCCGCCGCGGTCGCGTTGGGCGCGCTGGGTGTGCTCACGCCGCGGTGGGACCCACCCGACCAGGACGCCGGCCCGTGAAAGCCGGACGCAGGCGCGGCGTTTTCGCGATTTTTCCGCACCGGCGTCGATCTCGGCGTCGTCGGCCGATTATTGGGTCGGATAACCACGCGGCGGTAGACTCGAGACGCTAACCCGCTGAAAAACCGCAGAAAGCAGGCAACAGAAACCACGTGACGCCCCGCGAGACCAACGCTGCTGAATCATCGACCTCTCAGGTCCGCAGCAGCATCGACGTTCCGCCCGACCTCGTCGTGGGCCTGCTCGGTTCCGCTGACGAAAACCTGCGCGCACTCGAACGCATTCTGGCCGCGGATCTGCACGTGCGCGGCAACGCGGTAACCCTCTCCGGTGAGCCCGCCGACGTCGCGCTCGCCGAACGGGTGATCTCCGAACTCGTCGCGATCGTCGCCGGTGGCCAGCCGTTGACTCCCGAGGTGGTGCGCCACAGTGTCGCCATGCTGGTCGGCACCGGCAACGAGTCGCCGGCCGAGGTGCTGACCCTGGACATCTTGTCGCGCCGCGGCAAGACGATTCGGCCCAAGACGCTCAACCAGAAGCGCTACGTCGACGCCATCGATGCGCACACCATCGTCTTCGGCATTGGCCCGGCAGGAACGGGCAAGACCTACCTGGCGATGGCCAAGGCGGTCAACGCGCTGCAGCGCAAACAGGTCACCCGCATCATCCTGACCCGGCCGGCGGTGGAAGCCGGTGAGCGACTTGGCTTTCTGCCCGGCACGCTGAGCGAGAAGATCGACCCCTACCTGCGTCCGCTTTACGACGCGCTGCACGACATGATGGATCCCGAGCTGATCCCGAAGCTGATGGCGTCCGGGGTCATCGAGGTTGCGCCGCTGGCGTACATGCGTGGTCGCACGCTTGAATGATGCGTTCATCATCCTCGACGAGGCGCAGAACACCACCGCCGAGCAGATGAAGATGTTCCTCACCCGACTGGGCTTCGGCTCGAAAGTCGTTGTCACCGGCGATATTACGCAGATCGACCTGCCGGGCGGCAACAGGTCGGGGCTGCGGGCCGCGGTCGACATCCTCGACGGCATCGACGACATCCACATCGCCGAGTTGACCAGTGCCGACGTGGTCCGTCATCGGCTGGTATCGGAAATCGTCGATGCCTACGCAAGACACGAGGAACCCGGTCTGACCATGAATCGGGCTGCCCGGCGGGCGTCGAGCGCCCGCAGCCGTCGGTGACAGCGCCGTGAGCCGCGCCGGCGACGATGCAGAGCGAAGCGATGGGGAGGAGCGGCGCCGGTGAGCATCGAGGTCGCCAACGAGTCGGGAATCGACGTCTCCGAATCCGAATTGATCAGCGTCGCACGGTTCGTCATCGCGCAGATGGACGTCAACCCGGCCGCCGAGCTGTCCATGGTGCTGTTGGACACCGCGGCGATGGCCGATCTGCACATGCGCTGGATGGATTTGCCCGGACCGACCGACGTGATGAGCTTCCCGATGGACGAGCTCGAGCCGGGCGGCCGGCCCGACGCCCCGGAGCCGGGACCGGCGATGCTCGGCGACATCGTGCTGTGCCCCGAATTCGCCGCCGAGCAAGCCGCGGCCGCCGGTCATTCGCTGGGCCACGAGTTGGCGCTGCTGACAATCCACGGTGTGCTGCACCTGCTCGGCTATGACCACGCCGAGGCGGACGAAGAGAAAGAGATGTTCGCCTTGCAGCGCCGCCTGCTCGAAGAGTGGGTCGCCGAGCAAGTCGAGGTCTACCACCACGAACGCCAGACCGAGAAAGACCAGCGGTTGCTGGACAAATCAAGGTACTTCGACAATTGAATGGGGCTGGTCCGCTGTTCGGCGCGATCGTGCTGATCGGTCTGGGCGGTTTGTTCGCAGCGATCGATGCCGCGATCAGCACGGTGTCAATGGCGCGGGTCGCACGAACTGGTACGCGACGAGCGACCGGGCGCGGTGCGGCTGGCCAAGGTGATGGCCGACCGGCCCCGCTACATCAACCTGGTGGTGCTGCTGCGGATCATCTGCGAGATCACCGCAACCGCGCTGCTGGTGGTTCATCTACCGCCACAGTCTGGGCCACGGATGGGGGCTTTTCGCGGCCGCCGCGACGATGGTGGTGATCAGCTTCGTCGTCATCGGTGTCGGTCCGCGCACCCTGGGCCGCCAGAACGCCTACTCGATCTCGCTTGGTGGCAGCTCTACCGCTGCAAGTGATTTCGGTCCTGCTGGCCCCGATCAGCCGACTACTGGTGGTACTGGGGAACATGCTGACGCCCGGCCGGGGCTTTCGCAACGGACCGTTCGCATCCGAGATCGAGTTGCGCGAGGTCGTCGACCTGGCGCAGCAGCGTGGTGTGGTCGCCGCCGACGAGCGTCGGATGATCCAGTCGGTGTTCGAACTCGGTGATACACCGGCCCGCGAGGTGATGGTGCCGCGCACCGAGATGATCTGGATCGAAAGCGACGAACCAGCCAAAAACGCGATATCGCTGGCGGTGCGCAGCGGGCATTCTCGGATTCCGGTGATCGGCGAGAACGTCGACGATGTCGTCGGCGTCGTATATTTGAAAGACGTTGTCCAGCAGACGTATTACTCCAGCGCCGGTGGGCAGGACAGCACCGTCGCGCAGGTCATGCGCCCGGCGGTGTTCGTGCCGGACTCCAAGCCCCTGGACGCGCTGCTGCGCGAAATGCAACGCGACCGCAACCACATGGCGCTGCTGGTCGACGAGTACGGCGCGATAGCCGGGTTGGTGACGATCGAGGACGTGTTGGAAGAGATCGTCGGTGAGATCGCCGACGAGTACGACGCAGCTGAGGTTGCACCGGTAGAAGACTTGGGCGACAACCGGTTCCGGGTATCGGCACGGCTGCCGATCGAAGACGTAGGCGAACTGTACGGCGTGGAGTTCGATGAGCACCTCGACGTCGACACGGTCGGCGGCCTACTGGCGCTGGAGCTGGGCCGGGTCCCGCTGCCCGGCGCCGAAGTGGTATCACATGGGCTGCGGTTGCATGCCGAGGGCGGCCCGGACCATCGCGGGCGGGTCCGGATCGGCACCGTATTGCTCAGTCGCGCCGACCCCGACGGCCAGGAGGTAAACCATGACGGCTGAGCCACTCGAAGGCAACGTCGCGCAGTGACCGAATTCCGTTCCGGTTTTGTCAGTCTCGTCGGGCGACCGAACACCGGGAAATCGACCCTGACCAACGCCCTGGTCGGTACGAAGGTGGCGATCACGTCGAGCCGCCCGCAGACCACCCGGCACACCATTCGCGGCATCGTGCATCGGGAGGACTTCCAGATCATCCTGGTCGACACTCCTGGGCTGCATCGGCCCCGGACGTTGCTGGGTAAGCGGCTCAACGACTTGGTCCGCGATACCTACGCACAAGTCGACGCGATCGGGTTGTGTATACCTGCCGACGAGGCGATCGGGCCGGGGGACCGCTGGATCGTTGAGCAGATCCGCACCGTCGCGCCCACAACGACACTGGTCGCCGTCGTCACCAAAATCGACAAGGTGACCAAGGACAAGTTGGCCGCGCAGCTCGCCGCGGTCGGCGAACTGGTCGGAATCACGGACGGCCGTCAAGCGGAGATCGTCCCGGTCTCGGCGGTCACCGGCGAGCAGATCGACGTGCTGATCGGCGTGCTGGCCGCCGCGTTGCCGCCCGGGCCCGCCTACTACCCCGACGGTGAGCTGACCGATGAACCCGAAGAGGTTCTGATGGCCGAGTTCATCCGCGAAGCCGCCCTGGAGGGGGTGCATGAGGAGCTGCCGCATTCGCTGGCAGTGGTGATCGACGAGGTCAATCCGCGTGAGGGGCGTGACGACCTGATCGACGTGCACGCTGTCCTCTACGTGGAGCGCGACAGCCAGAAGGGCATCGTCATCGGCAAGGGTGGCGCCCGGCTGCGCGAAGTGGGCACCGCGGCGCGCGGCCAGATCGAGAAGCTGTTGGGTACCAAGGTCTACCTCGACCTGCGGGTCAAGGTCGCCAAGAATTGGCAACGCGACCCTAAACAACTTGGCCGGCTTGGCTTTTAAGCCGACCGAAGACCGACGAGCAGACGCAAAATCCCCTAGCGCCCAGGCGTGTCAGGGGCGGCTGCTGGGGGCACCTCCCGCTCGCGGGGGACTGCTCGCGCGTCGGTCTCGTTGCCGGTGTTCCACCAGACCTCGGGCTGCTTGGCCGCCCAGCCGCCGAGCGCCTCCAATTCGGCGGCCAACGAGATCAGCAGCGGCTCACTGTTCGCCGGTCCCATCAGCTGCACACCGATCGGCAAGCCCTCGGAGGTGAAGCCGGCCGGGACGTTGATCGACGGCCAGCCCAACACATTCCACGGCCAGGTCACCGGGCAGGCGGCGATCATCACGCGGTCGGTGCCCAATCCGCTCAACCTGTCGAACGCGTGCGCCAGCGGCGGCGGCTGCGCGGTGGTGGGAGCTATCACGACGTCCACGATGCGGAAAATCGAGCCCACCCGGCGTTGATCGGCGGCTTCGTGCGCGCGGGCGGCGCGCAGTATCGACTGTGAAAGCACCCGACCCATCCGCATATTCGACATCGTGCGTGGGTCGAGCTCTACGCCGTCACCCAACCGATCGGCCCAGTCGAGCAGCCCGGAAGTGGAACGTGACAAGAAGTTCCAGGACAGCCGCAGCCCGTAATCGGGATTTCCTGCGACCACGCTGTGGCCGAGCAGTCGAAGCTGATCACCGACCGATTCCAGCGCCGACCTGATCTCCGGATGCAGGCGGGCCGGAAACCCGGTGAACGGGAAACCCGGTTGACAGCGCGATCCGCAACGGCCCGGGAGCGATGCCCACGTGGTCGGACACCGTCACCGGCCGCGGCTTGTGCAGATCGCCATCGACGTTGCCGGACGCCGCATCGAGCACCAGCGCCGCATCGGCGACCGTGCGGGCCAGCACGCCGTTGACAGTGATGCCGTTGAACGCCTCCCGCAACGGCCACGTCGAGATGCGGCCGCGTTGCGGTTTGATGCCGACCAGGTGGGTCCAGGCCGCCGGGACGCGAACGCTGCCCGCGCCGTCGGAGCCGATCGCGGCGGTGACCAGGCCGGCGGCCACCGCGGCCGCGCTGCCGCCCGACGACCCTCCCGGGGTGTGCCTGCGTGACCACGGATTGCGGGTATGGCCGAATCCGGGTCCGCTGGTGAACGGCCACTGGCCCAATTCGCAGGTGTTGGTTTTCCCGACGATCACCGCGCCGGCCGCCTTGAGCCGGCACACCACTTCGGCGTCCTTTGTAGCGGGCCGAACAATGCCGGACGTGCCGAAAGCGGTTGGTATTCCGGCGATGTCGACGTCGTCTTTGACCGCGATCGGAACGCCCAGCAGCGGTGATTGGTCACCGTTGGCGCGCCGCATGTCGGCCGCGGCAGCATCGGCCAGCGCCGTCTCGGTGAGCACCACGCGGAAGGCGTTCAGCGTCGACTGGCTCAGGTCGATGGCATGCAGCGAGCGACGGACCAGCTCTTCGGACGTCACCTCGCCACTGGCCAGCTGGTAAAGCTGGTCGGTCAGGGTCGGAAAACGGGGGTTAGCGGTGCCACTCATCGATATCGACATTATCGGCGCGTGCATGAGGTGTCGTCGCAGCGCGGTGACAAACTGGTATCCATGCGGCTGTACCGGGACCGGGCGGTAGTGCTGCGCCAGCACAAGCTCGGCGAGGCCGACCGGATCGTCACCATGCTCACCCGCGACCACGGACTGGTCCGCGCGGTGGCCAAGGGTGTGCGCCGCACCCGTAGCAAGTTCGGCGCACGACTGGAGCCGTTCGCGCATATCGACGTCCAGCTGCACCCGGGCCGCAACCTGGACATCGTCACGCAGGTCGTCTCGCTTGACGCGTTCGCCACCGACATCGTCAGCGACTACGGCCGATACACCTGCGCGTGCGCGATTCTGGAAACCGCCGAGCGTCTCGCCGGTGAGGAACGAGCACCGGCCCCGGCATTGCACCGACTCACGGTCGGAGCGCTGCGGGCGGTGGCCGACGGCAGTCGGTCCCGCGAGCTGGTGTTGGATGCCTATCTGCTGCGGGCCATGAGCATCGCCGGGTGGGCCCCGGCGCTGACCGAATGCGCCCGCTGCGGCACCCCGGGCCCGCATCGGGCATTTCACATCGCCGCAGGCGGCAGCGTCTGCGGATACTGCCGTCCCGCGGGTGCGACGACACCGCCGCTGGGTGTGCTGGATCTGATGTCGGCGTTGCACGACGGCGATTGGGAGGCCGCGGAAACCGCACCGCACTCGGCGCGCAGCCACGCCAGCGGGTTGGTGGCCGCCCACCTGCAATGGCATCTGGAGCGCCAGCTGCGAACGTTGCCGCTGGTTGAACGGTCAGGGCGGGTCGATCACGTCGATCAGAGCCTCGCCGACCGCCGGATAGCTCTGGTCAGGCAGGATGTGGCCCATGGGGATGAGCCGGGTGAGCCGCTCAGAGTGGAAGGCTGAGCGCACGCGGAAGTCCATCGACTTCCCACAGCTGCCGCCTGCCCCGCACGACTACCCGACCTTCCCTGACAAGTCCACCTGGCCGGTGGTCTTTCCCGCGCTCCCGCCGTCACCCGACGGCGGCCCGCGCCGCCCCCCGCAACACATTTCCAAAGCGGCCGCCCCGCGGATCCCCGCGGGACAGCTGCCCAACCACGTTGCGATCGTGATGGACGGCAACGGCCGCTGGGCCACTCAGCGTGGACTGGCCCGCGTCGAGGGCCACAAGATGGGCGAGGCCGTCGTCATCGATATCGTCTGCGGTGCAATCGAAATCGGCATCAAATGGCTCAGCCTCTACGCATTTTCCACGGAGAACTGGAAGCGGTCGGCCGAAGAAGTCCGTTTCCTGATGGGCTTCAACCGTGACGTGGTGCGACGACGGCGGGTCAACCTGAACGAGATGGGCGTGAAGATCCGCTGGGTGGGCTCGCGGCCCCGCCTGTGGCGCAGCGTGATCAACGAGCTGGCGATCGCCGAGGAGATGACGAGGGACAATGACGTCATCACGGTGAACTACTGCGTCAACTATGGCGGCCGTACCGAGATTGCCGAGGCCGCAAGGGACATCGCGCGCGAAGCCGCGGCGGGCAGGCTGAACCCGGAGCGGGTCACCGAGGCGACGGTCGCCCGCCACCTGCACCGGCCCGACATTCCCGACGTCGACCTGTTACTGCGAACCTCGGGTGAACAGCGGACCAGTAATTTCATGCTGTGGCAAGCGGCCTATGCCGAGTACATCTTCCAGGACAAACTCTGGCCGGACTACGACCGCCGCGATCTGTGGGCGGCTTGCGAAGAGTACGCGTCACGGCATCGACGATTCGGGACGGCGTAGATGCCGTCGTTGCAGGAGCGATTGCTGGCCGTGCTCTCCGAGGTGTTACCCCTCCAGGAGGAATCCGACGGCGCGCTGACCGTGCGGCACGACGGCACCATCGCGTCGTTGCGGGTCGTGACCATCACCGAGGATCTCGACCTGGTGTCGCTGACCCAGATCTTGGCGTGGGATCTGCTGCTGACCAAGAAGATTCGTGACAGCGTGGCCGAGCAGGCGCACAGCACCCTGTTGGGATCGGTGGCGCTGGTGGAGAAGGCCGGCGAATCGACCACCAAACGCAACTCGACCAAAACGGCAGACGTGATGCTGCGCTACAACTTTCCGGGCGGCGGCCTGAGCGACGACGCGCTGCGCACGCTGATCCTGATGGTGCTCGACAAGGGCGCCGAGATACGCCAGCGCGCTGACCGGCTAACTCCGGCCGCGACAGTCCGAGCAGGTGCCGAAGATCTCGATGGTGTGGCTGACATCGGAGAAGCCGTGTCTGGCCGCCACTTCGGCTGCCCACGCCTCGACCTCGTGGTCGCCCACCTCGACCGTCGACCCGCAGCTGCGGCACACCAGGTGGTGGTGATGGTGTTCCGAGCAGCGCCGGTAGACCGATTCGCCGGTGTCGGTGCGCAGCGTGTCGAGCATGCCCGCGGCGGACATCGACTGCAGCGTCCGGTAGACGGTGGTCAGGCCGATGTTCTCGCCGCGCCGCCGCAGCTCGTCGTGCAGTTCCTGGGCCGAGCGGAAGTCGTCGAGCGTGTCCAGCAGCGACGCGATCGCCGCCCGCTGCCGGGTCGACCGCACGCCGGCGCCAGTGCGTCACGGCTTGTCCTCGCCGGCGTGCGCGACGGCGTCGATCGACGATGTGCGCCAAGTGGTGATCGGCCAGCCGGTAGAGCACTTCGCGGCCCGACCGCTCGCCGGTGACCACGCCCGCCGCCTTGAGGATCTTGAGGTGCTGGCTGACCAGTGGCTGCGGCACGCCCAGCGCGTCGACCAGTTCGTGGACGCAGCGCTGGGACTCGCGCAGCTGCAGCACGATGGCGATACGCACCGGCGCGGCCAGCGCGCGCAGCAGCTCACCGGCCGCTTCCAGAATTTCCCGCGGCGGCGGCGCGGGCAGCTCGGCGAAGTCAGAAACGCCGTGCTCATGAGGTTCACCCAAGGCGGAGCCGATGTCGCCGTGACTCTCGGCTGATGCTGCGGGTGACATGACCATCGCTTTCGGGCCGGCTGCTGGGAATCGCTGAGAAACCTGGAAAACACCGCCGGATGCTTCCACTGTCACATGCATGATCACGCATGTCAAAGAGCTGGGGATCGATCGTTACGATGACGGATGCTCACCGGCTTATCGCCGGTGCGATCGTCCCCGCATCGAAAGACAGGAGTCATCGACTCGTGGCGTCCGTCATCGACACCGTCGTCAACCTCGCCAAGCGGCGTGGCCTGGTCTATCCCGTCCGGCGAAATCTACGGCGGCACCAAATCTGCATGGGACTACGGCCCGTTGGGCGTGGAGCTCAAGGAGAACATCAAACGGCAGTGGTGGCGCGCGGTGGTCACCGGCCGCGACGACGTCGTCGGCCTGGACTCGCTCGATCATCCTGCCGCGCGAGGTGTGGGTGGCCTCCGGGCACGTCGAGGTGTTCAACGACCCGCTGGTGGAGTGCCTGAACTGCCACAAGCGGCATCGTCAGGACCACATGCAGGAGGCCTACGCCGCCAAGAAGGGGATCGACGACCCCGATTCGGTGCCGATGACTGAGATCGTCTGCCCGGACTGCGGCACGAAGGGCCAGTGGACCGAGCCGCGCGAGTTCAACATGATGCTCAAGACCTATCTCGGTCCGATCGAGACGCGAGGAGGGTCTGCACTATCTGCGGCCGGAGACCGCGCAGGGCATCTTCGTCAACTTCGCCAATGTGGTGACGACCGCGCGCCGCAAGCCGCCGTTCGGTATCGGCCAGATCGGCAAGAGCTTTCGCAACGAGATCACCCCGGGCAACTTCATCTTCCGCACCCGCGAATTCGAGCAGATGGAGATGGAGTTCTTCGTCGAGCCCGCGACCGCCCGGGAGTGGCACCAGTATTGGATCGACACCCGGCTGCAGTGGTACGTCGACCTCGGCATCGATCCGGAGAATCTGCGGCTGTACGAGCACCCCAAGGAGAAGCTGTCGCACTACTCCGACCGCACCGTCGACATCGAGTACAAGTTCGGGTTCGCCGGCAATCCGTGGGGTGAACTCGAGGGGGTAGCCAACCGCACCGACTTCGACTTATCCACGCACGCCAAGCATTCCGGTGTGGACCTGTCCTTCTACGATCAGGTCACCGACACCCGCTATGTGCCCTACGTGATCGAACCGGCGGCTGGGCTGACGCGGTCGTTCATGGCGTTTTTGGTCGACGCCTACCACGAGGACGAAGCGCCCAACGCCAAGGGCGGGATGGACAAGCGGACGGTTCTGCGACTGGATCCCCGGCTGGCGCCGGTCAAGGCCGCCGTGCTGCCGCTGTCACGGCACGCCGATCTCAGCCCCAAGGCCCGCGATCTGGCTGCCGAATTGCGCAAATACTGGAACGTGGAGTTCGACGACGCCGGCGCGATCGGGCGACGATACCGACGCCAGGACGAGATCGGCACCCCGTATTGCGTGACGGTGGATTTCGACTCGCTCGAGGACCACGCCGTGACCATCCGGGAGCGTGACGCGATGGCGCAGGAGCGGGTGGCCATCGATGCGGTGGCCGATTATCTGGGATCGCGTCTGCGGGCCTGCTAGAAGTCGCGGCAGCAAACGTACGAAAAAATTTTCGCCAACGTTATCGACTATTGATCACATGACCAATATCATCTAGCCAGCCGGACGATATGTCCGGCATCTGAGACTTGGCGCGGCAGCACACTAGGGCGTGGTGAGCTGCCGCGCCTTTCCCATGCGTTCACATCGTCCCATCGTTGGGCACCGCCGCTCGATCTCAGAACCGCCCGCCGCCGCCCATGAAGCCGCCGCCGGAGCCCGACGAACCGCCGAACGACGTCGGGCCCCAGCCGCCGCCGAAACCTCCGCTCATCGCCCCGCCGAGCATGTCGCCGATGATGATCCCGCCCATCATCGCGCCCATGTTGTCGCCGCCATAGCGTCCGGTGTAAGCGAGTTGTGCGGATCGCACATCGTCGTCGGCCAGCGACTGAGCCTGAGCGGCGAGCGTCGCGGCCGTATTGGCGCGGGTGATCGCCTCGTTGATGTCGGTCGACCGGTTATCGAGCGCGGCCTGCAGCTGCCGGCTCGCCTCGGCGAGGCGGGTCCGCGCCTCAGGCCCGATGCTGCCGCGGCGGGTGTCGATGTAATTCGGACACCGCGTGAACCCGCGACTGTGCCGTGAACACACGCCTGTTCGAAAGTACGGTTGAGGCGCTCGGCGGTGGCCTGCTCTTCGGCGACGGTGGCCAGCAGCCGGTTCAAGTCGGCGTCGGCCTTGGTCAATTGGGTGAACGCGCCGAGCGGATCAGCCGAACCGCTCCTGCGGGCGGCGTCGAGCGCTTTGTTCGCCGCGTCCCGGGCGGCGGCCAAATCGCGACCGTGCGCCGCTTTGGTCTGCTGCGCGCCCTGCAACTGCGTGTCGGCGTGCCCGATAGCCGTCTGGATGTCGGCGATCAGCGAGGGCAGCGTGGCGACGGCGTGGCGAATGTCGTTGGCGGCGCTGTCCACCGCGTCGAGCAACGCGCGGGCTTGTCCCAGCGCCGACTCGGCGGCTTGCACGGCGTCGACGAGGCCGCTCTGTTCGCCGCTGACCGGCTTGGCGGCCAGATCACGCGCACGGCTGAGGTTTTGGTCGGCGAACGCCAGCCGGTCCTTGGCGGTCGTGACGTTGGTGGCCACCGAAGCCAGCGCAGCAGGGTCGAATTCGTTGTGCAGCTCGGTCATTCGCTGTTCGGCCGGGGCGATTCGGGCCGTCAGCTCGACCATCTGCTGAGTCAGGCCGTCGAGGCGCGACGGCGCGTTGACCACCAGGTCGCGCATTTTTTCGAAGGCCTCCCGCTGCGACTCCAGCTCGCGATCGGCCCTCGCCGCCGAGACGATCACCTGGGTCAACAGCTCACGCCGCTGCGCCCGCGTCTCGGGTATCGCGTCGTCGAGTTGTTGGCGCACGGTGAACGCCTGTGCCAGAGCGGCTTTGGCGTTGCTCACGGCACCGGTGAACGGCTCGGTTCGCTGTTCGCCGAACTCCTCGATGGTCAGCGCCAGCTCGTTGGCGCTGGTGCGAACCGCGTTGTCGACGTCGACGACTTTCCACCGGGACAGGTCGTCGAGCGCACCCAGCGATAGCGCCGCCAGGGCATCGGGGTCGGTGGCGTCGACTTTGGCGTGCGGCAGCCAGCTCGGCCGCGCGGCGACGACGTCGGCGGTAACCCTCGGCCACCAGCAGGCCCACCACCACCAACGCGATCGACGCCCAGCCGCGATCAGCAGCGGCGTTCCGGTTCATCGACCGCTGCCCCTTGTCGAGCCCGTTGGCCGCCGCGACCGCCGCACCGCTCCAGTCGCCCCGGCGCAGCGCAGGCTCGATCTGGTTGCGCCGCAGATCGTCGACCTGACCTGAGCTGATCGTCTGCACCCGGTTGGGCACCAGGAATGCATAGGACCGGTCGACGGTGGCCACCGCGAGCAGCGCATCGAAGTCGCCCAGGTCGCTGGCGGACCGGGTGTTCTCCGCCCAGCTCACGGCCGGCTGTCCGGAGAAGTTGTCGACGAACACCACCCACAGCTGAATGTGGCGGTCGGAGTAGAGCTTGCTGGTGGCCGACTGGATCGCGGCGCGACCCGAGCCGCTCAGCGCCCCGGCCTGGTCGGTGAGCTAGGTGGGCAGCCGGAACGGCGGCTGGGCGGTGGCGGATGGGGCTACCAGTAGCGCGGTGATCAGCATGGCCATGAACATGGCGAGAGAGCGGACGGTGCTCATGGCGACAATCTAATCCGCTCGGCGGCGCTCTCGGCTAGTGCTGGCAGACTGTTGGTCGATGACTCAGCAAGACCCTTATGACGATTTCGACCGCCAGCGGGTAGTTCTCGAAGCGCCGAAGACCGCGGGCTTGCCGGGCACCGAGGGCCAGCACCGCAGCGACTTCGCCCGGGATCGCGCCAGGGTGCTGCACAGCGCCGCGCTGCGCCGCCTTGCTGACAAGACACAGGTCGTCGGGCCGAGGGAAAGCGACACCCCGCGCACCCGGCTGACCCATTCGCTGGAGGTCGCCCAGATCGGGCGGGGGATGGCGATCGGGCTGGGCTGTGATCCCGACCTTGTCGACATGGCCGGTTTGGCCCACGACATCGGGCACCCGCCGTACGGGCACAACGGCGAGCAGGCGCTCGATGAGTTCGCGGCGGCGCACGGCGGCTTCGAGGGCAACGCGCAGAACTTCCGGATCCTGACCGGCCTGGAGCCCAAAGTCCTTGACCAGCAAGGACGTAGCGCCGGGCTGAACCTGACCCGCGCTGGGTTGGATGCGGTCACCAAATATCCCTGGACGCGGGGTCGGGATCGACGCAAGTTCGGCTTTTACGACGTCGACCGCGACGCCGCCGCGTGGATGCGCGAACACGCGCCGGCGGAGCGGGCCTGTCTGGAAGCCCAGGTGATGGATTGGGCTGACGACGTCGCCTATTCGGTGCACGACGTGGAGGACGGCGTCGTTTCCGGGCGGATCGACTTGCGGGTGCTTGCCGACGACGACGAAGCCGCTGCGCTGGCCAAGCTGGGCGAACGTGACTTCGCCCGGGTGCGTGCCGACGACTTGGTCGCGGCCGCGCGTCGGCTGTCCGGGCTACCGGTGGTCGCCGCGGTCGGCAAGTACGACGGCACGCTGGCGGCCTCGGTCGCGCTCAAGCAACTGACCAGCGAACTGGTGGGCCGGTTCGCCTCCGCGGCGATCGCGGCCACCCGCGCGGCCGCCGGGCCCGGGCGGCTCGCCCGCTACCAAACCGACTTGGCAGTCCCCGAAGTGGTGCGGGCCGAGGTTGCGTTGCTCAAGACACTGGCGTTGCAGTTCATCATGTCCGACCCGCGTCATCAGCAACGCCAGCGCTCGCAGCGGGAACGCATCCATCGAGCGGCGCACTGGCTGCTGGCCGGGGCGCCCGGGACCCTCGACCCGGTGTTCGTGCCGGCCTTCGACACCGCCGCCGACGACGGCGAGCGGCTGCGGGTCATCGTCGACCAGATCGCCTCGTTCACCGAGGGACGCCTGGAACGTATTGAGACCACCCAGCCCTGAACCGCACTAGGCTGCGGTTATGTCCAAGCACACCAATGTTGTTGTTGTTGCCACGTTGTCCGCCGTCGTCGCACTCAGCGCCTGCGGCTCTCATCAGCAGTCGGCTAGTTCGCCCGCTGGGTCCTCCTCGACGAGCCCGGCTGCCGGTGCCCAAACACTCAGCGCCGAACTGCACACCGCTGACGGTCGGTCGGTGGCCACCGCCACCTTCGAATTCGCCAACGGCTATGCCACGGTGACGGTGAAGACGACCGCGAACGGCATCCTGGCGCCGGGACTGCACGGCATGCACATCCACGAGATCGGCAAATGCGAACCCAACTCGGTGGACCCGATGGGCGGCGCGCCCGGCGATTTCATGTCGGCCGGCATGCACTACCAGGCACCGGGCCACACCGGGGAACCGCCCAGCGGTGACCTCTCGACGCTGGAGGTGCGCAAAGACGGCGCCGCCTATCTGGTGACCACCAGCGACGCGTTCACCAGGGACGACCTGTTGGCAGGCAACAAGACAGCCCTGATGGTGCACGGCCCGGAGTACAGCCCCGACGCCGAGAAGCGCATCGCGTGCGGCGTGATCGGTACCGGTTAACGCCGATACCGTCGCGCTTCCGGGCTTCGGTGGCAGAGGGGCGCTCTACACTGAGCCGATGGCTGGCCGTATCCCCGATCGCGATATCGCCGCCATCCGCGAACGAGTCCGCATCGACGAGGTCGTCGGCGACTACGTCCAACTGCGTCGCGCCGGTGCCGATTCACTCAAGGGCCTGTGCCCCTTCCACGACGAGAAGTCGCCGTCATTCCACGTGCGGCCCAATCACGGTCACTTCCACTGCTTCGGCTGCGGTGAGGGCGGCGACGTGTACGCGTTCGTGCAGAAGATCGAACACGTCAGCTTCGTCGAGGCCGTCGAGGTGTTGGCCGACCGCATCGGCTACACGATCACCTACTCCGGCGCGGCCACCAGTGTGCAGCGCGACCGGGGCAGTCGCAGCCGGCTCATCGCCGCCAATGCCGCGGCGTTGGAGTTCTATGCAGCGGCGCTGGAGTCGGCGGAGGCGCAGCCGGCCCGCCAATACCTGACCGAGCGGAATTTCGATGCCGACGCTGCCCGGCACTTCGGCTGCGGGTTCGCGCCGTCGGGCTGGGATTCGCTGACAAAACATCTGGTGCGCAAAGGCTTTGAGTTCAAGGAGCTGGAGGCCGCGGGCCTGTCGCGGGAAGGTCGCCGCGGCCCGATCGACCGGTTTCACCGCAGGTTGTTGTGGCCGATCCGCAGCTCGGCCGGCGAGGTGATCGGGTTCGGGGCGCGCCGGCTGTTCGACGACGATCCGATGGAAGCCAAGTACGTCAACACGCCGGAGACGTTGCTGTACAAGAAGTCCTCGGCATTGTTCGGTATCGAGCTGGCCAAGCGCGACATCGCCAAGGGGCACCAGGCCGTCGTCGTCGAGGGCTACACCGATGTGATGGCGATGCACCTGGCCGGGGTGACCACCGCGGTCGCATCCTGCGGCACCGCGTTCGGTGACGAGCACCTGTCAATGCTGCGGCGACTTATGATGGACGACAACTTCTTTCGCGGTGAGCTCATCTACGTGTTCGACGGCGACGAAGCCGGCCGGGCGGCGGCGCTCAAGGCGTTCGGCGGCGAGCAGCACCTGGCGGGCCAGTCCTTCGTCGCGGTCGCCGCCGACGGTATGGATCCCTGCGATCTGCGACTGGCGTCCGGCGACGGCGCACTGCGGGATCTGGTGGCGCGGCGAACTCCGTTGTTCGAGTTCGCGATTCGCGCGGCGCTGAGCGAGGTGGACTTGGACAGTGCCGAGGGGCGGGTGGCCGCACTGCGGCGCTGTGTGCCGATGGTCGCCCAGATCAAAGACCCCACGCTGCGCGACGAGTACGCCCGCCAGCTGGCGGGCTGGGTCGGCTGGTCGGATGTCGCGCAGGTCGTCGGCCGGGTACGCGAGGAGGCCAAGAGCCCCACCAGCCAGAGCCGCGCCAAGCCCCGTCGTGCCGCCGCAGCCCACTCCGAAGCCGGCGCGGCGGAATTCACTGCCCTTCGTCCCGACCCGCACGACCCCACGCTGTGGCCGCAGCGCGAGGCGCTCAAGTCGGCCTTGCAGTACCCGGCGTTGGCCGGGCCGGTGTTCGACACGCTGACCGTGGAAAGCTTCACCCATCCCGGCTATGCCGCGGTGTGCACGGCGATCCTGGCCGCCGGCGGCACCGGGACCGGCATCGGCGGGGCCGAGTGGCTCGAGGCGGTGCGCCATAAGGCCGCATCGCCGGCGGCGGCCGGGTTGGTCAATGAGCTTGGGGTCGAGACCATCCGGGTCAACGACGACGACAAGCTGCCGCGCTACATCGCCGGCGTGCTGGCCCGCTTGCAAGAGGTCTGGGTCGGCAGGCAGATCGCCGAGGTCAAGTCGAAACTGCAGCGCATGTCACCGGTCGAGCAGGGTGACGAGTACCACGCGCTGTTCGGCGACCTGGTCGCGATGGAGGCCTATCGGCGCAGCCTGCTGCAGCAGGCCAGCGGCGACGATCTCACCGCCTGAGCAGCGTGCGGTCAGGGCGCGCTGAACCCAGTTGAGGATCCGCTGCGCCCGGCTTCGCTGCGCTTGCGATCGTCACGGCGCGGGCTTTGTGGCTCGACGACAGCGGTCTCGCTGTCGATCTCGGTCAACGTCACCATCCGCGTGTCGGGCGAGACCCGATTGGCGATCTTGCGTCGTCCCCCCTCGATCACCGACTTGGCGGCGGGGCTGCTGGTCAGAGCACGGTAGGTGCCGACGATCTGCTCGTAGCGACGCCGTCCGGCCTTCGCGCCCAACACGTAGCCCAGTCCCAGCACGACGAAATACCGGATCAAAGCGGTCCCTCCAGACGATGATGCCCCTATGTCCATCCTGCCCCATGCTCGCGGGCAAGTGCCCGTCGGCGGGTGATCGGTCTGGTTGGGCGTCAGCCACGCCAGTACGCTAGAGTCATCCCTCGATCCGCGCCCACCACGCGCGCGGAAAAGAGCAGTCCTCCGTAGCTCAATTGGCAGAGCATTCGGCTGTTAACCGAAGGGTTCCTGGTTCGAGTCCAGGCGGGGGAGCAAGCTAACTCACTCGCGGTATTTCTTACTGGCCCAGTGGCCGCGGACCAAGACCGGGGATAAGCGGCTGGGTGGTGTGCACACTCGACTTACTCAGGTAGTCCGGGCAGTAAGTGCTCGACGCAAGCGCCGCGAACCGCATGGCACCGCCGCTGTTCAATCCCGGGTTGCGTATCGACAGCTCATCGACGACGTCTTTTTCCGATCGCCCCGAGATCATCATGTTGCAGGCCATTCTTCCGGCCGCGACGGCGTCTGGCCCGCTGCGGTAGGTCATGCCCGCTTTGTTGAGCGAGTCCAGAAAGTTTTGGTCAGCGACGGGATCGTCGGGAACAGGGCCGGGAGGAGGGTCTGCCAGCGCCGGCACGGCCAGGCCGATCATCGCGGCGAGGCTGACAAGGACAAGACGCAATCGCATCGGTACATCATCGTCCAGATCGGCCCGGTTGTCTCGTCGAGCCGTCTGAGCGGGTGCCATCCCGTGAGAATTAGCTGGTCAGGGTCCCGAGCGTGTGCTCTAGCAGCTAGAAGACCGGACCCCGGCGCCGACGCCGGTAGCGGAGAGACGTCGAGGAGTCGGTGATCTCCAAACGTAAAATGGGGGTGAAGCAAGTCGATGCCAGGTGTCAGGCTCAGCGAGATTTCAAGACCGTCAGGCCACATCGGCCGCCGGAAAACCACCCTGGTTCTGCGCAATCGCGGTGGTAAGCGCCTCGCTGGGCTCGCTGGCCGCAGTGCGGTGCTCCGGAAGATGCGCAACAGTGGTAACCGAGCCAGGGGAGCGGAACGAGATGATCTTCACGCAGCACTATCTGGACTGTTTGTCGCAAGCGTCATATCTGGTCGGCGATGAGACCACCGGCCGTGCGGTCGTGGTCGACCCTCGTCGCGACATCGACGACTATCTGAGCGAAGCGGCCGAACACGGATTGCGTATCGAAAGGGTCATCGAAACCCATATTCACGCCGACTTTTTGAGCGGTCACCTGGAGCTGGCGGCCGCCACCGGTGCGCTGGATCAGCTACGGCGAAGACGCCGACGTCGAGTTCGAGATTGAGCCGTTGCGCGATGGCCAGCGGATCTCACTGGGCGAAGTCACCTTGGAGATTCTCGCGACACCGGGGCACACTCCCGAGTCGATATGCATCGTGGTCTACGAGCACGCCGACGATGAGGTGCCCTATGGAGTGCTCACCGGCGACACCCTGTTTGTCGGCGACGTGGGGCGTCCAGATCTGCTCGCGGACAACGGGCCTGTCGGCGGAGACGTTGGCCCGGACGCTGTATCAGTCGCTGCACGACAAACTCCTGAAGCTGCCCGACGCCACGCGGGTCTTTCCCGCGCATGGGGCCGGGTCGGCGTGCGGCAAGCAGCTGTCGAGCGAAACCAGTTCAACGATCGGTGAGCAGCGCCGCACCAACTACGCGCTGCAGATGGTCGACGCCGACCAGTTCGTTGCCGCGCTCACCAAGGACCAGCCCCCGCGACCGCGCTACTTCGAGTTCGACTCGCTGCGCAATCGTGAGCAGCATCCGCTGCTGGACGGAAATGCACCGCCGCTGCTGGACATCGACGATGTCTGCAAATACGCCCTGAGGGGGGCGATTCTTCTGGACAGCCGGGACCAGGCCGAGTATGCCCGCGGTCACCTGCGCGGCGCGGTCAACATCGGCCTGCAGGGACGCTTCGCCGAATCTGTCGGCATCGTCTTGCCGCCCGACCGCGACATCGTGCTGGTCGGCGATGCTGCATGCGGGCACGAAGCCAAGACCCGCCTCGCCCGGGTGGGCTTTGACCGGGTCATTGGCCAATTACGACGATCTGGCAAGTGTTTTCACGCAACAGCCGGATCTCGTCGAGACCGCTTCGCGCTTCACGGCCGGGCAGCTTGCCGAATTGCTCAGCGAGGAGCCCGGTCTGCAGCTGGTGGACGTGCGCAACCCGGGGGAGACGGCGGACGGCGTCATCCGCGGAGCGCGTGAGATTCCGCTACCGGCCCTTACCGATTCGATCGAGAGTCTGGATCACACGGCCCCGGTGGTCGTTTACTGCGCCAGCGGCTACCGTTCGCTGGTCGCCGCGAGCGTACTTCGGGCTGCGGGCTTTTATGACGTAGCCGACCTGGTGGGCGGGTACGACGCCTGGCAGGACGCCGGCGCCGCCTGACGGCCTCCTCAGATGGAGAAGTCCTCGCCGTGCCACACTCCGGCTTCCGGCGGCCGGATGACGCGGCCGGTCTGTCCGTTGCCGTCGGTCTGGGCCTCGAGTTTGGCGACTCGAGTGAGCAACGACTGCAGGCTCACGCCCACCAGATCGGGCATCGTCGAGTCGTCCTCGCCCTGCTTGATGCGGCTGATGATCTGCCCCGGCACCCCGACGACCACGGCGCTGGCCGGCACTTCCTTGACCACTACCGCGTTGGCGCCGATCCGGCTGCCGTCGCCGATCTTGATTGCGCCGAGCACCTTGGCTCCGGCGCCGATGATCACCCGGTCACCGATCGTCGGATGCCGTTTGCCGGTGTCTCTGCCGCTGCCGCCGAGCGTGACGCCGTGGTAGATCATCACGTCCTCGCCCACTTCCGCCGTTTCGCCGATCACCACGCCGGTCGCGTGATCGATGAACAGGCCGGGGCCCAGCGTCGCGCCCGGATGGATGTCGACCCCGGTCAGGATTCGGGTGAGTTCTGCGAGCGTGCGCGCGGCCACCCGGGCATCGCGATTCCATAGCCAGTGGCTGATCCGGTGACCCCAGATCGCATGCACGCCCGGGTAGGCGAGGATCACCTCCAGCGTGGTGGGGATGGCCGGATCCCGCCGCCTTGGCTGCCGCTATGTCACGCCGTATCGCCGCGAGCATGGCTAGTCCGTGACGTCGGCGAACAGCGGAGTGCTCAGATACCGCTCGCCGAAGTCGGGTAGCACCACCACGATGAGCTTTCCTGCGTTCTCCGGACGCCGGGCCACCTGAAGAGCGGCCACCACGGCCGCACCTGAGGAGATGCCGACCAGCAGCCCCTCTTCCCGGGCCAGCCGTCGGGACAAGTTGATGGCGTCGTCGTTGCCGACCGTGATGATCTCGTCGAGCAGATCCAGGTCAAGAACCGGCGGGATGAATCCGGCGCCGATGCCCTGGATCGGGTGGGGTCCCTTCTGGCCGCCGGACAGCACCGGCGATGCCGCCGGTTCCACGGCCACGAACTGCACCGAGGGCTTGCGCTCTTTGATCACCTGCGCGACACCGGTGATGGTGCCACCGGTGCCGACTCCGGCCACGAAGATGTCGATCTTGCCGTCGGTGTCGCGCCACACTTCCTCGGCGGTGGTTTTGCGGTGGATCGCGGGGTTGGCAGGGTTCTCGAACTGCTGTGGCACGAAATACCGTTGGTCGGTCTTGGCGAGTTCCTCGGCCTTGGCGATGGCGCCGGGCATGCCCTCGGGGCCCGGCGTCAGGATGAGTTCGGCGCCGTAGGCGAGCAACAGCTTCCGCCGTTCGACGCTCATGGTCTCGGGCATGGTCAGCACGAGTCGGTAGCCGCGTGCCGCCGCCACTTGCGCGAGCGCGATACCGGTGTTTCCGCTCGTCGGCTCGAGGATGATGGTGTCCGGTCTGATCAGGCCGGCTTCCTCGGCCGCGTCGATCAAGGCCACCCCGAGGCGGTCCTTCACGCTGGCTGCCGGATTGAACGATTCCAGCTTGGCGACAACATCCGCGTCTGCGCCGTCGGTGACCCGGTTCAGCCGGACCAGGGGCGTGTTTCCGATCAGTTGGGTGATGTTTTCAGCGATGGTCACAATCGCCATCCCAGCGGATGTCGAAGTGGATTGCAACGTCAGCGGGTATGGCCAGGGCGACTGGGGTGAATCGCTGTGGCGCCCCCTCTAACGCCACACCGGTCAGCACTCGGCTGGCGATGTTGTGCGCTGTTGTCGCGGTCAAGGTCGCCGTCGATGTCCCCGGCGCCGGCCGGACGTAGAAGTCGCTGCCGGGGTGGAGTGTCCCGTCGATCGCTGCGCCGTCCGCATCGACCAATTCGTGACCATCGGTTGCATTGAACGTCAGGGGAATTCGAACTTGGAATGGACCCACCAGGCCAGAATCAGCGATCGCATGAGTGGCGACGAGCCGTGGTTCGCCGGCTTCGCGGATGGCCGCACTCGCCCCGGCGAGCAGGTAGTTGTACAGGTGCACCACCCGGTCCGCGTTGCGGTAGTGCCGTGTGCCGGTTAGCCAGAAACCGACATGACCGACTCCGGTTGCGCCGCTGTGTGCCGCAGTGATCAGTCGGTAGAAGCGGAAGCCGCGCCCGCGGCTGCCGTGGCTACTCGACGACAATGTGCTGCCCACCCCCAGCGTTCGTTGGTAGCGGCCCTTGACCGGATCGGTGGTCAGCTCTGAACCGGAAACATCAAGCCAGTCAACGCCGTTGGCTGATTTTTGCAATCGCAGGCTGACGGGCGCATCGGAAGTGGTGCACACCGAATAACCGCCTAGTTGGGGTTGGCCGTCGAATTCAAAGGTGACGACCGGCCCGGGACCCCTCTTCACCGTGACAGGAACGTTGAGTGGCTGGGTGTCCAGGGCCAGACCGTTGGTGAAGTACCAGATCGCGGCCTGGGTCGCCGCGATGGCCTCGTGCTCGCTGATGTTGGCTGCCTCCAACGGATAACCCGAGACGCGCAGCTGCCGGCTCAATTCGGCGGTCGTGGTGATGGGGAAGGAATGGCGCAGGATCCAACCGATCTGGGCCTCGCGTCCGCGGCCGCGCAAGTGCGGCAGCGCTGACCAGGTTCCCAACTGGTAGCGAGACGGAAGGTGTGGCGAGATGCCAGTGAAATCAAGGGAGTAGGCGTCCAGGTTGGGGTTGAGCCTGATCAGGTCGGTGCGCGCGGTGGTGCCGTCGGCAAACACGATCCTGTCCACTGTGTGGGAGTAGGTCCCGCCGCGGTAGCGGGTCATTCGGGGTAATTGGCCGGCCGGTTGGACGACAACGCGCCGATTGGTTGTCACCTGCGTCGGTGCGGGTATGGATAAGACAGTCATGGGGATGGTTGTTCTTCCTGAAAGAGTGCGATCGCGCGCGATTTGCTTTTGCCGCAACGCCTGGCAGGGCCGCCCGGTTGCGGGATAAATGCGCGACGATTTGAACGTCAGATGGGGGTCAGGAAATCAACAACAACAACAACAGTGCACGGAGAGCCGGCGCGAGGGGACAAAGCGCAGCTGTGCGGCCTGTTGCATGGGCTTCACTATAAGGCATGATTCGTAAGGCCCGTTCCCGATCGGGCCTGTTCTCGGCCGATTTTGACCCCCAGTTGAAAAAATCTCGATGAGTTTTAGACTTGCCTAGGCTCGACGCGGCGTCCTCAGTCGGCCGTCATCGGACCGGCGCGTCCATTTCTTCGACCATGACGGAAGGAACACGATGACCTCGGCTCAAAACGAGTCCCAAGCACTTGGCGATCTCGGTGCCCGGCAGCTAGCCAACGCAACAAAAACTGTCCCACAGCTTTCGACCATCACGCCGCGCTGGCTGCTGCATCTGCTCAGCTGGGTGCCGGTGGAAGCGGGCATCTACCGGGTGAACCGAGTAGTCAACCCCGAGCACGTCGCAGTCAAGGCCGAAGAGGGCGCCGGCACCGAAGAGCCGCTGCCGGAGACCTATGTCGACTACGAGACCAGCCCGCGCGAATACACGCTGCGGACGATCTCGACCCTGCTCGATATCCACACCCGGGTCTCCGACCTCTACTCCAGCCCGCACGACCAGGTCACCCAGCAGTTGCGGCTGACCATCGAGACCATCAAGGAGCGCCAGGAGTTCGAGCTGGTCAACAGCCCCGAGTACGGGCTGCTCGCCCAGGCGACTCCCGAGCAGACCATCCAGACGCTGGCCGGTGCCCCCACCCCCGACGACCTTGACGCGCTGATCACCAAGGTCTGGAAGACACCCAGCTTCTTCCTGACGCACCCGCTGGGCATCGCCGCGTTCGGCCGCGAGGCCACCTATCGCGGCGTGCCGCCCGTGGTCGTCAGCCTGTTCGGCGCGCAGTTCATCACCTGGCGCGGCATCCCGATGATCCCGTCGGACAAGGTGCCACGTGGAGAAGGGCAAGACCAA
The DNA here is from genome assembly GCA_963850645.1 of uncultured Actinomycetota bacterium. Taxonomy (GTDB): domain Bacteria; phylum Actinomycetota; class Actinomycetes; order Mycobacteriales; family Mycobacteriaceae; genus Mycobacterium. Next base: position 40,236 of record CAWKME010000018.1, on the reverse strand, counting down.
GTTCATCCTGGTGCGCACCGGCGAGGAGCGCCAAGGCGTGGTGGGCCTGTTCCAGCCCGGCCTGGTCGGCGAGCAGGCGCCGGGGCTGTCGGTGCGGTTCACCGGCATCAACGAATCGGCGATCGCGCGCGTATCTGGTGACCCTGTACACGTCGTTGGCCGTGCTCACCGACGACGCGCTCGCCGTGCTCGATGGCGTCGCCGTAGACCAGTTCCAGGACCAATTCTATGAGTACAAGTGAGTACCGAGCGGTAGACGCCGAAAGCGAACTGCCCATCAGCGCTGCGGAACTCGCCGCGCTGGCCAGCCAGCTGTATGCCGCCAGCATCCGGCCCGGGGTTCGACAGTCCGCCGCAGTCGGCGCCGGTCGCCCCGCGCGGCAGCGTGCCGGACACGACGGCGGCCGCCTCGGCCGGTCAGACCGCGGCCGGCAGCGCGGATCTGTACCCGTCGCCGGTCCCGCTGGTGGGTGCCGGGGACATCTATGTCCCGGCTCCGACGTCTCCCGAGCCCGAACCCCCGCCGCAGGCGGTGCCGGTCGCCCCGCGCGGCAACGTGCCGGACACGACGGCCGGGCCGTCGGCCGCCGAGACGACCGGCAGCGTCGCCGATCCCTACCTGCCGCCGGGCATCGGTGACCTCAGCGCCTTCGCGGTGCCCACCGAGGGCATCGTCCCGACGGTGCCCGGCGTGCTGGCCGGAGACGGTGCCGACCGTTCCGGTGGCGCCGCGTGGCTCGGCGCCGTTCTGGCTGCCCGAGGCGCCGTCGGTTCCCGAGCTGGGCTGGTCTGACGCAGTGCCGGTGCCGTGCCGGATGCGCCGGCCGGCGACGAGGACAACTACTACTTCCTGCACCGCGGCCGACCCGGTGCCGCAGTTGCCCGACGAGCACGAGGTGTTCGACGTCAACGCGGTGCGGGCCGATTTCCCGATCCTGCAAGAGACCGTCAACGGCAAGCCGCTGATCTGGTTCGACAACGCGGCGACCACCCAGAAGCCGCAAGTCGTGATCGACCGGCTGTCGCACTTCTACGCCCACGAGAACTCCAACATCCACCGCGCCGCACACGAATTGGCGGCCCGGGCCACCGACGCCTACGAGGAGGCCCGCGACACCGTGCGCCGATTCATCGGCGCGCCAACGGCCGAAGAGCATCGTGTTCGTGCGCGGCACCACCGAGGCGATCAACCTGGTGGCGCACGCGTGGGGCGGCAAGCACCTGCAGCCCGGCGACGAGATCGTCATCACCCACCTCGAACACCACGCCAATATCGTTCCCTGGCAACTGATCTCGCAGAAAACCGGAGCGATCCTGAAGTGTGGCGCCGATCGACGACGCGGGCAACCTGCTGCTGCAGCGAGTTCGAGGACCTGCTCGGGCCGCGGACCAAGCTGGTGGCCGTCACCCAGGTGTCCAACGCGCTGGGCACGGTGGTCCCGGTCGACAAGATCGTCGAATTGGGTCACCGCTACGGCGCCCGGGTGCTGATCGACGGCGCTCAGTCGATTCAGCACATGCCGGTCAACGTCTCTGAACTCGGCGCCGACTTCTTCGTGTTCTCCGGACACAAGATCTACGGCCCCACCGGAATCGGCGTGCTCTACGGCACCGAGGAAGCGCTGACCGAGACGCCGCCGTGGCAGGGCGGCGGCAACATGATCGCCGACGTCACGACGGAACGTTCGCTGTATCAGGGGCCGCCGACCAAGTTCGAGGCCGGCACCGGCAACATCGCCGACGCCGTCGGGCTTGCCGAGGCGCTGCGCTACGTGGAGCGGTTGGGCATCGAGCGCATCGCGGCCTACGAGCACACGTTGCTCGAGTACGCGACGCCGCGGCTGGCCGACATTCCCGGGTGTGCGCCTGGTCGGCACCGCGACCGAGAAGGCCAGCGTGCTGTCCTTCGTGCTGGCCGGCCACGAGCCGCTCGAGGTGGGCAAGGCGCTCAATGCCGAAGGCATCGCGGTGCGCGCGGGCCATCATTGCGCCCAGCCGACCCTGCGCCGCCTGGGACTGGAGGCGACCGTTCGCCCGTCGTTCGCGTTCTACAACACCTTCGAGGAGATCGACGTCTTCCTCAACGCGGTGCGTCGGATCGCCGAGGGCGGCACCAACGTCGGCTGACCGTCGCCCGGATTCTTCCGGGCTACGTTGGCCGATTTCTGACCGGGCCTGGGCAGATGATCGTCACCACCGGTATCTGTCCAGGCCAACGGTGCTTTCTGGGCTGCAGTGATCACTCCGGGCACCTTTCTTTCTGACTGATCCGAACTCTGCCGCTTCGAGCCCGCTGTCCGTAAATTCTCGATGTGGTCTGTGTGTGCAGGCGGGTGGCGGCGTTGGTGTCGCGGATCTGCACGTGTGGATTCCCACAGACAACCGGGTGATTCCAAAACTTCCCCAGCCAGAGGAGTGCGATGACGTGCATCATGCGTCGGCAGAACGAGCAAACTCGATGAACGCCGCCGTCATCGCCAGAATTTCGACGATTTTCCGCGAGTCATTACTGGTTGATGCCAAGAATCCAGCTGGCCGGACGGCCCGTCCGCTGGCTTGGTATGAGTCCGTGGAGCAAACTAGCCGACCTATAAAATCGTGGTTTTCATCACACGGTTACGGCTCTCGGCGGAGCGGATAGGCCCTTGCCGCAAAGAACTCTTGGGCCGACGGTATCCGGGATTGATTGGTCGAAACCCGCCGCCGGCGTCGGCGACTTCGTCGTTCTGGCGGGCGAGACATTCGCCGCCGCCTTCCGGCGGCCGTTCGCGCTGGCGCGAACTGATCGATCAGATCTGGTTCGTCGCCAGGGTGTCGATCGTGCCGACGCTGGTGCTGTCGATTCCCTACACCGTCCTCATCGTCTTCACGCTGAACATCGTCCTGATCGAGGTCGGCGCCGGTGACTTGTCGGGTGCCGGTGCTGCGCTGGCTTCGGTCACCCAGGTAGGGCCGGTGGTGACCGCGATCGTGGTGTCCGGCGCGGGCGCCACCGCGATGTGCGCGGACCTCGGCGCCCGGACCATTCGCGAGGAGATCGACGCGATGAAGGTCATCGGCGTCAACCCCATCCAGGCGCTGGTGGTGCCGCGGGTGATCGCCGCGACATTCGTTGCGCTGATGCTGTATTCGGTGGTCGCGGTGGTAGGCCTCACCGGCAGCTACTTCTTCGTCGTGTACGTGCAACACGTCACGCCAGGGGCGTTCATCTTTGGGATGACATTGCTGACCGGCCTTCCGCAGGTAATCGTGTCCCTGGTCAAAGCATTGCTCTTCGGGCTTTCGGCGGGTCTGATCGCGTGCTACAAGGGCTTATCCGTTGGCGGCGGCCCGACTGCGGTGGGCAACGCCGTCAACGAGACGGTGGTGTTTGCGTTCATGGCTCTGTTCCTGATCAACATCTTGGCCACCGCTTTCGGCGTGAAGGTGTCGCCATGAGTCGGGCCGGCGACGATGCAGTGGGGGCACCCCCAGCCGCGCGGGGGTACCCCAGCGTAGCGAGGGGACGGCGAGGGGGCCGCAGCGATGGGGTGGGGGCACTCCCCAACTCCGCGGGGACCCCACCCGCTTGCGGGGGAGAGCGGCGCCAGTGAGCACCGCCGAAGCGAAGACTAATGGCAAGCCGCGGCGGAAAAGGGCGGGCAATGCCAAATCCGAGGCGGGAAGCGCCGCCATGGGCAAGTTCGCCTCCAGGGCGGGCAGCAGGGCAGAACCCGACGAAGACGAGAAATACATACCCGGTGCCGAGCTCCTGAGCCGGCTGGTCGACTCGGTCCGCAGTGTGGGGGAGCAGACGGCGTTTATCGGCACCGCGCTCGCCTCCACCGTCGACGCGGTTCGGCGCTACCCGGCTGAAGTACTGCGGTTGATCGCCGTCTGGGCATGGGCACCGGCGCACTCGCCGTCATCGGCGGCACCGTGGTCATCATCGGCTTTCTGACCCTGACCACCGGCGCGCTGATCGCCGTGCAGGGCTACAACACCCTGTCCAACGTCGGAATCGAAGCTCTCACAGGGTTTCTGGGGGCGTTCCTCAATGTCCGGTTCATCGCGCCGGCGACGGCGGGCGTGGCGCTGGCCGCCACCATCGGCGCCGGCGCAACCGCGCAACTCGGCGCCATGCGCATCAATGAAGAGATCGATGCGCTGGAGTCGATGGCCATCCGGCCAATCACCTACCTGGCATCCACCCGCATCGTGGCTGGGGTGCTGGCGGTCATCCCGATCTACACCGTCGCGGTGCTGATGTCATTTCTGGCAACCCGATTCGGCACGACGATCATCTACGGGCAGTCCCGCGGTGTGTACGACCACTACTTCTCCTCGTTTCTGCATCCCACCGACCTGCTCTGGTCGTTCGTCGAGGCGCTATCGATGGCGGCTGCGGTGATGGCAATCCACACCTACTACGGCTACACCGCCACCGGCGGACCGGCCGGCGTCGGCGAGGCGGTCGGTCGCGCGGTGCGCACCTCGATCACCGCGGGAGTTTTCATCCTGCTGACCATCACGCTGTCGGTATACGGGCAGTCCGGCAACTTCCACTTGTCGGGGTGACGGGATGAGCCAAGAGTCCCGGCGGCGCCGGGGAATCGATCCAATCTGGTGGGCGCCGGTACTCGTTCTGGTGATCGTCGCGATCAGCACGCTGACCGCGATGGCTGTTCGACGGAACGCTGCAGACGACCGTTCCGCTCACGGTGATTTCCGATCGGGCCGGTCTGGTCATGGAAGACGACGCGAAAGTGAAGCTGCGCGGCGTCCAGATCGGTGAAGTAGCACCACGTTGAATCCTATGCCGATGCGGCCGGCACGAACCTTTCGAAGCTGAAGCTGAAGATCTATCCGACGAGTTCCGCTACCTGCCGAGCAATGTCGAGGCGGAGATCAAGTCCAGCACTGCGTTCGGCGCCAAGTACGTCGACCTCATCGTCCCTGCAGAGGGCGCCAGCTCATCGACAGCTGGCCAAAGGTGCTGTGCTACGCAGCCGCAACGTGACGGTTGAGGTCAACACCGTCTTCGAAAACTTGCAGTCGATAGTCCACGCGATCGACCCGGCAAAGCTGAACGGCGTGCTCTCGGCGGTGGCCGACGCCTTTCGCGGCAAGGGCGATCGCATAGGTCAGGCGATCACCGAAGGCGAACAACGTGCTGCTTGCCGTCAACCCGAGCATGCCGACCATCCGGAAGGACTGGCAGTTGTTCGGCAAGACCGCCGAGGCCTATTCGGTTGCGGCGCAGGACATCCTGTCGACGCTGGACGCATTCTCGACAACCAGCGTGACGATCACCGAACAACAGAAGGCGCTCAACGACGCTGCTGCTGGATGCGATCGGCTTCTCCAACGCGGGGATCAACACGATCGGCCGCAATGAGCAGAACCTGGTCAGCGCGATCAACCTGGTGGCGCCGACCTTCGAGCTGCTGAACAAGTACTCACCGACCTACAAGTGCACCTTCGAGGGCGCGCGTGTGGTACCTGGAGAACGGCGGCCGAGCTGCCATGGGGGGCAACGGCAAATCCCTGCATGATCGACGGTGGGCTGCTCTTCGGCGACGACCCCTACCGCTATCCCGACAACCTGCCGATCGTGCAGGCCAAGGGCGGCCCGGGCGGCCGGCCCAGTTGCGGCTCGCTGCCCGACGCCAGCGCGAACTTCCCGGTCAAGTACCTGGTCACCGACACCGGATTCGGCACCGGGCTGGATATCCGGCCCAACACCGGGATCGGCTTCCCCGGCTACAACAACTACTTCCCGGTCACCAAGGGAACGCCCCAGCCGCCGCTGATCCGTTACCCTGGCGGTCCGGCGCCGGGCCTGGCTCCGGCCTACCCCGGACAACCACCTTCCGGTGCGCCTGATTACGCCGGCGCCGCGACGCCACCGCTCCCGCCCGCCCCGCCGCCGGCGCCCTGACCGCCGACGAAAAGTAAGGAACAGCAATGAGAACCAACGCCGGCGCGATCGCGCGCGTGGTGGCGTTCACCGTTGTCTCACTTGCTTTCGTGTTCATTCTGGTGACGGTTTTCGGGCAGTTCCGGTTTGACACCCGCACCTCCTACAGCGCGGTGTTCTCGAATGTTTCAGGACTCAAGGGCGGAAACTTCGTCCGCATTGCCGGTGTCGAAGTGGGAAAAGTCAGTCACCTCAAACTGAACAAGGATGGCACCGTCCACGTCGACTTCGCCGATCGACAACGGGTTGAGGCTTACCGAGGGCACCAAAGCGTCGGTGCGCTACGAAAACCTCATCGGCGACCGCTATCTCGCTCTCGAGGACGGGCCCGGTCCGCCGCGGAGATTGCCGTCCGGGCGCGACGATTCCGCTGGCCCGGACCTCTCCCGCTCTCGACGTCGACGCTCTCATCGGTGGTTTCCGACCGCTGTTCCGCGCGTTGGATCCCGACCAGGTCAATGCGCTGTCCGGCCAACTGCTCAGGGTATTCCAGGGCGAGGGCGGCCACCATCTCGTCGGTGCTCGGCGAGACGTCTGCGCTGACCACGACGCTGGCCAACCGCGACAAGCTCATCGGCGAAGTGATCACCAACCTGAACACCGTGCTGCACACCTTCGGCGCTCGCGACAAACAATTCTCAGACGGCTTGGACAAGCTCTCCCAACTTGTCGGGGCACTGTCCGAGCGCAAGACCGATATCACCAAGGACGTCGCCTACATCAACGCCGCGACGGGATCGGTTGCCGACCTGTTGACGACGGCGCGTCAGCCGATCAAAGACACCGTGGTCCAGACGGACCGGTTCGCAGGGCAAGTCGAGTCCGACCACAATTACGTCGACGACCTCGTCAAAACGCTTCCCGACGTTTACCAGGTGCTGTCCCGCAACGGTCTCTACGGCGACTACTTCGGCTTCTACATCTGCGACGTGATCATCAAGCTCAACGGCAGGAACGGACAGCCCACGTTCGTCAAGCTGGTGAGCCAGGTTACCGGGCGGTGCTTGCCGAAAAAATGACTGCGATCAAAAGCCGTTTCAGCGCCCTGAAGGACAAGCTCAAGCGGCGCAATATCAAGCCGCTCGCCGAGCGCAACCGGATCACGGTCGGCTTGGTCGGCATCGGCATCGTCGTTGCCTTGGTGGTTGCGGTCTTCTCCTACGAGAAGATCCCCTTCCTCACCGGCAAGTCTGGCTATTCCGCGTATTTCACCGAGGCTGGCGGAATCAAGCCGGACAGTGACGTGCGAGTGTCAGGGCTGTCCGTCGGCAGGGTGTCCAGCGTCAAATTGGACGGGACGAAGGTGTTGGTAAGTTTCACCGTCGACGACGATGTCGCACTGGGCAACCGCACCGAAGCGTCGATCAAAACCGAAACCGTGCTCGGCACAAAGATGCTCGAGATAACTCCGCGTGGAGACGGCAAGCTCGAAGGGCCCATCCCGGTCGAGCGCACTCGGGCGCCCTATGACCTACCCACCGCACTGGGCGACTTGACCAGCACCATCAGCGCTTTGGACACCACAAAGTTGTCTTCGGCGCTCACCACCCTGGCGAACTACCTTCAAGGACACGCCGCCTGATTTGAAAGTCGCACTCGAGGGCGTGGCGCAGTTCTCCAGCACGCTGGACAACCGTGACGCGAAACTGCGCAGCCTGCTGGCCAACGCGAACAAGGTCACCTCGGTGCTGGCCAGGCGCAGCGATCAGATCGCCAACCTCGTCATCAACGCCAACGCGTTGTTGGCAGAACTACTGACACAACGCAATTCCGTCGACGCGCTGATGACCAACATCGGGGCGGCGACCCGGCAGATATCAGCCGTCGTCGGCGACAACCGCACTCAGCTCAAGCCGGCGCTGGACAAGCTCAACGGTGTGCTGTCGATTCTCGACGACCGCAAGAAGGAATTGCAGCGCACGTTGTATCTCATTCCGAAGTATGCGATGTCGTTCGGCGAAGTGCTGGGGTCTGGGCCGTTCTTCAAGGCTTCCTTGGTCAACCTGGCACCCGGACAATTCGTGCAGCCGTTCACCGACGCGGCGTTTGCCGATCTCGGGCTTGATCCCAACGTGCTGCTGCCGTCGCAACTCACCGACCCGGGCAACGGCCAGCCAGGCTTGCCACTGCTGCCGTTGCCCTACCCGCGCACGGGGCAAGGCGGTGAGCCGCGGCGGTCGATCCCGGATGCGATCACCGGCAACCCGGATCAGCAGCAGTGTGGTCCGGCCGGGGTTCCGCTTCCCGGCCCCGGCTGCTATCCGTACCGGCCGCCGCCACCGGCGCCGCCGCCCGGCGGACCACCGCCCGGCCCGCCGGCGGATCTGAAGCCGCCGCCCAAGCAAACGCCGGTGTACTTGCCGGCGCCCAACGAAGTGCCCGCGAACGGGGGTCGCTGATGGCATTCGCGAATGTCCGCGCTCGGCTCGACAAAGTCGCTGCTTGGGTTGTGAGCCATCGACGTGCCACGCAGATCGGAACGGCGATCAGCCTGGTTCTGCTCCTGTTCGTCGGGATCAGCATGATGGTCACGCCGTGGTGGAAGCAGGTGACCCGCAACACCTACGTCGCCTACTTCCCGAACACCAACGGCATCTACACCGGCGACGAAGTCCGCATCCTCGGCGTCGCGGTGGGAACGGTCGAGAAGATCGACCCGCAGCCCAACGCGGCGAAGGTCACTTTCACCGTCGACTCGCAGTATGCGGTGCCCGCCGACGTGCGTGCGGCGATCCTGTCGCCGTCACTGGTGACCGCGCGGGCGATCCAACTCGTCCCGGTCTACTCCGGCGGTCCGAAACTGGCTGACGGCGCGACCATTCCGGAGGAGCGGACCGCGGTCCCCGTCGAGTGGGACGACCTGCGCAAGCAGTTGGAGAAGCTGACCGACTCCCTGCAACCCACCACTGAAGGTGGGACCAGCGCGCTGGGGCAATTCGTCAACACCACCGCCGCCAACCTGCGGGGCGAGGGCGACACCGCGCGGGACACCGTCATCAAGCTCTCCCAAGCGGTTTCAGCGCTAGGCGACCACAGCACCGACATTTTCAGCACGGTGCGCAACCTGGAGACTTTTGTATCCGCGCTGACCTCGAGCAGCGAGCTGCTGGCCTCGTTCAACAAGAACTTGGCCAACATCACCACCGTGATGACCAATACGCCCAACGAGTGGGGCCAGGCGATCGCAGGGATTGGACGGGGCGGTCAACGATCTGCGTCCCTTCGTCGCCGAAAACCGAGAGGCCATCGGCACGACCTTCGACCACCTCAACGCCATCAGCACCGCGCTGAACGACAGCCGCCGCGACATCAAGCAAACCCTGCACGTTGCGCCGGACGTGTTCCAGAACTTCCTCAACATCTACCAACCGGCGCAGAGTGCGGTGACCGGCATCCTGGCCCCGGTGAACTTCGCTGATACCGTCCAGTTCCTCTGCGGTGCAATCGAATCCGCAGGCCGTGTCGGCGCCAAACAGTCGGCGCGACTGTGCGAGCAGTATCTGTCTCCGATCATGAAGAACCGGCAATACAACTTCCCGCCGATCGGTCTCAACCCGTTCGTGGGAGCCGCGGCGCGTCCCAACGAGATCACCTACAGCGAGGACAAGCTCAACCCGCACATACCCCCGCCGGGAGCGCCCGGTGGCCCGCCGGCCGGCGACGCGGGCCCACCGCCGACGTCGCCCCAAGCTTTGCCGGCGGGCGCTGTACCGCCGGTGCCGACGGCGGTCCGGTCGACCGACCCCAACGCCGGCCTGCCGGGTCTGATGGTGCCTGCGGCCGCACCGGTGCCGCCGAAGGACACACCATGAGGCGCACAGTGTCTGCGGCGCTTGCCATCTCGTGCTTGTGCTTGCTGACGAGTTGTGGAGGATGGAGGGGCCTCAACTCGCTACCGCTGCCGGGGACCCAAGGCAAGGGCGACGGTGCGTACACCATTCAGGCCCAGCTGCCCGACGTCGTCGTCATCCAGCCGAACACCCGGGTACGTGTCGCCGACGTCAACATCGGCAACGTCACCAAGATCGAAGTCCAGGACTGGCATGCGTTGGTGACCATGCGGATCAACGGCGATGTCCATCTGCCGGAGAACAGCACTGCCAAGGTCGGCCAAACCAGCCTGTTGGGCTCCATGCACATCGAGCTGGCGCCCCCGACCGACGAGGCACCGAGAGGTGAGCTCAAGAACGGCTCGGTGATTCCGCTGTCCAGAGCCGCCACGTACCCGACCACCGAGCAGACCCTCGCGTCGGTGGCGATCCTGCTCAACGGCGGCGGGCTGGGCCATCTTCAGGAGATCACCCAGGCTTTCGCCACGGCGCTGGCCGGCCGTGAACAGGAGATGCGCAGCCTGTTGACCCAACTGGACATCTTCATCGCTGCGACGAAGGCCCAGACCGACGACATCATCACCGCCATCGACAGTCTCAACTCGTTGGTCGGACAGGTGGCGGAGAAAGATGCAACGGTCGACAAGGCGCTCACGACGATCCCGCAAGCGCTTGGCGTCCTGTCCGACACCCGAAAGACATTGGTGAACGCCATCGATGCGGTGGGCCAGTTCAGCGCCGTCGCCGCCTCGACGATCAATCAGACCAAGAAATCGCTGACCGACAACTTCCGCAACCTCGCGCCGGCGCTGCGGGAACTGGCTAATGCGGGGCCCGCGCTGACCCGGGGTCTGGACTTCCTCTCTACCCTGCCTTGGGTGAAAAGCACTGCCCCCAACTGGTTTCGGGGTGACTTCGCCAACATTTCGCTCGTGATCGACCTGACCTTGAGCCGCCTGGACAGTGGCTTCTTCACCGGGTCGAAGTGGGAGGGAAACCTCACCGAACTCGAACTGCAATGGGGCCGCACCATCGGTCAGATGCCCAGCCCGTATACCGCGGCGAACCCGTTGGTCGCGCCCTACCACTGGGGGGGTTACTAGCGTGTCGCGGACCAGCTCGTTGCGCCTGTCCCGCCGGGTGTGGACACAGTTGGCGATCCTGGCATCGGTCACCGTCCTCTCCGTCGCCGTGATGGCGTTCGGCTTCGTCAAAGTGCCTGCGCTGCTGGGGGTTGGCAGATACACGGTGAAGGTCGACCTGCCCGCGTCCGGCGGGTTGTACCCGACGTCGGTGGTGAACTATCGCGGCACCGAGGTCGGCAGCGTCAAATCGGTCGACGTCACCGAGAACGGAGTCCGCGCGGTTCTTTCGCTGAAATCCGACATCGCAATTCCCTCGAACGTGACCGCCGCGGTTCACAGTCGCTCGGCCATCGGTGAGCAGTTCCTGGAACTCACGCCGCATTCCGGCAGCGCCAGCGACACCGGGCCGAAACTGCGCGACGGCGACGTCATCGCGGTCGGCAAGACCCAGATCCCCGTCGACATCGGATCCTTGCTGGACACAACCAATAAAGCTCTCAAGGCGATTCCGCAGGACAACCTGCATACCGTCGTCGATGAAGCCTCCAAAGCCGTCGCGGGTTTGGGACCGGAGTTGTCCCGGCTCGTCGACGGTGGCACCGCATTGGCGATCGACGCCGGCAAGACCAGCGACACATTCTCCAGACTGATCGACGAGTTCCCACCGGTGGCCAGCTCCCAGGTCCGGACATCGGATTCGATTGCCACCTGGGCGCGACGGGTCAACGCGATCACCAGTCAGCTCAAGGCACAAGACAATTCGTTCGCCGACCTGCTCAACACCGCGGGACCGGCCCTCGGTGAATCCACCGCGCTGTTCGACCGGCTGTCCCCTACGTTGCCGGTGCTGCTGGCCAACTTGGTCAGCCTGGGCAACATCGCGGTGTCCTATCGAAACGACCTCGAGGAGCTGCTGGTTCTCTTCCCGCAGGGGACCGCGGTGATGTCCTCGATCATCGTGCCGGACCGGGTTGCCAAGCAGGACTACAAAGGTATTTATCTCGACTTCAACTTGAACCTCAACCTGCCGCCGCCATGCAACACCGGCTTTCTTCCGGTGCAGCAGCAGCGGATTCCGGTCCGGGAGGACTATCCCGACCGGACGAACGGGGAGTTGTACTGCCGCATTCCGCAGGACTCCGACATGAATGTCCGCGGCGTTCGTAACGACCCGTGCGAGACCAAGCCGGGCAAGCGCGCCCCGACCGTCGAGATGTGCGAAAGCGACGAGCAGTACGTCCCGCTGAACGACGGCCTGTTCTGGAAGGGTGATCCCAACGCGACACTGAGCGGCCAGAGCGTGCCGCAGTACCCGAAGGGTGGCGCGCCGTACTCACCCGGCGAGCATTGGCATCCACCCCCTGAATCGCCGGTGCGGCCGCCGGTCGCCATACCCTACGATCCGGCCACCGGAAACTACGTCGGCCCGGACGGCCGCGCCTACAGCCAGTCCGACCTGGCTTTTACGTCGAAAGGTAAGACATGGCAGAGCATGATGGTGCCGCCGAAGAAACCGAATCCGTAGACGCCCCTGAGCTCGTCGACGAGGACAGCGCCGACGCCGAGGACATCGACGCTGAAGAAGCTGATGTCGAAGATTCTGAAGCCGACGAGACCGAGCATGAGGCCGACGGCGCCGCCGAGCCCGGCACGAGAAACCGTGTGAAAAGCTGGTTTTCGAGCATCCCGGGACCGATCGCCGTCAGTGTCGCCATCATCGTGGCACTAGTCGGGCTGGGAGGCTGGCTGGGATTCCGCGTCCATCAAGACCATCAGATGCAGGCGCAACGCAACCTGTACGTGCAAGCCGCGCGGCAGACCGCGATCAACCTCACCACGATCAACTACACCGAGGTCGATGCCGACATCAAGCGGGTCCTGGATTCGTCCACCGGCGCCTTTCACGACGAATTCCAGCACCGGTCGCAGCCATTCGTCGAGGTCGTCAAGAAAGTGCAGTCCAAAACGGAGGGCACCATTTCCGAGGCGGGTCTGCTCTCTTACACGAAGGACCAAGCGCAAGTGCTCGTCGCGGTCGCAGTGAAGACGTCAATGGCCGGGGCCCCGGCAGACCAGGAGCCGCGCAGATGGCGGATGCGCCTCACCGTTGAGAAAACAGGGGATAGCGCCAAGGTGTCGAATGTGGAGTTCGTACCGTGACTGGTCGAACTGCACTAACAGCGCAGGAGGAGGACTCTGCGATGTCCGACGACACTGACCAGGTCGCCGACGAGTCGTCGCTCGACGACATGGCCGAGCGCGATGACTTGGCGGATGAGGCGGAGGCGGCTGACGAGGCGGACCTCCTCGACGCTGAAGACGCCGTCGAAACAGAAGCCGCAGAAGCCGCAGCCGGCGCTGCGGAAGCGCCGGTCGAGCGGGGCAGCCGGTTCTCCTGGAGTCGTCTGCTGGTTGTGGCACTACCGGCGCTGGCGTTGATCATCGCCCTGGGCGTCGGCTATCTGAAATGGCTCGACGGCACGGCGCGGGAATCGCGTGCAGCGGCAGAGGCATCGGTGCGGGCGGCCTCCGAGAGCACCATTGCGATTCTGTCGTACAAGCCCGAAACGGTTGACCGCGACTTGAAGGCTGCCGCCGAGCGGCTCACGGCCGGCTTCCGCCAGCAGTACACCCAGCTCGTCAACGACGTCGTAGCTCCCGGGGCAAAGCAGCAGCACATTACGGCGGTGGCCACCGTTCCTGCGGCGGCCTCGGTGTCGGCGACCGGAAAGCATGCGGTGGTATTGGTTTTCGTCGACCAGACCACCACCATCGGCAACGATGCACCCACTCAGACCACGTCCAGTGTGCGCGTCAGTCTCGAGAAGGTCGACGGCCGATGGCTCATTTCGCAGTTCGACCCGGTGTGAGCGATGGACAAGTGAGGCAAGGATGAAAAGGGTGTCATTAAGTTGCCGGCGGCTTTCCGCCATCATGCTGACGGTCGGATGCCTTGCAGCAAGCATGATTTCGGGCTCGCCGGGCACCACTGGGGCGGCCGGCTTCGAGAGCCTGTTGGTGCCGTCACCGTCGATGGGGCGTGACATCCCGGTGGCCTTCCTGGCGGGTGGCCCGCACGCGGCGTACCTGCTGGACGGGTTCAACGCCGCGCCTGATGTCAGCAACTGGGTGACGGCAGGTAACGGATTCGGCGCCCTTGCCGGCAAAGGGATTTCGGTGGTGGCACCGGCCGGCGGCGCCTACAGCATGTACACCAACTGGGAGCAGGACGGCAGCAAGCAGTGGGAGACGTTCTTGTCCACCGAGTTGCCAGACTGGCTCGCTGCCAACAAGGGCCTGGCGCCCGGCGGGCACGGCGTTGTCGGTGTCTCCCAAGGCGGATACGCGGCGGCGGCGCTGGTCACGTTCCATCCTGATCGGTTCCGCTACGCCGGGTCGCTCTCGGGCTTCCTCACCCCCGAGCGCAGCGGTGTGGACGGAGCGATCACCGCGGCGCTCAAGCAGGGCGGCGCCGATAGCGACCGCATGTGGGGCCTGCCCCAATTGGGTCGCTGGAAATGGCACTCGCCCAACCAGAACATTCAGCAACTCGTCGACAATGACGCCCGGCTCTGGATCTACAGCCCAGGCAGCGGCGCCCCGACCGATCAGGGCGCGATGGCCGGCTACGGCGATATCTCCCAGGGCACCAACGCGCAGTTCTACTCGCACTACCGCGACGTCGGCGGCAAGAACGGCCACTTCGACCTGGGCCGTGGCGGCGGCAACGACTGGCCGACCTGGGGACAACAGCTCGGCGCAATGTCCAACGACCTCGCCGCGAACATCCGCTAGTGATTCGAAAGGGATGAGATGCCATGACTGACAAGCGCATTCGCCAATGTGCACAGATCATCTCGATACCGCTGGCGGTCGGCGCCGGGCTCGTCTCCCCGAGCGTGATCGCCGCATCGGCCGCTCCCGGGGTTCCCGGGAATAACGACCGGCTCAACAACGGCATCGTGGTCAACGTCGACACCATCAAGAGGCAGGCCGGCTGCAAAACCAACCTGAAGATCAGCCCGCAGCTACAGTCCGCCGCGCAGCGCCACACGGTCGATGTGCTCAACAACCGCGGTCTCGATGGTGACGTCGGGTCGGACGGGTCGTCGGTGGCAGACCGTGCCCGCGGCGCGGGCTACAACGGCACTGTCGCCGAGACCGTGGCGATCAACCAGTCGTTGGCCATCAATGACCTTGACGTGATGGGTAATTGGTACTACCGCCCCGACTATATGGCGATCATGTCGAATTGCGCCAACACTCAGATCGGCGTGTGGTCAGAAAACAGCGTCGACCGCAGCGTGCTCGTCGCCGTATACGGGCAACCAGCATGAGCGGGACTGTGATGAAGCGTGGGATGTGGCTGGCCGGTCTGATTGTCGCCGCGACATTTTGCGGCGGCGCAACGCCACCGGCGCACGCCGTTCCGGCCCCCGATATTGAGTTCATCTACGACACCACCGTGCGCAAGCAATACAGTTTCGCGAACACAACAGATGCCATCAGCTATGCCCACGGCATTTGCGACAAGATCACCGGCGGGGCGAGCTACGCCCAAGTCATTGGCGATGTGAAAAATGACGTGCTGCCCAACGATGAGTACTCGGCCAACTACTTGATCTCGAACGCGGTAAACATCTACTGCCCAGCCCAGCTGTGGCAGTTGCGCAACTCAGCGGGCGGCTACGTGCCGCCGCAATGACTCAGCAGCGAAGGTGAACTATCCGCCGGCGCCGGCGTTGCCCAGGTCGGGCGCGTAGGACGGTGGCGGGTAGACGCCCCGGAGGAGCCATGCGTACGCCGCGATGCCGTATTCCAGCTCGTCGCTGGCGTCGTAGTCCGGGTTCGGATTCATGCGAATAACCCTTCGTCGCGGTTCCCCATTAAAAGCTTCTGGTGTCTTGCAGCATACCGTGTTGCCTGCCAACGAGCGTTCGGGATGCTGCACGATCCCGGAAGCCTTTTGTCGGCAGTGATTTTTAATGCTCGCCGACGCTGGCTGGGTCGGGGCTGGCCGCCGTATCGAGTTGAGCCAGAACTGTTTTCGCATCCGACGTCGCACCTCGGTTGTACGGCAACTTCGACAACGCAGTCGCCATTGCGCACGTATTGGATATCGCGGCGTAAGTCAAGCCGGCGCCGATCGCGGCCGCCAGCCATTTGAGCCGCGGCACGGCCACGCTCCCGACAACCGAGGTAAGCACCACCGATCCGGCGACTAGGCGCACCTGCCGCTCGAGCTCACACCGCTGGGCGCCACGATCGACGGCGAAGCCTTGACCCTCCCAGTCGGTGATTCCTTTTTCGAGGACACGCCCGCCGGTCAGGCCCGCATTGCTCAACAACTCTGCGGCTTGTGTTGAGCGTTGGCCTGAGCGGCACACCAAAACAACGTCGTGGTCGTTGTCGAGTTGCCGGACCACCTCGGCACCGTACTGATTGAGCACGTCGAGCGGCACGTTGGAAGACCCGCGGATGTGTGAGGTCTCGAACTCGGCGGGTGTCCGCACGTCAAGGATTCGCAACGGCGCGGATGACGCGAGTAGATCGCGGAGTTGTGTCGAGGTGATAGCTGCGGCGGTCGGTGCGTTCATGATCTGCTCCAGTCATGTCGGCCGTGATCGAGGCTCAGCTCCCATGCGACTACCTGACCAGTCCAGTGACCAGTGTTTTGGTCGGAATGAATTTATGCCGCAAGCTTGTTGGCGCGCGAGCAGACACATAAGCCCCTCGTCCTCGGCGTGTCGCGGAGCTTTGGCGTCTGCCCGGCGTAGTTAGCCGGGCAGATTCTCCGGGTGCAGCATCTCGGCGTAGCGCAGCGGCTCGGGGATCCCGAACCCGTCGACGAGTGTGTCGCGCGTAGGGCCGCAACAGCCGGCACCGGTCGTTGATACCGCGAGTGACCGCCTTGGCGCGCTCGGTGGACAGAAAACGATGCTCGACGTACCACGCTTTGTCGTCTTCGATCACCGACAACGCGTACAGATCGCAGACCAGGTCGAGCACCTCGCGGGCCTCGTCGTCTTCACACGCTTCGATCCCGGCGACGAACGCCTCCAGCACCACCCGGTCGATATGCGCCTTTGCGGCGTGCAGCACGTGATCCTGCACGGCGTTGAACGCATCGAACGCCGACATCTCTTTGGACTTGCCCTGCAGCCGACGCGCCACCGAGGCGATCATGTACTCCTCGCGGTCCTCGAACATCTTGACCTGGGTGCCGCGGTTGAACAGGCTGCCTTCTTCTTCGTTGTCCTGCCGGGCGTCGACGATGGTTTGGATGATCGTCTCTGCCGCAGTGCGTTTCAGCACCCGCTCACCGGCGAAGTTGGCCGCGAATCGCACCCATTCCACCGGGCTCATGCTCTTGATGTCGTCGGCGTAGGCGGTCAGCAGCTCCTTGGCCACCAGCTGGGTCAGCACATGGTTGTCGCCTTCGAAGGTGGTGAACACGTCGGTGTCGGCGCGCAGCGCGATCAACCGGTTGTCGGCCATATAGCCGGCCCCGCCGCAGGCTTCCCGGGCCTCCTGAATGGCGCGGCTCGCGTGCCAGGTGTTGGCCGCCTTGAGCCCGGCGGCCCGCGACTCCAACTCGCGCTGCTCCTCGGCGTCGGGGGCGTCGGCGGTCTGCAGATCGTGGCACTTGGCCACCAGCTCGTTCTGCGCGAACTGCAGCGCGTAAGACTTCGCGATCAGCGGGAACAGCCGGCGCTGGTGCACCAGGTAGTCCATGATCAGCACTTCGCCCTCTTCATCGGGAGCACTGAATTGCCTGCGCTGCAACGCATACCGGGTGGCGATGTCCAGCGCCACCCGCGCGGCGTTGCCCGCGCTGCCGCCCACGGTGATCCGCCCGCGGATCAGGGTGCCGATCATGGTGAAGAACCGGCGGTTGGGGTTCTCGATCGGTGAGCTGTAGGTGCCGTCTGCGGCGACGTCGCCGTACTTGTTCAGCAGGTTTACCCGTGGGACGCGCACGTGGTCGAAAACGATGCGGCCGTTGTCGACGCCGGGCAGGCCACCTTTGTATTGGCAGTCCGACGTGGTCACGCCGGGCAGGTCGTTGCCGTCGGCGTCGCGGATCGGCACCAGGAAGCAATGCACGCCGTGGTTGACCTGCTCGCCGTCCTCGGTGGTGAGCAGCTGGGCGAATACCGCTGCGATGGTGGCGGTTTCGGCGGCGCCGCCGATGTAGTCCTTGCGCGCGGTCGGAGTGGCGGAGTGGATGACGAACTCCTGGGTGGCCGCGTCGTAGGTCGCGGTCGTCTCGAGGGACTGGACGTCGCTGCCGTGGCCGGTCTCGGTCATCGCGAAGCAGCCGCGCAGCTCGAGGTTGATGATCTTTTTCACGTACGCCTCGTGGTGGCGTTCGGTGCCGAGATTCTCGACGGCACCGCCGAACAGGCCCCACTGCACGCCCGCCTTGACCATCAGGGACAGATCCGACATCGCGAGCATCTCGATCATGGTGATCGCCGCCCCGACGTTGCCGGTCCCGCCGTGCTCTTTGCGGAAGCCGTCGTCGGCCGCGCCGGCGGCGGCCATGATCGACATTTGCTCCGCCACTTTGGTGCGGGCGATCACGGTGTTCGGTGTGTAGTGCGGACGGAAGATCTCGTCGGTCAACCGCTCGCGCATCTGGTTCTTCACGTCGCGCCAACGTCCGTCCAGCGCGTTGCGCAGATGTTCCGCAGTAGAGGCCATAACCGACGGTAACCTGCCGCTCGCACTGCCGGGGTACGCTCCGCGAGGCCAGCCGACACTTTCGATCGTCGGCGGTCAGGTGAACCGTCCGTTAACCCAAGGTGTCTATAGTCTGTCGCGCGGTCGCGGCCATGCGACCAAGGGAAGGTGTGCCATGGGCAAGGCTCCCCGCGCCTTCAGCAGGCAGGGCGCGGTTGACGTCGAGGCTGTCGAAGCTGCGCTGAATCCGAAGTTTGCCCTGGTCGCAGGCCCGGAACGGACCGTTTCACATACCTGGCTGGATACCTTCGATTGGCGGCTGCATGCCGCGGGGATATCCCTTGAGTACGTCGACGACGGTCCGCTGATCATGCAGTTTCCGGATGGCAGCCGGTTGCAAGGGCCGCGGCCGAAGAAATGGCCGGCACTCCTGCACGACCTGCCGGCCGGGCGGCTGCGCGATGCGTTGGCCTCGATTGTTGGTTTGCGGGCACTGCTGTCGGTGGTCACCGTGCAGCGTGCTGTGCGGGAGAGCCAAGTGCTCAACGCCGACGAGAAAACTGTCGCCCGGCTGCTGACCGAAAGTACTGACGACGGCACCAGCCGGCTGCAGGTCCAGCCGTTGCGCGGTTACGAGATGGACGGTGATCGGATTGCGCGGCTGATGCGCCGCGTCGATGGGCTCACCGCGGCGACGACGACGCCCTACGACGACGCGCTGACCCTGGCCAGTCGCAATCCCAGCGACCATGAGCAGAATCCGACGGCACCGCTGCATCCGGAAACGCCCGCACCAGTGGCCATTGCAAACATGCTTGCGCAGTTCGCCGCGGCCATCGACGACAACGTGGCGGGCACGATTGCGGCGACCGACACCGAATTCCTGCACGACCTGCGGGTAGCGGTGCGGCGCACCCGTTCGATTCTCAAGCTTGCCGGTGACGTGCTGCCCGCGAATCTGGCCGAGCGCTACCAGCCGGAATTCAAGTGGCTCGGTGATCTGACCACGCCGGTGCGAGATCTGGATGTCTATCTGCTCGAGCTCGACAACATGGCCGCCAGGCTGGCGTCGGCCGATCCGCACGATCTCGACCCGTTCCGATCGTTTTTGATTCAGCATCGCGCCGCCGAACGCCGCCGCCTGGTCCGCGGGTTGCGGTCTCGGCGTTTCCAACAGCTGATGAGCGATTGGCGCGCCGCGCTGGCGCAGGTGGCCGCTGACGCCGACGGTGGGCCGTCCGCCGCGGCGCTTGCCCGCCAGCGCATCGGGCGGACGTTCCGGAGAGTCGTGCGGCGCGGCAAACGGATCACGGCTGAATCACCGAGCGAGCAGGTGCATGAACTGCGCAAGCGCTGCAAGGAATTACGTTATCTGCTCGAGGTCTTCCGCCCACTGTTCGCCGACGCGCCATATCGACCGCTGATCAAAGAGCTCAAGGCGCTGCAGGACACGCTGGGCGACTTTCAGGATGGCGAAGTGCAGCACGAAGCGGTCCGAGAATTCGCCGCGGTGATGATGGAACAGGGCGCGGCGCCGCCGGCAACCGTGCTCGCGATGGGCGAGCTGGCTGCGCAACTCGACGCACATCAGCTGAACGCGCGCGGGGCGCTGGTGGGCCGGCTGCAGCCATTCCTGGCCAAAGAGAATCGTGCCCGAGTGAAGGCGCTGGTGCGGTGATGAAGATCTACGCGACCTACAACATCAAGGGCGGCGTCGGCAAGACGTCGGCCGCGGTCAACCTTGCGCATCTCGCCGCGCGCAGCGGCTACAACGTGCTGCTGTGGGATCTCGACCCGCAGGCTGCGGCCACTTATCTTTTCCGGGTGCGGCCTAAGGTCAAGGGCGGCAGTCGAGCGCTGGTCGACGGCACGCGATCGCTCGACGACGCGATCAAGGCCACTGATTTCGACGGACTCGACTTGCTGCCGGCTGATTTCCGCTACCGCAATATGGATTTGCAGCTTGACGATGTGAAGCGGCCAACCCGCCGGATTCACCAGCTGCTGCGGCAGCTCGACGGCGAATACGACGTGGTCTTCCTCGACTGTCCGCCGAGCATCTCGCTGTTGTCGGAGAACGTTTTGCATGCGGTCGATACGCTACTGGTGCCGATGATCCCGGCCACGCTGTCGGTGCGCACGTTCGATCAATTGTCCGGCTTCGTCAGCGATTTCGACGGCCGCCAACCGCAGATATCTGCGTTCTTCTCGATGGTGGATGGGCGCAAGCGGCTGCACCGCGACCTCGTCGAACACCTGTCGGCCGAACGACGGGGAATCTTGAGGACGGCCATCCCGGCGCTGTCGATCATCGAGCAGATGGCTGAATACCGGGCGCCGGTAACGGCCTTCGCTCCGCACAGTGTCGCAACCAAGTGCTACGAAGCACTGTGGCATGAGGTGAACGGAGCGATCGGATAAGACGGTGTTACCGGGATATCTCGCTGCTGCGCGATCGTGCTTCTGATCGGCATGGTGGTCACCAGAGTCTTGCTACTGCGCAAGACAGGAACACGCGCAATGCATTTCGGCAGCATCGACAAGAAGGACTTTTTCATTCCGCCGGTCGCGCTGCTCTACTTCTACACGGTCTTCGCCGCGGCGTTCGGTTGGCCGCTCGTTGCCGGTCAGCGGCTTTTACAGTCCGCGGCTGTCGCCTGGACCGGAGTCGGATTTTGTTGTGCAGGCTTACTTGTCATGCTGGCGAGCCTGATCTCATTCGGCCGCAGTTTTCGGGTTGGCATCGACGTCGACCGTCCCGACGAGCTGGTCACCACCGGGGTGTTCGCTTGGAGCCGTAATCCCATTTACGTCGCGCTGTTCCTTGTGCTGGTGGGCCAATTCTTGGTCTTTCCGAACTGGGTGCCGTTGATCTACCTCTTCGCCGGTACCTGGCTTTTTCACCGCCAAGTGCTGCGCGAGGAGGAGTTTATGCGACGGCAGTACGGCGACGAATACGCAGCGTATTGCCGACGTGTGAGACGCTATGTCTGACAACCTCGTTGAGGGCATTGAGCTATTCACTGCCGGCGTGCGGGCCGCCTCAGCCGCCAGCGCAGCGACGCGGTGGCCACCGCGCCCAGGACGACCAGCATCGCCATGTCGAATAGCCATTGGCCAGTCGAGTGTTTCCATGAATCGTCGGCGACCGCCAGCAGATTGACTGCGTGCACGTCGACCGTCGAAGCCGAGGCGGCGAAACCCCACCGCGACGGCACCAGCCAGGAGATCTGCTCCAGGCCGAACCGGCCGTCGATCGGGAACATCGCGCCGGCGAACACCACCGAGATCAAAACGATCAGCACGGCCGTCAAGGCAATCTGCTCGGAGTAGCTGGCCAGCGATGAAAAAGCCAGCGCCACCATCGCCGAAACGATGGTGGTCACGGTCAGCACGACGAACAGTTCGAAAGTGGCGTCACCGAGCAGGACGGCGCCATGAGTGGGCGCGCCTTTGCCGACAACCGCGGCGGTGGTCATGATGGCGGTCTGGACGATGGCGACCAGGCTGTAGACGACGATCTTGCCGGCCAGGAACGCCGACGCCGACAAACCGTTGGCTTGTTCGCGACGAAAGATGCGCCGTTCACCGAGCGGCTCGCGGATGCCCAGCGCCGTGCCCATGATCACGGCGCCGATGGTCAGGACGGCAAGGATTTCGACGGCTTCGTCGGGACTGTTTCCATAGGGGTTGGCCGGGCCCAGGCCGGCATGGCCGGGCACCAGCAACGCGATCGCGCCGAAGAGCACCGGCAGGATGGTCAGAAAGATGAAATAGCGCTGATCACCGACCATGAGCCAGCCCTGCCGGCGGGCAGCGATGACGATTTGTCGCCACATGTGCAGGCGCGCAGGCGGTTCAACCGGAGCCGGTGCCGGCTCCGCAGCGGGCGGGACCTCCGCCGGGCGGGCCAGATATTCGTCGTGTGCCCCATACGGATCGGTGTTGACCCGCGCGAGGATCTCCGTCCAGTCGGTCGTGCCCAATTCGGCGCCGATCTGCGCGGGCGGTCCGGCGAACGCCGGAGTACCGGTCCCGGTGAGCAGCACCAGCTGGTCGCAGATGTCGATGTCGGTCGGCGATGTGGTCGCCACCACGACGACGCGTCCGTCGTCGGCGAGTCGCCGCAGCTTCGCCGTCATCTCGCGTTCGGCCGCCGGGTCGAGTCCGGCGGTCGGCTCGTCGAGAACGAGCAGCGACGGACCGGTCAGCAGTTCCATGGCCATCGATGCGCGCTTGCGTTGTTCGGCGGTGAGGTTGCCCACCTGGACGGTGCGCAACAGGCCCAACTTCATCTCGTCGAGCGCCCAGTGCACCCGCTGACGGCGATGCTCGACGGAAGTGCCTGGCGGCAAGCGAAATTCAGCGGCATAGCCCAACGCCTGCTCGATAGTCAGGGCAGGATGCAGCAAGTCGTAACGCGGTACTACGCCGATGTCTGGCCGCAGGTGATCGGACGTCACGTCGTAGCCGCCGAAATGCACTGTGCCGACACTGGGTTGCACCGTTCCGCCGAGCACGTCGAGCAGAGCGGAAGTGCTCGCCTCCGAGGGGCCGATGACCGCGGTAAGCGTTCCGGGCTCGGCGGTGAAGGACAGTTCCGCCAGCACCTGTTCGCCGTCGAGGGTGAGTCGTACCTGACGTGCCTCCAACGGACCGGTCTTTACCGGACGCGGGGACGGGGCTGCTGTGGCCGGGACATCTTCTGCGGCGGGGGTATCCGGTGCGCCCGGGGTATGCGGTGCATCCGGCAGGCGCAGCGCGGTGGTGGGCGCGGCCTCGTGCGGCCGGGGTTCCGGGCGTTGCGGTCGCAGTTTTTGCATTGCGCCAGTCAGCGCCTCGACCAACGCTTTCCGCTTTCGCGGCTCTGGGGGAGATGCTGAGACCAGTCCCGGCTGAGCGTGTGGCGGCTGTTGCGCTGGAGCGCGCCACGCCACCGGGAGCGGCGGCGGTTGGGTTGGCCAGGGGGCCCGTTCGGGTGCCGGCCGGTGAAACTGTGCGGTGGGCGGCTCTGCTTGGCTGAACCGCGTCGTCGGCTCGCCGCGGTGCGGCTCCGGCGGCGCCGGCACGGCAGGCGGGGGCGGAGCCGGCGGCCGTTTCGGCTGATCCGCCCGAGCTGGGGGTGGTGCTGGTGGCAGCCATCCTGGTTGGCCCGGTCCGCGATGCGCGGCGGCGGGCGGCGGCGGTCCGGGTTGCATCGCCGGCGGCGGGGCGGGCCGCGTCTCCGGGCGCGGCACACCTCTCGGTGGAGGCGGCGGTGGTGGCGCTGGCGGCGGGCCGAGTTGAAATACCAGCCGGGGACCGTGCTGCGGATCGCCTAGTGTGATCGCCCTGCCGTCATGGATGAAAACCGTGGACATCCGCACGCCGTCGACGTAGATGCCACCTTCACCGCGGTCGACGGCTATCCACTGCCTGCCGTTGTGATGCAGCACCACCTGGGTTGGCGAAGTGGATGTGCCCGCGCCGTCAACCCGGATGTCCGCTCGGTTGTCGCGGCCGATAATCACGTCCCGGCCGACGGGGAAGGTGTACCTGTTAGGCCCCAACCAGACGATCAGAGGGGAAGCGAATGCTTCCGTCGGCATAGCCACCCCCTTCCGCCGCCATCTTCTTGGGTCGAGTGACGGTTGTTTATCCGCCATCATGCGCCGAGAAACGCCGCGAGACGTTGGCGCAGGCCAAACGGACCCGCTACCCGCCGCTACCGAGACGCGCCCGGGCGTGGGGCCGGCGCGGCATCCTCGAGCAGGCGGCGCAGCACGGCCACGGCATCCACCAACGTCTGGCGATCCCCGGCCGCCAGCTTGGCGAGTTGTGGCTCGATCGCCGAAGCCCGGTCGATCCGCACCCGGTTGAGTGTGCGCATGCCCTCGGGCGTGATCCGGATGCGGACCGCGCGGGCGTCGCAGGGGTCGACGGTCCGGGTGACCAGGCCGGCGTCTTCGAGCCGCCGCACCTGGGTGGTCATCGTCGGCTGTGAGCAGTGATCCATGGCGGCCAGATCACAGATCCGGGCCTCACCATGGGCGTCGATGGTCGACAGCAACCGGGCCTGCGCGGCCGGCAACTGCATCTGGATGCGCTGGGTGGCGTAGCGGTTCAGCCGGGCGACCACGGCGAGCAGATCCGCGCC
This sequence comes from uncultured Actinomycetota bacterium, assembly GCA_963850645.1. Taxonomy (GTDB): domain Bacteria; phylum Actinomycetota; class Actinomycetes; order Mycobacteriales; family Mycobacteriaceae; genus Mycobacterium. The sequence continues at coordinate 15,540 of CAWKME010000018.1, read as the reverse complement.
CAGACCGGCGCCGGCCTCCTCGGCCGCGTCACGATCGGCGGTAGCGGATGAAGTCATCTGTCCATGATTGCAAAGCTGGTCTATATAGGATGACTAACCGGCTAATTTAGCTGGGGCAAACTTGAATGACCCGCCAAGCTGCGCGTACGGGGAACACCCGAAACTACTGGCAGAATCTTTTAAATGAGCGCGACTCGCCCTGCGACCACGCCCGGCGGGGCTGGACCGCTGCGGCCCGGCGAACTCGCGCAGTCAGCAGTCATGGCGGCACTGTGCGCGGCGACCGCGATCATCGCCGTCGTCGTCCCGTTCGCGGGCGGATTGGCGCTGCTGGGCACCGTCCCGATGGGACTGCTGGCCTACCGGTACCGGATCCGGGTACTGATCGCCGCGGTGGTCGCCGCGGGGGTGATCGCTTTTCTGATCGCGGGCCTTGGTGGCTTGATGACCGTTGTCCACAGCGCCTATGTCGGCGGCCTGACCGGAGTCGTCAAGCGCCGGCGCCGCGGCACCGGGACCGTGATCGTCGCCTCCTTCGCCGCCGGGGCAGTTCTCGGCGCGGTTTCAGTTGCCGCGTTGGCGGTACTGGCGCGGCTGCGGCACCTGATATTCGCTGCCGTCACCGCCAACGTCGATGGGGTTTCGGCCGTCTTGAGAGCGATCGGGCGCTTCGCGACTGAGCATTCCTTCCCGCTCAGCGGGCCCATCGGGGTCGGGCTTGCAATGGCTGCCGACCGTCTCAAGTGGTTGCTGGCCGAGGCGCTGCATTACTGGCCATGGCTACTTCTCGGCAACGGCATCGTCTCGGTCATGGCGGTGTCGTTGATCGGCTGGTGGGCGCTGTCGCGGGTGCTGGAGCGGATGCGCGGCATCCCTGATGTCCACAAACTGGACGCGCCGATCGAGGGTCCGCCGATTGCGCCAGTACCGGTCCGGTTGGAGCAGGTCCGGTTTCGCTACCCGGGTTCCGATCACGACGCACTGCGGGCGGTCAGCCTGGACGTGCGGGTCGGCGAGCATGTCGCTGTCACGGGCGCCAACGGATCGGGCAAAACCACACTCATGCTGATGCTGGCCGGCCGGCAGCCGACGTCGGGCACCGTCGAGCGCCCCGGGGCGGTCGGACTCGGTCGGCTGGGTGGCACCGCAGTCGTCATGCAGCACCCGGAAAGCCAGGTGCTGGGCACGCGGGTGGCCGACGACGTGGTGTGGGGTCTGCCGCCCGGGACCACCATCGACGTCGGCCGGTTACTCAGTGAAGTCGGCCTCGACGCGCACGCGGAACGTGACACCGGCAGTCTGTCGGGCGGTGAACTGCAACGGCTGGCGGTGGCCGCGGCGCTGGCACGCGAGCCGGCGCTGCTCATCGCTGACGAAATCACCAGCATGGTCGACCAGCAGGGGCGCGACGCACTGTTAGGAGTCCTGTCGAACCTGAAGAATCGGCACCGCACGGCGCTGGTCCACATCACGCATTACAACGACGAAGCCGCTTCCGCTGACCGCACCATCAATCTCAGCAATTCCGGGGATAACACCGACATGGTCGAGACCACGGCTGCGCCGGCGGCGACCGCCGCGATGGGCCATGACTTCGAGGCTCAAGTCCTCGAACTCTCCGGGGTCGGGCACGAGTACGGCAACGGGACGCCGTGGGCCAAGACCGCGCTGCGCGATGTCAGCTTTACGGTGCACCAGGGCGATGGATTACTCATCCACGGCGGCAACGGCTCAGGTAAGTCGACGCTGGCGTGGATCATGGCCGGGCTCACAGTGCCGACGACGGGAACCTGTTTGCTTGACGGCCGCCCCACCCATGAGCAGGTCGGGGCGGTGGCGCTGTCCTTCCAGGCGGCCCGCCTGCAACTGATGCGTAGCCGGGTCGACTTGGAAGTGGCCTCGGCGGCGGGGTTTTCACCCAAGGACCACGACCGCGTGACGAGGGCGCTGGCCGTGGTGGGACTGGACAGCACGTTGGCGAAGCGGCGCATCGACCAACTCAGCGGCGGCCAGATGCGCCGGGTAGTGCTGGCCGGCCTGCTGGCGCGCTCGCCGCGGGCGCTGATCCTCGACGAGCCGCTGGCGGGCCTGGACGCCGCCACCCAACGCGGTCTGCTGCGACTGCTGGAGGAACTGCGTCGCGAGCAGGGTCTGACCATCGTGGTCATCTCGCACGATTTCACCGGCCTGGAGGAGCTGTGCCCGCGGATCCTGCACCTGCGTGACGGCGTGCTGGAACCGGCTTCGACGACGGCTGGAGGCCGGTCATGACCACGACACCAACTGACGAACGCGCGACAGGGCGGCCGAGTCGCCCGGTGGTGCTGCTGCGTCCGGTGCCCGGCACGTCGGTAGTCCACGAGCTGTGGGCCGGCACCAAGCTACTGGTGGTCTTTGGCATTTCGGTGCTACTGACGTTCTACCCCGGATGGATCACCATTGGGCTGGTGGCGGCGCTGGTGCTGACAGCGGCACGGATCGCGCAAATTCCTCGAGGCGCGCTTCCGTCAGTGCCGCACTGGCTGTGGGTTCTGATGCTCTTCGGCGGCATCACGGCGGCGTTCGCCGGCGGCAGTCCGATGGTCGACTTGGCAGGGGTGCCAATAGGATTCGGCGGCCTGTTGAACTTCCTGCGGATCACCACGTTGTCGATCGTGTTGCTTGGCCTGGGCGCGATGGTGTCGTGGACCACCAACGTCGCTGAAATAGCCCCTGCGGTAGCCACTTTGGGCCGGCCACTGCGGTTACTGCGGATCCCGGTCGACGAGTGGGCCGTCGCATTGGCGCTGGCGCTGCGGGCCTTCCCGATGCTGATCGACGAATTCCGGGTGCTCTACGCCGCGCGGCGGTTGCGGCCGAAGCCGGTAGCGACGACCCGTCGGGCTCGTCACAAGCGCCGTGCCCTGGAGCTGATCGACCTGATCGCTGCGGCCATCACGGTGACATTGCGGCGCGCCGACGAGATGGGTGATGCCATCACGGCGCGCGGCGGTATCGGTCAGATCGCGGCAGCACCGCCGCGACCGAAACTGGCCGACTGGCTGGCACTTTCGATCACCGTGGCGATCTGCATCGCGGCGATCGCACTGGAAGTCCCGCTGGGCCGCTAGCGGCGCGCCGCGTCGTTGGCCGCTTCCTGGGCTCTGTGCAGGGTCGTCGACACGTCGCTTCGGCCCAGGAACATCTCGTCGAAATACGGTTTGAGGACCTGATTTCCGGCGGCGAAACCGGCGCCGCCCGGCGCATCGATGCGGGGCCCGTTCAACACGGCGAAGAACGGCGCAACGTTGACGTTCTTCGCGGCCCAGTAGTCGAAGTACACCTGCTGGGCCGACCGCACTGCGGGAATAGCGCTGCCGTGTCGGCCTACGTATTGGTTGCCCTCGTTGCTGCCCATCCAAGCCAGCACCTGGCGTACCGCGTCCGGGTGCGCCGATGCGGAATTGCCGGCCGCGGCAATGCCGTTGGTGACGGAGACTCGGCCTTTGGGACCTTCTGGCAGCATCGCCACGCCCCACCGGAAGGTGGCCTGGCCGGCCACCGCCGCCAGGTTGTAGGTGCCGGACTGGAAGAGCGCCATCCTGCCGGCCAGGAACTGGTTGCGGGAGAAGTCACCGTTGTCGTTGGTGTCCGAGGCCGGCGGCGCAACGTGGTCGCCGTTGATCAGCCTGACCAGGTAGGTGAAAGCCTCGATCGCGCCGGGATTGTCGAACGCGAAACGATCACCGTCCTGAAACACACCTCCGGCCGAACCGATGTAGTTCAGGTAGATGCCCTGTGCGTCGTTGGCCGCGTTGTAGGCCCACTGCCGGATACGTTCGGGATCGAAACCCGGTGTGGCCGCGGTGCGTCCGTCGGAGTCAACGGTGAGCCGAGCCAGCAGCGGGCGCAGCGTGTCGCCGCCGTCCGGATTCCAACGCAGGGCCGCCAAGTCGGCGGGGCTGACGCCGGCGGCGGCCAGCAGATCAGCGTTGTAGTACAACGCGATTCCACCGTCGGTGAGTTGGGGGACCGCCCACAGCGCGCCGCCGCGGGTGAACTGCTCGACCACCGACGGCTCCCACGCTGCAGCAGCTCCTGCCCCAAGGGTCTTCCCGATATCCATGAGCCGGCCGCTGTCGGCGTAACCGGCGAGATAGGCGCTGGAGATCCAGAAGATGTCGTCGGCGCTACCGCCTGCGACATCGGTGCGCAGCGTGTTGAAGTAGGTGGAGTAAGAGACCACATGGGTGTGCACTTCGATGTCGGGATGCGCGCGGGTGAACGCCGCAAACGACTGCCGGTACGCGGCGGCGACCTGCTCGTCCCACAGTCGCACGGTGACCACGGTCTTGCCGCCGGGTGGCCGGGCCGAGATATCCAACAGCACCGCCGCCGCAGCCAGCGACGCAGCGACGAGCACCAAGGCCAGCGCGAACAGCGTGGAAAACCGTGGCCGCAAGTTCATTTGAGCCCCGTGACGACGATCGATCGCACGATGTGCCGCTGGAAGATGACAAACAGCACCAGCAGCGGCACGATCGCCACGGCCGTGGCGGCCATCACCAGTGTCCACTGGGCGTTGTACCGCGACTGCAGCGCAGCGGTCGCCACCGTCAGCACCTGCCACTTGGCGCCGCTGGTGATCACCAACGGCCACATGAAGTGATGCCACTGCGACACAACGGTGATCAGCATCAGCGTCACCAGAACGGGTCGGCTGGACGGCAGCACCACATGCACGATCACGTCCAGCGTGTTCGCGCCGTCGAGATAGGCGGCATTGATCAGGTCGTCGGGTATCGCGCGAAAGTACTGGCGCAGCAGGAAGATTGCATACGGGGAGCCGAACATGAACGGCAACACCAACGCCCAGAACGTGTTGCGCAACCCCAGCTGGGCCATCATCAAATACAGCGGCACCACCGTCACCGTGCCCGGCACCATCAACGTCGCGATATAGACCCAGAACAGCGCGTCGCGGCCGGGAAACGCAGCCGTGCGAACGCGTACGCGGCAAGCACCGAAAAGGTCAACTGCCCGAGCAGGATCACCGCCGTCATCAATGCCGTCACCGCCAGCGCCCGGCCGAACCCCGCGCCGCCCAAGTCGGTGTAGTTGGCCAGCGTCGGCGGCCGCGGCCACGCCAGCGGTGTGCCCGTCGCGAACTGGTGCGCGGAGGTGAACGAGGTCAGCAGGCCCAGCGCGAACGGCGCCAGGGTGATCACCGCGCCCAGCGCCAGGCCGGCGTAAACCAGTGCCGCCGAGGGCCGATTAGGTGAGGTCATAGCTGATCCGTCGACGGAAATACAGATGTTGGACGACGGTGATGCCGACCAGGATGACGAACAGCACCACCGCCATCACCGAGGCCCGGCCGATCGCCGCCGCCCCGAACGCCTCGGCGTAGATGCGGTGTGCGACCAAATCGGTGCGGTCCTGCTGGTCCGCCGCCGGTCAGCGCGTACACGGTGTCGAAAACCTGGGCGGCGCTGATGACTCCGGTGACCAGCACGAAGAACATGGTCGGGCCGCAGCATCGGCAGGGTGATGCGCCAGAACCGCTGCCAGGCGTGGCCCCGTCGATGCGTGCCGCGGAGTGGATCATCGGTCGGGGATCGCCAGAATGCCGGCGAGGAAGAACAGCGCGACGTAGCCGACATTGGCCCACACCACCACCGCCGACACCACCGGCAGCGCCAGACCGGGATCGGTGAGCCATTCGATGCGATGCCCCAGCACGGTGCTCACCGCGCCGTCGGTGGGCGCCAGGATCCAGCGCCACAGCACCGCGATCGCCAGCGGGACACAGATCCACGGCAGCACGTAAATCGTGCGGAACAGTCCGCTGCCGGGCAGATCGCGTGCCAGCAATGCTGCCGCCACCAGCCCCAGCACCGTCTGCGCCGGGACCACGATCGCGACGAAAAGCAGCGTCACCAGCAGCGAATTGCCGAACGCGGAATCGCTGAGCACCGAGCGCCAATTCGCTCCTCCGACATACTCGATCGGCCCGAGCAGATCCCAGCGGTGCAGGCTCAGCCACACCACGACGAGGATCGGCAGCAGCAGGAACGCGACCACCCCGAACAGGCTGGGCGCGAGCAGCGCATACCCCAGCGCGGTCGATCGGCGCGTCGTGGTCGGCCATCAAGGTATTAAAGCCGGTCGTTACGGTGGATGTCGTGACACCCGAACCGGGGGATCGATGCCGACTTCCTCGACCTGCCCCGCCACGAACTGGCCGACGCCGCGCTGTCGGCGGCCACCGCGGCCGGGGCGAGCCACGCCGACCTGCGGATTCACCGCCTCACCACCGAGATCATCCAGCTGCGCGACGGCGAGCTGGAGACCGCGGTGCTCGACCGCGAGCTCGGGCTGGCCGTCCGGGTGATCGTCGACGGCACCTGGGGTTTCGCCTCGCACGCCGAGTTGTCGCCGACGGTCGCCGCGGACACCGCGCGACGGGCTGTCGGGGTGGCCACCACGCTGGCCGCGCTGAACACCGACCGCGTCGAGCTGGCGCCCGAACCGGTCTACAGCGACGTCACCTGGGTCTCGAACTACCGGATCGACCCGTTCGCCGTGACCACCGCCGACAAGATCGCCGTGCTCGCACGAGTACTCCGGCCGGTTGCTGGCCGCCGATGGGGTCGACCATGTCTCGGCGGCCCTGAACACCGTCAAGGAGCAGACCTTCTACGCCGATACGTTCGGCTCGTCGATCACCCAGCAGCGGGTGCGGATCATGCCTGTCCTGGAGGCGGTCACCATCGACGTCGGGGGCTGCGGGTTCGACTCGATGCGCACGCTGGCGCCGCCGATGGGCCGCGGCTGGGAGGTGATGGCCGGCGACGAGGTGTGGAACTGGACCGACGAGCTGGCGCAATTGCCGTCGCAGCTGGCCGAAAAGATCAAGGCGCCCAGCGTGACACCCGGCCCGACCGATCTGGTGATCGATCCGACCAACCTGTGGCTGACCATCCACGAATCCATCGGGCACGCAACCGAATACGATCGGGCCATCGGCTATGAGGCCGCCTACGCCGGCACGTCGTTCGCCACCCCCGACAAGCTCGGCAGCCTGCGCTACGGCTCGCCGGTGATGAACGTGACCGCTGACCGTACTGTCGAATTCGGTTTGGCCAGCATCGGTTACGACGACGACGGGGTGGCCGCCCAGAGCTGGGATCTGGTGCGCGACGGGATCTTCGTCGGCTATCAACTGGACCGGGTGTTCGCGCCGCGGCTGGGCCTGCCGCGCTCCAACGGCTGCTCGTACGCCGACTCGCCACACCATGTGCCGATCCAGCGGATGGCAAATGTCTCGCTGCAGCCCAGCCCCGAAGACCTCACCACCGCTGACCTGATCGCCCGCGTCGACGACGGCATCTACATTGTCGGCGACCGATCCTGGTCGATCGACATGCAGCGCTACAACTTTCAGTTCACCGGGCAGCGGTTCTACCGCATCCGCAACGGACGCCTGGACGGGCAGGTTCGCGACGTCGCCTATCAGGCCACCACCACCGATTTCTGGAATTCGATGGAAGCCGTCGGCGGACCGTCGACCTGGCGGCTTGGTGGGGCGTTCAACTGCGGCAAGGCCCAGCCCGGTCAGGTGGCCGCGGTCAGCCACGGCTGTCCGTCGGCGCTGTTTCGCGGCGTCAATGTGCTGAACACCCGCGTCGAGGGCGGCCAATGATCAGCGCGCAGCAGGTGATCGACCTGGCACTGGCCGCCGCGGCACGGCGGGGGAGTGCCGACGAGACCGTCGTGCTGGTCACCGATCGTATCGCCGCGTCGCTGCGGTGGGCGAACAACTCGATGACCACCAACGGCGTGTCGACCGCGCGCAGTACTACGGTGATTTCGATTGTCCGCCAAGGCAATACCGCGCGGGTGGGCACGCTGACCTCGTCGGAGGTCGATCCGTCGGTGATCGAGGGACTGGTTGCGGCGTCGCAGGCGGCTGCCGCCTCGGCGCCGGAGGCCCGCGACGCCGCTCCGCTGCTGAACGGCATCGGTGGCCCGGCCGACTGGGATGCTGCGACGCCGGGCACCGGCCCCGAGGTGTTCGCCGACGTCACCCGCGCGTTGAGTCGCGGCTTTCGTGGCAGCGACCAGTTGTACGGCTTTGCCCGGCACGCGCTGGAGACGGTGTATCTGGCGACCTCGGGTGGATTGCGGCGCCGCTATACCCAGCCCACCGGTTCGGTGGAGATCAACGCCAAACGCGACAGTGCCAGCGCCTGGGTGGCGGTGGGGACGCCCGATTTCGCCGGTGTGCCAATGGATTCCATGCTCGAACAGCTGTCGACGCGACTGGGCTGGGCCAGACGCAGCGTCGAATTGCCGCCGGGCCACTACGAGACCATCCTGCCGCCGTCGGCGGTGGCCGACATGATGGTCTACCTGGCGTGGTCGATGGCCGGTCGCGGCGCGCAGGAGGGCCGCACCGCGCTGTCTGCCCTCGACGGCGGAACCCGGGTGGGGGAGCGGTTGACCGATATGCCGCTGACGCTGTATTCCGATCCGACCGTGCCCGGTTTGGCGTGCACACCGTTCGTGGCGACCGCCGAGTTCGTCGGAGACGGTGTCGATTTTCGACAACGGCATGGACATCGATCGGGTGGACTGGATCCGCGACGGGGTGATCAACGCGCTGGCCTACCCGCGAGGCGCGGCCGCCGAGTTCCGGCGCTCCCGTCGCCGTGGCCGCCGACAACTTGGTGATGACCGGCGGCAGCGCCAACTTGGCGGACATGGTCGCGACGACCGAGCGCGGGCTGCTGCTGACCACGCTGTGGTACATCCGCGAGGTCGACCCGACGACGCTGCTGCTGACCGGACTCACCCGCGACGGCGTCTACCTGGTCGAAGACGGCGAGGTGACGGCGGCGGTCAACAACTTCCGGTTCAACGAGAGCCCGCTGGACCTGCTGCGACGGGCCACCCAGGCCGGCGTCAGCGAGCTGACGCTGCCGCGCGAGTGGGGCGATTGGGTCACCCGGACGGCGATGCCGTCGCTGCGGATTCCCGACTTTCACATGTCGTCGGTGAGCCAGGCGACATAATGCGAGGGTGCGTGACTTTGACTCCTGCGAGCTGACTCGGCTGGTCGCGTTGTCGCCCGGCGACGGTCGCATGACGGGACTGGTGCGGCGGGTGTGCGCGCGAGACGCTGTCATTGCCCCCGCTTCCCGCCGAGGTTGCGGTCACCGGCCCGGATCGGACGCCGAAGCCGCTGTAGCGGACTTCGCCGAACAGTTCAGCATCGACGTCTCGATGATCGATGACAAGCAGCGGTCGGCGCTGTGGTCCGCATTGGGGGACAACACGTTTGGAGTGGTCGTCCAGATGTACATCGCCGACTTCGTCCCGCGAGTGCGGGCCGGGCTGGAAGCGCTCGGAGTCGGCGAGCAATACCTGGGATGGTCGGACGGCCGGGTCGCCTGGGATCACACCGGCGATCCGTCCGACGCGGTGTTCAACAGCTTCCTGCCCGAGGTGGCGCGGCTGCGCGACCTTGATGCGCTGACCTCCGAGCTGGTGCGGCTGCGCGGCGCGGCGCAACACAACTGCCGGTTGTGCAAGTCGCTGCGGGAAACGACTGCACTGGATGCCGGCGGGTCGGAGACGCTGTACGGCGACATCGAGCACTTCGAGGCGTCGGGGCGGCTGACCGATCGCCAGAAGGCGGCGCTGCGGTATGTCGACGCGTTGATCTGGTCACCCAGCCATATCGACCGCGGAATTGCGGCCGGCATGCGTGCGCACTTCTCCGATGCCGAGGCCGTCGAGCTGACTTTCGACGTGATGCGCAATGCCAGCAACAAGGTCGCGGTGGCGTTGGCCGGTGACGCCCCGCGGGTCGAACACGGCACCGAGCAGTATCTGCTCGACGCCGACGGTCAGACTGTGTTCGCCTGACGTTTGTCTGCCTAACTGAACACGCGTGCGACTATTGCTGCCGCGCGGGTTGCAACTCGGATAACCCCATCAACTACAAGGTTGGTAAAAGGGAATGCCGTGGCAACAGCAAAGGAAGCACAGCACGACGCTGCCGAGTCTCTCTTCGGGGCGATCATCGCGGTGCTGGAAAAGCACGAGTCCGAGCACACCCTGACACCGGAGATTCTGGAGGATCTGGCCAAAGCGTATGCGGCGGTGGCCGCGAGTGGCGTTCCAGACCAGCCGCGACTAGGGGCCTAGCCGCGAAAAGTGCCTGCGCTAAGGCGAATCCGCAGTCACGGCCTCGATTTTTTCACGGCCTACGTAGGATTCGGCGCGCAGGCGCTCCACCATGTGCGGGTAGTGCAGTTCGAATGCCGGCCGCTCCGAACGGATCCGGGGTAGTTCGGTGAAGTTGTGCCGCGGCGGCGGACAACTGGTGGCCCATTCCAGCGAGTTGCCGTGGCCCCACGGGTCGTCGACGGTCACGGGTATGCCGTAGCGCCAGCTTCTGAACACGTTCCACGCGAACGGCAGGACCGATACTCCGAGGATGAATGCGCCGATGGTGGAGACAAAGTTGAGGGTTTCGAACCCGTCGGTGGGAAGATAGTCGGCGTAGCGTCGCGGCATCCCCGAATTGCCCAGCCAGTGCTGGACCAAAAATGTGGCGTGGAAGCCGATGAAGGTCAGCCAGAAGTGCAGCTTGCCTAACCGCTCGTCGAGCAACCGGCCGGTCATCTTCGGGAACCAGAAGTAGATCCCCGCATAGGTGGCGAACACGATGGTGCCGAACAGCGTGTAGTGGAAATGCGCGACCACGAAATAGGTGTCACTGACATGGAAGTCGAGCGGCGGGCTGGCCAGCATGATGCCGGTCAGGCCGCCGAGCAGGAAGGTGACCAAGAAGCCCAGCGAGAACAGCATCGGCGTCTCGAACGTCAACTGGCCCCGCCACATGGTGCCGATCCAGTTGAAGAACTTGACTCCGGTCGGGACCGCGATCAGGAACGTCATGAACGAGAAGAACGGCAGCAGCACCGCACCGGTGGCATACATGTGGTGCGCCCACACCGCGACCGACAGCGCGGCGATCGACAGCGTCGCGTAAACCAGTGTGGTGTAGCCGAAGATCGGCTTGCGGGCGAACACCGGGATGATCTCGGAGATGATGCCGAAGAACGGCAGCGCGATGACATACACCTCGGGATGGCCGAAGAACCAGAACAGGTGTTGGAACAGAATCGCCCCGCCGTTGGCCGGGTCGTAGATGTGCGCACCGAGGCGACGGTCAGCGGCCAAGCCGAACAGTGCAGCGGTCAGCAGTGGAAAGATAATCAGCACAAGCACACTCGTGACCAAGATGTTCCAGGTGAAGATCGGCATCCGGAACATCGTCATGCCCGGGGCGCGCATGCACACCACCGTGGTGATCATGTTGACCGCGCCGAGGATGGTGCCCAGACCACCGACGGCCAGGCCGAGAATCCAAAGGTCGCATCCCACACCGGGACTGTGGGCCGCATTCGACAGGGGCGTGTAGGCGGTCCAGCCGAAATCGGCTGCGCCGCCGGGGACGATGAAGCCGCTCAACGCGATCAGCGCTCCGAAGACGAACAGCCAGAACGACAATGCGTTCAGCCGTGGGAAGGCTACGTCAGGTGCGCCGATCTGCAGCGGCAACACGAGGTTGGCGAAGCCGAAGACGACCGGGGTTGCGTAGAACAGCAACATGGCCGTGCCGTGCATGGTGAACAGCTGGTTGTACTGCTCGTTGGACAGGAATTGCAGCCCGGGTTTCGCCAACTCGAGGCGGATCAGTAGGGCCATCAGGCCGGCGATGAAAAAGAAGATGAAGCAGGCGACCATGTACATGATGCCGATCATCTTGTGGTCGGTGGTGCTGATGACCTTGTAGATCAGGTTGCCCTTCGGGCCGAGCCGCGGCGGAAACGGCCGATGGGCCTCCAGATCAGCGACGGCTTGCGCCTCTGCCTCTGCGGTCATGCGTTACCTCCAAAGAAGCTGGTCACCGGCCCAGCATTTCGATAGCCCGCTCAAGTCTTCAGAGCTGAACCGCACGGACCTAGGGCCGAACGGCCCTAAAGGCTTAACGAATTCGGCCGCCACTAATGCCGGCTCTTGGTGAGCGTGCCTGTGGTCTTGAGCGCCTTCGCCGCGGTGATCCCTTCGGCCTTGCGGGCCTCTCGTTCGAGGTAGCGCTGCTTGGACACCTCGAACTTGTCGCAGGTGTTCTCAAGCTCCTTGACCAGCACCGCGAGGTCGTCGCGCATCCAGGCGGCTTCGCCGGTGAAATCCTCGCGCTCGAAGATGCGCCACTTCTTCAGCACCGGCATCACGACTTCGTCGAGATGGATGCGGGGGTCATAGACGCCGCCGACGGCGATGATCACGGCCTTGCGGCGGAACTCGGGAACCGTGAAGCCGGGCATCTGGAAGTTGCGCAGCACTCGATGCACCGACTTCATCGCCTGGTTGGGCGCGATCTCCAGGCCGGCCTCGGTGACGTCGCGGTAGAAGATCATGTGCAGGTTCTCGTCGTGCGACAACCTGGCCGTCAGCTGGTCGGCGATCGTGTCGTTGCACGCCTTGCCGGTATTGCGGTGTGAGACCCGGGTGGCCAACTCCTGGAACGAGACGTACACGACCGAGTCGAACAGGCTCTCAGCGAACAGGTCGCCCTGCTGGTTCTGGCCCGGGCTGAAACCCCGGGTGATCTGCTCCATGCGGAGTTTCTCCAACTCGAACGGGTCGACCGCGCGGGTCACCACCAGGTAGTCGCGCAGGGCAGTGCTGTGCCGGTTCTCTTCGGCAGTCCACCGCCTGACCCACTGACCCCAGACGCCGTCCATGCCGAAGTTCATCGCAATCTCGCGGTGGTAGCTCGGCAGGTTGTCCTCGGTGAGCAGGTTCTGCACCAACGCCACCCGGGCCACGTCGGAGAGTTCGCACTGCTCGGGCTCCCAGTCCTGACCGCCCAGGGTCTTGAAGTTCTTGCCCTCCGACCACGGGATGAAGTCGTGCGGATTCCAGTCTTTGAATGCCGAGAGGTGGCGATTGAAGAGTTTCTCTGCCACGGGTTCGAGGTCGCGAAGGAGTTGTTGCTGGGTCAGGGCGGTGGCCACGATGCCTCCAAGGTATGTGTGTATGCCAGTTGCAGTTAATGTATCTGTACAACCCGGTTACATACAAGTAAGGGTAGGCAACGTTATGGCGGGTCTGGTCGTAGACGGCCTGGGCACACCACGGCTTCGTTCACGATCGGCGCGGGCGCTAATGTCGACGTCGTGCAGAGGCTTGCCGGCGCCCATGAGGCGGGAGACGGTATCCGCACCTAGTCGGCACCCAGGGGCGGTAGCTCAGTTGGTTAGAGCCGCGGACTCATAATCCGTTGGTCGCGGGTTCGAGCCCCGCCCGCCCCACGTCAGAGGCGTATTTTTTAGCGATCGCCGGTGACAAGTCATCGTTTATTCATCGTTAATGCGGACCGTGCGGTCCAACATGTCCGCTACCTGGCTGTGGATTCGTCCCCGCGTCATGTAGCGGTCTTGGGTCATGCTGACGTGGGTGTGGCCGAGGTGATCGGCGCCGATTCGAGCGGAAAGTCCTTCGTCGTCGATAAGCGTGGCGACGGTCTTGCGGAAGCTGTGCGTGGTTGTTTCGGCGACCCCCAATTCCTGACGGGCCGTGCGCCACTCCTTGCCGAAGTTGTTCGGATCCCGAAGCGTCCCCGACGTGGACGGGAAAATCACCGGTTGCTCGCCGACGTAGGGCAGTTGGCGCCGCTTCTCGAGCATGTCGATGGCGAACCTGGGAAGTGGGATTGTGCGGCGGCCGGCCGTCGACTTGGTCTCGTCGACGCGCAATAGGCCCTGGCCCGGCACGCGGATGACCTTGCCGGTGACAGTCAGTACGCCTGCCTTTGCGTCGTAGTCGATCCAGCGCAGCCCGAGCAGCTCGGAGCGGCGCAGACCCGTCGCAATCAACAGGGTGATCGGGTCGGCAAGGTCATGCTTCTGGCAGAACGCGGACGCTCGAAGTTTGATCAGGAGGTCACGCAGCTGGTCGGCCGTGAGTGAGACCGCGCCCGTAGGTTGTCGGTTAGACCGCACCGGCTGAACGTCGCGTACGGGATTGCTCCCCAGCACGCTGGCCATCACCGCGAGCTGAAGGGCGCCCCGCAGGATCGACTTGGACTGGCGGGCCATCGTAGAACCGTGGGCGGAGCGCATGGACCGAAGTGCCGCGTCGATGCGCGCAGGCGAGGCTTCGCCAACTCGGAGCCCGCCGATGAACTTGGTCAGCTTGCTGGCGCTGAACCTGTATGTCGACATGGTGACGGGCGAGCGGCCGTCTTCGGCGAGCCGGTCTAGGTGTTGCTCTACAAGGGTTGTCACCTTTGTTTCTAAGCCAATTTCGCCGTACGTGACAGCTTGTCTGCGTTCGGCCAAAGCCCCGACCAGTGCATCCTCGGCGAGTTTGCCGTGCTGGTCATATTCGTCAGCAGGGCCGAGCCGCTGGATAACGCGAGTCACCCCGTCGCTGTCTCGGTAACGGCAACGAGCCAGCCAAACGCCACCACCCAGATAGACGCGCTTGATCTTCCCGTGGGCGCCGATCCGAAGTCTTGGCCTGCCCGCCATGCGACTACGACTTCTCGTCCTCGGGAGCCGTTCGGGTGGACAGCGCGACCTTTTCGGCAGTCATGCGTTGATAATAGTCAGACAATTTCGCGTCAATTGCTCTATTTCCCAGCCGATTACATCCCTCGGCAAAGAGCGCGCCGGCCATCTCTGGATGTTGCGGCATCATTGGTCGATCTCGGGCGTATCTACGCCGAGTCGCGCCGATAGGAGAGTTGCTGTGTCTCCCAGGCCACGACATCGCTGAGCCGGTACCTAACGTGTCGACCGAACTTGGCATAGGGTGGTCCAGTTCCCTTCGATGCCCATTCGGCGGGTGTTTTGATCGGCACGCCATATCGGTCAGCCAGCTCTCGACGGCTGATCCATCTGTCGTCAGAGTTTTCATCCATAGTGGTGTCTTCCCTTAAGGCCCTGCTCGTCGAGGGCCATAGGACCATCATGGAGTTCGGTTGGCGCTACCGCGACGGTGAAGGCCAAATAATCTGGTCAATTTCGTTGAAGGCGTGAGCGGGTTCGAGGACCACGCGGTCGCGCATATACGGCACCGGTGGCCGGAATGCCGAATGCCACACGGTTTCGGCCTTTTTCACGATGATTCTGAGCTGATCGCGATTCGCCGTGAAGACTCCATACCGCTTCATCACCGAAAAAGGCTGCAATTCAGTACTTCCCGTCGCTTCCGACTTAGGCTGCCTCCTGAGGGACCTCGTCTACTCGGATGAGATGTGACGATCGGATAAATGACGCCTTGCCGTCGCAAGGTCATGCGCGTTATCTCTGCCCGGACCACAGGGGAGAGCCTGAAAAGGCTCACTTGGCAACCAAGCCGCCATCGGTATCGCCTCCCCGCCACGTCACCGCCGCCTACCTGGCGGACTGACCGTGGAGGGCGCCAACGTCCGCCGCGCCACCACCATCGGCTGCCGAGATCACCCACTAG
>CAWKME010000017.1:0-60862 GCA_963850645.1 uncultured Actinomycetota bacterium | reverse complement strand
AAGACGCCTGTCGGCGCGATGGCGGTGCTCGCCGAGGCCCTGCTGGCCTCCGCGGACGACCCCGAGACGGTGCGGCGGTTCGGCGAGAAGGTGCTCGTCGAAGCCACCCGGCTGGGCGACATGGTCAGCGAGCTGATCGAGCTGTCCCGGCTGCAGGGTGCCGAGCGCTTGCCGGACATGGGCGCCGTCGACGTCGATACCGTTGTCTCCGAGGCGATTTCACGCCACAAAGTGCCCGCCGACAACGCCGATATCACGGTTCGCACCGACGAGCCGAGCGGCCTGCGGATGCTGGGCGAACAGGCGCTGCTGGTCACCGCGCTGGCCAACCTGGTGTCCAACGCGATCGCGTATTCGCCGCGCGGTTCGCTGGTGTCCATCAGCCGGCGCCGCCGCGGCGAGAACATCGAGATCGCTGTCACCGACCGGGGTATCGGGATCGCCCGCAAAGACCAGGAGCGGGTCTTCGAGCGGTTCTTCCGCGCCGACAAGGCGCGTTCGCGGGCCACCGGCGGCACCGGGCTCGGCCTTGCCATCGTCAAGCACGTCGCGGCCAACCACAACGGCACGATCGGGTTGTGGAGCCAGCTGGGAACGGGGTCGACGTTCACGTTGTCCATCCCGGCCTACGACGTCGAGTGCGAGCAGACCGACCGATCGACCGAGCGCGAAATCCGCCCCAAGATGCCCCAACGAGAGCCCCAACGAGAGGAAGAACTACGCCGATGACGAGTGTCCTGATCGTGGAGGACGAAGAATCGCTGGCTGATCCGCTGGCGTTTCTGCTACGCAAAGAGGGCTTCGAGGCCACCGTGGTGACCGACGGCCCGTCGGCGCTGGCCGAGTTCGACCGGGCCGGCGCCGACATCGTGCTGCTCGATCTGATGCTGCCGGGGATGTCCGGCACCGACGTGTGCAAGCAACTGCGGTCGCGGTCCAGCGTGCCGGTGATCATGGTGACCGCGCGTGACTCCGAGATCGACAAGGTCGTCGGCCTGGAGCTGGGCGCCGACGACTATGTCACCAAGCCGTATTCGGCGCGTGAGCTGATCGCTCGGATCCGGGCGGTGCTGCGCCGCCGCGGCGACGACGACTCCGAGATCACCGACGGCGTGTTGGAATCCGGGCCGGTGCGAATGGACGTCGAGCGCCACGTCGTCTCGGTCAACGGTGAGCCGATCACGTTGCCGCTCAAGGAATTTGACCTCTTAGAGTACCTGATGCGCAACAGCGGCCGGGTGCTGACTCGTGGGCAGCTGATCGACCGTGTGTGGGGGGCCGACTATGTCGGCGACACCAAGACGCTCGACGTTCACGTCAAGCGCCTGCGGTCGAAAATCGAGGCCGACCCGGCCAACCCGATACACCTGGTGACAGTGCGCGGCCTGGGTTACAAGCTGGAGAGCTAGGAGACTGCTGAATTAGTGGTATTTGGGGCGGGGTGCCTTGAGCCGCGTGGCGGCGTTGTTGAAGTCAGACCCTGCGGTCGACACGAGAGGTCACCCCGCCGTGTCGAGCGTGGCATCGCGTCTGTCGGGATGCAAGGCCTCTGGCGGTGGTTTAGGCGATGGCCCAGGTGGTGCCGGTGTGGTTTAGGCCCATCGTGATGAGTCGGCGCAAGTTCAGCGCGGCGACTCGGTGGTGCAGCCAGTGATCGTTCTTGCCGACACCGCGGTAGCGGACTTTGCGGTTGTTGCGGGTCAGCCATGCAATGGCAGCGTTCCACCATGGGTCGGTGCCGTCGGTATTCGGTCTGCCAGTCGGGGTCACGTGCCAGGGCGCGGGCGCTACGTAGGTGGTGTTCGTAGGTGCTGATGGTCAGCTTGCGTCCATGTTTGGCGGTGGTGCATTGCGCCGCCAAAGGGCAGGAGCGGCAGTATCTTTCAAAGCAGACACCGCCACTAGGTCGGATCGGCAGGTATGAGCCGCAGGGCAGGTCACGGTGCGGGCGGTCGAAGTCGATGGTGAAATCGTCGCTGGTGAAGCCGCCGGGCACCGGGGCGCGCAGTGGTGTCGGCTTGATCACTGCGACGTGTCCGGCGGCGGCCAACGCTGCGCGTGCTGCGCCGGTGCCGTAGGCCGAATCGCCGAGCACCCGTACCGGGGCCAGTTCGCTGGCCAGCAGAGTCAGCCCGACGACGGCTTCGTGGTTGTCGGGGCCGTTGGCCTTGGCCAACGCACAGTCGGTGATGATCCCGGTGTCGGGTTCGACGGCGATGTGAGCCTTGAAGCCGTCCTGGCGACGATGCACCGTCTTGTGCGCGTGACGGGCTTCGGGATCCACCGTGGAGATCACCCGATCTGGGACCACCTTCTGGGCGATGCGCCAGCGCCCGTCGGTGCCATCGGAGCCCTCGACGGGTTCGACGTCTTGGCCGGCGATTAGTGCCAACAACGCGACCGCTTCGGCGGCACGGGCACCGAGTGGTTGTTCAGGCAGATGCCCCAACACCCGGTGGGCGTCGTTGACCAGCGCATCGACCAACTGCTCGCGGGCCACGGCATCATTCCAGGCGATCGCGGGTTTACCCGGGTCGCCATAGTCATGGGCACTGCAGTGGACCGCCATGATCTCGGCTGCGCCGGGGACCTCGCGGCCAACCCGGCGGATCGCGCCGATCAGCTGGGTGACGGTGTCCTGGGTGGCCACCGCGTCGTCGAGGACCGTGGAATCCAGGGCGCGCCGCGTCCTGCCTGTCAGCACTCCCGTAGCGGCTACTACCGCCTTGACCGCGTCGAAGATCCGGTTCGGGGCATCCGAGCCCGCCAGTCGGCGCCGCCAATAGGTCAACGTCGTGGAATGAAACGCGGTCGCACTCACCGGCAGACCACAGGCCGCCTTCCAGCGCAGATCAAACGTGACTGCATCAACGGTCTCGTTATCGGACAAGCCATGCAATGCCTGCAGCGTGATCACGCTGGCCATCACCTCGGCAGGCACACTCGGACGGCCCCGCCGCGATGGAAACAGATCGGCGAACATCTCCTCAGGGAACAACTCCCGGCGATGGGCCGCTAGAAACGCAAAAACACTGCCGCCCTTTAGGAGATGACCCGCGACCGACTCCGCATCCAACAACTCACGCTGATCATCAGATCGACCCTGCACCCCAAAATCATCCCGAACAACACCACTCAACAGCCCGACCGCCACGCGAAATAATTCAGCAGTCTCCTAGGCGCGGGCGGCGATAACCCCCTCGGCCACCGCCAGCGCCAAAGCCATGATCGACACCTGCGGGTTCACTTCTGGGCAACTGGGCAGTATCGACGCGTCGGCAAGCCATACACCCTCGACCGCGCGCAGCCTGCCGGTCTCGTCGACCGGGCAGCGCTGCTCGTCGGCGCCCGCGGCGGCGGTACCGGTCGGATGAAAAGCGGCCAGGTGCAGGCTTTTCGGGTTTGCGCTGCGCAGAGCGTCCTGCAATCCAGACACTGAGCGCACTGTCGGTGCTGTGGGCAGACCGGTGAGCACCTCGACGGCACCCGCGGCGAATAGCAGCTTTCCCATCGCTTCCAGTGCGGTCATCAGCTTGGCCGCGTCAGCCCGGGCGATGTTGTAGCCCAGCACGGTCTCGCCACGCACCGAAAACACCCGCCCGACACCATAGTCGGCAACCATCGCGCCGAAAGTCGCGACCTGGGCGGCGCGGTCAAGCCAGCTGAGCAGTTCGGCCCCGTAGCCGGGAAACACCATCGACCCCATGCCGGGCGGAGTCGAGGTCGCTTCGATCAGCACACCATGCGATGCGTGCAGCTCGTCGACCGCCGCGCTTTGCAACACACCATGCCACGCCACGACATCGTCCTCGAACCGGCCGGCCAGCGGCGCAGCCGGATGCAGCGCGAGGTTGCGGCCCAGCCTCGGGTGCCCACCAAGTCCGCTGCGCCGCAACAAGCCTGGCGTCTCGGTCGCGCCCGCCGCTACCACCACCGTTTCGGCCAGCACGTCGAACAGGGTGCCGTCGGGCCGGCGGGCTCGCACCCCGCGGGCGCGTCCGGCCCGCTGCAGTACGCGCTCGACGCGGGCGTGCGACACGATCCGCGCGCCGTGCGCACAGGCCTGCGGCAGCGCGTTGAGGTGTACGCCGAATTTGGCATTGCGCGGGCAACCGATCGCGCATTGGCAGCAGGCGTCGCAGCCTGGCGCATTGCGCGGAATCGGCGCGGCCTGCCAACCCAACGCCGTGGCGCCGTCCAGCAGCAGTCGTCCATTGCGTCCCATGATCGACAGCGGCACCGGCGCCACCTGTAACGTCTGCTCGACATCCGCAAGATGCTCGGCCAGCCGCGCCGGATCGGCGAGACCGAGCCCGAATTCGTCGCGCCAGCGTTGTTGCACCGCCACCGGTGGCCGGTAGCAGGTGCCTGAGTTGATTACCGTGCTGCCGCCGACAGCACGGCCGATTGGCAATACCACCGCCGGCCGACCCAGCGCGACAGTGGCGCCGGCCCCGCGGTACAGCCCGGCGTAGCGGTCAATCGGGTGCTTGCTGCGAAACTCGTCGACCGTCCAGCGCCGTCCCTCCTCGAGCACGACGGTGTCAAACCCGGCCCGCGCCAACGTCCGAGCGACCATGGCACCCCCGGCGCCCGAGCCGACGATCACCGCATCGGCGGTCATCACCGATGGGCTTTCGGTCGAAGAGCTGACGGTCAGCGCTGCATCGGGGCGGGCCACGTCCTCTCCGTCGGCGCGCTCCAGCAGCTCGGAGGCGTAGGTATCGGCACCGTTGGCCAGCAGCACGACGGCCTTGAGTGCCTCGATCGCCGCACCGGTGTCCGGGCCGAGCGCTGCCACCCGGCGCAATACCGCGGCGCGATCCGCCGGAGGCAACCGCGACAGCGACCGGCCGGTGGTCAGCCAACTCGCGGCTGCCATCGCCAGCAGCCCGCCGCGCACCGCCAGCCGTGATGTCGACGGCAACCGCTTGACGTAACGGTCGACGCGACTGACCAGCTGCGCCGGCGACGGGCCGCCGGACTCCTCGGGAAGCAGCGCGGCGCCGAACGAGGCAATGGCCCGTTCGGCTACCGTCATAGCAGCCGTCCGAGACGTCTGCCGAGCTTGATGAAGAACGGGTACGTCGCGAAGATGGCGCCCGCCGCGGCGTGCATGCGCCAGCTCAGCTGGTCCGTGTTGACTGCGAAAACCCCGCTGTTCCACATGAAGTCGCGCCCGTTGCGGGCGCGGAACGGACGCCACAGCAGGCCCAGCCCGGGCACATTGTGGTACAGCCCGAACGATCCGCCGAAGAATACGCCCAGGGTGGCGGCTTCGGCGGCATCGCGCTGCTCGGCCGGCAGACTGCGCTCGATGACGGCGCCGGAGGCCACCAGCAGCGGCGGGTCGAGCAGAAAACTCATGACGGAATCCTCTCTGTGACAGCCGGTGCCGAGGCTCCGCGCAAGCCGACCTCGGCGTGGCCGGTGCCGATTACCGACCAGTGGCGGTCGTCGATTTCTACATGGATGTCCGCCTGTTCGGTGTTCGTGCACACCGCGGTGGCGCCGTCAGGGTCGGTGTAGCCCAGGCTCACGCAGCGTTCGCCGGGCTGGTCGACGCGGATCAGCACCCGACGACCGCCGATACGTCCGCTCAGCTGCCAGTGCCGCAGCCCCAGTTTGGTCTGCATCCGTAGTGACGGCAAAACACTTGTGGGCCAATCTTTTCCGTCGATGCGGAATCTTACGAACGCCATCGGTGGGAGTTTGCGAAGGGCGGCTTTGCGCGACACCGCGGTGACCACCTCCAGCACGTCGCCGTCGCCGAGGTCGGCGTGGATCCAGCCCCAGCGGCTGGCGTTGCCGTGCCCGTAGATGTGGGCCACACCGCCGCGCCACCCGTCGACTCGGTGGGCGGTGTCGCCGGCACTGAGCGAGCCGCTGAACTGGGCGGTGGGGGCCAGCACCACCTGCGCGCCGGGCAGCAGTTCGCGTTCCCACACCGGCCGCGGGAAGGTCCACAGCGGTGCACCGGTGTCTTTCCAACTCAGGTTCCATGCCAGCGACCCGGCTCGTCCGGCCAGTTCTTCCAACGAGATTCGGGCATCGGCAACTGTGAGCCAGGCCGGCCCGGAGGCCGGCGCGACGGGCTCGGGACCGAAACGTTCGGTATGCGGTGGGCCCTCGGCGGGAAACCAGCTCACCCAGCCGTGCGCATAGGGACTGCGTGCGCTTGTCGAAGTCGGTGACACCGTCTCGTAGTGGACCCACAGCCCGGCGCGCGTTACCGGATCCGACAGGGTCGCGTACCAAACCTCCAGACGCCCGGCCTGGCCGCGCCAACGTGGCGTGGCGGCTGACTGCAATTCCGCGTTGATTGGCGTCACCTCCGCTGCTCTGTGGGGTGTGTCCACTATATTGGTTGAGCCAATGAACCAGTCAAGTGTTTTCCGGCAGCCGGACCGCCAGCGGCTGGACGAGCAGATCGCCGCGTCGATCGCCGACGCCATCCTGGACGGCGCTTTTCCGCCAGGGTCAGCGTTGCCGCCCGAGCGGGAACTCGCTGAGCAGCTCGGTGTCAACCGCACGTCATTGCGTCAGGGGCTGGCCCGCTTGCAGCACATGGGCTTGATCGAAGCCCGGCACGGCAGCGGCAACGTGGTCGGCGATCCTCAGGCGCTCACTCATCCCGCGGTGGTCGAGGCGCTGGTGCGCAAGCTCGGCCCGGACTTTCTGGGCGAGCTGCTGGAGCTGCGCGTGGCATTCGGCGGGTTCATCGGCCGCCTCGCGGCCGAGCGTGCGGCGCCCGACGACGCCACGGCGCTGCATGCCGCACTGGCGGCGGTGCGCGCGGCCAGCACACCCGCGGCCCGACAGGAGGCCGACCTTGCCTTTTTCAGCGTGCTGGTGCATGCCACCCGCAATCGCGCCCTCGGGCTGCTGTACCGCTGGGTGGAGCACGCCTTCGGTGGGCGTGAGCACGAGTTGACCGCCGCCTACCAGGACGCCGGCGTGGTGGTGACCGAGCTGACCGCGATCGCTGCGGCTGTCACGGCGCGCGACGGCCCGGCAGCGGCCGCGACGCTCGAGACCTACCTACGGGCCAGCGCGCTGCGAATGCTCGAGTCGTACAAGGATGCCGATCCGGGCGACTGATGCGCTACTCGGCGGCGCGCGTTGCCGGGTGGACGGCAACGAGTCCTAATGCGCTGCGCCGCTTGCACATTGCGGCCAGCTCGGCATAGGCCTTCTCGCCGAGCAACTCGGTGAGCTCGGCCCCCAGGCTCACCCACACCTGCTCGGCGCCGACATGGGCGGCCGGATCGCCGGTGCAATACCAGTGCAGGTCGGCGCCGCCGGCGCCCCAGCCGCGGCGGTCGTACTCGGTGACGGTGGTCTTCAGGATTTCGGTGCCGTCCGGGCGGGTCACCCACTCCTGGCTGCGGCGGATCGGCAATTGCCAGCAGACGTCGGGTTTCATCGTCAGCGGTGCCACGCCGAGTTTGAGTGCCTTGCTGTGCAGCGCGCAGCCCGGGCCGGAGTGAAACTCGGGTCGGTTCAAGAAGATGCACGCGCCCTTATGTTTGCGGGTGCGGAACTGCTCTTCGCCCTCGTGCTCGTCGAGTTCGAGATAGCCCTTGCGGCTCAGGCCTTTTTCGCGGAACTGCCAGTCGGAGTCGGTGAGTTTGGACACAGCGTCGTCCAGCCGGGCCCGGTCGTCGTCGTCGGATAAAAACGCGCCGTGCGAGCAACATCCGTCATCGGGACGCCCCTCGACGGTGCCCTGGCAGGCCGGGGTGCCGAACACACACGTCCAGCGGGAGAGCAGCCAAGTCAGGTCCGCGGCGATCAGATGTTCGGGATTGTCCGGGTCGTAGAACTCCACCCATTCCCGCGCGAAGTCCAATTCGACTTCACCGGGGTGATTTGGCTGCGCATCTGACACGGCTTTCACGGTAGACCAAGCCAACGGTGCAGCGGCCCACCGTAAGGTTGTGTTTCGTGCGATTAGGAGTGCTGGACGTCGGCAGCAACACGATCAATCTGCTAGTGGTGGACGCCCGCCGCGGCGGACACCCAACGCCGATGAGTTCGACCAAGGCCACCCTGCGGCTGGCCGAGTCGATTGACAACTCCGGCAAAATCACCCGGCGCGGCGCCGACAAGCTGATCGAGACGATCGAAGAGTTCGAAAAAATCGCGGACAGCTCGGGCTGCGCCGAACTGATGGCGTTCGCCACATCGGCGGTCCGCGACGCCAAGAACTCCGAAGACCTGCTGTCCCGGGTCCGCAAAGAGACCGGTGTCCAGCTGCAAGTGCTGCGCGGTGTCGACGAGTCGCGGCTCACCTTCCTGGCAGTGCGTCGCTGGTACGGCTGGAGCGCGGGCCGCATCATCAACCTCGACATCGGCGGCGGCTCGCTGGAGTTGTCCAACGGCGTCGACGAGGAACCCGAAGTCGCGATGTCGCTGCCGCTGGGCGCCGGGCGGCTGACCCGCGAGTGGCTCAAAGACGATCCACCCGGCCGGCGTCGGGTGGCGATGCTGCGCGACTGGCTGGACTCCGAACTCGCTGACGCCAGCGCCAAATTGCTGGACGCCGGCAGCCCCGACCTTGCGGTAGCAACCTCGAAGACGTTCCGCTCGCTGGCCCGGCTCACCGGTGCGGCGCCGTCGGCCGCCGGGCCGCGCGTGAAGCGGACACTCACCGCTAATGGCCTCAGACAACTCATATCTTTCATATCTAGGATGACGACCGCTGACCGTGCCGAACTGGAAGGGGTGAGCGCCGAGCGGGCGCCGCAAATCGTGGCAGGAGCTTTGGTCGCAGAGGCGAGTATGCGAGCGCTGTCGATAGAAACGGTGGACATTTGCCCGTGGGCGCTACGAGAAGGTCTCATTTTGCGCAAGCTCGATAGCGAAGCTGACGGAACCGCCCTCGTCGAGACTTCCGTGCGGGATGCTGCTAGTCAGCGACTTGATCGGAACTGGGTTGACCGATCGAAAGGCGACTCATAATGACCGGACCACACGACAGCGCGAGCACCAGGCCGATCTCGGTCGCCGAGTTGCT
Organism: uncultured Actinomycetota bacterium; assembly: GCA_963850645.1. Taxonomy (GTDB): domain Bacteria; phylum Actinomycetota; class Actinomycetes; order Mycobacteriales; family Mycobacteriaceae; genus Mycobacterium. The sequence goes on along the minus strand of CAWKME010000017.1, from coordinate 51,843 downwards.
GGCCAAGAACGGCACGATCGGCGCTCCGGTGCCCAATCGCCGTCGCCGTCGCCGGGGCAACTCCGATGCGGTGACCGTCGCCGAGCTGACCGGTGAAATACCCGTCATCGATGACGACATCGACCCCGAGGCCATCGGCGTGCCGAGCCCCGAATCGCATGCGCACCGCGCCAACGGGTCCGCTCGGCTCGACGAGTTGGTTTCCGACGAACCCGCCCCGGCCGAAAAGTCGCGCTACTGGTCCGAACCCGAGCCGCGTTGGCCGGAATCTCCGCCACCCCGTCCGCGAGAATCACAACCCGAGTCGCGAGAATCGCGTCCCGAGCGCAGTCCGTATCCGCTGCCGTCGCGCAACAACGTGCGCGTCGACGCCGGCCGCTCCGGCGGCGGGGAAGAACAGCCGGCGGACCGGTCCGGTGCCGAGGGGATGAACCCGGACCCGCTGGAGGACTACGCGGGGATGTCGGTGGACGTGATGGACACCGAGGTGCGGGACGCCGAACTCGCGAACGAAGACTCCGCCTATGTGCGGTCGTACCTGCGTTCGGCCACCGGTCGGTCGCGCGGCAAGCATGACGTCGAACACCACCCCGGCGCGGACTACCGGGACATCGCCGCCGTCGCCGACGAGGAGGACTACCCGGAGGACGACCTCGCCGACGATCTCCACGCGGATTCCGCCCCGTGGTCTCGAAGCGAAACGATGCGGGTCGGCGGAATGGTTGTGCTGCAGTCGATTCTGGCTGTCGGGTTCGGCGCCGGGCTGTTCATCGCGTTCGACCAGCTGTGGCGGTGGAACAACATCGTCGCGCTGGTGCTGTCGGTGCTCGTCATTCTCGGCCTGGTGGTCGGCGTCCGGGTGGTCCGCAAGACCGAGGACATCGCCAGCACGTTGATCGCGGTGGCGGTGGGGGCGCTGGTCACGCTGGGGCCGTTGGCGTTGTTGCAATCCGGCTAGGCGCGCAGCAGAATCCGCGTGCGCCCAGCTATCAAGGTCGGTCTGTCGACGGCCTCGGTCTATCCCATGAGGACCGAGGCCGCTTTCGAGTATGCGGCCAAGCTCGGCTACGACGGCGTCGAGCTGATGGTGTGGGGCGAGTCGGTCAGCCAGGACATCGCCGCGGTGGCCAAGCTGTCGCGGCGCTACCGGATGCCGGTGCTGTCGGTGCACGCGCCGTGTCTGCTGATCTCGCAGCGGGTGTGGGGCGCCAACCCGATTCCCAAGTTGGATCGCAGCGTGCGGGCCGCTGAAAAGCTCGGCGCCCAAACCGTCGTCGTGCATCCGCCGTTCCGCTGGCAACGGCGCTACGTCGAGGGGTTCACCGAGCAGGTCGCCAACCTCGAGGCGTCCAGCGACGTGCTGGTGGCCGTGGAGAACATGTTCCCGTTCCGGGCGGACCGGTTCTTTCGGGCCGAGCAGCTGAAGGAACGGATACGCAAGCGCGGCGGCGGCCCCGGGCCGGGGATCTCGGCGTTCGCGCCGTCCTACGACCCGCTGGACGGCAACCACGCGCACTACACGCTGGATCTGTCGCACACCGCGACGGCGGGCACCGATGCGCTGGACATGGCGCGCCGGATGGGCTCGGGTCTGGTGCATTTGCATCTGTGCGACGGCAGCGGGCTACCGGCCGACGAGCATCTGACGCCCGGCCGCGGCACCCAGCCGGTGGTCGAGGTATGCGAGATGCTGGCCGGCGGTGACTTCGCCGGCCATGTTGTGCTCGAGGTGTCCACATCCGCAGCGCGTTCAGCCCACGAGCGCGAGGCCATGTTGGCCGAGTCGTTGCAATTCGCCCGCACGCACTTGCTGCGCTGACACGCGCGCCGACGACGATGCAGAAAAGGAGGGCGCGATGCGGTGGGGGCACCTCCCGCTTGCGGGGGAGAGCGGCGCCATGAATCCCGAAGGAAACCGCAAGAGTTCATGACCGCGTTATTCAGCACTGCGATGGCGCTGCGCGAGGTCGCCCCCGGCGTCTATGCCGGCGAGTTGAACAAGCATTGGACCATCGGGCCCAAGGTGCACGGCGGCGCGATGCTGGCGTTGTGCGCCAACGCCGCACGCACCGCTCACGGCGGGCCCGTCGAACCGGTCGCGGTGTCCGGCAATTTCCTCTCGGCGCCCGACCCCGGGCCGATGCAATTGCTGACGTCGATCCGCAAACGCGGTCGGCGGATCAGCGTGGTGGACGTGGAGCTCATCCAGGGGGAGCGCGCCGCCGTGCACGCGGTGGTCACCCTCGGCGAGCCCGAGCATCTGGCACCGCCGCTGCTGTCGGCGAATCCGGCGGTCGGCCCGATGGACCCCGAACCGCCCGACGATGTCGCGCCGATCGGTCCGGGCCACCAGCTGGCCGGCCTGGTGCATCTGGCCGAGGGCTGCGACGTGCGGCCGCTGATTTCGACGCTGGGCCCCACCGACGGCCGGCCACCGGTGATCCAGATGTGGGTGCGGCCGCGTGGCCTGGCGCCCGACGTGCTGTTCGCGCTGATGTGCGGAGATGTGTCGGCGCCGGTGACTTTCGCGGTGAACCGCACCGGTTGGGCGCCGACCGTGCAGCTCACCGCCTACCTGCGTGCGGTTCCGGCGGACGGGTGGTTGCGGGTGGTGTGCACCTGCATGCAGATCGGACAGGACTGGTTCGACGAGGACCACACCGTCGTCGATTGCGAGGGCCGCATTGTGGTGCAGGCCCGCCAGTTGGCGATGGTGCCCGCGGCCCGGTAGTCGTCGGGCGTTGCGCCCGAAATCCGTATGCGTCTGCCATGCTGTGCGACATGGCGAGAATCGCGATCGTCGGCGGGGGCAGCATCGGTGAAGCCCTGCTGTCGGGCTTGCTGCGGGCCGGACGCCAAGTCAAGGACTTGGTGGTGGCCGAGCGGATGCCCGACCGCGCGCGATACCTTGCCGAGACGTATTCGGTGCTGGTGACGTCGGTGCACGATGCGGTGGAAAACGCGACGTTCGTGATCATCGCGGTGAAACCCTCCGATGTCCCGTCTGTGGTTGCCGAGATCACGAAGCTGGCCGGCGAATTCGGCGACGACGTCCCCGAGCAGGTATTGATCACCGTCGCGGCAGGCGTGACCACGGCTTACCTGGAATCCAAGCTGACCGCCGGGACCCCGGTGGTCCGGGTGATGCCGAACGCGCCGGCCTTGGTCGGCGCCGGGATCAGCGCCATGGCCAAGGGCCGGTTCGCGACCAATGAGCAGCTCAAAGAGGTCGCGGCATTGTTCGACTCGGTGGGCGCTGTGCTGACCGTGCCCGAGGAACACCTCGACGCGGTGACGGCGGTGTCCGGTTCCGGTCCGGCGTATTTCTTTTTGATGGTCGAGGCGTTGGTGGACGCCGCGGTTGGGGTGGGGTTGAGCCGTTCGGTGGCCACCGAGCTGGTCGCCCAGACGATTGCCGGGTCGGCGGCGATGTTGCTGGACCGGATGGAGCAGGACCGCGGAGTGCCCGGCGAGACGGCATCGGACCTGTCCCTGGACACCACCGCAGCGCGGCTGCGCGCCATTGTTACCTCGCCCGGTGGTACCACCGCCGCTGCGCTGCGGGAATTGGAAGGCCGCGGTTTGCGGGGGGCGATCGACGAGGCGGTGCGGGCCGCAAAAACCCGCTCTGAGCAGCTAAGAATTACATCAGAGTAATTTATAGAATTTTATTTATTTGCCCTCACCCGTCGCAGTAACCCCACTAGTCCCGCTATTCTCCTCTTGGTATGCACCTGTGGGTGCCAGCGGAGGGGAAGCCGCTGGGATTGCAGATGCCTGACTGATTGGGTTGCGATGACGTCTATGAACGGGCCATCGGCACGGGATTCGGCTGGCGGTAAATCGGGGCGTGATGCCGGTTCCGCAGATGGTCAGCCGCCCCGGACGCAATTCCTGACTGTGGCCGAAGTGGCAGCGCTGATGCGAGTCAGCAAGATGACGGTCTATCGGCTGGTCCACAACGGTGAACTGCCGGCAGTCCGGGTGGGGCGATCCTTCCGCGTGCACGCCAAGGCCGTGCACGACATGCTGGAGAGCTCCTACTTCGACGCCGGCTAGTGCCGGGCAGTTGGAACGCGACATTTAAACCTTCGCGAAGACACGCCGATAGGCGTCGCAGTGGTTTAAGTCTCGCGCCATCGGATGCTGCGTATCGTCGCTCTGGACGCACACCCGACGCTTTTGGTGTTCGACGCGCCATCCCGGGTAGAGTGTGCGGGTTGTTGCACACGGTCGGCCATGGCGGACTTGGGCCGTCACACAGATAGCGGAGTTATGGGTTCAGTAATCAAGAAGCGGCGCAAACGAATGTCGAAGAAGAAGCACCGCAAGCTGCTTCGCCGTACCCGGGTCCAGCGCAGAAAACTCGGAAAGTAACTTTTGCCAACGGCTGTTTTAGCTGAGAGGTCGTTAGGCTAGCAACGTGGATTTGTCGGGCGGTGAACCAGGCACCGGAACGGGCACCCAGACAAGTGGCACCGGTAGTGACGCCAGCAATTCCGTGCATTACCCGAAAGTCGTGCTGGTCACCGGTGCCTGTCGGTTCTTAGGCGGTTACCTGACGGCGCGGTTGGCACAGAACCCGTTGATCAACCGGGTCATCGCGGTGGACGCGGTTGCGCCCAGCAAGGACATGCTTCGCCGGATGGGCCGTGCCGAGTTCGTCCGCGCCGACATCCGCAACCCCTTTGTCGCCAAGGTGATTCGAAATGGCGACGTCGACACCGTGGTACACGCCGCGGCAGCGTCGTTCGCGCCGCGGTCCGGTGGCGGCGCGGCGTTGAAAGAAATCAACGTGCTCGGCGCGATGCAGCTGTTCGCGGCCTGCCAGAAGGCGCCGTCGGTACGTCGAGTGGTGCTCAAGTCGACCTCCGAGGTCTACGGGTCCAGTCCGCACGATCCGGTGATGTTCACCGAAGACAGCAGCAGCCGTCGTCCGTTTCGGGAGGGCTTTCCCAAAGACAGCCTGGACATCGAGGGTTACACCCGCGGGCTGGGCCGGCGTCGGCCCGATATCGCGGTGACGATTCTGCGGCTGGCCAACATGATCGGTCCGGCGATGGAAACCACACTGTCGCGATACCTGGCCGGGCCGCTGGTGCCGACGGTGCTCGGCCGCGACGCCCGGCTGCAGCTGCTGCACGAGCAGGACGCCCTCGGCGCCCTGGAGCGCGCTGTGATGGCGGGCAAGGCGGGCACCTTCAACATCGGCGCCGACGGGATCATGATGCTGTCGCAGGCGATCCGGCGTGCGGGCCGAGTCCCGTTGCCAGTGCCCGGATTCGGGCTCTGGGCACTGGATTCAGTGCGGCGAGCGAACCACTACACCGAGATCAACCGTGAGCAACTCGACTATCTGAGCTACGGCCGCGTCATGGACACCACCAGGATGCGAACCGAGCTTGGATACCATCCCAAGTGGTCGACTGCAGAGGCTTTCGACGATTACGTACGCGGCCGAGGTTTGACTCCCATTCTCGATCCGGAATGGGTACGCTCCATTGAAGGTCGAGCCGTAGCAGCAGCGCAGCGCTTAGGTGGCCGAACCAAAATCACTAAGGGTGAGGGGAGGTAACTTTATGGCGGGCGATTCGAAAGCGAAAGTCATTCCGCTGCACACGAATTCAAGTCGTGCGGCGGCGCAGCGGCGCGCCGGTCACCGCACCCAGGCCTCTCGGCAACATCCCTCGCTGCTCTCCGAGCCCGGCACCCGGGCTTCGGCCGATCAGATCGCGGCCGTCGTCCGCGAGATCGATCAGCATCGGCGCGCCGCCGGCGACAAATCCGAAACGCAGGAGTCCGGCAGCGAGCTGGTGCACAAGGTCAGTGCCGTCGCCGAGTTTCTGCGGCAGCGCCTCACCGGCGATTACAGCGTCGATGAGTTCGGCTTCGATCCGCATTTCAACGACGCGATCGTGCGGCCGCTGCTGAGGTTCTTCTTCAAGTCCTGGTTCCGGGTCGAGGTCAGTGGTGTCGAGAATCTGCCCGAGACCGGCGCGGCGTTGGTGGTGGCCAACCATGCCGGCGTGCTGCCGTTCGACGGCCTGATGGCCTCGGTGGCGGTTCACGACAAGCATCCCGCCCATCGTGACCTGCGGCTGCTGGCCGCCGACATGGTGTTCGACCTGCCGATGGTCGGCGAGGCTGCCCGCAAGGCCGGGCACACCATGGCGTGCACTGCCGACGCCCACCGGTTGCTGGCTTCCGGCGAACTGACCGCGGTGTTCCCCGAGGGCTACAAGGGGCTGGGCAAGCGGTTCAAGGACCGCTACAAGCTGCAGCGGTTCGGTCGCGGCGGCTTCGTCGCGGCGGCGCTGCGCACCAAAGCGCCGATCATGCCGTGCTCGATCGTCGGCTCCGAGGAGATCTACCCGATGCTGGCCGACGTCAGGCTGCTCGCGCGACTGTTCGGTCTGCCCTACTTCCCGATCACGCCGCTGTTCCCGCTGGCCGGTCCGGCCGGGCTGGTGCCGCTGCCGTCGAAGTGGCACATCGCCTTTGGCGAGCCGATCCCCACCGCACACTACGCGGCCGCCGACGCCGACGACCCGATGGTCACCTTCGAGCTGACCGACCAGGTGCGCGAGACCATCCAGCAGACGCTGTATCAGCTGCTGGCCGGGCGCCGCAACATGTTCTTCGGCTGAGCCCGCGAGCTACGCCTACTTAACGAGGGTGAACTGGCACACGTCGGTGTTGCCGTTGCGGAACAGGTCGGCGCAGCCGGTCAGGTACCTCATATAGCGCTCGTAGACCTCTTCGGACTGGATGGCGATGGCCTCGTCCTTGCGGGCTTCCAGCGCCGCCGCCCAGATGTCCAGCGTGCGGGCGTAGTGCGGCCGCAGCGACTGTACCCGGGCCACCTCGAACCCGGCCCTCGCGGCGTGCTCCTCGACGACGGCCACCGACGGCAGCCGGCCACCGGGAAAGATTTCGTCCATGATGAATTTGACGAAACGAATCAGCTTCATCGTCATTTTGATCTGACGCTGCTCGATCTCCGCCATGGTGGGGATGACAATCGTGTGCAACATCATTACCCCGTCGGATGGCAGCGCCGTGTAGGCCATCTTGAAGAAGTCGTCGTAGCGGTCGAAGCCGAAGTGCTCGAATGCGCCGATGGAGACGATCCGGTCGACCGAGTCGTGGAACTGCTCCCAGCCCTGCAGCCGCGCCTCCTTGGAGCGCGGGCTTTCCATCGCGTCGAACGACTCCTGCGCGTGCGCGGCCTGGTTCTTGCTCAGCGTCAGCCCGATCACGTTGACGTCATAGCGCTCGATCGCGCGGCGCAACGTCGCACCCCAGCCGCACCCGACGTCGAGCAGCGTCATCCCCGGCTGCAGGCCCAGCTTGCCCAGCGACAGGTCGACCTTGGCCAACTGGGCCTCTTCCAGCGTCATGTCGTCGCGCTCGAAGTACGCGCAGCTGTAGGTCTGGCTGGGGTCCAGGAAGAGCTGGTAGAACTCGTCCGAGAGGTCGTAGTGCGACTGAACGTCGTCGAAATATGGCGTGAGGTTACTACTCATTGGTGCGGCTCTCCCCCTAGTAGGTCCCGGCTGACACTAGGCCCCGCCGCGGATGGATGCAATTGCGGCAATCGTCGCAGCTGCATCTGCATCAGGGTTTGACGACTCGCCGAGCATGGTGACGATGCTGGTGATCACCGGGTTTGCGTCGGCGTCGGTCACCTCGCTGCGGATCTCGGCGATCACAGTGCCGTGGGATTCGATGACGTTGTCCAAGTAGGTGTCGAAGAACAGCCGGTCACCGGCCTTGATTGGCCGGTGGTACACGAATTTCTGGTCCCGGTGCAGCACCCGCGCAAGGTTGATCGGGATGTCGAATTTGGTGAAGACGTCCATTTGGACGCGCCGTCCGGCAACCGCAAGGAATGTGAGCGATGCCACTGGGCTGTCGTAACCGGCTTCGGCGGCCGAGGCCTCGGAGTAGTGCGACGGATGGTCGTCCTTGACGGCTTGCGCGAACTCACGGATCTTCTCGCGTCCGACCTCGAAGTAATCCGGGAACCGGTAGTGCGTTCCGATGAGTCCTTCGGCGCCTTCGGGGACTGCCATGCGCTGCTCTCCACTCTGATGGGTGCTCAGCGGCGCAGCCTATCAGCGTGATTGCCGCCGAGAAGCGACCGCGGCCAGTGCGCCGCCCGCTGCGCCCAGCGCCAGGGCCGACGGCACCCCGATCCGGGCGGCCTTGCGCGCGGTGCGGAAATCACGGATTTCCCAGCCGCGTTTGCGGGCCAGGTCGCGCAAATGGCTGTCGGGGTTGATCGCGACAGCGGTCCCGACCAGGGAGAGCAACGGCACGTCGTTGTAGCTGTCGGAGTAGGCGGTGCAGCGCTTGAGATTGAGGCCTTCCCGGATGGCCAGCGAGCGCACCGCGTGCGCCTTGCCAGGGCCGTGCAGGATCTCGCCAACCAGTCTGCCGGTGAAAACGCCGTCGACCGATTCGGCGACGGTGCCCAGCGCACCGGTCAGGCCGAGGCGGCGGGCGATGGTTATGGCCAGTTCATACGGCGTGGCGGTGACCAGCCAGACCTGCTGGCCGGCATCCAGATGCATCTGCGCCAGATCGCGAGTGCCCGTCCAGATCTTGTCGGCGATGATTTCGTCGAAGACCTCTTCGCCGAGTCTCTCCAGTTCTTCGGTGGGCCGGCCTTCGATGAAGGCCAGCGCCTTGCTTCGGCCCGCGGCGACGTCGTCGCTGTTCTCCCGGCCGATGAGCTGAAACTTAGCTTGTGCGTAGACGAATCCGATCACGTCGCGATAGGTGAAGTACTTGCGAGCAGCCAGGCCGCGGCCGAAGTGCAGCAGCGAGGAGCCCTGCACCAGCGTGTTGTCGACATCGAAGAACGCGGCCGCGGTCAGGTCGACCGGCGGCTGTTCGGGCCGCGGGGCGGCGTCGGTCTCGATGTCGACCAGCGCGCGCTCGGCGCTGGGGTTAGCGGCCAGCGTCTCTAGTCCCAGTTCAGCCGGGTCGGGTCCTGCGTTGGGGCCGGGTTCTACGGTGCCCGAGCCACCGGGAGCGCTCACGGTTCAACAGTATCCGGCCGTCGGGCGTTGGGCCGTTCGGCAGAGCCGGTATTCAGCGCCGTCGCTGTTGTCAGCGAGCTGATACGGATCCGATGGCAACTGTCAGCACGAGCATTCCTTGCGGAGGCGTCGGTACTATCGACGTTCGAATAACGGCCTTCCGTCAGGATTCAAGAAAGTGGCGGTGATGTCATCGACTGTCGCGGTCAGATATATAGACAGCCCAACCAGTTCCATAGTTCCATAGAACAGATCCGCGCTGCTGAACGCGAGGGCAGTTCCTTCGGGGTCAATAAGTGCTAGCCGATCAATGTGCTCGAATGGGCGATAATCGATTGTGAATCCAGCCGCTATCTCTTCCTTCGCAATCGGAATACGTATCCGAGGTAAGCCGCGCTTAGCTCTGATGAACTCACCAAACGTACCAAAAAAATACTTCTCAATCGTGCTGATCGAGTTCGCCGCCAGTCTAAAATTCTCCGGGCCCAGACGATCTGAATCAGTGATAATGAACCAATTGTCATCGTTAGCTCCGACGAAATATCGCACTTCCCCGCCGGGCGACCAGAACATCGCTCGTCCGTCATCAGTTGAGGACCCTGGCGTCAAGGTGTAAGCAGCGAGATTGGCCCATTCCTCCAGCCTGGGAGTTATGGCGATTGACTTCGTCATCGCAGGATGCCCGCCTTGAGCAGGTCTTTCACTAGCATGACATCGCCCTGAGCACTGAATATTCGGACTTGCATTGCTCCGCCTGGCTGGCCTGCTGCTGGTTCGATTTCCGACACTTCGATTCTCCATCCTTCGGGGAGGTATTCGATCTCATAGCTATGAAGAGGCTTACTCAGAGAATCCACGTGTATAGCTCGATCTTCCCAGGGTGCGAACTTGCCGTCGTCCATTACTCCTAGGTACTTGCCGTCTTCGTCGCCGATACGGTCCAGTTGGTGCCCGTAGAACTTCTTGTATTGTTCTAGGTCATTAAACGCGACCTTGGTGCCCTCTAAAGCTCCGTCATCGCTGGCGAAGTTGTACCAGTGCTGTCCTTGCGGACCTATTTTATTAAAACGCTCTTCGTACTCATGTTGAGTATATGCATGTCCCTCTGGGTCGCGCCCAAATGGTGCATTGGGATCTTTCATGAGCTTTGCGACATCAGGATGTATTTGACTGGGATCTACCGGGTTGTGCGGGTATTGCCAGTGGTTGGGTAAGGGCTCTCCGTAGTGCGGGTGACGCGGCTCATCAGGTAATCGTTCCCATCCCTCGCCCGACTGTTCATGCGAGTGGACCGGGTCCTGTGGCGCTTTGCCGGCCGCATCGCCGTCACCGGCGCCCCCGTGGCTGTCGCCACTTCCATGGCCACCGCCTCCGTGACCGTCGCCACCCCCGCCACCACTGCCGCCGTGACCGCCGTCGCCGTCACCGCCGCCCCCATGGCCGTCCCCGCCTCCGTGACCGCCGCCGCTTCCGCCATGACCGTTGCCGCCATGGCCACCGTCCCCGCCGCCGGACTCCGTTGCGTGCGGCCGATTACCGTCGCCGAGTCCGAAAGGCTTGTCTAGGTCTGGAGGTGTTTTGGGTGGCTGACCGACCGGTGCATCGCCGGGTGGTCGTGAAGTTGGTGGCGGGCCAGCGGGGCGCCCGCCGCGGGGCTCCGCGTTCTGGGACAACGTGCGCTCGGGCGGCTGTCCTGCGCCTGGGAACTGGTCAGCACGTCCGGGAGGCCCTGCGGATCTGGGCTGCGGTGCATACGCGTCTTTGGGGGCGAGTTCTGCCGCATGTGCACCTGCTGACACTGGCGCCAGCGCCGGAGGGCCGGACGCCGGCAAGTGTTCGTCACCAAGCGGCGGGTGGTCCGACCCAGATGGAGTCGCCGCCACGGGTTGGGGCTCCTCGTGTGAAGGCGTGTGTTCTTCCCCTGATGGAACCGCCGCCGCTGGCTGAGTCTGCTCAGCCGGTGGCGGGTGGCCGTCGCCTGCCGGGGTTGACGGCGCAGGTTGGTGCGGCGCATCGGCTGGCGGTAGGCCATCGCCTGGCGGAGTTGCCGCCGCTGGGTGGCCTGGCTCCACCGCCGGTGGCGGGCTCGCGGCTGGTGAGGTTGTTGCCGCTGGTTGGGGTGGCTCGGCCGCCGGCGGCGGGCTCTCGCCAGATGGGGTTGCTGGCGGTGAGTGGGGTTCCGCTGGCGGCGGGCTCTCGCCTGATGGGGTTGCTGGGAGTGGGTGGGGTTCCGCTGGCGGTGGTGGGCCTCCGCCCGGCGGCGGTGGTGGGCCTCCGCCTGACGGCGGCGGTGCCGGGGGGTCATGCCCGGGTGGAGCCGCATCGATCGGGGGCTTGGGACCCTCACCCGGCGCGGGCCGATCGCTGACAGGCACCTTGGATTCGGTTGGGCTGTGCGGTGCCGAATCGTGGGGCGCTGGTGCGGGTTTGGCCTCGGTCGGGCCATGCGGCGCTGAACCGTATGGCGTCAGGTCGTGCGGCGTCGGGTCGTGCGGCGCCGGTCGGGGTTCCACGTGCGGTACGTGCGGTGCGGGCGCAGGAGGGCCGGATTTCGCCAGATCACCGAGCGCCCGTGACGCTTCGGCTTCCCTAGGGGCCGCCTTGGCCGCAACTTCCGCCGCGTCAGCAGCAGCGCGAGCACCCTTGGCGGCCGCCGCAGCTTCACCGCCACCAGGGACAAATAGCGTCGCAATATCGAACGTGCTCTTGCCGGCGGCCTCGGCAGGGTTGGTCGACCACTCGTCCCAATGGACGGCGTTTTTACCCAGGTCTTTCCACGCCTCTCCGACCCCGGGTGCGTGGTCGCCGCCCAGACCGACCAGCGGAGCCATCCCGCCGATCATCTGCTCCCAGGAGTGGTACCAGCCTTGGGGATCGACGTAAGCCCGTACCAGACCGTAGGTCCAGCCATCTTTGACGAGACCGCCTACCTCTTCGCCGACACCCTTGCCGAACTGGCCAATCTGGTTGAGGGCCTGGCCGACCGGGTTGTGGTGCAGGAACTGATCCCACTCCTTCTCGGCGTAGCGGCCCATGGTGGTGAGGATCGTCTCCGCCTCGGAGACCGCAGTGGCGATTTGTTGGCGCAGCGCACTGACTTCCGCGGTGAAGTTGTTGACGACCGTGCGAATGTCGTTGGCGATCTTTTTGATCTCGTCTTCGTCTTGATCGGTCAAAAACTCCCAGACTTCTTTGAGCCCGGTCGTCGGGTCGCAGATGCGGGATAGCAAATCCAGGATCGCCGCGTGAACCTGATCGATCTTGGCCGCGTACGAATTGAGCTGAGTCGCAATCGATACGCACTGTTGCAAGATTTCGGTCGCGCTGCGACTGGCGTCGCCGAACGCCGCTGCAATGGCCGGGCCTTCGGGGATCTGTTGGGCGCCGATGCTGCCCATCGGCCCCACGGCGCCGGTTATTTCGCTGACCTCGAAGTTGGTTCCGGCGCTGATCCAGGCCGCCGCCGCGGCCCGCAACTTTGCCGAGTCCCCGTTCGGCCAGATCATCCCGATGAAGGGCGCAACCCAGCCCCACCCCGCCGGTGCGCCAACACCGCTGCCGACAGCCGACGGTGCCGAGGCCGCCGACAAAGGGGCGGTCGCATGCGGGGCGGGAAGCGGCTCCCCGTGCCCGGAGATATTCGACGCAGCTTCGGCCGCCGAATAGTTGTGCGCCGACATGCGCACGCCGTAACCCAACCCGCACAACCCATTTCGCGTGGTCGCCATCGCCTCGAGCAGCTTGGATGCCGAACTGTTGTAGCTGCGACCGAACGCCGCGCCAGCGGGATCGTCACCGGCCATCCCGTTGCATCCGGCCAGTGCAGTGGTCAACGTCGAGATGACCGATCCCAAACCCTCGCCAGCCGAAATCACTGCGGCGCCAGCGCTATCGAGCGCCGCCGGATCAACGGCAAGCGGCGCCATCAGCTCACGACCACATGGTCATATTCGTCGTCATCACGCCGGTGTAGTTGTGGTGCGCTGTGGTGCCTGCACTCTTCAACTGCGCCAACGCCTCCCGCATCATCGCCTCACCACGCGACCAATGCCGGTGCGCTTCGGCGTGAGCGGCTGCTGCGTGGCCTGACCATGTACCGTGCAGCTGAGCCACCAGCGAGTCGATCTCACTGACCATGTTCTCGACGTGCTTCTCGAACTCGTCCATTCGCTGCAGCGCATCCGCCAACGCCTCAGGCTCCACACTGAACGCATCAGACATCGCGAATAGCCCCGAGCGCTTGCGAGGACGCCGAATCTTGGCCCTGGTAGGCAACGCCGACGTCACCGACTGCTTTCGCCAACGTGGACAGACCCAACTGCACCTCGGCGGCCCCGCGATGCCACAGATCCCACACGTCGGCGTAGGCGCCACCCGCTCCACCGCGCCAGCCGCTCAGCATGTCGCGAACCTGACCGTCTAGTTCAATTAGCCTGCTGTGCAGGTCTTTCGCGGCGCCCGACAGCGCTTGGGAAAACCCCTGCATCACCTGCGGGTCGGCCCGCAGCATCTCGGGATCAGCCATAAGCGCTAAACGTAATCACCTGTCATGCCCGGCACAATTCACTCCGACGTCAGAAACGCGCGACCACCGACCCCTGCCACACTGGGGCCATGAGCCGTCCACAGGTGCAGCTGTTGACCCGCGCCGGCTGCACGATCTGCGATCGAGTGCACGCGCAACTCAAGGACCTGGCCGCCGAACTTGACTTCGACCTGTCGACCACCGACGTCGACGCGGCCGCGGCGGCGGGTGACAGCAGCCTGCGGGCCGAGTTCGGTGACCGGCTGCCGGTGGTCCTGCTCGACGGCCGCGAGCATAGTTACTGGGAGCTCGATGAGCCCCGCCTCCGCAAAGATCTCGCCTGACCCGAATGCCCGGCTCCTCCTCGGGCGGCTGCACCGCCCGCATCGTCGCCGGGCGGCCCAGGTGACGACCGCGCAAATTTGGTGGCCCACCCGTAAAACGTCTACCGTGGACTTCAGTTCGATCACTGGTGATAGCAAGGGAGCAGGCCAGGTGATTCAGCCGTGAGCGTCCTGCTCTTCGGGGTGTCGCACCGCAGCGCGCCGGTCTCCGTCCTGGAGCAGCTCAGCACCGACGAATCCGACCAGATCAAGATCATCGACCAGATGATGCAGTCGCCGCTGGTCACCGAGGCCATGGTGCTGTCGACCTGCAACCGGGTCGAGGTCTACGCCGTGGTCGACGCCTTCCACGGCGGCCTGTCGGTCATCGGGCAGGTGCTCTCCGAGCATTCCGGGATGTCGCTGGGCGATCTGACCAAGCACGCCTACGTCCGCTACAGCGAGGCCGCCGTCGAGCACCTGTTCGCGGTGGCCAGCGGCCTGGATTCCGCGGTGGTCGGCGAGCAGCAGGTGCTCGGCCAGGTGCGCCGCGCCTACGCCGCCGCCGAGGCCAATCGCACCGTCGGCCGGGTGCTGCACGAGCTGGCCCAGCGCGCGCTGGCGGTCGGCAAGCGGGTGCACACGCGAGACCGCGATCGACGCCGCAGGCGCCTCCGTGGTGTCGGTCGCGCTCGGCATGGCCGACGATCAAGCTGGGCGGTCTGCAAAGGCAAGACCGCGGTGGTGATCGGCGCCGGCGCGATGGGTGCCCTGTCGGCCGCCCACCTGGCCCGGGCCGGCGTGCGCCACATCCACGTCGTCAACCGGTCGCTGCCCCGAGCGCAGCGGCTGGCCCGAGATCCGCGAATCGGGCGTCGGAGCCGAAGCGGTCGGCCTTGACCGGCTGCCCTCCGCGCTGGCCGATGCCGACGTGGTGGTCAGCTGCACCGGCGCGGTGCGCCCGGTGGTGTCGCTGGCCGACGTGCACCACGCGCTGGCCGCCACCCGCCGCGACGAAACCGACCAGCCGCTGGTGATCTGCGACCTGGGCATGCCCCGCGACGTCGACCCGGCGGTCGCCGGGCTGCCGGGCGTCTGGGTCGTCGACATGGATCGGGTGCAGCGGGAACCGTCGGCGCGGGCCGCGGCCGCCGACACCGAGGCCGCCCGCCACATCGTCGCCACCGAGGTCGCCACCTATCTCGCCGGCCAGCGGATGGCCGAGGTCACTCCGACGGTGACCGCGCTGCGCCAACGGGCCGCCGACGTCGTCGAGGCGGAGTTGCTGCGGCTGGACAACCGGCTGCCCGGCCTCGACGCCGCCCACCGCGACGAGGTGGCCCGCACCGTGCGGCGGGTGGTCGACAAGCTGCTGCACGCGCCCACCGTGCGGATCAAGCAACTGGCCAGCGCACCCGGTGGCGACACCTACGCCGAAGCGCTGCGCGAATTGTTCGAGCTCGACCAGACCTCTGTCGACGCCGTCGCGACCGCAGGCGAATTGCCCACTGTCCCAACCGATTCCGAGAGTAGCCGCTTGTCAGACGTGATCCGGATAGGTACCCGGGGCAGCCTGCTGGCCACCACCCAAGCCGGCGGCATCCGCGACGCCTTGGTCGCCAACGGTCATCCCGCCGAGCTGGTGACGATCAGCACCGAGGGCGACCGGTCGTCGGACCCGATCGCCAGCATCGGAGTCGGGGTCTTCACCGCCGCACTGCGCGAAGCCATCGACGCCGGCCGGGTCGACGTGGCGGTGCATTCGCACAAGGACCTGCCGACCGCCGATGATCCGCGGTTCGTCATCGCCGCCATCCCGCCGCGCGAGGATCCCCGCGACGCGGTGGTGGCCCGTGACGGGTTAGTGCTGGCACAGCTGCCGACCGGCTCGGTGGTGGGCACCTCGTCGCCCCGGCGGGCCGCACAGCTTAGAGCACTGGGTCTCGGTTTGGAAATCCGCCCCCTAAGAGGCAACCTAGATACCAGGTTGAACAGGGTAAGCAGCGGTGATTTGGACGCAATCGTGGTAGCCCGGGCGGGTCTGGCCCGACTAGGGCGTCTCGACGACGTTACCGAGACGCTGGAGCCGGTACAGGTGTTGCCGGCGCCGGCTCAAGGAGCGCTCGCCGTCGAGTGCCGCGCCGGGGATACCCGACTGGCGGCACTGCTGGCCGAGCTCGACGACGCCGACACCCGCGCGGCCGTCACCGCCGAGCGTGCCCTGCTCGCCGAACTGGAGGCGGGTTGCTCCGCGCCAGTGGGGGCGATCGCCGAGGTGGTCGAGTCCATTGACGAGGACGGCCGTGTCTTCGAGGAGCTGTCGCTGCGCGGCTGCGTGGCGGCGCTGGACGGATCCGACGTGATCCGCGCGTCCGGTATCGGCAGTCCGGATCGGGCACGAGAGCTCGGGCTCTCGGTGGCCGCCGAGCTGTTCGAACTGGGCGCACGGGAAGTCATGTCGGCTGCGCGGTGAAAACACCCGCACGAGGAAGTGACTGGGAGATAGACAGATGACGACGCGAGGGCGTAAGCCGAGGCCCGGCCGCATCATGTTCGTGGGCTCGGGTCCTGGGGACCCGGCTCTGCTGACGACGCGGGCCGCGACGGTACTGGCGAATGCCCCCCTGGTGTTCATAGACCCTGACGTGCCCGAGCCGGTGCTGGCGCTGATCGGCAAGGACTTGCCGCCGGTGTCCGGGCCCGCGCCCGCTGAGCCGAGTGCGCAGTCTGAGGGCGGATCAGCTACGGAGTCTGCGGGGGCCGGTACCGACGAACAGCCCGCCGCGGTGGTGTCGGTCGGACCCGACATCCGGCCGGCCCTGGGCGACCCGGCCGACGTGGCCAAGACGCTGGTCGCCGAGGCCCGTTCCGGGACTGACGTGGTGCGGCTGGTCGCCGGTGATCCGCTGTCGGTGGACGCGGTGATCACCGAGGTCAACGCCGTCGCCCGCAGCCACCTGCACTTCGAGGTCGTGCCCGGCCTGGCCGCCAGTTGCGCGGTGCCGACCTATGCCGGGTTGCCGCTGGGCTCGTCGCACACGGTTGCCGATGTGCGCGGCGACAGTGGACTGGGCGGCTTTGGCCGCCGCACCGGGCCCGCTGATCCTGCACGCCACCTCCTCGCATGTGGCCGATGCGGCGCGCACGCTGATCGAGTACGGGCTGGCCGACACCACCCCGTGCGTGGTGACGTCCTCGGGCACCACCTGCGCGCAGCGTTCGGTGGAGTCCACGCTGGGCGGGCTGACCGATTCGTCGATCGTCGTCGGCGCCGACCCCGCTACGCCGTCGCCGGTGGTGGTCACGATCGGCAAGACGGTGCACAACCGGGCCAAGCTGAACTGGTGGGAGAGCCGCGCGCTGTACGGCTGGACCGTGCTGGTGCCGCGGACCAAGGACCAGGCCGGCGAGATGAGCGAGCGGCTGACCGCGCACGGCGCGTTGCCGATCGAGGTGCCGACCATCGCCGTCGAGCCGCCGCGCAGCCCGGCGCAGATGGAGCGCGCGGTCAAGGGTCTGGTCGACGGCCGCTACCAGTGGGTGGTGTTCACCTCCACCAACGCGGTGCGCGCGGTGTGGGAGAAGTTCGGCGAGTTCGGTCTGGACGCCCGCGCGTTCTCCGGGGTGAAGATCGCCTGCGTCGGCGAATCGACCGCCGACCGGGTCCGCGCCTTCGGGATCAGCCCCGAGCTGGTGCCCTCCGGTGAGCAGTCGTCGCTGGGCCTGCTCGACGAATTCCCGGACTACGACAGCATTTTCGACCCGGTGAACCGGGTGCTGCTGCCGCGCGCCGACATCGCCACCGAGACGCTGGCCGAAGGCCTGCGCGAGCGTGGCTGGGAGATCGAGGACGTCACCGCCTACCGGACCGTGCGCGCCGCCCCGCCGCCGGCCGCCACCCGGGAGATGATCAAGACCGGTGGTTTCGACGCGGTGTGCTTCACCTCCAGCTCGACGGTGCGCAATCTGGTCGGCATCGCCGGCAAGCCGCACGCGCGCACCATCGTCGCCTGCATCGGCCCGAAGACCGCCGAGACCGCCGCCGAATTCGGACTGCGGGTCGACGTGCAACCCGAGACCGCCGCGGTCGGGCCGCTGATCGACGCGCTGGCCGAGCACGCCGCCCGGCTGCGCGCCGAGGGCGCGCTGCCGCCGCCGCGTAAGAAGAGCCGCAGGCGGTAGTGACCGTGGCGATCGCCAGCGCGGCGAAGCCGGGCGCAGCGGGTCGCCGCGCATGAGCGCATTTCCCCGGCAGCGTCCGCGTCGGCTCCGCTCGACTCCGGCGATGCGCCGGCTGGTCGCGCAAACCTCGCTGGAGCCAAGGCATCTGGTGTTGCCGATGTTCGTCGCCGACGGTATCGACGAGCCGCGGCCGATCTCCTCGATGCCCGGTGTGGTGCAACACACCCGCGAATCGTTGCGCGCCGCCGCCGCCGACGGCGGTGAACGCCGGGGTGGGCGGGCTGATGCTCTTCGGCGTTCCCCGCGACGAGGACAAGGACGCCGCCGGGTCGGCAGGCTCCGATCCCGACGGCATCCTCAACGTCGCGTTGCGCGATCTGGCCAAGGATCTCGGCGATGCCACCGTGCTGATGGCCGACACCTGCCTGGACGAATTCACCGACCACGGGCACTGCGGGGTGCTGGACGAGCGCGGCCGGGTCGACAATGACGCCACCCTGAAGAGATATGTGGAATTGGCTGTGGCACAAGCGGATTCGGGTGCCCACGTGGTGGGTCCGAGCGGCATGATGGACGGCCAGGTGGGGGCGATCCGCGACGGCCTGGACGCCGCAGGCCACGGCGATGTGGTGATCCTGGCCTACGCCGCCAAATTCGCCTCGGCGTTCTACGGCCCGTTCCGCGAAGCGGTGAGCTCCAGCCTGTCCGGCGACCGGCGCACCTACCAGCAGGAGCCGCGGCAATGCCCGCGAGGCGCTGCGCGAGGTGCAGCTCGACCTCGACGAGGGCGCCGACATCGTCATGGTCAAACCCGCGATGGCGTATCTGGATGTGGTGTCTGCGGCGGCCGCGATCTCGCCGGTGCCGGTGGCCGCCTACCAGGTGTCGGGGGAGTACGCGATGATCCGCGGCTGCGGCCGCCAACGGCTGGATCGACGAGCGCGCCGCCGCGCTGGAATCGTCTGACCGGCATCCGACGGGCCGGCGCCGACATCGTGCTGACCTACTGGGCCGCCGAGGCGGCGGCCTGGCTGTCGTGACGGGTCCCGTCCCGCCGCAGCCGCCGGAGCCGCCGACCCGGCCTGTCGACGTCGACACCGGCTTCTGGCTGTGGCTGGTGGCGGTGCCGCTGATGGTGGTCGGCTATGTCGCCGACATGGTCGGATCATCTGCCGGCCGCGGATCGCCGGCGCTCTACGTCGCGATCCGGGCTTTTCACCGCGGTGCTGTGTGCGATCGTGGTGACCTTCCTGATCCTGATGCGGGCCGGTTACCGCTGGGCCCGCACCGATTTTGACCGGCGGCGGCATCGCGACCGTCGTCTACGTCGGGACCAGGCTGTTCACCGTGAGCTGGCCGCCGATGTTCGCGGTGATCTGTGGCGTCGCCGGCATCGTCGGGTCGGTGCTGATCGCCGGGGGGATGTTCCTGCTGCACCGCAGCGACGCGCACGCGTACTTCACCAGGTAGGGACCCCCAGGTGGTTTTGCGTCGGGCGCAGCAGGGGATGATGTTTCGATGACCGCAGGCACGGAGACCAAGGCTGCTCCGCTCTTTCGCGAGGTCGGGGCGAGCTGGTACTGGGTGCTGGTCGGCCCGGTGTCGGCCGGGGCCATGCTGTGGATCGAGAAATCCAACGGTTACGGCTGGCAGGTTGCGGTGCCGTTGCTGTTTTTGGTACTCGTGACCAGTTTCGTGGCGTTGCAGGTCAAGGCGGCACGCATCCACACTTCGGTGGAGCTGACCAACTGAGACGCTGCGCCAGGGCACCGAAACCATCAAGGTGGCCGAGATCGTGAAGGTCTACCCGCCGCCCGACCATCCGCTGACCTCCGAAAAGGACTTGGAGCGTTGGCAATCCGCACGTGCGCTCGGTGAGCTGGTCGGGGTGCCCAGCGGTCGCACCGGCATCGGTCTGCGCCTGACCGGCGGGCGCACCGCGCAAGCGTGGGCGCGTCGGCACCGTCATCTGCGCGCCGCGCTGACCCCGTTGGTCGAGGAGCGCGTCGGACCCGCCGACTCGATACCGGATCCGCTTTACGACGACGGCCCAGAAAACCCAGACGCCGGATCACGCTGGTGATGGCCCGATTTCGGGCCTTCATCGAGCTTGCCCTGGCCTGCGCCGCGGTGGCGGGCTGCGTTGCCAGCTGGTCGGGGGTGCGTTCCACGGTGGCGGTTGCACCCGTCGCCGATGGCCAGCCGGTCACCACGTCGGTGGTATATGACCCGCAGCTGCTGCTGTTGACGCTGCTGCTGGCGACGGCGGCCGGCATGCTGGCGGTGGTCGGTGTGGCCCGGCTACGGCGACCCGGCCGGGCCGCCTGAACTCAGGACGCCAACCAGGCCAGCTCGTCGGGCAGGTGCTGGCGCCAGAACTCTGCGTCGTGGCCGCCCGGGTAGAACCCGCCGGCCGGTTGCGTGGGCAGCCGGTTGACGAATTCCCTTGTGGCGATGTAGAAGCCGTCGCCGGTTCCGCAGTCCACCCGCAGCGGAATCGACGTCAGCTCCGCGGCGTTCACCGTGGAGTTCTTCCGGAAGTCGTCGAGGCCGTCGAAGGCGTCGTGTGGCGCTCCCCAATACGTCAGGTACAGCGCAGGGCTGATCGCGCAGACCGCGAAGGTGCGGGCCGCGCCCAGCCGAGAGGCCAGCCGCATCGCCCCGTATCCGCCCATCGACCAGCCGATGAACGCCACCCTGCGACGTGTCGAGACCCTTGCCGGCCAGCATCGGGATCAGCTCGTTGAGCACCATCGCGCCGGAGTCTTCGCCGTTGGCCCGCGGCCGCCAGTAGCCATTGCCGCCGTCGACAGCGACCACCGCGATCGACGGTTTGCCCGTGGTGGCCAGTTTGGCCAGGCCATCCTCGACACCGAGGCTCATCACCCCAGCGGCATCGCTGTCCAGCCCGTGCAGCGCGATCACCGTGCGCAACGGGCCGGTCTGGCCGGGCGGGCGGGCGATGATCCATTTGGTGTTCTGTCCGCCGCGGGCGGCGGAGATGAACGAGCCCTCCTCGCGGGTGGGCAGCGGACTGCTCAGCGGAGCGGGCGTGGCCCGGGTTGGATCCGGCAGCGTGCCCAGCGCCCACAGACCCGCGGCAGCGGCACCGGTGACGCCCAGGCGCAGCGCGCTCCGGCGCGTCATCTGAATGCACCAGCGAATCGTGCCAAGCCAACGGGCGCTGGGCGGCAACGGTCCGACAACAGTCCGGCAACAACGCCTGGCGATGATGTCGGCGACCAGCGAGGGGCCAGCGGTTGGTACAAAGTGCGAAATATGTAACACTGTCCCACATGACCGAGCTGACTGAGCCGTCTGCGCCCGCCATGACGACCGACGCGCTGCCGCTGGGGCCGCAGTCGTTGGTGTGGCGGTATTTCGGCGACAACCGGATGTTCCTGATCGGCCCGCGGCCTGCGGTGCTGCAGAACATGCTCGCCGAACTCGGGCAGGGCGTGCTGGACCACTCGGTGTTCTTCAGCGACACCGCGGCGCGGGTCAAACGCTCGCTGCCGCCGATCTTCATGACCGTCTACGGTTCCGACGGCGACAATCCCGGCCAGCAGGTGCGTGATTTCCATCACGGCATCAAGGGCGAGATGCCCGAGCGGGAAGCGAGCGGTATCACGCGCTGGATCCGGACACCTATTTCTGGGCGCACGCCACCTTCGTCGAGCAGGTGCTGTACTTCGCCGACACCTTCGTCAAACGCCTCACCGACGACGAGAAGGAGCAGATCTACCTCGAGTCGAAGACCTGGTATCGCCGCTACGGCGTCAGCGACCGGCCGATGCCGGCCGACTACGCCGAGTTCCAGCGGTACTGGGACCACATGCTCGACGACGTCATGGTCGCCCATCCGACCGCCAAATACGGTGTCGGATATGTGACTAAGGGGTTCCCGTGCCCCAAGGGTGTGCCGCCGCTGGTGTGGCGCGTGGTCTCGCCGGCGTTCAACCCGGTCGCGGCGTTCCTGACCACCGGCGGCCTCCCGCCGCGGGCGCGCACCCTGCTCGGTCTGCCCTGGAGCGACCGGCAGGAACGCCGCTACCAGCGTTTCGCCGCCGCGTGGCGATCGCGGCCGGTCAACTGGCTGTGGGACCATCTTCCGATGCGGCTGCGCTACAACGGGTTTGCCCAGGCAGGCTATGCCCGCTAACAACCCGGCCGACGCCGCCACCGCTGCCATCCTCGACGCCGCCGTCGTCGAGTTCGAACAGCACGGCTTCCGCCGGGTCGCGCTCGACGACGTGGCCCGCCGCGCGCGGGTCAGCCGCACCACGATCTACCGGCGGTTCGCCGGACGCGACGAACTGGTCGCCGCCGTCATCGACCGCGAAAACGCGGTGCTTTTCGCCGACATCGCCGACGAGTTGAAAAGCCGTCGGCCGCAATCGAATTACTATGTCGAGGCGTTCACGCTGTCGATCATGCGGTTCCGGCAACACCGCGTGCTGACCCGGATGCTCGCCGACGAGCCCGGCCTGATGCTCGAGTTGGCCGACCAGCACTGGGATGCCGCCGTTGAGCGGATGGCGGCCGCACTGCGGGTCATCTTCCCCGACGGCTTTGCCGAGCGGATCGGCGACCAGGCAATCGACGAATTGGCCGAAACCATCCTGCGCTATGCGGCGATGGTGCTGCTGTTGCCCAGCCGCAAGCCCCTGACCAACGCCGACGACATCCGCGCTTTCGCCACCGAACACTTCCTGCCCAGCCTGCCCGCGGCGTTGCGCGCCGTGCCCGTGTGAGACCAGTGAGGGTATGGCGTCCCGTCTCGCCGACCGCAACTGAGCCAAGGCGCTGTCGCAGCGGCAACTGACCATGATCGCGATCGGCGGTGTGATCGGCGCCGGTTTCTTCGTCGGATCGGGTGTGGTGATCCGAACTGCCGGCCCCGCCGCATTTTTGACCTATGCGCTGTGCGGCGTGCTGATCATCCTGGTGATGCGCATGCTCGGCGAAATGGCCACCGCGAACCCGTCGACCGGTTCGTTCGCCGACTATGCGCGCGTGAGCGCTGGGCGGTTGGGCGGGTTTCTCGGTGGGCTGGCTGTATTGGTACTACTGGGTCATCGTCGTCGGTTTCGAGGCCGTTGCCGGCGCGAAAGTCTTCAACTACTGGGTCAATGCGCCGTTGTGGCTGGTCGCATTGATCTTGATGCTGACGATGACCGCGACCAACCTGTTCTCCGTGTCGTCCTTCGGGGAGTTCGAATTCTGGTTCGCCGGAATCAAAGTCGCCGACCATCGTGGTGTTCCTCGTTACTCGCCACGCTGTTCGTTTTGGGGCTGTGGCCCGGTCGGCACCTGGATTTCTCCAACCTCACCGCTCACGACGGGTTCTTCCCGCACGGTGTCGGCGGCGTGTTCGCCGCGATCGTCGTCGTGATCTTCTCGATGGTCGGCGCGGAAGTCGCCACCATCGCCGCCGGCGAAACCGCCAATCCCGAGCGTGCAATCCAGCGAGCGACCAACGCGGTAGCCGCTCGCATCGCGATCTTCTTTGTGGGCTCGGTGTTCCTGCTCGTCGTGATACTGCCGTGGAACTCGGTGGTGGTCGGTGCTTCGCCCTACGTTGCGGCGTTGAAGCACATAGGAATTCCCGGTGCGGATCACATCATGAACGCGATCGTGCTGACCGCGGTGCTTTCTTGCTTGAACTCCGGCCTCTACACCGGATCTCGCATGCTGTTCGTGCTTGCCGCTCGGCGAGAGGCGCCCGCCCAGCTGTTGAAAGTCAGCGGACGCGGGGTGCCCTACGTCGCGATCATGTGCTCATCGGTGGTCGGGTTCATGTGCGTGATCATGGCCTGGGTCGCCCCAGGTTCGGTGTTCACTTTTCTGCTCAACTCGTCAGGCGCCATCGTGCTTTTCGTTTACCTGTTGATCGCGTTGTCGCAGATCGTCTTGCGCTTCAAGACGCCACCGGAAAAGTTGCAGGTCAAGATGTGGTACTTCCCGGTGCTGTCATTCCTGACGCTGGCCGCGATCGCCGGCGTGCTGGTGCAGATGGCGTTCAACAGCACCGCGCGTGGCCAGTTTTGGCTCAGCCTGCTGTCCTGGGCCGTCGTGGTCGTGCTGTACTTCCTCACCAAGCGGTGGCGCGGACCGGTGACCCCAGAGAGCGAGTCCACCGGTCGAGAGCTTCGCGCTTAACCGGTCTTGGTCAGCAGCACCGCCTGCTCGAACGGCATCCTGGCGAAGACCCGTTGGGCTGCGCCGCTGACATGAGTCGCCGCCTCCGCTTTGGTCACCGTCCGTGGGTCGCTGACGCCGAAGGTTTTGCCGTGCCGTCGCATCCGGCCGGCGCCGGCGGCGTTGAGGTTCTTCAACCAGTCACGGTCTGGGCCGTAGGTCAGCAGGATCGCCACGCCTGGCTTGCCGTCGACTTCGGCGTTGAACACCGTCAGCGGCGTGCGGTACTGCTTGCCGGAGCGCCGTCCGGCGTGCTCGAGGATGCCAAACGATGGGGCCCAACCGGCCCACATCCGCTGAATGGGGTTGGTGACGTGTCGATTGAACCGGGCGAGACGTTGGGGTAGTTGCATACCGTAATCAAACTCTTACCGCATGGCCTATCTCAAGCCTCCGTGGTCCGCGGGCAAAAGTTTTCGTGACATTCGAGCCAGCCGCGACGGGGCCGGATTCCAGGGCCGCTGGTCAGCCGCGGGCCATGCGTAACAAGGGGTTTGGCCGGACAGCAGCTGTCCTAAGCCCGGGGTGTCCAGCTCACGGGCCGACCACGCGTAGAGGCGTTCCATCCGCGGCGTGATGACGCCGACGTCGAGCAGATGGCCCAGTCCATGTTCGGCCCGCGCATACGGCGCGATGTCGTCACCGAGCGGATAGCGGTCGGGCAGCACTCGCGAAAGCGACAGGAAGATGCCGGTCATGCCCAGCCGCGGATCGCCGAGCAGCCGGCCGGCGGGAGCCAGCCAGCCGAGCGCCAGCCGCGGCGCCGCGACCATCGCGTGGGTGTAGAGAACCCGGACCAGCACCAGGTTCATGAAGAACCGTTCGATTCGACCTTCGCGCGCCGCCAAGTGTTCGTTTTCGAGATAGCCGCCGACGACGCTCATGTTGTGCGCCCGATACCAGCGCGCGGCGTTGGGACGTCGGATGAAATCCAGCCAGGCGGCGACCGAGGGTGAGCTCGGCGGCCCGGGATGGCCGAAGGCCAGCGCGCGGGCTTCGCAGCCGTCGTAGAGCAGGCGCTCGTTGATTGCCCGCCACCAGGGACTTCCCGGCCTCGGCGCGGCGATCGGGTTGAGCAGTTCGCGCCGCAGTTGCCATCGCATGAACGCCGACGCCGCCTGCCGGTAGGGAAGATAGCCGCGGTCCACCTCCGGCGGGACCCGGTATTGGCTGCGCATCAGGGTCAGCCGTCCAGCTGGATCGTCGCGGACGGCTGCGACGCTGGCGAGTGCGATCTCGCGCGCCGACTGCCGGGTCACGAGTCGATTGTTGCAACGTGCGCCGCGGCGCTCGTGATACCGGTTCTGTGTGGGACTGCTCGGACACCGGCGCCGAGGTCTCGTTTCCACCCGCGCCACTGCTGAGCCCGTATATCGGGTGCTGGCCGTACGATCAGCTCGATGACAAGTTCTTCTGAATTGGTAGCGGTCGATCTGACCGACAGGGAACGCAAGTTCATTGAGCAGGCCTTGCAGCAGTGGGGTTGGTCGGCATCCGGCGCGCCGTTTCCCTTTCAGGTGCTCGGGTTGTCGACTTGGGACGAGTTCGGCGAGCTCACCGTGCGTCTTCAGCGTGCCGTGGAAAATGGTGATCCGCTGAGCAATCTGGACTGGGCCCGAGTGCTGTTTCTAACTGAGATCACCTGGGCCAGTGGCCTAGTTGGCGCGGGTCTGGACTTTGCGACTGTCACCGGGTTCTCCGACACCGAGGCGGTCACCTTGCTTCGTGGCTTGCAGCGGCGCCGCAAAATCGGCGGCTATGACCGCGCCAAGCTGTTGTTTCCTGACGGGGGCCGCACCCGCACTGCCGAGGAAATCGAGGAGACCGAGCGGTGGGCGGAAAAAGTGCGCCGCGAGCAGGAGGGACGCCAGTATCCCCCCGGGCTGTGAACGAAGCAGGCAAATCAAACACGGGTGCAGCGCAGCGACAGGCGCTGGGTTTCCATCGACGAGATATCCCTAGTCCACTTCTTCCGTCGGTGTATGCAGGCCACCGATACCTAATCCGGGTGTTCCCCCGCCGCCACCACCGCTGAAACTGCCCAGCGGGGGACCCGGGCGTGCCGCTGGGGGCTCAACGGGCGCCGGCTCTTGAACCGGTGGTGGGGGTGCGGGCCGCGGAGCCGGAGCAGGTTCGGGTGCGTGGGGCGCCATCTCGCCGGGAGTCAGCGGTGGCAGTCGTCCCGCGGTAGGAGGCGGAAGCGGTTCCGGCGCCCTGGTGTGCTGCTCAAAGTATTCGAGCGGCGTCCGCCATTTGTCCCCGGCGCGCGGCTTCGGTACGAAGGCGGTGCCGTAGTCCCCGTCTTGTGGATTGATGAAAATGGTGGTTCCGTCAGGCCGCAGCAGCGCCGTCCCGCCGGAGTCGATGCTGGTAGCGATACGGGTTTTGGGGTCTTTCATCGCGTCATAGATCGACCTTGCGAGATCCCGTTCCGTCCACCCTTTTGGGAAATCGGCTTTGTGTTGTTCCCAGGCGTGGCCGTGGGCGATTTCGGTTGCTACCTGTGCCATCTGCTCGTCGCTCCAAGCCGCGAACGGGTTCCCGGGCGGACCAGGTGGTAGCGATGGGTCTTGTTTGAAGGTGTGCTGGTCGACGGCTTGGACTCGGTTGTCTCTTGAGGAGGTGTCTGGGGTGGGGCTGGATGGGAAGGTGTCGCGGATGCCTGCGACGGCGGCAGTGATTTTTCCGGCGATTTGTTGATCGAGGCCAACTAGTTGGGCGGCGCGCTGGCGGATGTCGCCGGCGAGGGTTTGTGCTTGGGCTTGCCGGGCGGCCCGCTGCGCGGGCGATCCACCGCTCGAGCGGTCGGTGACCGAGAGGTCTTCTCCCACGTCGAATCCCGCCGTGCGGGCGTCGTCTACCGCGTACTCCATCCGTGACCGGGCGGTATAGAGGTCTGAGGCTCCGGTGCGGGCAACTGTGGCCGCCTCGTGTAACCGGTCGGCTACTGCGCTGGTTGTCATCAGGTCGGCGTGGGTGGCGGTGTGCAGCGCGTCGGCGGCTTCGCCCTGCCAATCGACCGACAACGCGTCGTGCCAGACCTGGTTGGCCACGGCGTAGCTGCGCGCGCCGACCGCTTGCCAGTACTCGGCTGCCCCGGTGAGATGTTCGGTGGGCCAAGACAACAGCTGTGAGAGGCTGGGAAACCCGGCGACGGCGGCCATCGGCTATACGCCGGTCACCGGATCGGTGACTGTAGCCAACTTTTTCGAGGACTCAGCCTCAGTGGCGATATAGCGGGTATCGGCTTCGGCGACGCGGACTGCCCGGGCGTTGACGCGCGCCGCTAACGCCGCTGTGAAAGCTGTCACGTCGGCGTGGGCCACATTCACTGCGTCCGCGCTGGCCTGACACGACAAGGCAAATCCCGTCGGAGCCATGGTCTCGCTCAGTTCGCCGGCCGAGGTCTCCCAGCGGGCGGCCATCGCCTGCACACCAACAGTGTCAACACGCAACTGCTGCTGCATGGCGGAAGCCTAGCCAGGCCTGGCACCTGCCTGCCAGTCACAGTGGGTTGACAACTACACCCTGTAGTCGGACCACTCCCAGCGGCTGGGACACTGGGGGACGTGCATACCGACGTCTCGGCGAAGCTGTTCGACGACGCCTGCGCGGTCATTCCCGGTGGGGTGAACTCACCGGTACGGGCCTTCAAGGCGGTCGGCGGCACGCCCCGCTTCATCACCGAAGCCCGCGGCTGCTGGCTCACCGACGCCGACGGCAACCGCTACGTCGACCTGGTCTGCTCCTGGGGACCGATGATCCTCGGCCACGCGCACCCGTCGGTGGTCGACGCCGTCGCCAAGGCCGCCGCCACCGGGCTGTCGTTCGGGGCGCCGACGCCCGCCGAAACCGAACTGGCCGCCGAGATCATCGACCGGATGCCGCCGGTGCAGCGGATCCGGCTGGTCAACTCCGGCACCGAGGCCACCATGAGCGCGGTGCGGCTGGCCCGCGGGTTCACCGGCCGCGCCAAGATCGTCAAGTTCTCCGGCTGCTACCACGGCCACGTCGACGCGCTGCTTGCCGACGCCGGCTCCGGGGTCGCCACGCTGGGCCTGCCGTCGTCGCCCGGCGTCACCGGCGCCACCGCGGCCGACACGATTGTGTTGCCGTACAACGATATTGACGCCGTGCAGCAGACCTTCGCTCAACTCGGTGACCAGATCGCCGCGGTGATCACCGAAGCCAGCCCCGGCAACATGGGCGTCGTCCCGCCCGCGCCGGGTTACAACGCCGCGCTGCGAAAGATCACCGCCGAGCACGGCGCGCTGCTGATCGTCGACGAGGTGATGACGGGCTTTCGGGTCAGCCGAAGCGGTTGGTACGGAATCGATCCGGTTGACGCCGACCTGTTCACCTTCGGCAAGGTGATGAGCGGCGGACTGCCCGCTGCGGCGTTCGGCGGCCGTGCCGAGGTGATGGAACGGCTGGCCCCGCTGGGGCCGGTGTACCAAGCGGGCACCCTGTCCGGCAATCCGGTGGCGATGGCCGCCGGGCTGGCGACGTTGCGGCACGCCGACGACACCGTCTACGCCGCGCTGGATGCCAATGCCGACCGGCTGGCCGGCCTGCTGTCCGAGGCGTTGACGGACGCCGGTGTGGCGCACCAGATCCCGCGGGCCGGCAACATGCTCAGCGTGTTCTTCGGTGACGCGCCGGTCACGGATTTCGCGTCGGCGCGCGCCAGCGAGACGTGGCGCTTCCCATCGTTCTTTCACGCCCTGCTGGACGCCGGTGTCTACCCGCCGTGCAGCGGGTTCGAGGCGTGGTTCGTCTCGGCGGCGCTCGACGATGCCGCCTTCGCCCGGATCGCCGACGCCTTGCCGGCAGCCGCCGCGGCAGCCAAGGAGAGCAAACCCTGATGGCCGAACAGACCCGAATCCACCTGGTGCGCCACGGCGAGGTGTACAACCCCGAGGGTGTGCTGTACGGCAGGCTGCCCGGATTCCGCCTGTCCGACAAGGGAAATCAGCAAGCCCAGGCGGTGGCCGACGCGCTGGCCGAGCGCGACATCGTCGCAGTCATCGCCTCCCCGCTGCAGCGGGCGCAGGAAACCGCCGCGCCGATCGTCGCCCGCCATGACCTGACCGGTGGACACCGACCCCGACCTGATCGAGTCAGCGAACTTTTTCGAGGGCAAGCGGATTGGTCCGGGCGACGGCGCCTGGCGGGACCCGCGGTTCTGGTGGCAGCTGCGCAACCCGTTCACTCCGTCGTGGGGTGAGCCCTACAAGCAGGTCGCGGCCCGGATGACGACCGCGGTGGAAAAAGCCCGTGCGCGCGCCGCCGGCCACGAGGCGGTGTGCGTCAGCCACCAGTTGCCGGTATGGACGGTGCGGCTGTCGCTGACCGGCAGGCGGCTCTGGCACGATCCGCGGCGCCGCCAGTGTGCGGTCGCGTCGGTGACGTCGTTGGTCTACCACGGCGACCGGCTGGTCGACGTGCTCTACAGCGAGCCGGCGGGCGGTTGACCATGCGGCGGCTGGCGTTCGTCGCGACCGCGGTGGCCGGCTTGCTGGTCGGCTGCTCCAGCGGCGATGACGCCGTCGCTCAGGGCGGCACCTTCGAGTTCGTCGCTCCCGGTGGCAAAACCGACATCTACTACGACCCGCCCGACCACCGCGGCCGGCCCGGCCGGGTCTCCGGCCCCGACCTGATGGACCCGTCACGCACCATTTCGGTTGACGACTTCCCCGGCAAGGTCGTCGTCGTCAATGTCTGGGGCCAGTGGTGCGGTCCGTGCCGCGCCGAGGTCACCCAGCTGCAGCGGGTGTACAACGCCACCCGCGCCGACGGCGTCACGCTGCTCGGTATCGACGTGCGCGACAACAACCGCCAGGCGGCCCAGGACTTCGTCAAAGACCGCAATGTGACGTTCCCGTCCATCTACGACCCGGCGATGCGCACCATGATCGCGTTCGGCGGCAAGTACCCCACCACCGTCATCCCGTCCACGCTGGTGCTCGACCGCAGTCACCGGGTCGCAGCGGTCTTCCTGCGCGAGCTGCTCGCCGAGGATCTGCAGCCGGTGGTGCAGCGCGTCGCGTCCGAACCTGCCGGGCAGCAGGGAACATCGAGAGCGCAATGACCGGCTTTACCGAAATTGCCGCTGCCGGGCCGATATTGGCAGCGCTGGCGGTCTGCCTGCTGGCCGGGTTGGTGTCATTCGCGTCGCCGTGCGTGGTGCCGCTGGTCCCGGGCTATCTGTCGTATCTGGCCGCGGTGGTCGGTGTCGACGAGCAGCCGCAGCCCGGTGCGCTGAAGGCACCGCCCGCTGCGCGCTGGCGGGTCGCTGGGTCGGCGGCGTTGTTCGTCGCCGGGTTCACCGTGGTGTTCCTGCTCGGCACGGTCGCGGTGCTGGGCATGACGACCAGGTTGATCACCGATCAGGTTGTGCTGCAACGGGTTGGCGGTGTGCTGACCATCCTGATGGGTCTGGTGTTCGTGGGATACGTTCCGGCACTGCAGCGTCAGCTCCGGTTTGCGCCGCGGCAGCTGTCGACGGTGGCCGGAGCGCCGCTGCTGGGTGCGGTGTTCGCGCTGGGCTGGACGCCGTGTCTGGGGCCGACGCTGACCGGGGTGATCACCGTCGCGTCGGCCACCGACGGGGCGAGTGTGGCCCGCGGGATCGTGTTGACGATCGCCTACTGCCTGGGCTTGGGAATCCCGTTCGTGTTGTTGGCTTTTGGATCGGCTTCGGCCGTCGCCGGACTCGACTGGCTGCGCCGGCACACCCGTGTGCTGCAGGTCGTCGGCGGCCTGCTGCTGATCGCGGTCGGCGTCGCGCTGGTCAGCGGCGTGTGGAACGACTTCATATCGTGGCTGCGCGACGCGTTCGTCTCCGACGTGAGGTTGCCGATTTGACCCGGCTTTTCGCGCTGACCCGCAATACCTGGCGGGCGCTGACCTCGATGGGCACCGCGCTGGTGCTGTTGTTCCTGCTGGCCCTGGGTGCGGTGCCCGGTGCGCTGCTGCCGCAACGCAGCCTCAACGCGGGCAAGGTCGCCGACTACCTCGCCGAGCATCCGCTGATCGGGCCGTGGCTGGATCGGCTGCAAGCGTTCAACGTCTTCGGCAGCTTCTGGTTCACCGCCATCTACACGCTGCTGTTCGTGTCGCTGGTCGGCTGCCTGACGCCGCGGATGATCGAGCATGCCCGCAGCATGCGGGCGACGCCGGTGCCGGCTCCGCGCAACCTGGCCCGGCTGCCCAAGCACGCCACCGCCACGATCGCCGGCGAGCCCGACCAGCTGGCCGCGGCCATGGCCGACCGGCTGCGGGGTTGGCGCAAGGTCATCCGCCGCGGCGAGACCATCGAGATTTCCGCCGAGAAGGGTTACCTACGCGAATTCGGCAACCTGGTGTTCCATTTCTCGCTGGTCGGCCTGCTGGTGGCGGTGGCCGCCGGCAAGCTGTTCGGCTACGAGGGCAACGTCGTCGTGATCGCCGACGGCGGTCCCGGTTTCTGCTCGGCATCGCCGGCCGCGTTCGACTCGTTCCGGGCCGGCAACACCGTCGACGGCACGTCGCTGTACCCGATCTGCCTGCGCGTCAAGGACTTTGACGCGCGCTACCTTGTGAATGGGCAAGCCACGTCGTTCGCGGCCGACATCGACTACCAGGCCGGCCGCGACCTCGCCAACGACAGTTGGCGGGGCTACCGGCTGGAGGTCAACCACCCGCTGCGGATCGGCGGCAACCGGGTCTACTTGCAGGGCCACGGCTACGCGCCGACATTCACCGTGACCTTCCCGGACGGGCAGACCCGCACCTCGACGGTGCAGTGGCGGCCGGACAACCCCCGCACGCTGCTGTCCTCGGGCGTCGTGCGCATCGATCCGCCGGCCGGCGCGTATCCCGACGCGGGCGAACGTCGCCAACACCAGATCGCCATCCAGGGTCTGCTCGCGCCGACCGAGCAGCTGGAGGGCACCCTGCTGTCGTCGAGTTTTCCCGCGCTCATCGCCCCGGCGGTCGCCGTGGACATCTATTCCGGTGACACCGGTCTGGACACCGGGCGCCCGCAGTCGCTGTATTCCCTGGATCCGCATCTCATCGAGCAGCACCGCCTGACCAGGGTCAAACGGGTCAACCTGCGCGTCGGCGACAGTGTGCGGGTCGATCAGGGCCCGGCGGCGGGCACCGTCGTGCGGTTCGACGGCGCCGTGCCGTTCGTCAACCTGCAGGTTTCCCACGATCCCGGGCAGATCTGGGTGCTGGTGTTCGCGATCGCGATGATGGCCGGCCTGGTGGTGTCGCTGTTGGTGCGTCGACGGCGGGTGTGGGTCCGGCTGACACCGGCCCCGGCCGGTACGGTGAACGTCGAGCTAGGCGGCCTGGCGCGGACAGACAACTCCGGCTGGGGCGACGAATTCGAGCGGCTCGTCGACCGGTTGCAGGATGGATTGGAAGCGCCGGCCGCCGCGCCCGTCGAGCCCGTCGGGACCGCCGGAAGGAATGTCAAATGAACACGTCGCACGTCAATTTGGACTTGGCGCGCAATTCGGACTGGGCGTTCACCTCCGCGGTGGTGATGCTGGTGGTCGCGTTGTTGCTGCTGGCCGTCGAACTCGCCTACACCCGCAGCCGGCGAGCCGAACCGGAGTTGGTCAGCGCCGGATGGGTAGCCGCGGACAGCGTGACGCCGGGCGTGGTGCTGGACACGCCGCGGCGGCCGTTCGACGAACGCGTCGGGCGGGCCGGGGTGCTCCTGGTCTACGCCGGCATCGGCCTGCTGCTGCTGTGCATCGTGCTGCGCGGTTTGGCCACCGTGCGGGTGCCGTGGGGCAACATGTACGAGTTCATCAACCTCACCTGCTTCTGCGGCCTGGTCGCCGGCGCGATCGTGCTGCGCCGCCCGCAGTACCGTCCGCTGTGGGTCTTTCTGCTGCTGCCGGTGCTGATTTTGCTGACGGTGTCCGGTCGCTGGCTGTACACCAACGCCGCGCCGGTGATGCCGGCGCTGCAGTCGTACTGGCTGCCCATCCATGTGTCGGTGGTCAGCCTGGGTTCGGGGGTGTTCCTCGTCGCGGGGGTGGCCAGCATCCTGTTCCTGCTGCGGACCTCTCGCCTGGGTGAGCCGGAGACGCCCGGCGCGTTTGCTCAGCTGGTGCAGCGGCTACCCGACGCGCAGACGCTGGACCGCATCGCCTACCGGACCACGATCTTCGCCTTCCCGGTGTTCGGCTTCGGGGTGATCTTCGGCGCAATCTGGGCCGAGCAGGCCTGGGGCCGCTATTGGGGCTGGGACCCCAAGGAGACGGTGGCGTTCATCGCGTGGGTGGTCTACGCCGCCTACCTGCATGCTCGGTCGACAGCGGGCTGGCGGGACAGGAAAGCGGCGTGGATCAACGTGGTCGGCTTCGTGGCCATGGTGTTCAACCTGTTCTTCGTCAACCTGGTGACGGTTGGCCTGCACTCCTATGCTGGGGTGGGCTAGGCCGACATCGGGGGATTCGCCTAACAGGACTGTTCGTCGACAAGCGACCCGAGAGTTGCAACAAGGGGAAAGTGCACGTGTCTGACCATCCGACGCAAGGTGCGAATGTGGGCGCATCGCATGGTCGCCCAGACCATCCGACAACCGAGTTGCGGCCACAGCCACCACAGCCGCCACAGCCGCCGCCGACCGAGCCGCCGACCAGGGCCTTTGCCGGGTTCCGCACCGAGCGACGGTTCAGCGAGGCTGTGACCCGGGGCGTGCCGCCCCCCGAGACCCACGCCGAACCACGGGCTTGGGCAGCCACGCCGCACAAAGGACTTCCACAGGTCGTCGATTCACCGTCACAGAACTCGAGCGGCTATTACCGGGGACAGCCGCCGGGCGTGCCGCACAACACCCAGCAGCGCCCGGTGGTGCATCCGTCGCCGTACCCGGAGCTGTCCACCAGCACCCTGCTGCGCCAGGTCAAGCCGCCACCGTCGGAGGGTTGGCGGCGGTGGCTGTACGTCTTGTCAGGACAGCTGATCAACGTGGGCGAAAGCCCACGGACCCTGCGGTACAACGACCTGGTCGTGCAGGTCAACAAACCGCTGCGGGGCTGCTACCGCATCGCGATGCTGTCGCTGAAGGGCGGCGTCGGCAAAACCACCATCACCGCCACGCTCGGCGCGACCTTCGCGTCGATTCGTGGAGACCGGGTGGTGGCCGTGGACGCCAACCCCGACCGCGGGACGCTGAGCCAGAAGGTGCCGTTGGAGACGCCGGCGACCGTGCGCCACCTGTTGCGCGATGTCGAGGGCATCGAGCGCTACAGCGATGTTCGCAGCTACACCTCGCAGGGGCCCAGTCGGCTTGAGGTGCTGGCCTCCGAAACCGACCCGGCCATGTCCGAGGCGTTCAGCGAGGAGGACTACGCGCAGACGCTGGAAATCCTGGAGCGTTTCTACGGCCTGGTGCTCACCGACTGCGGGACCGGCCTCCTGCATTCGGCGATGACGTCGGTGCTGGCGAAGGCCGACGCGCTCATCGTGGTCAGTTCGGGATCGATCGACGGCGCGCGCAGCGCGTCAGCGACGCTGGACTGGCTCGACGCGCACGGCCACGAGGAACTGGTCCGCAATTCGATCGCGGTCATCAATGCGGTGCGGCCACGGTCAGGCAAAGTCGACATGCAAAAGGTGGTCGATCACTTCTCGCGACGGTGCCGAGCGGTGCGGCTGGTGCCGTTCGACCCGCATCTCGAGGAGGGCGCGGAGATCAGCCTGGACCGGCTGAAGCGGGAAACTCGAGAAGCGCTCATCGAACTGGCAGCTGTTGTCGCCGACGGGTTTCCGAGCGATCAGCGCCGATCCAACGAGCACTTCATCTAGCGATCTAGCGCGATTCAACGCGGGTTGTTATCGCCGTGGCTTAGCCGCCACAGGAAGTCCGGATCGTCGTCGGGCCCGATGACACGGGTCTTCTGCCGGTTGACCTGTGCACGGGCAACGCGCAACCCAGCGTAAATCAGCGCCCCGAGAACGAGGACGAGGAGCAGATACAGCACTCAACACCTCCTTGGTCCGAATATACGCGGCGTCCTAGGCTCGCATGGTGCCAAAGGCTCAGAGCTCGGCCAGTCGGGCCGTCGTCAGTGTCCTGCTTTACGTCGCGGCCCGCCTGGCGTTGCTGGCGGCGCTGACCGCGGTGATCTACGGGGTGGGCCGACTGTTCGGCGTGCACGAGTTCCCTCTGATTGTCGCCTTGTTGTTTGCTCTCGTCATTGCGATGCCGTTGGGCATCTGGCTGTTCGGTCCGCTGCGCCGCCGCGCGACCGCCGACCTCGAGGTGGCCACCGAGCGCCGACGCCGCGACCGCGAGCAGCTGCGGGCCAGGCTGCGCGGCGAGGCACCGCCCGATGCCGGCTCGGATACATCTGACTGAAAATGCTTGCGGGATAACGCTTGCACCAGCTTGTCAACGTTTCTTGACACACTCGACGTCGTCAAGTTATCTTGACACGCGTGAGCGAATTGTCCGATATGTCGCTGGGACCCGCCGCGGATGCCGCAGGCAGCGCCGATCCGGCGGTCGGTCTGCGCGCGGTTCGTGCGCTGCAGCGCCTGCAGGAGCGATTGGAGGCAATCCACGTCGCCAACGCACGGGAGCAGGGCTGGAGTTGGCAGGCAATCGCCAACGCGCTGGGCGTAAGCCGGCAGGCGGTGCACCAGAAATACAACCGGAGGAGATGACCGATGGCGTTCGAGAGGTTCGCCCGCAATGCCCGGGTCGCGGTCATGTTGGCGCAGGAAGAGGCCCGCGAACTGTGCGACCGTGAAACCGGTTCGCAGCACTTGCTTCTCGGTATTCTGCAGGCCGCAGGCGGGGAACTCTCGTCGGTACTGACAGGGTACGGGCTGACCGCTGAGGTCGTGCGGGCCCGGCTGGCCGAATCCTCAGCCGGCGATAAGTCGTTCGACGAGGACGCCGACGCACTCAGCACCATTGGCATCGATCTGCGGGCGGTTCGCGACAGCGTGGCCCGCACGTTCGGTGCCGACGCATTCGACAATGCGCTGTCGCGTTCGGGTCGCCGGCGCCGGCGGCGAGGGCATATCTGGTTCAATCGCGAGGCCAAGAAGGCTTTGGAGTTGGCGCTGCGAGAAGCATTGGCGCACAACGACAACGAGATCCGCTGCGAGCATCTTCTGCTGGGCATCCTGCGAACCGGCGACCAAGAGGCAATCGGCTTGATCACCGAGCACGTCTACACCGCGCAGTTGCGCGCGGCGATCATCAAACTGATGGACAAGGCCGCGTAGTTCCTACCAGGTCGTCAGCGTCAACGCGGTGGCCACCACGATCGACCACACCAGCATCGCCAGGCCGGTGTCGCGCAGCACCGGAATCAGCTCGGCTCCCACCCGACCGGATCGCACCGGTGCCACGGCCCGCAGCGCCAACGGGGTGGCCACCAGTCCGACCGCACACCACGGCGTCGCCGCGGTCAGCGTCAGCGTCAGCACGGCCGCCAGGGCCAGCAGCGTCTGGTAGAGGATGCGGGTCCCGTTGTCGCCCAGCCGCACCGCCAACGTGAGCTTGCCGGAACGAGTGTCCGTGGGGATGTCGCGCAAATTGTTGGCCACCAACACCGCCGATGACAGCGCGCCCGTCGTCACCGCCAGCACCAGACCCACCCAGTCCACCCGCAACGCCTGGGTGTACTGCGTGCCGAGCACCGCGACCAGCCCGAAGAACACGAATACCGCGATTTCGCCAAAACCCGCATAGCCGTAAGGCTTTGATCCGCCGGTGTACAACCAGGCCCCGGCGATGCAGAGCACGCCGACTCCGATCAGCCACGGCGCGCTGGTCAATGCCAGCGCCAACCCGGCCACCGCGCCGACGCTGAAGCTGACCACCGCCACCATCAGCACCGATCGCGGTGTCGCCAGCCGCGAGCCGACCAGGCGCAGCGGACCGGCGCGATCGTCGTCGGTGCCACGGATGCCGTCGGAGTAGTCGTTGGCGAAGTTCACCCCGATGATCAACGCCATCGCAACGGCCAACGCGAGCAGCGCCTTCCACCAGTTGGCGGCATGCAGCCAGGCGGCACCGCCGGTGCCGGCGATCACCGGTGCGATTGCGTTGGGGAGTGTCCGCGGTCGTGCACCGGCGATCCACTGCGCAAAACTGGCCACCCGTCGATCGTTGCATGCGGCGTGCACTCCGCCCTAGCAGATAATGAACGGGTGCCGCCGGTGACGATGCGGAGCGGAGCGATGAAGAGGAGGCGGCGTAGATGCTCGGAGTGATCGGCGGCAGCGGCTTCTACACGTTCTTCGACTCAGGCGCACGCACCGTCAACCTCGACACCCCGTTCGGCGAGCCCAGCGCGCCGGTGACGGTCGGCGCCGTCGGCCGGCACGAGGTCGCATTCCTGCCCCGCCACGGCAGCGACCACCGGTATCCCGCGCACAAGGTGCCGTATCGGGCCAACATGTGGGCGCTGCGCGCGCTGGGGGTGCGCCAAGTCTTCGCCCCGTGCGCGGTCGGCAGCCTGACGCCTGAACTCGAACCGGGCGCGATCGTGGTGCCCGACCAGCTGGTGGACCGCACCCGTCGCCGCGCCGACACCTACTTCGACTCCGGTGCCGCGCACGTCTCCTTCGCCGATCCGTACTGTCCGACGTTGCGATCCGCGGTCACCGGGCTGCCCGGCGTGGTCGACGGCGGCACCATGGTGGTCATCGAGGGTCCGCGTTTTTCGACTCGTGCGGAAAGCCAGTGGTTCGCCGCCGCGGGCTTCACCCTGATCAACATGACCGGCTATCCGGAGGCGGTGCTGGCGCGCGAGCTCGAAATCTGCTATGCCACAATTGCTTTGGTGACAGATTTGGACGCC
The DNA here is from genome assembly GCA_963850645.1 of uncultured Actinomycetota bacterium. Classification (GTDB taxonomy): domain Bacteria; phylum Actinomycetota; class Actinomycetes; order Mycobacteriales; family Mycobacteriaceae; genus Mycobacterium. The sequence goes on along the minus strand of CAWKME010000017.1, from coordinate 13,736 downwards.
GGCATCGACGCCGGGCGCCGGGGTCAAGGTCGTCGACGTCGTCGGCGAATTCGAGAAGAACATCGAGCCTTTCAAGAAACTTGTGCACGAGGCGATTGGCCAGGTCGCCGCGGAAGGCACGTGCACGGAGTGTTTGTCGCACACCGGTATCCAGCTGCCGTTCGACCAGCCGTGAGGGTGCTGCTGACCGGTGCGGCCGGTTTCATCGGGTCGCGAGTCGACGCGGCGCTGCGAGCCGCCGGTCACGACGTGGTGGCCGTCGATGCCATGCTGGCCGCCGCGCACGGAAACGATGCGGCGCTGCCGGCCGATTGTCGACATGTCGACATCCGTGACGCCGACGCACTGGCCCCGCTGCTGGACGGTGTCGACCTGGTGTGTCATCAGGCCGCGGTCGTCGGTGCGGGCGTGAACGCCGCCGACGCGCCAGACTACGCCAGCAACAACGATTTCGGCACCACGGTGCTGCTGGCGCAGATGTTTCGCGCCGGGGTCGCGCGTCTGGTGCTGGCGTCGTCGATGGTGGTCTACGGGCAGGGCCGGTACCGCTGCGATCAGCACGGGACGGTCGACCCGCTGCCCCGGCGGCGGGCCGACCTGGATGCCGGTGTTTTCGAGCACCGCTGCCCGGTCGGCGGTGAGGAGCTGGCCTGGCAGCTCGTTGACGAGGACGCGCCGCTGCGGCCGCGCAGCCTGTACGCGGCCAGCAAGACGGCGCAGGAGCATTACGCGCTGGCGTGGTCGGAGTCGACGGGCGGATCGGTGGTCGCGTTGCGCTACCACAACGTCTACGGCCCCGCCATGCCGCGCGACACACCGTATTCCGGGGTCGCCGCGATTTTCCGCTCAACGCTCGAAAAGGGCGAGCCGCCAATGGTTTTCGAAGATGGCGGCCAGATGCGTGACTTCGTTCACGTCGACGACGTCGCGGCGGCCAACGTGGCGGCGGTGGCCGCTGACCGCGGCGGGTTCACCGCGGCGAATGTCTGTTCCGGGCAGCCGATTTCCATCATGGAGGTCGCGACGCAACTGTGTCAGGCGCGCGACTCCGCTGTTTCGCCCGTCGTCACCGGCCAATACCGCAGCGGCGACGTGCGCCATATCGTCGCTGATCCGGCCCACGCGGCGGAGTTGCTGGGCTTCCGGGCAGCGGTTAAGCCGCGGGAAGGACTGCACGAGTTCGCGTTCGCACCACTGCGCGGCTAAGCGGCGGCGCAGCGGGCTATTACGTCGGTCGCACCGCCTGTAGCATTCAAAGATGACTGACTCCGCCCCGCCGCGGCCGGCTGTGACACGTCGCCACCTGCTGCTTGGCAGCTCGTTGCTCGGCGTTGGCCTGCTCGCCTGGGGCAGTTCACTACACAGCCCGCGGGCCCACAGCTCACCGGACGGCACCTTCGGAGTCACCCACTCCGACGCCGAGTGGCGGCAGCTGCTGAGCCCGCAGCAGTATGAGATCTTGCGCAACGCCGGCACCGAGCAGCCGTACAGCAGCCCGCTCAACGACGAGCACCGCCCCGGTGTGTTCAGTTGCGCGGGTTGTAAACAAGATCTGTTCGCGTCTGCCACCAAGTTCGACAGCGGCACCGGCTGGCCGAGCTTCTACCAGTCCCTGGGCAACGCCGTGATCACGCGCGAAGACGACTCGCTGGGGATGACGCGCACCGAGGTGCTGTGCAGTCGCTGCGGCGGGCACCTCGGCCACGTCTTCGATGACGGCCCGGCACCGACCGGCCTGCGTTATTGCATGAACGGCGTTGCAATGAACTTCCGGGCTCAATCCGTTTGAGAACGTCCAGGCCGTCCGGCCGTGCCGCCAGCGTGACGTCAAAGCATCGCGAGAATGCAGGCTCTAACGCGGTGCTTTCGCGTTAAATCGGTTGTCGCGGGGTGACCTTGACGATGAATGACGGCCCGAAAGACCCATTGGTGCACCTCACGTCATAGCGGTGAACGCTTGGATGAATTCGGTGATACCTTGCAGGGCGTCGGACAGCGTTGGTGTGGCGAGTCGAGGAAGCCGAAAAGGTAGCCCGCCTCCGCGATCTCGGTCAACGACGGGTTTTGTAACAGGGGCGTGATCTTGTAGGTGTCTGGGTTTCCCAAATCGGCGAAGAAGTCGCTGACCCCTTGCTGCAGGCCGTTACCTAATGCGGTAGAACATCGCCAAGATTGATGTCAGTCGGAAACAACCCGGCAGTGCTGACCAGGTCGGCATCTCCCGAACTCCACCCCTGGTCGATACTGCCGTAGCCGAGATTCACCAGAATTTGGGTATCGGGTTCGAGCAGGTCATACAGGGGCTGCCCGATTATCGGAATCAACCGCAGTGGATCCAGCAACGGCAGGCTTTCGGCCGCAATGATGTAGTAATTGACCATGGTGTCAGCCGCGGTCGTCGGCAGTTGAATAGCATCGGCGATCTGCTCGGGTGTGAGGCTCAAATATGTGCCGTGCTCGTAGATAAAGCCCAACGTGGCGTTGAGGTCCGAGAGCAGGTCAATCGGATACTTCGGGAAATCGGCAACACCGTCGTATTCATGGGTGTAGACGTCTGTCGGGTAAAGATCGTTCGGAGTCGCGACGTTGGCCGCAAGATATTGCGGTGAAAGGTTGCTAGTCACCACCTCCGAGCCGCCGGCAGGGTTGTCCGGATCGCCGATCAGCACGAAATGCACGTCATTGCTGGGCACGCCCTGGCCGGCAAGCTCACGCATGACGTCTGTGGAGATCGAGGCGCTCTGCGAGTAGCCAAACACCACGAGGGGGTTTTGCGCGCTCACGTCTCCGCTGTCGAACTTTTGCAGAATCGTGGCGTCGAGAATCTGCTCGCCCCTAGTTTCCGACGTGGGACTTGCGTCCTCCGGGGTGAATAACGATTGCAGGGTGCCGGTGAACCCGCGCGGCTGCAGATACAGTGCGTCGGCGGCATCGAGGTAGAGCTGACTCGGTTGCGGAATACTGGTTCCGCCCATCAGCAATGCCGTGCCATCCCCGAGCGGCGAATCCGCACTTGTGACGTCAACGAGCTGCACCGCAATTGTCCGCATGCCCATGAGCGGCGATACCGGCACTATCGCCGATGAGCTGGCGATCATAATGGCGGAGACACCCCAAAGGCAACCGGAAACTGGCAATGTCGGATCCTTTCGTCAGATCCTGAAGATCACCTGAGGGTACTGCGGCATGCGTGCGGTGTGGTGTGGTTTCGGCGATGGTTTCGTGCAGGTTCGCAGCTAGCGCCGCCTGGCCGGCGCCTTCAACGGCTGCACGAGCCAGGGCGAGTCGGGGTGATCGCACATCCAGCACATCGCAAACGTCCTGGTACCTACGGCCACCGTGCACCGCGGTCCGACAAGTCCGGTCCGGCTACTGTCGAAGACCATGGCCGACGGTCTGGTGACGGTGGTGTTGCCGTGTCTGAACGAGGCCGAGTCGCTGCCGTTTGTGCTGGCGGCCATGCCCGCGGGCTACCAGGCGCTGGTGGTCGACAACAACAGCACCGACGACACCGCCGCCGTGGCTCGCCGTCACGGCGCCACCGTGGTCGCCGAGCCTCGGCCCGGCTACGGCTCGGCGGTGCATGCCGGGGTGGTGGCGGCGACGACGCCGATCGTGGCGGTCATCGACGCGGACGGGTCGCTGGACGCCGCCGATCTACCGCGGCTGGTCGCTGACGTAGAACACGGCGCCGACCTGGCGATCGGCCGACGCCGCCCGGTGCCCGGATTGCGCTGGCCGTGGGTGGCGCGGCTGGGCACGGTGATGATGAGCTGGCGGCTGCGTACCCGGCACGGCCTCCCGGTGCACGACATCGCGCCAATGCGAGTGTTTCGGCGAGACGCCCTGCTGAGCCTGGGCGTCAGCGACCGCCGATCGGGATATCCGCTGGAGCTGCTGGTGCGCGCTGCCGCGGCCGGCTGGCGAGTCGTCGAGCATGACGTCGCATACGGACCCCGCGTCGGGGGTAAGTCGAAGGTGAGCGGTTCGCTGCGCGGCAGCGTGACCGCGATTATCGATTTCTGGAAGGTGATCTCTTGAGCGTCGTGCCGGTGACGCTGCTGGTGGTGGCCAAAGCCCCGGTGCCCGGCCGGGCGAAGACCCGGCTGGCCGCGACGGTCGGCGACCAGCTTGCCGCCGAGATCGCCGCTGCCGCGCTGCTGGACACCCTCGAGGCGGTAGCGGCAGCCCCGGTCGCCACCCGGGTGGTGGCGATCACCGGCGAGCTCGAGGCCGCCGCCGATGGCACCGAGATCCGGCGCATGCTGGCGTCATTCGAGGTGATCGGCCAGCGCGGCAGCGATTTCGGTGACCGGCTGGCCAATGCGCATGCCGACGCCGCCGCCGTCGACGGGCATCCGGTGCTGCAGATCGGGATGGACACCCCGCAGGTGACCGCCGACCTGCTTGGCGACTGCGCGCGACGGCTGGCCGAGTCGTCAGCCGTGCTCGGCTTCGCCCGCGACGGTGGCTGGTGGGCACTCGGCGTGCACACTCCTGCGCTCGCCGAGTGTCTGCGCGACGTTCCGATGTCGCAACCGAACACCGGGGCGTTGACGCTGAAAGCTTTGCGCGGCAACGGCGCTGACGTCGCCCTGCTTGATGAGTCGGTGGATTTCGACCTCGCCGACGATGTGGCCGCGGTACGTGCGGTCTGTCGGCCGGGCAGTCGGTTCGCTCGGGTCACCCGCGCCGCGGGTCTGTGAAAAGCCGCTGGGCGAGAGCGCGTCCGGTCAGGCCGATCGCGAATACCGCGAGCCCGGCGACCACCGACTGCCACGGCAGGGTGGCGACCAGCAGCAGGCAGCCGACCACCCCGCAGACGTTCAGCAGCCGCGGCCACCGCCGCTGCTCCGGCGGCTGGGTGTAGGCGGATGCGTTGGCGATCGCGTAGTAGATCAGCACCCCGAACGACGAGAAGCCGATCACCCCGCGCAGGTCGATGGTGGCCGCGAGCACGCATACGACCACCGCGAGGGCGATCTCGGCGTGATGCGGCACCTGGTAGCGCGGATGGACGGCGGCCAGCCAGCCGGGCAGATCCCGGTGACGCGCCATCGCCAAGGTGGTGCGCCCAATCCCGGCGATCAGCGCCAGCAGCGCACCGAGGCTGGCCAGCGTCGCACCCACCGCCACCACCGGCAGCAGCGGCGCGGCCCCGGCGGCACGGAGCGCCTCGGCCAGCGGGGCGGCAGACCGCGCCAGCCGGTCGGGTCCCGCTGCCAGCAGCGCCGCGACTCCGACGACCAGATACACCACCACCGCTATCCCGAAGGCGATGAGGATCGCCCGCGGAATGGTGCGGGCCGGGTTGCGGACCTCCTCGCCCATCGTCGCGATCCGCGCATAACCAGCGAAGGCGAAGAACAGCAAGCCGGCCGATTGCAGAATCCCATAGACGGTCACCGACGACCAGACGCCCGCACCGCTCAGATTCGACGGGTGCACGCCGCCGATCGCGATGCCGATGACCACGACGGCAAGCGCAACGAGCGTGCACACCAACAAGATTCGGGCCAATGCCGCAGTCTTGGTGACACCGCGGTAGTTTAGCGCGGTCAGCCCGATCACCGCGGTGACGGCGATCAGGCGCTGCGCCCACCACGGGCCTGGCACCGCGTAGGTGCCGATGGTCAGCGCCATCGCCGCGCACGACGCGATTTTGCCGACGACAAAGCCCCACCCCGCGGCGAAGCCCCACCACGGGCCGAGCCGTTCGCGTCCGTAGATGTAGGTGCCGCCGGAGGTCGGATATACCGCCGCCAGTTGCGCCGAGGCGGTGGCGTTGCAGTACGCGATCGCCGCGGCGATCGCCAACCCGATCAACAGCCCGGCCCCGGCGGCGCGCGCGGCGGGGCCGAACGCGGCGAACACCCCGGCGCCCATCATCGATCCCAGACCGATCACCACCGCGTCGCCGGTGCCGAGCCGGCGGGACAGTTCCGGCATTGCCGAGCCCTCCTACCAGTGGGTGAGGATCAGACTGTTCAGCAACAGCGCCCCGACGATGTTGACGGCCAACCACAGTCGCTGCGACCGCAACGGCAGCAGCGCCGACGCCGCGGTCAGCCAGACGGTGAACGGCAGCCAGATCCGCTCGGTCTCGGCCTTGCTCAGCATGCTCGCATCCGCCCAAACAATCGCAACCAGCATCGCCAGCAGCAGCAGGTGCAGACCCGACCGCCGACGGATCGCGACCGGGTCGAAGACCCGGCCGAGCCCGGCGACGCTGCCCAAGCCGATCGCGCACACCGTCGCGGCCAGGTTGGCCCAGCTCCAGTACTGGAACGGCCGATCATGGGCCATTCCCTGCCAATAGCGTTGCTGTACAAGGGTATAGCCGTCGAACCAGCAGAAGCCGGTAGCGGCGAACGCCGCCGCCACCGCGGCTGCGGTCAGGATCGCCGGGCCCAGGGCCCGCAGCGACGAGCGCCAGTCGGCGGCACACACCAACACCGCCAACGCCGGAAACGCCATCAACGTCAGGCCGTAGCTGAGGAACATCGCCCAGCCCAGCAGCAATCCGGCCGCGGCCGCGACGAATGCGGGGAACCGGACGGTGCCGTGTACCGCCACCGCCAGCAGGGCGATGCCCCAGGCGGCCACTCCGGCGAAGTACCCGTCGGCGGAGACCGCAATCCAGATTGCTGTCGGTGCCATCGCGACGAACGGCGCGGCGCGGCGCGCGGTCGACTCGTCGGCCAGCACCCGCAGCGTGATCACGATTGCGGCGGCGGCGCTCGACCCGACGAGCACACACAGCAACCCGGCCCACGCGCCGCCGCCCAAGCCGATGCGGTCCAGCCACACGAATGTCAGCAGCGCCCCCGGCGGGTGACCGGAGACGTGGGTGATCCACGAGTTCGGCTGAAAGTCCAGGATCCGACTGGAGAACGTCCGCAGCGTCTCCGGGATGTCGGTGATGCCCGGGACCTGCGGCAGGTACTCGTCCTTGTCGGTCAAGCGACCGGCGAAGCCGCGTTGCCAACCGTCGATCATCGCCAGCGAGAACGCCCACGCGCAGGACGTGGCCCACGCGACCAGCGGCAATATCCGCCACGAAAGCCGCTGCGCTACAACAGATCCCCACACCACTGCAGCGATCCCGAGCAGGATCGCCGGTCCGGTGCCCCAGCCGACGTGGGCGTCGAACCAGCCGAAGATCGGAGCAGCACCCGCATGCCAGCCGAAGCGGTCCGGCGTGGTGTGCAGACGCGACCGGATGCCGCAGTGCAGGCGGGGCAAGACGAATGCGGCGGCCACCAGGGCCAGCCCGACCGCAGCCGCGAATACGTCCCGGCGAGCGATCCTCACGACCGCTAACCCTATTGGGCGGCAGGCGCGTCGGCCGTGGTTTGTTGGGGGGGACGTCCTTTGCGCAGCGTGTCGAGCAGTTCGCGGTAGGGCCCGACGAGGTAGACGGTGTCGTCGGCGTGGAGTCGGGCGTCGCGGCGCGGGTGCAGCTTGACCAGTGTGTTGGGTCGGGTGATGGCGATGACCCGGGTGTGCGTGGACAGTTCGAACATGCGCAGGCCGTCGAGCTCGCTGCCGCGTGCCACCCGCATGCCGCCCACCACAAACGAGCGTTGTCCCACCGAAAACGTGGCCAGCACCTGCAGACCGACCGCTGCGCCGATGAACCAGGGAGCGGCCAGTTCGACGGTGGAGCGCACGTTTTCAAAACCGAATCGCTGCGCCACCGCGAAGCCCAGCGTGCGGTCATACACCCGCAGCACCAGCGGAACATCGGTCCAGTTCAGCCCGGACCGGACCTCGGTTCCGAGCATCTCGGTCAGCACGATCCCGGTTTCGATGTTGATCATGTCGTCGCGAGTCAGCACCGCCACTGCGCGGGCGCGATCCACCCGCGCCGATCGCAGCGTTTGGCCCAGCGTGGCGTCGCCGAAGATCACCGGCACGTCGAGTTCGCGTGCCACCGACAAGAACGGGTTCTCTTCGTCTCGCTCGATCACCGCCACCTCGTAACCGGCGGCGGTCAGATCGCTGACCACGCGCATGCCGAGTGCACTCAACCCGACGACGACGATGTGGTTGTTCAAATGGCGCACCCGCGGGCGCGCAACCCCCATGACGAAGCGGCGCGACAGCAGCACGTCGGCGACGAACGAGACCAGCAGAGCGGTGGTGGTCACCCCGCTGAACATCAACAGGGCGGCGAACACCCGCAGCCAGGTGGGCTGGTGCACAAAGCTGAAGTCACCGTAACCGGTCGTGGTCACCGTCTCGATGGTGAAGTAGATCGCGTCGACCCAGCCCATCCGCGGCGGGGCCTGGTAGCCGAAACGCAACAACACCGTGGAGCAGGCCAACAGCACCATCGTGCCGGCGACAACCGGGTAGAACGCCGGGTTGAAGTCGTTGAGCAGGGCGCGGACGGCGTCGAACGCTTTGCGTAGCCGAGGCTGGTGCACCCGCTTGCGGGTCGGCCACCGGACCCTGATGTTTTGGGCGGCCACCTCGTCGGCGGTGCCGACCATCATCGTCCAGTCGCCGGCGCTGCACCCGTTGATCCCGGCTGGGGCAGATTTCCATCTCGCCGGGGGTGGGGGAGTCCTCGCCGTGAATCACCGCCACCGGGGCCAAATCGCCGTAGAGCTCGCGCAGCGTCGCATTGCGGGACGCCTGGCGGCCGGACACGACGAATTCGATGCCAGCGGCCTCGAACTGATGGGTGTTGTGTTCCAGACATGCTTCGACCACCGACGGCGCGGCAAGTTCGGCGACGTTGAAGACCGCGCCGGGCCCGTTGTCGTCGGCTACGGCTTCGCGCAGCACGTCGTTGGCAAGCCGCGCCACCACGCGCACGTTCGGGTTGGCTCTCCTTGCCAGCAGCGCGATTTCGAGATTCGTCGCATCGTCATCCCCGGCGCACACGACGGCGAGCGCATGACTGACGTCAGCGAGCGCGAGCTCGCGAGCGACCCCGGCTTCGGATCGTTCGATGTTGGCGAGCCGGGCAACGGTCACGCCGGCGTTTTTCAGCTCCTCGATGATCGTGGTAGCCAGCGCATCGTCACCACTGACGATGATGTGGCGATGCATTGCTGCATTATGTCATCCGGATTTGACGCCTCATCGAGCTGACACGGGCGTCCCCTTCTAGGGCAACTCTTTTCCAGCGTCACGTCCCATTTGGCGTGCCAGCGCCTGGCGGTCCACTTTGCCGATGCCGCGCATCGGCAACGCGTCGACGATGTGCAGCTCGCGCGGCGCCGCGGTGCGGTCCAGGGTGTGCATGATGTGTGCCCGCAACGTCTCGAGCGAGGGTGGGGCACAACCATCGGCCACTACGACGGCGGCGACCACCCGCTCACCCAGCCGCTCGTCGACGAGCCCGAACACCGCGCAGTCGGCCACTGCGGGATGGGTCCGCAGAGCCGCCTCCACTAACTGCGGCAGGACGGTTAGCCCGCCGGTGCTGATCGCCTCGTCGGCTCGGCCCAGCACGCTGAGCACACCCGAATCATCAACAGCGCCAATGTCATCCGTGCGAAACCAGCCCGGCTCGGCGAACGGGTCGGGATCGGGTGGGTTGCGATAGCCCCTGGCCAGTGTGGGCCCGCCGATGACAATCCGCCCGTCGGGCTCCACCCGCAGCCGCACCCCGTCGAGCGGAACGCCGTCGTACACGCAGCCGCCGGCGGTTTCGCTCATCCCGTAGGTGCGGACCACCGTGATACCCGCGCTTGCGGCAGCGTCGAGGATTGGTGGCGGGGCCGGCCCCCCGCCGATCAGCACGGCGTCCAGTTCGGCCAGCGCCGCAGCGGCCGCCGGATCGGTCAGCGCCTTGGCCAACTGGGTGGCCACCAGCGCCGTGTAGCGGCGACCGGAGCCGAGTTCTTCTACGGCAGAAGGTAATTGGCTGATGTCGAAACCGGTCGAGACGTCCAGCTCGACCGGAACGGTGTCGGCCAGCAGGCTGCGCACCAGCACCTGGACACCGGCGATGTGATAGGCCGGCAATGCCAGCAGCCATCGGCCCGGTCCGCCGAGACGGTCATGGGTGGCTGTGGCGCTCGCGGTCAGCGCGGCGGCGGTGAGCAGTGCACCCTTGGGTGCGCCGGTGGTTCCCGACGTCGTCACCACTAGGGCGATGTCGTCGTCGATCGGTTCGCCCACCCGCAACGCCGACAAGGTGGACTGCCGATCGCCGTCGGCGGGCACCGGCAGCAGCGCGGACGCCCGGCCGTCGAGAACCTGCTCCAGGGCTGCGAGCAGGGGGCGTGCCGAGGGGCCCTGCGCCACGGCGAATGCGCGCAGGACAGCTATCCGGCCTCCTCGCCGTTGCGGGCGTCGTCCAACGGCCAGCCCTTGGCGGCCAGCCTTTGCCGGACCCGCTCAATGTCGTCTGGCGACGGCAGCTGGTCGGTGATCTGGGTGATCAACACGCCGATGTCGACGTCGTCGAAACCGGGCCGGTGCATCACTTCGCGGGCCACCACCTTGACTTCGTCGTTAGACAGCCGACGCGTACAGCAGGGCGAGCACCGGAAAGTAGTCGGTAGGGGGGATGCCCTCCGGATACCCTGCACGCAGCCAGGCGACGATCGAGGTCAGGAATCGGTTCACGGTGCCTCGCTTTCCCCCGCACGGGCGTAGCTAAGCCTGAACAGTGAATGAATTTCGATTCTACGTGGGTTTCGCTCCGAGGATGTACATGCCGGTGTGCGCCCCGATGAAATCCCGGGCGATGTACAGCACGCCGATCACGACCCCGACCAGCGCCACCGAGTACAACACCCAGCTGAGGGCGGTCAGCGCCGGATTCTTGTGGACCACCGCTGCGCCATCGGCGCCCTCGACACCGGCGCCCACCGCGCCCGCGCGCACCGCGAGTGCGAACAGCGCAGGCAGTCCGCTACCGAGCAGCAGACCGAAGAACAGGATCTTCAGCGAAGCCTCGTAATTGAACCACGTGCTCATGACATGCCCGCTTTCTTTGCCGGGCTGCCGGTGTTGCTGACCTCTCCGTTCCCGCCGGGGACTCCCGCGCCGACGGCGACCGCCGACTGGTCCTCCTCGAGCCCGGCGGTCAGGTCGCCCTTCCACTCGGCGTTGACATTCTTGTGGTCAACCTTCGTCTTGCGCGACCGCACGTAGATGGCCGAGGCCGTCGCCACCAGCAGGCTGAAGCCGAGGATCGCGCCGGGGTAGCCACCGACCTCATGTACCACCCAGTAGGTGATGGCACCGACCAAACCGGCCGATGGCAGCGTGATCAGCCAGGCGGTCGCCATCCGGCCGGCAACTCCCCAGCGCACCTCTGCGCCGGGTTTGCCGACCCCGCTGCCAAGCACGGATCCGGTCACCACCTGGGTGGTGGACAGCGCGTACCCGAAGTGGGCGGACAGCAGAATGATTACCGCCGAAGAAGATTCGGCGGACATCCCTTGCGGCGAATGGATCTCGATGAGTCCCTTACCCATGGTGCGGATGATCCGCCAGCCGCCGGTGTAGGTACCCAGTGCTATCGCGCATGCGCAGGCCACGATGACCCAGAACGGGGGCAAAGCGGCGTTCCGGCTGACCGCGCCGTAGGAGATCAGCGCCAGGAAGATCACGCCCATCGTCTTCTGCCCGTCGTTGGTGCCGTGTGCCAGCGAGACCAGCGACGCCGAAAAGATCTGGCCGCGACGGAAGGCCCCGTCGCTGCTCTTCTCCTGCAAGCCGCGGACTAAGCGGTAGACCAGCCAGGTGCCGACCGCACCGACCACCCCCGCCAACACCACCGACACCAGGGCCGGGATCATCACTCGCGACACCACGCCGGTCCAGATCACCCCGTGCCCGCCGACCGCGGCGATCATGGCACCGACGATGCCGCCGATCAAGGCATGCGAGGAACTCGACGGGATACCCAATAGCCAGGTCAGCAGATTCCAGACGATCCCGCCTACCAGGCCGCCGAACACCACTTGCAACGTCACCAGATGACCGTTGACCAAATCCTTTGCGATCGTCCCGGCCACGGCTGTGGATAGGAACGCACCGAGCAGGTTCAGCACGGCCGACAAGCTCACCGCGACCTTGGGCTGCAGTGCGCCGCTGGCGATGGAGGTGGCCATAGCATTGCCGGTGTCGTGGAACCCGTTCGTGAAATCGAATGCGAGGGCGGTGATCACGACGATGACCAGAAGGAACAACTGGAGGTTCACGGCGCCTAATTCTGCGGGTATATGGGTGCAGTTGTCGAAAGAACGGGGATGTGAATCCAAGGTATTCGGCACTCGTCGTCAGATGTTCGCCTGCGGTTAACCTGCGGTCCTAGGGCGTTCACCGCGGGTGTCGCGGCGCAGCGGGTGATCGCCGGGTATCTGGACGAAGATCAGGGTCACGCCGTCGGGATCGGTCACGTGCATTTCGTGCAGACCCCATGATTCTTGGCGGGCCTCGCGGGCGATCGCCACGCCTCTGCTCTCCAACTCGGCCTGCGTTGCGCGCACATCGCGTACCTGCAGCCACAGCGCGCCGGGGAACGGCCCGGCCGGATGGTCCGGTGCGCCGTGGCCGGCCAGCTCGATCAGTGATTGGCCGGCGTAGAACACGGTGCCCGCGCCGTAGTCGCGGGCGATCGCCAGGCCGAGCTGGTCGCGGTAGAAGCTCAGCGATCGCTGGTAGTCCGCCGGCCGAAACAGCATCCGGCTGGCCAGAATCTCCATGCCATCGTGTCTATCACGGCCGGCTCAGCCGTTGGGCTGAAGGCGCTGCCGTCGTATCATCGTTGGTCGCCAGACCGGGACCGATGGTGTCCATGCGCCCGCGCGACGAACGCCATCCGCGGCGCGATCCGGACCGGCCGGGTGCGCGCGGCGGTGATCATCCAGCCGGCGGCCTCGCGTGATGTCAAGGCCGGCAACCCCTGGTATTCCTTCGTCGGCGCGATCATCGGGGTGGCCACCAGCGGGTAATACAGCGTGGTCGAGTGCACGCCCTTTGCGCGCCCATTCGGTTTCGATGACCCGGCTGACCGCGGACAGTGCGGCCTTCGACGCGTTGTACACCGCGAACAGCGGTGACGCCTCGCTGAACACCCCCCAGGTCGCCACGTTGATGATGTGCCCGTCGCCGCGCTGCAGCATCCCGGGCGCGATCGCCGCGGATCAGCCGCAGCGGCGAGTAGTAGTTGAGGACCATCGTCCGCTCGACGTCGTGCCAGCGTTCCAGCGACTCGGCCAGCGGCCGGCGGATCGACCGGCCGGCGTTGTTGATCAGGATGTCCACCCCGCCGAGACGCTGCTCGACGTCGGCGGCCAGTGCGTCGACGGCGTCCAGGTCGGACAGATCGCAGGGGATCGCGATCGCGGTGCCCCCGCTGTCTTCGATCCGGCCCACTAGCTCGTCCAGCAGGTCCTTGCGGCGGGCGACGGCGACCACGGTGGCGCCGCGGCGGGCGAACTCCTCGGCGGCGCTCTCGCCGATCCCCGACGACGCCCCGGTCAGCAGGACGCGCTTGCCGGCGAGGTCGACGGGCTTGGCGGCCGGCGGTACGCCGCAGTCGCGGCGCGAAGGGCGGGCGCATGGTGGCCAGCGCGAACTGTTCGGTCAATCGTCGAAGCGGGTTTTTGCTCACAGGTCGCGAGTCTAGGGGGCGCGGGATCTGCGTCAGCCGGTCACATCTGCCACCGGACTTCCTTCGGCAAGCCGACATGCATTGTGCCCGCCTCGGTGTACCTGGACGCGCTTGGAGCGACAAACCCGTGAGTTGTCGCTCCTAG
>CAWKME010000016.1:0-154398 GCA_963850645.1 uncultured Actinomycetota bacterium | reverse complement strand
GTGCCGTTGTGCCCGGAGATGCCAGGTCTAACCCCGGCAGCCCTATTGTCGCTTGTCATGTTGTGGCTGAATGAATGGACGAAGGTGACGCCGGGTCCGGTGATCGTGCGCCCCGGGCTCGCCGTCGGCATGGCTACCCTGCGCGTAGTCGCCTTGCCACGGCACTCGGTCTCCCGCGACGGGATCCGTCGCCATCTGGAGTTGCCCTAACTCATGACGTGAGCGAAGGAAGAACTCATGCTTACGGTGCAGATCTTCATCAGACTCGATGTGCTTGAGCTCGGGGGTGAACTCCTCCAGCTCGGTTCGGCGCTGCGGAACAATCATGCAGATCGGCTCGTCGACCTCGAATCGCACCGGCATCAGTTGGCGGGTGAATTTCCAGCTCATGCTGAAACTCGCGCTTGCCCAGTCTGTTTCGACTATGCCCTCTAACGGAGAAACGGCGTCCTTCGGATAGTTCGCCGGCCCGCGGACCAACAGATCGTAGCCCTGAGGAGTGCGAAACAGTATCGGCAGATGCCAGGTCAGAATGCCGTTGCCGAAAATGCTTTCGGGCAGAAACTGCCCGGTGTCGCGCTTATCGGGTGCGATCATCAGGTCCGTGGGGTCTTGCCGGCCCATCCACGTAGCGGTGAACGCGCACGGATTGCGCAGCTCCCAGCCGCTTTGGTTAGCGATGAGCATCGGCAAACACCGGTTCGGCCAACCTCGACGCGACTCTGCCATCTTTGACATCCACGTCCGGTTGATCGGTGCCGGGCTGATCTGCGGCGCGTTATCACGGGTGGTGAACCCGATCAGTGGTCGTGCCGGACTGTTGGAGTCGTCGCTCATCCGATCCTCGATTAGCTGGAGATACCCGTTGCCACGGACGTTGGAATCCCTTTCCCCAGAAACATGGCGCACGTCATGCTTCGGCGGCTTCCGCCCGTTGGTACTCGGATGAGTTTACTTACCGCTCGTCGGGGGATGCTGGTAACCGTCTTTGCAGGCCCTTGCGATGCCACCTGCCCGGGCCGACGATCCGTTCACCGACATCGTCACCGACGTGGACGCTGCTCTGAATCAGGGTGCTGGCGAGGTTATCAATGGTCTGACCGATATCGGGAATGGCCCGTATGGCCTGGGGGTGGACTACACCTTGTTCGGCTTGGACGACCTTCTGATGTCTCCGGGAGACGGCGTCGTTGTCGGTGGATTCGATGTTCTGACAGGGACTCCGGTTAGTCCCGGCCACCGAATTCGAATGGAGCTACGAGACTCCTGTCCCGACGGACTTGGCTATCACCGTCAGCGACATCCAGGCTTTCACCTCGGACGCCAACACTGCGTTCAGCACAGCTCTGACCGATTTCGCAAGCGATGACCTGTCGAACGGTTTGTACCAGGCCCGTCCCGGCTAGCGAGCTCCTGCTCATCGGTGATCCGGGAGTTCTCACCATCGGGCTGACGGATACCCTGCTCGGCGGCGTGTGACGGTTGGCCGGCGAGAACGCTAGCGCCGGTGTGCCCTGACGTACCAGAACGCCATCTCGACTTGGTTGCCGTCGATCTCGCGGCTCCAGGTAGCAGGCTCCAGTGACTCGATATCCCAGCCCGCGCCGCCGAGGACATCGCGCAGGGTCTGCTCGGACACCGCCGGCCGCGGCCATTCGTCGTCGGACGGGTTGGCGTCGGAGAAGCAGCTGAGCAGCAGCGTGGCGCCCGGCCTGGTCGCCCGACGCGCTGCAGCCGCATAGCTGCGCTTGCCGTCGTCGTCCAGGCAGTGGAACATGCCGCTGTCGATCACGGTGTCGAACGCGTCGGTGTAGCCGTAGAGCTTGGTGGAGTCGGCCACCGCGAACTTCACGTCGACTCCAGCGTCCTTGGCTCGCTGTTCGGCGGTGATCAGGGCGGTCGGGGAGATGTCCAGCCCGGTGACGTTGTGTCCGCTTTTGGCCAGATAGATGGCGTTGTCGCCGAGCCCGCAACCGATGTCGAGGACGTTACCGTGGACCCAGCCACCCTCCTGCCACGCGATGACATTCTCCTTGGGCGCCTTGGTATCCCACGGTGGTGTGGCCACCGTGGGGAAGCCTTCGGCCGGGCTTTCGCCGCGGTAAAGGGCATCGAAATCAAGAACCGGGAAACGGGGAGATTCTGATGGGGGAGTCGAGCCTGTCATTTTCGCCAGCTTAGCCCGTTTGCCGGCCGCGGCGCGGCTCGGATTGCGGCCTGCTGGTATCGGTGAGCAATTCCTCGGTCATCGACGCGACGCGAAACAGTGTGACGGTGCGTCGGGGGGTCGACAGCTAGCACGATGTATGGTCGCCACATTTCGAGCTCGGCCAGGTCCAACCCCGGCAGCCCTATTGCCGCTTCTCATGTTGTGGCTGAACAAATGGACGAAGATGACGGCGAGTCTGGTGATCCGGTGTCCCGGCCTCGCCGTCGATGTGTCTGCCTCGTGTGTAGTCGCCTTGCCACTCCACTTGCTCTCCCGCGGCGACCCTCGCTACCTGCTCGATTTGCTTTGCCGCGTCACGTGAGCGAAGAAATAACTCATGTTTGCGCTGCAGATCTTCATCAGACTCGATCCGCCTGAGTTCAGGGGCGAACTCTTCAAGGTCGGCTCGGCGCTGCGGGACGATCATGCAGATCGGCTCGTCGACCTCGAATCGCACCGGCATCAGTCTGCGGGTGAGTTTCCAGCTCATGCTGAAACTCGCGCTTGCCCAGTCGGTTTCGACTATGCCCTCTAACGGATACACGGCATCCTTCGGATAGTTTGCCGGTCCGCGGACCAGCAGGTTGTAGCCCTGCGGAGTGCGAAACAGCATCGGCAGATGCCAGGTCAGGATGCCGTTACCGAAATGGCTGAGGGGCAGGAACTGACTCGTGTCGCGCTTATCGGGTACGACCATCACGTCCACGCCATTTTCCTCACCGAACCACGTAGCGGTGAACGCGCACCGATTGCGCAGCTCCCAGCCGCTTTGGTTAGCGATGAGCATCGGCAAGCACCGATTAGGCCAACCTTTACGCGTCTCTGACATCTCTGACATCCACGTCCGGCTAATCGGTGCCGGGGTAATCTGCGGCGCGTTATCACGGGTGATGAACCCGATCAGTGGACGGGCCGGCCTGTTGGACTTGTCGCTCATCCGATCCTCCATTTGCTGGGGACACCCGTTGCCACAGACGTTGGCCTTCCCCCAGAAACATGGCGCACGTCATTGCTTCGGCGGCTTCGGCCCATTAGTAACGAGATGAGTTTACTTACCGCTCGTCGGGGGATGGTGGTAACCGTCTTTGCAGGGTCGTTGCGATGCCACCCCGGCGCAGCGAACGGCTGATCACCGCGTTCTGGCCAGCTCCGCGATGGCGTCGACCCGCCGGATGGCCGCAGGATTTCGTCGGCGAACGCAGCTCGCCGTCGAGCAACGGGCCGCCACGCGGCCGGTATTGTCGCTGCGGCGGCATCAGCTGACGGCGTGGGCAGTTGGGCGCCGACGTCGCGGTAGCCGATCTCGTTGACCTGCATCACGTTTCCGTGCTGCCACACCATGGTCACCGCACCGGCGAGCAGACCGGCGTCGCAGGCTTCGCGAACGGAGGCCTGGTTGCCCTCGAGATTCACTGCTTCAGGTTAGTGGGCGCCGCTGTGGACGGAACGATCGGAACTCTTTTGTAAGAGAACCACCTACTCCGGCAGTCCTATTGCTGTTCCGCATGTTCTGGCTGAACAAATGAGCGAAGATGACGGCGAGTCTGGTGATCGTGCGCCCCTTCCTCGCCGTCGGCGTGTCTGCCTCGCGGGTAGTCGCCTTGCCACTCCACTTGCTCTCCCGCGGCGACCCTCGCTAACTGCTCGATTTGCTTTGCCGCGTCACGTGAGCGAAGAAAGAGCTTATGCTTGCGCTGCAGATCTTCGTCGGATTCGATGTGCCTGAGTTCAGGGACGAACTCTTCAAGTTCGGCTCGGCGTTGCGGGACGATCATGCAGAAGGGCTCGTCGACCTCGAATCGCACCGGCATCATTTTGCGGGTGAGCTTCCAGCTCATGGTGAAAGTCGCACTTGCCCAGTCGGTTTCGACGACGCCCTCTAACGGATAAACGCCGTCCTTCGGATAGTTCGCCGGTCCGCGGACCAACAGGTTGTAGCCCGGCGGCGTGCGAAACAGGAACGGCATGTGCCAGGTCAGGATGCCGTCACCGAAATGGCTGATGGGCACGAGCTGAACCGTGTCGCGCTGATCGGGTGTGATCATCACGTCCACGCCTTTTTCCTCACCTATCCACATAGCGGAGAAGGCGCAGCGATTGCGCAGCTCCCAGCCGCTCTGGTTAGCGATGAGCATCGGCAAACACCGATTCGGCCAACCGGCACGCCGCTGTGACATCTCTTGCATCCACGTCCGGTTGATCGGTGCGGGGGCGATCTGCGGTGCGTTATCACGGGTGATGAACCCGATCAGTGGACGGGCCGGCCCGTCGGACGTGTCGCTCATGCCATGCAGGTTAGCCGGGGACCCGTTGCCACAGGTATCGGAATCCCTACGTCGAGAAACATGGCGCCCGTCCACCTCCAATAGCCACTCGGTGCGCTGACCGACCGCTCAATAGTCGTGGACGTTGACGCCGCAGATGTCGTTGAGTTTGTACCAGCGCAGCCCGCATAAGCCGACGGCCGCCACGCGGCTGGCAATTGTCGCTGGGGCGGCTCGCAATGCTACGCTGCCGGGCAGTCGACATCCTTTAACGATCCGTCCAGAGAGGCGGAGAAGGAGGTCAAGATCTCGCATGGGTGCCGTGGGAGACGCCGCCTTGGGCCGCGGATCCAGGGAACTGATGTCGGCGGCCGACGTGGGCCGCACCATTTCTCGTATCGCACATCAAATCATCGAGAAGACCGCGCTGGACGGCGCCGATGCGCCGCGCGTCGTGCTGCTGGGAATCCCGACCCGCGGCGTGACGCTGGCCAATCGCCTTGCCGCCAATATCGCCGAGTACAGCGGTGTCGAAGTCGGCCACGGCGCCCTGGACATCACGCTCTACCGCGACGATCTGATGCAAAAGCCCCCCCGGCCGCTGGAAACCACCGCGATTCCGGCTGGCGGGATCGACGACGCCCTGGTGATCCTTGTCGACGACGTGCTCTATTCCGGGCGCTCAGTGCGCTCGGCGCTGGACGCGCTGCGCGACCAGGGCCGACCGCGAATCGTGCAGCTGGCCGTACTGCTCGACCGCGGCCACCGCGAGCTGCCGCTGCGCGCCGACTACGTCGGCAAGAATGTGCCGACCTCGCGCAGCGAGAGCGTGCATGTGCTGCTGGCCGAGCAAGACGGCCGTGACGGCGTGGTCATCTCCCGGGAGGATGCGTCATGAGCAGGCATCTGCTGGCCGCCGCTGACCTCAGCCGCGCCGACGCCACCGCCATCCTCGACGACGCCGACCGGTTTGCGCAGGCCCTGATGGGCCGTGAGGTCCGCAAGTTGCCGACGCTGCGGGGCCGGACCGTGATCACGATGTTCTACGAGAACTCCACCCGCACCCGGGTGTCGTTCGAGGTCGCCGGCAAGTGGATGAGCGCCGACGTGATCAACGTCAGCGCAGCGGGATCCTCTGTGGGCAAAGGAGAATCGCTGCGCGACACTGCGCTGACGCTGCGGGCAGCCGGCGCCGACGCGCTGATCATCCGGCACCCGGCATCGGGCGCGGCGCACCGGCTTGCCGACTGGACCTGCGGTGCCGACGGCGTCGGCCCGTCGGTGATCAACGCCGGCGACGGCACCCACGAGCATCCGACCCAGGCGTTGTTGGACGCGCTGACCATCCGGCAGCGGCTCGGCGACATCGAGGGCCGGCGCGTCGTCATCGTCGGCGACATCCTGCACAGCCGGGTCGCCCGTTCCAACGTCGTGCTGCTGGACACTTTGGGCGCCGAGGTGGTGCTGGTGGCCCCGCCGACCCTGCTGCCGGCCGGGGTCGACGACTGGCCGGTCACCGTCTCCTACGATCTCGACGCCGAGCTGCCCGCTGCCGACGCGATGCTGATGTTGCGAGTCCAGGCCGAGCGGATGAACGGCGGCTTCTTCCCGTCCGCGCGGGAGTATTCGGTGCGTTACGGGTTATCCGAGCGGCGCCAGGCGATGCTTCCCGGTCACGCGGTCGTTCTGCATCCCGGTCCGATGCTGCGCGGTATGGAGATTTCCTCGTCAGTGGCTGACTCGACGCAATCGGCTGTGCTGCAACAGGTTTCCAATGGGGTTCATGTGCGAATGGCGGTGCTGTTCCATCTGCTCGTGGGCACGGAGTCGGCTGACAAAGGGCTCGCCGGAAAAGGGGTAGTCGCATGAGCGTGCTGCTGCGCGGGGTGCGCCCATACGGTGCGGGCGAACGCGTCGACGTGCTGGTCGACGACGGTCAGATCGCCGATATCGGCGCCCGGCTACCCATTCCGGACGACGCAGATGTCATCGATGCCACCGGACAGATCCTGCTGCCGGGTTTCGTCGATCTGCACACCCATCTGCGCGAGCCGGGCCGCGAATACGCCGAGACGATCGAAACCGGTTCGGCTGCTGCGGCTCTCGGTGGTTTTACGGCTGTGTTCGCGATGGCCAACACCAACCCGGTCGCCGACAGCCCGGTGGTGACCGACCACGTCTGGCACCGCGGCCAGCAGGTCGGCCTGGTCGATGTGCACCCGGTCGGTGCGGTCACCGTCGGTCTGGCCGGAACCGAGCTCACCGAAATGGGCATGATGGCGGCCGGTGCCGCGCAGGTGCGGATGTTCTCCGACGACGGCAAGTGCGTCTACGACCCGCTGGTGATGCGCCGCGCACTGGAATACGCCACCGGCCTGGGGGTCTTGATCGCCCAGCATGCCGAAGAGCCACGGCTGACCGTCGGCGCCGTCGCGCACGAAGGGCCGAACGCCGCAAGGCTGGGGTTGTCGGGCTGGCCAAGGGCCGCCGAGGAGTCGATCGTCGCCCGGGACGCCTTGCTGGCCCGCGATGCCGGGGCCCGGGTGCATATCTGCCACGCGTCCACCGCGGGCACCGTCGAGATCATCAGATGGGCTAAATCCCAGGGTATTTCGATCACCGCCGAGGTGACCCCGCATCACCTGCTGCTGGACGACAGCCGACTGGCCAGCTACGACGGGGTCAACCGGGTCAACCCGCCGCTGCGGGAAGCCGCCGACGCGCAGGCGCTGCGTCAAGCATTGGCCGACGGGGTAATCGACTGTGTGGCCACCGATCACGCCCCGCATGCCGAACACGAGAAATGCGTCGAGTTCGCGGCGGCGCTGCCGGGGATGCTGGGGCTGCAGACCGCGCTGTCGGCGGTGGTGCAGGCGATGGTCGTCCCCGGCCTGTTGACCTGGCGGGACGTGGCGCGGGTGATGAGCGAGAACCCGGCCCGCATCGCCGGGCTGCCCGACCACGGTCGACCCCTGGAAATCGGGGAACCGGCCAACCTGACCGTGGTGGACCCCGACGCCACCTGGACGGTCGCCGGTCCCGAATTGGCCAGCCGCTCGGCCAATACTCCGTACGAGGCGATGACGCTGCCGGCGACCGTGACCACAACGCTGCTCCGCGGCAAGATCACCGCCCGCGACGGGAAGTGCCCCGCTTGAACTCCGGAACGCTGGTCGCATCGCTGATCATCGCCGCGCTGCTGGCGCTGCTGATCGCGTTCGTCATCCAGCTGATGATGCGTGGCTGGCGCGAACGCGCCCGGCGGCAGGCCGAGCTGATCGGCACGCTGCCCGACATGCCGAATCAGGTTGGCGCGGCGGTGATCACCACCCGCGGCGTCTATGTCGGTTGCACCATGGCCCCGGCCTGGAGCGAGCGGATCACCGCCGGCGACCTCGGCTACCGCAGCAAGGCGGTGCTGACCCGCCACCCCGAGGGAATCCTTGTGCAGCGCATCCGGGCACAGCCGATCTGGATTCCGAAGGAATCCATCTCGGCGATCCGTACCGAACATGGCATCGCCGGAAAGGTCGGCGCCCGCGACGGGATCCTCGCGATCCGATGGCGGCTGCCGTCGGGCGTCAAGATTGACACCGGTTTTCGGGCGAACAACCGCGATGAATATGCGAGCTGGCTGCAGAGTTGGCCGGAAGGGGTCGCGCTGTGAAGGCCATGCTTGTCCTCGAGGACGGCCGGACATTCACCGGAACGGAGTTCGGCGCGGTCGGCGAGACGCTGGGCGAGGCGGTCTTTTCCACCGGGATGTCCGGTTATCAGGAGACGTTGACCGACCCCAGTTATCACCGCCAGATCGTGGTGGCCACCGCCCCGCAGATCGGAAACACCGGGTGGAACGGCGAGGACGCCGAAAGCCGCGGCGACAAGATCTGGGTGGCGGGCTATGCGGTGCGCGATCCTTCGCCGCGAGCCTCGAATTGGCGGGCCACCGGAACGCTGGAGGACGAACTGGTCCGGCAGCGCATCGTGGGGATCGCCGGCATCGACACCCGCGCGGTGGTGCGCCACCTGCGCACCCGCGGCTCGATGAAGGCGGGCGTGTTCTCCGGTTCGGCGCTGGCCGACACCGAGGCGTTGGTCGCGCGGGTGCGCGGCCAAGAGTCGATGCTGGGCGCGGACCTGGCCGGCCAGGTCAGCACCCCGGGCGAATATGTCGTCGAACCCGAAGGGCCGCATCGGTTCACCGTCGCCGCGATCGACCTCGGAATCAAGACCAACACCCCGCGCAATTTCGCGCGACGCGGAGTCCGCAGCCTTGTGCTGCCGTCGTCGGTGACCTTCGAGCAGATCGCCGAGCTCAAGCCGCATGGCGTGTTCCTGTCCAACGGGCCCGGGGATCCGGCCACCGCTGACCACATCGTCGAGGTCACCCGTGCGGTGCTGGGCGCCGGAATCCCGTTGTTCGGCATCTGTTTCGGCAACCAGATCCTCGGCCGCGCGCTGGGCCTGTCGACCTACAAGATGGTGTTCGGTCACCGCGGTATCAACATCCCGGTGATGGATCACGCCACCGGGCGGGTCGCGGTGACGGCGCAGAACCACGGCTTCGCGCTGGAGGGAGAGGCCGGCCAGCGGTTCGACACGCCGTTCGGCCCAGCGGTGGTCAGTCACACCTGCGCCAACGACGGCGTCGTCGAAGGTGTCAAACTTGTTGATGGGAAGGCGTTTTCGGTGCAGTACCACCCGGAGGCCGCGGCCGGCCCGCATGACGCGGAGTACCTGTTCGACCAGTTCGTCGACCTGATGGCAGGGGAGGGCGGGTAATGCCGCGGCGTACCGACTTGCGCCATGTCCTGGTGATCGGCTCCGGGCCGATCGTCATCGGGCAGGCCTGCGAATTCGACTACTCGGGCACCCAGGCGTGCCGGGTGCTGCGTGCCGAGGGACTACAGGTCAGCCTGGTCAACTCCAACCCGGCCACCATCATGACCGACCCCGAATACGCCGACCACACCTACGTCGAACCGATCACCCCCGGCTTCGTCGAACGGGTGATCGCCCAGCAGGCCGAGCGGGGCAACAAGATCGACGCGCTGCTGGCCACCCTGGGCGGGCAGACCGCGCTGAACACCGCGGTCGCGCTGTATGAGAGCGGGGTGCTGGAGCGGTACGGTGTCGAGCTGATCGGTGCCGACTTCGACGCCATCCAGCGCGGTGAGGACCGGCAGCGGTTCAAGGACATCGTCGCCAAGGTCGGCGGCGAATCAGCCCGCAGTCGTGTGTGTTTCACTATTGCCGAGGTTCGCGAGACCGTCGCCGAGCTCGGCCTTCCGGTGGTGGTGCGGCCGTCGTTCACGATGGGTGGCCTGGGCTCGGGGCTGGCGCACAGCGCCGAGGAAGTCGACCGGATGGCCGGCGCGGGTTTGGCCGCCTCGCCGAGCGCCAATGTGCTGATCGAGGAATCGATCTACGGCTGGAAGGAATTCGAGCTCGAGCTGATGCGCGACGGCAAGGACAACGTCGTCGTGGTGTGCTCGATCGAGAACGTCGACCCGATGGGTGTGCACACCGGCGACTCGGTGACCGTGGCGCCGGCGATGACGCTGACCGACCGGGAATACCAGCGGATGCGCGATCTGGGCATCGCCATCCTGCGCGAGGTCGGCGTGGACACCGGCGGCTGCAACATCCAGTTCGCGGTCGACCCGAGCGATGGTCGGCTGATCGTCATCGAGATGAACCCGCGGGTGTCGCGGTCGAGTGCGCTGGCGTCCAAGGCCACCGGCTTCCCGATCGCCAAGATCGCCGCCAAGCTGGCCGTCGGCTACACCCTCGACGAGATCCTCAACGACATCACCAAGGAAACCCCGGCCTGCTTCGAGCCCACCCTGGACTACGTGGTGGTCAAGGCGCCGCGGTTCGCGTTCGAAAAATTCCCCGGCGCCGACCCCACGCTGACCACCACGATGAAATCCGTCGGCGAAGCAATGTCGTTGGGCCGCAACTTCGTCGAGGCGCTCGGCAAGGTGATGAGGTCGCTGGAGACCAACCGGGCCGGGTTCTGGACCGGGCCGGATCCCGACGGCGACGTCGACGACGGTGCTGCAGCGGCTGCGCACACCCACCGAGGGTCGGCTCTACGACATCGAACTGGCACTGCGGCTGGGCGCTTCGGTGGAGCGGGTTGCCGAGGCGTCCGGCGTCGACCCGTGGTTCGTCGCGCAGATCGCCGAGCTCGGAGCGTTACGCCGCGAGGTGGTCGACGCCGCGGTGCTCGACGCCGACCTGCTGCGGCGGTGCAAGCACAGCGGCTTGTCGGACCGCCAGATCGCCGCGCTGCGACCGGAACTGGCCGGCGAGGACGGTGTGCGGTCGTTGCGGCGGCGGCTCGACATCCACCCGGTGTACAAGACCGTCGACACCTGCGCGGCGGAGTTCGAGGCCAAGACGCCGTATCACTACAGCAGCTACGAACTCGACCCGTCCGCCGAGACCGAGGTGGCGCCGCAGACCGAGCGGCCCAAGGTGCTGATCCTCGGCTCGGGGCCCAACCGGATCGGGCAGGGCATCGAGTTCGACTACAGCTGCGTGCATGCCGCAACGACGTTGTCGCAGGCCGGTTTTGAGACCGTGATGGTCAACTGCAACCCGGAGACGGTGTCCACCGACTACGACACCGCCGATCGGCTGTATTTCGAGCCGCTGACTTTCGAGGACGTCCTGGAGGTGTTCCACGCCGAATCGCAGTCCGCAGCGGGCGGGCCGGGGCGTCGTGGGCGTCATCGTGCAACTCGGCGGCCAGACGCCGCTGGGGCTGGCGCAGCGGCTCGCCGACGCCGGGGTGCCGATCGTCGGCACCCCGCCGGAGGCCATCGATCTGGCCGAAGACCGCGGGGCGTTCGGTGATCTGCTGACGGCCGCCGGACTGCCGGCTCCGCGATACGGCATGGCAACGACATTCACGCAGGCTCGCAAGATCGCCGCCGACATCGGTTATCCGGTGCTGGTGCGGCCGTCCTACGTGTTGGGCGGTCGGGGCATGGAAATCGTCTACGACGACGAGACGCTGCAGGGCTACATCGCCCGCGCCACCGAACTCTCGCCCGAACACCCGGTGTTGGTCGACCGCTTTCTGGAGGATGCGATCGAGATCGACGTCGACGCGCTCTGCGACGGCGACGAGGTCTACATCGGCGGGATCATGGAGCACATCGAGGAGGCCGGCATCCACTCCGGCGACTCGGCGTGTGCGCTGCCGCCGGTGACCCTGGGCCGCAGCGATATCGAGAAGGTGCGCCACGCCACCGAGGCGATCGCGCACGGTATCGGCGTGGTGGGCCTGCTCAACGTGCAGTACGCGCTGAAGGACGACGTGCTCTATGTGCTGGAGGCCAACCCGCGGGCCAGCCGCACGGTGCCGTTCGTCTCAAAGGCCACGGCGATACCGCTGGCCAAAGCTTGCGCGCGGATTATGTTGGGCGCCAAGATTTCTCAACTGCGCGGCGAAGGAATGCTGGCGTCCTCCGGCGACGGCGGCAGCGCGGCGCCGAATGCCCCGATCGCCGTCAAGGAGGCGGTGTTGCCGTTCCACCGGTTCCGGCGCGCCGACGGCTCGGGGATCGATTCGCTGCTGGGCCCGGAGATGAAATCGACCGGCGAGGTGATGGGGATCGACCGCGATTTCGGCAGCGCCTTCGCCAAGAGCCAGACCGCCGCCTACGGATCGCTGCCGGCCGAGGGCACCATTTTCGTCTCGGTGGCCAACCGGGACAAGCGGTCACTGGTGTTCCCGGTCAAGCGGCTGGCGGATCTGGGCTTTCGGGTGCTGGCCACCGAAGGAACCGCGGAGATGTTGCGCCGCAACGGGATTCCGTGCGATGAGGTTCGCAAGCATTTCGAGCCGGCGCAGCCGGGCCGGCCCGCGATGTCTGCTGTCGACGCCATCCGCGCCGGCGAGGTCGATATGGTCATCAACACGCCCTACGGCAACTCGGGGCCACGTATCGACGGCTACGAGATCCGTTCGGCGGCAGTGGGAGTGAACATTCCCTGCGTGACGACGGTGCAGGGCGCATCCGCGGCCGTTCAGGGCATCGAAGCCGGCATCCGCGGCGTCATCGGTGTGCGCTCGCTGCAGGAGCTGCACAGCACGCTGAACAACGGCGGCCATTGATGTCGTCCGGGTTCGGCGCACGGCTGGCCGACGCGGTATCGCGGCGCGGGCCGCTGTGCCTGGGCATCGACCCGCATCCCGAACTGCTGCGGGCATGGGATCTGCCGATCGGTCCCGACGGCCTGGCGGCATTCTGCGACATCTGCGTGCAGGCCTACGCCGACTTCGCCATCGTCAAACCTCAGGTCGCGTTTTTCGAGGCCTACGGCGCCGCGGGGTACGCGGTGTTGGAGCGCACCATCGGCGCGCTGCGCGACGCCGGCGTGTTGGTGCTGGCCGATGCCAAACGAGGCGACATCGGGTCGACGATGGCGGCCTACGCGGTTGCCTGGGCCGGCGACTCGCCGCTGGCCGCGGACGCCGTAACAGCCTCGCCCTATCTGGGTTTCGGCTCGCTGCAGCCGCTGCTGGATACTGCTGCGGCGCACGGTCGAGGGGTGTTCGTGTTGGCGGCGACGTCGAACCCCGAGGGTGCGAGCGTGCAGCGCGCCGAATTCGGCGGCCGCGCGGTGGCCCAGTCGATCGTCGACCAGGCGGCAGCGGTCAACCGCGCGCTGAGCCCTGAGCCCGGCTCGGTCGGCGTGGTGGTCGGGGCGACAGTGGCCGAGGCGCCTGACGTCAGCGGTCTTGGTGGGCCGGTGCTGGTGCCCGGTATCGGTGTCCAGGGCGGGCAAGCCGATGCGCTGAGCGGCCTGGGTGGGGCCGCTCCCGGTCAGTTGCTGCCCGCGGTGTCGCGTGAGGTTTTGCGGGCCGGTCCCGACGTCGCGGCGCTGCGTGCGGCCGGCGAGCGGATGCGTGACGCCGTCGCCTACCTGGCCGGTTGACGGCTACCGAAAAAGCCCGCTGTGCGGCCGGTGTGAATGCGCTGGCAGCGGTCCCAAGGCGACTACTACGCGGGGTAGTTCACGGTGTGTTGGCGGCAGAAATGGCCCGCAAAACCGCGGCCAGCAGTGCCGCGCAAGCCGGGCGACACGCGCGACACGCCGTGACATGCGCAATTGGTGCAGTTTCTGATTTTCCCAGCGGAGCCGGGTGGCCTAGGCGACGCGGCCAGGGCAACCCACAGCCTGGCCGGCTCGCAACGAAACCGCTGGTAGAAGCCATTTCCGCGAGCTCGAAGCTGGCCGTCCGGGTCGCGGCGGCACCGCCGCCGAAGCCGACTCGGGAGACCCCTACTCAGCGCCACAAGCTGGACCTTTGTAGCTTCAAGCAGGGGGGCGGGTTAGATTTCGTCTGACAGCGTGAGTACGGTCGTCTGCGCTGGCTGGAGAACCCAGTCGAGACAAACAAAGATCGATAGCTGTCATGAGTGATTGAGACGGAGGAATCGTGGCTCTTCCCCAGTTGACCGACGAGCAGCGCGCGGCCGCGTTGGAGAAGGCTGCCGCCGCACGTCGAGCGCGAGCCGAGCTCAAGGATCGGCTGAAGCGCGGCGGCACCAACCTCAAGCAGGTGCTGAAGGATGCTGAGACCGACGAGGTCTTGGGCAAGATGAAGGTTTCCGCGCTGCTGGAGGCGTTGCCGAAGGTTGGCAAGGTCAAGGCGCAGGAAATCATGACCGAGCTCGAAATCGCCCCGACCCGCCGCCTGCGTGGGCTCGGCGATCGTCAGCGCAAGGCACTGCTGGAAAAGTTCGACTTCTCCTAGGTAACTCCCAGGAGAGTCGGTGAGCACCGACGGGGGACCGGACGGTGACCGCGACGCACGTTCTGGAGCCAAGGCTGCCGGACGCGTGGTGGTGCTGTCCGGTCCATCCGCGGTAGGAAAGTCGACGCTGGTCCACTGCCTGCGAGAGCGGATTCCCGACCTGCATTTCAGCGTTTCGGCGACCACTCGGGCGCCGCGCCCGGGTGAAGTCGACGGCGTCGACTATTACTTCGTCACCCCCGCCCGCTTCCAGCAACTGATCGACGAAGGCGACCTGCTGGAGTGGGCCGAGATCCACAGCGGCCTGCACCGGTCGGGCACGTTGGCCCGGCCGGTCCGCGAGGCCACCGCCGCCGGGCACCCCGTACTGATCGAGGTCGACCTGGCCGGTGCCCGAGCAGTCAAACACGCCATGCCGGAAGCGATCACCGTGTTCCTGGCCCCGCCGAGCTGGGAGACCTTGGAGGCCCGGCTGATCGGCCGGGGGACCGAGACACCCGAGGTGATCGAACGCCGGCTCGCCACCGCCCGCACCGAACTGGCGGCTCAGGACGACTTTGACGAGGTGGTGGTGAACAGTCAATTGGAGTCTGCGTGCGCAGAATTGGTATCCTTGCTGGTGGGACAAACGCCGGGAACGGCGTGATCCGCCATCAGACTCGATTCACCGATAGTCGCAGACCGTTCTACGCCACCAGGAGAAAGTCTTAAGTGAGTAACTCGCAGACCGACGCGTCATTAGCCGCCGTCCCCGACCAGTTCGATCCGGCATCGGGTGGGATAGGCGCCTATGACACGCCGTTGGGTATCACCAACCCGCCCATCGACGAGCTGCTCGAGCGCGTTTCCAGCAAGTACGCCCTGGTGATCTACGCGGCCAAGCGAGCTCGGCAGATCAACGACTACTACAACCAGCTCGGTGAAGGCATTCTCGAGTACGTCGGCCCGCTGGTCGAGCCGGGGCTTCAGGAGAAGCCGCTGTCGATCGCGCATGCGCGAGATCCACGCGCGACCTGCTCGAGCACACCGAAGGCGAGTAGCGGGATCGAGGCGGGCTTGCTGATGAGCCTGGCGGGCGAAAAGCGGATGGACCGCAAGCGGATCATCGTCGGCGTCTCCGGGGGTATCGCCGCATACAAGGCCTGCACCGTCGTCCGCCAACTCACCGAGGCGGGCCACCAGGTCCGCGTCATCCCCACCGAATCCGCGTTGCGCTTCGTCGGCGCCGCCACCTTCGAGGCGCTGTCCGGTGAGCCGGTCCAGACCGGTGTCTTCGAGGACGTTCCGCAGGTGCCGCACGTCGCCATCGGCCAAGGCGCCGACCTGGTCGTCGTCGCGCCGGCCACCGCCGACCTGCTGGCCCGCGCCGTCGCGGGTAGGGCCGACGATCTGCTGACCGCGACGCTGCTCACAGCCCGATGCCCGGTGCTGTTCGCGCCGGCGATGCACACCGAGATGTGGCAGCACCCGGCCACCGTCGACAACGTGGCCACGCTGCGGCGCCGCGGCGCTGTGGTGCTCGAACCGGCATCCGGGCGGCTGACCGGGTGCGGACAGCGGCGCAGGCCGGCTGCCCGAAGCGGAGGAGATCGCCACGTTCGCCCAGCTGCTGCTGGAGCGGCACGATGCGATGCCCTACGACCTGGCCGGGGTCAAGGTTGCTGGTGACCGCCGGTGGCACCCGCGAGCCGATCGACCCGGTCCGTTTCATCGGCAACCGCAGCTCGGGCAAGCAGGGCTACGCGGTGGCGCGGGTCGCCGCTCAGCGCGGCGCCGAGGTCACGCTGATCGCCGGGCACACCGCCGGGCTCATCGATCCGGCCGGTGTCGAGGTGGTGCACGATCAGCTCGGCCCAACAGCTCGCCGACGCGGTGTCCAAGCACGCACCCGACGTCCACGTGCTGGTGATGGCGGCCGCCGTCGCGGACTTCCGGCCGGCACAGGTGGCGACCGCCAAGATCAAGAAGGCCGCCACAGAAGACACTGCCGCGCCGACCATCGAGCTGGTGCGCAACGACGACGTGCTGGCCGCGGCGGTGCAGGCCCGCGCCGCCGGGCAGCTGCCCAACATGCGGGCCATCGTCGGCTTCGCCGCCGAAACCGGCGACGCCAACGGTGACGTGCTGTTCCATGCTCGGGCCAAGCTGCGTCGCAAGGGCTGCGACCTGCTGGTGGTCAACGCCGTCGGTGAGGGCAAGGCCTTCGAGGTGGACAACAACGACGGCTGGCTGCTGGCCGCCGACGGCACCGAGTCGGCGCTGCAGCACGGCTCGAAGACGCTGATGGCCAGTCGTATCGTGGATGCAATCGCCACGTTCCTGGACAGGGGCGGCGGCGACGCCGACTAGCACCCGTAACATCCGAGGCTGGCCGCGAGCGGCGGACTGCTAAAGATATAATTTGTCTAACTAACAATCTCACTATGACTTGGAAGGACGAGGGTGTGAGCGAAAAGGGTCGGCTGTTCACCAGTGAATCGGTGACCGAGGGGCATCCCGACAAGATCTGTGACGCGATCAGCGACTCGGTCCTCGACTCGCTGCTGGCGGAGGACCCCCGCTCACGTGTCGCGGTCGAGACGCTGGTGACCACCGGGCAGGTGCACGTGGTGGGCGAGGTGACAACGACGGCGAAGAACGCGTTCGCCGACATCACCAAAACGGTCCGCGAGCGCATCCTCGAGATCGGCTACGACTCCTCCGACAAGGGCTTCGACGGCGCGTCGTGCGGCGTGAACATCGGCATCGGCTCGCAGTCACCCGACATCGCCATGGGCGTCGACACCGCCCACGAGGCGCGCGTCGAGGGCGCCGCGGACCCGCTGGACTCGCAGGGCGCCGGCGACCAGGGCCTGATGTTCGGCTACGCGATCAACGACACCCCGGAGCTGATGCCGCTGCCGATCGCGCTGGCCCACCGGCTGTCGCGGCGGCTGACCGAGGTCCGCAAGAACGGGACGCTGCCCTACCTGCGCCCGGACGGCAAGACGCAGGTCACCATCGAGTACGAGGACGACGTTCCGGTCCGGCTGGACACCGTGGTGGTTTCCACCCAGCACGCCGAGGGGATCGACCTGGAGAAGACGCTGGATCCCGACATCCGGCGGCACGTGCTCAAGACTGTGCTCGACGAGCTGGCGCACGAGACGCTGGACTCCTCGTCGACGCGGGTGCTGGTCAACCCGACCGGCAACTTCGTCCTCGGCGGCCCGATGGGCGACGCCGGCCTGACCGGCCGCAAGATCATCGTCGACACCTACGGCGGCTGGGCCCGCCACGGCGGCGGCGCCTTCTCCGGCAAGGATCCGTCCAAGGTGGACCGTTCGGCGGCGTACGCGATGCGCTGGGTGGCCAAGAACATCGTCGCGGCCGGCCTGGCGGAGCGGGTCGAGGTGCAGGTGGCCTACGCCATCGGCAAGGCCGCCCCGGTCGGCCTGTTCATCGAGACGTTCGGCACCGCGACGGTCGACCCGGTCGAAGATCGAGAAGATCGTGCCCGAGGTGTTCGACCTGCGGCCCGGCGCGATCATCCGCGACCTGGACCTGCTGCGGCCGATCTACGCGCAGACGGCCGCCTACGGGCACTTCGGCCGCACCGACATCGACCTGCCGTGGGAGCGGCCTCGACAAGGTCGACGACCTCAAGCGCGCCATCTAGTTTTCTTGGCGAGCAGTCCCGCAAGCGGGAAGTACCCCCAGCAAAAGACCCCTATTTCGGGCCGCTTGGGTTCTAGGGGCTTTTGCGTCTGCTCGCGTTGTTGGCACGCGCTAAATTGACAGCTATGCCAGTCACGCGCCCAATTGGCACGCTAGCGGATGTGCGGGAGGCTCGCCGGGCGCTGTACGCCAAGTTTGAGCCTTCGTTGCTTCTCTACGTGGGCTGGGGCGCCGTCTTCGCCCTGTTCTACGGGTCGACGTCGTTGCTGGTGACCTTGGTCGGCGCGGCCGCCCTTCCGACCGCATCGGTGGTGGCAGGCTGGTGGCGATTCAGGCTGACTCGGTTTATCCGCCCGCGGCGCGTTCGCCTCTTCTCGCGTCGTGTTTTCTTTCTGACGAGCCTGCTCAGCCTGTTCAGTCTGGTCGTGGTGGTGGCGATCGTCGGCGTCGCGATCGCGGCATCGTTGCATCGGTGGAGCTGGGCGGTCGCGAGCACGCACCCGCGGGACTCCGATGTCCTACCTGCTGCCGTTCGTGGCCTTCATGGCGCCGGTGTTGGCCGCGGTGATGCTGCAGTGGCGCATCGATCCGTACGGCATCAACGCCCGACCGATGCGGAAAACGCCCGATCAGCCGGTGCTGGTGGACCCGGTGATCGGGCCCAGGCAGGCAATCATGGTGTGCGCGATGCTGGCCGGCCTCGACTCATCGATGCGGGTTTCCTCGCCAAGACGTTGCGGCTGAGCGACGAGGAGCTCCGCCAGCAGACCGCTGAACTCGTTGCGGCACAGTACATTAGCGTGTATCCAAACGGTACCCGGTGGTGGATCAACCTCACTGCCGCCGGGCGTGCAGCCTACCGCTGTCATTTGCGTGCCCTGCAGCGCGTGCCAACTGGGCGGCCAACGGTGGCCGCCGACGGGCTTCTCTAATTGGTGAACCGGTAGTCGTCGAGGTCGAAGCGTCGGCTGCGCCGGTACACCTCGAAGGTGGTCGCCGGCCGCAGCGCCACATCGCCGTTCTTGTCGAAGTAGTAGCTGTTGGCCCGCTGGCAGCTGTCCTGCCAGAACACCTGGCGGTGCCGGCGGGCCATGACCTCGGCGAAATAGCGCGCGTTGGCCTCCTCGGAAATCTCCACGCGGGTGGCGCCGCGCTGACGGGCCCGCTTCAGGCACCGCAGCATGTGGTGTGTCTGCGCCTCGATCAGCGCGAAGTACGACGACCCGACGTAGCCGTACGGGCCCATCACGCTGAACAGGTTGGGAAAATGGGGAACGGAAACCCCCTCGTAGGCCTGCACCCGGTGCTCGTCCCAGAACTTGGTCAGCGGCAGTCCGCCGCTGCCGGTGACCGCAAAAGTCGGCATGCTGTCGGAGTCCAAAACGTGGAAACCGGTGGCCAGCACCAGCACGTCGATCTCGTGGTTGGCGCCGTCGGTGGTGGCCACCGCCGACGCGGTGACCTTGTCGATCGGCTCGGTCACCAGCCGCACGTTGTCGCGGTTGTACGTCGACAGATAGCTGTTGTGGAAGCCGGGCCGTTTGCAGCCGATCGCGTACTGCGGGGTGAGTTGCGCGCGCACCGCCGGATCGCGGACCTTGAGGCGCAGATAGGCGCGGCCGACCGACTCCATCCACTTGGCCAGCGGGTACACCGTGAAGTACTGCGCAGGAAGCGGAAACGTCACCTCGACGTAGGCCTGACTGATCAACCGCTGAACGGACTTGCTGCCGGGTACGCGCATCGCCCAGTGCGCCAGTTTGGGCAGCGGCACGTCGAACTTCGGAAAGCACCAGATCGGTGTGCGCTGAAATACCTTGAGCTCTTTGACAATCGGCGCGATCTGCGGGATCAGCTGCACAGCCGAGGCGCCGGTGCCGATGACGGCGACCCGCTTGCCGGTCAGGTCCTGGTGGTGATCCCAGCGGGCGGTGTGCATGATGGCGCCGCCGAAGGAGTCGACGCCGTCGATGTCGGGCAGCTTGGGCACGGTGAGCACGCCGCTGGCGTTGACCAGGAATCGGGCGGTGACTTCTCCGCCGGGATCGGTCTGCACCCGCCACAGCGCCCGCTCGTCGTCGAACTCCACCGCGAGAACCTTGGTGTTGAATCGGATCTTCGACCGGATCCCGTACTTGTCGACGCAGTGTTCGGCGTAGGCCTTCAGCTCGTTGCCCGGCGCGTAGGTTCGCGACCAGTCCGGCCGCTGCTCGAACGAGAACTGGTAGGAAAACGACGGGATGTCCACGGCGATGCCGGGATAGGTGTTCCAGTACCAGGTGCCGCCGACGCCGTCGCCGGCCTCGACGATCAGGTAGTCGCCGAATCCCGCCTGATCGAACTTGATCGCAGCGCCGATACCGGAGAACCCGGCGCCGACGATGAGGCACTGATAATCGGGATGGCCGCCGGTCACGTCACCGACGGTACCGCGCGTGCGGTGTAGGCCAACTAGTGCAGGGCCGCTTTCAGGGCGGCAAGGCCGCGGTTGGTCGCCTCGGCGGCCGCCGGTATCAGCAACGCGAAGCTGACGTAGCCGTGCACCAGCGTGGGCTCGTTGCTCAGTTCGGCGGGCACACCGGCGGCGTTGAGCAGTTCGGCGTAGTGCGCGCCCTCGTCGCGCAGCGGATCATGCTCGGCGGTGCCGATGTAGGCCGGCGCCAGGCCGCTGAAATCGTCGGCGTTGGCCGGGGCCATGGTGGCCGGCAGCGCGGTGTGGTCGGTGATGTCGACGCCGGGGATGTACCACGTGAGGAAGGCGTCGATGACGTCGCGATCGAGGATCGGCGCGTCGGCGTTCTCGGTGAACGACGGCAGCGACAGGTTCGCGGCGGTGGTCGGATACCACAGCAGCTGGAACGCCAGCTCGGGTCCGCCGTTGTCGCGGGCCAGGTGCGCCATCACCGCGGCCAGGTTGCCGCCGGCCGAGTCACCGGCGACGGCAATGCGATTCGGGTCGCCGCCCAACGCTGCGGCGTGCTCCGCGGCCCATTGCAGCGCCGCCCAGCAGTCGTCCACCCCGGCCGGGAACGGGTGTTCCGGGGCCAGCCGGTAGTCGACGGACACCACGATGGCTTCGGCGCCGACGGCGTGCGCGCGCGCGACCGGGTCGTGGGTGTCCAGATCGCCGAGCGCGAAACCCCCGCCGTGGTAGAAGACGACGATCGGCAGGTCCCTGTGCTCTTCAACGGACGAACCCGGCGGCCAGTAGATGCGGACGGGGATGTCGGTGACCGCACCCTCGCTGATGATGAGGTTCTCGATGCGCAGGTCCGGCAGCAGCTCCGGGGGCGCCTGCAGCTGGCGCAGTTTCGCGCGGGCGACCTCGACGCCGTCGTCGGCGGTGAACGTCAGCGGGAACGCGTCGAGGATCGCCTTGAGCGTCGGGTCGATCTGTGGTCGCGCGGTGGCGGGCTCCGTCATGGATTTACCCTACGTTCTGGTGCAGCGCGGCACGCAGGGCGGCCAGCCCGCGGTCCAGCGCCTCGGTCGCAGCGGGCACCACCCCGGCGTAGCCGACGTACCCGTGTACCAGCGTCTCGGCGTTGTCGACCTCGACGGGAACGCCGGCGGCGGCGAGCAATTCGCCGTAGCGGATCCCGTCGTCGCGCAGCGGGTCGTGCCCGGCGACGGCGATGTAGGCAGCCGGCAGCCCGGCCAGGTTCTCGGCCCGTCCCGGCGCCATCCCGGGCGGGGGATCGGAGAGGTCGATTTCGCCTGCGTACCAACGGGAGAACGCGGCGATGGCCGCGCTGTCGAGGACGGCGGCGTCGGCGTTCTCGGTGAACGACGGCAGCGACGCGTCCCACATCGTGGAGGGATACCACAACAGCTGGAACAGGATTGGCGGGCCGTTGTTGTCGCGGGCCCGCTGCGCGACCACCGCAGAGATGGTCCCGCCCGCCGAGTCCCCGGCCACCGCCAGCCGGCTGGCGTCGGCGTTGATCTGGCCGGCGTGCGCGAAGACCCATTGCGTTGCCACCCAGGCATCGTCGACGGCAGCGGGGTAGGGATGCTCGGGCGCCAACCGGTACTCGACAGACACCACCACGGCGGAGGCGCCGACGGCGTGCTGGCGACAGGTCCCGTCGTGGGTGTCGAGGTCGCCGACGACGAAGCCGCCGCCGTGGAAAAACAGGACTACCGGTGAGGCGGAGTGATCGGTTGGCGGCCAGTAGATCCGGATGTTGAGCGGGCCGGCCGGCCCGTCGATGCTGCGGTCCTCGACGCGCAGGTCCGGGTGGAATTCGCGCCGCGGCAGATCCCGCAGCCGTTGCCGCGCCGCGTCCACACCGTCATCGAGCGACATCTGGAACGGCACCGCATCCAGTACCTTCAGCAGAATGGGGTCGATGGCGGATCCGGCGTCTTCCAATGTGGGGTCCAAGCTGGGCATGCAGACACCGTACGCATCCCGCGTGGTGGTCGGTGCCTGGGTGGCCGCGGGGTGGGCCGGTGTCGCCTACGGCGTGTTTTTGACCGTGACCGCGTTGCGTTCACAGCCGGGCGCGGAGTTGACCGGGCAGTGGTCGGCCCAGCCGGTCTTCAAGGCATCGATGGCGTTGCTGCTGGCGTTGCGCCGCGGCGGCGCATCCGATTGTCCGCGAGCGGCGCTGGCTGATGCCGGCCCTGGTGTTTCTCGGCAGCCGGTGACGCGCTGCTGGCGATCCCGTGGTGGACGCCGTCCTTCGTGCTCGGGCTGGGAGCGTTTCTGTTGGCGCACCTGTGCTTCCTGGGTGCGCTGGTCCCGCTGGCCAGGTCGTCGGGTCGGTCGCGTCCGCGCCTGGTCGCCGTTGCGGCGATCGTGCGTGGCCTGCGTGGCGCTGCTGGTGTGGTTCTGGCCGCAGCTGGGTCGCGACGGGTTGACCGTTCCCGTCACGGTCTACATGGTCGTGCTGGGCGCCATGGTCTGCTGCGGCGCTGCTGGCCCGGCTGCCCACGCTCTGGACGGCGCTCGGCGCGGTGTGCTTCGCCGGGTCGGACGCGATGATCGGCATCGGCCGGTTCGTGCTGGGCAACGAGGCGCTGGCGGTGCCGATCTGGTGGGCCTATGCGGCGGCGCAGATTCTGATCACCGCGGGCTTCTTCTTCGGCCGGGTGTCGGCGAGCTCTGCTACACCTGGCGAGTGACCACGCGGACCCGGCAGCCCGCCGCATTCGAACCGATCGCGCGGGTGCTGCCGATGTTGTCGGTGCCGCATCTGGATCGCGAGTTCGACTATCTGGTGGCACGCCGAGCAATCCGACGACGCCCAGCCCGGGGTGCGGGTGCGGCTTCGATTCCACGGCAGGCTGGTCGACGGGTTCATCCTGGAGCGCCGCACCGACACCGATCACGTCGGCAAGCTGGCCTGGCTGGACCGGGTGGTGTCCGCCGAGGCGGTGCTCACCCCGGAGATCCGTCGGCTGGTCGATGCCGTCGCGGCGCGCTATGCCGGCACCCGCGCCGACGTGCTGCGGCTGGCGGTGCCGCCCCGGCACGCCAAGGTGGAACGCGAAAATCCGAACGCCGCCAGCGCTTCCCGTCGTCGGCGCGGTCGACCGCGCGGGCTGGGAGGCGTATGGCCGCGGCGGGCAGTTCCTGAGTGCGCTGGACGAGTCGCGGGCCGCTCGCGCGGTGTGGCAGGTGCTGCCCGGCGATGCTGTGGGCGGACCGATTCGCCGAGGCCGCCGCGCAGACGGTGCGCACTGGCCGCGCGGCGTTGGTCGATCGTGCCCGGATCAGCGGGACGTGGACGCGATGTGGCGCGCCGCGACGGCGCTGCTCGACGAATCCGCCGTGGTGGCGTTGTCGGCGGGCTTGGGGCCCGCCGCGCGCTACCGGCGCTGGCTGGCCGCGCTGCGCGGCAGCGCACGGCTGGTGATCGGCACCCGCAGCGCGGTGTTCGCGCCGGTCAGCGATTTGGGTCTGGTCATGGTGTGGGACGACGGCGACGACACCCTGGCCGAGCCGCGGGCACCGTATCCGCATGCCCGGGAGGTGGCGATGCTGCGCGCCCACCAGATGCGGTGCGCCGCGCTGATCGGCGGCTATGCCCGCACCGCCGAAGCTCACGCGCTGGTGCGCAGCGGCTGGGCGCACGACATCGTCGCCGCGCGCCCGGTGGTGCGGGCCCGCAGCCCGCGGGTGGTGGCGCTCGACGACGGCGGATACGCCGAGGAACGCGATCCGGCGGCGCGCACCGCACGGCTGCCGTCGGTCGCGCTGCGCGCCGCGCGCTCGGCGTTGCAGGCCGGGGCGCCGGTGCTGGTGCAGGTGCCGCGGCGCGGCTACATCCCCTCGCTGGCCTGCGGGCGCTGTCGGGCGATAGCCCGCTGCCGGCATTGCACCGGTCCGCTGTCGCTGCGATGACCGCAACGAGACGGCTCCGGTGTGCCGGTGGTGCGGCCGGGCCGACGCCGCGCTGCGCTGCGCCCGCTGCGGCTCGGACGCGGTGCGCGCCGTCGTGGTGGGCGCCCGGCGCACCGCCGAAGAGCTCGGCCGGGCGTTCCCCGGTACGACGGTGATCACCTCGGCGGGCGAAGCGGTGGTGTCCGAGGTCGCGGCTCGGCCCGGCGCTGGTGGTGGCCACCCCGGGCGCCGAACCGCACGCATCCGGCGGGTATGGGGCGGCGCTGTTGCTGGACAGTTGGGCGCTGCTGGGCCGGCAGGATCTGCGCGCGGCCGAGGACACCCTGCGGCGCTGGATGGCCGCGGCGGCGTTGGTGCGGGCCCGCGACGACGGCGGGGTGGTGACGGTGGTCGCCGAATCATCCGTTCCCGACAGTGCAATCGCTGATCCGCTGGGATCCGGTCGGTCACGCGGAGGCCGAGCTGGCGGCCCGCACCGAGGTCGCCCTGCCGCCGAGTGTGCACATGGCGGCGCTCGACGGCGCCGCCGAGGCGGTGGCGGCGCTGCTCGACGAAATCCAGCTGCCGGACAGTGCCGAGCTGCTCGGACCGGTGGAGTTGCCGCCCGGTGTGCGCCGACCGCCGGGAATCGCGGCCGACATTGCGGTGACCCGGATGCTGGTGCGGGTGCGTCGCGAGCAGGGCTTGGCGCTGGCGGCCGAGCTGCGGCGCAGCGTCGCGGTGATCAGCGCCCGGCAGATCCACGAGCCGGTCCGGGTGCAGATCGACCCGCTGCACATCGGCTAGTTGTGGCGGGCTGCTTCCTGGGCCAGCTGCACGCGGGAGGTCAGGCCGAGCTTGGTGTAGACGTGGGTGAGATGGGTTTGCACCGTGCGGGGTGAGACGAAAAGCCTTGCGGCGATGTCGTTGTTGGCCAGTCCTTCGCTGACCAGTCGCACCACTTGGCGTTCGGTCGGTGTGAGCGATCCCCAGCCGCTGGCTGGTCGTTTGCGTTGGCCGCGGCCGCGCCGCGCGTAGGCGATCGCCTCCTCGGTGGACAGCGCCGCGCCCTCGGCCCAAGCCGCATCAAAGTCCTTCTCGCCCAGGGCATCTCGCAGTGCTGCTACCGAGGCTTCATAACCGGCGTCCCACACCTTGAAGCGAACCGCGCCCATGTGTTGCCAAATGGCGTGGGCCGCACCGAACAGCCGGGCGGCTTCGTGGTGACTGCCGGCTTCGCCGGCGAGGGCGGCGAGGCACTCCAGCGATGTCGGAAACGCCGAGGTGAGCATCCAACTCGGCGGCACACGCGAGTGCGTCGTGGGCGTCGCGCTCAGCCTGATCCGGCTCGCCCTGGGCGTACGCCACCCGCGCGCGGGTAATCAACGCCCACACCGAGTACCACCCCGCCGCGGTCGCGATCGCCTCATCGGCCGCACGACGCGCTGCAACAAGGTCTCCGTCGGCAAGTGCTGCCTGCGCGCTGAAAGCGCGCGACAGCGCCGACATTCCGGGCGGTGCACCTGTTGCGTGCTGGCAGGCCTCATCCGTGGCTGTTCGCGCGGTCGCGGCATCGCCTGCGGCCAGAGCCGCCATGCCCAGCGCCGTGTAGGCGAGACCGGCGTTAAGGCTGCTAAGCCTGCCGTCGCCCTCGAGGGCCTCGCTCGCCGCGGCTTTTGCCGCGCAGGCGTCACTCTGCCACGC
The DNA here is from genome assembly GCA_963850645.1 of uncultured Actinomycetota bacterium. Lineage (GTDB taxonomy): Bacteria > Actinomycetota > Actinomycetes > Mycobacteriales > Mycobacteriaceae > Mycobacterium. The sequence continues at coordinate 128,455 of CAWKME010000016.1, read as the reverse complement.
AAGTGCTACTCCCTGGAAGGCCAGCGAGTACTTCTGGAAGTTCGAATAATGACCCGCTTCGGCCGCGGCGCCGGCGGTGCGGAAGTGTTCGACCGCTCCGGCGCAGTCGCCCTGTGCCAGCTGCGCCAGTCCGAGGTACCAGCGGCACCGGACAAATCCGGCGCGATAACCAATCGCCTCGGCCAGCTCGCATCCCTCCTGCGCCGCTGCACGTTTCGCGATCACATCGCCCGTAAACGATGCCACGAGTGTCTCGACGCTGAGGATGTGGCTGAGCCGCAACCGGTCGCCCAGTTTCCGGGCAAGGTCAATCGCTTCGGCGCGGTATTCTGCGGCCTCCGCAGAGCCGAAGCCGATCAGTCCGCGGGCGGCCAATGTGCGCATCAGGAGGGCCGGGTTATCGAGTTGGCGCGCAAGGGTGAGCGCCTCGTCAGCCTGACCCGGGAGGTCGGCGTACCAGCCGAGATTGGCGGCCAGTAAGACCCTGTCGGCCAGCGCCCGGGAACGCACGGCCGGAGCTATATCGACTTGATGCGTGTTGGCCTCGTTGAGGACCGCGTCAATCCACGCGACCCCTTCGGCGGGGCGAGGTTGCCACAGAGGCGATAGCGACGATGCCAACGCCAACGCGAGCTCGACGTCGCCGTTTTCCCGGCTCCACGCGAATGCGGCACGCAGATTATCGATCTCGGTTTCGGTCTGCTCGACGCGTTGTCCGTAGTCGCTGTCCGACGGCCCGTCGAGCAGTGCCGCCATTGATGTGTAGTGGTCGCGGTGACGCGTGCGCACGTCATCGGCTTCCCCTGACTCGCTGAGCTTTTCGGCCGCATAGTGGCGCACGGTCTCCAGCAACCGGTAGCGGGTGCGCCCGCGAGTCTCGTCGGCGATCACCAACGATTTGTCCACGAGCAGCGTGAGCAGGTCCATCACCTGGTATCTCGGCATGTCAGCGCCGCCTGCTACCGCTTGGGCGGCGTCGAGGTCGAATCCGCCGAAAAACACTGCCAGCCGGCGAAACAGCATCCGCTCGGGTTCGCTCAGCAGGGCGTGCGACCAGTCCACCGAGGCGCGCAGCGTCTGCTGGCGGCGTACCGCAGTCCGCGCACCTCCGGTCAGCAGCCGGAACCTGTCATGCAAGCTGTCGAGAATCTCGGCCAGCGACAGCGCCCGCACCCGCGCCGCCGCCAACTCGATGGCCAGCGGCACTCCGTCGAGGCGACGGCAGATCTCGCCCACCTCTGCTGAGGTGTCGTCGGTGACCACGAAATCGTGGCGGGCGTGGCGGGCCCGGTCGGTGAAGAGTTCGATGGCTTCGTCGGTCAGCGACAAGGACGGCAGTCGCCAGCTCACCTCACCGGCCACGCCGATCGGCTCGCGGCTCGTCGCCAACAGCGTCAATGCCGGACACGCTTGCAGCAGCGCCATAGCCAACGACGCGCTCGCGTCGAGTAGATGCTCGCAATTGTCTAGTACCAACAGCATTTGACGGTCGGCGATAAATCCGGCAAGCGTGTCGATGGTGGAGAGGCCGGGCTGGTCCGGCAGCCCGAATGTGCGGGCCGCAGTGGTCGGCACCAGGTCGGGATCGGTGATCGGAGCCAGGTCGACATAGCCGACGCCGTCGCTGAGCTCACCGGCGACCTGCACCGCCAACCGGGTCTTACCGACACCGCCCGCACCGGTCAATGTCACTAACCTATTCTGCGCGAGCAGTTCCCGTATCTGATCCAGTTCCGCTTGGCGCCCAACGAAACTCGTGAGTTGCGTCGGAAGACACTGGTTCACAGCGGCTTTAGAAACTCGCAGTGGTGCGAACTCATTGACCACGTCGGGATGGCAGAGCTGTATCACTCGCTCGGGGCGGGGCAGATCCCGCAGCGCATGGGTGCCCAGATCGGTTAGCCATGCGTCGGAAGGGAGCCCGTCGAGCACCAACGCCTCGGTTGTGCCCGACAGCAGCGTCTGACCGCCGTGGCCCAGGTCGCGCAGTCGCGCGGTGCGGTTGATGGTCGGGCCGGCGTAGTTGCCTTCATCGCGCAGCTGAATTTCGCCCGTGTGCACCCCGATGCGCAGCCGGATCGGCGCCAGCGGGGCGCGTTGCATCGCCAATGCCGCTGCCACTGCGTCGGAGGCCCGCGCGAACGCCGCCACGAAGCTGTCGCCTTCACCTTGTTCGACGGGCCGCACGCCGTCGTGGGTAGCGATGATCTCCGACACCGTCTGATTCAGCCGCGCCACCGCGGTGGCCATCTCGGCGGGCTGGGTTTCCCACAATCGCGTGGAGCCCTCGACGTCGGCCAACAGCAACGTCACGGTGCCCGTCGGCAATAGCCCGCTCACGTCTAGCGTCGCTCCAGTCCACCAGGGGCGTCTCGGCACGTGGATCGATCTCGCTCATGCTAGCCAGCATGCGGCCAGCACGAACCACAAACCATCAGCGCAAATGCGCACATTTGCAGCCAACGCAATATACGACCCCAGCGGGCGTAGATCTACGCGCTGTGGCCGATCTTTTGAGCCTCCTAGCGCGGAAAAGTCGAGTGAGATTCAGGTAGTGCACTACTCGTGTCCTCAGGGCCAGGCGTTGACACAGTTGATTCGCATCTGCGCACCATGACCGGTTTTCCAGAGAGGTGAACTGCCATGCTTGAAGCGCCTGAATCGGCCGACGTCGCCAAACTGCCGCTGGCGCCGAAGAACCCGCTGCCCTACCGGCACCAGCTCAGCGCCGTGAGGTCCCTTATCGATGGGTTCCAGGAGCTCTTCGATGCCGGCGGCCCCATCACCCGGCTGGTGCTCGGGCCCAAATGGCTTATCCCGACGGTAGTGTTGATCGCTTCGCCGCAGGGTGCGCGTGACGTGCTGGGCCGCAGCGACGAGATCGCCGACAGAGGAGGGGCGACGATGGCGATCCAGCTGCGCCGGCTGATGGGTGGCAACCTGCTGGTCCTCATGCACGAGCAATGGCTACCGCGGCGCCGCACCCTGCAGCCGATGTTCACCAAACTGCGGGTCCGGCGCTACGCGGGCCACATGGCCGCGGCGGCACAGACGGTGGTCGACGGTTGGCCCGACGGCGCGGCAGTCGACCTGGACGCCGAATGCCGAGGGCTTACCCTACGGGCGCTCGGCCGCTCGGTGCTCGGCGTGGACCTCGACGACAGGGCCGACACCGTCGGGCCGGCGCTGCGCACCGCACTCACCTGGGTCGCCGACCGTTCGACCAGGCCGGTGAATCTGCCGCAATGGTTCCCCACCCCCGGCCAGCGGCGGGCCCGCAAGGCCAATGCCGACCTGCATCAGCTGGCCGCCGAGATCCTCGCCGCCGTGCGAGCAGACCCCGACCGAGACGCACCACTGGTGCGTGCTTTGATCGCCGCAACCGATCCGCAGACGGGCCAACCACTCTCGGACGACGACATCTGCCACGAGCTGGTGCTGTTCATCCTCGCCGGCCACGACACCACATCCACCACGCTCGACGTACTCACTCTGGGCGCTCGGCCACCATCCCGCGATCCAAGACCGAGTGTTCGATGAGGTCAGCGCACTCGGTGACCGGCCGCTGACACCCGACGACGTGCCCCGGCTCGGCCACACCGTGCGAGTGCTGCACGAGGCCCTGCGGCTATGCCCGCCCGGTGCCGGAACGCCGCGCCTGCTCAAAAAGGATCTTGCGGTCGACGGCTACCGGCTGGAAGCCGGCACCGTGGCGGTGGTCAGCTTCTACGCCATGCACCGAAACCCGGAACTGTGGGACGACCCGCTGACATTTGACCCGGATCGGTTCCTGCCGGAGCGCTCTGCAGGGCCGCAGCCGCTGGCAGTACCTGCCGTTCGGCGGCGGACCTCGCTCATGCATCGGCGACCACTTCGCCATGCTGGAAGCCACCCTCGCACTGGCCACCATCATCCGCGCCGCCCGGATCGATTCGCTGAATGACGACTTCCCTTTGGCCACACCGTTCACCGTCGTCGCCGCCGAGCCGATCATTGCTCGTGTCCATGCGCGGACCTCTAGCCGAGCCGAGTCTTGGAGCCACGATTCAGCTGTCGCGCAACACTAGTGACGAGCTGCTTCCTGGGCGAGCTGCACACGGGAGGTCAGGCCGAGCTTGGCGTAAACGTGGGTGAGATGGGTCTGCACCGTGCGCGGTGAGACGAAAAGCCTTGTGGCGATGTCGTTGTTGCCCAGCCCTTCGCTGACTAGTCGCACGACGTCGCGTTCGGTCGGGGTGAGCGCTGCCCAGCCGCTCGTGGGCCGTTTGCGTTGGCCCCTGCCGCGTCGCGCGTAGGCGATCGCCTCCTCCGTAGACAGAGCGGCGCCCTCGGCCCAGGCGGATTCAAAGTCGTTGTCGTCCAGTGCATCTCGCAACGCCGTCATAGAGGCTTCGTAATCGGCGTCGTAGACCTTGAACCGCACCGCGCCTATACGTTGACGGATGGCCTCTGCTGCCCCAAAGAGGCGCGCAGCTTCGCGGTGACTGCCGGCCCCGCCGGCCAGAGTGCCGAGGCATTCCAGGATGTCGGGGATGAACAGGTACGCCTCGACTTCGGCCGCTTGCGCGAGCGCGTCGTGGGTATCGCGCTCAGCCTGGTCCGGCTCACCTTGTGCGATCGCCAGGCGGGCACGCGCCGTCAGCGCGTCGGACAGGAGCGCGCCCCTAGCTGTTGACACGGCGTCGTCGGCCCAGCGACCGGCCGCGACCAGATCCCCGCCCGCCAGTGCGGCCTGGGCTTTGTAGATGCGCCCCGACGCCGCCGTCTGGGGCGGGGCACTCGCGTGTGGCCAGGCCGCCTCGGTCGCGTCCTGCGCCATCGCAACATCGCCGGCGGCCAGGGCCGCTACAGCCAACGCCCAGTAGGCGACGTTCGATTTAAGCCCGCCCAGCTCGGCGGCGGCCTCGACGGCCGCGTCGGCGGCGGCCCGGGCCGCAGCGGTGTCGCCCCGGTACGCCAGCGCGATGCCCTTGCACGCGAGGCCATCCGCCCTAAAGATCTCATCGTGAGCCGCCTCGGCCTCGGCGGCCACCGCGGCGAATTGTGCTACCGCCCCGGCCAGATCACCGTTAAGTACCTGTGCGATTCCAAGGCGCAGGCGGCACCGGCGCGAGCCGAACCGGTCACCGAGCGCGTCGGCGAGATCGCGTCCCTCTTCGGCGGCCGCGCGCAATGCGATCGGGTCACCCGCGACCGCGACGGTTTGCGCGACGAGGATCTGGCTGAGCCGCCACCGGTCGCCCAACCCCCGGGCCAGGCCGACCGCCTCGGCCAAGTACGCCCGGGCCGCCTCCGCGTCGAAGAAGCCGACGATATAGCCGCAGGCGGTGAGCGCCCGCGCCAGCAGGGCCGGGTCCTCGACCTCGCGCGCGATCGCCAGGGCTTGCTGGGCCCGATCCGGGCTGTCGGCGGCGCCCACCAGGAAGCCGAGCACGGCGCTGTCGGCCAGCGCCCGCGCGCGCACCGCGGGCGCCACCTCAGGATGCTGCACGTTGTCGTCGGCCAGGGCGGTGTCGAACCAGCACAGCCCCTCCCGGACGCGGCCCCGCGCCTGCCACAGCGGCTGCAACGACGAGGCGAGCGTCAACGCCAGCTCGATATCGGAGTTTTCCCGGCTCCAGCCGAAGGCGGCGCCTAGGTGTACCTGGACATGACGTTGGTAGCGGGCGTGTCGGCTTGATGTGAGGAGAACCCCCGGGTGGGGTGTGGCTTGTCGAAGGCCCATCACCCGTCCGGAGGTTCTCGTGTCCCACCGTAATGCCCGCACCACTTTCCATGGCCGAAGGTTGATCGTCGAGCGGTTCGCCGATGGTTGGCCGAAGGCTCACATCGCCGCGGCGATGGGTATTTCCCGAAAGTGTGTCGGGACGTGGATCGCGCGGCATGACGCCGAAGGTGAAGCCGGCCTGCGTGATCGTTCGTCGCGACCACACACCATGCCCACCCGCACCCCCGACGCAGTCGAGGACCAGATCGTGGCATTGCGTCGGGTTCAGCGCCGCGGCCCAGAGGCGATTAGCGCTGAACTTGGCGTGACAGCCCGCACGGTGTCGCGGGTGCTGCGACGCCGCAATGTGCCCTATCTGCGCGACTGTGACCCGATGACCGGAGAGCTGATTCGCGCCTCTAAGACCACCGCGGTGCGTTACGAAAGAGAACGTTCGGGCGAGCTGGTGCACATGGATGTCAAAAAGCTGGGTCGAATCCCTGACGGCGGCGGCTGGCGTGCCCTCGGCAGGGACAAAATTGCCCGATCTCCCAAGGCGGGCAGGGGATTTGACTACGTGCACTCACTCGTCGACGACCACTCCCGATTGGCCTACTCCGAGATCCTGGCTGATGAAAAAGGCCCCACCTGCGCGGCATTTCTACGTCGCGCCGCCGGGTATTTCCGCGACCACGGCATCAACCGCATCGAGCGAGTCATGACCGATAACGCCTGGGCCTACCGCTGGTCAATCCGCGAAGTCTGTGACGAGTTGGGTGCCCGGCAGGTGTTCATCAAACCGCACTGCCCGTGGCAGAACGGAAAGGTAGAGCGACTTAACCGCACCCTGCAAACCGAGTGGGCCTACCGCCAGGTCTTCACCAGTAACGCCGAGCGAGCCGCAGCCCTTGCACCCTGGATCGAGAACTACAACACTCAACGACGCCACAGCGCACTCGGCGGCCTCCCACCGATCAGCCGACTGCTACCAACCTGATGGCTCGGTACACCTAGGTTGTCGACCTCAAGGTCGGCCTGCTCGAGGCGCTGCTCATACTCACCGCCTGCCGGGGCGTCGAGCAGGTCCGCCAGCGCCGCGTAGTGGTCGCGATGTCGTGAGCGCACGCTGTCGGCCTCGCCGGATTCGCCGAGCTTCTCCAAGGCGTATTGGCGCACCGTCTCCAGCAACCCGTAGCGGGTTCGGCCCCTGCTGTCCTCGGCCGCCACGAGCGACTTGTCGAGTAACAGGGTGAGTTGATCGAGCACCTGGTAGCGCTCCACATCGCCACCGCCGCAAATGTTTTGCGCTGCGTCGAGGTCGAAGCCGCCGAGAAACACCGCCAACCGACGAAATAACACTCGCTCAGGCTCGGTCAACAGCGCGTGCGACCAGTCGACCGAGGCCCGCAATGTCTGCTGGCGGCGCACTGCGGTGCGCGCGCCGCCGGTCAACAGGCGGAACCGGTCGTGCAGGCTGTCGAGAATCTCGGTCAACGACAGCGCCCGCACCCGGGCGGCCGCCAACTCGATCGCCAGCGGCAAACCGTCCAGTCGGCGGCAGATTTCGGTTACGGTTGCCGCGTTATCGTCGCTGACGGCAAAATCCGGCCGAACATGGCCGGCCCGGTCGGTGAACAATTCGATGGCTTCGTCGGCCAGCGACAGTGACGGCACCCGCCAGCTCACCTCGCCGGCCACCCCGATCGGCTCACGGCTGGTCGTCAATAGCGTCAACCCCGTACCCGCGCCGAGGAGAGCCACGATCAGCGCGGCGGTTGCATCCAGCAGGTGCTCGCAGTTGTCCAGCACCACCAGCATTTTCCGGTCGGCGACAAAGCGGACCAGCGTGTCCATCGTCGAGCGGCCCGGTTGATCGGGCAGCCCGAAAGCGCGGGCCACTGCGATCGGCACCACTTCCGGATCGGTGATCGGCGCCAGATCCACATAACAGATCCCGTCGGGGAATTCACCACCGAACTGATCCGCGGTCTCGACCGCCATACGGGTCTTGCCTACCCCGCCCGCACCGGTCAGAGTCACCAGCCGGTTGTCCGCCAGCAGCTCCCGGACTTGGGTCAGCTCCGCGTTACGCCCCACGAAGTTGGTGAGCTGCACCGGAAGATGCTGAGAGACAACGGCTTTCGATATACGCAGCGGCGGGAACTCGTTGACCAGGTCGGGGTGACACAGTTGGACGACCCGCTCTGGCCGGGGCAGATCGCGTAGCGGATGGCTGCCCAGATCAGTTAGCCACGCGTCCTCGTGAAGCCGGTCGAGGACCATCGCCTCGGTGGCGCCCGACAGCAGCGTCTGGCCGCCGTGACCCAGGTCGCGCAGCCGCGCGGTCCGGTTGATCGTCGGGCCGGCGTAGTTGCCTTCGTCGCGCAGCTGGATCTCGCCGGTGTGCACGCCAATGCGCAACCGGATCGGCGCCAGCGGGGCGCGCTGCAACGCCAACGCCGCCGCCACCGCATCGGAGGCGCGGGCGAACGCCGCCACGAAGCTGTCGCCCTCGCCCTGTTCGACCGGGCGCACCCCGTCATGGGCAGCGATGATCTCCGACACCGTTTGATTGAGCCGCGCCACGGCGGTGCTCATCTGCTCGGGCTGGGTTTCCCAGAGCCGGGTGGAGCCTTCGACGTCGGCCAACAGCAACGTCACGGTGCCCGTCGGCAACAGCCCGCTCACGCCTAGTTCGCTCCAGTCCACCAGGGGCGTATCCGCGCGTGGATCGATCTCGCTCATGCTAGCCAGCATGCGGCTAGCACGAGCCACAAAACATCAGCACAAACGCGTAGATTGCGACCGCTCTATGGCGGAAGATGACGCCCTACTTCCGCGGATTACGAAAAACAAGAACCAAAATGCCCTGGGTGCATTCGCCGAAATCAAGCTAAGCTGCGCCGACAATTTCGTCCAGCCGCCTGACTGACAGGAGCAAGTTGAATGAAGCGGACGGCATCAATCAATGGCGTGGCGATCGCCATTGTGGCTTTAGGCATCGGCTTAGTTGGATGTAGTTCCAACTCGCATAGCAACAATGCGACGAGCAAAACCTCAACCACAACAACGGCGGCAACCACCAGCAGCAAACCGCAATCCAAAGTGGCGCCGCGCACCACCGTCCCGGGTCCTAACCCCTCGATCGACAGCTATCTGCAACAGAACAACATCACCGCGACTCCGGTCCACCGTGGTGATCCGGGCGCGCCGACCATCAACCTGCCCATCCCCGACGGCTGGGCCGATGCCGGACCAGACACCCCGGCGAACGCCTACTGGGCCGTCGTCGACAACGGCCCGGAGGCCGCCAAATACACGCCCAGCATCGTGGCGACGGTGTTCAAGCTCGTCGGCGACGCAGACCCGCAGAAAATTCTCGACGTCGCCACGGGCGAACTGAAAAACCTGCCCGGGTTTCAGCCCAAGGGCGAGGGCTCTGACGACAACCTGGCCGGTTTCCCCGCCCGCGAAGGGGGCGGCACCTGGGTGCAGGATGGCCAGACAAAGGCGGTCGCGGAGAAAATCGTCGTGATCGAGGGTAAAGACGACACCGACTACCTGCTGCGGCTCAACATCGACTGCCTGGATAACCAGATCGATCAGGTACTACCCGCGACGATCACCATCGACGAGAAGACGACTATCACCCCGTAGGTGTGCGTCGAGGCGTAAGTCCCAGTGTTCGGGACTGCCAGCAGGCTGGCCTGGACTACCAGTAAGCGGCCTCCCGCCGAGACTTAAAGCATTGCGAACGCGATCGGCGTGTCGTCGCAACTCGTTAAGTGTCGCGGTGCCGGTAACGCGCGTTCCTACACTGGTCCGGTGCGCCTCGTCTTCGCCGGCACCCCCGAACCCGCGTTACCTGCCCTGAGCAGTCTCCTCGACTCGCCGCGGCACGAGGTGATCGCGGTGCTCACCCGGCCAGATGCAGCCTCTGGACGACGTGGCAAGCCGGAACCGTCGCCGGTGGCCCGTCTCGCGCTGGACCATGGCATCCCGGTGCTGCGCCCGCCGCGGCCCAACACCGCCGAGTTCGTCGCTGAGTTGTCCCAGTTGGCGCCCGACTGCTGCCCGGTGGTGGCCTACGGCGCGCTACTGCGCGACGAATTGCTCGCGGTGCCGGCACACGGCTGGGTCAACCTGCATTTCTCGCTGCTACCTGCCTGGCGGGGGGCGGCCCCCGTGCAGGCCGCGATTGCCGCGGGCGACACCGTCACCGGAGCCACGACGTTTCAGATCGAGGCGGGCCTGGACTCCGGCCCGGTCTACGGGGTGGTCACCGAGGCGGTCCGGCCGACCGACACCGCCGGGGATCTGCTTGGCCGGCTTGCGATTTCGGGTGCCGCGCTGCTGTCGGCCACCCTGGACGGTATCGCCGACGGGGCGTTGACGCCGGTGCCACAGACCGTCGATGGGGTCAGCGTCGCGCCGAAAGTCACCGTCGAGCAGGCTCGGGTGCGCTGGGATCTTCCGGCCCAAGTCGTCGAGCGGTGGATCCGCGCCGTCACGCCCAACCCGGGGGCCTGGACGCTGATCGGCGACCTGCGGGTCAAGCTCGGGCCGGTACAACTCGACGCCGATGTGCCGGACGATTCAAAGCCATTGTTGCCCGGTGAGATTCACGTTGGCCGCCGCGGTGTGCGGATCGGCACCGGCTCAGAGCCGGTGCGGCTGGGCCAAGTGCAGGCGCCTGGCAAGAAGTTGATGAACGCCCTCGACTGGGCTCGCGGGGCGCGCCTGGACTCGACGGTGCGAGCGTCATGACGCCCCCACGCCAAGACAGGCCGCGACGCGGCCGACCGCTGGCACGCTCGGCACAGCGGCCTGGTAGGCCACCGCGGCGGCGGCCGCTCGATCCGGCGCGCCAGGCGGCGTTCGATGTGCTGCGGGCGGTCAGCGAGCGCGACGCCTACCCCAACTTGCTGCTGCCAGTTCTGTTGCGGGAACGAAAGATCAGCGGCCGTGACGCCGCCTTCGCCACCGAGCTGACCTACGGGAGCTGCCGGATTCGCGGACTGCTCGACGCGATCATCGGTGCGGCCGCCGGTCGGTCACCGGACACCATCAACCCGGTGCTGCTCGATCTGCTTCGGCTCGGGACGTATCAACTGCTGCGCACCCGAGTCGATGCGCACGCCGCGGTCTCCACCACCGTCGAGCAGGCCGGAATCGAATTCGATTCGGCGCGTGCGGGGTTCGTCAACGGAGTGCTGCGCACGATCAGTACCCGCGACGAGCAATCCTGGGTCGACGAGCTCGCACCCGACCGGGTAGCCGATCCGATCGGCCACGCCGCGTTCGTCCATGCCCACCCGCGCTGGATCGCGCAGGCCTTCGTCGACGCGCTGGGTGCCGCGGCCGGCGAACTCGACGCAGCGCTGGCCAGCGACGACGAGCGACCCCAGGTGCACCTGGCGGCCCGTCCGGGAGTGCTGACCGCCGAGGAGTTGGCCGGTGCCGTCAACGGCACCGTCGGCCGGTATTCGCCCTATGCGGTGTACCTGCCGGGCGGCGACCCCGCACAGTTGCCGGCGGTGCGCGACGGCCAAGCCCTGGTCCAGGACGAGGGCAGCCAATTGGTGGCGCGCGCGCTCACTCTGGCGCCGGTGACCGACGACGCCGGGCGATGGCTGGACCTGTGCGCCGGGCCGGGCGGTAAGACCGCGCTGCTCGCCGCACTGGGCGCCGCGTCCGGAGCCCGGGTCACGGCAGTCGAACTGGCGCCGCACCGCGCCGAACTGGTGTCCGAGAACACCCGCGGCCTGCCGGTTGACGTGGTGCAGGCCGATGGACGCCAACACCGGTCTGGAGCCGGGTTTCGACCGGGTGCTGGTCGACGTGCCCTGCACGGGGCTGGGGGCGTTGCGCCGCCGGCCCGAATCCCGCTGGCGCCGTCAGCCCGCCGACATTCCGGCGCTGACCCGGCTGCAACGCGAATTGTTGGAAGCCGCGATCGCGCTGACCCGGCCCGGCGGTGTCGTGCTGTATGCCACCTGCTCGCCGCATCTGGCCGAGACGGTCGGCGTGGTCGCTGACGCGCTGCGGCGCCACCCGGTGTCCGCGCTAGACACTCGGCCGCTGTTCGAACCCGTCGGCGATCTGGGGGAGGGCCCCTACGTTCAGCTGTGGCCGCATCGGCACGGCACCGACGCGATGTTCGCCGCAGCCCTGGTCAGGTTGGAGCGCTAGGCTCCGGGCCGTCCCGGCACGCTGATCGATTCCCATTAGGCTGATGCGCATGTCAGGCAAGACCGACCGGCCGCTGATCGCGCCGTCGATACTGGCCGCCGATTTCGCCCGGCTGGCCGACGAGGCCGCCGTCGTCGAAGGCGCGGACTGGTTGCACGTCGATGTCATGGATGCGCATTTCGTGCCGAACCTGACGATCGGCCTGCCGGTGGTGGAAAGTTTGTTGGCCGCCAGCGACATTCCGATGGATTGCCATCTGATGATCGAGAACCCCGACCGCTGGGCGCCGCCGTACGCCGAGGCTGGCGCCTACAACGTCACGTTCCACGCCGAGGCGACCGACAATCCCGTCGCGGTGGCCCGTGACATTCGCGCCGCCGGCGCCAAGGCGGGGCTGAGCATCAAGCCCGGCACCCCGCTGGACCCTTACCTGGACATCCTCAAGGACTTCGACACCTTTCTGGTCATGTCGGTCGAGCCCGGTTTCGGCGGCCAGAGACTTCATTCCCGAGGTGCTGAGCAAGGTCCGCACGGTACGCAAGATGGTCGACTCCGGCGAGTTGACGATCCTGGTCGAGATCGACGGCGGCATCAACGCCGACACCATCGAGCAGGCCGCCGAGGCCGGAGTCGACTGCTTCGTCGCTGGATCTGCGGTCTACGGCGCCGAAGACCCGGCGGTGGCGGTCGAGGCACTGCGGCGACAGGCCGGCGCCGCGTCACCGCATCTGCGGCGCGATGAGCACCGCGGCGGCCATCAGCTACGACGCCGCCATGCGACTCGCCGTCGAGCACGCCGACCTGGTCAAAGGCAGCACCTATCCGAATCCGCCGGTGGGCGCGGTCATTCTGGACCGCGACGGCCGGGTCGCCGGCGCCGGCGGCACCCAACCGGCGGGCAGGGCGCACGCCGAGGTGGTGGCGCTGCGCCGGGCAGGACGGCCTGGCCGAAGGCGGTACCGCCGTCGTCACCCTGGAACCCTGCAACCACCACGGCAAGACCCCGCCGTGCGTGGATGCGCTGCTCGAGGCGGGCATCGCGACGGTGGTGTACGCGGTCGCCGACCCGAACCCGACGGCGGCCGGTGGCGCGGCGCGGCTGGCCGCCGCCGGAGTGCAGCGTGATCGGCGATGTGGAAGCCGATCTGGTCGCGGCCGGACCGCTGCGGGAGTGGCTGCACAAGCAACGCACCGGCCTGCCGCACGTGACATGGAAGTACGCCACCAGCATCGACGGGCGCAGCGCGGCCGCCGACGGCTCGAGCCAGTGGATCACCAGCGAGGCCGCGCGCGCCGACCTGCACCGCCGCCGGGCGGCCGCCGACGCCATCGTGGTCGGCACCGGGACGGTGCTCGCCGATGACCCGACGTTGACCGCCCGGCTGGCCGACGGCGGGCTCGCGGACCGCCAGCCGCTGCGTGTCGTGGTGGGCAATGCGCGAAATCTCCTTGGAGGCAAAGGTTCTCAACGACGACTCGCGCACGATGGTGATCCGCACCCGCGATCCCGCCGAAGTGCTCAGAGCGTTGTCCGATCGCACCGACGTCCTGCTGGAGGGCGGGCCCACCCTTGCCGGGGCGTTCCTGCGGGCTGGGGTGATCGATCGCATCCTGGCCTACGTCGCGCCGATCCTGCTGGGCGGACCGATCACCGCGGTCGACGACGTCGGGGTGCCCAGCATCGCCAGGGCGCTGCGCTGGCGATATGACGGCGTCGAACGGATCGGCCCGGATCTGCTGCTGAGCCTGGTGCCGCGTGAGCCCGCGACCATGCCTTTCAGGGGCGACCGCCCAAGCGAGGGAACAGCATTGGAACATGGCGACGGTAGTCGTGGTACTGCTGGCCGAACGCGCGAATGAGGTCGCGCTCCTCGAACCGGACCGCGAGCAGCATGTATCCGGTCATCGCGACCGCAAAGAGCAAGTGCCCCAACGTCATTCTCGGTGTGGCCCAGAACGCGATCAGGAAACCCAAGTAGATCGGGTGCCTAACTGCCCGATAGAGAAACGGCGTCGCGAACTGGTGCTGAGCAAGCTGCTGCCCCCGCAGCCGGGCCAACACCTGCCGCAGGCCGAACAGGTCGAAATGATCGATGAGGAAGGTACTTAGCAGGACGATCGCCCACCCGGCCAGAGCGACCGCGGTCAGCAGGGTCCGCCATGGCTGGGCGCCGACCCGCCAAACGTCGTTGGTGATCGGGTGCCACGCGGCGACGAGAACGACCACGCAGACGGTGGCGGCCAGGACGAAAGTCGACCGCTCGGCGCTGGGTGGCACGACGCGGGTCCACCAGCGTTTGAACGCGGCCCTGGCCATGACGCTGTGCTGGACGGCGAACAGCGCGAGCAACGCTACGTCGATGACCACCGCCGCGACAGTTAGCGTGCCGTCGCCGATGCCGCCGCGATCGATGCTCTTACCCACGACATGCACGTTGCCGACCATGAAGTCGGCGTCGACGACAAATCCGATCAGATAAAGGAAGACGACCTGGAAAAGCAGATATGCAGCCACGCCGTAGGCCGCGATCAGGACACCACCGACAGAATTGCCAGCCGGCCGCGATAAGGGCACATCGGCCCGTGCCACAGGATGATTGTGCTCCGCTTTCGGCAATAAGGCGAATGCCTAGACGCGAGGCGCGACGGGCTGCTCCTTGTGCAGTTCGGGTTCCTCGGCATGAGTTCGACGGCTGCTGATCAGCAGGCCCAACAGTGCACCCACGACGCAGACGATGGCCGTGACCGTGAAGATGCCGCCGTACATCTGCGCAAACGCCTGCCGGTAGAGGATGGCTTGCGCCGCGATCCGCTCCGCCAGGCTGGCGTCGGCCGGCACTTGCGTCGCCAGCTTCGACACGATGTGGGGCAGTTGATAAAAGCCCCACGCGCTCAGCGCGGCCACCCCGATCAGCATGCCCGTCATCCGGGCCACCACCACCGCCGCCGAGGCGATGCCGTGCTGCGCCGAGGGCACCACCCGCAAGCTGGCCGACGTCAGCGGCCCGATCACCAGACCCAGCCCCAACCCGGCGACCACCAGGTCGGTGTCCAGTGCGGGCAGTGACAACAGGCCAAAGATGTTGTGGCGCTGGCTCAGTAGATCGACCGACCACTTCGAGATCAGCCAGTAGCCGCCGGCCGCGATCATCAGCCCGACGAAGGCCATGGCCCGGTCGCCGACTTTGGTCGCGATCCAGCCGCCCAGCAGCGCCCCGATCGGCAGGGCAACCAGGAAACGCAGCAGCAGGATGGCGGCCTGGTCTTGTTCCTTGCCGAGCACGCCCTGGGCGAACAGTTCGACGTCGACCAGCGTCACCATCAGCGCCGCACCGGCGCACAGCGACGCACCGAGCGCGGACAGGAACGGCCCGAAGTGCACCCCGGCTGGCTCGATCAGCTTGGTGCGCGCAAAGCGCTCCCACAGCGCGAAAACCACCGCCGCGCCGATCGCCGCATAGATCAGCGGTGGCCCATAGCTGGGCAGCACCTGCTGCCCGTTAGGGGCCGGGTTGTACAGCCCAATTACCGCCAGGCCCAACGTGATCGCCAACAGCAGCCCACCGACCACGTCGATCTTTTCCGGGTCGGCGCTGCGGTCCCGCGACGGCAGGCTGAATTGGATCATCACCATCGCGGCCAGCGCCAGCGGCACGTTGATCCAGAACACGTCCTGCCAGCGGCTGGTCAGCCACACGATGAAGATGCCGTACAGCGGGCCGAGCACGCTGCCCAGCTCCTGCGCGGCCCCGATACCGCCGAGCACCCCGGCGCGGTTGCGCTGCGCCCACAGGTCGGCGCCCAGGGCGAGCGTCACCGGCAGCAGAGCACCGCTGGCCACGCCCTGAATGGTGCGGCCGACCACCAGCACATGCAGATCGGTGGACATCGCGGTCACCACCGAGCCGACGATGAACGCCGCCAGGCTGGCCTGCAGCAGCAGTTTGCGGCCGAATCGGTCCGAGGCGCGGCCCAGCAGCGGCATCGCGGCGATGTAGCCCAGCAGGTACCAGGTGACGATCGGCGTGATTCGTTGCAGCTGATTGATCGGGATGCCGATGGTGTTGATGATGTCGCGCATGATGGTGACCACGACATAGGTGTCCAGGGCACCGAGGAGGACGGCGAGGCTGCCCGCGCCGATGGCGACTCCGCGGCCGGCGTGTGGTGCCGTCATCCGGCCACCGGCGGCTTGGTGACCTGCACCGGGGCGTTCCAGTTCGACAGCGTCATCTGGACGGAGTTGCCCGCGCTCTGGTCCAGCTTGGCCTGCACCAGTTGGTGATCACCGGTTTCCTGGATCCAGACCGTCGCGGGCAGCGGCTGAGTGGCTTTCAGTTGCGGCGCAAGCCCGTTCACCGCGTTGGCCGAGGCCGTTCCGGTGATCCTGACGGTGTTTTGCCCGTTGATGGTTTCGCGTGACTCGGCCTTGGGGTTGCTGATGTTGGTCAGTACGTTCGCCAGACCGGTGTTCGGGTTGAGGATCTCGGACGGGTCGTAGATCGCGGACGCCGGGCCGAAGCTCTCCCAATGGCCGGGGGTCAGCGCCGCGTAGAGGGTTCCGTCGTCGACCACGAACTGGGCGTCGACGCTCGGAGCCCAACACCGTGAGATTGGCCTCGCCCTTAGCGGCGGTGGGTGAGGTAGTCAGGTCGCCGGTCAGCGTCTTGACCGGAAGTCCCTTGATCGTGCCGCTCACCGACAGCACCAAGTGCACGCTCTTGACGTTCTTGGTGGTCTGGCTGGACTCGCTGATCAGCGTGGCCGCATCCGGCAGCGGTGCGGAGGACTGCTTGGACGACGAGCAGCCGCCGACCAGAGCGGCGACGACAGTGAGGGCGGCAAGGACGGCGAGGATGGGGCCTCTTGGGCGCAGCGTCGGCATAGGTGCATCGTAGAGGGTGCCGAACACCCGACCGCGAAGCCCGAGGCAACGGTGACATCGCGCGCGGACGCCAGACTCATTAGCCTGAGGCGGTGTTCACCGGAATCGTCGAGGAATTGGGTGAGGTGGTCGGCAAGGACGACCTGGGCGATTCCGCTCGCTTCACCATCCGCGGTCCCGTCGTTACCGCCGACGCCGCCCACGGCGACTCGATCGCGGTCAACGGTGTGTGCCTGACGGTGGTCGAGGTGCTGCCGGAGGGCCGGTTCACCGCCGACGTGATGGGCGAGACGTTGAAGCGGTCCAGCCTGAGCCGGCTGGCCGCCGGCAGCCCGGTCAACCTCGAACGCGCCGCGGCCCTGAACAGCCGGCTTGGCGGGCACATCGTGCAGGGACATGTGGACGGCACCGGGCAGATCCTGACCCGCACACCCGCCGAGCACTGGGAGGTGGTCCGGATCGAGCTGCCCGCAGAACTGGCCCGCTACGTCGTCGAAAAGGGCTCGATCACCGTCGATGGTATTTCGCTGACCGTCTCCGGGCTCGGCGACGACTGGTTCGAGGTGTCGCTGATCCCGACCACCCGGGAGCTGACCACGCTGGGCCACGCCGCACCCGGGACACCGGTGAACCTCGAAGTCGACGTCATCGCGAAATACGTCGAGCGACTCCTGGGAACCGACATCAGGTCAATAGACACGACGCCCGCTCCGCCAATCGGCGAAGCGGGCATCCTGTGACTAGCTTCTTACTGCGGGATCACCTCACAGCGGAATCCAGACTCCGAAGAAGTTGAAGCCCCACTGGTTGAACTGCGGGTTCCAGAACGGGTTCTCGTTGTAGCCCCAGTAGTTGATCGGGCCGTAGTTCCAGGCTCCACCAGGCGGCGGAAGCGGCCGGTCCCATGCTGGCCGCGGCGGCGCGCCAGGACCCCACGGTGCGGGTCCGTCGCCCCAGGGAGCGCCGTGGAAATAGCCGCGCTGGTCGTCGCCATGCCACGGCCCACCAGGTCCACCCGGGCCACCGGGTCCGTGGAATCCGGGTCCGCCCGGTCCGCCGGGACCGCCGGGCCCATGGTCGCCTGGTCCGCCGGGACCACCGGGGCCGTGGTCGCCCGGCCCGCCGGGTCCGCCGGGACCAGCAGGTCCGGGTCCGCCGGGGCCATGGTCGCCTGGTCCACCGGGACCACCAGGTCCGGGCCCACCTGGACCGCCAGGGCCGCCCGGTGCACGAGGTGCGGGCCCGCCGTGGTCGGCCGCGGGCGGCGCACCGTGGCTCATGCCCGGTGGTGGCGGTCCGGGAGCGGCGCTGGCTGCACCAGCACCGATACCCAAGGCGGCAGCTCCAAGAGCGCCGGCGATGGTGACCCCCGCCATCAGTTGCTTTAGTTCCATTGTCCTTCACCTGTCTACTTGTGTATTCAGCGGACGCTTGCCCCCAACGTCTCGAACGCTAGATAGCTTGTCTATGAATCACCTACGAGCGCCCTCAGCAAAACTTTTGCGCGGTCGGCCCGCCTTGCGCCCGGCAACCGAGATCCCGCATAAGCGCAGCTAGAAGGGCTGCGGTTGCATCGCACAGCATCGGTATCCCGATCAGTAAGCCACGGCAATAACCACGCCCGCCTCGTGGTTCATACTGGTTACAACACACGTGCACGGCGGTTCCCGTCTTCTGAACGGGAATGGATGAGGTGGCAGCGATGACGAGGTTGGACTCCGTCGAACGGGCGGTTGCCGACATCGCGGCCGGTAAGGCGGTCGTCGTCATCGACGACGAGGACCGGGAAAACGAGGGCGACCTCATCTTCGCGGCCGAGAAGGCCACGCCGGAACTGGTGGCGTTCATGGTGCGCTACACCTCGGGATACCTGTGTGTGCCGTTGGCCGGTGCCGATCTGCGACCGGCTGGGCCTGTTGCCGATGTACGCGGTCAATCAGGACAAGCACGGCACCGCTTACACCGTAACCGTTGACGCGAGAAACGGTGTGGGTACTGGGATTTCAGCCTCAGACCGGGCGACGACGATGCGGTTGCTGTCCGATCCGGGCAGTGTCGCCGATGATTTCACCCGGCCCGGCCACGTGGTTCCGTTGCGCGCCAAGGACGGTGGCGTCTTGCGGCGCCCCGGTCACACCGAAGCGGCCGTCGACCTGGCCCGGATGGCGGGGTTGTCGCCTGCAGGGGCGATCTGCGAAATCGTCAGCCAAAAAGACGAGGGCGCGATGGCGCAGACCGACGAACTGCGGGTCTTCGCCGACGAACACGATCTGGCCCTGATCGCCATCGCCGACTTGATCGAGTACCGCCGCAAGCACGAGAAGCACATCAAGCGGATTGCTGAGGCCCGGATCCCCACCCGACACGGCGAATTCCGCGCGGTCGGCTACACCAGCATCTACGAGGACGTCGAGCACGTGGCGCTGGTACGCGGAGAGATCGCCGGACCGAATTACGACGGCGACGACGTGCTGGTGCGGGTGCACTCGGAGTGCCTGACCGGCGACGTGTTCGGTTCGCGCCGTTGCGATTGCGGGCCGCAACTGGACGCTGCGATGGCCATGGTCGCGCGAGAAGGCCGCGGCGTGGTGCTCTACATGCGCGGCCACGAGGGCCGCGGCATCGGTCTGATGCACAAGCTGCAGGCCTATCAGCTGCAAGACGCCGGCGATGACACCGTGGACGCAAACCTCAAGCTCGGATTGCCCGCCGATGCAAGGGATTACGGCACGGGCGCCCAGATCCTGGTCGACCTCGGCGTGCGTTCGATGCGGCTGCTCACCAACAACCCGGCCAAACGGGTCGGATTGGACGGGTACGGCCTGCACATCATCGAGCGGGTGCCGCTGCCGGTTCGGGCCAACGCGGAGAACATCCGATACCTGATGACCAAACGTGACCGGATGGGCCACGACCTGGTCGGCCTCGACGACTACGACGAATCCGTCCATCTGCACGGCGAATTCGGGGGCGCTCTGTGAGAGAGCGGCGCATATGAGCGGTGCCGGCGTACCCGACATCGCCCCACTGGATGCCTCCGACTATCAGCCTCGCGATCGTTGCGAGCACGTGGCACAAGCAGATATGTGACGCGTTGTTGGCCGGCGCCTGCAGAATCGCCCAGGAATGGGGCGTCAAGAATCCGACGGTGGTGCGGGTTCGCGGGGCGATCGAGATTCCGGTCGTCGCGCAAGCCGTTGCGCGAAACCACGACGCCGTCGTTGCGCTGGGTGTGGTGATCCGCGGGGAGACACCGCATTTCGACTATGTCTGCGACGCGGTAACCCAGGGACTGACGCGCGTCTCGCTGGACGAGTCCACCCCGGTGGCCAACGGCGTGCTGACCACCAACACCGAACAGCAAGCGCTGGACCGCGCGGGGCTGCCGCAATCGGCTGAGGACAACGGCGGTCAGGCAACGGCCGCGGCGCTGAGCACCGCGCTGACCCTGCGCGAGCTGCACGCAAAGCCGTGATCATCAAGCCGGACCGGGACGGCTGGGATGTGCAGGTTCGTCCCCATCTGACGCCGTATTTCGCCTACGCCGCGGCGTTCGTGATCGCCGCGGCGCACATCGTGGTGGGTCTGCTGCTCAAGATCAAGTCCAGCGGCGTGGTCTTCCAGACCGCCGATCAGGTGGCGATTGCGGGGCTCGGCCTGGTGATCGCCGGGCTCGTGCTGCTGTTCGCCCGGCCCCGGCTTCGGGTCGGGGCTGCCGGGATGTCGGTGCGCAACCTGTTCGGCGACCGGCTGGTGCCGTGGTCGGACGTGGTCGGTGTGTCGTTTCCCGCCGGGGCACGCTGGGCGCGCATCGATCTGCCCGACGACGAGTACATCCCGCTGATGGCGATCCAGGCCGTCGACAAGGACCGCGCCGTCGACGCGATGGACACCGTCCGCGCCCTGCTGGCCCGCTATCGGCCCGACCTGGGCGCAGGCTGATTCACCCTTCCTGGCCCGGACCGGCTTGAAAGCACACCAAAGCACGCCAAAACCCTGCAACAGGCCGAACCCGTGTCAAATCAACGCGGGTGTAAACATTTGCTCCGAAAATCGAAATCTGGCGCAAACCGTGGGCGGCGTCAGGGTAGCGTCTGCGAAAAGACCTGGTCGGTGGAGGTTCGACGGGTGGTGCATACGGGGAGCGGTTGGCCGATAGTGGCCCGCGATCGCGAGTTGCGCCAGGCGTTGGCGGCACTCGAGGATGACGCGGAGTTCCATGGCGTCGCGTTGGTGGGCGATAGCGGGGTTGGCAAATCGACACTGGCTCGCGCACTTGCCGACACACTCGAGTCGGGCGGGTCGACGGTGCGGTATGTGCTGGGCACCCAAACCGGCTCCACGGTGCCGTTGGGCGCGTTCTATCGGTCGGTGACGGTTGAGGCAGCACATGAACCCGCGGCGATGCTGGCCGCCGCGCAAAGAACCCTTGAGCGGGAAGAGAATCTGGTCGTCGTCGTCGACGACGCGCAGTTGCTGGATCCGTTGTCGTCGACGTTGGTGCACCAACTTGCGGCCAGCGGCAGTGCACGATTGATCGTGACGATCCGGTCTGGCCACCCGGTTCCCGACGCGGTAACCGCGCTGTTGAAAGAGCGGTTGTTGCTGAGCCTGCACATTGAACCTTTTACCCGGGAACAGACCGCGGCGCTCGCCCACGCCGAGCTTGGCAGCGTCGTCGATACCCGGCTGATCAATGAGTTACACGGCCAGGCCGCGGGCAGCCCGCTGCTGCTGCGCGGCTTGCTGGACGCGGGTCGGGAGAGTGGGGTTCTGGTCCAGCACGGAAGGCGGCTGGCAACTTCGAGGTGCGCTGGCTGCAGACCGCCAACTCTATGACCTGCTGGAGTTTCGCCTGCAGTCCTTCGCGCCGGAGGAATTGGAGGCAGTAGAGATCTTGGCGGCTGCGGAGGTGCTGGACTGGGAGATTCTGCGTGGACTTTGCGATGCCGACGTGGTTGGACGCCTCGAGCGCCGTGGTGTGATCCAGTTGGTTGCCGACGGATCGGACACGGTGGCGCGGTTGTGTCACCCCATCTTTGGTAAGGCAGCGATCCGACATGCCGGTGTGGTGCGTTCGCGGCAACTCACTAGCGTGCTGGCACAACAACTTCAGAAGCAGATGCAGACAGCGGAGGAGCGGTCGGGGTTGCCCGATGTGCGCAGCCGGATACGGCTGGCGCAGTTGATGACACGCAGCGACTTGACGCCAGACCTCGACGTGATCATCGACGCGGCGGCGAGCGCGGTGACCATGTCGGACATCGCTTGCGGTGAGGAGTTGGCGAGATTCGCGTTCGAGCGCGGCGCCGGCGTGACGGCGGCGATCGTGCTTGCTGATGCGCTCGGCTGGCAGGGGCGAGGCGACGAGGTCGAGGCGGTGCTTAATGACGTCGATCTCAATGGTGCCGATCAGTGGCTGATCGTGCGGTGGGGCTGTCTGCGTGCCGCGAATCTCTTCTTCAGCTGCCGGCGCGTTGAGCCGGCACGGCGGGCACTCACAGACGTGCGGGCGCGTGTTGATTCTGAGGAGCTGCTCCCACAAGTCACTGCCATGGAAGCGGCGTTTGCGTTCTTTTCCGGTGACGTCCGAACGGCACTCGACCTCGGGTTCGCCGTGTGCACATCCGATGTGCAACCGGTGGTCGGAATGTGGGTGACCACGTGGACGTGTTGGGCATTGGCCCTTACCGGGCGGTTTGGCGAAGTCCGGCGCATAGCGGATGCGGGGCGGGCAGCGGTGTTTGATCGACCGGGACCGTACCGGTTCGCCATGGGTTTGGCCGAGGTCATCGGATTGACGGCCGCCGGTGACAACCCAGCGGCCGAACGGGTTTGGGAACGCTATGCTCCGACGACCAGGGTATGGCCTGCTCAAGACGCCTTCCTGCACGCCATGCTCGGATTGGTGCAACTTGCCCGCGGTGCGCTGGGGTACGCCTGTTCTGCCTTTCAGGATTCGATATCGGCGATGTCGCATGGGTTTCCGCCGGGCTGGTTGATGCTGGTATCGGCCTGGCTCGCGCAGGCCGAAGGTGCGCGGGGGGACGGTGCGGCGGCCGCCGCGGCGCTGCGCAGGTCGGAGGAGGCCTACGGTCCGCAGGTCGCGGTGTTCTTGCCGGAGCTCGAGCTGGCTCGGGCCTGGGAGCGGGCCTGCCTCGGCCAGACGTCGGCCGCGCAGGCACATGCGGTGCGTGCCGCACAGATCGCGCGACAATCCGGGATGTATGCCGTCGAGATGCGCGCGCTGCACACCGCCGTCCGGCTCGATGACCGTTCGCAAGCCGAGCGGCTGGCGGAGCTGGCCTTGACGCTGAACACTCCGATGGCGGAGGCGATCGCGGAGCACGCTCGCGGCCTGGCCGACCACGATGGCGATTTGCTCGACGCCGCGGCCCACCGGTTCGCTGATATGGGCGCGCTGGCGCTTGCCGCCGACGCGGCAGCCCAGGCGGCGCGCGAACACGCGCGCACGCGCCAGCGCGATAAGGAGGCAAAGTCTTCGACCCGCGCGCACGGGTTGGCCAGGCAGGGCGGAATACGAACACCGGCAGTCGATGCAGCGGCCTGGCCGTTGCCCATCACGGCCCGTGAACGCGAGATCGCGAACTTGGTCGTGGCTGGTTTGTCCAACCGTCAGATCGCCGATCGGCTAGTTGTCTCGGTGCGGACGGTGGAGGGACACATTTATCGCATCTTCGCCAAGCTCGGCATCGATGACCGCGACGAGCTCGTCCACTTGGTACGGCTCGCTTCGCACGAGAATGAAGCCATGCCCGCCACTTAGCCGCGCTAAGCCTTACGACCAGCAACGGGATCGTCGCGCGGGCCAGCAGTCTGTTCGCCCAAACGAGCGCCTTGGTCACGCGAGCCAGCCGGTCGGTCGCCGTTCGTTCCGCCCGCAGGCGGTGCTGCATGGTCCGGGCATCCATGCGCCTCGGCGGTTCGCTGTCGGCGCACCGCGACGCGGCCGTGTTGTTCAATTTGTTGGATGTGTTGGTCGCAGCCGCACAGCCCGTCCCTGGTTTGGTGGGTGGCTTCTGTTGCGCTGCCGGCTTCAATGCACACGGCGCAGAGAGGGACCGTGGAACTGCGATCGAGTGGTCTGCTCTTTGTTTGGCTGGCCGGCAGATCGCAAGGCAGTAGGCGGTGAAAACGGCTTTGCGTGCTGCGGGGCAGAAGTCGCAGTATTGGCCGGAGGCGCAGAATGGTGAGGTTGTTCAAGGTGCCCCCTCGACTCTTGACTCCCCGCCGTACTGGCCGGATGAGGTCATCGTTTCAACAATCCGGCGTGCGGACACGAGTAGTTCCATACTCGACCACTACTCGATTTGTTCACACCATTAGTGGTGCCCCGGCCCCTGATGAGCCAAACAACCGAAGCGGGCCCACCCTCGGCGCGTTACCAGAACCTGAATCGGGCTGACACTCTCCGATGCAGGCGCGCTCCCGCTGTTTGCGCGACCACTAGCCTGGTAACCGTGCCTGATCCCGCGACTTACCGCCCCGCGCCCGGGTCCATCCCGGTCGAGCCCGGCGTATACCGATTCCGGGACCCGCACGGACGGGTGATCTACGTCGGCAAGGCCAAGAGCCTGCGCAGCCGGCTGACCTCTTACTTCGCCGACGTCGCGAGCCTGCACCCGCGCACCCGGCAGATGGTGACCACCGCCGCCAAGGTCGAGTGGACGGTGGTCAACACCGAGGTCGAGGCGCTGCAGCTGGAATACAACTGGATCAAGGAGTTCGACCCTCGGTTCAACGTCCGCTACCGCGACGACAAGTCCTACCCGGTGCTGGCCGTCACCCTCAACGAGGAGTACCCGCGGTTGATGGTCTATCGCGGCCCGCGCCGGAAAGGTGTGCGCTATTTCGGGCCGTACTCGCATGCCTGGGCTATCCGGGAGACCCTGGACCTGCTCACCCGCGTCTTCCCGGCGCGCACCTGTTCGGCCGGAGTGTTCAAGCGGCACAACCAAATCGACCGCCCGTGCCTGCTGGGCTATATCGACAAGTGCTCGGCGCCGTGCGTCGGGAGGGTCAGCGCCGAGCAGCATCGCCAGATCGTGCTGGACTTCTGCGACTTCCTGTCCGGCAAGACCGACAAGTTTGCCCGCGGCCTCGAACAGCAGATGCAGGCCGCGGCGGCAGATCTCGATTTCGAACGCGCCGCGCGGTTGCGTGACGACCTGGGGGCGCTGAAGCGGGCCCTGGAGAAGCAGGCCGTGGTGCTCGGCGACGGCACCGACGCCGATGTCGTTGCGTTCGCCGACGACGAGCTGGAAGCGGCGGTCCAGGTGTTCCATGTCCGCGGCGGCCGGGTTCGCGGCCAGCGGGGCTGGATCGTCGAAAAGCCCGGCGATCCAGGCGATTCCGACGAGGCGCGGTTGGTCGAGCAGTTCCTGACCCAGTTCTACGGCGATCAGGCCGAACTCGATGGCGCCGCAGACGAATCCGCCAACCCGGTACCGCGCGAAGTCCTGGTGCCCTGCCTGCCGCCCAACTCCGAGGAGTTGACCACCTGGCTGTCGGGTCTGCGCGGTTCGCGGGTGACGCTGCGGGTACCGCGCCGCGGCGACAAGCGGGCACTGGCCGAAACCGTGCAGCGCAACGCCAAAGAGGCGCTGCAGCAGCACAAGCTCAAGCGGGCCGGCGACTTCACCGCCAGATCTGCTGCGCTGCAGAACATTCAGGAAGCGCTCGGTCTGGCCGACGCGCCGCTGCGGATCGAATGTGTGGATATCAGCCACGTGCAGGGCACCGACGTGGTGGGTTCGCTGGTGGTGTTCGAGGACGGGCTGCCACGCAAGTCCGATTACCGCCACTTCGCGATCCGGGAAGCCGCCGGGCCACGGCCGCTCCGACGACGTCGCGTCGATCGCCGAGGTGACTCGGCGCCGGTTCATCCGGCACCTGCAAGACCAAGATGATCCGAAAGTCCTTTCACCCGAAGGAAAGTCGCGTCGGTTCGCCTACCCGCCCAACCTGTATGTCGTCGACGGCGGCGCTCCGCAGGTCAACGCCGCGCAGCGCCGTGCTCGACGAACTGGGCATCACCGACGTCGCGGTGATCGGCCTGGCCAAGCGGTTGGAGGAGGTGTGGGTGCCGTCCGAACCGGACCCGATCATCTTGCCGCGCAACAGCGAGGGTCTGTACCTGCTGCAGCGGGTCCGCGACGAGGCGCACCGCTTTGCCATCAACTATCACCGCAGCAAACGGTCCAAGCGGATGACTGCCTCGGCGCTGGACGCGGTACCCGGCTTGGGCGAGCATCGCCGCAAAGCGCTGGTGGCACACTTCGGTTCGCTGGCCCGGCTGCGAGAGGCCACCGTCGACGAGATCACTTCTGTTCCGGGTATCGGGGTCGCGACGGCGACCGCGGTGCTCGACGCGCTGCGAGGTGGCAACGCCGGATCGGACGCGGCGGCCGATGACAGGGTCGCCGAACGGGCATCAGGATGACAGGACAGGGGATGGACGGGGTCGATCAGGTCGGGCCGGCGGGCGACGCCGAACCTGCGGAACGAGCCGCAAGCCACGCCGATAACAACGGTGGCGCAACGGAATCCGGCATCGACGTGGTTCTGGTCACCGGCTTGTCCGGCGCCGGACGCGGCACCGCAGCCAAGGTGCTCGAGGACCTCGGCTGGTATGTGGCCGACAACCTGCCGCCGCAGCTGATCACCCGGATGGTCGACTTCGGGCTGGATGCCGGATCCCGGATCACCCAGCTGGCTGTCGTCATGGACGTCCGGTCCCGCGGATTCACCGGCGACCTGGACTGGGTGCGCAATGACCTGGCCACCCGCAACATCACCCCGCGGGTGTTGTTCATGGAGGCCTCCGATGACATGCTGGTGCGCCGCTACGAGCAGAATCGCCGCAGCCATCCGCTACAGGGAGAGCAGACATTGGCCGAAGGCATCGCCGCCGAGCGCGAGATGCTGGCCCCGGTTCGCGCGACCGCCGACCTGATCATCGACACCTCGACGCTGTCGGTGCGCGAACTGCGGGAGAGCATCGAACGGGCCTTCGGCGGCGAGACGGTCGCGAGCACCAGCGTCACCGTGGAGTCCTTCGGTTTCAAGTACGGTCTGCCGATGGACGCCGACATGGTGATGGACGTCCGATTCCTGCCCAATCCGCACTGGATCGACGAGTTACGTCCGCACACCGGCCAACATCCGGCGGTCCGTGACTACGTGCTTGGCCAGACTGGCGCGGCGGAGTTCCTGGAGACCTACCATCGATTGCTGACCCTGGTTGTCGACGGCTATCGCCGGGAGGGCAAGCGCTACATGACCGTCGCGATCGGCTGTACCGGCGGCAAGCACCGCAGCGTCGCCATCGCCGAGGCGTTGGCGCGGCTGCTGGAGCCGAACAAGCAGTTGTCGGTGCGGGTACTGCACCGGGATCTGGGTCGCGAATGAGCCTGGAAAAAAACCGCAGCATTGTCGCGTTGGGCGGCGGACACGGTTTGTATGCGACGCTGTCGGCAGCCCGGCGGCTCACCCCGCACGTCACCGCGGTCGTGACCGTCGCAGACGACGGCGGCTCGTCGGGCCGGCTGCGCAGCGAACTCGACGTGGTGCCTCCGGGTGATCTGCGAATGGCGTTGGCGGCGTTGGCATCCGACAGTCCGCACGGCCGACTGTGGGCGACCATCATGCAGCACCGGTTCGGCGGCAGCGGCGCGCTGGCCGGACACCCGATCGGCAACTTGTTGCTGGCCGGCCTCAACGAATTGCTCGACCGACCCGGTGGCCGCGCTCGACGAACTCGGCCGCGTCCTGGGTGTGCGGGGCCGGGTGCTGCCGATGTGCCCGATCGCGCTGCAGATCGAGGCCGACGTCTCCGGCTTGGAAGCCGACCCGCGGATGTTCCGGCTGATCCGCGGGCAGGTGGCGATCGCCACCACGCCGGGAAAGGTCCGCCGCGTGCGGCTGCTGCCCGGCAATCCGCCGGCCACCCGACAGGCCGTCGACGCGATCATGTCCGCCGATCTGGTGGTGCTGGGACCCGGATCGTGGTTCACCAGCGTGATCCCGCATGTGCTGGTGCCCGGGCTGGCCGCGGCGCTGCAGGCGACCACGGCCCGGCGGGCGCTGGTGCTCAACCTGGTGGCCGAGCCGGGGGAGACGGCCGGGTTTCTCGGCCGAGCGTCATCTGCATGTGCTCGCCCAGCACGCGCCGGACTTCACCGTCCACGACGTGATCATCGATGCCGAGCGGGTGCCGAGTGAGCGGGAGCGTGAGCAGCTGCGACGTACGGCAACTCTGCTTCATGCCGCAGGTTCAGTTCGCGGACGTGGCCCGGCCTGGTACACCTTTACATGACCCGGGCAAGTTGGCCGCGGCGCTGGATGGGGTGGGCGTGCGCGACATCGGTCGGCCGCCACCTTCGGCGACGGCCACCGACGCGATGGCGATCGAGCAAGAACGTCAGCAAACCGGCGCAGATGGACCGGGTCGCAACGGACCGAGGGGTGACGACGCGTGGCGATGACGGCCGAAGTCAAAGACGAGTTGAGCCGCCTGGTGGTGAGTTCGGTGAGCGCGAGGCGCGCCGAAGTGACCTCCCTGCTGCGATTCGCCGGCGGGCTGCACATCGTGGCCGGCCGGGTGGTCGTCGAAGCCGAGGTGGATCTGGGCAGCATCGCGCGACGGCTGCGCAAGGACATCTTCGACCTGTACGGCTACAACGCCGTCGTGCATGTGTTGTCGGCCAGCGGAATCCGCAAGACGACGCGCTACGTGTTGCGGGTCGCCAACGACGGCGAGGCGCTGGCCCGCCAGACCGGCCTGCTCGACCTGCGCGGGCGCCCGGTGCGGGGATTGCCCGCCCAGGTCGTCGGCGGCAGCATCGCCGACGCCGAAGCCGCGTGGCGGGGCGCCTTCCTGGCGCACGGTTCGCTGACCGAGCCCGGCCGCTCGTCGGCGCTGGAGGTCAGCTGCCCCGGTCCGGAGGCGGCGCTGGCCCTGGTGGGCGCGGCGCGCCGGCTCGGGATCAGCGCCAAAGCGCGTGAGGTGCGCGGCGCCGACCGGGTGGTGGTGCGTGACGGCGAGGCGATCGGGGCGTTGCTGACCCGGATGGGCGCCCAGGACACCCGGTTGGTCTGGGAGGAGCGGCGGATGCGCCGCGAGGTCCGGGCAACGGCCAACCGGCTGGCGAATTTCGATGACGCCAATCTGCGGCGCTCGGCTCGCGCCGCGGTGGCGGCCGCCGCCCGCGTCGAGCGTGCGCTGGAGATCCTCGGCGAGGGTGTGCCCGACCATCTTGCCGCGGCCGGCAAGTTGCGCATCGAACACCGGCAGGCCTCCTTGGAGGAGTTGGGTCGGCTGGCCGATCCGCCGATGACGAAAGATGCTGTGGCCGGCCGTATTCGGCGACTGCTGTCGATGGCCGACCGCAAAGCGAAGGTCGACGGCATCCCGGACACCGAATCGGCAGTGACCCCGGACCTTTTGGAAGACGCCTGAGTCGCTTATCAACGGCCGCAATCGAAACCACATTTCACTCTTAGCGTTCCACCAGCGTTTTGAAAGTTCTCTCGGCTAGCGTGCCAGTATGTGGGGCGATTAGCGCCACCTCAAAAGGGAGTTGACGCTATGAATCTCAAACGCATTCTGCGAGCGTCGTCGATCGCCGCAGGCATCGGAGTATCCGGAGCCTTCGGCATCACCGTCGCGACCGCCAACGCCGCCCCGGACGCGTGCACGAGTTCACCACAGGCATGCTCGATCATTTCGAAGGCATCCGGCTCCGGCGTGAATCTCAGCCATCACCAGCAAAAAGAAGTCGACAAGCTGGCCAAGAAGGCGGCCAAGGGCCACTGAGCGTCAGCAAATCGTTTGACCAGATCGACACGATGATCTACGTGATGCCGATACATTAGCTTCGCCAACTGGTTTCACACCCGCAGCGAGGCCATCATGGGATTCATCACGCCGGAGCTTCCAGACGTCGACCACGATACTTGGCACACATTGCCGTCGGCGTCGAGGCTGCAGGTGGTGACCCGCCATTGGGTGGAGAACGGCTTTGGTACCCCGTCTGCGATCTATCTGCTCTACGTGCTCAAGATGGCCGCCTACGTCGCAGGTGCTGCGGCGGTCATCTCGCTGACCCCCGGGCTGGGCGGGCTCGGTCACATCGCGGTGTGGTGGACGCAGCCGATCGTGTACCAAAAGGTCGTCATCTTCACCCTGCTGTTTGAAGTACTGGGGTTGGGCTGTGGGTCCGGCCCGCTCACCGCGCGGTTCTGGCCGCCGATCGGTGGATTCCTGTATTGGTTGCGGCCCAAGACGATTCGGCTACCGCCGTGGCCCGATGAGGTTCCGTTCACCAAAGGCGATACCCGCACCATCGTCGACGTCGGCCTCTACGCCATCGTGCTGGGTTCCGGCGTCTGGGCGCTGCTGGCCCCCGGCCACGGCGGGCCGGTCACCGGCACCGGTGACGTCGGTCTGATCAATCCCATTCTGGTGGTGCCGACGATCGTCGCGCTGGCGCTGCTGGGTCTGCGGGACAAAACCATCTTCTTGGCCGCGCGCGGCGAGCACTACTGGTTGAAACTGTTGGTGTTCTTGTTCCCGTTCACCGATCAGATCGCCGCCTTCAAGATCATCATGCTCGGGCTGTGGTGGGGAGCGGCCACATCAAAGCTCAACCACCATTTCCCCTACGTCGTCGCGGTGATGACGAGTAACAACGCGCTGCTGCGCGGCAAGCCTTTCAACTGGTTGAAACGCATGCTCTACCGCGATCCGGTCAACGATTTACGCCCCACCTGGATACCGAAGTTCATGGCCCACGTCGGCGGAACGACCGCGGAATTCATTGTGCCGGCGGTGCTGGTCTTCTTCGCCGACAGTCATCCGTGGCGGTGGCTGCTGATCGGGTTCATGGTGATCTTCCACCTCAATATCATTTCCAACCTCCCGATGGGAGTTCCGTTGGAGTGGAACGTCTTCTTCATCTTCTCGCTCTTCTACCTGTTCGGCCACTACAGCGGCATCACCATCTACGACCTCAATTCACCGCTGCTACTGGCCTTCCTGCTAGCGGCGCTGGCCGTGGTTCCGATAGTGGGAAACATGTTCCCGCAACAGATTTCGTTTCTGCCCGCGATGCGCTACTACGCCGGCAACTGGGCGTCCAGTCTTTGGTGCTTCCGCGCGGGCGCCGAGGAGAAGCTGGACGCCGACGTCATCAAAAGCTCGGCGCTGACCGCCAAGCAACTGGCCAAGCTCTACGACCCGGCGACCGCCGAGATCATGAGCGACAAAGCCCGGGCGTTCCGGTCCATGCATGTGCACGGCAGGGCGCTCAACGGACTGCTGCCTCGCGCGCTGGACAACGAGGCCGACTACACGTTGCGTGAGGGCGAAACCGTCGCCGGGCCGCTCATCGGCTGGAACTTCGGCGAGGGCCACCTGCACAACGAGCAACTCATCGACGCGGTGCAGCGGCGCTGCAAGTTCGACGAGGGCGATGTCCGGGTGATCGTCCTGGAAGGCCAGCCGATTCACATACAGAAGCAGTGGTATCGCATCGTCGACGCCAAGACCGGCGTGATCGAGGAGGGCTATGTCACCGTCGAAGACATGCTGGCCCGCCAGCCGTGGCCGGAGCCCGATGACGAGTTCCCGGTCCATCTCGTAACGAACCGCACCGACGCAACGCGATGATGACCGCGGTCGTCGTCGGCGCCGGACCCAATGGTCTGGCCGCGGCAATTCATCTGGCGCGCAACGGCTTCGACGTCCAGGTGCTTGAGGCCGCGGAAACCATTGGGGGAGGGGCACGCTCAGGGGAGCTGACCGTGCCGCGGCGTCATCCACGATTACTGCTCGGCGGCTCATCCGATGGGAGTGGGTTCACGGTTCTGGCAGGAGATCGACTTGGGCCGCTACGGGGTGACCTGGAGATGGCCGGAGATCGACTGCGCGCACCCGTTGGACGACGGCACCGCCGGTGTGCTGTATCAATCGATCGAAAAGACCACGGCGGGCCTCGGCCCCGACGGACGCCGGTGGCGCTTGGCGGTGGGTGATATCGCCGCCGGTTTCGATGAGTTGAGTCGGGATCTGATGCGCCCGGTACTGCACGTTCCGCGCCACGTGACGCGGCTCGCGACTTTTGGGCCGCGCGCCGTGTTGCCGGCCACCGTGATGGCGCGGTGGTTTCGCACCGAGCAGGCGCGCGCCCTATTCGGCGGTGCGTCCGCGCACATGTTCACTCGGCTGGATCGGCCATTGACCGCAGCTATGGGGCTGATATTCCTGGCCAGCGGGCATCGTTATGGCTGGCCGGTCGCCGAGGGCGGATCGGGGTCGATCATCGCCGCCCTGGCCGCCGCGCTGCGCGATCATGGCGGTGCCATCACGACCGGCGTCACTGTCACCAGCCGCCGCGACATCCCCGACGCCGACGTCGTGATGCTCGACCTGACGCCGGCCGCGGCCGTGCAGATCTACGGCGACGCCATGCCCGCCCGGATCAAGCGGTCCTATCGGCGCTACCGCGAGGGCTCGTCGGCGTTCAAGGTCGACTTCGCGATCGAAGGCCATATCCCATGGACCAACCCTGCCTGCTCCAGAGCCGGAACGGTCCACCTCGGCGGGACGTTCGCCGAGATCGCAGATACCGAACGGCAGCGCTTCGAAGGCCGGATGGCAGAGCGGCCGTTCACTCTTGTCGGGCAGCAATACCTGGCCGACCCGTCGCGGTCGGCCGGCAACATCAACCCGATCTGGGTCTATGCCCATGTGCCGTTCGGTTACCCGGGCGACGCCACCGCCACCATCACCGACCAGATCGAGCGGTTCGCGCCCGGTTTCCGGGATCGCGTTATCGCAACCGCCACCAAGAGCACCGCTGAACTGCAGGCCTACAACCCCAACTACATCGGCGGTGACATCCTCGGTGGCGCCAACGACCGGCTGCAGGTCCTGTTCCGGCCCCGGGTGGCGATCGATCCCTACTTCACCGGTGTGCCCGGCGTCTACCTGTGCTCGCAGTCCACGCCGCCGGGCGCCGGCATCCACGGTCTATGCGGATATCACGCCGCGCAGTCGGCGTTGCGCCGGCTTGGCGGGCGCCATTAAGCATCATGACAGCATCCGTGTTGCTGCTAAGATGACATCATGCGTACCACGGTGACCCTCGACGAAGATGTTGTCGCCGCTTTACGACGCGCGGCACGTGAGCGCGGAACGTCGTTCAAGGCTGTGCTCAATGACGCCGTGCGGCGCGGACTGAGTGGTGAGACGATTCGGCGCCGCTATCGCACGCCAAGCCGCGACATGGGCCTACGTGCGGGGTTCGACATCGATAAGGCGCTGGCGCTGGCGGCCGCCGATGAAGACGCGGAGACGTTGCGCAAGCTCGCACTCCGCAAATGAAGCTGGTCGATCTGAACATTCTGGTGTACGCGATGGATGAGTCGTCGCCTCGTCACCAGGCGGCGCGGGACTGGCTTGATGAGACGCTTTCCGGTTCTGACACCGTTGGATTCGCGTGGCATGTCCTGATCGGTTTCGTGCGGTTATCCACACGTTCGGCGGTCTTTGCTCAGCCATTGACGGTCGGGGAGTCGTTCGACGTGATCGACGGATGGTTGCAGCAGCCGTGCGTGGCGGTTGTACATCCCACCGAACGTCATGCGAGTGTGCTTCGCGGGCTGCTCGCCCCGCTCGGAACGGCAGGCAATCTGACAAGCGATGCGCACCTCGCCGCTCTGGCCATCGAGCACGGTGCCGGACTGTGCTCAACCGATGTCGATTTCAGTCGATTCTCTGGTGTGCGCTGGCTCGATCCCCTTTCGGCGTAGCCACCCGCGACGCCGCGCGCCGTCGCTCGTCGGTCGCTGACCGCCCGCGATTCGCGGCGCATACCTGCAGCTACTAGGCTGGCGGCCAGCAACTCGTCAGCGACTAAGGAGAGACAAGTGACGGTCCGGGTAGGCATCAACGGCTTCGGTCGAATCGGACGGAACTTCTACCGGGCCTTACTGGAGCAGCAGGCCGCCGGAGCCGACACCGAAATCGAATTGGTCGCGGCGAACGACCTGACCGACAACGCGTCGCTGGCGCATCTGCTGAAATTCGACTCGATCCTGGGCCGGCTGCCCTACGACGTCAGCCTGGAAGGCGAGGACACCATCGTCGTCGGCGACCACAAGATCAAGGCGCTCGAGGTCAAAGAGGGACCAGCGGCCCTTCCCTGGGGTGACCTCGGTGTCGACGTCGTCGTCGAGTCGACCGGCATCTTCACCAACGCCGCCAAGGCCAAGGGCCACCTGGACGCCGGCGCCAAGAAGGTGATCATCTCCGCGCCGGCCACCGATGAGGACATCACCATCGTGCTGGGCGTCAACGACGACAAGTACGACGGCAGCCAGAACATCATCTCCAACGCGTCGTGTACCACGAACTGCCTTGGGCCGGTGGCCAAAGTGCTCAACGACGAGTTCGGCATCGTCAAGGGCCTGATGACCACCATCCACGCCTACACCCAGGACCAGAACCTGCAGGACGGCCCGCACAAGGACCTGCGTCGCGCCCGGGCGGCCGCGCTGAACATCGTGCCGACCTCCACTGGCGCAGCCAAGGCCATCGGCCTGGTGCTGCCCGAATTGAAGGGCAAGCTCGACGGCTACGCGCTGCGGGTGCCGATCCCGACCGGTTCGGTCACCGACCTGACCGCCGAGCTGTCCAAGTCGGCCACCGCCGCGGAGATCAACGCCGCGATGAAGGCCGCCGCCGACGGTCCGATGAAGGGCATCCTGAAGTACTACGACGCCCCGATCGTCTCCAGTGACATCGTCACCGACCCGCACAGCTCGATCTTCGACTCCGGCCTGACCAAGGTGATCGACAACCAGGCCAAGATCGTGTCCTGGTACGACAACGAGTGGGGCTACTCCAACCGCCTCGTCGATCTGGTCGCCCTGGTCGGCAAGTCGCTCTAACCGTGAGCATCCCCAACCTTCAAGACCTTCTCGGACAAGGGGTTTCGGGTCGCGGTGTGCTGGTGCGCTCCGACCTGAACGTGCCGCTCGACGACGGCGTCATCACCGATCCCGGCCGCATCATCGCCTCGGTGCCGACGCTCAAGGCGCTGGTCGACGGCGGCGCCAAGGTGGTGGTGACCGCCCATCTGGGACGCCCCAAGGGCGAACCTGAGCTGAAGCTGTCGCTGGCGCCGGTCGCCGCGGCACTCGGTGAGCATCTGGGACAGGATGTGCAGTTGGCCGACGACGTCGTCGGCCGTGATGCGCGGGCCCGCGCCGAGCGTCTGACCGACGGGGATGTGTTGCTGCTGGAGAACATCCGCTTCGACCCGCGGGAAACCAGCAAGGACGACGGGGAGCGGCTGGCGCTGGCCAGAGAGCTCGCCGAATTGGTCGGGCCGACAGGCGCTTTCGTGTCCGACGGGTTCGGAGTGGTGCACCGCAAGCAGGCCTCGGTCTACGACGTCGCCACGCTGCTGCCGCACTACGCCGGCAAGCTGGTCGCCGACGAGGTCAGCGTGCTCGAGCGGCTGACCAGCTCGACGCGGCGACCCTATGCCGTGGTGCTCGGAGGTTCGAAGGTGTCGGACAAGCTCGGCGTGATCGAGCAGCTGGCCACCAAGGCCGACAGCATCGTCATCGGCGGCGGCATGTGCTTCACATTCCTTGCCGCAGCTGGTCTTTCGGTGGGCACCTCGCTGCTGCAGACCGAGATGATCGACACCTGCCGTGAGCTGCTCGACACCCATGGGGACGTGCTGCACCTGCCGGTGGACATCGTGGTGGCCGAGGAGTTCGCCGCCGACTCGCCGTCGCAGCTCGTCGCGGCCGATGCGATCCCGGACGGCAAGATGGGGTTGGACATCGGGCCGGGGTCGGTGATCCGGTTCAGCACGCTGCTGTCCAACGCCGAGACCATCTTCTGGAACGGCCCGATGGGGGTCTTCGAGTTCCCGGCGTTCGCCGCCGGCACCAAGGGCGTCGCCGAGGTGATCGCCGAGGCGACTGCCAAGGGCGCCTTCAGCGTGGTCGGCGGCGGCGACTCCGCTGCGGCGGTGCGTGCGCTGGGCCTGCCCGAGGACGGCTTCTCGCACATCTCCACCGGCGGTGGGGCGTCGCTGGAATACCTTGAGGGCAAGACGTTGCCCGGTCTAGAAGTGTTGAGCAGCTGAGCTAAGGACGCCGATGAGCCGCAAGCCGCTGATAGCCGGCAACTGGAAGATGAACCTCAACCACTTCGAGGCGATCGCGCTGGTGCAGAAGATCGCGTTCTCGCTGCCGGACAAGTACTTCGACAAGGTCGACGTCGCGGTCATTCCGCCGTTCACCGATCTGCGCAGCGTGCAGACCCTGGTCGACGGCGACAAGCTGCGGCTGACCTACGGCGCCCAGGACGTGTCGCAGCACGACTCCGGCGCCTACACCGGCGAGATCAGCGGGGCGTTCCTGGCCAAGCTGGGCTGCAGCTACGTCGTCGTCGGTCACTCCGAGCGGCGCACCTACCACGACGAGGACGACGCGCTGGTGGCCGCCAAGGCCGCCGCCGCGCTCAAGCACGAGCTGACCCCGATCGTCTGTATCGGCGAGCACCTGGAAGTCCGGGAAGCCGGTGAGCACGTCAGCCACTGCCAAGATCAGCTGCGCGGGTCGCTGGCCGGGCTGTCCGCCGAGCAGATCGACAAGGTCGTCATCGCCTATGAGCCGGTGTGGGCGATCGGCACCGGGCGGGTGGCCAGCGCCGCCGATGCCCAGGAGGTGTGCGCGGCGGTCCGCAAGGAGCTGGGCGCGCTGGCGTCGCCGCACATCGCCGAGACCGTCCGGGTGCTCTACGGCGGGTCGGTTAATGCCAAGAACATCGGCGACATCGTCGCGCAGGAGGACGTCGACGGCGCGCTGGTCGGCGGCGCGTCGCTGGACGGCGAACAGTTCGCGACGCTGTCCGCCATCGCCGCCGGGGGTCCTCTGCCGTAACGGGTGGGGCAGACGGGCCTGCTGGGGCGTTCCGAGTTGACGCGCAGCTCGGCGGCGTTTAGCTTAACGACACCTGATAGAAACACAGGTTCGTTAAGTTCTATTGGTTGCCCAGCTACTGTCAGGGCACTTAAGCAGCTTTACCAACGCCCGGAAGGCAACCGAATGGCTCGTCGCGACAGCACCAAGGGCAAAAACCGGCGTCGGATGGCCGTCGTGGGCGGCGCCGTCGGCGCCTTTGCCGCCGCGGCAGCGATGGCGACCAACTCGGCGGCCCCGGCGAAGGCCGACATTGACGCGCTGCTCGACCCGATCATCCAGCCCCTCGTGACATCGTTGAGCGACGCGATTGCCGGCTTCGACCCCGCCGCCGCGACGGATCTGACCAGCTGGACCGACAGCCTGCTCAGCAGCCTGAATTCGATCGACTTCGCGCTGCCGTCGGCCGCAGAGCCTGCTGCGGCGGTCGCCGCCTCGTCGACATCTGACCCGACAACGGGCACCTACGACATTCCGCTGACCGTCGCAGAGGACACCGAGCCGACCGTGCAGGCCACGATTGACGGGACCACCAATACGCTGCTCGTCGACACCGGATCCAGCGGCCTGGTCCTCCCCTGGCAAAGCCTCGGGTCGAATGATTTCCAGGCGCTGGAGAACCTGTTCAGCCTCGGGACACCCACCGGCATCCAAGAGAGCGGCTACAGCGGCGGCATCGACTACCTCTATCTGACCTACAACGACGCAACAGTCGACTACACCACCACTACTGGCAGCACCGTCGCTACCTCCGAGCCCATCGATGTCGAGATCTTGTCCTGGCCGACATCGATCAGCGCAAACTCACCGCTGGACTTCCAGCAATTCCTTGGCGATAACGATGTAACCGGCATCCTGGGTATCGGGGCCGGTGTGGGTCCGTCGACCGAGAGCCCGTTGCAGGCGGCGGGCTACGACTGGTGTGACCGTCGATGTGCCCGACCACGAGCTGATCCTCGGTGCCAACACGGCGGCTAGCGCCGATGCTGTCACGGTAACCGACTCGACATACGGAGCGCCGATCAGCACTGGCCTGACCGAAACAGTAACGACCAGTACTGGGACGACTGTTGGTAGCGCAACGGTTATCGACGATGTCGATTCCGGTGGTGTCTACGGCACCATCCCGGAATCCATCGACTCCAGCGCCTTGGCGAACGGAGACCTGGTTTCCGTGTACGACGACGGTACGCTGCTCTACCAATACACCGTGGACAGCAACAGCCCAGTGGACGAGGCGCCGACGGTGGTGTCGGGAACCTCGCCAGTCGAGATCGACAGCGGCTTCCAACCGTTCGATGAAGAGCCGATTTACATCAACTACACCGACGACACGTTGACCTTCGACGCTCCGCCGTTGTCCTAACGCAGCGCCGGTCTGAGGCGGCTGACCGCCGCCCGGTAAGGTGTTGGCCATGGAATTGGCCCTGCAGATCACCCTGGTGGTCACCAGCATCCTGGTGGTGCTGTTGGTGCTGTTGCACCGCGCCAAGGGTGGCGGTCTGTCGACGCTGTTCGGCGGCGGCGTGCAGTCCAGCCTGTCCGGGTCGACGGTGGTGGAGAAGAACCTGGACCGACTGACGTTGTTCGTCGTCGGCATCTGGCTGGTGGCCATCATCGGTATGGCGCTGCGGATCAAATACAACGTCTGAGCCTCCTGCTCGCAGCGCGGAGAAGCTCGCGCGCCCCGATACTGGAGTCATGGCTGGCGTTTCCGACACTGGGCTCGAACCGATCGGCGCCGTACAACGTACCCGCACGGGCCGCGACGCCACCGAGCCGATGCGCGAGGATATCCGGCTACTCGGTGCGATCCTCGGCGACACGGTGCGCGAGCAGAACGGCGACGAGGTCTTCGACCTAGTCGAGCGGGCCCGGGTCGAGTCGTTTCGGGTGCGTCGCTCGGAAATCGAACGGGCCGAGGTCGCCCGGATGTTCGAGGGCATCGACATTCACAAGGCGATCCCGGTGATCCGGGCGTTCAGTCACTTCGCGTTGTTGGCCAACCTCGCCGAGGACATTCACCGGGAACGGCGCCGCGCGATCCACGTGGCCGCAGGTGACCCGCCGCAGGACAGCAGCCTGGCCGCCACTTACCTCAAGCTCGACGCGGCGGGGCTGGACGCGGCGACCGTCGCCGAGGCGCTGGCCGGCGCGCTGGTCTCCCCAGTCATCACCGCCCACCCGACCGAAACCCGCCGGCGAACGGTGTTCGACACCCAGCACCGCATCACCCGGCTGATGCGGATGCATGCACACGGGCACACCGAAACCGACGACGGCGCGCAACGTCGAGCTGGAACTGCGCCGCCAGGTACTGACCCTGTGGCAGACCGCGCTGATCCGACTGTCCCGGCTGCAGATCTCCGACGAGATCGCGGTCGGGCTCCGGTATTACCACGCAGCGTTCTTCGAGGTGATGCCGAAAGTCAACGCCGAGATCCGGCGGGCGCTGCGCAGCCGTTGGCCCGACGCCGACTTGCTTTCCGAACCCATCCTGCGGCCCGGCTCATGGATCGGCGGCGACCGCGACGGCAACCCGAACGTCACCGCCGACGTGGTGCGACTGGCCACCGGCAGCGCGGCCTACACCGCGCTGGGTCATTACGCCGCCGAGCTGACCGCGTTGGAACAGGAGCTGTCGATGTCGGCGCGGCTGGTCGCCGTCACCGACGAACTGGCGGCGCTGGCGGAGGGCTGCGACGAGCCTGCCCGCGCAGACGAGCCCTACCGCCTGGCGGTGCGCGTGATCCGGGCCCGGCTGAGCGCTACCGCCGCGGACATTCTGGATCGCGAGCCGGCGAACCTGCTCGACCTCGGCCTTCCGCCCTACGCGAAACCGGGGGATTTGCGGGCCGATCTCGACACGGTCGACGCCTCGCTGCGGGCGAACGGCAGCGCGCTGCTGGCCGACGACCGGCTGGCCCGATTACGGGAAGCCGTGTACGTCTTCGGTTTTCACCTGTCCGGTCTGGACATGCGGCAGAACTCCGACGTCCACGAGGAAGTGGTCGCGGAATTGCTGGCTTGGGCCGGAGTGCACCCCGACTACCGCTCACTGAGCGAAGACGAACGGGTCAACATCCTGGCCGCCGAGCTGAGCATCCGACGGCCGCTGATCGGGGACCGCGACGAATTGTCCGAACTGGCCCGCAAAGAACTCGCGATCATCAGCGCGGCCACCCGCGCGGTCGCCATCTACGGCTCGGCGGCGGTGCCCAACTACATCATCTCGATGTGTCGTTCCGTCTCCGACCTGCTGGAAGCGGCGATCCTGCTGAAGGAGTCGGGTCTGCTGGACGCCTCCGGCAGCGAGCCGTACGCCCCGGTGGGCATTGTGCCGCTGTTCGAGACGATCGACGACCTGCGACGCGGTGCATCGATTCTGGAAGCGGCACTTGACCTTCCGATCTACCGCGGCATTGTGCGGGCCCGTGGCGACAGCCAGGAGGTGATGCTGGGCTACTCCGACTCCAACAAAGACGGCGGCTATCTGACCGCCAACTGGGCGCTGTATCGGGCCGAGCTCGACCTCGTCGAGTCGGCACGGAAAACTGGAATTCGGTTGCGGCTCTTCCACGGTCGTGGCGGCACGGTGGGCCGCGGCGGAGGCCCGAGTTATCAGGCCATCCTGGCTCAGCCGCCGGGTGCGGTGAACGGCTCGCTGCGGCTGACCGAGCAGGGCGAAGTGATCGCCGCAAAATACGCCGAACCTCAGATGGCGCAACGCAACTTGGAGACATTGCTGGCAGCTACGCTCGAGTCCACTTTGCTTGACGTCGAGGGTCTGGGCGATGCGGCCGGCCCGGCTTACGAGATTCTCGATGAGCTGGCCGACCGGGCGCAGCGCGCCTACACCGAATTAGTGCACGAGACACCGGGTTTCGTGGAATACTTCCTGCAGTCCACCCCGGTGAGCGAGATCGGGTCGATGAATGTCGGCAGCCGGCCGACGTCGCGTAAACCGACGTCGTCGATCGCCGACCTGCGGGCGATTCCGTGGGTAATGGCCTGGAGCCAGTCGCGCGTGATGCTGCCGGGCTGGTACGGAACCGGCTCGGCCGTGGAGAGTTGGATCGCCGACGGCGACGGCCGCGTCGAGTTGCTCCGCGACCTCTATCAACGGTGGCCGTTCTTCCAGACGGTGCTGTCGAACATGGCGCAGGTGCTGTCCAAAACGGATCTGGGCCTGGCGGCGCGCTACGCCGGGCTGGTGCAGGACGAAGCGCTACGGCGCCGGGTGTTCGACAAGATCACCGCTGAGCACCAGCGAAGCATCAACGCGCACAAGCTGATTACCGGCCAGGACAACCTGCTTGCCGACAACCCGGCACTGGCGCGTTCGGTGTTCAACCGTTTTCCGTATCTGGAGCCGCTGAACCACCTGCAGGTGGAGCTGCTGCGCAGATACCGCTCCGGCGACGACGACGAGCTGGTGCAGCGCGGAATCCTGTTGACGATGAACGGGCTGGCCAGCGCGCTGCGCAACAGCGGCTAGCGGCCGCACGAGTCTCATTGGCCTCTTCAGTCGCTGGCTGGAGGTTCAGGGTCTTCTGCGGCTTTGAACACCCATGTGATATCAGCCCCCAAGTGATATCGCATACGCCTTCGTTTCCGAAAGAGTGTGCACCCCAGATTCTGGTACACCAGTGGCTGCTGTGACTTCAGCGGCGGACGTAGTCTAGGCGACAGGGCCCGTCCGCCCTTGCCACGCCACCGATCTGGGCCGGAACGGGCCGCGGATGCGTCGTCCACCCCGGTGTCATCTGATAGTGGCCGAACAAGTGCGTCATCGCCGCGGTCATCGCCGAGAGCGAAAACGGTTGCGCCGGACACGAATGCCGTCCATGGCCGAACGCCGTCACCAGCATGGGCGAGGGGAGCGACTTCTCGTCGGTAAGCCGGTGCCGCGTCCATCGGTCCGGCTCCCAGCTTTCCAGCCCCAGAGCGGCGGAGGTGTTGAGCAGCGGCAGCAACGTGGCGATCGTCCACCCCGGCGGCACCTGGTAGCTGACCTCGCCGGTGTCCAAGCACACCGGGGACAGCACGGTGCGCGACATGATCGAACGCTGCGCCAGACGTGTCGACTCCAGCGCGCAGCGCTGCGCCAGGTCGGCATCACCGGCGATCGACCCGCGCCAAATGCCCAGGGTGCTCGAGCAAGTCGACCAACGCCCACCCCAAGGCGGCGGCGAGATTGGACATCGAGGCGATGTGAATCAGCGCGATGTCGAGCGCGATGCCCCGTAGCCGATGGTCCGGTGGCTCCGCACTCCAGGCGTCCACGATCCTGCCGAACAGGCTCTGATCGTCCTTGCCGCCGGTGTCCCAGCGGCGCACGGCGTTGGCGACGATCTCGGCAACGTCGTCTAGGGCCGCGCGCTCGGCGCGCTTGTTCGACGCGGCGACGGCCGCCATCGCGTCGGGATGCACGAAAGCGTCTGCGCCGTCGAGGATGTCGAAAGCCCGCGCCAGTCGATCGAACGTCTCGCCTTCGGCTGATCCGGGTCCGGCCCAGGAGGCCATACCCATCCGGTGGCCGAGTCGGCGGGTCAGGTCGAAGACGTCCAGCGAGCCCGACGGTCCCAACTCGGCGGTGGTCTGCTCGAGCGCATGATCCAAGTTGGCCAGGTAGCCGGCGACGTCATCGCGGCGGAACAGCGTGCCGGGCAGGATGCGCCGTCCGTCGAAGATCTCGTCGGGGAGTTTGCGGCGCAGCATCAGATAGTCCGCGACGCCCTTGGAGGCTTTGCTCCTCGGGCAGCCCGTAGAACGATTCGACGCCGGTAGGGGAGAACGTGAACAGGTAGTGATCCTGACCGCTGTGCACGGCGAAGGTGTCGCCATACCGGGCGCGGGCCGCCGCGATCGCCGCGACCGCGTCGGTGACCGAGGCATCCCACGGCAGACCGGTGCCCTCGGCGAACGGCGGGGCGGGTATCGGGGTGGGATACGGCACGGGTTAGCGACGGGTGCGGTCGCGCATCGCGTTCACCATGTTCCGCACCGCATGCTCGGTCACCGAGAACGGCGACATCACCGTCTCACCGACGGCCACCATGTAGTCGATGCGCTCGACGATGGCCTCGACCGGCGCGACGAGCGTAACCAGCCGCTTCATCAAGTCATCAATCCTGCCCAGGGTGGCCTCGAAGTGGTCGAGGCCGGCGTCCAGGCGGTCCACCGCACCGTTCAAGTTGGAGAGCGAGTTGTTGAGGTCCGTCAGGGTGTCGCCCAGGCCGCCCAACACGTCTTCCAGTTGGTTCACGGTGACGTCGGCGTTCATTGCCGCCTGGGTGAGCGTCTTGATCCGCTGTCGCGGCGGGCGGCTGCCGGCGCTTTTGTCTGCCATGACGCCCATTATTACCGCCCGGTGGGGAACCCCCGGAAGCGAATCGGCATCTGATCGGGTATGCAACCCAGACACTGCGACGGTTACCGCCCGGCTATGACGCCGCGCGCCGCGCAATCCGACATCGTTCGACGGCTGGCGGACTACACGCTCGGCTACGCCGACCGGCTAACCGAGCGGCGCCGCTAGCTCGCTTGCCCGGCAGGAAGCTTGGTTGCGGCCTGGGTGTCGAGAAACCAGACCGTGTCCTCCCGGCCGACCGCACCGGCGGCCGGTACCGACACCGGGTCGGCACCGCCGATCGCAGCGGCCACCGCCTCGGCTTTCTCCGCGCCCGGACACCAGCAGCCAGACCTCGCGCGACCGCTGGATTGCGGGCAACGTCAA
This sequence comes from uncultured Actinomycetota bacterium, assembly GCA_963850645.1. Lineage (GTDB taxonomy): Bacteria > Actinomycetota > Actinomycetes > Mycobacteriales > Mycobacteriaceae > Mycobacterium. The sequence continues at coordinate 84,904 of CAWKME010000016.1, read as the reverse complement.
CGTAATTCGCTGCGGGGGCGGCTTGGGTGAATCCTCCACCTCGACCACCAGCCGGGTGGTCTCGCGCACGGCGGGAGTGTCCGGAAACAGCGAATTGATGTGCCCCTCGGGTCCCACGCCGAGCAGATGGACGTCGAAATTCGGTGCGGGATCGCCCGGTTCGGCGTTCGCGGCCAGCACCTGCTCGTAGGACAAGGCGGCGGCGGCGAGATCGCTGCCGAATTCGCCGTCACTCGGCCGGCATCGCGTGCACGTTGCGCGCCGGGAATGTCGATGTGATCCAGCAACGCATCACGGGCCTGCTTCTCGTTGCGTTCGTCGTCGTCTTCGGTGACGTAACGCTCGTCGCCCCAGAACAGATGCACCTTGGCCCAGTCGACTCGTCCCGCCTGCGCGCGCGAGGTAACTCATCAGCCGGTTGCCGTTGCCGCCGCCGGTCAGCACGATCTGGGCCTCGCCCGCGGGCGGCAACGGCGGCCTCGATGACGCCGATCAATCGCTCGCCCGCCGCGGCGACCAACCCGTCGCTGTCGGCGAACGTCTCGAACGCTGGTGCTCATACGTACTCCACCCGATCGATGCCTTCGAGCGCTGAAAAGTAGATCGCGTCCGCATCCAGTCGGCGCAGATCCTCGGCGAGGCATTCTGCGGGCTTCCCGGCGTGGCAACGGCAGCAAGCGCGTCGGGCTTGGCCGGTGCGGCTCAATGTCGCCGTCGTTCCCTCTTGCGGTCGGCTCAACGTCACGGTCTCGCTCTTGCGGACCAGTTCGACTTTGAGCTCGCCGACCGCGCGCCGCACGGGCCCGTCGATCCGGCTGGCCAGCCAGCCCGCGAGCACGTCGAGTGCGGGTTCGGTCTTGAGCCCGGACACCAACGCCGAGGTGATCGGCTCATGGGGTGGCAGGTCCATCGCCGAGGTGAGCAGTGCCCGCCAGTAGGTGATGCGGCTCCAGGCCAGGTCGGTGTCGCCAGGGGTGTATCCGGGCAGCCTGCTTTTGATCGCAGACCAGCGGGTCAGCCCCGTTGGTTGCGTCGGTGATACGCCGGATTGCCAACTGGCCCAAAGGATCCTGAGCGGGTACGGCCGGGGCGACATCCGGCCACCACGCCACCACCGGAATATCGGGCAGCAGGAACGGGACGACGACGCTGCTGCTGTGTCCGGCAAGCGGACCCGAAAGCCGCAGCACCACCACTTCGCTGGCGCCGCTGTCGCCGCCGACCCGCAGTTGCGCGTCCAAACGCGCCTCGGCGGCATCCGCGTCCCCGGTCATCACCACGATCACCCGGCTGGGGTGCTCGTGGCTGGCCGCGTTGGCCGCTTCGATGGATTCCTCGAGGATCGTCTCGCTGTCGGGCGCGATGACCAACGTCAATACCCGGCCGAGCGTCACCGCGCCGGACTTCTCGCGCAGCTCGTCGAGCTTCTTGTTGACGTCGTTAGTAGTGGTGTCGGGCAATTCGACGATCATTTGCGCCGCTCCTCAGGATCGCTTCGCTCTGCATCGTCGCCGGCTGCGAATCACGGCCGCCGCCATTCCCGGCCGGTGCGGCGCAGCATCTCGAACGAGGATGCCGGGCCCCAGGTGCCCGACTCGTATGGTTCGGGTTTGCCGTGTACGGCCCAGTTGTCGAGCACCGGATCCAGTACTCTCCCAAGCCAATTCGACTTCCTCGTTGACCGGAAACAGTGACGGCTCGCCCAGCAGAACATCAAGGATCAGCCGCTCATAAGCCTCGGGTGAGTCCTCGGCGAACGCGGAGCCGTAAGAGAAGTCCATGTTGACGTCACGCACTTCCATCGCACTGCCCGGCACCTTGGACCCGAATCGCAAGGTGATCCCTTCGTCCGGCTGTACTCGGATCACCAGAGCGTTCGCGCCGAGCTCATCGGTCATCGTGGCGTCGAACGGCAGATGCGGGGCCCGCTTGAAGACGCAGCGCGATCTCGGTCACCCTGCGGCCCAGCCGTTTTCCCGTTCGCAAGTAGAACGGCACGCCGGCCCAGCGACGGGTATCGACCTCCAATGTGATCGCAGCGAATGTCTCGGTGGTGGAGTCCTTGGAGAAGCCCTCCTCGTCGAGCAGCCCGACTACATGTTCTCCGCCCTGCCAGCCGGCGCTGTACTGGCCGCGAGAGCTGGTCTCGTCGAGCGGTTCCGCAAGTCGGACGGCGGAGAGCACCTTGATCTTCTCGGTCTGCAATTCCGACGGCTGAAAGCTCACTGGCTCTTCCATCGCGGTCAGCGCCAGTAGCTGCATCAGATGGTTCTGGATCACGTCACGGGCTGCGCCGATCCCGTCGTAATAGCCTGCGCGGCCGCCCAGGCCGATGTCCTCGGCCATGGTGATCTGCACGTGATCGACGTAGTGCGCGTTCCAGATCGGGTCGAACAACTGATTGGCGAACCGCAGCGCCATGATGTTCTGCACCGTCTCCTTGCCCAGGTAGTGGTCGATGCGGAACACCGATTCCTCAGGGAAGACGCTGTTGACCACCTTGTTGAGCTCGCGTGCGCTGTCCAAGTCGTGGCCGAAGGGCTTTTCGATGACCACCCGGCGCCAGCTGCCATCCTGTGGCTTGGCCAGGCCGGCATTGTGCAGCTGCTCGAGCACCGCCGGAAAGCTCTTCGGCGGAATCGCCAGGTAGAAAGCGTGATTGCCGCCGGTGCCGCGATCGGCGTCGAGCTTCTCCAACGTCTCGGCCAGCCGGGCGAATGCGGCGTCATCGTCGAATGCGCCTTGAACGAACCGGCATCCGTCGGCCAGCCGGTCCCAGATCGCCTGGCGGAACGGGGTGCGCGAGTGATCTTTGACGAGCTGGTAGACCTCCTTGCTGAAGGCCTCATCGTCCCAGTCCCGGCGGCCGAACCCGACCAGGGCGAAGGTCGGCGGCAGTAATCCGCGATTGGCCAGGTCGTAGATGGCCGGTACCACCTTCTTGCGGGCCAGGTCGCCGGTGACACCGAAAATCACCACCGCGCAGGGCCCGGCGATTCGCGGCAGCCGCTTATCGCGCTTGTCTCGCAGCGGGTTTTGCCATTGCCCGGCGCCGCCCCGGGTGCCGGCTGGGCTCATTTGGCGGCGGCGTCGCAGCTGCGTCTGAGTCTCGTCGAGCAGCTCCTTCCACGACACCTCGAACTTCTCCACGCCTTCGTTCTCCAGCACGACGAACACGTCGGTCAGGTCGATGCCGACCGCCGTCGAGCTTGTCGAACACTTCCTGGGCGGCCGAGGCGGTGCCGGTGACCGTGTCGCCGGTGATCACACCATGGTCGGCGACCGCGTCAATCGTCTTCTCCGGCATGGTGTTCACGGTGTTCGGGGCGACCAGCTCGGTGACGTAGAGCGTGTCGGAGTAGTCGGGGTTCTTGACGCCGGTCGACGCCCACAGCGGCCGCTGCACCCGCGCCCCGTCGGCCTCGAGCTGCGTCCGAAGCGATCGCCACCGACGAACACTTCCTGGTAGGCGGCATACGCCAGCCGGGCGTTGGCCACGCCCGGCCTGTCCGCGCAGCGCCAGCGCTTCGGCCGAGCCGATCTTCTCCAGACGCTTGTCGATCTCGGTGTCCACCCGTGAGACGAAAAACGATGCCACCGAATGGATCTTGGACAGGTCGTGTCCGGCCGCCTTCGCCGCCTGCAAGCCCGTCGAGGTAGGCGTCCATCACCTCGCGGTGCCGCTCGACCGAGAAGATCAGCGTGACGTTGACCGAAATCCCTTCTGCCAGAACCGCGGAGATGGCCGGCAGGCCGGCCTTGGTGGCCGGGATCTTGATGAAAAGGTTGGGCCGGTCGACGATCTTCCACAGCTCGATGGCCTGCTGGATCGTCTTGTCGGTGTCGTGCGCCAGCCGCGGGTCGACCTCGATCGACACCCGGCCGTCGACGCCGTCGGAGGCTTCCCACTGCGGCCGCAGCACGTCGCAGGCGTTGCGGACGTCGTCGGTGGTGACGGTGCGGATGGTGGCGTCGACGTCGGCGCCGCGTTCGGCGAGCTCGGCCACCTGAGCGTCGTAGGCGTCGCCCTCGGCCAGCGCCTTCTGGAAGATCGACGGGTTGGTGGTGACACCGACGACGCTCTTGGTGTCGATCAGTTCTTGGAGGTTGCCGGACTGCAAGCGCTGTCGAGACAGGTCGTCCAGCCACACGGATACGCCCGCGGCGCTGACAGCGCGGCAAGGTTGGGATTCTGACGTCATCTGAATCTCCTTCTGCTTAGTTGTCGATTGTTCGTTCGGCGGCGTCGACGACGGCTTCCGGGGTGAACCCGAACTCGCGGAACAACGTCTTCGCATCAGCGGATTCCCCGTAGTGCTCGATGGAAACGATCTCCCCGGTGTCGCCGACCAGCTTGTGCCAACTCTGCGCGATGCCGGCCTCGACCGCGACACGGGCCGACACCGACGGCGGCAGCACGCTGTCGCGGTAATCCTCGGGCTGGGACTCGAACCATTCGACGCATGGCATCGATACCACACGGGCCGACGATGTCCTTGTCCGCCAACAACTTTTGCGCCTCGACAGCGAGCTGCACCTCGGAGCCGGTGGCGATCAGAACCACGTCGGGCTCGTCGCCGCCGGCGTCACCGAGGATGTATCCGCCCTTGGCCACGCCGTCGTAGTTGGTGCCTTCCAGGATCGGCAGACCCTGGCGGGTCAGGATCAACCCGACCGGCCCGCTGCCGTTGCCGCGGGCCAGAACTGTGCTGCCATGCGTAGGCCGTCTCGTTGGCGTCGGCCGGGCGCACCACCGACAAGTGCGGGATGGCGCGCAGCGCCGCCAAGTGCTCGATCGGCTGGTGCGTCGGGCCGTCTTCGCCGAGTCCGATCGAGTCGTGCGTCCACACGTAGATGGTGTCGATGTCCATCAATGACGCCAGCCGCACCGCCGGGCGCATGTAGTCGGAGAACTGCAAGAACGTGCCGCCGTAGGCGCGGGTCGGGCCGTGCAACACGATGCCGGACAGGATCGCGCCCATCGCATGCTCGCGAATACCGAAATGCAGAGTGCGGCCGTACCAGTCCGCCGTGTAGTCCTTCGTCGAAATCGACGGCGGACCAAAGGATTTCACGTTGTCCATGGTGGTGTTGTTGCTGCCTGCCAAGTCGGCCGAGCCGCCCCACAACTCGGGAAGCTTCGGCCCCACCGCGTTGAGCACCTTGCCGGACGCCGCGCGGGTCGCCAGCGCCTTATCGCCGGGTTCCCAGTGCGGAAGGTCGGCGTCCCAGCCCGTCGGGCAACTTCTCGGCGGTCAACCGGTCCAGCAGCGCTCTTGCGCTCGGGCTCGCGCTTGCGCCCAGGCCTCGAATTCGGCGTCGCCACTTTTCGTGCGCCTCCTTGCCCCGCTGCACCAGCTTGCGGGTGTGGGCGATGCACCTCGTCGCGCACCTCGAACGTCTTGTCGGGGTCGAAGCCCAGGATCTTCTTGACGGCCGCGACTTCCTCGTCGCCGAGCGCCGCGCCGTGCGCCTTGCCGGTGTTCATCAGCTTGGGCGCCGGGTAGCCGATGATGGTGCGCAGCGAGATGAACGACGGCCGGTCGGTGACCGCCTTGGCGTTGGCGATGGCCTCCTCGATTCCGACGACGTTCTCGCCGCCCTCGACGCGCTGCACATGCCAGCCGTAGGCCTCATACCGGGCCGCGGTGTCCTCACAGAGCGCGATGTTGGTGTCGTCCTCGATCGAGATCTCGTTGTGGTCGTAGAACACGATGAGGTTGCCCAGCTGCTGGACGCGCGGCCAGCGACGACGCCTCCGACGGTCACCCCTTCCTCCATGTCGCCGTCGGAGGCGATCACGTAGATGTAGTGGTCGAACGGGCTGGTCCCCGGCGCGGCGTCGGGATCGAACAGGCCGCGCTCGTAACGCGAGGCCATCGCCATCCCGACCGCCGACGCCAGGCCCTGGCCCAGCGGACCGGTGGTGATCTCCACGCCCTTGGTGTGCCGGAACTCCGGATGTCCGGGAGTCTTGGACCCCCAGGTGCGCAGCGACTCGATGTCGGACAGCTCCAGACCGAACCCGCCCAGGTACAGCTGGATGTAGAGGGTCAGGCTGCTGTGCCCGCCGACAGTACGAACCGGTCCCGGCCCAGCCAGTGGGTGTCGCTGGGGTCGTGACGCATGGCCCGCTGGAACAGCGTGTAGGCCAGCGGCGCCAGGCTCATTGCCGTCCCGGGATGGCCGTTGCCGACTTTCTGCACCGCGTCGGCGGCCAGCACCCGAACTGTGTCGACCGCGGCCGAGTCGATCTCGGTCCAGTCGTCGGGGTGGTGCGGTTGGGTCAGGGTCGAGATGTCTTCGAGTGTGGTCACGAGCGTCCTCGGGTCGACAGAGTGATCGTTCTCCACCCTAATGCGGGAACCTACGGTCGATGCAGGTCCAGCTAGCACGTGAACTCCCGGCAAATTGTTGTGAGTCGACCCTGGACTACCGGAGCGGTGCAGCGCAGGCGGTCTACCATCGCCTGTAGTAGAAGCTGCGCGCTGCTGTGATCCGAGGAGTCCTTGCGTGAGCATTCGCGAGCCGCGTTGCGCCGAGCCGAGTCAGCACCACCGTGCTGGCCTATCTCGCGCTGACCAAGCCGCGGGTCATCGAGCTGTTGCTGGTCACCGCGATTCCGGCGATGTTGCTCGCCGACCGCGGCACGGTGAACCCGCTGCTGATCCTCAACACGCTGATCGGCGGGATGCTGGCCGCCGGCGGCGCCAACACGCTGAACTGCGTGGCCGACGCCGACATCGACAAGATGATGAAGCGGACCGCGCGGCGACCGCTGGCGCGGGCGGCCGTGCCGACCCGCAATGCCCTGGTGTTCGGGCTGGCGTTGAGTGTCGCCTCGTTCTTCTGGCTGTGGTGGACGACGAACCTGCTGTCCGGGCTGCTGGCGGTGGCCACGATCGCGTTCTACGTGTTCGTCTACACGCTGTTGCTCAAGCGCCGCACCTCGCAGAACGTCGTGTGGGGCGGGGCGGCCGGCTGCATGCCGGTGATGATCGCCTGGTCGGCGGTCACCGGCACGATCGGCTGGCCGGCGCTGGTGATGTTCGCGATCATCTTCTTCTGGACGCCGCCGCACACCTGGGCGCTGGCCATGCGCTACAAGGACGACTACAAAGCGGCCGGGCGTGCCGATGCTGCCGGCCGTCGCCACCGAACGCCAGGTCACCAGGCAGATCCTGATCTACACCTGGCTGACGGTGGCCGCGACGCTGGTGCTGGCCCTGGCCGCCGGATGGCTGTACACCGCGGTCGCGGCGGCTGGCCGGGGTGTGGTTCCTGGCGATGGCCCACCAGCTCTACGCCGGGGTGCGCCGCGGCGAGCCGGTCAAGCCGCTGCGGCTGTTCTTGCAGTCGAACAACTACCTGGCGGTGGTGTTCTGCGCTTTGGCGCTCGATTCGGCGATGGCGCTGCCGACCTTGCTGCAGCGTCTGACCGTTAGCGCCACAGTCCTAGACCTGCGGATACCCCCTACCCGGTCGGGGTCTTGTACTACGACGCAGCGTCGTATTGAATGCCGACGTGATCTCAGGGGTGGTTGCGGGCTGAGTCGTGACGGCGCCGGTCTGGATGGCCTCGCCGCCGGAGGTGCATTCGGCGTTGTTGAGCAGCGGCCCGGGCCCGGGTCGCTGCTGGCTGCGGCCGGGGCCTGGAACTCGTTGAGCGCCGAATACGCGTCGGTCGCCGAAGAACTCAGCGCGGTGTTGGCGGCGGTGCAGGCCGGCGCGTGGCAAGGCCCTAGTGCCGAGCAGTACGTGGCTGCGCATCTGCCGTATTTGGCGTGGCTGGTGCAGGCCAGCGCCAATAGCGCGTCGGAGGCCGTCCAGCACGAGACCGCGGCCACCGCCTACACGGCGGCGTTGGCCGCGATGCCGACGCTGCCGGAGCTGGCCGCCAACCACATCATTCACGGCGTGCTGGTGGCGACGAATTTCTTTGGTATCAACACGATTCCGATCGCGCTCAACGAAGCCGACTATGCGCGGATGTGGATCCAGGCGGCGACCACGATGACCACCTATCAGGCGGTCTCCGCCGCCGCGGTGGCTGCGGCGCCGCAGACCGATCCGGCGCCGCAGATCGTCAACAATGCGCGCCCGGCCGATGGCGTCTATGGCGGCGACGGCGTCGCCGACAAGGGGATCCTGCCCATCGTCGACAACGACGCCGGTAATCCCTACGACTTGAGTTGGATCATCAACCGGATCACCGAGCCTTTCCAGACCCTGGCGAGAGACCTGCAAATCATCGAAACCAACCCGACGCAAGGGCTCCTGCAGCTGGAGTACGACGTCGTCGGTGTCGCCTCGGACGAGTTCGGTCACGCGCTCCAATTCGTGGAGTACTACCCCGGAGTTTTGGCGCTTCCTCTACTCGTACCGGCCGGAGCCGGCGCGGGCTTCGCGGGCCTGGCCGGGCTGGGCGGTATCCAGATCGACACGACCCCCACCCCTGACCTGTCGCCCGCACCGACGCCCCATCCATCCAGTTTGCCGACGGCGACCAGTAGCCCTGTCGCACTGGGCACCCCGGGCGGTGCGCCCGGCACGTCCCCGGGTCCTTCGCCCGCGTCAGCGACCAGCACTGTCGCCGGTTCCGTGCCGACACCGCCCGCCGCGGGGGGCGGGCCGGGTTTTGTGCCGCCCTATGCAGTGGGGCCTCCGGGTATCGGGGTCGGGTCGGGGTTGAGTGCCGGCCTCAAAACTCAGGAGCCGACGTCGCGTGGGTCCGCGAAGGCACCCGAGATCGCCGCTGTCGCAGCGGCCGCGGCGGTGCCGCGCCGGCGGCGCCGGCGCGCGACTATCCGGGGGAACGGCGACGAATATATGGATATGAATGTCCAGGTCGGCCCGGACTGGGGCGCACCGCCGGGCGGGCAGACAGCTGCGTCGGATCAAGGAGCGGGCCCATTGGGGTTCGCGGGGACGGTGGCGAAGGGCGCCGCCCAAGCCGCGGGATTGGCGACGCTGGCCGGTGACGAGTTTGGCAGTGGCCCGGAAATGCCGATGCTGCCCAATACTTGGGATCGTGCCGGTCGGCCGGCAGACGGGCACGAGTAGGAGCGCTAGCATCGAGCCTTCGGTGGCCTGCTTGCTGCAACCCGTCGCGGTAGAAACGTTTCTCAACAGGGTATGGGCGCGGCGGCCGAGCGCTTCGCCGAGCCCGGTTATCGTGCGCTCGGATCCCAGGCATAACGCGGGACGGAGAACTCCGCGGTCGTGTGGTAGTCATTATTGAAAATCGTATTCATTTCGGCTCCGATCAGGCCGGCAGAGGCGGAGAGAACGTGTAATGCATCAACGCATGTCGGGCGTTAGACGCTGAGTTCTCGCTGGCCTGGCTGCTTCAGCCGCTCTCCGTCGAGACCTTTCTCGACGATATCTGGGCCGGGGACCACTACCACGTAAAGCGAGACTGCCCAGGCTATTTCGATGGTCTGCTGCCTGGGCCGTCGACGGTCGACGAATTGCTGGAGTTGTTTCGCCACGAGCCATCGGCGGTGCGGCTGGTCAAGGGGAGAGACAAAAAGGGCTCCGACAACTACCTGCTCGCTGACGGCAGCCTCGATCTCGACGGTATCCGCAACGACTTCGCCGACGGCTACACGATCGTGTTGGACGGCGTCGAGAAGTACGTGCGGGGGGTCGGGAAAGTGGCCCGCTCGATCGAGGTGGAGCTGAACTTCCCGATCCAGGTCAACACCTACGTCACGCCGCCGGGTAAGACGGGTCTGGCCCCGCACTACGACGACCACGACGTGCTGATCCTGCAGGTCCAGGGCTCCAAGATCTGGCACTTGTACCTCGGCGCCGACCGCCCGCCGCGCGAGATCCAGCGCGAAAAGGAGAAGGCGGTCGCCGTTGATGGCCTTCCTGTGCCAACCGACATCCGCCTGGAAGCCGGCGACGTGCTGTACGTGCCACGCGGCCGCGTTCATTGCGCCGAGACAACCTCAGAGCAATCCATCCATCTGACCGTCGGGATCCACGCACCGACCGTGCTCATGCTCGCCATCGGAGCGCTCTACTCGCAGAGTTGGCGCGATGACAGGCTGAACGCCCGCCTGCCTGTGCGGCATCTCGATGATGCGGACCTGAACGCGACGCTGCGCAGCCTGGTGCGGGAAGCCGTTGAAATAGCTGATGACCCGGGCGCGCTGGCCGGCAGTCTCGGGTTGCTGGCAGACGTTTTGGTCCGGCGCGGCCAATGTCCGCCAGTCGGGAAGATCGCGGACGCCAACGCAATTGACGGACAAACACGAGTGAGGAAGTACCAGCCGCTCTACTCGCGCGTGAAAGCGGTTGAGGACGGCTTTGCTCTGCAGTTCGCGAGCTTGTCGACTAACGCCGCTGCGGATCACGAAGCCGCGCTGCGGTTCATCTCCAGTAGTACCGAGCCGTTTCGGGTTGGCGACCTGCCAGGGCTGTCAGCGCGACAGCAGGCGGATTTGGTCCGAACCCTGATCGTGAGCGGATTCTTGGTCCGGCTTCCCGAAGACTGATGCAACTCGCCGACCTCGCGCGTTGGACGCCGATCAGATTCGACCTTTCCGGGCCCACACCGACCGTCGACTGGGCCAATCTTTCGGCGGAACGCTTCGTCGAGCCGTTTTTCGACCAGACCGTCGCCCGTTGGGCCAACGGCCCGCGAGCCAAGCCGCTGGTCAGGACCGGACTCGACGCGCTCGCTCGCGCTCGACAACGAGCCGTCGCTCGAGCCGGCGGGCATGATCTTCCACCTCTCGCGATGCGGGTCCACGCTGGTTTCCCGGCTGCTCGGCACACTCCCTGGCGTCGTCGTCATCGCCGAACCGTCGCCGCTCAACGCGCTTCTCGGGCTTGACCCCGATCGGGTCGACGGCGCCGGGCTGGTCCGGTTGGTGCGGCATTTGGTGCGGGCGCTGGGCCGATGCCGGTACGGCGACGAACGGCACCTGGTGCTCAAGTGCACCAGCTGGAACATTCGCCGCCGTGAAATCCTGGCCGCCGCCTTTCCCGAAACGCCGTGGGTCTGGGTGCAGCGCGACCCGGCGCACGTCATGGCTTCGCTGATGGCCAGTCCACCGGGCTGGCTTGGGCTTGGGGTCACGCCGCCTCGGTCCGCAGGGCTTTTCGGCCTTGATCCGGAGGCGGTTCCGGCGAGAGCGCGCGTCGAGTTTGCGGCTCGCGCGCTCGGCGCGATGCTGGAGGCGGCCGCGACCGATCCTGCAGGGCGCCTGTCGATCGACTATGCCGACTTGCCCGGGGCGGTTTGGCAGCGCGTAGCCCCGCATTTCGGGCTCGAGGCCGACAGTGCGGCAATTGAACGCATGATCGAGGAATCCCGGTTCTACTCCAAGGATCCATCACCTCGGGTCTTTGACGGGGATGCCTCCGAGCGCCGTCTGATGACCGATGCGATGCGTAAGGCCGCTGAGCGCTTCGCCGAGCCCGGTTACCGCGCGCTCGCGTCGCCTCGTTAGAGCGGCTGGCCGGCTCGACACGAGGCCATCGGGTTTCTAATCCCGCGGCCGTGTGGTACTAATCTTAATGAAAATCATATTCATCTCGGGCATTGCGGCCCATGACCGAGGAGTGTCTCTCATGACGTTGCGCGTTGTTTCCGAAGGTCTCGCCGGTGCCAGTGCAGCGATCGAAGCGTTGACCGCGCGTCTGGCCGCCGCCAATGCCGCTGCCGCCCCGCTGATTACGACTGTCGTGCCTCCTGCGGCGGATCCGGTGTCGCTGGAAAACGCGGCCGGGTTCAGCGTTCGCGGCGGCGAGCATTCGGCGGCGGTGGCCCAAGGCGCGGAAGAACTTGGTCGCGCCGGTGTCGGGGTGGGCGATTCGGGCGCCGGCTATGCGGCACGTGATGCGGCGGCGGCGGCGTCGTATCACATCGCGGGCTACTGACGATGACGGCGCCCGTCTGGATGGCCGCACCGCCGGAGGTGCATTCGGCGTTGTTGAGCAGTGGTCCCGGGCCCGGGTCGTTGTTGGCGGCGGCGGGCGCGTGGAACTCGCTGAGCGCCGAATACACGTCGGTGGCCGAGGAACTCAGCGCGGTGTTGGCGCAGGTGCAAGAGGGCGCATGGCAGGGGCCGAGCGCGGAGTCGTTTGTGGCCGCGTTCGTGCCGTATTTGGCCTGGTTGATGCAGGCCAGCGCCAACAGTGCCGCCGCGGCTACGCAGCATGAGACCACGGCCGCGGCCTACACCGCCGCGCTGGCGGCCATGCCGACGCTGCCGGAGTTGGCCACCAACCACGTGATTCATGGGGTGTTGTTGGCAACGAATTTCTTTGGCATCAACACGATTCCGATCACGCTCAACGAGGCCGACTATGTGCGGATGTGGGTTCAGGCCGCCACCACGATGAGCACTTATCAAGCGGTGTCCAGCGCGGCGGTGGCGTCCACGCCGGCAACCACGGCGGCACCACCAATCATGAAATCTGCGCTGGTGTCGGCAGACAAGAGCATCTACGATCAACTCTCCGGCGACAACCCGCTGGGGATCCCGCAGTGGCTGCAGAACTTCTTGAAAGAGTTTGGTGTTAGCAACGTCCTAACTGCCCACGACCCGAAGCTCGACTACTTCTTCGATAACTGGGTCGCGGATTTCCTGCAGAACTTCGGCGTCACGTGGGATCCTGCCGCGGGCACCGTCAACGGAGCCACCTACGACTCCTACGCGAACCCGGCCGTAGGGCTGTTTTGGCTAGTTCGAGCGCTGGAACTCTTTGAGGACGCTCAACAATTCGGCACCTATCTGGTGCAAAATCCGATCGAGGCCTTTCAGTACTTCTTCAGCTGGGAGCTGTTCGACATTCCAATTCACATCGAAGAAGTCCTCATCTACCTGGTCTCGAATCCCCTGGCACTGGCGGTGGTAGCCAGCCCCGCGCTCGCCTCCTCCGGTGTCGGACTGGCCGGGCTGGCCGGGCTGGCTGCCATTCCGCCTCCGACCGCCGCTCCGACACCCGTCCCCGCACCGCCCCCGGTGTTGCCGGCTGTCGGGACGGCCCCCACGGCGTTAGGGGTTGCCGGCGTCGCCCCCGGCACGCCCCCAGGCACTTCTCCCGCGCCCGCGACGAGCACCGTGGCCGGTCCCGCAGCACCGACACCACCGCCGGCCGCGGGTGGCACGGGTTTTGCGCCCCCCTACGTGGTGGGTCCTCCCGGTATCGGGGCCCGCTCGGGGATGAGTCTCGGCGCCAAAACTCAGGAGCCGACGTCGCGTGGTTCCGCGAAGGCACCGGCGATCGCCGCGGCCGCGGCGGCGTTGGCGCCCACTCGGCAGCGGCGGCGACGGCGGGCAAAGCAACGCGGCTACGGCGACGAGTTCATGGACATGAATATCGATGTGGACCCGGACTGGGGTGCCCCGCCAGGCGAGCCGGTCGCATCGACGATGACCTCGGATCAAGGTGGCGGGAACCTGGGTTTTGCCGGAACGGTGTCGAAGGACAGCGCGCAGGCGGCGGGATTGGCTACGCTTTCCGAGGACGAGTTCGGTGGAGGCCCGACGATGCCGATGCTGCCCAAGACCTGGGATCCCGAGACGCCGACGGGGGAGGGTGATCGACAGCTGAATATGCCGTTGTGGCAACGGTATTGGATTGAGAAAGGACGTTAACGATGAGTATGTTGGATGCTCATATTCCGCAGTTGGTGGCCTCGCAGTCGGCGTTTGGCGCCAAGGCGGGGTTGATGCGCTCGACGATTGGTCAGGCCGAGCAGGAAGCGATGTCGGCGCAGGCGTTTCACGCCGGAGAGTCCGCGGCGGCGTTTCAGGCGCGCCCACGCCCGCTTCGTGGCGGCGGCAGCGAAAATCAATAGCTTGCTGGATATCGCCCAGGCCAACATTGGGGATGCCGCGGGTACCTATGTGGCCGCCGATTCCGCTGCGGCCGGCAGCTACCCCGGCTTCTGAGACCCGACTCGCTTAGCGAAAGGTTTTGTTATGTCGCAGATCATGTACAACTACCCGGCGATGCTGGCGCATGCCGCCGACATGGCCGGCTATGCCGGCACGCTGCAGAGCCTGGGTGCTGATATCGCCAGTGAGCAGGCGGCGTTGCAGGCTGGTTGGCAAGGTGATACCGGGATGAGCTATCAGGCGTGGCAGGCCCAGTGGAACCAGGCGATGGAGCAGTTGGTGTTGGCCTACCGTGCGATGGCCGGGACCCACGAGAACAACACCACCTCGATGCTGGCCCGTGACCAAGCCGAAGGCGCCAAATGGGGCGGCTAGAACTGCAATCCCAGCAGTGTGGACGGTAACGCCTCGAAGGCCTACCAGGCGGTCCGACTGAGGAGTGTCGCGAGTATCTTGGCGCTGCTGTGTCGGCACCGAGACGATACCCGTCTGCAGAACCTCTTTGACAATCTGTGGCTCTCCCGTCAGCGTGTTCGCTCTCACATGACGCCTGGTGGCCTCGTGCACAGCCCTATCAACCGCGAGCAGGTCACTTGCGGCGACCGGTGGGCCAACGAGATTCCCGCCCTATTTTGCGCCCATCTGACCAGCCACCCAGTCTGGCCCTCTGACGAGATCTGCGAACTCCTCGAGCACAACGTTGACATGTTTCGAGAGGAATTCGCCGGTATCGACCCGAACCAGTACCAAGTCGACACGCGGGACCAACGAAGCGGACTGACGGACGGCCGCAACTGGACCGTTTTCCCGTTCTACGACGGGTCCGGGAAGCTGCAGATCGACAACGCCCGGGCCTGTCCAAGAATCGCGGAGTTCCTGGGCAGCCGCGCTGGCATCGGCGGCGTCGGCTGCATGGCGTTCTTCTCGATCATGAACCCAAAGACGCATGTGCCGCCACACACCTCGGAGTTAAACACGCGCATGCGCTACCACCTGGGAATCGAAGTGCCCGAGCGCGATATCCACTTCCGTATCCACGACCAGCTGATCACCTGGAAGCAAGACAGGTGCATCAAATTTGACGACTCGTACGAGCACGAGGTCTTCCAGCAGTCCGACCGCCGCCGGGTCGTGTTCGTCCTGGACCTGCCGCATCCGGAACTTCTTCCCGAGGAACTTGAGTTTCTGGGGGAGTTCATGCGATGCAGTCTGGACCGCTCGGTTCTCGAAGACGTCTTCGAGAAGGTAGGCCCCTTCTAGCCCTGAAGTTTTGACTTGTCCACGGCTGCAGTACTAGAAGACGCCCGCCGCTAGGGCGTCAGCACGATCGAGCCGACCGTCTGACGGCCCTGCAAGTCGCGGTGCGCTTGGGCGGCGTCGGCCAGCGGATAGCTTCGGCTCACGGTCACGCTGAGCGAACCTGCGGCGATCGCGTCGAACAATTCCCCTGAGCGCCAGGCGAATTCCTCGCCGGTGCGGGTGAAGTGAGCCAGCGCCGGGCGGGTCAGGTACACCGAGCCGGCCGCGTTGAGCCGCTGCGGGTCGACCGGCGGAACCGGGCCGCTGGACGCGCCGAACAACGCCAAGGTGCCCCGCACGGCGAGGCTGGCCAGGCTGGCGTCGAACGTGCTCGCCCCGACGCCGTCGTACACCGCGGCCACGCCCGCCCCGGCGGTCAGCTCGCGGATGCGCCCGCCGAACTCAGCGCGGATCATCGCCGGGTAGTCCAGCACGTCGGTCGCGCCGGCCTGCCGGGACAGCTCGGCCTTGGCCGGCGTCGACACCGTCGTGATCACCCGCACGCCCAGGCTGGTCGCCCACTGCGTCAAGATCAGCCCCACCCCGCCTGCGCCCGGCGTGGACCAGCACCGCGTCGCCCGCCTGCACCGGGTACACCGACTTGATCAGATAATGCGCCGTCATGCCCTTCAACAGCGCCGACGCGGCCACGTCCAAACCGACAGCCGACGGCACGTGCGCGACCAATTGCGCTGGTGCGGTGCGAATTCGGCGTAGGCGCCCGACGGCCGCCGCGGTCACCACCCGGTCGCCGACGTTCAGCGCCGTCACGCCGTCGCCGACGGCGGCCACCGTCCCGGCCACCTCGGTGCCCAGCACGAACGGCAGCTCGCGCGGGTAAGACCCGGAGCGGAAATAGGTGTCGATGAAGTTCACGCCGATCGCCTCGGCCTTGATCAGCACCTCACCCGGACCCGGGGAGGGCTGTGGCTTCTCGACATAGCTCAGGACTTCCGGACCGCCGGTTTCGGCGACTTCGATTGCGTGCATGGTGACTATCATCCGCAAGCATGGAGTCCGCATGAAGTTGGCCCGGCCCGACATTCGTCATCCCCGGATCGTGCTGGTCGGTTCGCAGGAGCGGCGACGACGCCGGCCTGGTCGCCGCGCTGCGCAAGCGCGGGCTGCACGCCCGATGGCTGTCCTGGGACGACCCGGACACGCTGCGACGCCGACCTGGTGATCCTGCGGACCGTCACCGACTACGCCGACCGGCTCGACGAGTTCCTGGCCTGGACCAAGCGAGTGCCCAACCTGCTCAACGCGGCCCGATGTCGTCGCCTGGAACGCCGGCCGACACCATCTGCGCGACCTGCAGCGAGCCGGGGTGCGCGGATTCGGCGCCGGCCGACCGCGGGAGCGCAAACGGCGCTGGTGTTCCTCGGCGGCATGCAGTCGCACGCGTTCACCGCGGGAGTCGCCGGTCGAGGCCGACTTCGAGTTGTGGGACCTCGGGCAGGCCGCGCTGCAAGCGGCTGCCGACCATCTGGGCATCGGCGTCGACGAACTGCTCTACGCCCGCGCCGACGTGATCGGCGGACCGGGTGACGCCGAATTGGTCGGGCTGGATCTTGTTGCGCCGTCGCTGGGTTGGCAGCTAGCTCGACGACGCCGCGCGCGACGACGCCCAGCGGCAGTTCGCGCTGTGCGTCGAGTCAGCCCTGGACCGGCTCGGGCTTGGTCCGCTCTCGCATCGACGCCCATAACGCGGCGGTGGCCGCGGTGCACGCCGCCGCGCCCGCGACATGCACCGCCACCAGCGCGGCGGGAACCCCGGTGAAGAACTGCACGGTGCCGACGGCGGCCTGAGCGAACACCAGCAGCACCAGCACGCCCAGCCGCAGCAGTACCGGGCCGCGGTGCGCGCACCGCCAGCAACCCGAAACCCAGCCCGACCAGCAGGCTGAGATAGGCCACCAGCAGCGACGAGTGCGCATGCACCAGCGTGGTGATCTCGATCCTCAGCCGCGGCACCGTCCGGCGTCGGGCTGGTGTCGCCGGCATGCGGGCCCGCGGCGGTGACCAGGGTGCCGGCCACCAGCACCGCGGCCAGCGTCACCGCGCTGAGCGCGGTGAGCCAGCGCAGCGGCGGGACCACCGGTGCGCGTCGACCACGCCGTCGTCGGGCTCGCCGACCTTGACGTAGAGCAGCACCGCCAGCCACACCATCGCCATCGAGGCCAGCAGGTGGATCGCCACCGTCCACCACAGCAAGCCGGTGAGCACGGTGATGCCGCCGATCACCGCCTGCAGCACCGTCGAGGCCGGCATCAACCAGGCGTAGACCAACACCTCGGCCGCGTCGTCGGGCCCGGGTGACCGCCAGCACCGCCAGGATCGCGGTGATGACCACGGCGAAGGTGATCATCCGGTTGCCGAACTCGACGGCCTGGTGGATACGGGGCACCTCGGCGATGGGCGACCGGGGTGAAGCTGCCCGGAAAGCATTGCGGCCAGGTCGGGCAGCCCAATCCCGACGCGGTGACGCGGACGATCGCACCGGTGACGGCGATACCGCCCTGGGTCACGACGACCGCCGCCGCGATGACGCGCTGGCTGCGCAGGCTGGGTTCGGGCAGCAGGTCCACCAACCGCAGGAGCCACCGTCCGACAGGCATCGCCCGATCGTAGGACAACAGACTACGCCACGTAGTAGGGCCGCTTCGCCGAGATGCAACTACGCACACCTTCGTCGGCGTGTCTAGTACGTGATCTAGTGTCGCGAGCGCGCGCCGCACGTCAGGTGAACCGGAACCAGCGCAGCGCGGCCAGGGCGGCCAGCCCGCCAGCAGCCAGCACGGCGACGCCGAACCAGTCCACCGACACGCTCATCGCCTGCGACAGCGCCTCGGTCAGCGCCCCGGCCGGGGTGAGCCGCGCCGCCCACTTGACCGGCGGCCGCGATCATGCCGGTGTCGACGGTCAGCGCGCCGAGCCCGGCGAAGACGAACCACAGCAGGTTGGCCACCGCCAGCACGATCTCGGCGCGCAGCGTGCCGCCGAGCAGCAGACCCAGCGCGGCGAAACCCGCGGTGCCCAGCGCGATGACGACCGCACCCAACGCCAGGCCCGCCGGATGTGGCCGCCAACCGAGCGCAAAACCGATGGCGCCCAGAATGATTGCCTGCAGAAACACGACCGTGACCACGGCCAGCGATTTGCCGGCGATGATGCCCCACACCGGAAGCGCGGTCGCGCCCAGCCGTTTGAGCGCGCCGTAGCGGCGGTCGAACGCGACCGCGATGGCCTGGCCGGTGAACGCGGTGGAGATCACCGCCAGCGCCATGATGACCGGAACGAACGTGGCGGCGCGGTTTCGGCCGAACGAACCGAACGGCAGCAGCGTCAAACCGATCAGCAGTGTGATCGGGATGAACATGGTCAACAGCAGTTGTTCGCCGTTGCGCAGCAGCAGCTTCAGCTCCAACGCGAACTGTGCGGCCAGCATCCGCGGCACCGCAGCGGGGCGCGGGTCGGGAGTGAAAGTGCCTGCGGGGAAGGGAGATTCGCTCATGCCCGTAACTCCCGGCCGGTCAGCTCCAAGAACACGTCCTCCAGGCTGCGCTGCTCCACGCGCATGTCGGTGGCCAGTACATCGATCTGGGCGCACCACGCCGTCACCGTCGCCAGCACCTGCGGATCCACCGGGCCCTCCACCAGGTACTCACCCGACGCCACCTCGCGAGGCCCGGTACTCCTCTGGCAATGCGGAGACCAGCAGCGACAGGTCGAGCCGCGGCGGCGCGCTGAACCGAAGCTGGTCCTTGGCGCCGCTGCGGGTCAGCTCTGCCGGGGTGCCGGCCGCAACCGTCACCCCTTGGTCGATGATCACCAGCCGGTCGGCCAGTTCCTCGGCCTCCTTGAGTTGATGGGTGGTCAACACCACGGTCACGCCGTCGCGGCGCAGCGCGTCGATCAACTCCCACACCAACAGCCGGGCCTGCGCGTCCAAGCCCGCGGTGGGCTCGTCGAGGAACACCAACTCGGGTCGGCCGACCAACGCGCAGGCCAGCGCAAGCCGCTGCTGCTGTCCACCGGAGAGGCGTCGGTAGGTGGTCCGCGCCGCATCGGTCAGGCCCAGCGTGGTCAGCAGCCACTGCGGATCCAGTGGGTCGGCGGCGTAGGAGGCCACCAGGTTCAGCATTTCGCCGGCCCGGGCCGCCGGATAGCCGCCGCCGCCCTGCAACATCACCCCGATGCGAGCGCGCAGTCGCGCGTTGTCGGCGATCGGGTCCAGTCCGAGCACCTCGATGGTGCCGGCATCGGGGCGGACGAACCCTTCGCACATCTCGATGGTCGTCGTCTTGCCGGCGCCGTTCGGGCCCAGCAGTGCGAACACCTCAGCGGCGTGAACGTCGAGGTCGAGGTTCGAGACGGCCCTGGTAGCGGTCGCGCCGGAGCCGTACTGCTTGCACACCCCGCGCAACCGCACAGGGATGTCGGGGGCCTGGCTCACGAGGACTCAGCGTATGCGCCGGGCACCGGGGCGGGCTGCCGGGTCTCGCTGTCGGGCACCAGATCCGGCGTCGCGGTGCCGCGGGTCGGTTCGGTGCTCGGCAGCGGTCGCCATGGCAAGCGGGTATAGGTCGCCGCGATCAGCAGCGCCACGATGAGGGTGCTGGCCACGGTGGCATCCACGATCTGGAACAGCGCGAACCGATCGCCGTTGGCGGTCGGGCCGAAGATGCCGACGACGATCGTGACGGTGATCGCCGCCAGCCGGAAACCGGGGCGGGTGGCCCATGCGGCCAACGGGATGATGGCCCACAGCAGATACCACGGCTGCACCACGGGGAACAGCAGCACCGTGCCGCCCAGCGCGACGCCGAGCCCGCCGACCGGGTGCAGCCGGCCGCGCAACACGGCGATCAGCAGCCAGCCCACCATCACCGCGATGATCAAGACGCCGATGCCACGGGTCAGCGACAGAATGGCGGTGGTGTGATCGCCCAGGCCCAGCAGGATCCCCACCTGCCCGGTGCCGAGCGCGATCAGCGTCGGCGGCGACATCCAGCTGCGCACCACGTTGGCGGTGCCCAGCGTGTAGATCCAGCCGAAGCCGAGCCGGCTGGCCCAGCCCACCGCGGCCATCACCGCCAGCGCCAGTGCGGCCATCAGCCCACCGGCCAGCAGGAACGCCCGCAGGTTGCCGCCCCAGCGCCAGGCCAGCGCCATCGCGACGAAGCCCAACGCCAGCAGCGACGGCAGCTTTATCTGGGAGGACAGCGCGATCAGGATCGCGCCGGCCAGCAGCATGCACAGCGGCGCCCAATCCGGCCAGTGGGTTCGGAGGCTAGGCCACGGCCGGGGCATCAGCGGACGTGCGGAGTCGATTCCGCGGAGCGCGAACTCGGTGCCGGCGAGCATGAGCCCGAGCATCGGCGCCTCGTTGTGGATGCCGGCGACCAGATGCATGATCAGCAGCGGGTTGGCCGCCCCCAACCACAGCGCGCTGACCTCGGCCACCCCGCAGCGGCGGGCCAGTCGCGGTGTCGCCCACACGATCAGACCCACACCGAGCAGCACCACCAGCGATGACACAGCACCGCGGCGACGATGTTCTCGCCGGTCAACGCCGAGATTCCGCGGCCGATCCACAAGAACAGCGGCCCGTACGGCGCCGGGGTCTCCCGCCACAGGCTGGGCACCGACAGGGTGAAGACGTGATCCAGGCCCAGCCCGGTCGCCGGACCCACCCGGTAGGGGTCGAGGCCCAACCGGCAGATCTGGCTTTGCGCCAGATAGGAGTAGACGTCCTTGCTGTACATCGGGGGCGCGATCAGCAGCGGCAGCACCCACAGCAACAGCGTGCGGTCCAGCTCGCCGCGGGACATGCGCCGTTGGCCCAGCGCGAAGCGGCCCAGCATCAGCCAGGCCAGCGCCATCATGACCGCGCCGGTGGTGGTCATCGTCAGCGACACCGTCTGGATCCGCGACGGCAGGTTGAGCAGCCGAACACCGAAGGTGGGGTCCTGGACCACCGGCCGGGCCCCGGCCCCCAGCGCGCCGATGCCCATCAGTACCGTGCCAGTGGCGCCGAACACCCGGGTGCGACGAAGCGCGACCAGCTCGGTGTCGTTGAGCGGCGGTCCCACCGCCAGTTCGTCGCCGTGCAAGCGGGCAATTGACGAACTCAGCGTGTGGTGGCGAGCTGCCATCACAGCAGCGTAGCCGCCGAGCGCCAGACCGCAGGCTCAGCTGAACCCCTTGCTGGACCCACGGCCGGAATTTTGTCACACTTGTGTTGTGAAATTCCGGCCGGACGTCAGCAGCGCTGAAGCAGCAGCACCCGCTGCTTCGACGCACGACGGCCAGACCCGCAGCGCCGTCGTGCGGTTGCTGCTGGAGTCCGGGTCGATCACCGCCGGGCAGATCGGTGAGCGGCTGGGTCTCTCGGCCGCCGGGGTGCGACGCCACCTGGACGCGCTGATCGACGCGGGCGAGGCGGAATCGGTTCCCGCGGCGGCCGTGGCAGCAGGAGGGCCGCGGCCGACCGGCCAAGCGCTACCGGCTGACCGCGGGCGGCCGCGCCAAGCTGGACCACAGCTACGACGACCTGGCGTCGGCGGCGATGCGTCAACTCCGGGAAATCGGCGGTGAGGACGCGGTTCGCACCTTCGCCCGGCAGCGCATCGACGCGATCCTGTCCGGTGTCGAGGCGGCCGATTCGGACGCCGACGCGGACATCGAAGCCACCGCCGAGTCAGATTGCCAGCGCGCTGTCCAAGGCGGGTTACGTCGCAACCACCGCCCAGGTGCGCGGCCCGATCAACGGCGTGCAGATCTGTCAGCACCACTGCCCGGTGTCGCACGTCGCCGAGGAGTTCCCGGAGTTGTGTGAAACCGAGCAGCAGGCCATGGCCGAGGTGCTCGGGACCCACGTGCAGCGGCTGGCGACCATCGTCAACGGTGACTGCGCATGCACCACCCATGTCCCGCTCAGGACCGCTGAGAAGCCGCTCGACCCTTCGACGCTCAGCCCGCGTCGAAGCCACCGCGAGCAAGCAAGGAGCGTCGTCATGACGACCACCCCCGAGGTTCAGAAGCTGGCCGAACCGCTCTCCCAGGAAGAGGCCATCGCCTCGATGGGCCGGTACGGCTACGGCTGGGCCGACTCCGACATCGCGGGCGCCAGCGCCCAGCGCGGGCTGTCCGAAGCGGTGGTCCGTGACATCTCGGCCAAGAAGAGCGAGCCGGAGTGGATGCTGGAGACACCGGCTGAAGGCGCTGCGCATCTTCGAGCGCAAGCCGATGCCGAACTGGGGTTCCAACCTCGAGGGCATCCACTTCGACAACATCAAGTACTTCGTGCGCTCCAGCGAGAAGCAGGCCGCCACCTGGGACGACCTGCCCGAGGACATCAGAACACCTACGACAAGCTCGGCATCCCGGAAGCCGAGAAGCAGCGCCTGGTGTCCGGTGTCGCCGCGCAGTACGAGTCGGAGGTTGTCTACCACTCCGATCCGCGAGGATCTGGAAGCTCAGGGCGTCATCTTCCTGGACACCGACACGGCGCTGCGGGAGCACCCGGAGATCTTCAAGCAGTACTTCGGCACGGTGATCCCGGCCGGGGACAACAAGTTCTCGGCGCTGAACACCGCGGTCTGGAGTGGCGGGATGCTTCATCTACGTCCCGCCGGGCGTGCACGTCGACATCCCGCTGCAGGCCTACTTCCGGATCAACACCGAGAACATGGGCCAGTTCGAGCGGACGCTGATCATCGTCGACGAGGGCGCCTACGTGCACTACGTCGAGGGCTGCACCGCGCCGATCTACAAGTCGGATTCGCTGCACTCGGCGGTGGTGGAGATCATCGTCAAGCCCGGCGGCCGCTGTCGCTACACCACGATCCAGAACTGGTCGAACAACGTCTACAACCTGGTCACCAAGCGGGCCCGCGCCGAGGCCGGCGCCACCATGGAGTGGGTCGACGGCAACATCGGGTCGAAGGTGACCATGAAGTACCCGGCGGTCTGGATGACCGGCGAGCACGCCAAGGGCGAGGTGCTCTCGGTGGCGTTCGCCGGCGAAGGCCAGCACCAGGACACCGGCGCCAAGATGCTGCACCTGGCCCCGAACACGTCGAGCAACATCGTGTCCAAGTCGGTGGCGCGCGGCGGTGGGCGCGCGTCGTATCGCGGTCTGGTCCAGGTCAACAAGGGCGCACACGGATCACGCTCCAGCGTGAAATGCGATGCGCTGCTGGTCGATACGATCAGCCGCAGCGACACCTATCCCTACGTCGACATCCGCGAGGACGACGTGACGATGGGCCACGAGGCGACGGTGTCCAAGGTCAGCGAGACCCAGCTGTTCTACCTGATGAGCCGTGGGCTGACCGAGGACGAGGCGATGGCGATGGTGGTGCGCGGCTTCGTCGAGCCGATCGCCAAGGAACTGCCCATGGAGTACGCGCTGGAACTCAACCGGCTGATCGAGCTGCAGATGGAAGGCGCGGTCGGGTAGTGACGGGATTGACTGAAGCGGTTGAGGGTTCGTCCCTCGCCGCTGCCAACAAGGGCGAGCAGTTCGCGTCGTTCGACGTCGACGCGTTCGAGGTGCCCGGCGGACGCGACGAGCTCTGGCGGTTCACCCCGCTGCGGCGGCTGCGTGGCCTGCACGACGGCTCGGCGCACGCGACCGGCAACGCGCAGATCACGGTCAGCGAGCGGCCCGGTGTGCGGGTCGAAACCGTACGACGCGGCGACCGGCGGCTCGGCAGACGGCGGTGTGCCCGCCGACCGTGTTGCCGCGCAGGCTTTTTCGTCATTCAACTCGGCGACGCTGGTCACCGTTGCCCGCGACACGCAGGTCGACGATCCGGTCGAGGTGGTAATCACCGGTCCGGGTGAGGGCGCGGTGGCCTACGGGCACCTGCAGATCCGGGTCGAGGAACTGGCCGAAGCGGTCGTCATCATCGACCAGCGCGGCAGCGGAACCTACGCCGACAACGTCGAATTCGTCGTCGACGACGCCGCCCGGCTCACGGTGGTGTGGATCGCCGACTGGGCCGACGACACCGTGCAGGTCAGCGCGCAGCACGCCCGGCTGGGCAAGGACGCGGTGCTGCGGCACGTGGCCGTCATGCTTGGCGGCGACCTGGTGCGAATGTCGGCCACCGTGCGGTTCGACGCGCCCGGCGGCGACGCCGAGCTGCTCGGCCTGTACTTCGCCGACGACGGTCAGCACCTCGAGTCGAGGCTGCTGGTCGACCACGCTCAACCCGACTGCAAATCCAACGCGCTGTATAAGGGTGCGCTGCAAGGGGATCCGGACTCAAGTAGGCCGGACGCGCACACCGTGTGGGTCGGCGACGTGTTGATCCGGGCCGAGGCCACCGGCACCGACACCTTCGAGGTCAACCGCAACCTGGTGCTCACCGACGGCGCGCGTGCCGACTCGGTGCCCAACCTGGAGATCGAGACCGGCGAGATCGTCGGCGCCGGGCACGCCAGCGCCACTGGACGATTCGACGACGAGCAACTGTTTTATCTGCGTTCCCGCGGCATCCCCGAAGAGCAGGCCCGCCGACTGGTGGTGCGCGGATTCTTCAACGAGATCATCGCCAAGATCGCGGTACCTGAGATACGGGAGCGCCTGACCACCGCCATCGAGCATGAACTGGCCATCACGGAATCGAGAGCAACCGCCTAATGACCACTTTGGAAATCAAAGACTTGCACGTCAGCGTCGAGAACCCGTCGGACGGCGGCGAGATCGCCATTCTCAACGGTGTCAACTTGACGGTGAGCTCCGGCGAGACGCATGCGGTGATGGGGCCCAACGGATCCGGTAAATCCACCCTGTCCTACGCCATCGCCGGGCACCCGAAGTACCGTGTGACGTCGGGCTCCATCACGCTCGACGGCGCAGAACGTCCTGGACATGAGCGTCGACGAGCGCGCCCGCGCCGGCCTGTTCTTGGCCATGCAGTATCCCGTCGAGGTGCCGGGCGTCTCGATGTCGAACTTCCTGCGCTCGGCGGCGACCGCCGTCCGCGGTGAGGCGCCCAAGCTGCGGCACTGGGTCAAAGAGGTCAAGGCCGCGATGGAGGAGCTGGACATCGACCAGGCGTTCGGCGAACGCAGTGTCAACGAAGGCTTTTCCGGCGGTGAGAAGAAGCGCCATGAGATCCTGCAGCTGGGGTTGCTGAAGCCGAAGATCGCGATCCTCGACGAGACCGACTCCGGCCTGGACGTCGACGCGCTGCGGGTGGTCAGCGAGGGCGTCAACCGCTACGCCGAAGCCGAGCACGGCGGCATCCTGCTGATCACGCACTACACCCGGATCCTGCGGTACATCCATCCGCAATTCGTGCACGTGTTCGTCGGCGGCCGGATCATCGAGTCGGGTGGCCCGGAGCTGGCCGACGAACTCGAAGAGAACGGCTACGTCCGCTTTTCCCCCGCAAGCGGCAGGTCCCCCACAGCGGCGGCCTGACCGTGGGCCTGACTATCGACTGTCTCAGGCCAGTCATCCTGGATCTCGCCGCGATCCGCGCCGACTTCCCGATCCTCAAGCGCGTGATGCGGGGCGGAAAGCAGTTGGCGTACCTGGATTCCGGTGCCACCTCGCAACGCCCGCTGCAGGTGCTCGACGCTGAGCGGGAATTCGTGCTGACATCCAACGGCGGGGTGCATCGCGGCGCGCACCAGCTGATGGAGGAGGCCACCGACGCCTACGAGCAGGGCCGAGCCGACATCGCCGCGTTCGTCGGCGCCGACGCCGACGAGCTGGTGTTCACCAAGAACGCCACCGAATCGCTCAACCTGGTGTCCTATGTGTTGGGGGACAACCGGTTCGAGCATGCCGTCGGCCCAGGCGACGTCATCGTCATCACCGAGCTCGAGCACCACGCCAACCTGGTCCCGTGGCAGGAACTGGCCCGGCGCACCGGCGCCACCCTGCGCTGGTACGGCGTGACGGACGACGGCCGGATCGACCTGGATTCGCTGCAACTCGATGAGCGTGTCAAAGTCGTTGCGTTCAGCCATCATTCGAATGTAACCGGTGCGGTGGCCCCGGTGGCCGAAATGGTCGCCCGGGCCAACGCCGTGGGCGCGTTGACGGTGCTGGACGCCTGCCAGTCGGTGCCGCACCAGCCGGTCGACTTCCACGCGCTCGGCGTCGACTTCGCCGCCTTCTCCGGACATAAGATGCTGGGCCCCAACGGCATCGGTGTCCTCTACGGGCGACGTGAGTTGTTGTCGTCGATGCCGCCGTTCCTCACCGGCGGGTCGATGATCGAAACGGTGACCATGGAGGCCACCACCTACGCGCCGGCGCCGCAGCGGTTCGAGGCCGGCACCCCGATGACCTCGCAGGTGGTCGGGCTGGGCGCAGCCGCGCGTTATCTCGATGCCATCGGCATGGACGTCGTCGAAGCCCACGAACGCGAGTTGGTGGCCGCCGCGATCGACGGCCTGTCCGGTATCGCCGGGGTGCGGGTGATCGGGCCGAAGTCCATGGAAAACCGCGGCTCGCCGGTGTCGTTCATCGTCGACGGCGTGCACGCCCACGACGTCGGCCAGGTCCTCGACGACGACGGGGTCGCCGTCCGGGTCGGCCACCACTGCGCATTGCCGCTGCACCGCCGATTCGGCCTCGCCGCCACCGCGCGCGCATCGTTCGCGGTCTACAACACCCACGAGGAGGTCGACCGGCTGATCGCCGGGGTGCGGCATGCCCTCGATTTCTTCGGCGGAGCGTGAGTCGCGGTGCGCCTCGAGCAGATCTACCAGGACGTGATCCTCGATCACTACAAACACCCGCAGCACCGCGGGCTGCGGGACCCGTTCGGCGCGCAGGTGCACCACGTCAACCCGATATGCGGCGACGAGGTCACGCTGCGGGTGGCGCTGTCGGATGACGGCGAGCACGTCGTCGACGTCTCCTACGACGGGCAGGGCTGTTCGATCAGCCAGGCAGCCACGTCGGTGCTGACCGAGCAGGTGATCGGTCAAAGCGTCGGGCAGGCATTGAAGACGGTTACCGCGTTCACCGAGATGGTGTCGTCCCGCGGAAACGTGGCCGGCGATGAGGACGTGTTGGGCGACGGCATTGCGTTCGCCGGCGTCGCGAAGTATCCGGCCCGGGTCAAATGTGCGCTGCTCGGCTGGATGGCGTTTAAGGACGCACTGGCCCAGGTCAGTGCAGAAAAAGCCTGCGCTCGCGCAAGCGACTGAAGACGTAGAGGAGGTCAGGGGATGAGCGAAACCGCGGCACCGGACAACGAGTTGCTCGCCGACATCGAAGAGGCGATGCGCGACGTCGTCGACCCCGAACTGGGCATCAACGTCGTCGATTTGGGACTGGTCTACGGCCTGAACCTCGAAGAGGCAGAAGAGGGGACCGTCGCGCTAATCGACATGACGCTGACGTCGCCGGCCTGCCCGTTGACCGACGTCATCGAAGACCAGTCGCGCAGCGCACTGGTCGGTGCCGGTCTGGTCGATGAACTGCGGATCAACTGGGTGTGGAACCCGCCGTGGGGTCCGGACAAGATCACCGACGATGGCCGCGATCAGCTGCGTGCCCTCGGTTTCACCGTCTGAGCGCGCTGGGCTGGTATCAGGTTTCGCGAGCTCAGTGCACTGGGCAGGCGATGTGAACTGCTCCGTGGGGTTGCGGTGGTACCAGGCGTAGCTACCATCATGGTGTGAGCAACGCCATGCCCCGCGGGGCCAAGGAGAAGAGCGTCGCGGCGCCTAATGTGGTCGTGATGTTCGGCGCCACAGGCGATTTGGCACGCCGGAAGTTGCTTCCCGGCCTCTTCCATCTGTCCGGCTCCAACCTGGCTCCTGAGATGCGCATCATCGGCACCTCGCTCGACGACCTCGACAACGACACGTTCCGCAAGCTGGTGCGCAAGGCCTGCCACGAGTACTCCAGCCACGATATTTCCGATGAGGTTTTGGATCAGTTCACCGAAAACTTGAACTACGTTTCCCTGCAGGGCGGTCCGGAGGCGCTCGCCGGCGCCGTGGCGGAGCAAGTTGCTGCCGTCGGTGATGATGCCCATCTGCTGCACTACCTCAGCATTCCGCCCGGGGCGGTGATGAGTGTCATGGAAACGTTGAACAAAGCGGAACTGGTGCAGAACTCCCGGGTCATCATGGAAAAGCCGTTCGGCGTCGACTTGGCCAGCGCGCGGGAACTGAACGCGGCGATTCACGAGATCTTCGAAGAAGAACAGATCTTCCGAATCGATCACTTCCTGGGTAAGGAGGCCGCGCAGAACATCCTCGCATTCCGGTTCGCGAACGGGTTGTTCGAGCCGATTTGGAATCGGAATTTCATCGACCACATCCAGATCGACGTGCCGGAGCGGCTCACCTGTCAAAACCGGGCGCAGTTCTACGAATCGGTGGGGGCGTTCAAGGACATGGTGGTGACCCACCTGTTCCAGATTCTGGCGTTCGTCGCGATGGAACCACCCACCGAGCTTGCTCCCGATGCGATCAGCGACGAAAAGAACAAGGTATTTCGCTCGATGCGTCCGCTCGATCCAAGCGAGGTGGTGCGCGGGCAATACCGGGGTTACCGCGACGAGCCCGGCGTTTCTGCGGAATCGGATACCGAAACGTTCATCGCGCTCAAATGCGAAATCGACAACTGGCGCTGGGCGGGTGTCCCGTTCTTCCTGCGCACCGGCAAAGGTCTCGCCGAGGGGCAGCGCATCATCTCCATCGCATTCCACGAGCCGCCGAGAAGCATGTTCCCGCCCGGATCCGGTGTCGGACAAAAGGGTCCGGACCACCTGACCTTCGATCTTGCCGATGTGTCAAAGATGTCGTTGTCGTTTTACGGCAAGCGGCCCGGACCGGGAATGAAGCTGGACAAGCTCAGCCTGCAGTTCACCATGGAAGAAACGGGCCATGCCGGTGATGTGCTCGAGGCCTACGAGCGTCTGATCCTCGATGCGATGCGCGGCGATCGGACGCTGTACAACACCGCCGAAGGTATCGAGCGGCTCTGGGAGGTCTCGGCGCCGTTGCTCGAGGATCCGCCGCCGGCACGCAGTTACGACCTCGATTCGTGGGGGCCCAACGCGGTCCATCCGTTGATCGCCCCGCGAGCGTGGCGGCTGCCGTTCGAACGTGGCTGGCGCGGCAAATAGCCGACGGCACTAGCGCCGGTGCCGCTGCCCCCCAAGCTGCGGGCAGTTGCCGTTGTCGGCCGGTTGAACGCTGATCGCGGTGGCCTGCAGCGTACCGCTGTCGTCTTTGGTGCCCCGCGCCGCGACGCACTTGCCTTGAGCCAGCGCTTGCGCATCGGTGGCTGCCTGCTTGGTGTATTTCGTTGTGTCGGTGACGGTCACGCTGGACTGAGAGCTGTTGCCGTTGGCGTCGGTGCCGTTGACGGTGATGGTGTTTCCGGCGACGGAAGCGACGCTGCCACTCACCATGCCGTGCTTAGCGGGTCCGCCCGAATTCGGTGCGCCCGCTGGGTGTTTGGGCTCCGGGCAGTTGCCGTCGACGGCTGGGCTGACTCGCACGGATTGCGCGGTGATCGCGCCACCGGTGCCCGCGCTCACCCGGGTGGGATGCACGGCAACGCAACTGCCAGCGGTGACGTCGGTCAATTGCGCGGGCGTGACCTCGGTGATCTTCGTCGACGGCGTGAAGTCGACGGTGGCGTTGCCGGACTGCTGGGTGACCTGGATCGCGTCGCCTGACACCGACGCGATCATTCCGCTGACCCAGGCTTTGCCGTTCGCGGACGCTGACGGCGACGACGGCGTCGCAGCGGAGCTGGTCGGGCTCGCCGCAGTGGAGGGCTTCACTGAATTCGAGGTGGTGTTCGACGCACTGCACGCGGCGACGGACAATGCGGTTGCGCCGGTCAGCGTGAGGATCGCCAATCGGGTCAGTCGCGCGGGCGGGAGAATGACAGGCATCCCAAGCATCCCAGGTCCTTTCAGATCGTCGGCCGCGTGCGCAGGCCGGCCATAACGCTTATCACCCTCGGCGGCGCTGCTGAGTACCGGCTGGCGGCCGATTATGAGCCAGCTGTGTATACCCGACTCGCCATTTCCGCGTCGTGCGAAGGCATTTGACCGAGTCGCGTTTGGCCCTAAAAGTGGCGAATATCGGGTAGCCGCGGGATGTGGAAGTGGTGGTGCGGGCGACCCATCGGCGGACATGGTTCTAGGTCGATGCTCGCCGCGTGCAGCACATCGCCGTCTTTGACTCCCTGCGCCGCCATGCACTTACCGTTCTGGATCGCTTGCGCGTTGGTGACCGCGTGCTTGTTATAGGTGGTCGCGTCGGTGACGTTCACAGTGGTGTGCGTGGTCTTGCCGGTGGGATCGATGCTGTTGGCGGCGATGGTGTTGTTGGTCACCGAACTGACCAGTCCGTTGACGCCGGGACTGGCCGGCTCGCCGGGCGCAGGTGTCGGCGGAGGGCATTTGTCGCCCTCGGATGGGCTGATCGTCACGGATTGCGCGGTGACCGGCGCGCCCGGGGGACCACTCTGCGCGGCGGGCTCAACCTCGACGCAGCTGTTCGGGGTGACGTCGGTCAGCTTCGCCGGTCCGAGCTCGGTGACCATTGTCGAGGGTGTGAAGTCCACCGCGGCCGCGGTCCGATCCCGCTGCGTGAGTTGGATGGTGTTGCCAGACACCGATCTCACCAAGCCCTCGACCTCGTCGTGACCCATGGGTGGCGCCGGCGGCGGCTTGGGTGCAGGACTGATCGGGCTTGCCGACGTGGTCGGTTTCCCGGCGTTTTCGTTGCTCGAGTTGCTGCACGACGTGAGCGGCATCACGGCGGCGCCGGCGACCGCGAGAGCCACGAGCAGAGTGAATCGACGCTGATCCGAAGCGGGGGACATCAGGGTTCTCCGATCGCAAGGTTGCGCGAAGGGATACCCGCTGGCACGGCCGGATTGCACCATATGCGGTTGAACCTGTGAACGCCGCCGCTTGCTGAATCCGAGCGAATTAGGGTTGTGGCATGTTTTGGCTGTGCAGGACCTGCGGCGTCGAGCACAAAACCGCAGCCGGCGTGTGCGCGATTTGCGCCGACGAGCGGCAGTGGGTGCCGGCCGAGGGGCAGCAGTGGGCGACATTGGAGCAGCTGGTCGCCGAGGGGACGCGGTCGCAGGTCTCGGTCATTGAGGACGGGCTCGTAGCGATCGGCAGCTCGCCGCCGTTCGGAATCGGTCAGCTGGGCAAGCTGGTGTGCACCAATGCCGGCAACGTGTTGTGGGATCCGCCAGGCTTCGTCGACGACGCCGCGGTGGCCGCGGTAACAGAGCGCGGGCCGGTGATCGCGATTGTGCCCAGCCATCCGCACATGTATGGCGCACAAGTCGAGTGGAGCCACCGCCTGGGCAGCATCCCGGTGTATGTGAACGCCGCGGATGCCGAATGGGTGATGCGCCCCGACCCGGTGCTCCAGCAGTGGTCGGACACCTTGCAGCTGACGCCGTCGCTGTCCGTGGTTCGGGTCGGCGGACATTTTCCGGGCAGCGCCGTCGCCTGCTGGACCGACGGGGCCGACGGCCGCGGCGTGCTGCTGGCCGGCGACACCGTCTTTCCCAACCCGGACCGTCGCACGGTGGCGTTCTTGCGCAGCATCCCGAACCGGCTACCGTTGTCGGCGGCCGTGGTGCAGCGGATGGCCGACACCCTTGCGGCACTGCCTTTCGACCGCATCTACGGCCTGTTCATGAACTCGATCGACACCGACGGCCACGCGGCGGTGCAGCGATCCGCCGACCGCCACGCCGCCTGGGTGCGCGGCGACTACGACCACCTGACCTAAAGACCCTGACGATGCGGAGGAACGCCGGGGAACAACACGGCTGTTCAGGGCGTTAAGCCGATCGTGACTACCCAAGACCTCACTGCCGAGCAGTTCAACGACACCATCAACGGCAATGACATAGTTCTCGTCGACTTCTGGGCCTCCTGGTGCGGGCCATGCCGCCAGTTCGCGCCCACGTTCGCCGCATCCGCCGAGAAGCACCCGGATATCGTGCATGCCAAGGTGGACACCGAAGCCGAACAGCAACTCGCCGCGGCTGCCCAGATTCGATCCATCCCCACGCTGATGGCCTTCAAGAAGGGCAAGCTGGTGTTCAACCAGGCTGGCGCCCTGCCGCCGGCTGCGCTGGAGGATCTGGTGCGGCAGGTGAAGAACTTCGACATCGACGCCGCGATCGCGGCGCAGGAGGGCGACCAAGCCTGATCCCTCCGGGCGGCGGCAGGTTACCGTTGCGCGGTGAGTTTGGTCCTCGTTGAACATCCGCGGCCGCAGGTCGCGCTCATCACCCTGAACCGGCCGGAGCGGATGAACTCCATGGCGTTCGACGTCATGGTTCCGCTGAAAGAGGTGCTGGAGGAGATCACCTACGACAACTCGGTGCGGGTGGTCGTGCTGACCGGTGCGGGCAGAGGTTTCTCCTCGGGCGCCGATCACAAATCGGCCGGAGAGGTGCCGCACGTCGAAGGCCTGACCCGGCCCACGTACGCGCTGCGCTCCATGCAGATTCTTGACGACGTCATCCTGGGGCTGCGGCGCCTGCACCAACCGGTGATCGCTGCGGTCAACGGGGCCGCGATCGGGGGCGGGCTGTGCCTGGCGCTGGCCGCGGACATCCGCGTCGCGTCGAGCGGAGCCTATTTCCGGGCCGCGGGCATCAACAACGGGCTGACCGCCAGCGAGCTGGGTCTGAGCTATTTGCTGCCCCGGGCCATCGGCTCGTCGCGGGCGTTCGAGATCATGCTGACCGGTCGTGACATCGACGCCGAGGAGGCCGAGCGGATCGGGTTGGTGTCGCGTCAAGTCCCCGAAGAACAGCTGCTGGAGACCTGCTATGCGATGGCCGAACGAATCGCCGCGTTCTCCCGGCCGGGAATCGAGTTGACCAAACGCACACTGTGGAGTGGACTGGACGCCGCTAGCCTGGAAGGGCACATGCAGGCCGAGGGCCTGGGGCAGCTTTTCGTTCGCCTGCTCACCACCAATTTCGAAGAGGCGGTTGCCGCGCGTGCCGAGAAGCGGCCGCCGGTGTTCACCGACGACAAGTGCGCCAACTCCGACGATTCGGCCAGGATGGCCATTGCGCAAGAACAAGGAGAGTGACCGTGATCACGGCTACGGACCTCGAGGTCCGCGCTGGCGCGCGCACGCTACTCTTCGCGGACGGCCCGGCACTGCGGATTCAGCCCGGGGACCGCATCGGGCTGGTCGGGCGCAACGGCGCCGGCAAGACCACGACGCTGCGCATCCTCGCGGGGGAGAGCGAGCCGTACGCCGGAACGGTGACTCGCAATGGCGAGATCGGTTATCTGCCGCAGGATCCCAAAGAGGGCGACCTCGACATCCTGGCCCGCGACCGGGTGCTGTCCGCGCGCGGACTGGACACCTTACTCACCGATCTGGAAAAGCAGCAGGCGCTGATGGCCGAGGTCGCCGACGACGCCGCCCGCGACCGTGCGATCCGCCGTTACGGCCAGCTCGAGGAGCGTTTCGCCGCGCTGGGCGGTTACGGCGCCGAAAGTGAAGCGGGCCGAATCTGCGCGAGTCTCGGGCTGCCCGAACGGGTCCTGACCCAGCAGTTACGCACGCTGTCAGGTGGTCAACGCCGCCGCGTGGAGTTGGCGCGAATTCTGTTCGCCGCCTCCGACACCGGCGCGGGCTCGGCCACCACCTTGCTGCTCGACGAGCCGACCAACCACCTCGACGCGGATTCACTGGGCTGGCTACGGGATTTCCTGCGCAACCACACCGGCGGCCTGGTCGTCATCAGCCACAACGTCGACTTGTTGGCCGACGTCGTCAACCGGGTTTGGTTTCTCGACGCGGTGCGCGGCGAAGTCGACGTGTACAACATGGGTTGGCAGAAGTATCTCGACGCCCGCGCCACCGACGAGCAGCGGCGCCGCCGGGAGCGTACCAACGCCGAACGCAAGGCCACCGCATTGCGCGCCCAGGCCGCCAAGCTCGGCGCCAAGGCCACCAAAGCCGTTGCGGCCCAGAACATGCTGCGACGCGCCGACCGGATGATGGCCGCGCTCGACGAGGAGCGGGCAGCCGACAAGGTGGCCCGGATCAAGTTTCCCAGCCCGGCGGCCTGTGGGCGCACCCCGCTGGTGGCCACCGGTCTGACCAAGAATTACGGCTCGCTGGAAGTGTTCACCGGCGTTGACCTCGCCATCGACCGCGGCTCCCGGGTGGTGGTGCTCGGACTCAACGGCGCGGGCAAGACGACCTTGCTGCGGCTGTTGGCCGGGGTCGAGCAACCCGATGCCGGGGCGCTGGAACCCGGACACGGTTTGAAACTCGGGTATTTCGCGCAGGAACACGACACCCTCGACGACACCGCGACGGTATGGCAGAACATCCGGCACGCCGCACCTGATTCCGGCGAGCAAGACCTGCGGGGTCTGCTCGGGGCGTTCATGTTCAGTGGTAGCCAGCTCGAGCAGCTGGCCGGCACGCTGTCCGGCGGGGAGAAGACCCGCCTGGCCCTCGCCGGTCTGGTGGCGTCGACAGCGAATGTGTTACTGCTCGACGAGCCGACGAACAACCTCGACCCGGCTTCTCGGGAGCAGGTGCTGGACGCGCTGCGCAGCTACGCCGGAGCGGTGGTGTTGGTGACGCACGACCCCGGTGCCGCCGAGGCGCTCGATCCGCAACGTGTCGTCCTGCTACCCGACGGCACCGAAGACCATTGGTCTGAGGAATACCGGGATCTGATCGAATTGGCGTAATTCGCCAACTTCGGCTCTACGGTGCCGCAGGCGATTTCGTCAAATCGGCCCGCCATTGACTTCGGCTTCCTACGCTGTGTGCTTTGGGGATCCTGTTCAAGCGGGGAGGCGCCGATGAGGAAATCGAAAAAGACACGCGATCAGTTGCTGGGCGAATTGCGCAGCGCTTACGAAGGCGGGGCCAGCATTCGTACCCTGGTCGCATCCACTGGCAGGTCGTACGGGTCGATCCACAGCATGCTGCGCGAGTCGGGCACCACGATGCGCAGCCGCGGCGGACCCAACCATCGCACACGACCTCGGTAACGCAGTTAAGTTATCGCTGGCGTACCGAGCTCTCCACGAGATCGAGGACGGCGGTAAGGCGTTGCGGGTCTTCACCGGACGCCACTCGGGCGACTAGCCCGTCGAGAACCAGGTCCAGATAGCAGCCAACACGTCGCTCGGGATGTCGTCGCGCACCCGCCCAGCCTGCTTCTGCCGACGCAGCCGATCGATCGTTGCCGCCGTCAGCTCCGCCGAGCGCTCCGCCCACCCGCGACTGAACGCGGGGTCGTGGCGCAGCTTCCGCGCAATCTCCAATCGCGTGGCAAGCCAGTCGAACTGGTCGGGCGCGTTGAGCATGTCCCGCATCACCTGGATGAGACCTTCCCGCGACGCGACCGCGGCCATCCGCTCGGCATCCTCGCGGGCCAGCTCGAAGAACAACGTGTCCTTATCGCGGAAGTGGTGGAAGATCGCTCCTCGCGACAACCCGATGGCCTGTTCCAGCCGGCGCACCGTCGCCTGCTCGTAGCCGAATTCGGCAAAGCAGCGACGGGCACCGTCGAGGATCTGACGGCGACGGGCCGCCAGATGGTCCTGGCTGACCTTGGGCACGAGCGTTCCGCTAGGTTCCTCGCGTGGCGACCCGCTGCGCCCGGCTGCGCCGCGCTTGCGATCGCCACTAGCTCGACCTGAGCATGTTGCGCAGCACGTACTGCAAGATGCCGCCGTTGCGGTAGTAGTCGGCTTCGCCCGGTGTGTCGATGCGCACCACGGCGTCGAATTCGACTAGCCGCTGCCCCTTCTTTGCCGGCCTTGACGTGCACCGTCTTTGGCGTCTTGCCGTCGTTGAGCGCCTCGATGCCGGTGATGTCGAAGACCTCGGTGCCGTCGAGGCCCAGCGACTCGGCGGTCTTGCCCTCCGGGAACTGCAGCGGGATGACGCCCATGCCGATCAGGTTGGACCGGTGGATGCGCTCGAAGGACTCGGCGATCACCGCACGCACGCCCAGCAGCCGGGTGCCCTTGGCCGCCCAGTCGCGTGACGAGCCCGAACCGTATTCCTTGCCGCCGAGCACGACCAGCGGAATGTCTTTCGCCGCATAGTTTTGCGCGGCGTCGTAGATGAACGCCTGCGGCGCGTCGGGCTGGGTGAAGTCGCGGGTGTACCCACCGGAGACGTCGTCGAGCAGTTGGTTACGAAGCCGGATGTTGGCGAACGTGCCGCGGATCATCACCTCGTGGTTGCCGCGCCGCGACCCAAACGAGTTGTAGTCCTTGCGCTCGACGCCGTGCTCGTCGAGGTACTGCGCCGCCGGGGTGCCCGGCTTGATGCTGCCGGCCGGGGAAATGTGGTCGGTGGTCACCGAGTCGCCGAGCAGCGCCAGCACCCGCGCGCCGCTGATGTCACTGACCGGCTCCGGGTCGGCGGGCATCCCCTCGAAGTACGGCGGCTTGCGCACATAGGTCGAGTCGGCGGCCCACTCAAAGGTGTTGCCGCTGGGGGTGGGCAGATTGCGCCACCGCTCGTCGCCCTTGAACACGTCGGCATAGTTCGTAATGAACATCTCCTGGTTGATCGCCGACGCGATGGTGTCGGAGACGTCCTTCTGCGACGGCCAGATGTCTTTGAGGAAGACGTCGTTGCCGTCGGTGTCCTTGCCCAGCGGCTGCGATTCGAAATCGAAGTCCATCGTGCCGGCCAGCGCGTAGGCGATCACGAGCGGCGGTGAGGCCAGATAGTTCATCTTCACGTCAGGGTTGATGCGGCCCTCGAAGTTGCGGTTGCCGGACAGCACCGCGGCGACGGACAGGTCGTTGTCGTTGACCGCCTTCGAGATCTCCTCGGGCAGCGGGCCGGAGTTGCCGATGCAGGTGGTGCAGCCGTAGCCGACCAGGTAGAAGCCAAGCTTCTCCAAATACGGCCATAGCCCGGCCTTTTCGTAGTAGTCGCTGACGACCTGCGAGCCCGGTGCCATGGTGGTCTTCACCCAGGGCTTGGAGGCCAGGCCCTTCTCGACGGCATTCCGCGCCAGCAGCGCGGCGCCCAGCATCACCTGGGGGTTGGACGTGTTGGTGCATGAGGTGATCGCGGCGATCACCACCGCACCGTGGTCGACGACGAATTCGCCGAGTTCGTCGGACTTCACCGTCACCGGGTTGCTCACCCGGCCCTTCGCGTGCTTTGCGGCCGACTCCACCGGTTTGTGGTCGTCAGCGTGGCCGTTGCTGCAGCGCCCCCGGGTCGCTGGCCGGAAAGGTCTCGTCGACCGCCTCGTCCAGTCTCGAGTAGTCCTTCTTGTCCGGGTCGTCGCCGACGTAGGTGGGGATCTGCTCGCGGAACGTGGATTTGGCGTCTGACAACGCGATTCGGTCCTGCGGCCGCTTGGGTCCGGCGATCGACGGCACCACGTCGGACAGGTCGAGCTCGAGGTACTCGGAGAACTCCGGCTCGTGCTTCGGGTCGTGCCACATGCCCTGCTCTTTGGCGTAGGCCTCCACCAGCGCGAGTTGCTCTTCTTTGCGCCCGGTGAAGCGCAGATAGTCGATCGTCTCTTGATCGATCGGGAAAATCGCTGCGGTGGAACCGAATTCGGGGCTCATGTTGCCCAAAGTCGCGCGGTTCGCCAGCGGCACTTCGGCCACGCCCTCGCCGTAGAATTCGACGAACTTGCCGACCACGCCGTGCTTGCGCAGCATCTCGGTGACGGTGAGCACCACGTCGGTGGCGGTGACACCGGGCTGGATCTCACCGGTGAGTTTGAAGCCGACCACCCGCGGTATGAGCATCGACACCGGCTGACCGAGCATCGCGGCCTCGGCTTCGATTCCACCGACGCCCCAACCCAATACGCCGAGGCCGTTGACCATCGTGGTGTGCGAGTCGGTGCCCACGCAGGTGTCCGGGTAGGCCACCCCGTCGCGCTCCATCACCACGTGCGCCAGGTATTCGATGTTGACCTGGTGCACGATGCCGGTGCCCGGCGGCACCACCTTGAAGTCGGCGAATGCGCCCTGACCCCAGCGCAGGAACTGGTAGCGCTCACCGTTGCGCTGGTATTCGATCTCGACGTTGCGCTCGAACGCGTCGGCGCGGCCGAAGAGGTCCGCGATCACCGAGTGATCGATCACCAGGTCGGCCGGCGCCAGCGGGTTGACCTTCTCGGCGTCGCCGCCCAGATCCCCGATGGCCTCGCGCATGGTGGCCAAGTCGACGATGCACGGCACGCCGGTGAAGTCCTGCATGACCACACGGGCGGGCGTGTACTGGATCTCGATGCTGGGCTCGGCCGACGAGTCCCAGTTGGCGATCGCCTGGATGTGCTCCTTGGTGATGTTGCTGCCGTCCTCGTTGCGCAGCAGGTTTTCCGCGAGCACTTTAAGGCTGTAGGGGAGTTTCTCCGTTCCGGGCACGGCATCCAGGCGATAGATCTGGTAACTCTTGTCGCCAACCGCCAGGGTGTTGCGTGCTTCGAATGAGTTCACCGAATCTTTGCTGGTCACATCAACTCCCGGGATTTAGTTCTGTGCGCCGACGGGCGGCGTCGACGAGGCCAGTCTAACAGTACGCTTGTCCTGTATTCCAGGGGACCGTCCTGTACCCCCGAGACTTAACCCATGGCGACCTGCCTCGGCGTGTCGTCGCCAAGGTTTAAGTGTCGCGATGCCGCGGTAGCACCGGCCGCCTTCACCACGGCCCAGCCGTCGGGGCGGTACCGTCTTGAACCGTGACCACCCCGCATGCGCCGCTCTACATCCCGGGCGAGATCTGCGGCACCATCGGTGCCGATCCGGCGACACCGCCCGACCAGTGCCTGGCGATCGTGCAAGAGCAGGTGACCGACAAGAACATCAGCGCACCGGCGGCCGTTACGCCGGCGCTCCTTCAGGTGATCGACCAAGCGCACCACGATGGCATCGACCTCAAGATCGTTGTTCTCGACCACAACCCCCTGAATGACACGCCGCTTCGCGACATCGCGACCCGGGTGGGCGCCCAACACACCGATGCCACCGTGCTGGTACTCAGCCCGAACTTCGTCGGCAGCTACAGCACGCACTTTCCACGCGCCACGCTGGAGATCGGCGAAGACAACGCCAAGACCGGCAACCCGGTGGTCTCGGCACAGAATTTTTTGCACCAGCTCAACACGCCGCAGTTTCCCTGGACCGCGTTCACAATTGTGCTTCTTATCGGAGTGCTGGCGGCGGTGATCGGCACCCGCATCATGCAACTGCGCACCCGGCGGTCAGCAACGTCGCCCGATGAAGCGGAAGAAACCGCAGAAGAAGCTGGCCAGAGCGTCTAACTCGCCGTATTCGGCTTGTGTCGCATAAAAGCGGCACCCGTCCCGCCGCTGCGGGCAAATCAGTGATGTCACCGTTCGGTCACAGTTGTCGGAAGAACACACTTGTAATTTGTTACTAAAGTTTTCATTGGGTCAGATGTGACTTACGGTGCAAAGGATGCTTTTGATTTAAATCGTGCTTCCAGTGATTACTGGGGCGAACTACCAGCGCCGTCCGCTCGCGTTGAGCCATAGGAGATCCAAGTCGAATGGGACGCAACTGCCGCGGCTCGTCTGTCCGACTGGCCACCAGGCTCAGCCGCCGGGTCGCTCCGGCCGTGCTCAGTGTGGCGGTGATGCTGTGTAGCCCCGCGCTGGCGAAGGCCGAGCCGGGCACCCCGGCCACCCCGGCCACCGTGGCCAAACTGATCGCCGATGTCGCTCAGGCCAACCAGCGTCTGCAGGACCTCGGCGCGCAAATTCAGGCCGAGGAAGAGAGCGTCAACAAGGCGGTGGTCGACGTCGAAACCGCGCGCGACAACGCCGCGGCCGCA
The DNA here is from genome assembly GCA_963850645.1 of uncultured Actinomycetota bacterium. Classification (GTDB taxonomy): domain Bacteria; phylum Actinomycetota; class Actinomycetes; order Mycobacteriales; family Mycobacteriaceae; genus Mycobacterium. The sequence continues at coordinate 44,909 of CAWKME010000016.1, read as the reverse complement.
CAACATGAGGTCGAGGCCAGCCAGCAGTCAGTCAAAGACGCCGACGCCGCAATCGCGGTCGCCCAGAAGCGATTCGACCGCTTCGCGGTGGCCAGTTACGTCAACGGTCCCTCGGACAGCTACTTCAAGGCGGCCAGCCCCGACGACGTCATCGCCACCGCGGCCGCCGGCCAGACCCTGGCCGCCAGTTCGCGGCAGATGATGGACAACCTGCAACGAGCTCGCACCGAGCAAGTGAACAAGGAGTCGGCGGCCCGGCTGGCCAAACAGAAAGCGGACACGGCCGTCGCCGATGCTCAATCCAGCCAGAACGCCGCGGTCGCCGCACTGACCGACATCCACCGCAAGTTCGGCGAACAGCAGCAAGAGATCAACCGACTGGCCGACGAGCGTAACGCGGCCCAAGCCAGACTCGACGCCGCCCGCAATTGGTCGGCATCCGCGGGCGGACCGGGCGCCGGACCGCGGGCGGCGTCGCCCAACGGTGACCGATGGGATCCGGCGACGCCGGGCGCGCCGGCGCGACCCCGGGGCAACGGCGGCGAGTGGGACGGCGGATGGGATCCCACGCTGCCGATGGTGCCCAGCGCCAACGTTCCGGGTGACCCCATCGCGATCCTCAACAAGGTCCTGGGCATTTCGGCGACCTCGTCGGAGGTCACCGCCAACATGGGCCGCAGCTTCCTGCAGCAGATGGGGCTGGCTCCCACGCCCACCGGCTTCACCAACGGCCGCATCCCGCGGGTGTACGGACGGCAGGCGTCTGAGTATGTGATTCGCCGCGGGCTCTCGCAGTTGGGCGTGCCGTACTCGTGGGGCGGCGGCAACGCCGCCGGACCGAGCAACGGCATCGGATCCGGCTCCGGCACAAACGGTTTCGACTGTTCGGGCCTGGTGCTGTACTCATTCGCCGGGGTGGGCATCAAGCTGCCGCACTACTCGGGTTCGCAGTACAACCTGGGCCGCAAGATCCCGTCGTCGCAGATGCGCCGTGGCGACGTGATCTTCTACGGCCCCGGCGGCAGCCAGCACGTGACGATCTATCTCGGCCAAGGGCAGATGCTCGAGGCGCCCGACGTCGGGTTGAAGGTCCGGGTCGCACCGGTTCGCACCAGCGGTATGACGCCCTACGTGGTCCGCTACATCGAGTACTGACGCGCGGGAAGGATTTATGCGCCGCTGGGTTAGACGCCGCTCGTCTGAAAAAGCCAAGGGGTCACGCCGGACTGGGCTGGTCTGGCCGATTCTGGCTGCGGTTGCTCTGCTGATCGGTCTGGCCGGCCCCGCGAACGCCGAGGACGGTGGCTGGGATCCCACCTTGCCGCCGGTAGTCAGCGCGGGCGCACCGGGAGACCCGGTCGCTATCGCCAACCAGTCGCTGCAGGCCACTGCCAGCGCCACCCAGACCACACTTGACCTGGGACGGCAGTTCCTCGGTGGGCTCGGGATCAACCTGGGCGGCGGCGGTGGTGGCGGTGGTGCAACCAGTCCCAACGGGGTGCCGCGGGTCTACGGTCGACAGGCTGTCGAGTATGTGATCCGCCGCGGGTCATCGCAGATGGGAGTGCCGTATTCGTGGGGTGGCGGCACCCTGAATGGCCCCAGCAAAGGCGTGGACTCCGGTGCCGGCACTGTCGGCTTCGACTGCTCGGGGCTGATGCGATACAGCTTCGCCGGAGTGGGCGTGCTGATCCCGAGGTTCTCCGGTGACCAGTACAACGCCGGTCGCCACATTCCGCCGTCGCAGGCTAAGCGGGGTGACCTGATCTTCTACGGCCCGGGCGGAAGCCAGCACGTCACCATGTACTTGGGCAACGGCCAGATGTTGGAGGCGTCGGGCAGCGCCGGCAAAGTCACCGTCAGCCCGGTGCGGAAAGCCGGGATGACGCCCATGTTGACCCGGATCATTGAGTACTGACGCACGGGCTGCATGGTGGCCACGTCGACGAAGTCCCGGTGGCCTGGAATAGTTGAACCAGGGCACGCCGCTGCCCCGCGACGTTTGTTGTGCGAGCAGTCGTGTCTGATTGAGCTTTGGAGGTTGTAGCCGTGGAGGGTAATCGATGACATCAGCAGGCGGGCCGCCCCCGGGCGCCAGCGATTACTCGGGTCCCCCGACGGGCCCCGCGCATGCGGCGCCTTCCGGCGGCGGCAACGGTCTGGCTGCCGAGGTGCACACCCTGGAACGAGCCATCTTCGAAGTCAAGCGGATCATCGTGGGGCAAGACCAGCTGGTCGAGCGGATGCTGGTCGGCCTGCTGTCCAAGGGCCACGTGCTGTTGGAGGGCGTGCCCGGCGTCGCCAAGACGCTGGCGGTAGAGACCTTCGCGCGGGTGGTCGGCGGGACGTTCGCCCGTATTCAGTTCACCCCTGACCTGGTGCCCACCGACATCATCGGTACGCGGATCTACCGGCAGGGCAAGGAGGAGTTCGACACCGAGCTCGGTCCGGTGGTGGTCAACTTCCTGCTCGCCGACGAGATTAACCGTGCCCCGGCGAAGGTGCAGTCGGCACTGCTGGAGGTCATGCAGGAACGCCAGGTGTCGATCGGTGGCAAGAGGTTCCCGCTGCCCAACCCGTTCCTGGTGATGGCGACGCAGAACCCGATCGAGCACGAGGGCGTCTACCCGTTGCCCGAGGCCCAGCGGGACCGCTTCCTGTTCAAGATCAACGTCGGCTACCCCTCGCCGGAGGAAGAGCGCGAGATCATCTACCGGATGGGCGTCAGGCCGCCGGAGCCCAAGCAGATCCTGAACACCGGTGACCTGCTGCGGCTACAGGACCTCGCCGCGAACAACTTCGTTCACCACGCGCTGGTGGACTACGTGGTGCGCGTCGTCACCGCCACCCGTCATCCCGAGCAACTCGGGATGAATGACGTCAAGAGCTGGATCTCGTTCGGTGCTTCGCCGCGTGCCTCGCTGGGCATAATCGCCGGCGCGCGCTCGCTGGCGTTGGTCCGCGGCCGCGACTATGTGATCCCACAGGACATCGTCGAGGTCATTCCCGACGTGCTGCGCCATCGGTTGGTGCTCACCTATGACGCGCTGGCGGACGAGATCTCGCCGGAGATCGTGATCAACAGGGTGCTGCAGACCGTTGCCATGCCACAGGTGAATGCCGTTCCGCAACAGGGTCATTCAGTACCTCCGGTGATGCAGGCCGCGGGCGCGGCTAGCGGTCGGTGACGGACCCCGAAGCGTCGGCGACGGTCCGTCCGCCGTCGATGCAGCGGGGGCAGATCGACGACCCGAAGCTGTCGGCGGCGCTGCGCACGCTCGAACTCACGGTCAAACGCAAGCTCGACGGTGTTTTGCATGGCGATCACCTCGGCCTGATCCCGGGCCCGGGGTCGGAGCCGGGGGAGTCGCGCGAGTATCAGCCGGGCGACGACGTCCGCCGGATGGACTGGGCAGTCACCGCGCGCACCACCCACCCGCACGTCCGGCAGATGATCGCCGATCGCGAACTGGAGACCTGGCTGGTGGTCGACATGTCGGCCAGCCTGGACTTCGGCACAACGGTCTGCGAGAAGCGTGACCTGGCAGTGGCAGCCGCGGCCGCCATCACCTTCCTCAACAGCGGCGGAGGAAACCGGCTCGGCGCGCTGATTGCCAACGGCGAGAAGATAACTCGCGTCCCCGCACGCTCCGGACGTCAGCATGAGCAGACGTTGTTACGCACCATCGCCACCATGCCCAAAGCACCTGTCGGGGTGCGTGGCGATTTGTCGGTCGCGATCGACGCGTTGCGCCGTCCGGAACGGCGCCGCGGGATGGCCGTGATCATCAGTGACTTCCTCGGCCCGATCAACTGGATGCGACCGCTGCGAGCCATCGCGGCGCGCCATGAGGTGCTGGGCATCGAGGTGCTTGATCCCCGCGACGTCGAGTTGCCCGATGTCGGTGACGTCATCTTGCAGGACGCCGAATCCGGTGTCACTCGCGAGTTCACCATCGACGAGCAGCTGCGCGACGACTTCGCCAAGGCGGCCGCGGCGCATCGAGCGGACGTGGCGCGCACGATGCGCAGCTGCGGAGCGCCGCTGCTGTCGCTGCGCACCGACCGCGATTGGATCGCCGACATCGTCCGTTTCGTCGAATCCCGCCGGCGCGGCGCAATGGCGGGTCGCCAGTGACGCGCGAGCGCGCACACATACCACGACGGGTCCGCTATGACACTGCCCTTGCTGGGACCGATGACGCTGTCCGGTTTCGCCCACGCCTGGTTTTTTCTGTTCCTGCTGGTCGTGCTCGGCCTGGTGGCGCTCTACATCATCGTGCAGGTGGCCCGGCAGCGCCGGATGCTGCGCTTCGCCAACATGGAGCTGCTGGAAAGCGTCGCGCCCAAGCAGCCCACCCGGTGGCGTCACCTGTCGGCCATCCTGTTGGTGTCGGCGCTGGTGCTGTTCACGATCGCGATGGCCGGGCCGACCCACGATGTGCGGATTCCGCGCAACCGTGCGGTCGTCATGCTGGTCATCGACGTCTCGCAGTCCATGCGGGCCACCGACGTCGAACCCAACCGGATGGCCGCGGCCGAAGTGGCCGCCAAGGAGTTCGCCGGTGAGCTCACCCCCGGCATCAACCTCGGCTTGATCGCCTATGCCGGGACCGCGACGGTTCTGGTGCAACCGACTACCAACCGCGACGCGACCAAAGCCGCGCTGGACAAGTTGCAGTTTGCCGACCGCACCGCCACCGGGGAGGGCATCTTCACCGCGCTGCAGGCCATCGCCACCGTCGGCGCGGTGATCGGCGGCGGCGACACCCCGCCGCCGGCACGGATCGTGTTGTTCTCCGACGGTAAGGAGACGATGCCGACCAACCCGGACAACCCCAAGGGGGCGTTCACCGCGGCGCGGACCGCCAAGGACCAGGGCGTGCCGATCTCGACGATCTCGTTCGGCACCCCGTACGGCTTCGTGGAGATCAACGGCCAACGCCAGCCGGTCCCCGTCGACGACAGCACGATGAAAAAAGTCGCCGAGCTGTCCGGCGGGAACCACTACGACGCCTCGAACTTGCAGGAGCTCAAGCAGGTCTACGCGTCGCTGCAGGAGCAGATCGGTTACGAGACGATCCGCGGCGACGCCAGCGTCGGGTGGCTGCGGCTGGGCTCGCTGGTGCTGGCGCTGGCCGGCCTGGCGGCCCTGCTGATCAACCGGCGGCTGCCCACCTGATCCGGCGCCGCCGAGTGGCCAGTTCCGTGCCATATTTGGCACTCGCCACGGGGTGGATTTCGGCGCCGCTCGACGTGAGGCGCTAAGTTGACGGGGTGACTGACGCAGCCACCGAGCTCGCCGCCGACGGCGGCAAACCCGCGTTCGTCTCCCGTTCAGTGCTGGTCACGGGCGGAAACCGGGGAATCGGGCTGGCGATCGCGCAGCGGCTGGCCGCCGACGGCCACAAGGTCGCCGTCACGCACCGCGGATCCGGGGCGCCCGAGGGGCTGTTCGGCGTCGAGTGTGACGTCACCGACAACGACGCCGTCGATCGTGCCTTCAAAGAGGTCGAGGAGCATCAGGGTCCGGTCGAGGTGCTGGTGTCCAACGCCGGCATCTCCGCGGACGCGTTCCTGATCCGGATGACCGAGGAGAGGTTCGAGAAGGTCATCGACGCCAACCTCACCGGAGCGTTCCGGGTCGCTCAGCGGGCATCGCGCAGCATGCAGCGAAAGCGGTTCGGCCGGATGATCTTCATAGGTTCGGTCTCCGGCAGCTGGGGCATCGGCAACCAGGCCAATTACGCGGCCTCCAAGGCCGGTCTGATCGGCATGGCCCGCTCGATCTCCCGGGAACTGTCCAAGGCCGGGGTCACCGCGAACGTGGTCGCCCCCGGCTACATCGACACCGAGATGACCCGCGCACTGGATGAGCGGATTCAGGCGGGGGCGCTGGAGTTCATCCCGGCGAAGCGGGTCGGCACCGCCGAGGAGGTCGCCGGGGTGGTCAGCTTCCTGGCGTCCGAGGACGCGAGTTACATCGCCGGTGCGGTGATCCCGGTCGACGGCGGCATGGGCATGGGTCACTGACGGACTGACCTGACCCTCACCCAAGAATTAAGGACGGATATGGCAGGACTGCTCGAAGGCAAACGAATCCTGGTCACCGGGATCATCACCGACGCGTCGATCGCGTTCCACATCGCGCGGGTGGCCCAGGAGCAGGGCGCCCAATTGGTGCTGACCGGATTCGATCGGCTGCGGCTGATCCAGCGCATCGCCGACCGGCTACCGGAAAAGGCCCCGCTGATCGAACTCGATGTGCAAGACGAGAAGCACCTCGACAGCCTGGCCGAGCGGGTGGCGGCCGAGATCGGCGAGGGCAACAAGCTCGACGGCGTGGTGCATTCGATCGGCTTCATGCCCCAAAGCGGAATGGGCATCAACCCGTTCTTCGACGCGCCTTACGAGGACGTATCCAAGGGCATCCACATCTCGGCGTACTCGTATGCCTCGCTGGCCAAGGCACTGCTGCCGATCATGAACCCCGGCGGCTCCATTGTCGGCATGGACTTCGACCCGAGCAGGGCGATGCCGGCTTACAACTGGATGACGGTCGCCAAGAGCGCGCTGGAGTCGGTCAACCGGTTCGTGGCGCGCGAAGCCGGCAAGTTCGGCGTCCGTTCCAATCTTGTTGCCGCAGGGCCGATCCGGACACTGGCCATGAGCGCAATCGTCGGAGGTGCGCTCGGCGACGAGGCTGGCGCGCAGATACAGCTGCTCGAAGAGGGCTGGGACCAGCGTGCTCCGGTCGGCTGGAACATGAAAGACCCTACGCCCGTCGCCAAGACGGTGTGCGCCTTGCTTTCCGAATGGCTGCCCGCGACCACTGGAACTATCATCTACGCCGACGGCGGCGCCAGCACCCAATTGCTGTAGCAACACAATGGAATTCGATGCGGTCCTGCTGCTGTCGTTCGGGGGGCCGGAAGGGCCCGAGCAGGTAAGGCCGTTCCTGGAGAACGTCACTCGCGGCCGCAACGTGCCGCCCGAACGCCTTGACCACGTCGCTGAGCACTACATGCACTTCGGTGGGGTGTCGCCGATCAACGGAATCAACCAGGCGCTGATCGCCCAACTGCGTGCAGAACTCGTCGCGCAGGGTTTGGAGCTCCCGGTCTATTTCGGCAACCGCAACTGGGAGCCCTACGTCGAAGACACCGTCGCAACCATGCGCGACAACGGTATTCAACGTGCGGCGGTATTCACCACCTCGGCGTGGAGCGGCTATTCCAGCTGCACCCAGTACGTCGAGGACATCGCCCGGGCACGACGGGCTGCCGGGTCGAAGGCCCCCGAATTGGTCAAACTGCGAACCTATTTCGACCACCCGCTTTTCGTCGAGATGTTCGCCGGCGCAGTCGCGGCCGCGGCCGAGGCGCTGCCCGCCGACGCGCGGCTGGTGTTCACCGCGCATTCCGTGCCTGTTGGCGCCGACCAGCGCTTGGGCCCTAAGCTGTACAGCCGCCAAGTCGCTTATGCCGCAAGGCTGGTCGCGACCGCCGCCGGATACGCGGACTATGACTTGGCCTGGCAGTCGCGATCGGGCCCGCCCCAGGTCCCTTGGCTGGAGCCCGATGTCGCCGACCATCTCACGACGCTTGCCGGCTGCGGCACCACGGCCGTCATCGTCTGCCCGATCGGTTTTGTCGCCGACCATATCGAGGTGGTCTGGGATCTCGACCACGAATTGCGATCGCAAGCCGAGGCAGCGGGCATCGCGTTCGCCCGGGCAGCTACGCCCAACGCCGATCGGCGACTCGCACGGGTGGCCGCGGATCTCATCGACGAATTGCGTTGCGGCCGTGCGCCGTCTCGGATAGCCGGACCCGATCCGGTACCCGGTTGCGCGGCCAGCATCAACGGCGAGCCGTGCCGTCCGCCGCACTGCGCCGCCGAGCAAAGCCCGGTCTGATCGGTGGTCAGGGCCGCCAGGCCGCGTGCAGGATGGCGGTGAGCGCGGCCATTCTCGCCGACCGCACCACAGCGGCGAGTGGGCGCAGCGCGTCGGTGGCGATCTGGGCCTCCGACAACGACGGGGTTCCGATCCGGGACAGCCCGGCGCTGACCGTGATGATTGCGTCGACATGTGCGGCGTTTTCCAGCACCCGCAAGGCACGCGACGGCGCATGGTCGGGAAGCTGATGTTGCCGCGCGGATTCCAGCAGCTGCTCGATCAGCCCGCGCGGATCTTCGACGTCGACGTCTGCGGTCCCCAAACCGATGGTGGTCAGCGCATCGGCGGCTGTTCGAACCGCCAACCGCAAGGCGTATTCGGCCTCACCCAGCTCGGTTCGGTCGACGAGCGGCTGGCCCGGCAACGAATAGACCGTCCAAGACAGCGCACACAGTTCGGGCACAGCGAGTTCGTCGTCAGCTTCGTCATACCTGAATTCGGGCACCAGCCCGACAGCCATGCCGGGATCGTCGGGATTGCTGACGATCACCGCTTCGCCCGCGATCAAGGCGTCCCGCTCGAACTGGGTGCCCGCCGCCAGCCCGCGGACATCGCCGGGAACCGGTAATACCACAGCGATCCATGGCGCGCCGGTCGACGGACGGCCCGCGGCGGTGCGCAGCGTCTGCAGCAGTGATACCGCACCTGCGTCATGCACGTCCGGCCACGGTAAGCCGGTGTGACCCGCCGCTACCGCGTCGTATGCAGTGACTGATTGTATTGGTGCCCAACAAGATAACGCATCGAGGACGTCGTCGGGCGCGGCCTTGCCGGCAAGCCAGGCATTGGCCCAGACCGAGAGCGTTGCGCTGGGGCACCACATGGTTTCGCAGTCTAGTTGTTCGTCGTGAGCAAGGCTGATCACGCGATATCCTGGCGGCATGCCTGCGGCTGTGATCTGGCTGATCGTCGCATTCGGGCTGGCCGGCGCCGAGGCGCTGACCGGCGATATGTTCATGCTGATGCTCAGCGGCGGCGCACTGGCCGCGGCCGGATCCACTTGGCTGCTCGACTTGCCGATCTGGGCCGACGGGGCGGTCTTCCTGGTAGTTTCGGTGCTTCTGCTGGTCCTGGTCCGGCCCGTGTTGCGGCGGCGTCTGACCCCCGCGAAGGGCCTGCCTACGGGTGTCAAGGCATTGGAGGGCAAAAGTGCTCTGGTCCTCGACCGGGTCGCCCACGACGAAGGTCAGGTGAAGGTAGACGGCCAGGTGTGGACAGCGCGCCCCATGAACGAAGGTGACGTCTTCGAACCCGGCGAGCGGGTGACCGTGATGCACATCGACGGGGCCACCGCGGTGGTGTGGAAAAACACCTAAGCGCTGGCGGACCAATAGGAGGAATTGTGGTTGCTGGTCTGGTATTTCTGGCTGTTCTGGTGGGCTTCGCGGTCATCGTGGTGGCGAAGTCGGTCGCGCTGATCCCGCAGGCCGAAGCGGCGGTGATCGAACGGTTGGGCCGATACAGCCGCACGATCAGCGGGCAGTTGACCCTGCTGGTGCCATTCATCGACCGCATCCGCGCCCGCGTCGACCTGCGTGAGCGGGTGGTGTCATTTCCGCCACAGCCGGTGATCACCGAAGACAACCTCACGCTCAACATCGACACCGTGGTCTACTTCCAGGTCACCAGCCCGCAGGCCGCGGTCTATGAGATCAGCAACTACATCGTCGGCGTCGAGCAGCTCACCACCACCACGCTGCGCAACGTCGTCGGCGGCATGACTTTGGAGCAGACCCTGACGTCCCGCGACCAGATCAACGGCCAGCTGCGCGGTGTGCTCGACGAGGCCACCGGCCGTTGGGGACTGCGGGTGGCCCGCGTCGAGCTGCGCAGCATCGACCCGCCGCCGTCGATCCAGGCCTCGATGGAAAAGCAGATGAAGGCCGACCGGGAGAAGCGGGCGATGATCTTGACTGCCGAAGGTAACCGGCAGGCCGCGATCACCCAGGCCGAAGGCGACAAGCAGGCACAGATCCTGGCCGCCGAGGGCGCCAAGCAGGCCGCGATCCTGGCCGCCGAGGCCGACCGGCAATCGCGCATGTTGCGGGCGCAGGGTGAGCGGGCCGCGGCCTACTTTCAGGCGCAGGGCCAGGCCAAGGCGATCGAGAAGACATTCGCCGCGATCAAGGCCGGTCGGCCCACCCCGGAGATGCTGGCCTATCAGTACCTGCAGGTCCTGCCGCAGATGGCGCAGGGCGAAGCGAACAAGGTGTGGTTGGTGCCCAGCGACTTCGGCACGGCGTTACAGGGGTTCGCCAAGCTGCTTGGCGCTCCTGGCTCGGACGGGGTGTTCCGATATCAGCCATCGCCGGTCGACCCGGCTGACCAGGTGCCCAAGCATGCCGCTGGCGACGATGACGCCGACGTCGCCGACTGGTTCTCCACCGAAACCGACCCGGCGATCGTCCAGGCGGTGGCCAAGGCCGAGGCCGACGCGCGTAAGCCGGTCGAGGGCACCTTCCCGCCGCCGTCTGCACTGAACCAGTGACATGAGCGCTCTGACTTCGCCGAAAACGTATGCGGCGCTGGCGGCCTTCCAGGCTGGTGATGCGGTCGCATGCGCGATCCCGGTGGCGCCGATCGCGAAAACGCTTGACGCTCTCGGTGTCCCACAGAACATCCGGTGGATTCTTCCGGCCTCCAAGGCCGCCTCCGTGATCGGATTGCTCTCGGCCAGCAGGCTTCCGGCATTGGCGCGGCTGACCACGGCGATGCTGACGCTGTACTTTGCGCTAGCGGTGGGCGCGCATCTTCGAGCACGCGACCGGATCGTGAATGCCGTTCCGGCGGCGTCGTTTCTGGCCACGTACGCGATGCTGACGGCCAAGGGGCCGAACGGGGTTTAACCGAGTCGCAGCTCGACGAGCGGCAGCTGCGTATCGGTCTCAGCGATCGGTCTGCCGAGGGTGTGCTCCAACACGGGTCTGAGTCGTGCCCAGGCCTGAGGATGCGCACCGGCATACGCCCCCAGTACGCGGTCGGCTTCTTGCTGGGTCATGATCCGCGCGGTGGCGGGCGCGGGCGCGCGGCTCTCGGTGTAGACCCGCACCCTCGGGTTGGCTTTGATGTTGCGGAACCACTGGGCCTTCTCGCCGAACCCGGATGCGACGACATAGCTGTCGGGCGTGGCATGCTCGACGACCTCGAGGACGACATAACGCTGCATCCCAGATGTTCGGCCGATGTGTTCGAGCATCAGCAGCCGCGACCCCAGCACCGCCCCGGCCCGGGCCTTGTAGATCCAGATCGGAGCCCGCATAAGCGGGCGAGAGCGCAGGATGCGCGCTCCGACTGCGGCGAGCCGCGACGGCGGCCGTGTTGCGGACATCATCTCTCCATGTTGTCGGAGTTCGTCTTTAGCATCACTGAATCGTTTGGACCGGACTCGATCGGAGGCGGAGATGAGGACATTGGCATCGTTGTTCGGATTCCTGATGTTGATCGCCTTGATCATCAAACTCATCTGGTGGATCCTCGGCGCGATCGCGCTGTTCGTGCTGTTCTGCATTGTGCGTGTGCAGCTTCGGGCGGCCGATGCCCGGAGGGCAGCCGACGCACAGCGCGCCGCTGAGCTTGCCGCGCGGGCTGAGCAACAGCACCGCTGGGTCCTGCGCGGTGACGAGCGCGGAACCTACGGCGAGTATCCGGTGGACGACCTCTTCCGCGAGCGGCGTTGATCACCAATGCATTGCCGCCGGCCGGTTGTGGGTATGTCACCTCCCGATGAGCACTGCACGCGGTCGGAGATAGACCCGCGACGAGCTCGTCGCGGCGGGTGTCGGTAACAGCTCAGGGTGTCTTCGTAGCAGGCTGCCCACCTTTGGGTCCTGCAGGCCCGCTGTGCGGGAGGGGCGTCGTCGGTGCCATGCTCATTCCCGGCATGTTCGCCGGCATGCTCGGACTCGGCGGGGCCGGAGTCGGTGGGGGCGGATCGAGCGGGAGCGCGGTGACAACCCCCGCGCCCGTCAGTGCTGATAAGCCGATGCCGGCAGCAACTGCTGCCGCGCTAGCAGCGCGTGTCAGTTTCACGGTGATTCGTCCCGTCCGTGACGTTCATGGTCGCCGCGCCGGCTGGCAGCTACTGGGGCAATGCCGAATTTGCCCGAGCAATGCCGCGCTGCGACGTCATGGTCACTTCTGCCAACTGTAGAGGTCAGGCCGGATTGTCGCCCGGCGAGAGAGCCGTCCAGCGGGTGACGCCACTCAACCCTCAGGTGGCGGGGGCGGTGCGGCTGTGGGGCACGGCTGCGGGTATACCGGCACCCCACCGCCGCCCTTAGGACCTCCCGGCCCCTGACGCCCGTACCGCCAGCATTTTTCGGCTGGAATGCCCTGCGGCGGAGCCGGATTCGGCTCAGGTTGGCAGGTCGGGCATGGCGGGGCCGGGTCCAACGGGGCAGCGTTGACTTGTCCTGTCCCACCCGCCAGCGCCGCTATGCCTACGCCGACCGCGATCCGCGCAGCAGCGGCTAAGTGTTTAGCGTCCATCTCTGTTCTCCTCCCAGACTTTCACCACGGTGACTAACGGCCCCCGGGCGGCTGGGCTCGGACGCATCGTCGCAACAGCAAACGGCGACGCCATTGTCTCGACGCTGCGAATTGCTTCGATTCTTCAGTGTAGGACGAAATCACAGGTCGCGCGGGACGTGTGAAGGACCCGTTACCCACGAAGCGCCGGCTCGGCGGGGTCGCTCTCCGCCGCCGGTGCGCTGTTATGGCGCCGATGGTGCCGGATTTCGTAAGCCAACAGCCCAAGCCCGACCATGCCCGTGCAGAAAGACACCAGAATCAGCAGCGGGCTGACGTGACCGGTCAGCGCGTCGCCGAGGATTACCACAGCGGCCGTCCCGGGAAGCATCCCGGCCAGCGTCGCCAACGTGTAGGGCAGTACCCGCACCGCTGACGCGCCGACGGCATAGTTCAGCACCGAAAACGGCACCACCGGGATCAGCCGCAGCGACATGATCGCAATCCAGCCCCGGTCGCGCAGACGGGCATCCACCCTGTCGACGGCCTGGTGGCGAACCAGGCGGCTGAGTTGCCATCCGCCCGCACGAACCAACAGCAGCGCGATCACCGCACTGGCCGTGCTGGCCATCACCGCCAGCGCCACCCCGAGGACGGGCCCGAACAACAGACCAGCGGCCAACGTGAAAGCGGTACGGGGAAAAGGCAATACGGTCACCACGATGTGGGCGGCCAGAAAAGCCAGCGGGAACCACGGGCCCACCGAGGTCGCCCAGTCCCGCATCTGTACCGCGGTGGGCAACGGAACCGACAGCGCCACCGCGACCGCGATGGCCAGCACCGCACCCGTGGCGATCATCCGTCGCCTGGATACCTGGCGTGCCGTCGCAACGATTGCGGCGTTCAGGCTGCGCAGTGCGTCGGTGACCTTGCTGGTGGCGTTCGCCGTCACGAGGTTCAAGACTACGGGGTTTCGGCGAAAGAAACTCAGCGGACCAGCAACGACAGCAGCTTGCGGCCCAACGGCATTGCCGCCGAATTGTTTTCAGTCCGGACCGTCACTCGTTGACCGGCGCGTCGGCGCAGTTCCTGCTGCAGCTTGTCATGCAGCGTCGAGCTCGCCGCCGGGCACCCCTGGCACGCGCCCGACATCCGAACGGTCACGGTGTGGCCCACTACCGAAACCAACTCGATCGACCCGCCGTGCGATGCGGCGAGTGCGCCGATCGGACCTGCGAGCAGCCCCGCGGCGATCGCCGCCAGCCCATCGGTGTTGTCTAAGGGGTCGATTCGCCAGCCGGCCGGGTCCGGCAGTGCGTCATTGAGCGCTTCGCGGACCTCGTCGCCCAGCTCACGCCAACGGTTGTCGGCGCTGAGGGTGATCAACACATCGCCTTTGTCTGATGCGGTGCGGATCACCATCTCGCCGATCACCCCGCGATCCAGCAAGCGGCCGAGACGGCCGGGGGCGCGGCGGACCCTGCCGGCGGGCGGCAGCCGGTCGGCAGGGACCACCCAGCGGAGCTGTTGCGGGTCCGCGGTGGCGGTGGCGTGAATCGGGATCATGCGCCCAGGCCTACCGCAATCGACCGCGCGGCAAACGCCATCACCCATGCGAGGGCAAACATGTAGGAGAACGCGAAGGCAGGCCATCGCCACGAGTTGGTCTCGCGGCGCATCACGGCGATGGTCGACATGCACTGCAACGCGAACATGAAATACGTCATCAGCGCGATGACGGTCGGCGCGGTGAACACCCGGTGACCGTGATCATCGGTCATCGTGGCCAACGCCGACCGCGGGTTGGCGGGGTTTTCCGCCGCCGCCACCTGGCCCAGGGTGGAGACGAAAACTTCGCGCGCCGACAGTGAACCGACCAAGGCGACATCGGTGCGCCAGTCGAAGCCCAGCGGTTGGAAAACCGGCGCGATCGCCCTGCCGACGTCGGCGGCGTAGCTGTGGTTCATGACGTAGGCCGTCGAATCGGTCCGGGACAGCCCCCGGGTTTCCGCCTCGCGCAGCGGCAGATTGAGCAGTGCCCACAACACCAGAGAAGTGCCCAGGATGATGGTTCCCGCCTTGCGCAAGAACACCTTGGCCGCACTCCACATCGCGGCCAGCAGCACCTTCAGCGACGGGAACCGGTAGGGCGGAAGCTCCATGGTGAACGGCAGCAGATCGCCACGCAGGATCGTCGACTTGACCACCGACGCCGCGATCAGCGAGGAAGTCCCGCCGCCCAGGTACAGCAGGAACATCGTCACGCCCTGTGCGCTCAAGCCCCACCAGTGCGTTTGCGGTGCCACCAACAGCCCGACCAACAACGTGTACACCGGCAGCCGGGCCGAGCAGGTCATCAACGGCGCGCTGACGATGGTGGCGATCCGGTCGCGCGACGACGGCAGCGTCCGGGTGGCCATGATGCCGGGGATCGCGCAGGCGAACGACGAGAGCATCGCGACGAAGGCGCGGCCCTCCAGTCCGGTCTTGGCCATCACCCGATCCATCAAGAACGCCGCCCGTGACATGTAGCCGACGTTCTCCAGCAGCGCGATCAGCAAGAACAGCAACACGATCTGCGGGATGAACTGCAGCACGGTGCCGACCCCGCCGATAATCCCCTGGCCGAGCAGACCGCGGACGACCGGATTGCCGATGTGCTCGGCGACCTGTCCGCCCAGCCAGGTCAACCCGTGGCTGATGCCGTCCCGCAGCGGCGCGGCGATGGTGAACAGGACCTGGAAGAAGCCGAACATCACCGCGAAGAACGCGACGGTGCCCCACAGCGGGTGCAGCAGCACGCGGTCGATTCGGCTGGTGCGCCGATCCGGTTGCGGCGCAACGTAATCGGCCGCGTCGAGCACCGACCGTCCCCAGGCGTCGATGGCGTCCTGGTCGGCCGGCGGGAGCACCGGCGGGCGTTGCCACTGGTCGAACGACGCCAGCTGTGCCCGCAGGGTGTCGATGCCCGACCCGCGGTGCGCGACGACCGCGGTTACCGGGATGCCCAGTGCCGTCGACAACGCCTCGACGTCGATACTGCCGCCGCGCGAAGTCAATTCGTCGCCCATGGTCAGCGCCAGCAAGCACGGCAGGTCGAGCCGTAACACCTGGCCCACCAGCATGATCGAGCGCCGCAGCGTGGTGGCGTCGGCGACCAGCACCACCGCGTCGGGCCGGTCGATGTCGGGGTATTCGCCGGCCAGCAGGTCGGTCACCACCTGCTCGTCCGGGCTGATCGGGTCGAGGCTG
Source organism: uncultured Actinomycetota bacterium (assembly GCA_963850645.1). GTDB lineage: Bacteria > Actinomycetota > Actinomycetes > Mycobacteriales > Mycobacteriaceae > Mycobacterium. Next base: position 29,230 of record CAWKME010000016.1, on the reverse strand, counting down.
TAGGTGCCGGGCAGATCCTCCACGGCGATCGTCGACGCCGTCGACGTGTGGTGGTGCCGACGCTGCGTCCGACGGTGACGCCCGGATAGTTGCCGGTCTTGGCGCGCAACCCGGTCAGGTGATTGAAAACACTGGTCTTACCGGCATTCGGACTGCCGACCAGCGCCACCCGCCGGACGCCGGCGACGGCGACCGGAGCGCCGGCGACGTCATGGCAGGCGGTCATCGGTCCGCTTCGGGGACTACTTCGATCAGCTGCGCCTCGCGGCGGCGCAGACACAGTTCGGTGTCCTGGACCCGGTAAATGGTCGGGTCACCCAGCGGTGCGCGACGGATCACGTCAACTTGGGCCGTGGCTCGGAAGCCCAATTGCCCAGTCGGCTTGCCACCGCGGAGTTCGCCTGCGGCACCGTGCCCACTACCGTTGCCCGCCGCCCGGCGGCAGCTGGGCGAGCACGATCACCGGGTGGATTGATCGCGTGCGCCCTGCGCCCGAGTAAGCATTATCGACCTAACATTAGCCGTTCTTACCTTAGTAAGGTACGCCTAACTTTTGCAGGACGACCGTGGCTTCGCCGGTGCCGCGGTCGCCGCAGGGTCCGCTGAAGCCGTCGGCGACGATCATTTAGCCTGGTGGTTAGGTGGCAGGCCAGTGTTGGGGCCGCCACATGCTGCGACATAGGAGCCGCCGGTGTCAGTCGATGTGTCCGCTGGGTCCGCCGACCCTGCGCAGGGCCGCGCCCGATGGCGCACGGCGGTGGCCGGGGTGCTGGCCAAAAGCACCCGGCGCGACGCCAAGGACCCTAAAGCCCCTGAGGACCTGGGGCCAGAACCCGAGCGGCTGCTCGACAGCCCGACCTACGAGGGCTTCGCGATCCGGCCGCTCTACACCGCCCTCGACGAGCTGCCGGAGCCGCCGCTGCCGGGCGAGTGGCCCTACCTGCGTGGCGGCGACGCGCTGCGCGACGTCAATTCCGGATGGAAGGTCGCCGAGGCACTTCCGGCCAACCCGGTGGCCGGGGTCGCCGCCGAGGATGTCAACGCCGCGGTGCTCGCCGGGCTGGCCGAGGGCGTCAGCGCGCTGCTGATCCGAGTGGGGGAGTCTGGCGTGGCGCCCGGCGCAGCTGGAGAAGGCGCTCGACGGCGTCTATCTGAGCATGGCGCCGGTGATCCTCGATGCCGGCGCCGACTACCGGGCGGCCTGCGACGCCCTGCTGGAGTTGGTGGCCGAGGTCGAACCCGACCAGCGCGCGACGCTGTCGATCGATCTGGGCGCCGACCCGCTGACCGCGTCGCTGAGCGAGCGTCCTGCCCCGCCGATCGCAGGAGGTCGTCGGCGTCGCCAAGCGGGTGGCCGGCGGCCACGGCGTGCGGGCGATCACCGTCGACGGGCCCGCCTTCCACAATCTGGGCGCCAACGCGACGTGGGAACTCGCCGGCAGCGTCGCCGCCGCGGTGGCCTACCTACGGGTGCTGACCGAGTCCGGCCTCCCGGTGGCCAAGGCGCTGGCTCAGATCAGTTTCCGGCTGGCCGCCGACGACGACCAGTTCATGACGATCGCCAAAATCCGGGCGCTGCGCCAACTGTGGGCAAGGGTCGCCGAGGTCGTCGGCGAGCCGGAAAGCGGCGCGGCGGTCGTGCACGCCGAGACGTCGCTGCCGATGATGACCCAGCGCGACCCCTGGGTGAACATGCTGCGAACCACGTTGGCCGCGTTCGGCGCCGGCGTCGGCGGCGCCGACACCGTGCTGGTGTTCCCGTTCGACGTGGCGATTCCGGGCGGCTTCCCCGGCATGGCGACCAGTTTCGCGCGCCGGATGGCCCGCAACATCCAGTTGCTGCTGCTCGAGGAGTCACACGTCGGCCGGATTCTCGATCCGGCGGGTGGGTCGTGGTTCGTCGAGGACCTGACCGAACAGCTGGCCCAGCAGGCCTGGCAGCATTTCCAGGCCATCGAGAAGCACGGCGGGTTCGTCGACGCGCGTGACTACATCGCCGGCCAGATCGGCGAGATAGCGGCACAGCGCGCCGACGACATCGCGCATCGCCGGACCGCCATCACCGGCGTCAACGAATACCCGAACCTCGCCGAACCGGCTCTGCCGCAGAATGATTCGTCGCATTCGCCGCTCGCGGCGGGGAACCTGGCGCGCTACGCCGCCGCGTTCGAAGCGCTGCGGGACCGTTCCGACGTCTACCTGGCCCGCACCGGTTCACGCCCGCAGGCGCTGCTGTTGCCGCTGGGTCCGCTGGCCGAGCACAATATCCGGGCCACGTTCGCGGCGAACCTGCTGGCTTCCGGCGGCATCGAGGCGGTCAACCCGGGAACGGTCGACGCCGACGGTGTCGCCAAGGCTGTTGCCGATGCCGGCTCGCCGACCGTCGCGGTGATCTGCGGCACCGACAGCCGGTACGCCACCGAGGCGGCCGCGATCGTCGAGGCGGCACGCCGCGCGGGGGTCTCGCACGTCTGCCTGGCCGGGCCGCAGAAAGCAGTGGCGGAGATCAGATCCCGAACAACGGCCCGACGAGTTCCTCACCGCGAAAATCGATGCGGTCGAAGCTCTTTCGAGCCTGCTGAACCGATTGGGGGCATAGCGACGATGACGACCACCGCGCCCGTTGTGGGCAGCTTCTCCGATATTCCACTGCACAGCGATCGCAGCGTGCGTCCGCCGACCGAGGCCGCAGTGGAAGAACACGTTGCCGCGGCCGCGGCCGCGCACCGGTACACCCCCGATCAGCTGGTCTGGCACACGCCGGAAGACATCGACGTCAAACCGGTGTACATCGCCGCCGACCGCGCCGCCGCCGAGGCCGACGGGTACCCGCTGAACAGTTTCCCCGGCGAGCCGCCGTATCTCCGCGGCCCGTATCCGACGATGTATGTCAACCAGCCGTGGACAATCCGCCAGTACGCCGGGTTCTCCACGGCCGCGGACTCCAACGCGTTCTACCGCCGCAACCTCGCCGCCGGGCAGAAGGGCCTGTCGGTGGCCTTCGACCTGGCCACCCACCGCGGCTACGACTCCGACCATCCACGTGTTCAAGGTGACGTCGGAATGGCCGGTGTGGCAATCGATTCCATTCTCGACATGCGTCAGCTGTTCGACGGCATCGACCTGTCGACGGTATCGGTGTCGATGACCATGAACGGCGCCGTGCTGCCGATCCTGGCGCTGTACGTGGTGGCCGCCGAGGAGCAGGGGGTGCCGCCGGAGAAGCTGGCCGGCACCATCCAGAACGACATCCTCAAAGAATTCATGGTGCGCAACACCTACATCTACCCGCCGAAGCCGTCGATGCGCATCATCTCCGACATCTTCGCCTACACCAGCGCCAAGATGCCGAAATTCAACTCGATCTCGATCTCCGGCTATCACATCCAAGAAGCCGGTGCCACAGCCGATCTGGAGCTCGCCTACACCCTGGCCGACGGTGTCGACTACATCAAGGCGGGTCTGGACGCCGAGTTGGACATCGACAAGTTCGCGCCGCGGCTGTCCTTCTTCTGGGGCATCGGGATGAACTTCTTCATGGAGGTGGCCAAACTGCGGGCCGGCCGGCTGCTGTGGAGCGAGCTGGTCGCGCAGTTCAACCCGAAGAACGCTAAATCGCTGTCGCTGCGCACACATTCGCAGACCTCCGGCTGGTCGCTGACCGCGCAGGACGCGTTCAACAACGTCGCGCGCACCTGTATCGAGGCGATGGCCGCAACCCAGGGCCACACCCAGTCGCTGCACACCAACGCACTCGACGAGGCGCTGGCGCTGCCCACCGACTTCTCCGCCCGCATCGCCCGCAACACCCAGCTGGTGCTGCAGCAGGAGTCGGGCACCACCAGGCCGATCGATCCCTGGGCCGGCTCCTATTACGTGGAGTGGCTGACCTACCAGCTCGCGCAGCGGGCGCGCGCCCACATCGCCGAGGTCGCCGAGCACGGCGGTATGGCCCAGGCCATCAGCGACGGCATCCCCAAGCTGCGCATCGAGGAAGCCGCCGCGCGCACCCAGGCCCGCATCGACTCCGGCAACCAGCCGGTGATCGGGGTGAACAAGTACCAGGTCGAAGAGGATCAAGAGGTCGAGGTGCTCAAGGTCGAGAACAGCCGGGTGCGCGCCGAGCAGCTGGCCAAACTGCAAGAGCTGCGGGCAAATCGGGACCAGGCCGCCGTCGACGCCGCGCTGGCCGAGCTGTCTCGTGCCGCCGCCGCCCACGGCCGCGCGGGTGAAGATGGGCTGGGCAACAACCTGCTGGCGCTGGCCATCGACGCGGCCCGGGCCAAGGCCACCGTCGGCGAGATCTCCGATGCGCTGGAGAAGGTCTACGGGCGCCACCAGGCCGAGATCCGTACCATCGCCGGGGTTTACCGCGACGAAGCTGGAAAGGCCGGCAACATGGTCATCCGCCACCGAACTCGTCGAGAAATTCGCCGAGGCCGACGGCCGCCGTCCCCGCATCCTGGTCGCCAAGATGGGCCAGGACGGCCACGACCGCGGGCAGAAGGTCATCGCAACGGCGTTCGCCGACATCGGATTCGACGTCGACGTCGGCTCGCTGTTCTCCACGCCCGACGAGGTGGCCCGCCAAGCCGCCGACAACGACGTGCACGTCGTCGGGGTGTCCTCGCTGGCGGCCGGCCACCTGACCCTGGTGCCCGCGCTGCGAGACGCCCTGGCCGAGGTGGGCCGGCCCGACATCATGATCGTGGTCGGCGGGGTCATCCCGCCCGGCGACTTCGACGAGCTGTACGCCGCCGGAGCCACTGCGATCTTCCCGCCCGGCACGGTGATCGCCGACGCCGCAATCGATCTGCTGAACAAGCTGGCCGAACGCCTCGGGTACACCCTTTAGCCAGATGGCAACCGAAAACGGCGACAGCATCGACGAACTCGCCGCAGCTGTCCGCAGCGGCGACCGTGCGGCGCTGGCGCGGGCGATCACACTGGTCGAGTCCACCCGCGCCGACCATCACCAGCAGGCACAGCAATTGCTGCTGGCGCTGATGCCGTCGGCCGGAAGCGCCCATCATGTCGGCATCACCGGGGTGCCCGGAGTGGGCAAGTCGACGGCCATCGAAGCGCTCGGCATGTACCTGATCGAGCGGGGGCATCGGGTCGCGGTGCTCGCCGTCGACCCGTCGTCGACCCGCACCGGCGGATCGATCCTCGGCGACAAGACCCGGATGCAGCAGCTGGCAGTGCATCCGGACGCCTATATCCGCCCGTCGCCGACATCGGGCACCCTCGGCGGGGTCGCCAAGGCCACCCGGGAGACCATCGTGCTGATGGAGGCCGCCGGCTTCGACGTGATCCTGGTGGAGACGGTCGGCGTCGGCCAATCCGAGGTGGCGGTCGCCAACATGGTCGACACCTTCGTGTTCCTCACCCTGGCGCGCACCGGCGATCAGCTGCAGGGCATCAAGAAAGGCGTGCTGGAACTCGCCGACATCGTCGTGGTCAACAAAGCCGACGGCGACCACCTGACCGAGGCCCGCTCCGCCGCACGCGAGCTTTCCGGAGCGATCCGGTTGATCCACCCGCGCGAAACACTCTGGCGTCCACCGGTTCTCACCATGAGCGCATTGGAAGGCACCGGACTGGAAGAGCTGTGGGACACCGTCGAGCGGCATCGCCAAGTGCTCACCGACGCAGGGGAATTCGAAGCGCGGCGGCGCGCTCCAACAGGTCGACTGGACCTGGCAGATGGTCCGGGACACCGTGTTGGACCGGGTGCTGTCCAACCCGGCGGTGCGCAAAGCCCGCGCCGAGGTGGAGCGTCAGGTCCTGGCTGGGGAATTGACGCCGGCGCTGGCGGCTCAGCAAATACTTAAGCTCGCCTCAATAACGGAAGGGTAAATTCCAAGTTGTTTGCGGACACCGAACGGTAGATTCGACGGTATGACCCTCGAAGTAGCGGGCAATCGCCGGTCAGTGCTGCCGCGCGGTGTTCACGGCGCCGCCGATCCACACTTTGCCTGCGCGGTGCGCAGCTTCGCCGCCATGTTCCCGGGCCGCCGATTCGGCGGCGGGGCGCTGGCCGTCTATCTCGACGGCGAACCCGTCGTGGACGTGTGGACCGGGTGGGCGGACCGGCGCGGACGGGTGCCGTGGTCGGCGGACACCGGCTCGATGGTGTTCTCGGCGACCAAGGGGATGGCCTCCACTGTCATCCACCGGCTCGTCGACCGCGGTCTGATCGACTACGACGCGCCGGTTGCCGAGTACTGGCCGGAGTTCGGCGCCAACGGCAAACACGACATCACCGTGCGCCAGGTGATGCGGCACCGGGCCGGGCTATCGTCGCTGCGCGGCGCCAGCAAAAAAGACTTGCTGGATCACCGATTGATGGAACAGCGGCTGGCGGCCGCACCGCCCGGATACTCGCTCGGCAGACCTGCCTACCATGCGCTGACCTACGGCTGGCTGCTGTCGGGGCTGGCCCGGGCGGTCACCGGCAAAGGTATGCGCGAGCTGATCCGTCAGGAGCTGGCCGAGCCGCTGCAGACCGACGGGTTGCATCTGGGCCGGCCGCCGGCCGACGCGCCGACACGGGCCGCGCAAATCATCATGCCGCAGAGCGCAATTCCCAATCCGATCTTCAACTGGGTGGCGCCCAGGATCGCCGAGATTAAGGCGTCCGCCGGGTTCGGCGCGATGTACTTCCCGGGCATGAAAGCGGTTGTCCAAGGAGATATCCCGTTGCTGGATGCCGAGATCCCCTCGGCGAACGGCGTGGTGACAGCCCGAGGGCTGGCCCGGATGTACGGTGCTATCGCCAACGGTGGCGAGATCGAAGGCATTCGGTTCCTGTCGCCAGAACTGGTGAGAGGTCTGACCGGTCGGCTGAGCCTGCGACTGGACCGTAACCTTGTGGTGCCGTTGTCATTCCACCTCGGCTACCACACCATCTTCGTTCCGGGCTTGATGCCCGGATTCGGCCATGTCGGGCTGGGCGGTTCGCTCGGATGGGCCGATCCGGCCAGCGGGTTGGCCTTCGCGTTCGTCCACAACCGCCTGCTGTCGCCGTTCGTGCTCCTCGACCACACGGGGTTCGTCGCCGTGCACGCCATGATGCGCCGCGGTGCCGCCGAGGCGCGCAGACACGGGTTCGAGAGGGTGGCCGACTTGGGCTCACCTTTCCCCGAGCCCGGAGCTGTCGCCGGCTAACGGCTTTAGCCCACGGCCTATGACTCCGCCGACAAAAGACGCCCGCGTTCCGCGTTTGCCGGTCAACGAGGCCAAGGCCGCCGCGGACGAAGCGGGCGTGCCCGATTACATGGCCGAACTCGCCATCTTTCAGGTGCTGTTGAACCATCCCAAGCTGGCGTGCGCGCTCAACGATCTGCTCGCCACCATGCTGTGGCGCGGAATGCTTGACTCCGCGGTTACGCGAACTGGTCATCATGCGCATCGGCTGGCTCACCGCCAGCGAATACGAATGGACACAGCATTGGCGGGTGGCGCAGGGCCTCGGGGTAGCGCCGATGACCTGCTGGGCGTGCGCGATTGGCAGGCCTACCAGGCGTTCGGGCCCGCGGAGCGGGCGGTGCTGGCGGCCACCGACGACGTGGTGCGCGACGGCGCAGTGAGCGCCGAAAGCTGGTCGGCGTGCCAGCGCGAATTCGGCGCCGACCCGGCGGTGCTGGTCGAGCTGGTCACCGCGATCGGGGCGTGGCGGATGGTCGCGTCGATCCTGCACAGCCTGCAGGTTCCGCTCGAAGACGGGGTCGCGAGCTGGCCGCCGGACGGTCAGCCACCGGACGGCGAGCCGAATCGGGGTGTAAAGAAACCGTAAAGAGCGATTGACGCATCAATCATCGGCTCATAATTTCCCGGCATGCGGACCAGAGTCGCCGAGATGCTCGGCGTGGAGTTCCCGATCTGCGCGTTCAGTCACTGCCGCGACGTGGTGGCCGCCGTCTCCAATGCGGGCGGGTTCGGCGTCCTCGGCGCCGTCGCGCACAGCCCGGAGCGGCTCGATAGCGAGCTGACCTGGATCGAGCAGCAGACCGGCGGCAAGCCGTACGGCGTCGACCTGCTGCTGCCGCACAAGTACGTCGGCGCCGAGCGGGGCGGGATCGACACCCGGCAGGTGCGCGAGCTGTTGCCCGAGGAACACCGGGCATTCGTCGACGACCTGCTGGTCCGCTACGGCATCTCGGTGCCCACCGACGAGCGAGCGCCTGCCTCCCGGCGAGCTCAACATTTCGCCGAAGGGCTACGAACCGCTGCTTGACGTCGCCTTCGCCCACGGCATCCGGCTGATCGCCAGTGCGCTGGGCCCGCCGCCGGCCGACCTGGTCGGCCGGGCCCATGACAACGACGTGCTGGTGGCCTCGTTGGCTGGAACCACCCAACATGCGCGGCGGCACGCCGCCGCCGGCGTCGACCTGATCGTCGCCCAGGGCACCGAGGCCGGCGGGCACACCGGCGAGGTCGCGACGATGGTCCTGGTACCCGAGGTGGTCGACGCGGTGGCTCCGGTGCCGGTGCTGGCCGCGGGCGGGATCGCCCGCGGCCGTCAGGTCGCCGCGGCGTTGGCGTTGGGCGCCGAAGGAGTGTGGTGTGGCTCGGTCTGGCTGACCACCGAGGAAGCCGAGACGCTGCCCGTCGTCAAGGACAAGTTCCTGGCCGCCACCTCGTCGGACACCGTGCGGTCGCGGTCGTTGACCGGCAAGCCCGCGCGCATGTTGCGCACCGCCTGGACCGACGAATGGGAGCAGCCCGGCAGCCCGGACCCGCTCGGCATGCCGCTGCAGAGCGCGCTGATCGGCGACCCGCAGGTGCGCATCAACCGGGCTGCGGTCCAGCCCGACTCCAAGGCACGCGAGCTGGCCACCTACTTCGTCGGCCAGGTCGTCGGTTCGCTGAACAAAGTGCAGCCGGCGCGATCGGTCGTGCTGGATATGGTCTCGGAGTTCATCGATGCCGTCGGCCGTCTCGACGAGTTGGTCGACCGGTGACAGAGGCGCGCACCCGGCGGCGCCCCGCGATCAGTGACCTGGACAAGACGCGTCGGCGTGACGAGATCATGGCGGCGGCCAAGAAAGTCTTTGCCCGCAACGGCTTTCACGCCACTACGATGGGCGACATCGCCAAAGAAGCGGGGTTGGCCTACGGGTCGGTCTACCAGTACTTCGACTCGAAAGAGGACCTGTTCCATGCGCTGATGTCGGCCGAAGGGTTCGCGTTGCGCACCCACGTTGCGGTGGCGCTGGCCGCATCCGGCAAACGACCGGACCAGAGCTGGGAGCCGTTTCGTGCCGCCGTGCAGGCAACATTCGAGTTCTTCGAAGCCGACAAGGCGACCACCAAATTACTGCTCCGCGACGCCTACGCGCTCGGCGACCGGTTCGAGAAGCACCTGAGCGGCATCTATGAGCGCTTCATCGACGACATCGCCGACCACATGGCCGCTGCCCAGCAGCGTGGCGAGGTGATCAGCGCCCCACCCCGGATGGTGGCTTACAGCCTGGCGGCGCTGGTTGGCCAGCTGGCGCACCGGCGGCTGACCACTGACGACGGCGTCACCGCGGCCGAAGTCGCCGACTTTGTCATCACGTTCGTCGTCAACGGGCTGCGACCCCGAGAGCGTTGACGGTGACCGACGGCACCCGCGCCAGCAGAACTCCCGCGACCAGCGACCAGGAGAAGTCGCAGCGGCGTGACGAAATCATCGCCGCGGGCAAGAAAGTCTTTGCCCACAAAGGTTTTCACGCCACCACGATCGCCGACATCGCCAAAGAAGCAGGGCTGGCCTCCGGGTCGGTCTATTCGTACTTCGAATCCGAAGACGATGTGTTCCGCGCCTTGATCGCCGCCGAGGAGTATGCCCTCCGTACACACGTTGCGGTCGCGCTGGCCAAAAGCGGCATGGGATTCGGCTACGCCCAGGCTCCTTTTCGCGCCTCGCTGCGGGCTACCTTTGAGTTCTTCGACGCCAACCCGGCCACCGCCAAGCTGCTATTCCGCGACGCCTACGCGCTGGACCGCAGATTCGACCAGCAGTTGGGTGGCATCTACGAACGGTTCATCGACGACATCGAGACGCTCATCGTCGCTGCCCAGGGGCGGGGCGATGTCCTGGCCGCACCGCCCCGCTTGGTGGCCTACCTGTTGACCTCATTGATCGGTCACATGGCGCACCGGCGGCTGACCACCGATGACGGTGTCTCGGCAGCCGAGGCCGCCGACCTCGTCGTCTCGCTGGTCATCAAAGGGTTGCGCCCGTCCGAGACATGACTGGTCACGAACGCATAACGGCTGGTCAGAACCCTCAGCGCCGCTCAGAAAGTTTTTACGCGTGGCGAATTGACCCGGGCGGAATGTTCGTGCATCATCGACTAGGTAAGCACCTCGTTAGGTGAGGCGTCTACACGGATACAGGCCACTGACCCCGAACGTCGAGAGACGCCCAGGGTCAGGACAGCTCCTCCCGGCTTAAGGGTTGAGCCCAAGTGGCTTCCGGAATTCTCCGGACACGCCGTGTATTGCCGAAGCTGTGACGAGTGGGGTGCGGTTTTCCCGAGATATTCGGGTTTCCTGTGCTCCTGCTTGCGTGTGAATTGTGCGGTAACCCCGCACGTGGCGCGACCGCGAGGAGGTGAGGGACGAATGAGTTCCAGTTCTAGTCCGGATCGATATCCGGGCTCTGTGTCGTCCCGATCCGGACTCCGGCGCGTCGCTCGCAGCTGAGCCTTCCTGGCCTGGGCAGCACGTCGCCTCATCGGACGCCGATTCGGACGGACATCGAATCCCGTTATGCCCGTTTGACTTTCCGCTTAGGAGGCGATGATGACCGCTGTACTGTACGACGAAGTAGTAACGGCGACGCCCGCACGCCGGCTCAGGGCAGTGCCTGCCCCGACGCCGATCGCAGTGCCGGCGCCGAAGCGGACCTCCAGGCGGCCCGAACCACAGCTGGTCGGCGGCGACCCGTTGGTCGCAGGTGCCGCTCGGTTGCTCTCCGTTCCGTTGCGCCAGCTCTACGCCGCGCTGTGGCGCGCGGGCGTGCTGGAGGTTGGCGCTTAATCCAGACTGTCGCTCCTGGCACTCGAGGAGGGGTCCCCCGCTTGCGGGGGCATGTGTCCCTCGGTGCCGGGAGCGACGTCATTGCTGGGCGGCGATAAGAGCGGATAGTCCGTTCTGATAGGCAGTCAAGCTGTGCCGCCACGCGATCTGGACCGGCCCGCCGCTATCGACAGTGATTTGCGCGCCGACATGCACGTACGGCGCCGGCGGCACGTAGGGCACGATGTCGAGGAAATTCACTACCCGAAAACAGCTTTCGATGGCGGCGTTGAACGCACCGGCGAAGTCGGGCAACCCGACCCGCGGGCCGGCGAACGTGATCAGCCGGGGTTCGATCTTGTTTGGCGGCATGTTGCCGGAAGACGTCCGGCGCTGCGAGCACGGCCAGCGCCGCACCGAGACTGTGCCCGGTGAGCAGGATCTGATCGCAGCCGGTGGTCGCGGTGGCCAAGTTCGCGGCGATGCTTTTCCGGACGAGCCGGTAAACGTCCTGGAAACCGGCGTGCACCTGCCCGAATCCGCTCGACCAAGTAGTCGTCCGGGACGGCGTCGAGGTCCGCCAGCCAATCCTCCACGTCGGACGTGCCGCGGAACGACACGAAAGCGGTGCGAGTGGTTGAGTTATGGCCCATCAACCCGAAGATGTCGGTGTTTTTCGTCATCGCGGCCACCGCGGGATGCGGGCTCGTCATGGTACTGAGCACTCCGGCGTCAGCCCGGATCAAACTGGTCTGGACGTAACCAGACGGGAGGGTGGCCGAGCCGCCGCCCATCACCTGGTAGGCCGCCTGGGCCAGCGGCAGAACCACGTCGCGAGCAAATACCGCATCGAACGCCACAGCCGAAGTGTATAAAGCCGCTGTCTAGTTTCGTGGATCTTCGATGGCGAAGCGGCGGTAGCGTTGACTTACGTTCCGCCAGACCGGGTGCGAAGGGAGCGCGTCATGGCGACCGATCTCACGCTTTATCTCGACGACGAGCCCGGGGAACTGGCCCTGATCGGCGACGCGTTGGGCCAGGCGGGCGTCAACATCGCCGGTCTGTGCGCCCTGACCAGCGGCGGAGGGCAGGCCGAGGTGCACATCCTGGTGCACGACGCCACCCTGGCGTTCGAAGCGCTGCAGGGCGCCGGAATAAAAATCGCGGAGGAGCAAGAGGTTATCGTCCTTGACATCGAGGACCGGCCCGGCGCGCTCGGCGAGGTCGTCCACAAACTCGGCGTCGCGAAAATCAACTTGGACACCGCCTATCTGGCCACCAACACCCGTTTGGTGCTGGGCGCGGACAACCTGGCTGACGCCAAGGCCGCGCTGGCCTGATGTTGATTTGCGGCGAACGATAGAATCGGCTGCAGCGGCGTCGATCCGGCGATCACCGGGGAGTCTTCGGAAGAACAGCCGGCTTCATCGATGACAGCCGGCCCAGTAGAGCCGAACGGGTAGGGCCCGTCACAGCCTTCCAACGAGCGGCCACGCCTTGGGCGTGGCAAGCGGGGTGGTACCGCGGCGCTTGCGCACCCGCGCAACGTCGTCCCCGGCCGAAGAGCCGCATACGGAGACGACGCGCGCAGTGACCCCGCAACGCCTACCCGAAGCTGGCCGGCGGTGCACCCGACTTGCCGGCATTGGAACTCGAGGTCCTCGACCACTGGGCGAGCGACGAGACGTTCCGGGCTAGCATCGAGCGCCGGGCCGACGCCCCGGAGTACGTGTTCTACGACGGCCCGCCGTTCGCCAACGGCCTGCCGCATTACGGTCATCTGCTCACCGGCTACGTCAAGGACATCGTGCCGCGGTATCGCACCATGCGCGGCTACAAGGTGGAGCGCCGCTTCGGCTGGGACACCCACGGGCTGCCGGCCGAACTCGAGGTCGAGCGGCAGCTCGGCATCACCGACAAATCTCAGATCGACGCGATGGGCATCGCGGCGTTCAACGAAGCCTGCCGCGAATCGGTGTTGCGCTACACCGACGAATGGCAGGCCTATGTGACCCGTCAGGCCCGATGGGTGGACTTCGCCAACGACTACAAGACGCTTGATCTGTCCTACATGGAATCGGTGATCTGGGCGTTCAAACAGCTGTGGGACAAGGGCTTGGCGTACGAGGGCTACCGGGTGCTGCCGTACTGCTGGCGGGACGAGACTCCGCTGTCCAACCATGAGCTGCGGATGGACGACGACGTCTACCAGAGCCGGCAAGACCCGGCGCTCACCGTCGGATTCGCCGTACCGGAGGGGGATTTGGCCGGCGCGCACTTGCTGGTGTGGACGACGACACCGTGGACGCTGCCGTCGAACCAGGCGGTCGCCGTCCACCCCGATATCACCTACGTCCAGGTGCGGGCGGGGGAGCACCGCCTGGTCCTGGCCGAGGCTCGACTGGCCGCCTACGCACGAGAATTGGGCGACGAACCGGAGGTGCTGGGCAGCTACCGCGGCAGCGATCTGGTGGGCATGCGATACCTGCCGCCGTTCCCATACTTTATGGACTCGCCCAACGCTTTTCAGGTGCTCAGCGCCGACTTCGTCACCACCGAGGACGGCACCGGCATTGTGCACCTGGCGCCGGCCTACGGCGAGGACGACAAGGAGACTGCCGACAAAGCCGGAATCGTGCCGGTGACGCCGGTCGACGCCAAGGGCCGATTCGACAGCAGTGTGCCCGATTACCAGGGCCAGCACGTCTTCGAGGCCAACGCGCAGATCATCCGCGACCTGAAAAGCCACGCCGGCCCGGCAGCGGCCAACGGTGCAGTGCTGATTCGTCACGAAACCTACGAGCACCCCTACCCGCACTGCTGGCGCTGCCGCAATCCGCTGATCTACCGCGCGGTGTCGTCGTGGTTCGTCAAGGTCACCGAATTCCGGGACCGCATGGTCGAACTCAACCAGCAGATCACCTGGTATCCCGAGCACGTCAAGGACGGTCAGTTCGGCAAGTGGCTGCAAGGCGCCCGCGACTGGTCGATCTCACGAAACCGCTACTGGGGCACCCCGATTCCGGTGTGGCTCTCCGACGACCCGGCCTATCCCCGGATCGATGTCTACGGCAGCCTCGACGAGTTGGAGCGCGACTTCAGCGTGCGCCCCGACAACTTGCACCGGCCCTACATCGACGAGCTGACCCGGCCCAATCCCGACGACCCCACCGGGCGCTCGACGATGCGCCGCATCGCCGACGTCTTCGACGTGTGGTTCGACTCCGGGTCCATGCCGTACGCGCAGGTGCACTATCCGTTCGAGAACCGCGACTGGTTCGACACCCATTACCCGGGCGACTTCATCGTGGAGTACATCGGGCAGACCCGCGGCTGGTTCTACACGCTGCACGTACTGGCCACCGCGCTGTTCGACCGGCCGGCGTTCAAAACCTGTGTGTCGCATGGCATCGTGCTGGGCAGCGACGGCCAGAAGATGAGCAAATCGCTGCGCAACTATCCCGACGTCAGCGAGGTGTTCGACCGCGACGGCTCCGACGCCATGCGCTGGTTTTTGATGGCGTCGCCGATCCTGCGCGGCGGGAACTTGATCGTCACCGAGCAGGGTATCCGCGACGGAGTGCGCCAGGTACTGCTGCCGTTCTGGAACGCCTACAGCTTCCTGGCCCTCTACGCGCCGAAAGTCGGTAACTGGCGTACCAATTCACCGCATGTGCTCGATCGCTACATCCTGGCCAAACTGGCGGTGCTGCGCGACGACCTGACCGCGGCGATGGATGTCTGCGACATCTCCGGGGCATGCGAGCAGCTGCGGCAGTTCACCGAGGCGCTGACGAATTGGTATGTGCGACGGTCCCGCTCGCGGTTCTGGGAAGAGGATCCCGACGCGATCGACACCCTGCACACCGTTCTCGAAGTGACCGCGAGGCTGGCCGCTCCGCTGCTGCCGCTGACTACCGAGATCATCTGGCGCGGTGTCACCGCCGAGCGTTCGGTGCACCTGAGCGACTGGCCCGAGGCCGAGGTGCTGCCGGCGGATGCCGAGCTGGTTACCGCGATGGACCAAGTGCGCGAGGTGTGCTCGGTGGCGTCGTCGCTGCGTAAAGCGAAGAAGCTGCGGGTGCGGCTGCCGCTGCACGAAACTCACGGTGGCCGTGGACAATCCGCAGCGGCTGGAGCCATTCACCGACCTGATCGCCGACGAGCTCAACGTCAAGAAGGTGGAGCTCACCGAGGACATCGACACCTTCGGTCGCTTCGAGCTGACCGTGAACGCGCGGGTCGCCGGGCCGCGACTGGGCAAG
The DNA here is from genome assembly GCA_963850645.1 of uncultured Actinomycetota bacterium. Classification (GTDB taxonomy): domain Bacteria; phylum Actinomycetota; class Actinomycetes; order Mycobacteriales; family Mycobacteriaceae; genus Mycobacterium. The sequence continues at coordinate 13,952 of CAWKME010000016.1, read as the reverse complement.
GACGTACAGGCGGCGATCAAGGCGGTCAAGGCCGGCGAGGGCGTCCTCAACGCCGACGGCACCCTGACGGCGGGCCCGGCGGTGCTGCAACCCGACGAGTACAGCTCTCGGCTGGTGGCCGCTGATCCCGAGTACACCGCACCGCTACCCGGCGGGGCCGGGCTGGTGGTGCTCGACGCGATCGTGACGCCTGAGCTCGAGGCCGAGGGTTGGGCCAAGGACCGCATCCGCGAACTGCAGGAGCTGCGCAAATCGACCGGCCTGGACGTCTCCGACCGGATCAGCGTGGTGATGTCGGTGCCGCCGCAACGGGCCGACTGGGCCGAAACACATCGCGACCTGATCGCCGGGGAAATCCTGGCCACCAGTTTCGAATTCGGCGAGCCACGCGATGGTGTGGAGATCGGTGACGGTGTGCGGGTGATCATCTCTAAGATCTGACCGCGAAAGTGCATTCAATGACGCATTTCTCGAGTCCGCGCGTCGCTAGCCGCACTCTCGCGGAGAGGGGTGGTCGTGAGGGGCGAATCACCGTTTGTCGGGTCTGAAGCACTTCGCCGGGGCACGTTAACGGAACGCGAGCTGCGGCGATCGTGCACACGTATCTACCGCAACGTGTACCAGCGCCACGGCGCCGAGTTCACCGCGAAAGACCGTGCCCTCGCCGCATGGCTCTGGTCGGGTAAGGAGGCCGTCGTTGCGGGCAACTCGGCGGCTGCGTTGCTCGGTGCGAAGTGGATCGACCCGCAGGCACCCGCCGAACTCGTCACCGATCGCAAACGTCCTCCGCCGTTGATTATCACTCGCAACGAGACGCTGCTAGCCGGCGAAACTACAACGGCTGCTGGTGTGCCGGTCACCTCGCCCACCCGTACCGTATTCGACATCGGTCGTCGCCATGGCTTCGAAACCGCTGTCATCCGCGTTGACGCTTTGGCACGGGCCACCGGCGTAACCGTCGACGATGTTCAAACGGTGATCGATGTCCACCGCGGCGCTCGCGGTTTGAAGCAGCTGCGACGGGTGCTGCCGTTGGTGGATGCGGGCGCCGAATCACCGCAGGAGACTCGGACCAGGTTGCTGCTCGTCGCTTCGGGTCTACCACGTCCGCAAACCCAAATCCAGGTGCTCGACGACTGGGGCAGGGTGCTGGCCCGCATTGACATGGGTTGGCGGGAGTGGAAGGTTGGCATCGAATACGACGGTCCCCAACACTGGACCGACCCACGAATCCGCTCCAACGACATCGACCGTACCGCTGAATTGCAGCGCCGGGGGTGGATCCTGATCCGGGTGAGCGCGGACCTGTTGCGGTATCGCCCGGATGTTATCGTCGCCCGCGTCCGCGAGGCGCTACACGCTCGCGGTCACCGCGAAAGTGCAACTGCCGACGTATTTTCCGAGTAAACCCGTCGGTAGTTGCACCCTCGCAGCGGCTTAGGGCTTGGTTGCGCGCCAGCGCAGCCGACGATGGTTGCCGTCGACGTGCACATCGGTAAAGCCGTTGCGCCGCAACCGCTCCGGCAACGTATCAGTTGACACCGGGTTGCAGGTGTCACGGAAATGCATGATCCGGAACAGGGTTGACGCCGCGCTATCGCTGCCGGCGAACACGCCGCCGGGCCGCAGCACTCGGAACGCCTCGGCGAACAACTGGTCCTGCAACTCCGGTGTCGGAATGTGGTGCAGCATCGTGAAACACACCACCGAGCTGAACTCTTGCGCAGGTAGGCCGGTGTCGGTTCCATCGCCCTGGATGATCCGGGCCCGGTCGCCGTACTTGCCCTTGAGCCGATCCGCCATCGGCTGGTCGATCTCGACTGCGGTGTAGTGCGGTGCTTTGTCGATCAGCACCCGGATGTTGGCGCCGTAACCGGGCCCGATCTCCAGCACGTTGTCGCCCAGGTCGACGTCGCCGAGCACCCACGGCAATAGCGCGTCTTCGACGACTTTGAAGTAGCGCTCAGAACTACAACACATGCGGTGGCACAAGTTCATCGCCATGGAATCTGACGCTAGCGCAATAGCATCGACAATTGTGGACTCGCGTTGGGTGCTGCACCTCGACATGGACGCGTTCTTCGCGTCCGTCGAGCAACTCACCCGGCCCACCTTGCGGGGCCGCCCGGTGCTGGTCGGCGGACTGGGCGGCCGCGGCGTGGTGGCCGGCGCGAGCTACGAATCACGGGTCTTCGGAGCCCGGTCAGCGATGCCGATGCATCAGGCCCGCCGGTTGATCGGCGTGACGGCGGTGGTGCTGCCGCCGCGCGGCGCGGTGTACGGAGTCGCCAGCCGCCGGGTCTTCGACACCGTTCGCGGGCTGGTGCCCGTGGTCGAGCAGCTGTCCTTCGACGAGGCGTTCGGGGAGCCGCCGGAGCTGGCCGGCGCATCGGCGACCGATGTCGAGCAGTTCTGTGAGCATCTGCGACGACGGGTGCGCGACGAGACCGGCTTGGTCGCCTCGGTCGGCGCCGGATCAGGCAAGCAGATCGCCAAGATCGCCTCCGGTCTGGCCAAGCCCGACGGCATCCGGGTGATCCGGCGTGCCGAAGAGAAGCCGCTGCTGGGCGGTCTCGCGGTGCGCAGGCTTTGGGGGATCGGGCCGGTCGCTGAGGAAAAGCTGCATCGGCTCGGCATCGAGACGATCGGGCAGCTGGCCGCGCTGAGCGCAGCCGAGGTGGCCAGCATCTTGGGCGCGACGATCGGCCCGGCGCTGCACCGGCTGGCCTGCGGGATCGACGACCGCCCGGTCGCCGAGCGAGCCGAAGCCAAGCAGATCAGCGCGGAATCCACCTTCGCGACCGATTTGACCACGCTCGAGCAGTTACGCGAGGCGATCGAGCCGATCGCCGAGCACGCCCATCAGCGGCTGTGCCGCGACGGCCGCGGCGCCCGCACCGTCACGGTCAAGCTGAAGAAGTCCGACATGAGCACGCTGACCCGATCGGCCACCTTGCCCTATGCCACCACCGAGGCCGCTGCGCTCGTCGCGATGGCTCGGCGGTTGCTGCTCGATCCCCAGCAGATCGGGCCGATTCGCCTTCTCGGCGTGGGGTTCTCGGGTTTGAGCGACGTCCGGCAAGAGTCGCTGTTCCCTGACCTGGAATTGCCCGAACCGGAGCCACAGCATTCCGTCGAGACAGCAACCGCTGCCATGTTCGGACCGGAGCCGGAAGCGTCGCCGTGGCGGGTAGGTGACGACGTCGCACACCGCGATCTGGGGCACGGCTGGGTGCAAGGCGCCGGCCACGGCGTGGTCACCATTCGGTTCGAGACCCGCAGCTCAGGACCGGGCCCGGCGCAGACCTTCCACTCCGACACCAGCGACATCGCGCCGGCGAATCCGGTCGACAGCCTCGACTGGCCGGACTACGTCGCCGCGCTGACGGAGAACGCCTCAGCGCAACCGGTCGACGACGTCGCGCAGCGGTAACTGCGCCGCCAACGCCCGCATTGCCTCGCGGCGGGTCGCCGCCCAACGACCGGCGGTGGTCGCAAGCGCAGCGGAGTCGGGCGTGGCGGGTCGCCGCCCAACGGCCTAGTGGATGATGTAGGAGTGACTGACCAACCAACAGGATCGGCGGAGCCGGTGACTGAGGGCGCGACGGCGGGGGAGGCCGAAGCTCCCGCGCCGCGACGGCGACTGCGCCTGCTGCTGTCGGTCGCTGCGGTCGTGCTGGTGCTGGACATCGTGACCAAGGTGCTCGCCGTCAAGCTGCTCACCCCCGGCCAGCCGGTGCCGATCATCGGTGACACCGTCACCTGGACGCTGGTCCGCAACTCCGGCGCCGCGTTTTCGATGGCGACCGGATACACCTGGATGTTGACGGTGATCGCGACCGGCGTCGTGGTCGGGATTTTCTGGATGGGACGACGGCTGGTGTCGCCGTGGTGGGCCATTGGCCTCGGGATGATTCTGGGAGGTGCCACCGGCAATCTGGTCGACCGGTTCTTCCGTTCGCCGGGACCACTTCGCGGACATGTCGTGGACTTCTTGTCGATCGGCTGGTGGCCGGTGTTCAACGTCGCCGACCCGTCGGTGGTCGGTGGGGCGATCCTGCTGGTGACGCTGTCGGCGCTGGGCTTCGACTTCGACACCGTCGGCCGTCGGAAGCCAGAGGATGCGCTCGCTCTCGCAGATGCGGTTGGGGACACCGAAAAAGCACTCGAGCCAGCCGAAGGCGCCGACGGCGACAAGCCGCAGAACGGCACCGTCGGCTCCAAGGCCGACCAACGGTAGCGGCGCTGGTGACCGACCGATCGATGCCGGTGCCGGAGGGTCTGGCGGGTATGCGGGTCGATGCCGGGCTGTCCCGGCTGCTGGGCCTGTCGCGCACGGCTGCCGCGGCACTGGCCGAAGAAGGCGGTGTGGAGTTGGACGGCGTGCCGGCCGGCAAGTCGGATCGGCTGGCCGCGGGGGCGTGGCTGCAGGTGCGGTTACCCGAGCCGCCGGCGCCGTTGGAGAACACGCCCGTCGAGATCGAGGGCATGACGATCCTGTACTCCGACGACGACATCGTGGCGGTCGACAAACCGGCCGGGGTGGCCGCGCATGCGTCGGTGGGCTGGACGGGCCCGACGGTGCTCGGCGGGCTGGCCGCGGCCGGTTACCGGATCACCACGTCTGGCGTACACGAGCGGCAGGGCATCGTGCATCGCCTCGACGTCGGCACCTCCGGCGTCATGGTGGTCGCGATCTCCGAGCGGGCCTACACCGTGCTCAAGCGCGCGTTCAAGCAGCGCACCGTCGACAAGCGCTACCACGCGCTGGTGCAAGGGCATCCGGATCCGTCCAGCGGCACGATCGACGCGCCGATCGGCCGCCACCGCGGCCACGACTGGAAGTTCGCCGTCACCGCCAACGGCCGACACAGCCTCACTCACTACGACACCATCGAAGCGTTCGTCGCCGCGAGCCTGCTCGACGTGCATCTGGAAACCGGTCGCACACACCAGATTCGGGTGCACTTCGCGGCGTTGCATCATCCCTGCTGTGGCGACTTGACGTATGGCGCCAACCCGAAGCTCGCGGAAAAGCTTGGGCTGGAACGCCAATGGCTGCATGCCCGGTCGTTGGCGTTCACGCATCCCGCCGACGGACGGCAGATGGAGATCGTCAGCCCCTATCCGCCGGATCTGCAGCACGCCCTGGACGTGTTGCGTGACGGGACGTGACGCGGCCGCGGGTAGCCCCGAGCGTCGTCCATCCATTCCCGTTCCACCCGGCCGATTTCCAGTGACAACAACGCGACAGTCGAGTTGTCGCAGCTGATTTCGTGAGCCGTCTGGTACTTTGCGCTGGCTGCGTTGTATCAGGGGGCGAGCCTGACATGGCCCGGCGGTCCCGGCGGCGCCGGTGGCTGCGGCGAAGGGTTCGCGGGCGCGCCACCGGCGTCACCGCCTCCGGGCGGAGGAGCAGCGGCAGGTGGCTCGGCCTCGGGTGGTGGCTGCACCTCTTGCGGTGGTGGCTCGGCCTGTGGTGGTGGCGGCGCCTCTTGCGGTGGTGGTTCCGCTTGCTGCTGTCGCGGCGGCGCCTGTTGCGGTACGGGCTGCACACGTTGTGGCGGCGGTGGCGATTCTCGCGGCGCCGGAGCCACCTCTTGCGGTGCAGGTGGCGCTTGTACCGGTATCGGCGGCGGGTTCGTCGGCGCGATTTCTCCGGCGGGGACCGGTCCGATGACCAAGGCAAGCACGGTGGCGACGACGTCACGCTTGCCCGCCGGTTGCCGCCATGCCGCCGGGGTAGCGATGCCGCGCTCGGGCTCTCTGACGGCCTGCGCTGTGATGGACACGATCTTGCCTTGATCGTAGGGACAGTAGGCCTGCACGGACGCGTTGATGAATCGGTTTATGGTTGCCGTGACGCGGCGGGGGGGATCGAGGCGGGTGAGCGGGTTCTCGTTATACCCATTGTTTCTAATCAAATCCACCAAGTCGCCCACCGACATGCCGCCATCGAGTTTGCCGCAAACTTTATGGGCTGTGTCGATGAGGCTCGCCACGTTGTCGATGGGAGGGATGTCTTGGTAACCGAGCAGCGTCAAAAACTTGTCATCCTGGCTCGGGTCGGCCGCTGCCGTGCCGGCGGACAGAACTGCGACGCCGATAACTACCGCGGTGGCGGTAACCAGGTCGCGAGCCTGGCGGATGAGGCCGGACAACATGGTAGAGCTTCCGTTCTGCTGAAGCCATCACCTGACGTGCTCTGGGTTGCAGTCTAGGCCGCGCGCAGCTATCTGGCAGGTTCGCCTGCGTCCGGTCGGGCCGCGCAGGCCTCTCGATTCATGGCGTGTCCACCACGTCACGGCAAACCCGTTCAGGACCGGTGTCGATCCGATCCGGTCGCAATCGTCATCGAGGTGTCATCATCGAGCCGGAAGGGACACCGCTATGCAGTACTGCCTGCTCATGCACTATCAGGAGGGCCCGGAGATCGGCCTGACCGAAGAGGACATGGCGCCCGCCCGCGCAGCGTTCGCCCGCTACGCCGACGACCTCGACGCCGCGGGTGTGCTGATCGGCACCCAGGTGCTGCAATCGGCCGTCGCCTCGACGACGTTCACCGCGCGCGACGGCACTCCCACGGTCCAGGACGGCCCGTTTGCCGACACCAAAGAGCGTCTCGGCGGGGTGTTCGTCATCGACGTGCCCGACCTGGATGCGGCATTGGCGTGGGCCAAGCGCTGCCCGGCCGCCGACTGGGGCTCGGTCGAGATCCGCCCCGTCGCAGTGACTTACGCCAGCGGCAAAGGCTGGTATAGCCCTGAGTGAGGCGCAGGCCCGGGTCGCTGAGCTGGTCGGCGCCAGCTACGGCCGACTGCTGGCGCTGCTCGCCGCGCGCAGCAGCGACATCGCCGCTGCCGAGGATGCCATCGCCGACGCGCTGGAGCGTGCCCTGACCAAATGGCCGGCCGAGGGCATCCCCGCCAACCCGGAAGGCTGGGTGCTCACGGTGGCCCGCAACCGGCTGCGCGACCACTGGAAGTCGCACGCCTACCGGATGACCGATGCCGTTGCCCGAAATCGCTTACGAGGCAGAAGATTTGGACCTCGAGGCCATTCCCGACCGGCGGCTGGAGCTGATGCTGGTGTGCGCTCACCCGGCGATCGCCGCCAATTGCCGCACCCCGTTGATGCTGCAGACCGTGCTCGGTGTCGACGCCGCGGCGATCGCGGCGGCGTTCGCGGTGCCCGCGGCGACGATGGCGCAGCGGCTGGTACGTGCCAAACGCCGCATCCGCGACGCCCGCATCCCGTTCGTCCTGCCGGGCCGCGCCGACCTCGACGAGCGGTTGCCCGCTGTGCTGGAGGCGGTCTATGGCGCGTACGCGATCGACTGGCAAGCGGCGGGTGCAGCGATCGAATCGCTGTCTGCCGAGGCGCTGCATCTGGCGCTGGTGCTCGTCGAGCTGCTGCCCGACGAGCCCGAGGCGCTGGGTCTGGCGGCGCTGCTGTGCCTGTCGGAGTCGCGGCGAGCCGCCCGGCGCACCGGCGACGGTGCGTTCGTGCCGCTGGACGAACAAGACCCGGCGCGGTGGGATCCGGCGCTGATCGCCCGCGGTGAGGCCCTGCTATGCCGGGCGCACGGGTTCGGCCGACCGGACCGCTACCAGTACGAGGCGGCGATCCAGTCGGCACACTGCAGCAGGCCGGTGGACTGGTCTGCGCTGCGCAGCCTGCACCGCGCGCTGCTTCGGGTCGCGCCGTCATTGGGTGGCGCGGTCGCACTCGCCGCGGTCGACGCCGAAATCGATGGACCGGAGGCCGGTTTGGAGGCGCTGGACGCGATCACCGATCCGGCGGCGCAGCGGTTCCAGCCGGCCTGGACGACACGCGGGCACCTGCTGGCCCGCACCGGCCGGGCGGCCGCCGCCGCGGCGGCTTATCGGCGCGCCATAGATCTGACCGCCGACCCCGCTGTGGCCGAGTACCTGCGTGCGCGGCTGGCCGCGCTACCCGAGTGAGGTTCGCCGAGCGTGCAGTCAATGCGAGAACCAGGCCGACGGAATTCGCAGACGAAGCACGCTCGGCGAAGTGTGAGGTGGCGGTCAGACAGCTGCCTTGGCTTGATCCGATGCGATCTGGCCGGCCAGTGACGTCACAAAACTGAGGATCTCGGCGATCGTCTCCGGGGCCACACCGGCCGCGCACAGCGAGTCCTTCAAGTGTGCGGTCACCAGGTTGAAGTGGTGGATCGTGATCCCACGGCCTTGATGGGCCTGCGTCATAGTCAGCCCGCTATAGGGGCCGGGTCCGCCGAGCGCCGCGCCCAGGAATGCGACTTGCTTGTCTTTCAGTCGTCGCATGTCCGATCCGGCGTAAAAGTTCGACAGGTGATCATCCTCAAGCACGCGGCAATAGAAGTCCTCGACGATGACTTCAAGGGCGCCGTGGCCGCCGATCTTCTCGTAGAGGGTGGCTGTCCTGGGCCGGCGGAACCGTGTGAGCATTCCCATGCTGATAGCCGACCACCTAACGATTGCCCGCCAGTTAGAGCGCCGTCACCGACCGATTACCCGGCGTAACAAGCCGATTGCCAGCGAATCACCGGAAAGTTCCCACTGTTGTCAGGAGACAGTGGAGACTCTGTGGGGGAAATCGACCGAGCACTGCACCGGGAGCGAGAAACCTATGAACCTGGGGGACCTGACCAGCCTTGTCGAAAAGCCGTTCGCGGCGGTGTCCAACCTCGTCAACACGCCGAATTCGGCGGGCCGGTACCGACCGTTCTACCTCCGCAATCTGCTCGATGCCGTGCAGGGCCGCACACTGCACGAGGCCGTCGATGGCACGATCGTGCTCATCACGGGCGGGTCGTCGGGCATCGGCGCGGCAGCCGCCAAGAAGATCGCCGAGGCCGGCGGCGAAGTGGTGCTGGTCGCCCGGACTCCGGAGAATTTGGAAAAGGTCGCGGACGAAATCCGCAGCGACGGCGGCACCGCGCACGTGTACCCGTGCGATCTGGCCGACATGGATGCCATCGCCGCGATGGCTGACAAGGTGCTCGCCGATCTCGGCGGCGTCGACATTCTGATCAACAACGCCGGACGGTCAATTCGGCGCTCGCTGGCCCTGTCCTACGACCGGATCCACGATTACCAGCGGACGATGCAGCTGAATTACCTAGGGGCGGTTCAGCTCATCCTCAAGTTCATCCCCGGGATGCGGGAACGCGGGTTCGGGCAGATCATCAACGTGTCTTCGGTCGGCGTGCAGACCCGTGCACCGCGCTTCGGCGCCTACATCGCCAGCAAGGCCGCGCTGGACAGCCTCTGTGACGTGCTGCAGGCCGAAGTCTTGAATGACGACGTGAAATTCACCACCGTGCACATGGCGCTGGTGCGGACGCCGATGATCAGCCCGACCAAGATGTACGACAAGTTCCCGGCGCTGACCCCCGACCAGGCGGCCGGTGTGATCACCGATGCGATCGTGCACCGACCCCGACGGGCCAGCTCGCCGTTCGGGCAGTTCGCCGCCGTCGCCGACGCGGTCAACCCGGCCGTCATGGACCGGGTCCGCAACCGCGCGTTCAGTATGTTCGACGACTCATCGGCGGCTAAGGGAGACGAATCCGACAGCCACACACCGGAATTCGACAAGCGAAGCGAAACGTTCGTGCGGGCTACCCGCGGAATCCACTGGTGAGGTCATCATGAGTCTTCCGAAACCAAGCAACCAGGCGGCTGTCGTCGTCACCGGCGCCTCCTCGGGCATCGGCACCGAGTTGGCCGGCGGTCTGGCCCGGCGCGGCTACCCGCTGGTGCTGGTCGCCCGCCGTCGGGAACGCCTGGACGAGCTCGCCGATGAGCTGCGCACCCAGTACTCGGTAGGCGTTGACGTCATGCCGCTGGACCTGGCCGACGGTGGGTCTCGGGATCAACTGGCGGAGCGGCTGCGCAGTGAACCGATAGCCGGTTTGTGCAACAGCGCCGGCTTCGGCACCAGCGGGGTCTTTCAAACGTTGCCTATCGAGCGGGAAAGCGAAGAGGTCGTTCTCAACTCACTGGCGTTGATGGAACTCACCCATGCCGCGCTGCCCGGCATGGTCGAGCGGGGAGCCGGGGCGGTGCTCAACATCGCATCGATCGCGGGATTCCAGCCGATTCCGTTCATGGCGGTGTATTCGGCCACCAAAGCCTTCGTGCAGACGTTCTCCGAAGCCGTCCACGAGGAACTGCATGGAACGGGTGTCTCGGTCACGGTGTTGTGCCCGGGTCCGGTGCCGACGGAGTGGGGCGAGATCGCCAACGCCGAGCGTTTCAGCATCCCCATCGCGCAGGTCTCGCCGCACGACGTCGCCGAAGAGGCCATCGGCGGAATGCTGGCCGGCAAGCGCAGCGTGGTGCCCGGCGTCGTGCCGAAGGCCGTCAGTATCGGCGGCAGATTCGTACCGCGCAGCCTGCTGCTGCCCGGGATCCGGATCGGCAACCGGTTCCGTGGCGGACCCAGCCGCTGATGGCCGCTGTCGACGTGGCCGCCGACGTGCCGATGAGCCCGCAGGACATGTGGGATCGCGTTTCCGATCTGTCCAACCTCGGCGACTGGCTGGTGATGCACGAGGGATGGCGCAGCGAGCTGCCCGATGAGTTGAACGAAGGGACGCAGGTCGTGGGCGTGGCCCGCGCCAAGGGTTTTCGCAACCGGGTGACGTGGACGGTGACCACGTGGCAGCCGCCGCACCAGGTCGCCCTGTCGGGATCGGGAAAGGGCGGTGCGAAGTACGCGGTGACGCTCACCGTGCGGCCCACCGAACAGGGGTCTGCCCTCGGTTTGCGGCTTGAGCTGGGCGGGCGTGCGTTGTTCGGTCCGGTGGGCTCGGCGGCGGCGCGCGCGGTCAAAGGGGACGTCGAGAAATCGCTGAAGCAGTTCGTCGAGCTGTATGGGTAGCGGCTCGTAAGACACACTCGACGACACGCCGGGGAGTCGTCGGTGTCCGGCCATAGACTGGCGTCTCTATGAACGGCTCATCTTCGCGGTCCTTCGTGCACCTGCATAACCACACCGAGTACTCGATGTTGGACGGTGCCGCGAAGATCGCGCCGATGCTGGCCGAGGCGCAGCGGCTGGAGATGTCGGCGATCGGGATGACCGACCACGGCAACATGTTCGGCGCCAGCGAGTTCTACAACGCGGCCACCGGCGGCGGGCATCAAGCCGATCATCGGCGTCGAGGCTTATGTGGCGCCCGATTCTCGTTTCGATACCCGCCGCATCCTGTGGGGCGACCCGGGGCAGAAGAGCGACGACGTGTCCGGCAGCGGCTCCTACACCCACCTGACCATGGTCGCCGAGAACGCCACCGGCCTGCGGAACCTGTTCAAGCTGTCGTCGCTGGCGTCGTTCGAGGGCCAGCTGGGCAAGTGGTCGCGGATGGACGCCGAGCTGATCGCCGAGCACGCGGCCGGCATCATCGCCACCACCGGCTGCCCGTCCGGGGAGGTGCAGACCCGGCTGCGGCTCGGGCAGCGCCGCGAAGCGCTGGAGTCCGCCGCCAAGTGGCGGGAGATCTTCGGGGCCGAGAACTACTTCCTGGAGTTGATGGACCACGGGCTTGGACATCGAACGCCGAGTCCGCGACGGGCTGCTGGAGATCGGCCGCACGCTGAACATTCCGCCGCTGGCCACCAACGACTGCCACTACGTCACCCGCGACGCCGCGCACAACCACGAGGCGCTGCTGTGTGTGCAGACCGGCAAGACGCTGTCGGACCCGAACCGGTTCAAGTTCGACGGCGACGGCTACTACCTGAAGTCCGCCGCCGAGATGCGGGCGATCTGGGACGACGCAGGTCGCCGGGGCGTGCGACTCGACGCTGCTGATCGCCGAGCGGGTGCAGCTCGTACGCCGAGGTGTGGGCACCGCGCGACCGGATGCCGGTCTTCCCGGTGCCCGACGGGCACGACCAGGCCTCCTGGCTGCGCCACGAGGTGGACGCCGGTCTGCGTCGACGGTTCCCCGCCGGTGCGTCGGAGGGGTATGCCGAGCGGGCCGCCTACGAGATCGACGTCATCTGCGACAAGGGTTTTCCGTCCTACTTCCTGATCGTCGCCGACCTGATCAACTACGCGCGGTCGGTTGATATCCGGGTCGGTCCGGGCCGCGGCTCGGCGGCCGGCTCGCTGGTGGCCTACGCGCTGGGCATCACCGACATCGACCCGATCCCGCACGGGCTGCTGTTCGAGCGGTTCCTCAACCCCGAGCGCACCTCGATGCCCGACATCGACATCGACTTCGACGACCGCCGCCGCGGCGAAATGGTGCGCTACGCCGCCGACAAGTGGGGACATGACCGCGTCGCCCAGGTCATCACCTTCGGCACCATCAAAACCAAAGCGGCGCTGAAGGACTCCGCCCGAATCCACTACGGGCAGCCCGGTTTCGCGATCGCCGACCGGATCACCAAGGCGCTGCCGCCGGCGATCATGGCCAAAGACATCCCGCTGTCGGGCATCACCGATCCCAACCACGAGCGTTACAAGGAAGCCGCCGAGGTTCGCGGCCTGATCGACACCGATCCCGATGTGCGGACCATCTACCAAACCGCGCGCGGCCTGGAGGGCCTGATCCGTAACGCGGGTGTGCACGCCTGCGCGGTGATCATGAGCAGTGAGCCGCTGACCGAGGCGATCCCGTTGTGGAAGCGGCCGCAAGACGGGGCCATCATCACCGGCTGGGACTATCCGTCCTGCGAGGCCATCGGCCTGCTCAAGATGGACTTCCTGGGTCTGCGCAACCTGACGATCATCGGCGATGCGATTCAGAACATCAAGGCCAACAGGGGAATTGACCTTGACCTGGAATCCGTGCCGCTGGACGACAAGGCCACCTTCGAGCTGCTGGGCCGCGGTGAAACACTCGGGGTGTTCCAGCTCGACGGCGGGCCGATGCGCGACCTGCTGCGCCGCATGCAGCCCACCGGGTTCGAAGACGTCGTCGCGGTGATCGCGCTGTACCGGCCGGGCCCGATGGGCATGAACGCCCACAATGATTACGCCGACCGCAAGAACAACCGGCAGGCGATCAAGCCGATTCACCCCGAACTCGAGGAGCCGCTGCGCGAGATCCTCGCCGAGACCTACGGCCTGATCGTCTATCAGGAACAGATCATGCGCATCGCGCAGAAGGTGGCCGGCTACTCGCTGGCCCGAGCCGACATTCTGCGCAAGGCCATGGGCAAGAAGAAGCGCGAGGTCCTGGAAAAGGAATTCGAAGGCTTCTCGGAAGGCATGCAGGCCAACGGATTCTCGGCCAAGGCCATCAAGGCGTTGTGGGACACCATCCTGCCGTTCGCCGACTACGCGTTCAACAAGTCGCATGCCGCCGGATACGGCATGGTGTCGTACTGGACGGCCTACCTGAAGGCGAACTATCCCGCCGAATACATGGCGGGACTGCTCACCTCGGTCGGTGACGACAAGGACAAGGCCGCCGTCTACCTGGCCGACTGCCGCAAGCTCGGCATCACCGTGCTGCCGCCGGACGTCAACGAGTCCGGGTTGAACTTCGCCTCGGTCGGCACCGACATCCGCTACGGGCTGGGCGCGGTGCGCAACGTCGGCGCCAATGTCGTTGCGTCGCTGATCAACACCCGCACCGATAAGGGCAAGTTCACCGACTTCTCCGACTACCTGAACAAGGTCGACATCGCGGCGTGCAACAAGAAGGTCACCGAATCGCTGATCAAAGCCGGCGCATTCGATTCGCTGAAGCACCCCCGCAAGGGGCTGTTCCTGGTGCACACCGATGCGGTCGATTCGGTGCTGGGCACCAAGAAGGCCGAGGCGATGGGGCAGTTCGACCTGTTCGGCGGCGACCCGAATGACGGGGGAGCAGGCGCTGACGCGGTATTCACCATCCGGGTCCCCGACGACGAGTGGGACGACAAGCACAAACTCGCGCTCGAGCGCGAGATGCTGGGCTTGTATGTCTCCGGACATCCGCTCAACGG
>CAWKME010000015.1:0-92485 GCA_963850645.1 uncultured Actinomycetota bacterium | reverse complement strand
GACCAGTGTCTGCAGGGGCAACTCGGTGACAACCAGGCCGAACGCCCACGAAAACAGCGAGGGGTATCCGTTGCGCGCCAACGGCCGATAGGCGTTGAGCGTGGAAGCGGCGGTCACTGCCGTTACTGCCAACGACCCTATTTGCCGGATGACGTGGATGATTCGACCTGTCCGCATGCAGTCACCTTACGAGGAGATAAAGCCGTGCGGACGGCGACCAGTGATCTCACGGCTCGAACGTCTGAGAGCTTTTGCCGGTGGATTTATGCGGGCAGGAGGGGCTATCGACGCCGAAGGAGGCGAAGCGCATTCGTTCCTTCCCTATCCCGATCGGCGGGTTCGGCGACGCTGGGCAGCTGGCCGACTGGGTGCTGTTCATGCTTTCGGATGCGGCGGACTTCTTATGTGGGAGCGTCGTTTTCGTCGATGGTGGGTCGGACGCCTACTTCCGTGCTGACGACTGGCCGAGCCGCGTGCCAGCGTATCGACTGTTGTCTTACCTCAAGCGCTTCAGAGGCTAAGTCAACACCAGCCCGCCGAGGGGCATTACATCAGCAGCGTCCTGGGTTCGCGTCATCCGGTAGTAGGCACCTCGCCGTGCCAGCAGTTCGGCGTGGTTGCCCTGCTCGACAACCTTGCCAGCCTCCATCACCAGAATATGGTCGGCATCGCGGATCGTCGAAAGACGATGCGCGATAATGAAACTCGTTCGGTCCTGGCGAAGCGCAGACATCGCACGCTGAATCAGCAGCTCGGTGCAGGTGTCCACCGAACTGGTCATTTCGTCGAGGATCAACAGCTGTGGGCGGGCAAGAAACGCTCGCGCAATCGTGATCAGCTGCTTCTCACCGGCGCTCACATTCCCACCGTTGTTACTGACCTGCGTCTGGTAGCCCTTCGGGAGTGCACGCACAAACCGGTCCACGTGGGCCGCCTTGGCGGCTTCGATCACCTCGTCTTCGCTCGCCCCCGGCCGCCCGTAGGAGATGTTCTCCGCGATCGTCCCGTCGAACAACCAGGTGTCCTGCAGCACCATAGCCGATCCGCGATCGCAGCGAGTGCCGGCTCACCGATGCGATATCGACGCCGTCGACCAGGATTCGGCCGGAGTCAACCTCGTAGAACCGCATCAGCAGATTCACCAGCGTGGTTTTGCCCGCCCCCGTCGGCCCGACGATCGCCACCGTGCTGCCCGGTTCGGCCACCAGCGACAGGTCTTTGATCACGGGAGTGCCGGGGCGGTAAGCAAAGCTCACGTGCTGGAACTCGACCCGTCCGGTCGGGCCGTGGCCATTGAGCCGCGGCAGCATCAGTTCGCTGTCCGGTGATTCCTCGGGCTCGTCGAGCAGTTCGAATACCCGCTCGGCGCTGGCCATTCCGGACTGCAGCGTGTTGTACATGCCGGCGACCTGGTTCATCGGTTGGTTGAACTGGCGCACGTACTGGATGAACGCCTGGATGCTGCCCAGCGTGATCTGGCCGGTCGCCACCTGCACACCGCCGAGAACCGCCACTGCGACGTAGCCGAGGTTGCCGATGAACGTCGTCGCCGGCGACATCAGACCGGAGAAGAACTGGGCGCCGAAACTGGCCTCGTACACCTCGTCGTTGAGCTCGCGGAATTGTTGTTGAGCCTGGGCTCGATGACCGAACGTCTTCAGCACCGTGAAACCGCTGTAGGTCTCCTCGATGTGGGCGTTGAGCCGTCCGGTGTTGGCCCACTGCGCGACGAACAGCCGCTGCGAACGTCGTACGATCGCCCGGGTCACCAGCAGCGACAGCGGCACGGCCAGCACGGTGATCATCGCCAGCAGTGGCGAGATCGAGAGCATCATCACCAGCACCGTCGCCACCGTCAGCACCACGGTCACCAACTGGCTGATCGTCATGGAGATCGATGTCTGCATGTTGTCGATGTCGTTGGTGACCCGGCTCAACAATTCACCGCGCTGCCGGCCGTCGAAGTAGGACAGCGGCAGCCGGTGCAGCTTGTCCTCGACATCGGAGCGCAGCGCCCTCATGGTCCGCTGCACGGTCACGTTCAGTATCCGGGCTTGCAGCCAAATCAGCAGTGCGGCCAGAAGATACAGGCCCAACGCCAGCGCCAGTGTGCGGCCGACCGCGCTGAAGTCCACGCCCTTCCCGGGTACCAGGTTCATTCCGGACAGCAAGTCGGCGAAGGTATCCTCGCCGCGGGCGCGCGCGGCCGCGACGGCTTGATCCTTGGTGATTCCGGCTGGCAGCTGCCGGCCGATGACGCCGTTGAACAGCAGGTCGGTGGCATGGCCCAGGATTCGCGGGCCAACCGCCGAGATGGCTATTCCGGCGATGGACAGCACGATCACGGCGGTGACCGGGCCGCGTTGCGGGGTAAGGAGTTTCAGCAGACGTATCGCCGAGCCAGTGAAATCGCGGGACCGCGGCGGGGGCTGGACCATCCCTCGATGGGCCCGTTCGGCATCGGGCCCGGTCACGGCTGGGCCCCGACCCCGGCACCCAACGATTGGGAATCGACGAACTCCGCGTATGTCGGGCAGTCGACCAGCAGCGATTCATGGGTACCCGAGCCGACTACGCGTCCGCCGTCCATGACGACCACTTGGTCGGCCTGGATGACGGTCGAGATCCGTTGTGCGACAATGATGACCGTGGAATCCGCGGAGATCTCCCGTAGCGACGCGCGGACCATGGCGTCGGTGTGCACATCGAGTGCGGAGAACGCGTCGTCGAACAGGTAGACGGCCGGGCGGCGGATCACCGCCCGGGCGATCGCCAGCCGTTGCCGTTGTCCGCCGGAGAAGTTGATGCCGCCCTGGGCTACGCGCATCTGCAGCCCGTCGTCGTGCGCGAAGACGAAACCGTCGGCCGCCGCCACCCGCAGCGCCTCCCACATCTCTTCGTCGGTGACTACTTGGTCTGGGGCCGCGCCGTAGCGAAGGTTGTCCGCGACGGTGCCGGAGAACAGGTATCCGCGCTGGGGCACCAGACCGATCGCCGACCAGAGTCGCTCGGTGTCGTAGTCGCGGATATCGACACCGTCGATGAGGACAGCGCCGGCGGTCACGTCGTAGAGCCGGCAGATCAGCGACATCAGCGTCGACTTGCCCGAACCGGTGCTGCCGACGATTGCCGTGGTGGTACCGGGTATCCGCGGTCAGCGAAACATCCTGCAGCACAGGCCGGTCGGCACCCGGATAGTGGAATGTGGCTCCGGCTAACCGCACCACGCCCGCCACACCGCTCGGCGGGAAGACGGGGTTTTGCGGGTTGTGCACGGCAGGACGCGTGGACAGCACCTCGGTGATCCGTTCAGCGCACACCGAAGCCCGCGGCAACGCGACCAGGAGCATTGTCGCCAACGACACCGCCATCAGGATCTGCGTGAAGTACGCGAGAAAGGCGATCAGCGAGCCGACCTGCATTCGGCCGCTGTCGACGCGCAAGCCGCCGAACCAGATCAGTGCGACGCTGGAGCAGTTGATGGTCAAGGTGGTCACCGGCAGCGTCAGCGCCTGCCAGTTGCCCGCGGCCAGCGCGGTGTTCGACAGCTCGAGATTGGCTTGGGCGAACCTCTTGCGCTCGAATTGTTCGCGCCCGAACGCCCTGACCACCCGGACACCGGCCAGTTGGTCGCGCATTACCCGGTTAATGGTGTCGATCAGCTTCTGCATGCTGCGCAAGAGCGGCAGCGTGCGCGAAATGATCCGGTAATTGGCGACGGCCAGTACGGGAACACTGACCAGCAGCAGCCACGACAGCCCGGCGTCCTGGTGGATGGCCATGAAGATTCCGCCGACGCACATGATCGGCGCGGTGACCAGTACGGTGGCCGTCATCTGCACCAGGAATTGGATCTGCCGGACGTCGTTGGTGGTGCGGGTCAAGCAGCGTCGGCGCGCCGAATCGGGCGGTCTCGTGCTCGGAGAAGGTGGTGACGTGATGGAACATCGCCGAGCGCAGGTCGCGGCCGAACCCCATCCCGGTCCGCGAGCCGAAGTAGACCGCCCCGACCGAGCACAGCACCTGCAGGCCGCTGACCGCGAGCATCGCTGCGCCGAGTTTGACGATGGCTTCCGTGTCACCCTTGCTGACGCCGTCGTCGATGATCGCGGCGTTGACCGTCGGAAGGTACAACAAAGCCAGCGTGCTGATCAGCTGCAGCAACATCAGCACCGTCACCAGCCGGCGGTATGGCCAGACGTACTGGCGCAGCAGTGCCAGGAGCATTCCATATTCGGAGCGCGGCGCGCTCGTGGTCCGCTGCGCAGTCACGTTCGGTATCCTGGCTCGGAGCCAAATCAGCAGTGCCCGAGGAAGTTAACTTTGGGAGTGGCCCGCGGTATAGTGTCCCTCGTAGCCGTCTGATTGGCACAGGGCTGTGCAGAACTGCTTCACTTTGGGCCCGGTCTTGCTCAGGCTTGGTTCCCATTGCCAACTTGTTTCGATGGTGGTGGCGGCGCGGATGCTGTCACGCTCGCCGACGCTGCAGTGCAGGGTCCGGTGTGCGAGGTCGCAGGTTTCAAGGAGGACTTCGTTTTCGTTGAGGCCAAGCGGATTGCGGATCAGCCGCACGCCGAATCGCTCGGTTTTGCCGTGGGCTCGTAGCCGGTCGGCGATGCCGGCCAACGCCGTCTCGTCGTCGGCGCTCAGCGGCGAGGTGCAGCCGAAGTCGGCCGGGTCGGCGAACTCCATGCCGATCACGCCGACACCCGGACTGACGTCGGGGTCGAAACGCATCGAGGTCGCTTTCAAACCGCTGCGCGAAGGAACGCTTTACCGGCGTGGTTTGGGTTCCGCGCGGCGCGGTGATGACGCTTTCTGCAAAGACCTCTCCTGCATCCGGTTCAAAGTGCTTGTGCAGCAGCCAGATTGCGAAGCGTGAAATGCATCGGTGGAGACCAGATAGTCGCCTAACTCGTCAAGACAGGCGCGGTCGTCCTCGCTCAACATACCCACGTCGGTGGCGTCCATGTCGCGCAACGCAACATAATCCTCGACGTCGTGATCCCGTATCGTTAACATGGCTGCTCTCCTTCTGCCAACATGGCCCAAGCCAAGAGCTTTGGGGTGGGGCGATCGTGCGGCATGCGTCGGTGTCGTCGCCACGCGTCGGCTGCGTTGAGCGGATGGCAATTGAACTGTTCGGTTGTTGTCCTGTCATCGTTGTGCTTCGTTGTGGGGTAACGCTGGGTTCCAGCTATCGCTTGACTGTGAGATCATGCGGGAAACCGTCCGCGATAACCGAGCCGGTAGCGGTGATGACGCTGCGGCCGCGGCGCGATCCGCAGATCCCATGGATAGGAGCGGGCGGCACGGGTCGCGGCACGCTTCGACCAGCATCTCCGAGCGTCAGCGAACAAGTTCGCTCGGTCCGCTTGGAGCCAGATCAGCAGTGCGGCCGAAAGATACAGTCCCGAAGCTAGCGCCGGTGGGCAGCCGACCGCGCTGAAGTTCACGCCCTTCCCAGATAACTTGACGATGCCCGAAGTAGTTAGTCTGTTGACCAGTGGCCCACGGAATAGTGGTTATTGCCGCTATCCATTTGACACTGGTACGCGCAGTACCGCTTCGCCTTGGGCCCAGTCTTGCTCAGGCTTGGTTTCCATTGCCAAGTGGTTTCGACAGTGGTGCCGGCGCGGACGCGGTCACGCTCGCCGACGCTGCAGTGCAGGGTCCGGTGTGCGAGGTCGCAGGTTTCAAGGAGGACTTCGTTTTCGTTGAGGCCCAGCGGATTGCGGATCAGCCGCACGCCGAATCGCTCGGTTTTGCCGTGGGCCCGCAGCCGTTGGGCGATGCCCGCCAATGCCGCCTCGTCGTCGGCGCTCAGCGGCGAGGTGGAGCCGAAGTCGGCCGGGTCGGCGAACTCCATGCCGATCACGCCGACACCAGAGCTGACGTCGGGGTCGAAACGCATCGAGGTCGCTTTCAAACCTCTTGCGGAGGCACCGCTTTACGGGCGTTGTTTGGGTTCCACGCGGCGCCGTGATGACGCTTTCCGCAAAGACCTCTCCTGCAGCCGGTTCAAAGTGCTTGTGCAGCAGCCAGATTGCGAAGCGCTGAAATGCATCGGTGGAGACGAGGTATTCGCCCAACTCGTCAAGACAGGCGCGGTCGTCCTCGCTCAACGTACCCACGTCGGTGGCGTCCATGTCGCGCAACGCAACATAATCCTCAACATCGTGATCCCGCATCGTTAACATGACTGCTCTCCTTCTGCCAAACATGACCCAAGCCAAGAGCTTTGGGGTGGGGCGATCGTGCATCATACGCCGGGCTCGCCGCCACGCGTCGGCTGCGTTGATCGGATGGCACTTGAGTTGTTCGGTTGTTGTCCTCGTCATCGTTGTGCTTCGTTGTGGGGTACAGCTGGGTAGTAGCTATGGCTCGACTGTGAGATCACGCGTGGAAACGACCTCCACGCGCGACGATTCAGCGGTTTCGTGTGCCGACCGACGTCGGGCTCCGCGGGCTGGCGACGCGGCAGATCCGTCGGCTGTCTCAACGGCGATACACTGCGGCTGTGGAGTCAGTAACCTTGCGCGACCTCCGTAATAGAGGAGGCCTCCCTGCCGAAGGCGTTGGTGCTCAATACAATACGCAGTGCAGCACCACAGCCGAACAAAATTGTCCGTCATCGAGAGGGGTCGGCGACTCTGACGCCGCAGGCATAAGGAGGCCGGTGTGTCCCGTTCGAGTATCGCGCCCGCAGGGCGGCCGACGATTACAGCATGGAGGCGAGCATGCTGTTGGCGTCGGGCAATGCCGCCTGAAACGCGTCGGGGCTGATGGCGCGGAAATCGATGAAGCCGGCAATTTGGGTCGAGGCGTTAAACAGCGTCGTCTGGGTCCCGTAGAGCTGCATCGTGCCCTGGTTGGTTTGGCGATTGGCGGTGTAGTTGACCTGCAGGGACTGGGTGAAGTTCTTGCCCTGCACCGTCTGCACCCCCTGGGGTTCCTCAATCGCGTTCGTGAGTCCGCTGGTGTCCAGACCGGCCATGAAGCCTGCTTCTCCGGTGATATCCGGCATCGCCGACTTGCCGGAGTAGGCCTCCATCAGCGCGCTGTTGTCGCTGTTGGCGAGCAAGACCCGGGTCTGTGACGAGTGGACGACCGTCCAGCCGGGGGCCACGGTGAGGGTGACTCCGTCCGCGAAATTGATCGTCCCGCCGCCGAGCGCGTGGGGTGTGGGAACAACCCCGCCGCCGGATCCGGTCTTGGGGGGCTCGGGCTGGGTCGATGGGCCGCTAAACACCACGGCTGCGGTGACCCCCGCGGCGAGCAGCACCACCACGACGATGATCGCGGCCACCACCGCCCCGTGCAATCGGTGCTCGACGGGGCCCACATCGGGCGCGGCGTCGACGGCGGGGTGCAGCGCGGTGCGCGTGGCCAAAAGGCCCGCCCCGGCCAGCACGAACGCCACCAGCATGGTGAGCACAATCCCGCGCGTCCCGTACGGCTGCAGCAGCGTGGTGGCCAACTCATAGAGCACCACCAACACCAGGCCCTCGATCACGCCCACGGCCGGGTTGACCCCGGGGCTGCGCAACCCCAAGACGGCCACCGCGGCCGCGGTGGCCAACACGATCGGCTGCAAAAATCCCAGGGTCAACGCGATGAACGCCACGCTCGCCGGGTGACCCGCGGTGGCCTGCAGGTGGGTGAACGCGCCGTGTTGGACCACCACACTCAGGCCCAGCGACAGCGCGGCGCCGCTGAGCGCACAGGTGACCACCACATCCATTGGATGGCGAAACGCCGCGCGGGCGGTCACCAGCAGCGGCGCGACCAGCACCGCCACGAACGCCACCACCGGCACCAGCACACCCAGTTCGAGGATCCGCGACATCGGCGGGAGTCCGTGATGGCCGGCGGCCAGTGCGATCCCCGGGGTGAAATAGGTTTGCAAAAACCCCACACCCACGCCCAGAACCAGTGACAGCGCAAACGTCACGGCGATGACGGTCAGCGGCTCGTCATGCCACAACCGGTGGTCGTGGATATAGGTCAACACCGCCGCCGGCAACGCCACCGCGGCCAGCACCAGCGCAATCGACAACGACCCGAACGCCGCGGCGATCAACGCCGCCGACAGCGCCAGCGCGGCCGCGCTGCGGTAAATGTGATGACGCTCGGCGGCCAGATGCGGCATCAACGTGCCCACCACCGCCACCGCCCGGCGCGGCTCATGCGTCGTCGACCGATTCGGACTGTCCATCAGTTCCTCCCAGCTACTCCGGCTATGCGTCGCATCGCAACTCCTCACACGGGCAGAGGTGGCTGGGCGAAGCGTACAACGAACCGCGCTTTGTCAGGTGAAAACCTATTCACAGTCAGGTGAAAACCTATTCACAGAAGCCCAGAAGCAACTCCCCTCTGCCGCAGGGTCTTCCCTGCCGGAACAGCTTCAACCAAACGACTGGGTGGTTCCCGGCCAGCGTTGGCATTGGTTAGTTGCCGGTTGCGGTGTGTTGTCCGGGAGAGCTTGCAGCAGGGCACGTTCCCTGGCGAGTCGTAGTTCGGTGAGGAACGCTTGTAGCGGCGCGGTGTCGCGAGCGGTGCGTCGTGCGTCGACGATGGCCAGAACGCGTCCGGTCCCAATCTGGACCTGGTAGTCGGCCTGGTCGGGGTGCTGTAGTTGGGTCGCGCCGACGGCAGTCTCCACGTTCCAGCCGGTGCCGGTGTCACACAGCACCGCGACGGCGTCGAGGTCGAAGGTTCGCCGGATCGAATCGACGGCCTCGCTGAGGTCGCGAGGTGAAGTCATGGCACCGGCGGCGAGCCGGGCGAGGTTGCGCGCCTCGGCGTTGGCGTGCGCGGTACGGACCCCTTGGCGGGTGAGCACGTCGACCAAGCCTCCGACCGCGAGCGCGACGATCCCGAAGGTGATCAGGGCGACCACATCGACCGCATTACCGACTCGCAGGGTGTGCAGCGGCTGGGTGAAGAGGTAGTCGGACAGCAGGACGGCAACGGCGGTGGCCAGCAGGGCAGGCAAAATCCCGCCGAGCAGGGCCACGCAGAGCACGGCGAGCAGATTGCACAGCAGTGCGCCGGTAAGCCCGAGCGGAGCGCGAAACGGGGTCAGACCGACCGTGACCGCCACGGGCGCGATGACCGCGAGGATCCAGGCCGCAAGCCGGCGCAGCCCGGGAAGCGGGACCGGCCGTAGCGACGGGATGGTCAGCCTGATCGCCGGTCTTTGACGGGGTGGTCGGCGGGCGGGGATGACATGAACCTCGACCGGGCCGGCGCTTCGGATGGCCTTGTTGATGACCGAGCCGTGCAGCAACTCCTGACGGCGGGAGCGTCGGGTTGCGCCCAACACCAACTGGTGAGCATTCTCGTTGCGGGCGAAATCCAGTACCGCGGCGGCGACATCGATGCCGGCCAATTCGGTGTAGTGGCCACCCAATTCGCCAAGCAGCCGGCGTTGGCCGGACAGCCATGCGGGCTCCGCCCCCACCAGGCCGGTGGGTTCCCGCACGTGCACCCCGATCAGCTCGCCGCCGACCGTCGTGGCGATCTGTGCGGCCCGCCGCAGGACGTGCTCGCCCTCCGGGTCGCCGGTCAACGCGACGACGACCCGCTGCGAAGCAACCGCCGCCGGTGCCCGGCTCTGTGCGATCTGGGGGGCCGCGCTGAGGTGACCGCGTTGCTGCAGCCAGCCCGTCGCGAGTTCGCGCAGCGCGGCCAACCGCTCGGCGGTGTAGAAGCCGGTCAGCGCACGCGGGGCGGCGCCTGGCCGCAGGACGTCGGTATCGGCGATGCGGGCGCGCAACTGCTGCGGGGTGATGTCGAGGAACTCGATTTCGTCGGCGCCGGCCACAACCGCGTCGGGCACCGTCTCGTGTTGGGCGATGCCGGTGACTGCTTCGACGGCGTCGTTGAGGCTGTCGATGTGTTGCACGTTGAGCGCGGTGATCACATCGATACCGGCGGTTAGCAGCTCTTGCACGTCTTCCCAGCGTTTCTCGTGGCGGCTGCCCGGCACGCAGGTGTGGGCCAATTCATCGACCAGCACCACCGCCGGACGTCGAGCCAGCACCTTGTCCATGTCGAGCTCGGCGAAGACCGACCCTCGGTGGCTGGTTTGGGCGAGGGGAATTTGCTCCAGCGCGGCGAGCATGGCCTCGGTATCCGCGCGGTGGTGGGTCTCGACCAACCCCACGACCACATCCACTCCCCGCTCAGCCAGGCGCTTGGCCTCGGCCAGCATGGCGTAGGTCTTTCCAGCTCCGGGAGCAACAGCGAGATAGACGCGCAGCCGACCTCGGCTTGCAGACGATGTCGAACCCGCCGACATTCCGCCGCTCATCGCGATCACCCTTCACTGCCACACGTCGGATCGAACCTACAGTTGGCAAAGGGGACGCACGAAGGGCAGAAGGTCACCAGCCATGACGACCGACGATGTGGCCGGGCGGCCTCCACCCAAAATCTTCGGCTTGACTCCGGAACACGCCTCGATCACCGACTTCAAACCGCCTGATCTTGCGGGCAAGCTCCGCGACGTGGACGTGACGGTGGGGGGCGGCAAGAATAATCGAGTGCCCCTGTTGATTGGCGTACACCACGTCACTGTGCCGTCCAGCGATCCGCTGCCGACCAGCGACTGGTATGTACGGGTCTTCGATTTCGCCGCCCTGTTGATCGAAGAACACGAAAACGAGGTAACGGCCGTGCTGCTGCAACATCCGTGCGGTGCCCGTCTGTTGTTGCGGCGCGCCGCCGAGCCGCTGGCCACATTGCGCGGATACCCGTTGTTCGGTCTGAGTGTCGTCAACCACGATGAGTTGCTGCGCTGGGTAGAACGCCTCACCACATTCAATGTCGAACACAGCGATGTGCACGAGGCGCACCTGGGCTGGGCGGTGACCGTCACCGGCCCGGACCTGATCCAGATCCAGCTCCACACCGACGAGGGACCCAGCGGCGAAGGCAAGTAGGTGCTTGCGTGCCGTGCAACGCCTGATGAAGAAATCCACAAAGCTGCGCCTAGGGCTGCCGCTCTGCGGCCGTTGAATAGCTCGACTTGGGCGCGCTCGCATCAAGTAAAACGGACCGCCAGCTGTGCCGAACTTCCCGCCATGCCGTGGATCAGCAGGAGGACTTCCCCTGCTTGTCGGCATTGATGCCCTAGCGCGCTTCAGACCGGGGCGTTGAGGTGTTGCAATCTGCTACAGTTGTAGCAGATTGCTACATCGTGGAGGCGTCATGGCGAACACCGCTGATCGGGTGACCCGCGTCGCCGCCGACTTAATGGACAGCGCGGCCGCCGAGGGTGCGCGACAAAGCCGCTCGGCCAAACAGCAACTCGACCACTGGGCGCGGGTGGGACGCGCGGTGTCGAGTCAGCAGACGGCGGCCCGGCGGCGGGTCGAGGCCGCGTTGACCGGCGATCTGGAACTGCGCGAACTGAGCGCTGAAGAGGGCGCGGTGTTCAACGCCGAGATCGCCGCGGCCGTCCAAGAGAAACTCGCGGAATCGAATTACGGGACGCTGCTGGCCGAGCGCGGCATCACCACCGTGGCCCTCGACGAGAACGGTGAACTCGTCGAGCACCGCCCTGACGGGTCCTCGATCGTGCTGACCGCGAAACGCCGAGCACCACGACGCAGGAAGACCAGCGCCGAACCCACCCGATGAAGCGGCTCGATCTCGTCGTCGGACCCAACGGAGCGGGCAAGTCGACGTTCGTCGAACTCACGCTGGCGCCGCTGCTGCCCGGCAGCGCCCTCGTCAACGCCGACGAGATCGCCAGACAGCGCTGGCCCGATGACGTGGCGTCGCATGCGTATCAGGCCGCGCGGGTGGCCGCAGAGACGAGGGCCAAGCTCATCGAGCTGGGCGCATCGTTCATCGCCGAGACCGTGTTCTCCCATCCGTCAAAGCTCGAACTGATCGATGCCGCCCGCGCGGCGGACTACACGATCGTCCTGCATGTCCTGCTCATCCCCGAGGAGCTGGCGGTCGAGCGCGTCCGGCACCGGGTCAGCGCAGGCGGACATGATGTGCCCGAGAACAAGATTCGCCAGCGCTACCAACGCCTTTGGGGGCTCATCGCCGCCGCGATCACCCGATGCGATTCGACGACCGTGTACGACAACAGCGGGCTCAAAGGCCCCCGCATCGTCGCCCAGATGAACGACGGCTTCCTCATCGGCTCGCCGGCCTGGCCGGCGTGGACGCCCGGCGCCCTGCGGTCAGGCTGGACTTAGCGCGAGAAACATCTCCCCGCGGCCCGGCCGCGCTTCTCGTAGCGATTGCAGCCATTCAGATCAGCCAGTGCAGTCGACCGCGACCTCGAGGGCTCCGCAGATCTCACGCATCCGGGTATCGGCAAGCCGGCCAAGTCGACTGACCAAGACTGCGACCGAGACGCTCTCGACTGAGTCCAGGTTGGCCGCCGAGCGGCGCGGGATCGGGTCGAGCCCCGGCTCAAGGACAACCTCGCTGGCAAGTCCCCGGATGGTTGTCGTGCAGGGTGCGACGAGGGCGCGTCGCAGCCGCGGGATCGCGGCGTCACGCGACAGGACAACCACCGGACGGCGGCCGATCTCAGCCAATTCGCACCACCACACCTCACCGCGAGCGGGCAGCGCACTCACGAGGCGCCCGCCGCCCGCCGCCACGATGCCAGGTCGCCCCACTCGTCCGGCTCATCAGCTGGGTGCTCGTCATAGGCGGCGTAGGCGGCGTCGACCTGAGCGGATCGGTGCTGGGCGAGCAGCGCCGCCAGGGCCTCGTCGATGAGGGCGGCGTCGGTGATTCCCGACCGCACGCTCCGTGCACTCCCGAGGAGTTGGGGATCCACAGTCGTACTCAAGCGTATGCGGTTCATGCCATCATTATGCCACTCAACGGCTAGGTGCCCCGCTTGAGCCGGACTACGAGCTCAGCTCCGGACTCCTCACGTCGCGAGTCTCGCTGGTTGTCGCGATGAAGTCCTCGATCAGCTCGACCACCTCGTTGGGTGCCTCCACCTGCGGGAAGTGACCGACATGGGGCAGCACCTCGAGTCTGCTGTCGGTGCGCGCCTCGTGCGCGGCGTAGGCGTGGTCGACGGGAATGATGCTGTCCCGATCGCCCCAGATCGCCATGATCGGTAGGTCCTCGCGCAGGCTCAGCCGGTTCAAAGCACTGACCGCCTGCCCGCGGTAATCGACCACAGACCGCAGCGTCCGCAGGAACGACGCCCGGGTGTCCCGGTCTGACAGCGACGAGTAGGCGCTCCACAACTCCGCACCCCGCGGCGAATGAATGCCGGCGGACCGCAACCATGACCTGAGTTTGTTGCCGACATCGAGCACCGGCTTGGGCGCGATGATCGGCAACACCAGCTCCGCCCCGGGCGCCGAAACAGCCGCAGTATCAGCCCGACATCGGGACCCAGCCCGCCGCTGCTGATCAGCACCAACCGCTTGACGTAATCGGGGTGCTGATAGACGAACTGCATAGCCACCCCACCACCGAGCGAGTGGCCGACCACGGTGGCCTGGCTGACGCCGAGCTCGTCGAGGAAATCGCGGAGAAACACCGCGAATGCGCCCAGCGAGTAGTCGCTACGGGGTTTGGCTGATTCGCCGTGACCCAGCAGGTCAGGCGCGATCACCCGGAACTTCTTCGACAGCTGCGGCAAAACGGACCGCCAGCTGTCCGAACTTCCGGCCATGCCGTGGATCAGCAGCAGGACTTCCCCGTCACCGTCGTCGCGGTAAGCGACCCGATCGCCGTGCAACTCCAGAAACTTCAACTCGTTCATTGACCCTGTGTACCCCTCGAGCCCTGCTAAAAGCCGCGCTGACGCCAATAAGTGGCAGAAAACACCAAGGCGCCGCTCGTGGGTCTGCGCAATACCGCGGGCGACGCCGCCATCAGGACAACGACACGCCTGCGGCAGGACACCAAACGATAACGATCCGGCAACCACCCTGTATTGGCGATGAAAGGGATGCCAGTGTGATGGCTGTGATTATTGATGTCGACGACCGTGTCGGCGTATTGGGGGGACATAAATGGACACACGACCGCACCGCTGTATGCGGGGCCACTGGCTGCTGCCGGGACACATGATCGTCGGAAGCATGCCGTGTTCCTGCGGTCGGCACACCACATGGGAGTGCGAATGCAGCGACGTCACCTATGAGCCGGTGCTCACCGAATCGTGCACCTTGTTCAAGCGTCGTCGCGCGGTTCGCAGCCGCTGAGCGGGCCCCCGGCGTTGCCTGGCGGCTCCCTCTCCGAGCCCGCTCGCCTGGCTTGATCCGGACATGGAGGTCGGCCGTGGACTGCCAACGTCGCAACGGTTACCCCGAGCTGCCCGCACCGAACGACGGCGGCGCGGAGGACTCAGCCGTGCCCCAGCTTCGATTGGGAATGGTGGAGAGCGAGAAGGTGAGGTCGCCACCGGTGCTGATGATCGATTCCGGCAGAGACGTGTGATCCGTGGGCTGGCCGTCGATGCTCAGGCTGTTGATGTACTTCATGCCGTTCGATGCGCCCGGAGCGGAGATTTTGATGGATTTGCCTGCGGGAAGTGCGATCTCGGCGCGATCGAACAGCGGTGTATTGACCGTGAGTAGCGCTGTTCCCGGGGTGATCGGGTACAGGCCGAGGGCCGCCCAGACGTACCAGCTGGACAGCGCGCCGAGGTCGTCGTTGCCGGGCTCGCCGGCAGGCGTGGGGCGGAACAATTCGCTGCGCACCCGGTCGACCGTCTCCTGGGTCTTCCACGGTTGACCGAGATAGTTGTAGAGCCAGGGCACCCCGAAGCCTGGCTCGTTCCCGATCCATAGATGGGGCTCGTTCGGGCCCGCGTTGAGCTCCGTGGTGAAGCGGTCCAGTCGGTCGGCCACTGGCTGCCGGCCGCCGAGGGCGGTCACCAGGCCGGCGATGTTCTGCGGCACAAACCACACGTACTGCTCGGCGTTGCCTTCCTCGAATCCGTCCTGTCCGAAATCCGATGTGGGCCCGGAAAACCCAGAGCTGACCAGGAAAGCACCGTCTGCGCTGCGCGGCGAGATGTAACCGGTCGCCGGATTGAACAGGTTCTTCCAGTACCGCGTCCGGTTGCGGAACTCGGCGGCAATCACGGTCTCGTCCAGCGCGTCGGCGAATCGCGAAATAGCGAAGTCATCAACCGACCACTCCAGCGTGGTGGAGGCGCCGTCGATCCCATGATCGCCGCGGAACTCCTCGGTCTGCGGCGCGTAGCCGTGCTGGATGTAGGTGGCGATTCCCGGCCGCTCAACGTAGCCGCCCCGCCCGACACCGCCGTCGGTCCCCGCCTTCCGCATGTAATACAGCGCCTTTTTGACGTCAAAGTCCTTGGCCCCGAACATGTAGAGGTTGACGATCAGCGGTACTACGCTGTCTCCGGTCATCTCGCCGGTCGCCGAATTCGCCAGCGCCCAACGGGGAAACGATCCGCTCTGCTCGGCGTCGTTCACCAGCGATTGCGCCATATCGCTGGCCCGCTCGGGAAAGAGCAGTGCCTGCAGGGCGGCAAGGCAGCGGTAGCTGTCCCAGTCAGAGAAGTTGGTGTACTGGGTATGCCCCTTTGTCACGGTGTGGATGCCCCCGTCGAATCCGAGGTAGCGTCCGTCCGAATCGTTAAAAGTGTTGGGGTGCAATAAAGACCGATAGAGAGAGGTGTAGAAGGTTGCCAGCTCGCCGATGTTGGTGCCGACCACCTTGATGCGCGAAAGCGCGGCGTTCCATTCTTTAGATGCGGCGACACGGGCGTCGTCGAAGCTCGCTTTACCCTCGTCGGCGAGGTTCGCTCGCGCTGCGTCGACACTGATATAGGACAGCGCCGTCCGCACCTCGAGCACCGAGCCAGCCGGGAACGCCACGTATCCCCGCTCGAACTCGAATCCGCTCGGTGGACGCCAGCGAACACCGACTTGCCGTCCCAGGTTCCGTAAAAAGTGAACGGCCGGCTGAATTTCATGGCGAAATACACCCGGTAAGAGTTGTTCTTCATGCAGAATCCGCGACTGGTCGACGATCCGGTGATCGTGGTGTTATCGCCGCCGATCTCGATGGTCGCGGCCGAATTGCCCGCCAGCGACCCGCCGGAGCGCACCCGGAACAGGGCGGGCCGGCCGTTGGACGGGTAGTGAAACCGGCCGACGCCGGTGCGGGTGGTGGCGGTCAGTTCCGCGGTCACTCCGGTGTCGGGGAACCGCGCGGTGTAGTAGCCGGGCACGCCCACCTCGGTGCGGTCGTGGGCGATCTTCTCCCAGGCGGTCCAGGGTTGCGAGCCGATCGGGGTGGTGGTGGGCAGCATCGGGATATCGCCGAACGCGGGGCAGCCCACCGAGGCGTGGGTCAGGCTGAATCCGGTGACGCGGTCGTTGTCGTGGTCATAGCCGGCGTAGGCGTCGGTGGTGTCCGGCGAGTACTGCACCATCCCAAACGGCACCGCGGCGCCAGGGAAGTTGTTGATCTGTCCACCCTTCGCGCTCGACCCGGTGCCGATGAGCGTGTCGACCTGGCCGGCCGGGTTGGTTACGAACGGAGGCTTATCGGCGCGCGCCGCGAACGGGGCGCCGGTCACCATCACGCCGACCACCACCGTGGCGAGCAGTGCAGTGAGGGGTGTTCGTAACAGCATCGCTGTCTATCTTGCCGGGCCGCCGCGTGCACTGCTCGATCTCAGCTGCATCCGCGTCGTCGACACGGAAGCCAATCATGACATCCGCCGAAACACTGCTCGCCGGCCAGCTCAAAGCGATTGCAGCTCTTGCCAATCCGAGTTCGTGCGATGCAGCCAGAGGAACTCCTTCGTCCCCGGTGCGAAGATGAACGGCCTTACCAGCAGAGGGTAGGCGTGCAACGCGTCTGAGAGCGGAATGTGCTCGGGGTTCTCCAGCGCATACTCCCGTCCCTTCCAGGCGAGACGGCACTTCCCGGCGGCGAGAACGTTCTCGGACCAATCCACGTGGGGATAGGCCACGGCTAACACGAACCCGTCACCGAGCGGATATGCGCTGAGCGGCGTCATATATTCTCGACCGCTGCGCCGCCCGACGTGGTGCAGCGCAGCGAGGTTGAAGTACAGGCTTCCCAGTCGCGTCCCCGCGATCTTGCGCATCCAACGGTTCGCCTGCTTACTAGCCTGGCGCGTCTTGTCGCTCACCGATCTGATCCGCATGAGAACCGAAAAACCCAGCAGCATAAGATAAAACACCACCACGGCCCCGGCTAGCGCGACGGGTATCGCCGGCAGTACACCGACGAACCGGCGCTGTCTACTTCTTGCCGCGGTCAATTCGTGGCCCCTTTCCCGGCGGGGACCACTAGTCGACCGAGGCGGCGGGAAACGGGTCGAAACCCTGCGGCCACTGTGCTGCGTGTTCCGTTGACGACGTGGCCTGCGACGGCTCTGTGGCCTGGTGCAGCCACACGAAGTCATGCATTCCGGCGAGATGCAGCAGGACCCGCTCCTGTTTCCGCCAGGCCCGCATCGGCTCGGGCCCGGAAATGAGCTCGGGCCGCTCCACTTGGTAGGTGCGGCCTTTCCAGGCCAGCGTGCCTGTCCCGGCGGCCAGTAGGTTCCGGTACCAGTCCGTGTGGGGCCCATACCCCAACGGCAGCAGGAAGCCGTCGCCGTAGGTGCATGTGCCCAGCGACGTCTGGTAGGTCCGCCCACTGCGGCGGCCCACGTGGGTCAACAGCCCCCAGGACGACCGCTCAGTTCCCGAGACGTGGCGGGTCATGTCGTTGTAGCGCGTCATGGCCTTCTTGATCGGGCCAATCTTGAGCATCCGATCGCGGTTTCGCCTGAAGACCCTCGGCAACACCACCAGCCACGCCAAGATCAGTCCAACAAGTCCAAGCACGACACGAGGAATGGTTCGAGTGAGTCGTTGTCGTCCAATTCGCAGATCGATGAGCATGGGTCAAGCTCACACCGCACGCCCCCTGGCACACCAGGGACGAAAGTCCCTACGCCCATCAAGTGCCGCAGGTCTACGGTTGCCGACCAGACACCGCGCGGGACGACGGTCGTCGGTAGGAGGGATCGGCATGCGATCGAACATCAAACGCGGCGGCGTCATGCTGGCGGCGCTGCTTGTGATAGGCGGCATCGTCGCGTCGTGTGCGAAGCATTCGGTGAAATCGTCTGGGATGTCGGCCTTGTCGGAGGCTGAAGCAGCCGACATTGCGACCGACGCCTACCTCTACGCCTATCCGCTCGTCACGATGGAATACACCCGACGCGGATTGACGAACGTTGCCGCGCCAGACGGCACGAAGGCGCCGATGGGACAGTTCGTCCGCTTCCGCCAGTATCCAGACGCCTCGTTCCATACGGTGACCGCCCCGAACGCCGACACGCTCTATACACAAGGGTGGTTCGACGTGTCGAAAGAGCCGTGGGTCATCAGCGTTCCCGACATGGGTGACCGCTATTTCCTGCTGCCCATGCTGGACGGCTGGACCAACGTCTTCGCCTCCCCGGGCACCCGCACCACCGGCGTTCGGGCGCAGACCTTCGCGATCACCGGCCCCGGCTGGCAGGGCACCCTGCCCACAGGGGTGCGGGAATACAAGTCGTCCACCGCGATGGTGTGGCTGCTGGGCCGCATCTACTGCACGGGCACCCCGCAAGATTACGACGCCGTTCACGCGCTGCAGGATCAGATCACCGCGGTGCCGCTGTCGTCGTTCGGCAAGCCCTACCTGCCGGAGCTCGGGCAAGTTGACCTGTCCGTCGACATGAAAACGGCCGTGCGCCAACAGGTGAATGCTCTTGACGCGGAAAAGTATTTCAGCTTGTTCGCCAACCTGCTCAAGGACAACCCGCCAGCGGTCGACGACGCTCCGATGGTCGCCAAGCTGGCCAAGATCGGCATCGTCCCCGGCCAGGACTTCGACGCGTCGAAACTGCCACCCGCGGTAAGCGCCGGCCTGGCGAAGGCGCCCAAGCTCGGTCAGGACAAGATCAACGCGTGGCGGAAAGAGGGCGTGCTCGCCGGTGATTTGAAGTTCGCCAACGGCTGGGCATACACCACCAAGGCCGGCAGCTACGGGACGAACTACCGTCAACGAGCGTTCGTGACCGCGATCGGTCTGGGCGCCAACCTGCCCAAGGACGCCGTGTACCCGAGCTCCGAAGGCCCAGCCGCGGCCCAGACGTACAGCGGTGCAAAGAAATACGTCATGCACTTCGACAAGGGGCAGCTGCCGCCGGTGCGGGCGTTTTGGTCGCTCACGATGTACAACGGCGACTACTTCTTCGTCGACAACCCGCTGAACCGCTACACCCTCAGCCCGCGAGACCCGTTGAAGACCAACCCGGATGGATCCACCGATCTTTACATCCAGGCCGAATCACCCGGTGCGGACAAGGAATCCAATTGGCTACCCGCGCCGCAGGATCGGTTCATCCTGATGTTGCGGCTGTACTGGCCGAACAGCACACCGCCGACGATCCTGGATGGCAGCTGGCACATCCCCCAAGTCAAGGAAGTCCCGTAGACCGCTGCGTTAGAACATGGCCTCGGAGCTGACTTCGGGATGGCTGTGCATGTATTCCACCAGCCGGTCAACGTAATCGACGAAACACGGCGCCTCGATGCCGCTGCCGGCGAGGTCGGCGCGACAGTGGTCCGTCAAGTAAGACGTGGGATGCGCGAAGTAGTCGACGGCTTCCGGCGGGATCCGCATCAGCCGGTACAGCCCGGGAACGTGCGCGAGCGACGCCTTGGCCAGCTTGCGCGGCAACGGAACCTTGACCAGCGTCCGCCCGGTCGCCTCAGCCAGCGCGTCGGACATCTCGTCGACGTTCAGCGGATGTGGATCGGCCAGCTGATAGGTCCGCCCCTCGGAAACCGGCAACCCGCTCAGATAGCCGACCGCGTTGACGATGAAGTCGCTCGGCACCACGTTCACCCGGGTCTTCGTGGGATCGCCCGCCACCGGCAGCACCGCATACCGTGGCTGCCGCAGCAACCACTGCATGATGAAGTACGGCCCGTCGAACTTCTGCGTCTCCCCGGTGCGGCTGTCGCCCACCACAATTGCGGGCCGATAGATCGTCGCGGGCAGCCCTGCCGCCATGCGACGGCGGACGTCCGCCTCGGCGAGATGCTTGGTCTCCTCGTAATAGTTGTTGAACGGCGCACCGACTTCCAGATCGTCCTCGCCGAACGCCCCGGCGTAGCGGCCACTGACATAGCAGGTACTGAAGTAGTGCACGCGGGTTAAATTCGGACAGCGCTGAACGGCGTTCAGACGTTGCGGGTGCCCTCGACGTTGACCCGGTATCCCGCCTCACGGCTGACCGCTAGGTCATAGACCGCCGCGAGGTGCCAGGCCTCGGTGACATCGTTGAGCGCATCGGCACTAAGGCCCAACCCGGGCTGGGTGATGTCACCCTCGGCCACCTGAATGCGCCCCTGCAACGCGGGCTCGGCAGCGACGAGCTGGGCCACATGTTCCTCTGCCAGCGCCGTGAACTTCGGCTGCACCAGACACATCGCTGTGCTGTCGGTGCGGTGCAGGATGCCCGGCAGTAGCGCGCTGCCGAGGAAACCGGGAAATCCAGTCATCAAGACGGTCATCTATGAACGCTATCGACCACGGTTGCTGTGGAGACGAGTCTTTCGACCCGAAATGGTCGCCATTAGTCCCGGCGGCGACGACTGTTACGCGCGCTGCGCGGACACGAACAAATTGTGCGGCGTGGTGTCCTGCACCTCTTCGGCTGGCGCGCGGTCATAGCTGGCCATCAGCTCCGACGTCGGCGTCACCGTCACGTCCCAGCCGTGGCGGCCAAACCAGTCGCCGACATCTTCGCGCTCTTCGAAGTACCACAGCTCGTCGTTGCGGGGGATCTCCCGCTGCGGGTCGACTTTGGCCATCACCGCCCGGATCCGATCCATCCGCTCACGTCGCTTGGCACGCAGCTCGGGGTCGAGAAAGTCGTGCGCTCAGCGCCTCCACCGCGACCCGGCTGCCGGGCGACCGTGAGCTCGTGAATTCGTTCGAGCAGCAACTGTTGGGCCTCCGCCGGCAGATACGGCGTCAGCCCTTCGGCCGACCAGACGCTGGGCGCTGAGACGTCAAAACCGGCCTGCTGTAACGCTTTCGGCCAGTCCTGACGTAGATCCACCGGGACAGCGACCCGATGGCACGCCGGCTCCGCACCGTGCTCGGCCAACGTCGAGGCTTTGAAGTCCAACACCTTGGGCTGGTCGAGCTCGTACACCGTGACCCCGTCCGGCCACGGCAGCCGCCACGACCGCGCGTCCAGACCCGCCGCCAGGATCACCGCCTGCCGGATGCCCGCACGGGCGGCATCGAGAAAAAAGTTGTCGAAAAATGCTGTCCGGCAAGCCATGTAGCTGACCATCGCCTGCATCTGCGCCGCAATCTGCGGCTCGGCTTCGATGACCTCGGGCGGCAGCTGTCCAGCGGCGTGCCAGTTCCACACCCCGTCGCCGGCCGCATCGAGGAAAACCTGCGCGAACTCGTCGCGGATCAGCGGGTTCTCACTTCGGGTTTCCGCCGCCCGCGATGACGCCACACCCAGCGCCGTCGCGCCCACGCTCTCGGTGATCTCCCAGCTGTCGTTGTCAGTTCTCGCCACGCTCACTCCCTCCACCTCGGCACCGAGCCTACGTGAGCGCCTGAATTCTCACCTGCCTCAGCAGTCGCTGCGGGTGGGATCAGCGGCTTCTCCAACGTGATATCGCATGTGTATCGCTTCCAAACAACGTGTCATGGTTGGTTTCTGGTGCACATGTGGCTGCTGCGACTGACCGCCCTACGCCACTGACCGCTGGGCCGACACGAACAAGGTATCCGGCGACCCGTCCTCGATGCCCTCCGGAGGTTGGCGGTCGTAGAGAGCCATCATGTCCTCGGTCGTCAGCACCGACACATCCCAGCCGTGCTCGAGCAGCCACTCCCCCACGTCGGTGCGGTCCTCGAAGTACCACAGCTCGTCGAAGTCGGGGAAGTCGTGCTCCTCGCCACCCAGCTGCGTCGCCAGCTCGCGGTAGCGCTGCATCTGCGCTCGCTGCCGGTCCCGGGCGTCGGGGTTGTTGAATTCCGGACCGGGCGCCTCGACGGCGACCTGGCTGCCGACGGCGGTCAACGACTGGATGCGCTCGAACAGCAGATCCTGCGCGGCCGACGGCAGAAACGGCAGTAGCCCCTCGGCGGTAAAGGCGCTCGGCGCAGCGGGGTCAAACCCGGCCTGCCGCAAGGCTGTTGGCCAGTCTTGCCGCAAGTCGACCGGAACGCTGACCAGGTTAGCGGTCGGGTGCACCCCGCGATCCCGCAACGTCGACGACTTGAACTCCAGCACCTTGGGCTGGTCGAGCTCGTAGACCGTCACCCCGTCGGGCCACGGCAACCGCCACGACCGCGAATCCAGGCCGGCCGCCAGGATCACCACCTGCCGGACGCCCGCTTCGGTGGCCTCGAGGAAGAACTCGTCGAAAAACGCTGTCCGGCAAGCCATGTAGTCGCGCATGCCCTGCATCCGCAACGGCACATCGGGAGCCACCTTGGCGATCTCGTCGGGCAGGTCCGAGCTGCCGAACCAGTTCCACATGCCG
This sequence comes from uncultured Actinomycetota bacterium, assembly GCA_963850645.1. Classification (GTDB taxonomy): domain Bacteria; phylum Actinomycetota; class Actinomycetes; order Mycobacteriales; family Mycobacteriaceae; genus Mycobacterium. Next base: position 69,905 of record CAWKME010000015.1, on the reverse strand, counting down.
TCGCCGGCGGCGTCCAGGAACACCCGCGCGAACGGATCGTCGATCAGCGGGTCGTCACTCTCGGTGTCGGCCGCGCGGGCCGCCGCCACACCCAGCGCCGTCGCGCCCACGCTTTCGGTGATCTCCCAGCTGTCATCGTCGGTTCTCGGCACGGCTGCTCCCTCCTCGTCAACACTCGCCGACGGTACCCGCGCCAACTGGGAAGCAGTTGGCGGCTTTCACAAGCCCGGATGAACAGGGTGGATGATGAGGCGATGCGCATGCAGGTCACGCTCAGTGATGAGGAACTCAAGCTGCTGGACCGTGCCGCGATTGCAACCGGCGCATCCGGGTCAGAGCTGATCCGTCGAGCAATTCACAGGACCTACGGAAGCCGCAGCAAGGAAGAACGGACCGCCGCTCTCAAGCGAAGCGCAGGCTCGTGGCGAGGAAGCGACTTCACCGGCTCCGACTACGTCGACGCGATTCGCGGCAAGCCTGCCTACTAACACACAAGGGAAGCGCAGTTGTCGCTCGTAGGCGGGCACATCGCCACTCGCCTCTCGGCGTGACTGCTGTGACGGTCGGGATTGGTCAGGGAATCGGCGGCCGCAAATCAGGCTTATGGCCCCGGTCTGCGGTTATGTTGGCGACGGGCTGCTGACAGACGGGATCGTTCAAACATGCACGTCGACGGACGCGAGGTCACCGTGTCCGGCAGCTTGCTGCAACCGCTCACCCGACGCACCAACGACATCCTTCGGGTCGTGCTCTCTGCGCTGTTCCTGGCGATCGTGATCACCAGTTCGGTGGTCACCCGCACCAGGTGGGACCAGCTGGAAAAATCCATCTCCCGCATCGTCGGGGTGCTCACCCCCACCCAGTCCGATCTGGTCTACCTGGTCTACGGCCTGGCGATCCTGGCGCTGCCGTTCATGATCCTGATCGGCCTGATCCTTTCCCGGCAGTGGAAGCTGCTCGGCCCGTACGCGGCCGCCGCGTTCATCGCCGTCTTCGTGCTGTCGATCTCCGGCAAGCGCATCGCGGCCCCACAATGGCACTTCGACCTCTCCGATCGGCTGCGCACGGTGTTGGCCCAATTCCTCGACGACCCGCGCTGGATCGGCATGCTCGCCGCGGTGCTCACCGTGTCCGGCCCGTGGCTGCCCGCGCGCTGGCGGCACTGGTGGTGGACGCTGCTGCTGGCATTCGTACCGATCCACCTGGTGGTCAGCGCCATCGTGCCGGCCCGCGCACTGCTGGGGCTGGCGGTGGGATGGTTCGTCGGAGCACTGGTCGTCCTGATCAGTGGCACCCCCGCGTTGGAGGTGCCGCTGGACGGCGCGGTCCGCGCACTGACCAAACGCGGATTCTTCGTCTCCGGACTCACGGTGGTCCGCCCGGCCGGAGCCGGGCCGCTGGTTCTTTCGGCCGCATCGGATGGTCGAAACGGCGACGCGGTGATCGAGATGTACGGCCCGCACCAAAGCAGCGGCGGCGCGCTGCGCCAGGTGTGGCGCAAGCTGCGGCTGCGCCGCATGGAGGCCGCGCCCTTTCAGGCGTCGATGCGCCGCGCTGTCGAGCATCGCGCGCTGATGGCGATCGCCATCGGCAACCTGGGGGTGGCCAACACCTCGACGATCGCCGTCGGCGCGCTGGAACGCGGCTGGACGTTGTACGCGCACAAGCCCGTTCGCGGCGCGTCGCTGAAGCAGTGCGCGACGTCGACGCCGGTGACCCGCGTGTGGGAATCGCTGCGCAAGCTGCAGGACCACCAGATCTCGCACGGCGACCTGCGTGACGCGGAGATCACCGTCGACGACGGCACCGTCCTGTTTGGTGGGTTCGGCAGCGCCGAGTATGGCGCCACCGACAATCAACTCCAGTCCGACATCGCCCAGCTGCTGGTGACGACGTCGGCGCTCTACGGCGCCGAATCCGCGGTGAATGCGGCGATCGACGCGTTCGGCAAGGACACCGTGCTGACCGCGTCTCGCCGACTCACGAAATCTGCTGTGCCCAAACGTGTTCGGGCCTCGGTGAACGACCCGGGCGCCGTGATCTCTCGCAGCCGCGCGGCGGTGATGCGCCAAACTCACACCGACAAGATCCAAGCCGAAACGATCACCCGGTTCACCCGCGGCCAGCTCATCCAGCTGGTGCTGCTCGTCGCGCTGGTCTACGTCGCGTACCCGTTCATCAGCACGGTGCCGACCTTCTTCAACGAGCTGGGCAAAGCGAACTACTGGTGGGCGCTGCTGGGGCTGGCCGTCTCGGCATCGACCTATGTCGGGGCGGCGGCCGCGTTGTGGGCGTCCGCCGACGAGAAGGTGAACTTCTGGCGGCTCACAATCGCCCAGGTCGCCAACACTTTTGCCGCCACCACCACGCCGGCCGGCGTCGGCGGGCTCGCGCTCAGCACGCGGATCCTGCAGAAGAGCGGGCTCAGCACGGTGCGAGCAACCACCGCGGTCGCGCTGCAGCAGTCGATGCAGGTGATCATGCATGTGCTGTTGCTGATCTTCTTCAGCACCGCCGCCGGCGCATCGGCCGACCTGTCGCACTTCGTCCCGAAGGCCACCATGCTGTACCTGATCGCGGGCGTGGCGCTGGGGATCGTCGGCGCATTCTTGTCCGTGCCCAGGTTGCGGCGCTGGCTGGCAACGGATTTGCGCCCGAAGGTCAAGGAGGTCTCCATCGACCTCATCGAGGTTGCCCGCGAACCCAAACGGCTGGGCTTGATCATATTAGGTTGTACCGGAACGACTCTCGGCGCGGCGTTGGCGTTGTGGGCCAGCGTTGAAGCGTTCGGCGGCGACGTGTCGTTCGTCACCGTCACCGTGGTGACGATGGTCGGCGGCACCCTCGCCTCGGCCGCTCCCACCCCCGGCGGTGTCGGCGCCGTCGAAGCGGCGCTGATCGGTGGGCTGGCCGCGTTCGGCGTACCCGCGGCGGTCGCCGTGCCGTCGGTGCTGCTCTATCGGGTGCTCACCTGCTGGTTGCCGGTGTTCATCGGCTGGCCGGTGATGCGGTGGCTAACCCGCAACGACATGGTCTAGGGCGCCGGGCAGATGCGGGAGTGGCTGGGCACCAGCTTTTAAGGACCTGCGAAGTCACCGACGGCGATCATCATGTTGCCGCGCCAGGCGATCGCGAAGCCGACTCCGGTGAATGCGCAGTCCAGGATGATCGCTCGGTGTACCGGACTTTCCATCCACAAGTCGATCGCTGCGCTCGGAGTCGCGTGGGATCCGGTGCCCCAGTAGATGATCTCACTCGTGTAGCCGGCCTTTATGTAGCCCGCGTCCACGATGCGTGCATGCGGTGAAGAGCCGTCCGAACCGATGTGGCCGCCGTCCACACCGTTCATCAGCATGTCGTCAGCGTGCCGCTGCGCTGCTGCCGCCAAACGCGGGTCGTCGCCGATCACCCCGCATGTCTGGCGAAGCTGGTTGACGCCGTTGTAGATCGCAGTCGCCAAATCGTCTGCGCCCGCGGCAAAACCAGCAACGGGGCCGAGCGCCGTTGCGAAGACAGCGCAGATCGATAAGATAGCGGTGATCTTGACATTTATCGTCATGTCGCCCCCGTGCCCCCACTCGCTTTGCTGATCAGCAAACAAATGCTATCCACTTTCGACCAAGAAAGGTCGAGAATCGCCAATCCATTTGCTACGCCGACACGCGCACCTCGCCGCCGCCCAGGCGGGCGCCAAAGCGCCACCCGGGATTTGATTCCAAGCCGTTTCGCGGCGGCCGATTTTGCCCACCGGCCATCTCGCCACCCTGTGCTGACCGCCGCCAGACGATCCCATCGCGGCCAGACGGCACACCCGATGCCTGAAAGGCGCCAATTACACAGCGCGGCAGTCTATTCGAACATCACGGCTTCGACGGTGCTCAACCTCGACTTGTTGGCAGCGACGATGACTACGACCCTCTGTAGTGGTCAGGGCCACGTTCAGCAGATCGGCCGAAAGTCCTTGTCGATTTCGCTTCCCGGGTGTCGTGTGCGCACTACCCTGCACGGTATACACGCCCGCACACAACACATCACATGTTCGGAGTCAGCGAGAGCGGTAGAGGGGCAACCATGAGCATCACCGTAGACACCAGCCCAATTAACTTTGCAGTCTTGACGCCCGGGGACTCGGCACCGCCTCAGTCGGTCTCGATCACCAACGATGGCACTGAGGCCGTCACAGTGTCCGTGTCGATTGAGGAGAGCACGGGATCGAGCGGTTTCTCGGCTCAATTCATCTCATCGACAGTGGTTTTCAGTAACCACAATCCGGTGCAATCAACAAAGGACCTAGGCCTCACCGCGGCGATCACCCCGGCAGCCGACCAACACAGCGCGTCAGGCGCGGTGTCGTCGGTAGGCCTCCAGGTGTGCTTCACCGCGCCGGCAAGCCCGGTGCCGGGAAGCTTCGCCGCTACTCTGGTCGTCTCGTGGGACGGCGGATCTGCGCAGATACCGCTGTCAGGGTCGACCGCCGAGTTCACCATCGCGGTTGCCTCGTCGCAGCCTATTACGTTGACCGCCGGCGACCCCGCGACTGTCGATTTTGAGCTGACCTACAAGTCGTTCGATCCGACCCCGCTGCAAGTCACGCTGGCCGCGGCGACCTGGGAGGGATTTCCCGAAGGACTGACGTTCCCGACCACCAAGGTGAAGATGTCGCCGCAGTACGTCTCGCCAGTCAGCAATCCCAAAGCGCCGCCAAAAACCGGGGCGCCAAACTTGGCCCCGGTTCTGGTGACGACCAGGACGCTCAAGCAACAGGTCACGGTCACGTCCGATCTCACTGCGACGAAACTCGGCGACAGCACCGGCCAGATATTTGTGACGGGTTTCGGGACGAACTACGTGAGTGTGGCGTTCCGGGTCAACCCGCAGCAGCCCAAAGTAGCGGTCTCCTCCACGCAGCCAATCATCTTGACGCCCAGCGTGCCCGCCAACGCAACGGTCTCAATCTCGGCACCCGGCGCGTTCACCACCCTCCAATTCGAAGACACCGGCAACTTGCCCGACGGCATCACGGTCGGGTGGCCGTCGTCGACTGCCGACGGGAAAGTCAGCATCGGGCAAGGCACCACCTCAGCCCAGTTCACGCTGACCGCACCTATTACCGACGCGCAGAATAGCCAGAACCAAACACTGTCACTGAAGTGGACCGCCTATGACGGATTGGCCAGCGGCACAGTGGATATCAAAGTCCAAATACTGGCGTCGCAAATTGTTTGGCGGACCCCCAACGCCCAGGTCGAGCAGCTCGGTGCCGGCGCCCAAGGTTCTGCGACCTGGACACTTACCAGCAATGGGAATTGGAGTACAGCGGCACTGTCAAAAGCGAGGGTGATGGCGTTTCCGTCGACTTCTATTTCGAGATGTGGACCGAACCTCCACTGAACATCAACGGAAAACCCAGCGGGGTGCTCGTTGTCTACACCGGAAACACCGGGTCCAGCCCGGTGGTCACCTGGCAGCAGGGCGGCTCTGACCCGATAATCACCGCCAATTGGCCGTTTTTCCTCATCAGTTCGTATAAGGGGAAGCTCGGCATCTCCATAACGTCGGGATGGTGGGAGGTGCCGGTTGCCATCGCGATGTACATGTTAGGCGCGGGTTCCGAACACGAATACAACAAAGACGGAGTCTCAGTACCTGAGAGTTGAACCGCCCCGACAGCGCTGGTGTCGTTGCTCACACTCTGATGGTCCGGTGACCGGAAAGTCCCGCTCATAGGCTAGGCTGGCAATCAACGTTGGCGTCACGAGATGCCGACACGTCGTGGAATGCTCCGTCCATCCGCCACCCAGGCGGGCGCCAAGAAGCGCCACCCGGGATTTGCTTCCAAGCCTTTTCGCGGCGATCGATTTTGCCCACCGGCAATCTCGCCACCTTGTGCTGACCGCCGCTAGACACCCGTCGTGGCCAGACGGCACACCCGATGCCTGAAAGGCACCGCCCAACAATGACTACCAACTTCGCCGACCTCGGCGTGCCCGCACCACTGGTCACTGCGCTCACCGAGCGTGGCATTACCGCCCCCGTTCCCGATCCAGATCAGCACCCTGCCCGACACTCTGGCCGGCCGCGACGTGCTGGGCCGCGGCAAAACCGGCAGCGGCAAGACGCTGGCCTTCTCAATTCCTTTGGTGGCCCGCCTCGCGTCGGCCAAGCGGCGTCCCTCCTGCCCGACCGGCCTGGTGCTGGCACCCACCCGCGAGCTGGCCACCCAGATCACCGCCACACTGGCGCCGCTGGCCGCCGCCTACGGCCTCAAGGTCACCACGATCTTCGGTGGGGTGCCACAGAATCGTCAGGTGGCCGCGCTGCGCTCCGGCGTCGACATCGTCGTCGCCTGCCCGGGACGGCTGGAAGACCTGATGCGCCAACGGCTTATCAGCCTCGACGCGGTCGAGATCACCGTGCTCGACGAGGCCGACCACATGGCCGACCTCGGGTTCCTGCCGGGCGTCACCCGCATCCTGGCCGCCACGCCGGCAGGCGGCCAGCGGCTGCTGTTCTCCGCCACGCTGGACAACGGCGTCGACAAGCTCGTCAACCGGTTCCTGCGCAACCCGGTCTCGCACTCGGTCGACGAGGCGAACTCGCCGGTGTCCGAGATGACCCACCACGTCTTCCACGTCGCCGGCGCCGACGCCAAGAAGGAGCTGGTGCACCGCCTGGCCTCCGGCACCGGCCGGCGAATCCTGTTCATGCGCACCAAACACCAGGCCCGCAAGCTCGCCCGCCAGCTCACCGAAGCCGGCGTCCCGTCAGTTGATCTGCACGGCAACCTTTCTCAGCCCGCCCGCGACCGCAACCTGGCCGCCTTCGCCGCCGGCGACGGCCCGGGTGCTGGTGGCCACCGACATCGCCGCGCGCGGCGTGCACGTCGACGAGGTCGAATTGGTGGTGCACGTGCGACCCGCCGACCGAGCACAAGGCCTACCTGCACCGCTCCGGGCGCACCGCACGAGCCGGCAGCACCGGTGACGTCGTCACCGTTGTTCTGCCCGAGCAACGCAAAGACACCTCGGCACTGATGCGCAAAGCGGGTATCGCCGTCAGCCCGCAACTGGTCACCGCAACGTCGGAACCCGTCGCCAGGCTGGTCGGCGATGTCGCGCCGTACCAGGCGCCGGCCGTCAGACCCGCCAGCGCCCCGACCGCTCCGTCGCGACGACGCCCCCCGGCCGGCGGCCATCGCGCCGGCGCGGGCCGACACAACCAGGTGCGCCGCAACACCAGAGGGCGTGCACACCAGCAGCGCGCCAGCGTCGCCCAGACCGGGTCGACGCGTCGAAATCCGTAGGCGACAACGACTGTGCGGCGGCAAGTCGTCGCGCTGTGCGAATGCCGCCGAACTGCAGCCACTGCCGGGATAAGGTGTCACAATCTTTGGGTATGCGAGCTCTTCGCATCTTTATTTCGTCGACCTACGCCGACCTTCTGGAATACCGACAGGCGGCCAGCGCAGCGATTATCGGTCTTGGTCAACAATCCGACGACATGGAGTTGTGGTCGGCCGATGACCGGAGCGGGGTCGCGTACTCGGTCGACCGCGTCAAGCAGTCCGACGTGTTCGTCCTCTTGCTGGCTCATCGCTACGGCACGATCCCAGACGGCGAGCAATACAGCATTACCGAGCTCGAGTACCTAGCCGCCCGCGAAGTCGGCATCCCAGTCCTCGCCTTCTTTGTGGATCCCACAGTGCCTTGGCCACCGCAGGATATCGACTGGCAGTCCCGAGACCAACTGCAGAAGTTCAAGGAACGGGTCGAACGCGCGGTGACCCGGAAGCAATTCCGCACGCCGCAGGAACTCGCCGTTTTGGTCACGCAGGCGTTGGCACACCAACTCTCGCGCGTGTCACACACGACGTCATCCCCATCGATGCCAACTGCAGCGAAGATTCCGCGGAAACCAGTGACGAAGTACCGTCCGCCGGCTGCGGTGCGGTCGCTGGTTGCACGCGAGCGGTTGATGGAGGTCCTGCGCGCGGCCGGGCGTCGACGGCTGATCCTCATCTACGCGCCCTCCGGATACGGCAAGACCACCCTGGTGGCGCAATGGCGAACAGAACTGATCGGCTCCGGTGTGGCGGTGGCCTGGTTGACCGTCGATGACGACGACAACAATGTGGTGTGGTTTCTGGCCCACTTGCTCGAGGCAATCCAGCGAGCACGTCCCGGGATCGCCGCTTCGTTGGGTGAGGTGCTTGAACAGCGCGGGGATGAAGCGACGCGCTTTGTGTTGACATCGCTGATCGATGAGATCGACGAAAACGGTGAACCGATCACTGTGGTGATCGATGATTGGCAGCGGGTATCAGATAGCCAGACGATTGATGCTCTGCGTTTTCTGATCGACCACGGTGGTGATCATCTGCAGATCATCGTGACCAGCTGGTCGCGCTCACGGTTGCCGTTGGGTAAGTTACGCATTCGTGATGAGCTGGTTGAAATTGATTGTGAAGAACTACGTTTCGATGCCAGCGAGTCGCAATCACTGCTGAACGACATCGCCGAACTGCAGCTGGCGGGTGACGATGTGGCCGCCCTAACCGCATCGACGGACGGGTGGGCCGCGGCGCTGCAGTTGGCGACGCTTTCTTTGCGCGGCGGTGGCGATGCCGGCAGTCTGGTGAGCCGGATGTCAGGGGAAAACGAAGAACTCGCCGAGTTTCTGGCCGAGAACGTCCTCGATGCCCTGGAGCCAGAATTGGTCGACTTCCTGCTGGCGACCTCGATCACCGAACAGACCTGCGGGGAACTGGCGTCGGTGTTGGCGGGGGTCAGTCGTGGGCAGGCCATCCTCGAGGACGTCGAGCGACGTGGCCTATTTCTGCGTCGCCTCGATGATGACTCGCAGTGGTTTCGCTACCACCAGATGTTCGCCGAATTTCTGCGGCGCCGACTCGAGCGCGATGACCCTGACCGGCTCAACCACCTCCACCACGTCGCGTCGGTGTGGTTCGCCGATCGCGGCGACTTCAGTGAGGCGGTCGACCACGCGCTGGCGGCCGGAGAAGCCACCCGGGCGCTCGACCTCGTCGAGCAGGTACCACTGGCGAGAACTTCTCTCAATCAGTCTCGAATGACAACGTTTCTCGGCATCGCGGCGAAGCTACCCGCGCAGCTGGCGGCCTCGCGGCCACGGCTGCAACTTGCCATCGCATGGGCCAATATCTTCCTGACGCGCCGGGCGGCCACCGAGGCCACGCTGGATCGCTTCACCGCCGCCTTGTCCACAGCAGACCTGCCCGACGACGCGCGGAGAGATCTGACCCTGGAGGCCAACGTGTTACGAGCGGTGGCCGACACTCACGCCGACCGGCTCGACGCCGTGCCCGATCTGGTGGCCGAGGCCATGGCGAGACCAGGCACCCTGCGCCCCTCGCTGCCTCACGCGGCCGCACTAGTCTCGGCGATCGCGGCCATCTACCGCTTCGACTTCGGGGCCGCACGCGGGCTGCTGGAATGGGCAGAGCCGTACCGTGAGCATGTCGGCACGGTCGGCGTGGTCTACGCCCGCTGCTGGGCCGGTATCGCCGCAAGGCACCAGCTCGACGTCCCGCTCGCACTGCGCAGTTTCCGGGAGGCCGTCGAGATCGCCGCCCCGATGGGACCGCACTCGTATGCGGCGCGACTTGCCGGCGCGCTTCTCGGCGAACTGCTCTATGAAACGGGCGATTTGGCGCAGGCGGCGCAGCTCCTCGATGAGAGCGATCTCCTCGGCCCCGAAGGCGGCGCAGTCGATTACCTGGCGGCGCGATACGCCGTCGGCGCAAAAATCAAAGCCGGGCAAGGTAATCCCGATGCCGCGTCCAGCCGCCTTGACGAGGGAATGGCAGTAGCACAGAAGTTGCGGTTGCCCCGCCTCGCAGCCGCGATCAACCACGAGCGGGTCCGGTCGGGTCTGCCGATCACCCCGTCGGAGGCCGCCCGGCTGCGGGCCGAGCGCAGCATTCCGCACGGCGACGATGGCGTCGCCACCATCACCGCCGAGCTAGACGAGGCCTCCGGAATCCGCCTGCTCTCGCGAAGCGACGCCAGCGTTGACCGTCAAGAAGCGTGTCGGCGCGCCCGCGCCCTACTCGCCGGAATTGACCCGACCGCTCGGCCGTTGGCAGCCCTTCAGGCCCGGCTGTTGCTCGTCGAAACCCTCACCGCTGCCGGGAACGCGGCGGACGCACGAGAAGACATCGAAGTGGCCCGCGCCCTTTGCGCCGAACATGGGTTGCCGCAGCTGCTCGTCGACGCCGGCCTCGGTTAACCCGCCGCGCGTTCGATATCGCCCAGCACGGGCGGGCCTTTGCCGTCGCTGGCGCGGCGGAGCAGGAACATGCGCAGCCGACCGTAATGCTTGGCCATCTCGGTGTTGCCGACGTAGTCGCAGGAAAACTGATCGGCGTTGTAGAGCGCCAGCATTGCGGCAAAGGTCTCGGTGACGTAGACGCAGCCTTCCGGTGTGATCGGCTCGATGCGGGCGGCGCGGCTGACATGGGCGCCGTAGTAGTTGGGCCGGTCGGTGACCGGATCAGCCAGCTCATAGACCGGCCCGAGATGGCCGCCGAGGCGCAACTTGAGCGTCTCGGGCAGCCCAGCCGCCTTGAGGTCGATCGCGTTCATCGCGTCCTGCATGTCGAGCGCACAAGCGGCGGCGCGGCCGGCATTGTGGAAAACGACGAAAATGCCGTCACCCCAGGTATTTACGAAGGCGATGTACTGCTTGTAGCGGTGCGCCACCTCGCCCAGGGTGCCCATAATCTTCTCGGTGAAGAGCGGCAACTGGGCGTCGCTCAGCTTGCTGAAGCCGTGAATGTCGCCGAAGAGCATCGCCCTCGTGTCGCGGCGGCCGTGGGCGACCTTCGGACGGTGCCAGGGCGGAAGCTTCTCAACGTTTGCGTCCGGGCCGGCCGCCACGAGTTTGACCGGATGGCCGGCGTCGCGCCACGCGCTCAAGTCGGCTGCGGTGCCGGCGATCGCGTCCTCATCGACAACACCGTCCCACACCGCCAACTGCATCAGCGGCGCATGCAGATGGCGGGCGCACAGGCTGGCAAGGCCCATCGCCAGGCTGCTGCTATAGGTGAAAAGCTGATCATCGCCCAGATAGGCGTCCTCCGTGGCGAAGCGGACCGTCCTGGCCTCGGCAAGACAAGCCTCGAAGCGCGCGACCCAGTCCTCACCCGCCGGGCGGACCAACTGTTCGATGAAATCCGCGGTGGCGAAGGGCAGCACGATATTGAGGGCGACGCCCTGATCAACGAGCGCCTCGGCGAACAAGATCTCTGCGCCGGAGGCGAGCGAGCCATAGGCCGCGCCGATGCGCATCCCGTCCAGCAGAGCCGCGATGTCGGCGGCCACTTTCGCCCCGGGCATCGCCGGAAATCGACCATTCGGTCCGGGCGGTGGCGCGATCATATTGCCGAGGTAATGGACGACGGTCGGCGGCTTGAACGCGCCGAGCACGCTGGAATCGAGCTTCTTCGCCGCGACGATTCGCTCGAGCTGGCGACCGGTGGTAGCCAGCGCGGCGTCGTCCTGGCCGCCTGCGGCGACGACCTGGTCGACCAGCCCACGCGCCACGTCGAGGTCGCCCCGGATGAGATGGGCCTCGAGCGCCGTCGCCAGCACCCAATAGCGATCGGCCGCGCCCTCATCCGGGTTGGCGAGGCGTGTCGTTACAAGATCGAGAACGTCGCCGGCGAGCCGGTCGGCCGCATCGGTATCGCCGGCGAATAAGGCCAGCGTCGCGGCATTGATGGCCGGATAATAGGCCTCCGGGTCGTCGGCGACGGTGGCCGCGTGGAAGGCGTCCTCGTAGAGTGCGCGGCCCTCGGACAACAGGGCGTCGCGCGTCTCGCCCGTCGCGGCGAAGGCCTGGTCCTTCTTCAGCCGGCCGAGCAGGCTGCGGACGTCGGTCTCCGGTCGTGTTTCGAGGCCGAATTCGTAATACTTTTCCAGCGCAAGCGCGGTCGCGCCGGCATTGGCGAGGCTGAGCACCGCCCGGTGGGCGAGCCCAACACTGCCGGGGAACAACTCCAGCGCCTCCGCCGCCAGGTCGTAGGCGCGGAAGAATTCGCCGTGATCGAAGAAGGTCTTGACGTCCTTCAGCAGCGCTTCCGCGGTGACAGGGGAAATCTGCGTATCGGTCATCCCGCGCCTCCAACTACATCGGCCCCGCCACATCCCCCATCAGCACCCCAATCAGCCGCACGCGCAGACGAAATGCTACGCCAGCAAATCACCCGCGGGCCAGAAACAGCCGATTCCGCGCCGACAAGTTATCTGTTTCGATTGTTTCAATAGAACGACGCCGCTGGTAGCATGGAAGCATGCCTACCGCCGTCGCCCCGCTCGCTCGCCAGGTCGCCGAACGCGCGCTACATGACTCCAGTTTCGCCGAGGTGCTCGACGCCATCCTGGAGGCGCCGACCGGCCCACAGGGCACGCTGGAACGCATCGCCGCCCACAGCCTGAACGACGAGCGCCGCGGCGCGCTGGTCCGCGAATTCGTCGAGGGCTCGCTGCCGACTCCGAAGGTGCAGGAGCGGCTGGATCTGCATTCGCCGCAGGCGGTGCACCGGCTTCGCAGCCGCGGCAAGCTGCTGGGCTCGGCCGTCGGCAACCAAACCTGGTTTCCGGCTTGGCAATTCGACGCCGACCGGCTGCGGGCTGACCTACCGCGGATTCTCGAGCTGCTGAGTCAGTTCACCTCCGACCCGTTGGCCGCCGACCGGATCATGCGGCTGACCCATGACGAGCTGGGCGGCTCGTCGATCGCCGAGGCGCTGCGCCGCCCGAAGTCCGCCGACACCGCGTGGCGGATGCTCGCCGCCCTCGGTGCCTGACCTTCCCGCCGGCTACCGGGCGCCGCTACCCGACCCTCGCCCGGTCGGTCTGCGCCGTCGCCGTATTGAGGCCGGCACCGAACTGTGGCGAGTCGAGGCGGCCCGCCCCCCGGAATGGACGTGGACCGGCTTCCCGCAGCCGCGCTACCGCTTCGATCCGGAGTCGGGTAGTTTCCGAACCCGTTACGCCGCAAGCACTCTGGTCGGCGCGTTCCGAGAGCGTTACCGGCCGACCGGACTGATGATCCCCGCCGATCACGCCGGGCATTATCTGGTGCGACTGGTCGCCACCCGCCACCTGCGGGTGCTCGATCTGCGCACCGAGAAAAACCTCGACATCCTCGGCGTCGACGACCAGATCAGCACCGGCCAGCACCCGGACGTGTGGGATACCTGCCACCGGCTGGCCGATGCCGTCAAGCGGTGGTGGCCCGAGCCCGACGCCCTGGATGCGCTGGTGTACCGGCCACGCACCACGCCGGAGACCTCGGTCAACTACGCCTTCTTTGCCCTCGACGCGTTCTCGACCGAGTCCTGGCCGCTGGCTGACCGCGCCGACGTGCTCACCAATCTAGTCCTGCGCCATGGCTTTACCATCGGCTGGGAGCTAGCCTGAAGCCATGACCGAACAGTCGAACCCGATCACCATCTCGCACCCACCCGACGTGTTCCTGCGCGTCGTCAACCCGCTGCTGAAAGTGCTGCTGCGCACCCCGCTCGCGGGTCCGGCACGCAACCAGCTCATGGTGGTCAACTTCACCGGACGCAAGAGCGGGCGCCACTTCTCAATTCCGTTGAGCGCCCACCTGATCGACGGCATCCTTTACGCGATGACCGGCAAGGTGTGGAAGAACAACTTCCGCGACGGAGCCACCGCACAGATCTTGCACGACGGCAAGACGACGACGATGCGCGGCGAGCTCATCACGGACCAGGCGCACGTCGCCGATCTCTACTCGCGCTGCGTGGAGTCGTACGGCGTCAAGCGCGCAGAACGCGCGATGGGGTTGGGCTTCCGCGATCATCAAATGCCGACTCGCGATCAGTTCGCCGAGGCGGTCAAGGAGCTGCACCTAAACGCGATTCGCTTCACCCCGGTGAGCTAGATGCCGTAATCCGGCAGCGTGAAGTCGTCGCGAATGCTGCCGGCGAACAGGGTGGCCAGCGGTCCGAAGTTCGCCATGCGCAACGCCACATTGCGGAACCACAGACCAAACCGGGTCCGGGTGGCGAAGAACGGAATGTAGCGCACCGCACCGGCTTGCTTGGCTTTGATGAACGGGCGTAGCAGCGCCTGGTAGGTATCGAAGGCGCGTCGGTAGTCAGCGCCGGCGCGCGCGAGTTCCCCGGCCAGCACAAACGCCTCGGTGATCGCCAGGCCGGTGCCCTCACCGCCAAGCAACGAAATACATCCGGCCGCATCGCCGATCAGCAGCACCCGATCTCGCGACCAGCCATCCATTCGGACCTGGCTGACGACGTCGAAATACAGGTCGTCGACCTCACCTAGCGCCGCCAAGAAATCTCGACATTCCCAACCCACGTCGCCGAACTCATTGCGCAACTGGTCTTTTGGCGCCATTTCGGGATGGTTGTGCTCGGCGCGGAAGATGAACAAGAACATAGTGCGGTCGTCACGCAACGCGAACCGCGCCAGCTGGCGGCCCGGCGAACTGTAGGTGACGTACACCAGGTCGTCGCGCGGCCGATAGCCGTCGACCACGCACGCCGCGACCTTGCAGCCGAGGTAGCGTTCGAAGTCCCCGTCTGGCCCGAATACCAGCCTGCGCACGTTCGAATGCAACCCGTCGGCGCCGATCAGCAGCTCGAAATCGCGTGGGGCGCTGTTCTCGAAGGTCAGCCGCACACCTTCACCATGGTGGTCTACGGCGGCGATGCTGTCGCCGAAAATCGTTTCGACCTTGTCTTCGATCGTGGTGTAGATCGTGGCAGCCAGGTCGCCCCGGGGCAGGCTGGTGAAGTCGTCGCCGATCATGCGGCGAAAGACGTCGACATCCACGTCGGCTCTGATCTCCCCGCGCGAACCGACGGAGCGAAGCCATTCGATCTGGTACCCCGCCGCGCGTATCGCATCTTCAAGACCCATCCGTTTGGCCACTTGATAGCCGACGCCCCAGAAGTCGATCATGTAGCCGCCCGTGCGGAATTCCGGCGCCTGCTCGATCACGGTCGGGGTGTGGCCAGTGCGGTGCAGCCAGTAGGCCAGCGCCGAACCCGCCACGCCGGCGCCGCTGATGGCGATCCTCACACTTCGATTCTTACGCGGTAATCCTGTGGCCGATCACAGCCGAGCACGGATTCGGTCGACCAGGCCAAGCAGCCGCTCGTAGTGCGAACCGGCCCAGTAGATGCGCCCGCAGTCCGCGCAGCGGCTGAATTCGTCGTAGTAGCGGCGGGTCAACGGCTCGAGCTGGTCGGTTATCTCATCCTTGGAAACCGCAGCCAGCCGGCCGTTGCAACGCACACACCGCGTCAGCGGCTTAAGCCGTTGCCGCAGATCCAGTCGCCGGATCACCTCGAGCGTCTGCTCTTCGGGCTGGTCGGAATGCACGAACAGCCCGTGGGTGATCGCGCGGCGCTTCAACAGGCCGCGGTCGCGGGTCAGCAGGATGCGCTGCTGGTCGAGGCTGATGTCAGCCAGGGTCTGGTCGTCGGCGTCGCTGGACCACCACACGTCGAAGCCGAGCACCCGCAGCAGCCGCGCCAGCCGGCCGAGGTTGACGTCGACGACGAAGCGCGGTTCACGCAACGGGGTGGGCCGAAGTTTTGCGGTCGGTCCGATGTCGAATGCCTCGAACACCGGGTAGGCCGCGATGCGGTCGCCGGTGGTGGGGCGGTGGTCGAAGTCCGCCGGATCGCCGTTCACCAGGATCATGTCGATCTCGGTGTGCGGGATGCCCATCGCCTCCAGCACGTCCTTGACGGTCTGGTGGCTACGGAACGGACGTCGCACGGTCACACCGCGCGACTCGGGTGCGAGGAAGTCGTTGAGCTCGGCGTAAGCGCGTACGTCGACGTAGCCGACCATGCCCCATGCTCTCTTTTGCCGTTGGTCAGGCGCAATCAACCAGCGCGGCTCTATCGAAACGATGTTGACTGCAGTGCGGTCATTTTTGCGATGACGTCAAAGTCTGCGTTTCGGTGCACAATCCGCGCGTCGTGGCGAACCGCGACAGCGGCGATCAGACAGTCGTTGAGACTCCGGATCGTCTGGCCCGCCCGCCGCGCAGCGCGGTAGATACCGGCGGCCACCCGAAAGTCAATGGCGTTGTCGACGCTTAATGACGGGAGTCCGTTCACTAGCTGCTCGAGCTTTGCGTGTCGGCTGTCGTCAACCGCTCCGGCCAGGAGCTCCATGGCGATGGGCTCGCACATAGCAACCTCGGTTGCCTGTTCGGACAGCAGTCGGCGCACCTCGACGGCAGCAGGCGATCCGGTCGCTCGCAAGTATTCGATCCAAGCGGAGGTATCGACGAGGATCATTCGAATTCGTCTGGCAGCTCGCTCCGAAGGTCTTCAAGATCGCCTTCCCAGCCCACCCCTTCGAGACTGAGGAGGAACTCACGACTCAACGGGGCGCCGACCAGCCGACGCAGTGCGAGGTCAACGGCCGCCTTCTTCGTCGTGACGCCGAACCTGCGCATCACCTCAGCGGTCAGCTCGTCGTCAAGATCGATGTTGGTGCGGGACATACACCAAGCATACACCCACGACGCACATTAGCCAGCAAACCTCTCCACACTGTTCGGTGCTTGACCGTTTGGCTTTTTGCCCGCCTCCGAGCGAAAACAACGGGGCGCGTGGGGAGAAATCGCTCAGAGGCGGGCAAATCGCGGTCTCCTCCCCGCGGTGACTCATGTGACAGATGTGACAACGCCCGCGCCCTGGGCGGCGTGGGTCCGGGTGATCACCGGCTCCTGGTACCCCGCTGAACGCACGGATTCGCGCACCGCCGCTCCTACTGCTTCCGCCCGGTCGGTCGCCGCCAACGCGATCACACACCCGCCGAAGCCGCCGCCGGTCATCCGGGCGCCCAGAGCGCCTGCCGCCACCGCGGTGTCGGCGATCAGATCGATGTTCGGGGTGGTGATGTCGAAGTCGTCGCGCATGGACGCATGCGAAGCGTTGAAGATGCGGCCGGCCTCGGCATAGTCCGAATCGCGCACCGCGGCAACGAAATCAAACACCCGCTGGTTCTCGGTCAGCACATGATGGGCACGACGGGCATCGACCGCATCCGTCACCCCGTCCAGCACCGAGAGCCCACGGTCCTGGATCTCTCGCAGCGACACCACACCGACATCGGCGGCCGCCCGCTCACACGACAACCGACGCGCGGCGTATTCGCCACCGACGTGACCGTGCCGCTCACGGGAGTCGATCAGCAGCAGCGCCACACCGGACTGCCGACGGGTCGAACGCCACCGGCTGCACGGTCAGCTTCCGGAAGTCGATCAGCAGCGCCGTCGACTCCGCACCGAACAGCGCGGACAACTGATCGAGCAAACCCGTTGGCGCACCGACATACTCGTTCTCCGCGCGTTGAGCGATCCGCGCCTGCTCAAGCCGGTCGATCCGCCAACCGGCAGCCGTCACGAAAGCGCCGAGCGCGGCGCACTCCAGCGCCGCCGACGACGACAGGCCCGAACCCATTTCGACGTCGCTGGTGATCGACATCATGCCGCCGGGGACCGGATGCCCCGCAAAGCGCAGCGCCCACACCACGCCGGCCACATAGCCGGCCCAGCCGGTCACCTCACCGGGCTTGGTGCGCAACGGAATCCGCACCGAGCCGTCGACGCGGTCGCTGCTCACGGTGATCGCGGAGGCGTCCGAGGGTTCGAACGTCACCACGGTGCGCTGCGGCAGCGCGATCGGCAACGCCCAGCCGAGGTTGTAGTCGGTGTGCTCGCCGATCAGGTTGATCCGCCCGGGCGCGGCGTATCGGACGGTCATCCCAGGCCTCGCAGCCGCTCGGCGACGGCTTCGGGCGTCACGTCGCTGATGAACGCATCCATCGCCGACTCCGAGGCCGCCAGATACTTGAGTGCGACGGCGCTGCGCCGAATCGACATCAGCTCGACGTGGAAGTAACCCTCCCGCTGCGCGTCGGTGTCGGCGAACTGGTGCAGCGCCGAAATGTAGGGCAGCGGACCGGAATACATCCGGTCGAAGCGCCGCAACACGTCAAGGTAGATCCGCGCGAAGTCGTCCAGCTCGGCGGCCGCCAGATCAAGCAGGTTGTGCACGAACCGGTTCGGGTAGATGTGCACCTCCACCGGCCAGCGCGCCGCGAACGGCACGAAGGCGGTGAACAGATCGGTGCGCGCCACGACGCGACTGCCGTCGTGGACCTCACGCGCAAGCAGGTCGGCAAACAGGTTGCCGCCGTGAGACTTCTCGATGCTCATCGCGCCTGCTGCAGCATGGCCGCGGTCCGCGGCGTCAGATACGGGTAGCCGTAGATCTGGCCGTGCGGATGGCTCAGCGTCACGCCGATCTCCTCACCGCGGTTCTCGAAGCAGAACACCTGCTCGACGCCGGGCATCGCCATCAGCTCCGAGGTCCGGTGCCGCCACGCGTCGACCACAAGCCGGGCGTGCGGCGTCTCCAGGTCCGCGAACGACCCAGTGTGGTTGCTGGAGAAGCAGATCACCTCGCAGCGGCCGTTACCCGGCGCCGAGACGAAGCCGTCGCCAACCGACGGCATCTCCCCCGCCCCGGACAGGCTCGGGAACCGGTTCTCGAACACGACGACGTCGTAGTCGGGTGCCGGCACCTCACTGGTCAACCCGGTCGGGCCGGGACACAGCGGGCACTTGTCCGGCGGCGGCTTGTAGGTGCGGTCTTGGCGCAGCGCCGCGATGATCACCCACTGCCCCCTCGTCCGATCGAACCGCAACTCCGTCTGGTGCGGGTTCCGCGCCGGCAACGGCCGGCGGTCGGCGACCGGCGCTGGGGTGTGGTCGGGCAACGAAAAGAACAGCAACTCGCGCCCGTCGGCCAGCTTCGTCTGCGTCGGCTGCGGAATGCTCATTGGGTCCCATCTTGGCCGCTATGCCAAAGTCAAGTCACCATAGACAAACATTCCGCAGAAGAGAGGCTGACCACGGGTGTCCGATCGCGCAACCGCGCTGTACCTGCGCGCCGCGAACTGGGCGATCGGCTCCGACCCGGGACTTTTGCGGCTGCGGATGGCCGCCCGGACCACGGCCTCCTTGGCCGTCGCCCTGCTGATCTTGTTTCTGCTGACCAAGGCCACGCATCAGCCGCTGACCGTCGCACTGCTCGGCGTGCTGATCACCATGGTGGCCGGACGAGCCGTCAACGAGCCGGACCCCCGCCGGCAGAAGATCACCATGGCGCTGCTGCCGCTGCCCGCGGCGCTGGCCATCACCGCGGCCGCGCTGCTCGCGCCGCACAAGCTGGTCGCCGACGTGGTGTTCGTCGTGGTCGTGTTCGCCGCGGTCTACGCGCGCCGTTTCGGCCCGCGCGGGCGGGCCCTGGGGATGGTCGCGTTCATGGCCTACTTCTTCACGCTGTATCTGCGCGCGAAGCTCGGCGAGCTGCCCTGGCTGATCGTGGCTGTGCTGATCGGCACGGTGTGCAGCTTTGTGATGACCGCGTACGTGCTGCCCGACAAACCCGAAGGCGTGCTGCGCGCCACCGTGCGGTCGCTGCGGGCGCGGATGGCGATCGTCATCGACACCACCGCGGAGGCCCTGGAGGCCGGCCGGCTCGACGAAAGGCACCGCCGCCGGCTGCGAGCCCGCACCGCACGCCTCAACGAGACCGCGCTGATGGTGCAGAGCCAGATCGAAGAGAATGTCAACCCGGCCGCGCTGTGGCCCGGAATCAGCGGCGAGGACCTGGCCCTGTGGTTGTTCGACGCCGAACTCACCGTCGAGCGGGTCGCCACGGCCGGCGCGCGAGCCGCGATCGCCAGCGGCGGAATTCCCGCGTCGACCCGCGCCGACCTGGCCGGCGCGCTTTCCCAACTCTCGCGGGCGATCCGCCTGCCCCAACCGGAGGGGCTGGAACGGGCCGCGCGGCTGGCTCAGGAGGTGCTCGATCACCCGTCGGCCCCGGCCGCCAATGCCGCGGTTCGACGGCTCGCGCTGGCGATCATCGCCACGGCATCAGCGGCTTCCGAAGTCCGCGCGCTGGTCGAGCGGGCCGTCACCGAAACTTCCGTGGCAACGGCACCCGAAGGTGCCGACGATGAGCAACGCCGCACCGGTTTGCTGCCGACCACCAAGCAAGCGATCCAGGTCGCCGTCGCGGCATCGTTGGCGATCGTCGTCGGCGAGTTGGTCTCCCCATCGCGTTGGTACTGGGCGGTAATCGCCGCGTTCGTGATCTTCGCCGGCACCAACACCTGGAACGAAACCCTGACCAAAGGCTGGGCCCGGTTGATCGGCACCACCCTCGGCGTACCGGCCGGGGTACTGGTCGCCGCGGTGGTCTCCGGTGACCGCACCGCGTCGCTGGTGTTGATCTTCGTCTGCGTCTTCTGCTCGCTGTATTTCTTCAAGGTCGCCTACAGCTTGATGACGTTCTGGATCACCACCATGCTGGCGTTGCTCTACGGGCTGCTCGGCGAATTCAGTTACCGCTTACTGCTTTTGCGGATCGAAGAGACGGCGATCGGCGCGGTCATCGGCGTCACGGTGGCGATCTTGGTGTTGCCGACCAACGCCCGGACAGCGATGCGCAACGACGCCCGCGCTTTCCTGACGACACTGGCCGAGGTAATCGAGACATCGGTGGCGACGCTGTTCGGTCACCCGGTGACCGCGAGCCCGACCGACAAAGCGCGCCAACTCGACCGAGATCTCCAACAGTTCCGGACCTCCGCCAAGCCGCTGGCCGCGGGGGTCGGCGGCATCTCCGGGCGGCACAGCATCCGACACGGCCAGCGGATGCTGGCCGCCTGCGACCGCTACGGCCGAACCCTGGCCCGCAACAGCGAGCGATTCGAAATGCCGCCCGAACGCCTGGCGGACGCCATCACGTCGGCGGCGACGCATATTCAGCACAGCATCGACGTGTTGACCGCGGCCCTCGACGGCGGCAGGACCGGGACCGTTATGCCGGCAACCGACTTCCTTGACGCCGCAGAGACTCTCGGCAGGCAGCACCACGCCGATCACTCGGCCAGGCAACGACTCCTCGCCATCGTGCATGCATTACGCCAGATCGACAGGGCCGTCGTCAGTGCTGCCATCGATCTCGGCGCCGACGATGTAGTTGCGGCAGCGGTCAGAACCGCCCGTGTCGGTTGAGGAAGTCCAACACCGCGTCGGCGAAGATGTCGTTGCGATCGCCGGCGACCATGTGCCCCGCACCCCGGACGTCGACGAACTCGACTTGGCCGAAGCGGGCCAGAAACTCGTCGGCGCGCTCCTGGCTGACCAGGTCGCTCATTTGGCCTCGAACCAGCAGCATGGGTACGCCACCGGCGAGGATCGCTTCAACCGCCGCGTTAAGCCGACCGACGTCCGCCACCTCGATGGGCGGAAGCGACGCGGTGTTGCTGATGAACTTCGGATCCCAGTGCCAGTACCAGCGATCACCGCGGCGACGCAGGTTGGTGCGCAGGCCGTCGAGATCCGTTGGGCCGGGGTCGATGCGGGTTGTATTCGGCAATCGCGTCGGCGACCT
Source organism: uncultured Actinomycetota bacterium (assembly GCA_963850645.1). Classification (GTDB taxonomy): domain Bacteria; phylum Actinomycetota; class Actinomycetes; order Mycobacteriales; family Mycobacteriaceae; genus Mycobacterium. The sequence goes on along the minus strand of CAWKME010000015.1, from coordinate 48,373 downwards.
CGTCAAGCGACTCGAATCCCGATCTCATCCGGTCGGCCATGAAATTGTGTATTCGCGATGCGCCAGAGGGATCCATGTTGGGCACGATGTCCACTAATACCGCCGCGCGGGCGATACCCGGCGAAAGCTCGCCTGCCAGAAGCATTGTCGTGAAACCACCCAAGGACGCGCCCACCAACACGGGTTGCGGTGGGACGTGGCGCAGCACTTCTTGGATGTCGAGGGCGAAGCTGGTGAGGCGATAATCGCCGCCTTCCGACCAGTCCGACTCGCCATGGCCGCGAAGGTCGACCGTGATCGCCTGCCAACCACGCTCGGCCACCGCCGCGGCCGCCTTACCCCACGAGCGGCGGGTCTGCCCGCCGCCGTGCAGGAACACCACGGCCGGTGCCTCCGGATCGCCCAGCCGGTCGGCCACGATCCGGGTGCCGCCGACGCCGCAGGTGATGAAAGTTTCAGGGGCGATTGTCATCGTGTGCCCTTTTCCCGTACCGCTGCTGTCAGTTCTCGTATTTCGCTGCGGAGTTCGTCGATATGGGCGGCGGTCGCCGCCTGGGTCGCGGTCTCTTCTTCTGAGCCGATGTTGGTAACCGGATAGACGTCGCCGTAGCCGACGGTGGTCACCGTCGTGATCGACCACCACAACGCCTTTCCGAAGGAGTTGATGGTAGCGCCGGGCTGGTACCGCTCTTTATCGAATACGGCCAGCGATGCGGTGTAGATCAAAAGCACGACACCCGAGACGGTATAGACGACTATGCGGCCCCGAAACGCATCCCCAACCGCTCTTTGCAGTACCTCGATCAAAACAATCAGCCGCAGCAAGCGAAGTGGTCGCACCAGTGGCAGCGCAACAATCGCAAGGTCAAGCAGGTGCCGGTAAAACCACCGCCACCGGCCGGAGGCGAGGCAAAATCGAACAATGTAATCCAGGATGAACGAGCCCCAAATGATCCAGCCCACCGCCCAGAGCACAAACCCTTCACGCCCTTGTGGCCGGGCCAGCACCTGCACGGAGTACAAGCCGAGAAAAAGGAGAGCGGCCGCGGCGAGTGGCCATTCGCTACGCCGCTCCCACCGCGCCAGATTGATTTGGCTGTCCATTCAGCGAATCTCCAAGAGGTCAGGGCAGCAGCATCCGCCCGTCGATTATTTCGGCACTGCCGCGAAGTATCGCGGTTGCGCTATGCCCTCGTTGCTGAAACTAGGAAAATCAGCGCTGGGTGATCTTGTCCAGCGGGTTGGAACGCTCGAGCATGCCGAAAGCCTCTTCGCCGTCCCAGCGATAGCGGACGCCGGCCTGCTGCAACGCGGGAAAGCTGGGCATCTCCTGCTTCATCGCCTGGGTGGAAAACATCTTGTCGTCGTGATAGACGTCGTGGGTGGACAGAATCGTCTCACCGTCGATACGCACTGTCCCGCTTGATGTTTCCAGCACCAGCGACACGTCCTCGCCGGCCGGTTGCAACCGGGTCAGCCACGGCGCCTCGACGACGCGAGCCGGAATCAGGCTGCCGTCACCGTCAAAGATGTAGCCCTCGTTGAAGGTTGGCTCGCCGTCGGGGCGCGGCGGGTAAGCGATGTAGCCGAAGGCGCGTCCACTGGGGAACAACGCCGATTGCCAACTGTGGCCCCAGAATCCGGCGAGCTTGCGCACCCCCTGGCGGCGGATGCGCAGGCCGGTGCCGACGAAGCCGCGTTCGTCGTCACCCACCTTCACCGCGCCCGTCGCACGGAACAGCTGCTCGTAGCGCGGACCGCCCATCAGGTTGCCCTCGATCGAGGTCTTCAGCCGCGATCCCGCCTCGGCGGACAGCGCGCCCTGCACCCAGGGCGGCACCGCCATCTTGGCCTCGACGTGGAAGCTGACGTCGACCAGCGGCCCGTCCTTCTTGCCGGCGATCAGATCCGACGACGAGGTCTGCACCGCCTTACCGTCGTAGGTCATCGTCCAGGTGTCGAACGGCGCGATGCAACGGAACCCCAGCCCGCCGGCGCCGAGCACGGTCGGCCGGCCGTCCGGGCCTTCGGCGGGCCAGCTTTGGCCGTTTTCGCGCAGCCGGTAGACCCGCCCGTCGGGGAAGGCCACGTTGACTTGGACGTCATGGGCATCCCAGTTCGCGGCGACCGCCTCAATACCGATGCGGGGCAAGCCAACCTGGCCGTGGTCGTCGACGACCCAGAAGCTCACGGAGTCCCGCATCTCCGGATCTTCGGGCCGGTGCGCGAACACCTGCTCCCGCGCCGGGTCGATCCCGCCGGTCAAATCAATTGCCATGCAACATCCTTCCGGCGTATTCGGCGAACAATGGCCGCACCTTGTCGAAGTCGATGCCGAACTCCACCGGGTCGGCGTGCGTGCTCGGTTCCCGTTCGGCCGCGGCCTCGGCCCACCAACCGCGCATCCGCGATTCGAATTCGTCGGTGACCGGCTCGCCCAGCCATGCGTAGAGGCCGCAAACCTCGTTGATCGGGTCGGCCTGCATCGCGCGAAAGTCGATGTCGTAGAAGCGATGATCGGCGCCGCCGTCGCGGAACCGCAGCGCTCGTTGCATGCCCAGCGACCAATGTTCGACGTTGAGCTGGCCAATGTAGGTGCGGTCGATGTGGTCGGTGAAGCCGCCGATGATGTCGGCGTAGAGATCGGCCACCGACAAAATCACGTCGGTCGGGTCGCGGTGGGTCATCACAAAGCGCGCGTCCGGGAAGACGCGGTTGAGATCGTCGAGCCACAACACGTGCGACGGCGACTTGAGCCGCCACGGCCGGGTCGGCTCCCCCCAGCACAGTAGCTTCATCACCCGCTTTTGGTAGGCGTAGGTCGATGTGAGGTCCGCCTTTTCGACCAGCCATGTCGAGTACGACGGGATCTGCGCAAAGGCTTGGAAGATATGTGATTTGAAGTCCAGCGCCATCAGCTCCAGACACTCCATCGGAGCGTGGGTGCCGGTGGGGACGTGCGTCCGCGTGCCGACTTTGTTCGCCTCGTCTTCCGGTATGCGCGGATCGGGGCCCTGCACGGTCGACGGCGGCGGGCACGGGTGCGAGGACTCCCACCGACGCAGATACCGGATGCCGGGATCCTGCGACAGCAGCAGCGACAAGGCCGTCGAACCGGTACGCGGCAGCCCCAGCCCGATCAGCGGCGGCAGCATGTCGACGTCGTCGATCTCCGGATGGCGGCGATACCAATCCTCGACCTGCAGCCGCTGCGAGAGCGCGGTGACGATGCGGGGATACAGGTAGCCCTCGCCGCGGGCATTGAGCCGGGCCTCGTCGCGCAGCGAGGCGAGCAGCACCTCCAGCCCTTCCCGGAAGGAGTCGTCACCGAAATCGTCCAGGCCGGTCTGCGCGACGGCGCGGCCGACGACGTCGTCGAATTCGGCCACGATGAGCCCCTTCCGGAGAATCCGTGTCAGTATACTGACGCGATTATGAGCGAGTTGTCAACGTCGCTGCCAGATCAGTCGCCCAGGCGCCGCTACCACAGCCCGGCGCGGCGCGAACGGGCTGCCGCGACCCGCGAACGCATCATCGACGCGGGCGCTCGCCTGGTGCGCGGCTTCACCAGCTGGGACTGGGATGAGCTGACGTTTCGCGCCGTCGCCGAACGCGCCGGGGTCAGCGAACGCACCGTCTACCGCAACTTCCCGTCCGAACGCCACCTGCACGACGCGATCATGGCCCGCTTAGAGGACGAGGCAGGCATCGACTACGAGGACGTCGAGCTGGACAATCTTGCCGAGGTGACGGCTCGGGTCTTCGCCTCGCTGCGGCGGTTCGCGATCAAGGACACCGTCGGCACGCCGCGCGGGCCGGCCTTCGCCGGTGCCGACGCCCGACGACACGAGGCTTTGGACCGCGCGGTCGCCGCCCGGGCGCCAGAGCTCCCGGATGCGCAACGCAGAGCGCTGGCCGGACTCCTCGACGCGCTGTGGAGCCCCCCGACCTATGAGCGGCTGATTGGCGCGTGGAACCTCGACAACGCCGAGGCGATCGGTGCCGTGCAGTGGCTGATCGCGAAAGTAATTGCGGCGGTTGATAACAACGAATCGCCAACTCTCAGTTCCTAACCAAGGCCGGGCTGGCCGGGGCCGAGACGCCGCTGGCGCGTACCCTGAGCGTGAGCAGTTTCGTTGTAGGCGGCCGACTACCGCTATCGGCGCGGCTAACACCCACCGGCAATGTGATTCCTCCGTCGTCCCGCACCTGCGGGGTGGTCGAAGCCGAATGAAGGATCCGCCTGTGGCGCCTATAGATAGTGTCGTGCTACCCACGGCCCCGCTGCGGCGGCTGCGCCGTCTCCGATGACGTATCCGCTCGGCGCTCTACGCCGAGCCAATCCGGTACGGCTGTCAGTGGCCGGCAAGCTCGGTCGTGATATCGACGGCGCGTGGTGGCCGCGCGTAGATCGCATGACCGTCGAATTGCCCGGCCTTATTGCGACCCTGACCCCGCTGCTCGGCGACATCACCGCCATCAACGTCAACTGGCCACCGCTGCAACGACCACCCGACTTCAACTGGCCAGGATGGGAACACAGGCCCCAGCATGTGATGAGCGTCAACGGCACCGATGGTTGCGCCAACCTGCTGATCATCCCGTACGCGACCTACAGCGGGCTCGCATTGATGGTGATGCGCTGCGCAGCCAGTCTGCCCATCGACCCCGCCGACCGCGACAAACCCGCATTTTTGACCGCTGGTTCGATCCTGCGGGCCGCCCAACGACAACGCAGCGCGTGAATTGCTGCAGCGCCGGTAGTCGTGGAGGTAGCCTCATTCACGGTTGACACTCCAGCCTCCCGGAAACGTCACGGCGGCGATCTTGATTTCCCCGCCGAAGGGGCTTTAGCTCCGACGTAAGCCGACAGTTCGGGTTGTGCTTTCGGGCGCCGGAGGTCCCTCTTGGATGGAGGTTCGGCGATTATTGGCGTGCCTAACGGTTCGGCGGTGGTCGAGTCTGTACAGTCGGTGGGTCTGACACCATCTGGGGTGTACAAGAGAGGGTCACGCTCTTACGCGGTCGTGCGGAAGCGGGCGCCGTCGATACCGATACAACACCGATTCGACTGACAAACGCCGTGCCGTCGCGCCGGAGCCAGGGGGGATTACGGTGAGCCGATTCACCGAGACCATGTACGACAACGCCCAAAGCAGTCTCAAGGGCATGATCACCGGGGAGCCGAACGCCCCGGTGAGGCATACCTGGCGTCAGGTGCACGAGCGGGCCCGGCAGGTTGCGGGCGGTCTGGCCGCCGCCGGTGTGGGCCACGCCGATGCGGTCGCAGTGCTGGCCGGGGAGCCCGTCGAGATCGCCCCGACCGCGCAGGGCATCTGGATGCGCGGTAGCAGCCTTACGATGCTGCACCAGCCCACGCCGCGCACCGACCTGCAACGCTGGGCCGAGGAGACCACGGCCGTCATCAACATGATCGACGCCAAGGCGGTGGTGGTCTCCGATCCGTTCATGGCCGCGGCACCGCTGCTGGTCCAGCTGGGAATGCGAGTGCTGACGATCGAGCAGTTGCTCGACAGTCGTGCGATCGACCCGGTCGAGACCGACGACGACGACGTGGCGCTACTGCAATTGACGTCCGGCTCGACTGGATTCCCCAAGGCCGTCCGGATCAGTCATCGCAACGTCGTCTCGAATGCCGAGGCGATGTTCGTCGGCGCAAACGTCGACCGGGAATCCGATGTGATCGTGAGCTGGCTGCCGTGCTTCCACGACATGGGCATGACCGGCTACTTAACCGTCCCAATGTATTTCGGCGTCGAGTTGGTCAAGGTCACGCCGATGGACTTCCTCCGCGACACCCTGCTGTGGGCGAAGCTCATCGACAAGTACCGGGGCACCATGACTGCGGCGCCCAACTTCGCCTACACGATGTTCGCCAAACGCCTGCGCAGGCAGGCTCGGCCCGGCCAGTTCGACCTGTCCACGCTGCGGTGGGCGCTCTCCGGCGCCGAGCAAGTCGAGCCGGCCGATGTCGAGGACCTGTGCGAGGCCGGCGCGCCGTTCGGGTTGCGCCCGGAAGCGATCGTGCCCGCGTACGGCATGGCCGAGACGACGGTGGCAGTGTCGTTCACCGAGTGCGGCCGCGGGTTGACGGTCGACGAGGTCGACGCCGACCTGCTCGCCCTGTTGCACCGAGCCATCCCGGCGATCCAGGGGCAAAACCCGGCGACTGGCCTCGGTCGGTCGTCCGCTGAAGGGGCTGGAGGCCCGGATCGTCGACCAGATGGGCGACGTGCTGCCCACTCGCGGCGTCGGCGTGATCCAGGTGCGCGGCGAACCTGTCACGCTGGGATACACGACGACTGCCGGTTTCATCGCCGCACAGGATCAGGAGGGTTGGTACGACACCGGGGATTTGGGCTATGTCACCGAAACCGGCAACGTGGTGGTGTGCGGTCGGGTCAAAGACGTGATCATCATGGCCGGGCGCAACGTCTATCCGACGGACATCGAACGCGCCGCCTGCCCGCGTGCAAGGGGTCCGGCCCGGCTGCGCCGTCGCGGTGCGCCTGCACGCCGGGCACCCGCGCGAAACGTTCGCGGTCGCCGTGGAATCCAACGTCTGGGAGGACCCGGCCGAGGTGCGCCGGGTCGAACGTCAGGTGGCCCACGAGGTCGTCGCGGAGGTCGACGTCCGGCCCCGCAACGTAGTCGTCCTCGAGCCGGGAATGATCCCGAAGACGCCGTCAGGAAAACTGCGACGCGCCCATGCGTTGGCGCTGGTCACCTAATTCGGCGGTACATTGGGTTGGCACGATGACCGATTACGACGCTCAGCCCGGTCGTGTACCGCGAGAGCAGCCAGAATTGTCCACCGCCCAACGGGAAGCGGACGAAGTCGACTTGCAGGCCGGGCTGCGCGGACTGGCCGGGATGGTGGCCGGCGCCCGCGGCGTGCTCGAGCTGTTGGGCGAGGTCGCCGAGTTCGCGGCCCATGCCATTCCCGGGGTCGACGGTGCCGGCGTTGGGCTGATCGACGCGGATCAAGGCAGTCCGGTACTCCAGAAGACCGCCGCCACAGCGGAATTCGTCCACGAGATCGATGTTGTCCAGTACGACGAGTTACATGAGGGGCCATGCATCACATGTATGCAGTCGCGGCGTGCCACCGTCAGTGGATCGCTGGGGAGCGACAGCCGTTGGCCTCGTTTCGGTGGCCGGGTGGCGAGGATGGACGTGCATTCGGCGCTGTCGCTGCCGCTGATCGTCGGCGAACAGGTGATCGGCGCGATCAACTCCTATGCGACGAGCCACGACGCTTTCGGGGAGCACGCCGTGCAGTTGGGTTCGCAATTCGCCAGGTCGGCGGCGGTGTCGATCTACAACGCGCAACTGCTGGCCGGAGCTCGTGAGCGCGCAGAACAACTAAAGCAGGCATTGGAAAGCCGCGCAGCGATCGATCAGGCGGTCGGCATCATCCGGAGTCGGACGGGTGCCAGCGCCGAGTGGGCATTCGCCCGGCTCGTCCGGATGAGTCAAACCGAGAACACCAAGCTGCGTGTGGTCGCGGAGCGACTAGTCGACGAGGCTGTGCGGCGCGCCCAAGCGTGGAGACGTCAGCGGTGAGCGAGTTCGGTGATCCGTTCCAGCAGCGCCGGACGGGAACTCGGTTCCGCCATCAATCGCCGCGCAACGTCGGTCAGGTGATCGCCGTGGGTACGCGCGTACCTGCGCAGCAGCAAAAATGCCTCGTCGACGGAAATATCGAAGCGTTCGCGCAGGAAGCCCTTGGCCTGCTCGACGACGATGCGGTGGGTCAGCGCAGAGCGCAGCTGCGGTATCACCGTCGAGGGCGTCGGCGCGTGTTCCTGAAGGATCGCCACGCACGCGATATGCGCCAGTGTCTGCGCGACCAGGAGATCGGCCTCAGTGAGTTCGCCGGGCCGGCTACCGAACAGACCCAGGGAGCCCAAAACGAGCCCGGCGGCGCGCATCGGCACTGCGTGCACGGAGGCCACACTTGCCTCGAGCGCGGCCGGAACGAACCGCGGCCAGCGCGTGGTTGCGGCGCGCAGATCTGCCACCGAGACGGGTTGGCCGGTGGCATAGCACTCCACGCAGGGCCCCTCGTCGGCTTGTAACTGGAAAAGTTCCAGTTCGCGGGTCTGGTTGGACGTCGCGGCCAGCAAGCGGAGTTGCCCCAGCGGGTCGGCGAGCAGAAATGCCGCCGCCGCGACGTCCAACAGGTCGGCGCAGCGCTCGGTGAGCTCGGTGAGCAGGTCGACGACGTCGAAGTCGTCGAGCAGTTTGTCGACGAGCGATACGACCGCGTCCAGCACACGAGTTTCGCGAGGGGTATCGGTCATGTTGCCCTCCTTTTCGGGTTGCATTAGTCGGCCTCCAGCTGCAGTCGCCGGTCGAGAATGTCGCGGGCGACGTCGGTGGCGCTGCGGTTGGTTGCGTAGGCGTGGGCGCGCAGGCGCACCAGCGCCTCGGCGGGTTCGACCCCTAATTGCGCGACGAGCATGCCGGTGGCCTGGCTGACCTCCGTGCGGCTCAGTGCGTTGAATTCGGCCCAGGCGCTGCTGCCCGGTTCGTTGACGGCGGCCTGCAGGTCGGAGTGCATGAGGTCGAGCAGGGGGACGCCGGCCAGCTCGGCGGCGACGACAGCGCCGGCCAGGTGGTCATCGGATAGCTCGCCGGGTTGCGCGCGGAAAAGGTCCAGGGCGCCGACGTATTCGCCGGCCAGCAGGACCGGAACCGCGAATACGCCCCGGATCTGCTGGTCGAGCAAGGCGGGGCCGTACACAGGCCACCGAGCGTCGTTCGCGTCGGCGAGGTCGGCGACGAGGACGGGGCCGCGCTGCGCGACCGAGTCCAAGCACGGACCCTCGCCGAGGGTGAACTGGAGTTCGTCATACACCCGCGCGGCCGCGTCGCTGGCGCCCAATGTTCCGCTGGTGGCCCCGGCGAAGACCAGTGAGATGGCCGCCGCGTCGATGCCGAACAACGTCACGCAGGCCTCGCAAAGTGAGTCAGCGGCGGCTAGGCCTCGCTGGCCGTCGACGGCCGCGCGGAGCTGTTCTTGGATTGCCACATTTAGCCGAGCAGGAGTCGGGCATCGATGGCATTGCCCGAATGTCGAGGTGGCAGGGTCATACCTCCACCATCCACTAGTTGGAGCCGATTTGCGAGTCTGGCGCTGCGGGCCCGTTAGCCGATCGACACCACTTGGTCGATCGAGTCGATAGGAAGGTCGCCGTCCACGATCGCCGTCACCGCCAACTTATTCAGGGTGATCGCACCCCTGTGGTTGTCCAGGAAGGCGATGTCTGCGGCATCGCGCCCGGTGGCAATGCGCACCAGCGTCTGCCGTGGCGCCAGCAAGGTCCCGTCGACTACCCGCCATTGCCCGCCGACGAACGCCTCGGCGACAGCGTGGAAGTCCATCGGATACAGACCCGGCGCGTATACCGAAACCGCGCGGGCCGGTACCTTGACCGCACGTAGCAGCGCTACCACCAGGTGGACGAAGTCACGGCACACCCCGGCACCGGCGAGCAGGGTCTCCACCGCCCCGTCGATCGGGTCGCTCGAGCCCGGTACGTAGTTCAGCCGGGTCCCCACCCAGAGGGAGACTCTCTCCAGCAGAGTCGTCGAGTCGACGTAGCTGCCGAATTCAGTTGCGGCAAAACCGTAGAACTTGTCGGCCTCGGCGTACCGGCTGGGGCGCAGATACATCGACAGGTCGGCTTCGGTCACCGGCGCCGGATCGGTTCGGCCGACGATAGTCGCGGCATAGTCGACGGTCATGTAGCCGGCCGGGACCTCCAACTTGTGGATGCGGTTGCCGTGCATACCGCTGATCTCTGAGGGTTCAACGGGTTTGCCGTCCAGCACGAACGACAACCGCTCTGAAACCGCAGTATTTGGGTGCGGCGCGACAGCAATCTGAAATTCCAACGTCGTCGGCTCGGTGATCTCGACTTCGAGCTCTGCGCCTACCTCCCGCTTCATAGCGCCGATGTCAACCAGGCGCGCGTCAGCCACCAAGGCCCCGAGGTGCGCGGCACCCGACCCCGTTGGACAGCGACCCATTGTCGGCCGATGCCCCGCCCTCAGCATCCCATGTCGACTGTGCCGCAAGCATTTCCCTGCGTCTGGCCCTCCTGCGTACACCCGCACAGAGTATGTCTCTGACCGTGTTCGTCATTCCTATCTCTCCATCTGCCCACGGAGGCGAGCTGTTGGTTGTATTTCGTAAGCTACTTCTACGTTACGAGCTCAATAGTCCCTGGGCGCTGCAGAGGTACCCGGGTGCCGGATCGTCGCGCTGGACCGGCGGTTGTTCATGGGTTCGAGCGCCGACTTCTGGTGGTCGAGCTGCCGAATCAGCTCACGCTTCGCGTCACTCAGCGCGTGGGTGATGTCCGGGTTGTCGGCGACCGCCACCAGCGGCGTCAGTCCGGGCAGGCTCGTCCGCAAAGTAACGCGCTGCTCCTTGCCGCCGCGGTCCTGGAGAGAGACGTCCACGTTCACACCGCGCGAACCCCACCTACCTAGATGCGGTCCCAGCGTCGACAATGTCTCCACCACATGCGGGTGCTCCTTCGCCGCGAAACCCGCACCTATGCGGATCACGTTCTCGTCAAAAATATTTCGCTGCTTATCGTCAGAATTGCTCATTGTGACCCTTCAGTTGAGTGGCGGGCACCCATGCGTCCGGGCTGTGCCAACCCGCGTTCGCCGTCGTGCGGTGGTCTGGCCCCGAATCCGGGGATAAACGCACACCGATTCCAAGGGCGAATCCATATGGCCACAGCAGGCGGCAATTTTCCGGGCTAGGCCTCCTAGTAAACGCGCCGGCAAGGGCGATGTCAACATCGTTGGCGCGCAACGTGGTTCACGCAGGTTAATGTCGTGCCCAGCAACAGCATTGGCGCATCAGCGTTATGCCGCCCAGCATCAGACTGTCATGGCTGAATCTGCGGTATCGACGTACGCGAGTCGGGCTCCCTCGAGGCGTTGCGCGCACAGTGCGCTCTCAGCGCGCGCCGCGCGCACAATGTCGTCGGCACTCCGGAATGCTTCGCTGTCCCGTTCTGCCTCGACGATGGTAAGCGTGGCTGCTTGCCGCAACACCATTGCCGCCAGAGTGCCGGAGGTCCGGCACGGGATCACGAGGAGATTCGCCGAAGCCCGACTGCCAGTGATCATCATCAGGCGTTGGTGGATGGTTACCCGGACGGGGTTTGCCATGCTCGCACGTTTCACCGCGTCGAGATCCGGGCAACCCTCCAACGGTGACCAGTTGACGCTGATATCGACGATCTCGCCCAGTCGCGCGGACAGGGCGCCAATCAGTTCCGGAAGCTCGCGCGCTACCGAGGCCGTGTGCGGCCACCATGCCCCATCCAGGCCCTCGCCGAGTTCTATGGCCAAGGTAACCCGGACCGGGCTGGCCAGGCGCCGATCACACACCGCGCGGTTCATGATGTCGAGCAGGCTTTAGTCAACGAAATCGGTATCGCTGCGAGGCGATGATTGCACGAGTCCCGGCGGTCCATAGACGATTCCTTCACTTCGCGGTTCTCCCGGCACACGAGTGCGGGATCGACGAACGAATATGATCGCAATTGGTTATGTCCGGCCGACTGCACGCTCCGGGATCACTGCGGCTACCAAACGTTCAACCTCGACGCTACACCGCGCCCGTCGCACGGACAGGTTTGCACGGCGCGTTGCCGGTTCACCGGCGGCAGGGTTACGGGATGAGGCTATGCCTGATTGCTCGTGCTACCGTGAATCAGGATGTTTTTCTACATCTGTTCTGAATGAAAGAAGTTGAAAGAATGACACAGGGAACTGTGAAATGGTTTAACAGCGACAAGGGCTTCGGTTTTATCGCTCCCGATGGCGGCGCAGAGGATGTGTTCGTTCACTACTCAGAGATCCAAGGGAGCGGTTTCAAGTCGCTTGAAGAGAACCAACGGGTTCAATTCGAAGTCGGCCAAGGGGCCAAAGGCCCTCAGGCAGTGGGAGTTACACCCGTTTAGCGACCTCTTCGTCATAGGTGGGCTGGCAGGCAATGTCCTGCCAGCCCTTCTGCTTTAGGACGCCATGAGCCCGAGAGGCGTACACGGGACCTGAGCGCGCTGGCTCGACGATTGCGCCTTACGTATCGAGTGCGAGTAGTGTCGAGGTATCGGCGGTATGTCGCACGCGACCGGTTTGAGATTGTGTCATCGCCGATTCGAATGATTTGGCCGATTCGCGGCCAAGACAGGAGCGTCGCATGACGCTACAACAAGGCCGAGGCGCGAACGGCTCGAAGCACACACCACCCGAGAAGACACCGCGGCTGCGCTTGAAGCCCAAGGCTCCCACTAGCGGGTATGTCGATGGGGCGTGGTGGCCGCACAGTGATGACCTTCCAACTGAGCTGCCAGATCTCCTGGCGGTGCTGTCGGTACGGCTCGGCCCCATCGATCGCGTGATATACAACCTCGGCGAATGGGCGAAAGCCCCGGCCAAACTGGCGACGGGCGGCAGAGTGGTACGACTCGGCGGGTACCACCGGCAGCCGGTCAACACCATCGAAGTAATCGGACTCAATCGCAAGAAGATCGTCCTGCTGGTGGTGCCCGCTCGCACCGACCCAGACCACGCACACGACATCATGATGGCCGCGGCGGCGCCGAGCAACGCTTCGACGATCGACGGCTTGCTGCATGACTAGCGCCTGAAACGGCTAATAGCCGCGGCCGTGGCGACGCTGAGTGGCGTGTGACGTCATCTCTGTGACCACCGAGCGGCCTTGCCCGCGAGGGGATTTCCGCGCGGCGGCCACCAGGATGTCCAGCGAATCGGCTATCCCGGTCGCGATCTCGTCGAGGGCGGGCACATTGTCGGGACACGCGCACACACTCAGATCTATCGCCTCGCCACGGGGAGTCAGAGTGATGTTCAACCCGCAGCCTTCCACTAGCGGCGCCACCGTGTGCATACCGACGACCTTGGCCCCGGCACAGTAGGCGGGCACCGGCTGTCCGGAAATGTAGGAGACACTGGCATGACAGATCGGTGCCAGTCGTTGCCGCAAACCCAATCGGTTGTAGATTCGCATAGCTGCGTGGGCGGCAGTGGCCGGGATCAGCGATGCGATGTACGCTAAATCGACTGTTGGATAATTCTTTTCGGCATCGCGCCGGTGTACCGTATTCATCCTCTCGGTGGCGGTATGTAGGTTGGTAAGCACCTCGATAGGGTCATCGAGCTGCACCGGGATGCGGATTTGCCCAACGATCGGCGGATTGTCCGACGTGGCGGTCGCCGGGCCTGATAGGGCCAGCGGCATTCGTATCACCAGCGGATCGTCGGGCACGCTGTCGTGGCGTTGTAGCCAGGCGCGCAGCGACAGTGTGCAAGCGGCCAGGAAGACATTGGTGGTGTCGCCGCCGAACGCGGTGCTGACCGTCTCCAGGTCGGCTAGCGGGATCGAGACGAACGCCACGGCCCGGCGCTTGGTCAACGGCGCGTTGAACGCGTTGCGCGGAACCGGACCACTCATCGACGACACCGCTGGCGGCATCGGATCAGGTTCACTGGTACCGCGCAACTGACCGCCGACCGCGCTGAGCACACCAGTCACGGTCTCAGCAATGAGCCAAAGACCCTTGAGCTGGTACTCAAGAAGCTCGGCCATCACGTCTATCACGAGTTCGCCAATAGGAGCCATGTCCAGGCTCGGCTGCGTCGGCTGATCATCGGCTCGATCGTCGTGCGCATCAGAGCGCAACATCCGCGACCACCACATGTACGCTGCCGCGGCCCCATCGTCGCCCAGCGCAGGCGACATCCGCACCGCCAGCGCCCACCGGCCATCCGGCAGACCATCGATGCTCCAGGCTTCCCACAGTGCTTTGCGGTGTCCACGCGAACCGGCACTCAGTTGCGCGATCAGGTCGGTGAATTCGCGCTGGCCGCCGGGAGCCCGAATGGTTACCCGGTGGATTTGAGAGGTCGGGTCATAATCGTCGATCTCGGCCCACAAAGGCCGGCCTACGCCTAGGGGCCTGCCGATCAGCCTGCTGCGGAAGGGAGCCATTTGCGGTAGTGAAGACACCACTCGCTGGGCTAGCCGCTGGTGGCTGAATTGATCGGATGGCTCGATGATGATCAACGACACCGCGTGCCCCGGTATCGTCGATGCCTGCGTAAGAAGCCGCATGGCGTCCGCCACCGACAGTCGGATACCCGTCAGCATACCTTCGGAAAAGCCACCCAAACCTGTTGAACCAGAACCTCTCACGCGTCGCGACGCTCCCAAATCATCCGCATCGGCGACGACACCACCCACAACGGTCGCACCCGCGAGACCGCCGACAGTTTCGACCCTACGCTCGTCTGGTCGAGAACGCAGGGACGCTGCTCAGACGCGCGGATTCGCGACTAGAACTGGTGGAAGTCGTCGAGTTCGACGCGGGATAGCCGCTCGACGAACGTCTGGCCGTTGTAGGGAAACTGCGTCACCACCTTGCCATTGGGGTGACGGAAGTAGTTGTTGCAGTTGGCAACCCACACGGTACCGGCCAGCGCATCCTGGATCTCGGCGTTGTACGCGTCGTGCAAATGCTGTTTGATCTCGACGGCCGCGGACTGTCGGCGGCCCATCTCGTCCAACACTCGACGGACGAACTCGGATTGCGCTTCGAGGATGTAGATGATCGAGGTGACGCCGTTGGTGTTGGGGCCGTACAGCGTGAACAAATTGGGGTAGCCCGGCACCACGGTGCCCAGGTAGGCCTCGGCGCCGTCGATCCAATCATCGTGGAGTCGGCGCCCCCCGCGGCCGTACACGTCGAGGCTGCCGAGGAAATCCACTGCGCGAAAGCCCGTTCCATAGATGACGGTGTCGACCTCGTGCTCTCTGCCGTCGGCGGTGCGCAGACCCCGTTCGGTGAACTCGACGATGGGCGAGGTCTCCAGCGTCACGTTGGGTAGCGCGAACGTCGGGAACCAGGTGCGAGATTGCAGTGGTCGCTTGCAACCGACGGGATAGGACGGCGTCAGCTTGGTGCGCAGGTCGGGGTCCTTGACCTTACGAAGGAGATAGCTGTACGCCATGTCGGTCAGCTCTTGGGTCATCGTGGAATCGACGGCGAAATTCGCCGACTCGTAGTCTTGGAAAGCCGCATCACGCACCTTTAGCGCTGCCGCCGGATCGCGTTCGAAGAGCTCCTGTTGCTCCGGGGTGAACGGCTCATCGTAGCGCGGCGACACCCAGATCGGCGTACGCTGAAATACCGTCAGATGCGCGGTCTCCGCGGCGATCTCCGGCACGTATTGGATGGCGCTTGCCCCGGTGCCGATCGATGCAACACGTTCGCCCGCAGTCGATTTGGCATGATCCCAATTCGACGAGTGAAAGGCGCGGCCGCGGAATCGGTTGGCGCCCGGGATGTCAGGAATGCGCGGGACGTCCAGCATTCCCACGGCGCTGACCACGATGTCGAACTCGCGGATCTGTTCATCTTCGGTGGTCAGCGTCCACCGGTGATCGGTATCCGACCACCGCAGCGTCGTGATGCGGGTGCGTGGGACGAGATGCTCGGCCAGGCCATGGTCGGCGGCGACGTTCTCGATGTACGCGAGAATCTCGGGCTGGTTGGCGAAGGTCTTGCTCCACCGCGGGTTCAGTGCGAACGAGTAGGAGTAAAAGTGCGACGGCACGTCGCAGGCCGCACCGGGGTACGTGTTCTTGCGCCACGTTCCGCCGAAATTGTCGCCACTGTCGAAGATCGTGAAGTCGTATCCGCCTTGAGCGAGTTGGATGCCCATCGCGATCCCACCCAGACCCGCGCCGACGATCGCCACCGTCGGCTTGTTCGGCGCTGTGGTCACAGGAAGGATTGTGCCTCACGAACCTAGTCACAGCAGCCACCCCCGCATCAAGATCTGAACCACGTCCCGTGTTTCGGAAACGAGTCACATGCGATATCAATTCGAAGAAGGGAGTGGTCCCACGCACACGGGACTGCTGAGGTTAATGAGCATCCTGGGGAGTAGGTGCATCTTGCGCAGACACGTTCTGCTGCGCAACATTGGGCCATGACGCGCATCGCACCATCGACGGCGCTCGACGACGTGCCCGTTGTCGACGCAGTACAGGGCGATCGGATCAACCTCGGCGTCGCGGCCATTGTCGGCCGCGTCCCAAAGGTCGCCGAGGCGCTCGGCGCACTCAACGCGGCCCTCAAGTCGACGGGCACGCTCTCACCACGGCTGCTCGAGCTGGTCCGGTTACGCATCGCGTTCCACAACCAGTGCCGGAGCTGCATGTCCGTCCGCTATCAGAGCGCCATCGACGACGGGCTCACCGAAGCGGCCGTGTGTTCTCTGGAACGTCCCGCGAACGCGCTTGACCTGTCCGACGCCGAACGTGCTGCGTTGAAGTTCGCCGACCTGTTCGCCACCAACCATCTCGCGATCGACGACACCGTCTACGACGAGTTACGCAACCACTTCACCGAGGACCAACTCGTCGAGCTAGGTGTGCACTGCGCCATCGCCCTTGGCATCGGACGGCTCACCGCGACATGGGATGTCACCGACGATATCCCCGACGCCTTCCGACCCCAGACCGACGGCCGAGTAACGCCGTGGTCGTCGGCCGGCGTCATCGCATCGGGTTAGTTTCGGGCGCAAGGGTTCACGACCGTGGAGATGTGGGAACTGGTCGCCCGCGAGCACATTCGCGACACTCTCGCGCGCTACAACTGGGCCGGCGACGCCGGCCGCCTCGAAGAACTTGCCCAGACATTCTGCGAAGACGGCGTGCTCGAGATACGCGGCCGCCGTGCCGCTGCGCGGTCGATCCGCAGATCGTCGCGTTCCTCGGCGGTGTCACGGACCGAGTCGCCGCAACGCCGACGTCGAAGCCGATCGTCCGGCACAACGTCGCCAATGTGCTGTTCACGGATGTGACTCGCGACCAAGCGCACGTCTCGTGTTACTTCACCGTGGTGACCCATATCGGGCTCGACCACATCGGCCGCTACCGCGACACCTTGGTGCCCGACGGCAACACGTGGCTGATCAAACATCGCAAGGTGTCGACCGACTGGGCATCGCCCAACTCGGCCATGGCTCGGCAATCGTCCGGCTGATCCGCTAACCCCCAAGAGGTTTCGAGATACCACCCCTGACGGCCTGTTCACCGGTTTATGATTCGCCACACCGGAGGAGGCACCGCCGCAAGCACTACCGACATCAGTGCTTGCGCGCGACCGTCAAAGCCCGTGAACCCCAACTGCGGCGGCGGCATTCCACAATAACGACAACGACTTTGGCGACCCTTGGCCGCTTTGCGGTCTTGGCCTAGAAGGTCGGGATACTGGAAAGATCTCCGCTCAGGTCACCGAAGGCAACCAGCGAGGCCAAGTGCTCTCCTTCATAGATCGCCGCCAATGCGGCAGCGGTCGCCGGCGACTCCACCGCCACCTTGCCGCGCAGCCAAGGAGCACCCTCCTGTGGTTGGGACGAAGGGACCGAGACCTGCGCGGCGAAGTCGAAGTTGTACCCGTCCTGGGTCACCGTGCCGCTATAGTTCTCGAACAAGCACCGGGTCTCCGGCGCAGCCGAAGTATCCCCGAAAACCGACGGGGTCACCCACGTCAACGACGTCATGACGCCTGTCTGGCGGTCCCACTCGAAGGTCAGGATCTTTCCTTGCTCCTGCTTTAGCGGTCCAGCGGTCTCAGGCTGCGGCGCTCCGTAGGTGTAAACCCGAGCTGTGACCCGGCAGTACCCATCGCTTGTCTCCTTCTCCGACTGACCCTTAGGCCATTGGAATGACCCCTCGAAGCCGGGGCCACCTACTACCCGTTCGATGGTGCCGGGAAGGACGACGACGGACCTGAGTAGTCCACTACCCGTACTTGTTTCGACGTCGTGCATACGCCGGTGACTTCGAGTAGTCGCCTACTCTCGTCACCCGCTCGAGGAGCTTAACACTGCTCAAGTGGAAAACCTCAAGAAAGGAGATCGGCATGACTGCAGTTTTTATCCAGAGCCAGCTCGATGGAGACGTCGTCGACGTTCAGGGAGCCAAGGCGGCATCGGAAACGCCGCTTGATGCATTTCCCGCAAAGATCACTTGGGATCTCGACGGTTATACGCCTCCAACTCAGGAGCAACTCGCCAATGCTGCAAACCAGCTGTGGACATTTGTTCCCGGGCCACTCGAAGGCTCTTTCTTCATTCAGAGCCAGCTAGATAGCAGCCTGGTCATGGACATCAAGGGCGCGAAGGCGGCACCGGGCACGCCGATCCAGGTTTATACCAAGAAGCCCACCTCCAACCCAGACGAGATCAACGAGGCAAAAAACCAGCTCTGGTACTGGTATGAAGTTGACGCGCCGCACAAAAGCGGCACACTACCCGGCGATCCCTCTTACATGATCCAGAGCGCGCTGGATACCAATCTGGTCGTGGACATCACGGGCGCCAGCACGAAGGCTGGTGCGTTACTTCAGGTGTATACCAAGAAGCCGACCGGGACCATAGACGAAATCAACGATGCAGCAAACCAGCTCTGGACGCAGCAACTGAAGTACGTGGGCCCACCTCCGCCCTGAGGAACCGCGTAGCGAGCACACGCGCGTGATGACGCCCGCCCGTCCAAGTAAGGGATCCATCAACGGACGGGACGAGTCGATTCGGCGACGCGGTGCCGCGGGGGTGTGCGTGAACATCCCACCGAACAGCCGGATCGGTGTCGCGATGTCTGGGACGATTGTGAGGATTGTGTTGGCGAGTCCGGCTTGGTGAGGGGTTGTGCCATCTAAGAGGGGCACATCTTGGCGAGAAGGAAAGTTCGATGTTCACTATCAGCTTCGTGACCGACACAGTGGTTCCCGAGGACGTCGTGGTGTTGCGCACGGCGTCGGACGGATGGGCGGACCGGGCCGGGGAGTACACGGACGGCGCCTGGCAGTTCATCCTGGATGAGCGCGATTACGCCGGCGGGTTGGAGTTCAAGTTTGTCGTCCTGCCCGGGCGCTGGATGAATGGCGACAACCTCGCGGCGGCTGCCCCGACCGCAGGCTCGCAACTGGTCTACACCGACGCCCAGGTGACGTTTCCGGCGAACACGGCCCTGGTCACCGAGAACGGCGTTGTACCCCAGCGGCTGGTCAACCGGAACCTGGACGGCACAGTAGTTTACGACGTCATCGTGGTCGGCTCGGGAATGGGCGGCGGGGTGCTGGCCAGCGCGCTCGCCGACGCCGGCGCCAACGTGCTGCTGCTCGAGGCCGGCCCGTACCTGTTTCCCACCCACGTCGGCAACTTGCCCCGTCGCCTGCTTATCGGCCAGTTCCAAAAGCACATTTGGTCGCTGTGGCAATACTTCCAGGTGATCAACTACACCAACGTCAACGGCTCGAACTACCAGGGCGCGCAGGCGTTCAATCTGGGCGGCCGGTCGTTGTTCTGGGGCAGCCTGGTCCCCCAGCTGAGCCCGTGGC
Source organism: uncultured Actinomycetota bacterium (assembly GCA_963850645.1). Lineage (GTDB taxonomy): Bacteria > Actinomycetota > Actinomycetes > Mycobacteriales > Mycobacteriaceae > Mycobacterium. Next base: position 28,883 of record CAWKME010000015.1, on the reverse strand, counting down.
AGCTGGCCGCATGGCCCTCGGAAGTGTCCGATTACCTACTCAACCAGGGCGGCTACACCGCCGCCCTGCACACCATGAACGCCGACCAGCTGCCCGACAGCACTTTTCAGACCTCATCGCGGACTTACCTCGGCACCCTCATGCCAGGCTGGAACGTGCTGGACGGGCCCGTCGGCGTGCAGTACATGGGGGCCACCAACTGGTCCATCCCGGTCGGGATCTTCTCCTCCGCCGATCTCCTGTTAGAGGACGTGCTGGCCGTCGAGCCGCCGAACCTGAACCCGAGCGGCCGGACCCCGCTGACGATCAACCTCAACCACGCCGTATGGACCGTGACCACCAACCCTGCCAACCCGGCCCAGGTGACCGGGGTGCAATGCTTTGACCTGCTAGCCCAGAAGCAGCGCACCTACCAAGCCAACACTGTAGTGCTGTCCGCGGGAACAATAGAGTCGGCCAAGATCGCGCTGCAGTCGGGCTTGAAAGATCCGAACGGCCTGATCGGCAAGGGCATTACCGACCACATGATCCGCTACCGTCATTTCGTGGTGCCCCCGGACCACCCCAATGCCAGCACAACCGACTCCGCGAAGCTGGTGCTGCAGCATCCCCAGGCCACCGTGGACCAGCACGCCTTCGATATCGTGCTGGAGCTCGGGGCCGAGTTCAACCAGGGCCGGTACATCGACCCTGACCATCTAGCCCAGGACGAGAACATCCGTAACGGTTACATGCTGTGCGAGATCGTCTTTCAGTACTACTCGCCGCTACTGGCGGACAACTACGTGGCCACCAACGGCAATGACCCGGCGAACCCCGTGAATCTGTACATGGCGCCGGCCACTCCCAGCCAGCCGCTGCTGTCGGAGGCCGACGAACTGGCCCAGACGATACTGAGCGCCTTCAACGCCGAACCGGTACTCGGCGAGGATCCGAGCCTGGCGCTGCAGGTGGCCGCCATCGGCGGCGTGGCCCACGAGGTCGGGACCTTGCGGACGGCCGGGGACGGCAGCGGCGTGGTGGACCAGAACCTGAAGTTCCTTGCCTACGACAACCTCTACGCCTGCGACAACTCCGTGTTCCCGGTCTCCCCGGCGGCGAACCCGAGCCTGACCACGGTCGCCCTCGCACTGCGACTGGCCAGCCAGCTGAAGTCCTGAGACCATAACGGCAAGATGGGATTACCGTCGTCTTTCGACCTCGCCGAGATCCATGCCGTCTGCACCATCACACTTCACGTGTACACCGACGAGGGGCCAACCACGGGCAAGGCCATACAGATAAGCGGTCCGTGGCAGCGCCGCAAGCCGATTCGCACGTGCTCAGGCGATACGTTCGATCGTGGCGAGTTTCGTTCCGATGTGTTCGCGGGTGATTTCGGCGTCGTAGTGGGCCTGCATGTTGATCCAGAACATGTCGCTCAGTCCAAGTGCACGCGAGAGTCGTAGTGCAGTGTCGGCGCTGATGCCGCGCTTTCCGTGCACGATCTCGTTGATACGGCGAGGCGGCACGTCGATCGTCTTGGCGATCCGGTACTGCGAGATGCCAAGTGGGTCAAGGAATTCAGTCTTGAGAATCTCGCCAGGATGGGTGGGTACAAAGTCCGCCATTGTGTTTCTCCGTTCTACTGGTAGTCGACGAGTTCGACGTTGCCGGCGCCGCCGGCACTCCAGGTGAAGGAGATGCGCCACTGGTCGTTGATGCGGATGCTGTATTGGCCGGCGCGGGTGCCGCCCGGCTTCTTCAGGCGGTTGCCCGGGGGCACCCGGAGGTCATTGCGGTGCGCGGCGACGTCGCCAGGGGCACATACGTGCATCCGGCCAAGGTGACGCTTGCCGAAGCGTGCGAGGACTGGCTGGCTGCCGAACACGGCCTCAAACCGTCGACGCTGCATGGGCATCGCGTGAACCTCGCGGCGGCGTTGGCTGAGCTTGGCGACGTCGAGGTGCAGAAGCTGACCAAACGGCACATCGACGATCTCGTCGCCGCGCTGCGTGCTGGCGGGCTGCCCTCTCCGACTGGCAAGAGCCGCAAAGCGTGGCGCCCGGGCCGTACAGGCCGCCGATCGGCTGGCGCTCGGCGAACACTATGAGGCGAGTGGCTACGTGGTCGTTGACGAAGCTGGTGTGGCTTGGCCATGCATCGAAGGCGTTCACGATCGCCACCTATGTGCATTCGCAGCCTGAGGCGTTGAACACTGCGGCGCAGAGTTTCGCGCGGGTTTTGACAAACCGTGACAATTCAGGGTGACTCGAACGCGTCGTCAGAGCCCGACATCTCTCTGACCTCGGTGGCAGATCCAGGATTCGAACCTGGGTAGGCATAAGCCGACGGATTTACAGTCCGCTCCCATTGGCCGCTCGGGCAATCTGCCGGTGTGGTACGGGTAGCAAGAGTACAACGAGCATGTACCGGGGGCGCAAATGGCCAACATCGGTAGGAAAGGGAACGGGTCCAATGGCGGATTCATCGTTCGACGTCGTCAGCAAGATCGACCGGCAGGAGGTCGACAACGCCCTGAACCAGGCGGCCAAGGAACTGTCCACCCGGTTCGACTTCCGCGGCACCGACACCAAGATCGCCTGGAAGGGCGAGGAGGCGATCGAGCTGACCAGCTCGACCGAGGAGCGGGTGAAGGCCGCCGTCGATGTTTTCAAGGAGAAGCTGATCCGCCGCGACATCAGCCTCAAGGCCTTCGACGCCGGCGAACCGCAGGCCTCCGGTAAGACCTACAAGGTCACCGGCACCCTCAAGCAGGGCATCAGCAGCGAAAACGCCAAGAAGATCACCAAGCTGATCCGCGACGAGGGCCCCAAGACCGTCAAGACCCAGATTCAGGGCGAAGAGGTCCGCGTCACCAGCAAAAAGCGCGACGACCTGCAGGCCGTCATCGCGATGCTCAAGAGCGCCGACCTCGACGTGGCGCTGCAGTTCGTCAACTACCGGTAAGCCACCGGGAGAAGCGAGGTTCGCGATGACCACCACGCCACCGAACGCGGAAGACGTCGACGTCGTCATCATCGGCGCCGGCTTCTCGGGCCTGGGCGCGGCCTACCGCATCAGCCGAGCGCAACCCGGGCACCCGCTACGTCATCTTGGAGCGGCGCGAGCAGATCGGCGGCACCTGGGACCTGTTCCGCTACCCGGGCGTGCGCTCCGACAGCAGCATCTTCACCCTGTGCTTCCCGTGGGAGCCGTGGACCCGGAAAGAGGGGGTGGCCGACGGGGAGCACATCCGCGAGTACCTGACCGCCACCGCGCACAAGCACGGCATCGACCGCCACATCCGGTTCAACAGCCACGTTCGCTCGGCGGACTGGGATTCATCGACCGACACCTGGACGGTGACAGCCGAACACGACGGCACCGACAAGGTCTACCGCGGCCGGTTCGTGTTCTTCGGGTCCGGCTACTACAACTACGACGAGGGCTACACCCCGGACTTCCCCGGCATCGAAGAGTTCGGCGGCACCGTCGTCCACCCGCAGTATTGGCCCGAAGACCTCGATTACACCGGCAAGAAGATGGTGGTGATCGGCAGCGGCGCCACCGCGATGTCGCTGATCCCCTCGCTGGCGGAGAAAGCGTCGAAGGTCACCATGCTGCAGCGCTCGCCGACGTATCTGTTCTCGGCGTCCAAATACAGCCCGGTCGGCGGACTTGTTGCGGAAAGTGTTGCCGCGCAAGGTTGCTCACTCGATCATCCGGCAACGCAATGCGCTGCTCGAGGGGATGATCTGGTTCTTGGCGCGCAAGGCGCCGGGCTTCGTCAAGTGGTGGATCCGGCGCATCGCGATCAGCAATCTGCCCAGGGCTACGACGTCGACACCCATTTCAAGCCGCGCTACAACCCGTGGGACCAGCGGCTGTGCCTGATCCCCGATGCCGACCTGTACGCCGCGATCGGTAACGGCCGGGCAGAAGTGGTCACCGACCACATCGACCACTTCGACTCCACCGGTGTCGTTTTGAGGTCCGGTGGCCATCTGGACGCTGACATCATCGTCACCGCGACCGGGCTGCAACTGCAGGCGCTCGGCGGCGTGACGGTGTCCGTCGACGGTGGCGAGATCAAGCCGCAGGACCGCTTCGTCTACAAGGCCCACATGTTGGAGGATGTGCCGAACCTGTTCTGGTGCGTCGGGTATACCAACGCCTCGTGGACACTGCGCGCCGACATCACGGCCCGCGCCACGGCAAAGTTGCTGGCCCACATGAAGTCTCGCGGCTATACGCACGCCTATCCGCATCTCGACGGTGAGCCGATGCCCGAGAAGCCGTCGTGGGATATCCAGGCCGGTTACGTGCTGCGCTCGCCGCACGCACTGCCCAAGTCCGGCACCAAGCGGCCGTGGAACGTTCGGCAGAACTACTTCGCCGACGCCATCGATTACCGGTTCGACCGAATCGAAGAGGCCATGGTGTTCGGCCGATCTTGAAACACGCCGACAGCTGAAGTGGATGCAGCGCCGTCACCGGAGCATTATTGAGCGATGCTAATCACACGAAATTTCGTCACCTCGGTGCTCGTGGCGGGAGCTGCCGCAGGGGCGATTGCCGCCGCATCGGTGGCCGTCGTGAGCACGACGGCGCCGACCACCGCGACGAGTCACGTTGTCCTTGCCGACCCCGCGAATGGCAGCGGCGGTCCCGACGGTCAGGGTGGCGGCGGCGGTTGCGGCAGCGGTCCCGGCTGGAACGGCTGCGGTGGCTGGAACCCGTTCCAGGGCGGAACGGTCAACGCCTGCTCCAACGGAGTGTGCGGCGGCTGGGACGGCCAGCGCGGCTGGGGTCACTTCTAACCAACCGCCGGTAAAGATTCGGCGACGGCAATACGCTGGTCGCCATGGCAGCTGCTATGCGCGAACCGAAAGTCGTCGTTCTGGGCGGCGGCTCCTGGGGCACCACTGTCGCGTCCATCTGCGCGCGCCGCGGACCGACGCTGCAGTGGGTGCGCTCGGAAGCGACCGCCGAAGACATTAACGAGAACCACCGCAACACCCGATATCTGGGCAAAGACGTCTTCCTCAGCGAAAGCCTGCGCGCCACCACCGACTTCGCCGAGGCCGCCAGGTGCGCCGACGTCATCGTGATGGGGGTGCCGTCGCATGGCTTCCGCGGCGTGCTGACCGAATTGGCGAGCGAGTTGCGGCCCTGGGTGCCGGTCGTGTCGTTGGTCAAGGGTCTCGAGCAGGGCACCAACATGCGGATGTCGCAGATCGTCGACGAGGTGCTGCCCGGCCACCCCGCCGGCATCCTGGCCGGGCCCAACATCGCCCGCGAGGTCGGTCGAGGGCTACGCGGCCGCTGCGGTGCTGGCGATGCCCGACCAGCATCTGGCCGCCCGGCTGGCACAACTGTTCCGCACCAGGCGTTTTCGGGTCTACACCATCGATGACGTGTTGGGTGTCGAGATGGCCGGCGCATTGAAGAACGTCTATGCGATCGCGGTCGGGATGGGTTACTCGTTGGGTATCGGCGAGAACACCCGGGCCATGGTGATCGCCCGCTCGGTGCGGGAGATGTCCAAGCTGGGCGAGGCGATGGGCGGGCAGCGCGACACCTTCGCCGGGCTGGCCGGCATGGGCGACCTGATCGTCACCTGCACCAGCCAGCGCAGCCGCAACCGCCACGTCGGCGAGCAACTCGGTGCAGGCAAACCCATCGACGAGATCATCTCCGTCGATGAACCAGGTCGCCGAGGGCGTCAAGGCCGCCAGCGTGATCATGGAGTTCGCCGACAAGTACGGGTTGAACATGCCGATCGCGCGCGAGGTCGACGGGGTGATCAACCACGGCGCAACCGTCGAGGACGCCTACCGCGGCTTGGCGGCCGAGACACCCGGTCACGAGGTGTACGGCGCCGGCTTCTGAGCACACCAGCCACATCCGCACCGTCAGCTGGGGATGCACCTGTTCTGCAAACGAGGCCATATGCGATATCAGAGATCGAACAGGCCGGTTGGCGGCCGGTCGGCGAGCTTTTGCACCGCCCACTGATTCAACGACACGTTCTGATCGGCGGCCTCGACGGCGAGACGCGCGTGCAGCGTCGGCGACGTTCTGACAACGAACTTGCCGCTGAATTTTCGTTCGGTCAGCGGGGCCGGCGGCTCGTGGTCAGCCGCCTCGCATTCGGCGATGTATTCGTCCACAGCGTGCTCGACGTCGGCGATCGCTTGCTGCATGGTGGGCGCCCACCGCGACAGCCAGGACAATTCAAGGCACCGAGCCACGTATTCGCCGTGCTCAGCCGACCACTCCGCGCGGTACGTGTAGTGATTCATGGGCGCGTGATATCACATGCGACCTCCATTTGAAGAGTCACCGCATGGTCAGCTTGTGGAGACTCCTGAGGCTGGTGTGACTAGCGCCCGGCCATTTCCTCGAGCCGGCGGATCCGGTCGGCGATCGGCGGGTGCGTCGAGAACAGCGAACCGATCCGCTCGCCATCGCGGAACGGGTTGGCGATCATCAGGTGCGCCTGCGCAGCCAGTTGCGGCTCCGGCGGCAACGGGGCGGCCTGCACGCCACCGGAGATCTTGCGCAGCGCCGAGGCCAACGCCAACGGGTCGCCGGTCAGCAGCGCACCCGACTCGTCGGCCTGATACTCCCGCGACCGCGACACGGCCATCCGCACCACCGTCGCCGCGATCGGGCCGAGCAGCGAAACTAGAAGCAGCGCAAAGGGATTCGCGCCATCGCGGTTGTTGCCACCAAACATGCCGGCGAACATCGCCATGTTGGCCAGTGCGGTGATCACCGACGCCAGCGCGCCGGCCACGCAGGAGATCAGGATGTCGCGGTTGTAGACGTGCGAAAGCTCATGACCCAGCACCGCACGCAGCTCGCGCTCGTTGAGGATGTTCAGAATCCCGGTGGTGCAGCACACCGCGGCGTTGCGCGGGTTGCGGCCGGTGGCGAACGCGTTGGGTGCGGCGGTGTCGCTGATGTACAGCCGCGGCATCGGCTGGTGGGCGGCGGTGGCCAGCTCGCGCACGATCCGGTAGATCGCCGGCTCCTGGACCTCCGACACCGGTTGCGCGTGCATGGCCCGCAGCGCCAGCTTGTCGCTGTTGAAGTAGGTGTAGACGTTCATGCCCACGGCGAACAGCACGGCAATCCACAGCGCCGTCCTGCCGAACAGCGCGCCGACGAACACGATCAGCGCCGACATGCCTACCAGCAACGCAAACGTCTTGGCCGTGTTGTGATGCGGATGCCAGGTCATCAGTTTCCTCCTACGAACACGCTCATTAAACGCCGAGAGGGACCAGCAGAGTTCCGGAAACCTAGCCGTGTCGGCTGATCGTGTAGTCGACCAAGCGTGGCCAGCGCTTGCCGGCCGGGGCCGTCGGGCAGCGCGGCCAACTCCTCGCGCGCCTGCGCCGCGTATCGCGCCACGGTGTCCTTGGCCTTGGCCATGGCCGCCGAGGCCCGCAGCAGCGCCAACGCCTCGGCCAACCGCGCGTCGTCGTCGATCGGGCCGACCAGCAGTTCGCGCAGCCGATCCGCCTCCGGTCCGCTGTCGTGCAATGCGTAGAGCACCGGCAACGTGTGAACACCTTCACGCAGGTCGGTGCCCGGCAGCTTGCCGGACTCGTCGGGGTCGCTGTCGATGTCGATGATGTCGTCGGAGATCTGAAACGCCGTGCCGACGATGCCGCCCAGTCGGCTGAGCCGCTGGACCTGGTCGTCGTCGGCACCGGAGAACATCGCGCCGAACCGGCCCGCCGCGCCGATCAGACACGCCGTCTTCTCGTACACCACCTTCAGGTAGTGCTCGATCGGATCCGCCCCGTCGGCGGCGCCCTGGGTTTCGCGCATCTGACCGGTCACCAGCTGGGCGAACGTCTCGGCGATGATCCGCACCGCGTCGGGGCCCAGCCGCGACACCAGCCGGGAGGCCGTCGCGAACAGGTAGTCGCCGGCCAGGATCGCGACGTTGTTGCCCCACCGCACGTTCGCGCTGGGTGCGCCGCGGCGCACCTGGGCCTCGTCCATCACGTCGTCGTGGTAGAGCGTGGCCAGATGCACCAGCTCGATGACCGCACCGGCGATCGTCACCTCGCCGGCGTCCGGTTGGGGGCCCAGCTGGGCGGACAGCACCGTGAACAGCGGGCGGAAACGTTTGCCGCCGGCCTCGAACAGGTGCAGCACCGCCTCCGTCATCAGGTCGTCGGAGCCGCGCAGCTCGGTTTCCATGAGTTGCTCGATGCGGGCCACCCCGTCGCGCACACTGGTGGCGAAGGCAGCGTCGCCGAAGTCGCTGAGATCTAGGCCAGCCACCACCGTCGTCGGAGTCCTCACGAAACCAACATACTGGTGAGCATGCACAACAGCGCCGACCTGGTGGTGGTGGGCGCCGGACCGGCCGGGTCGGCGGCGGCCGCCTGGGCCGCCCGGGCGGGCCGCGACGTGCTCGTCGTCGACTCGGCGAACTTTCCCCGCGATAAGGCCTGCGGCGACGGGTTGACGCCGCGCGCGGTCGCCGAGCTGGAACGGCTGGGGCTGGGCGAATGGCTGGATGCCCGGATCCGGCATCGCGGGCTGCGCATGAGCGGGTTCGGCGGCGAGGTCGAAGTGGCATGGCCGGGCCCGTCGTTCCCGTCGACCGGCAGCGCGGTGGCCCGCGTCGAGCTGGACGACCGGATCCGCAAAGTCGCCGAAGACGCCGGCGCCCAAATGCGACTCGGCGTGAAGGCTGTTGGCGTCCATCATGATTCGTCGGCCCGGGTGGTTTCGGTGGTGCTGGCCGACGGGACGGAGGTCGGTTGCCGCGAGCTGATTGTCGCCGACGGCGCCCGCTCGACCCTGGGCCGCGTTCTGGGCCGGCGCTGGCACCAGGACACGGTGTACGGCATCGCCGCCCGCGGATACCTGACCACGCCGCGCAGCGACGACCCGTGGCTGACCTCGCACCTGGAACTGCGCTCCCCCGACGGCGCGGTGCTGCCCGGCTACGGCTGGATCTTCCCGCTGGGCAACGGCGAGGTGAACATCGGCGTGGGCGCGCTGTCGACCTCCAAGCGACCGGCCGAACTGGCGCTGCGGCCGCTGATGTCGTACTACACCGACCTGCGCCGCGACGAATGGGGGTTCACCGGACAGCCTCGTGCGATCGTCCTCGGCGCTGCTGCCGATGGGCGGCGCGGTATCGGGGGTCGCCGGGCCGGAACTGGATGCTGATCGGTGACGCCGCCGCGTGCGTCAACCCGCTCAACGGCGAGGGCATCGACTACGGGCTGGAGACCGGGCGGCTGGCCGTCGAATTGCTGGGCTCGGGCGATCTGTCGAAGGCGTGGCCGCATCTGCTGCAATCCCATTACGGCCGTGGGTTTTCGGTGGCGCGCCGGCTGGCGTTGTTGCTGACGTTCCCGCGGTTCTTGCCGGCGACCGGTCCGATCGCGATGCGCTCGACGAAGCTGATGGGCATCGCGGTGCGGGTGATGGGCAACCTGGTCACCGACGACGACGCCGACTGGGTGGCGCGGGTGTGGCGCGGCGGCGGGCTGGCCTCGCGGCTGATCGACCGCCGAAAGCCGTTCAGCTGACCGGTTTGTAAGCGGCGTGCAGCGCGACGATGCCGCCGGTCAGGTTGCGCCATCGCACCGCCGACCAGCCAGCGGCAGAGATCTGGTGTGCCAGCGCGGCCTGATCGGGCCAGGCCCGGATCGACTCGGCCAAGTAGACGTAAGCATCCGGATTGCTCGACACGGCCCGCGCCACCCGCGGCAGCGCCTGCATCAAGTACTCCTTGTAGCCGGTGGCGAAAAGCCGGTTGGTCGGTGTGGAGAATTCGCACACCACCAACCGCCCGCCGGGTCGGGTGACTCGGGCCATCTCGCGCAGCGCCGTGTCGCGCTCGGCGACATTGCGCAGCCCGAAACTGATCGTGACGGCGTCGAAGACGTTGTCGCCGAACGGTAATCGGGTGGCATCACCGGCGACCTTCGGCACGATGCGGGCGTGCCCGGCGGCCAGCATCCCGACCGAGAAGTCCGTCGCCACGCACCATGCCCCGGAGTTGGCCAGCTCGACCGTCGACACCGCGGTGCCCGCCGCCAGATCGAGCACTTTCTGACCCGACCTGATGTCCAGCGCCAACCGGGTGGCGCGACGCCAGTACCGGTCCTGGCCCAGCGACAGCACGGTGTTGGTCAGGTCGTAGCGGCGGGCGACGCCGTCGAACATCGACGCCACCTCGCGAGGATCCTTGTCCAACGTCGCGCGGCTCACGCCGTCGACACTATCGGCAATCCGCGTTGCGACGATGCGGGCCGTGCCGCGGCCCGAGAAGGAGCAGCGCAATCGGGCCGCGTTGCGACGATGCGGGCCGTGCCGCGGCCCGAGAAGGAGCAGCGCAATCGGGCTGGGAATGGGTCGGCGACAGATGCGTTGCACAACGGCGTGAGTGAAAAAGTCTGGTTCATTACGGGTACATCGCGTGGCTTCGGACGGGAATGGGCGATCGCCGCGTTGGAGCGGGGCGACCAGGTCGCGGCCACCGCACGCAACACCGCGACGCTGGACGACTTGGTGGACAAGTACGGCGACGCCGTCCTGCCGATCCAGTTGGACGTCACCGACCGGGACGCGGACTTCGCCGCGGTCAAGCAGGCGCACGATCACTTCGGGCGGCTGGACATCGTCGTCAACAACGCCGGCTACGGCCAGTTCGGCTTCGTCGAGGAGCTGTCCGAGCAAGACGCACGCGACCAGATCGAAACCAACGTGTTCGGCGCGCTATGGGTCACCCAGGCCGCGTTGCCGTACCTGCGCGAGCAGCGCAGCGGGCACATCATCCAGGTCTCGTCGATCGGCGGCATCACGGCTTTTCCCAACGTCGGCATCTACCACGCGTCAAAGTGGGCGCTGGAGGGCTTCTCCCAAGCGTTGGCTCAGGAGATCGCCCCGTTCGGCATCTACGTCACGCTGATCGAGCCGGCCGGCTACGACACTGACTGGTCCGGTTCGTCATCCAGGCGCGCGGATCCGCTGCCCGCCTACGCCGAAGTGCACGCGGCGACCGAGGCGGTACGCCGGCAGCGCTGGGCCGCACCGGGCAATCCGAAAGCCTCTGCGGCGGCGCTGCTGAAAGTGGTGGACGCCGAGGAGCCGCCGCTGCGGGTGTTCTTCGGCGAGGCGCCGCTGGGGCTGGCGCAGTCAGGACTACGAAAACCGGTTACGCACTTGGGAACAGTGGCAGCCGGTGGCCGAGTTGGCCCAGGGATAGCGCTACGCGCGTCGCCTGCGCGCCATGCGCGCCCGCGCGATAGGCGACAGCACCGCCTCGTAGTGACCGAGCAGCTGGTCGCAGATGGCCGGCCAGCTGCGCTCGAGCACGCTGCGCCGGGCTGCCAGCGCGTAGCGCTGCCGTTCTGACAGCAGGTGCGCGACGGCAGCAGGTAGTTCCGCCTCGAACTCGTTGACTCCCAACAGCAGTCCGGTGCGCCACGGGGTGACCAAGTCGCGGGGTCCGCCGGCGTCGGGGGCAATCACGGGCAGCCCCGACGCCAGCGCTTCCTGCACGACTTGGCAAAACGTTTCGTGCTCACCCGCGTGCACGAAAACGTCCATGCTGGCGTAGGCCGCGGCGAGCTCTTCGCCATACAACGCTCCGGTGAAAACAGCTGTCGGCATTGCCGATTGCAGCTTGGCGCGATCGACCCCATCGCCGACGACCACCACCTGCACGGTGTCACCGGCAGCCAACCCGATCAGCCGCTCGACATGCTTTTCCGGCGCCAGCCGGCCGACAAACCCGACGATCGGCTTGCCATCCGGCGACCAGTGCTGCCGCAGCGCCTCATCGCGGGCCGACGGCGCGTAACCGATCATGTCAACCCCGCGAGCCCAGTGGTGTACCCGCGGAATACCTTGAGCAACAAGGGATTCCATCGTCGCGCTGGATGGCGCCAGGGTCCGGTCGGCGAGGCGGTGCAGGTGACGGAACCACGCCCAGGCCGCGCGCTCGGTGATCCCGATCCCGTAGCTGGCCGCGAAACCCGGCACGTCGGTTTGGTACACCGCGACGGTCGGCACCCCGAGACGACGCGCCGCCCGCACGCCGCCCCAGCCGAGCAGCGCCGGCGACGCCAAATGCACTACGTCGGGATCGAATCCACGCAGCACCTTCGTCAGCCGAGGCGTGGGTACCCCGAGCGGTAGCGAGGTGATCTTCGGGAACATCCGCGACGGCGCCCGGTACACGCGGATGCCGTCGTGGATCCGATCGGCGGGCGGCTCGCCCGGCGGGGTGTCCGGTGCGATGACAAGGGCTTCGTGGCCGGTGCGGCGCAGGTGCTCGAGTATCCGGATCACCGAGTTGCTGACGCCGTTGACGTGCGGGAGGAAGGACTCCGCGACAATCGCTACGCGCACACCATCACGGTGTCAGTACCGCTTGTCGATATGGTTACCGACGGGCATACGTCGTGCGAACTCTGACGCAAAGGGGGATTGGATTATGCGGTTCTGCCTGCGGGTATGGGCGGCCACGGCGCTGTGGTTGGTGATGTTCGACACAGGCACCGCGCACGCCGACGTGCCGCGTACCCCGGACGGCAACGGGGTGGTGATTGGGTCTGGCACTGCCCCGGTGCAGTTGGAGATCTTCTGCGAACCGCAATGCCCGCACTGCGCGGAGTTGGAGTCGACGTACGGCGACCGGATTGCCGCCGATCTGGCCGGCGGCCGACTCGCGGTCACGTATCGATGGCTGACGTTCCTGGATGACAAGCATCACAACGACGTCTCCGCGCGGATCAGCGATGCGCTGTTCTTGGCGGCCGACCCGACAACCTCCGGGACGGCGTATCAGGCTTTCGTGCAAGACCTTTACCGCCACCAGAGTTCCGACGGCCCGACCAACGACGACGTCGCGGCGATGGCCCGGGAAAGCGGGATCAACGACACGGTGGCCGACCGGATCGCAGCCGGCGACCACGTGGTCGATACCGCCGCAGTCAACGACGCCAACAAAGCAGCCCTCGAAAGGGTTAACCCGGAAAACCCCGGAACGCCAACGGTTTACGATCTCAAAGCGAACAAACTCATCGATACTCAGGACCCGGCTTGGCTGGACGCCTTGTCCAGCTGACGGTCCAGCCGTTTGTCCAGCAACGCCAGGCCAGCCAGCGCACCCGCGGCGACCAGCCAGCCGACCACCGCGATGGATCCGGCCGGGATGATCGCCAGCTTGGCGTTGCGGTGCTGCACGCGCACCAGGTTGGGGTTGAGCTTGTCGTACTCGACGTAAATCCGCATCCCCGTTGCCAATTCGGACGGATAGAGCACACCGAGCTCCGGACGGTAGGTCACCCGGTCCGGCGTGACGAATTCGATGGTTGAGCGCCGCGCTCCCGCGCTGAGCACCTCGGCCTCCGCCACCCCCATATTGCGTTGGATGGCAATGTCATTGCGCCAAGCACCGGCCACCAGCAGCAACGACTGCAGGGTGACCAGGCCGGTGAGGATCAGCACGCCGATCCGCGCCCAGCGCACCACGCGATGCCCCCGCGTGTCGGGCAGGTCGCCGCTGCGGCCGTGAACCAGGATGCGCCACACAGCTTTCAGCGATGCGAGGGCCGTCAAGGCCCTGGCGGGGATCTTCACAATGCGGCCTTGATGGCGGCGTGCAGCTGCCGCAGCGAGGATCGGTCGGCCTTGACCTCGAGCACCCGCATGCCGGCGCCCGGCTCGTTGAGGGCAGGGCCGAGTTCGTCGACCTCGATCTGCCGGCTGTCGACGTGGTAGGCGCGACACAGCGCGCCGACGTCCACGTCGTGCGGGGTGCCGAACACCCGGGAGGACACGTCGGAGAACCGCGGGTCGCCCTGCTCGAGCAGTTCGAAGATGCCGCCGCCGTTGTCGTTGGACACCACGATGGTCAGGTCGGCCGGTACCGGCTCGGTCGGTCCGATCAGCAATCCGGAGCTGTCGTGCACGAAGGTCAGGTCGCCGATCAGCGCAATGGTCCGGCCACCCGTCTGCTCATGCGCCAGTGCCGCACCGATCGCGGTGGACACCGTGCCGTCGATGCCGGCGACCCCGCGGTTGGAACGCACCTTGATCCCGTGCGGATTCAAGCCCACCAACGCGGCGTCGCGCACCGGGTTGGACGCACCGAGCACCAGTTGGTCTCCGGGGCGCAGCGCGTCGGCGACCGCGGCGGCCACGTGCAGGCCGGTGGTCAGCGGGTGCGCCTTGAGCTGTCCGCGCACTGCGGTGATCGCGTGCCGGTTGAGCTCGGCGCAGCGGCTCAACCAGGCCGGGTTCGGCTCACCCGACGTGATCGCCCGAGTGCCGGTGGCCTGCGAGTTACCCGACACGTCGGGCCAGCGCGGGCCGGTGGTCAGCGCGTAGACCGGCACCGACGGGTCGGCCAGCAGCGCTGACACCGGTCGGTGCAGGGTGGGACGGCCGAGCATGATGACCTGCTGCGGCCGCAGCAGCGGCAGCGCCAGCGGATGTAGCGGATTGGCGGCGGGTGGGGCGGTCGGCTCTGCGACGGTCGGCAGCGCGGCTAACTCGGGTTGCTCGCCGGCGCCGTGACCGGCGATGACGACGGTGTCCAGGCTCAGGTCGATGTCCAGCGGCTGGTCGAAGCTGACCTGCGGAGAGAAGGTCCACGGTTTGCCACCCGGACGCCCCGGCGGGGTGGGAGCGTGATCGGCGTCGGGTACCAACGGCTCGCGCAGCGGGATGTCGAACTGCACCGGCCCGGCATTGGCGCTGCGGGCACCGGTAGCGGCCGACAGCACCCGGCAGGTGGCCGATCGCCAGGTCGCGTTGAACGCGTCCGTCTTCTCCGGCGCGTCCTCGGCCAGGCCGAGGCTGATGGTGGCGCGGACCTGGGTGCCGAAGTAACCCAGTTGCTCCATGGTCTGGTTGGCGCCGGTGCCGAGCAGCTCGTAGGGCCGGTTGGCCGACAGCACGATCAGCGGCACCCGCGCGTAGTTGGCCTCCACGACCGCCGGACCCAGGTTGGCCACCGCGGTGCCCGACGTCATCGCCACGCACACCGGCGCGCCCGCGGCGATCGCCAGCCCGATCGCCAGATAGCCGGCGGTCCGCTCGTCGATGCGCACGTGCAACCGGATCCGGCCGGCCCGGTCGGCGTCCTGCAGCGCGAACGCCAGCGGGGCGTTGCGTGAGCCGGGGCACAACACCACATCGCGGACACCGCCGCGGATCAGTTCGTCGACGACGACGCGGGCCTGTGCCGTCGATGGATTCACCAGTACAGCCTAGTCGGGTGACGATTCAGACCGGTGTGCCCGCTGTGGGGGTACCCCCGCTTGCGGGGGCGAGCCCGACAATCAGCTCCAGTCGGGTGACGACGCAGGCCCGCGGCCCGCTGAAGAGCTCTCGAGTGGGGTGCGTCAGGCCGCGATTCCGGCGAAGAACTGCAGCACTGCGGCGTTGACCACCTCCGGCCGCTCGATGAACCCGAGATGCCCGGTGTCGGCTATCTGCAGGAAGCGGCCGTTGGGTATGGCCTCGGCGACCTCCCGGCCCAGGTGCGGCGGCGTCACCACGTCGTCGGCGAAACCGATGACCAGCACCGGCGTGGTGATGCTTCGGTAGGCGGCTAACCGGTTCGTCAGCGGCGCGACTTCGCCCTGCCGGATCACGCCCGGAGTGACCTTGATCGGCCAAATGTTGAACATGCCGATCCAGTCGGCGACGGTGTCTTCGTTGTTCAGGGTTTTCGGGGAGAAGCTCTCCAGCAGCCGAATTTTCGCGTCGTAGGTGGTCGGCAGCTGGACGCCGGAGGCGGCGAGGTCGTTCTCGGCGGTGCGGAAGAAATCGCGTGCGCGGTCCAGGCGGCCGCGGGTGGCCATCAGCACCGCTTTGCTGACCAAATCGGGCCGGACCAGCATCAACTCTTGCGCGATGTAGGAGCCCATCGACACGCCGACGATGCGTGCGGGGCCGGCGCCCAACGATTCGATCAGCGCCGCGGTGTCGTTGACCATGGTCTGGATCGTGAAACCGTCGGCCTCCGCCGTTTCGCCCACCCCGCGGTTGTCGAAGGTGATGACACGGTAGCCGGCGGCCAGGAAAGCCGGGACCTGATGCAGATGCCAAGTGCGCCCCACACCGCCGCGGCCGGCGATGAACACGACCGGTTCACCGCTGCCTTTGTCGTCGTAAGCCAGGTTGATCACGACGACGAACCTACGCGACGCTCGCGCGTTGGCAGTATCTGGCAGTTCACCACGTCGACCTGGCAGCTGCCGTCGACCTTCAATTGCGGGGAGCTGAACCGTCGATTCGAGGAGGAGTAACCACCATGCCAGAGCTGGCACTCAAGCAGGCCACCATCGAATACCAGGAGTACGGGCCACAGGATTCGGCGCATCCGCCGGTGCTGTTCGTGCACGGCATCTTGGTCGACGGGCGGCTGTGGCGTGACGTCGCCGAAGACCTGGGGCGCCGCGGTTTCCGCTGCATCGTGCCGACCTGGCCGCTGGGCTCACACACGATCCCGGTCAACGAGGCCACCGCGCTGTCGCTGCCGGGTGTCGCGGAGATCATCAACGACGCGATCGTCGCCCTCGACCTATCCGACGTGACGCTGGTCGGCAGCGACACCGGAGGTGGGCTGTGTCAACTGGTCGTCGACGCCCATCCGGACCGGATCGGCCGCCTGGTGCTGACCAACCGCGACGCGTTCGACAAATGCCCGCCCTACCCGTTCGACGTCGCGTTCGGCGTGCTTCGCGGCCCCATCACGATCAAGGCACTGATGGGGCCATTGCGGTTGCGGGCGCTGCGTCATTCACCGCTGGGCTACGGCCTGCTGATCAACCAGCCCGATCCGTACCTCACGGCCGCCTGGCTGCAGCCGTGCCTCGAGGACGCACGCATCTGCCGTGATCTGGCGGCACTGCTGCGTCAGGTGGCCCAAACCGATCTGACCGACGTGGCCACCCGCCTGCCCCGGTTCAGCAAGCCGGTCACGCTGGTCTGGGGCCAACTGGATCGCTGTTTCACTCCGAGCCTGGGCCGCCGGCTGGCCGGAGTGTTCAGCGACGGCAGACTGATCGAGGTACCAGATGCCAAAACCTTTGTCTCACTAGACAACCCGGACGCCGTGATCGATGCGATAGCAGCCTAGCGGCGAGCCGCCTTGGCCCGCGCGGTCAACAGCGCGCGGTTCCACAGCAGCATCGTCCCAGCCTTGAGCTGGGCCGGTTTGGCGATGTCCCTGGCCATCAGCGCGGCGGCGGCCGCCTTGGTCTTCGCGGACGCCTTGGACATGTGACCGGAGTCGAACGGGGGCTGCGGGTCGTATTCCATCGACAGCTGGATCACCTTCGCGCGCTCTTCACCACCGATCTGGCCGGCCAGCCACAACGCCAAGTCGATACCCGCCGACACCCCCGCGCTGGTGATGATGTCACCTTCATGCACGACACGTTCGTCGCCAACGGGGATGGCGCCCAATGTTTTCAAGAAGGGCAACGCCGCCCAGTGCGAGGCGGCACGCTTGCCGTCCAGCAGCCCGGCCGCCGCCAGGATGATCGAACCCGAGCACACCGATGCCGTCCAAGTCGCGCTGTGATGCGCCTGACGCACCCAGTCCAGCAGCGTCTCGTCGCGGGCGTGTTCGATGGTGGTCATCCCGCCGGGCACCAAAATCACGTCCGGTGAGGGGGTTTCGGCGAACGAATGGGTGGCCCCGATGACGAGCACGCCGGAGTCGGCGGTGATTGGGCCCGGTTCGTGCCATACGAAGCGGACCTCGGCGTCGGGCAGCCAGCGCAGTACCTCGTAGGGGCCGATGAAGTCCAGCGCGGTGAAACCCGGATACGTGACGATCGCGATCTGCATGATTGCTCCTGTGATTTAAGCGAAGGTCTTGCGGTATTGATCCGGCGAGATGCCGACTCGGCGAACGAAGTTGCGGCGCATGCTTTCCGCGGAGCCAAAGCCGCAACGCGCCGCGATGGCCGCCACGGTGTCGTCGGTCTGCTCGAGTTGCCGGCGTGCGGCCTCAGTCCGGACACGTTCGACGTAGGCACCCGGCGACTCACCGACCTCGGTGGTGAACACTCGAGTGAAATGCCTTGGGCTCATGTC
Source organism: uncultured Actinomycetota bacterium (assembly GCA_963850645.1). Lineage (GTDB taxonomy): Bacteria > Actinomycetota > Actinomycetes > Mycobacteriales > Mycobacteriaceae > Mycobacterium. Next base: position 10,790 of record CAWKME010000015.1, on the reverse strand, counting down.
GGTTCGACGGGCGAGTTCCGCGATGCTGTGCACGCCGCCCGGCTCCGCCTCGATGGCCTCCTGAACTGTACGAATCGGCTCGTCGCTTGGCTCGCGACATCCACACCGGTGCGGCGAACTGCGTCTGCCCACCGGGACGCCGCAGGTACAGCACCAGCCAACGGGCCACCGTCTGCGCCACCTCGGTGCCGTGGTCATCTTCGACCAGCGACAGCGCCAGGTCGATGCCCGCGGTGACACCGGCCGCGGTCCACACCTTGGCAGAACTGCGTACGAAAATCGGGTCGGGATCGACGACGATAGACGGGAATTCGCTCGCCAGCAGGTCGGCCGATCCCCAGTGCGTGGTGGCGACGCAGCCATCCAACAGCCCGGCTTGTGCTGCCAGGAAAGCGCCCGTGCACACGCTGGCCACCCGGCCGGCTGTGCGGTTGCGACCGCTTGCGATCCAGTCGACGATCCGCGAGTCGGCGCGGGCATCGTGGACGCCAACGCCACCAGGCAACACCACGGTGTCGACCGGGCGGTGCGGGTCGGGCAGTTCGGCGGTCGCGAATGGCCAGCCCGGAACTCGTCGTCACCGGCTGACCGTCGGGCGAGACGCACAACGGTCTGGTATCCGTCCCGCCCGTTGGCCGCCAGCACCAGTGACGCCGATGCGAACACTTCCAGCGGGCCGACCAGGTCCAGGGTCTGCATCCCGGGAAAGCTGAAAAACAGCACCGTGCGTGTCATAGCTGTCAGTGTCGGGACCAAACCGATGTCGTCTACGCCATGTACCCCACAAATTAGGACATCAGCGGGTAGCAGGCCCTGACCCGGTCGATCCACCACTGCCGCCGCTGTGGCGGCGCGGCCAGCGCCTGCAGCCGCGCCGGGTCCGGTGTCACGGGCCCGACCGGCAGGTAGCCGTCGACCGGCGCGACAGGCTCGACGACGTCCTCGACGAACAGCCTGCCGGTGCCCAGCCCGCAGGCGTGATGCAGTTCCGGCAGTGCCGCGGCGGCGGCCAGGCCGACGCCGATGCCGACCGCCGAGTCCAGCGCGCTGGAGATCACCACCGGAATGTCGATCTGCGCGGCGATCTCCAGCAGGGCCGAAATACCGCCCAGCGGAGCGACTTTCAGCACCGCGATGTCGGCGGCGCCGGCGCGGACCACGGCCAGCGGGTCGCCGGCCTTGCGGATGCTCTCGTCGGCGGCGATCGGGACGTCTGGCATGTCGGGGTGGCGGCGCAGCTCGGCGAGCTCGTCGACGGTGCCGCACGGCTGCTCCAGGTACTCCAGCGGACCGGTCGCGGTCAGCGCGGCGGCGGCCTCGACGGCTTGCGCGACGGTCCAGGCGCCGTTGGCGTCGACCCGCACGGTGGGAACCAAGGCGCGGACCGCGTCGACGCGGGCGACGTCGTCGGCCAGCGCCTGGCCGGGTTCGGCGACCTTCACCTTCGCGGTGCCCGCGCCGGGGAAGCGGGCGAGGATTTCGGGCACCTGCGCGGCGGGGACGGCCGGGACGGTGGCGTTGATGGCGATGCGGTCTCGTCGCGGCGGCGGCGCCGGCCGGTAGGCCGAGTCCAGAGCGGCGGCCAGCCAATGCGCGGCCTCGGGGTGGTCGTATTCCAGGAAGGGGCCGAATTCGCCCCAGCCGGCCGGCCCATCGATCAATGCCAGCTCGCGGGTGGTGATGCCGCGGAAGCGCACCCGCATCGGCAGCGCCACCACATGCAGGCGGTCGAGGACGTCGTCAAGGGCCGGGGTCACTGCGAGAAAACCTGGCGGCCCGCCAGATACGTCGCACGCACGTCCAGGTCGGCGATCTGCTCGGGCGGCACCGTGCGGGGATCGGCCGACAGCACCACCAGGTCGGCGTACTTGCCGACTTCCAGTGAACCGATCGATGTCGTCGGAAAACAGCTGCCAAGCCGCGTCGATGGTCTGCGCTCGGATCGCCTGCTCGACGGTCAGCCGCTCTTCGGGAGCCAGCACCCGCCCGCTGGGCGCAGTGCGGGTCACGGCCACGCTGATGTTGCGCAGCGGCTCCTCCGGCGTGACCGGCGGATCGTTGTGCAGCGAGATGCGCATGCCGGTGGCCACCGCGGAACCGGCCGGCATCCAACGGGATCCGCGCTCGGAGCCGAACAGGCCGTCGACGATGACGTCACCCCAGTAGTGGATCTGGTCGACGAAGATGCTGCAGGTGACGCCGAGGTCGGCGGCGCGGCGGAGTTGCTCGGGCCGGATCGCGCCGACGTGTTCGAGCCGCAACCGGTGGTCGTCGCGCGGATTGCGTTGCAGGGCTTCTTCGTACACGTCGAGGATGGTGTCCACGCCGGCGTCACCTTGCACGTGGCAGGCCATCTGCCAGCCGAGCGGATAGTAGGCGCCGACGATCTCGGTCAGCTGTTCGCGGGTGTAGTTGGCGTGACCGCAGGAACCGGGGGTCACCCCGATCGTGCGGGTGGCGGCGGTGTCCAGGTACGGGAAGGACAGCGCGATGTTGCCGATCCACGGCGAGCCGTCGACCCAGATCTTGATGCCCACCTGGCGCAGCATGTCGTCACCCTGGCCGGGCACGGCGGTGGTGGACATCGCCGGGTTGGACACCTCGTAGGTGCGCAGCCGGACCGTCAGGTCGTCATGCAGCGCCTGGACCACCGGGCCGAAGCTCGGATTGAAGGCCATTTCCGAGCAGGTGGTCAGCCCGGCGCGGTTGAGCCGGGCGCACTCGGCTAGCAGCATCGCCGGGTATTCGCCGGGCGAAATGGCCCCACTCAGCAGCGGGAACACCGCGGCGATTTCCTCGGCGGTGCCATCCAGATCACCATTGGCGGCGCGACCATACTTGGCACCCTTCGGGTCCGGGGTGTCGCGGGTCAGCCCGTCGAGTCGCGCGGCGTGCGAATTGAAGAAGGCCTTGTGCCCCGAGTTGTGAATGATCACCAGCGGGCCATCGGGCGCGATGTCGTCGAGCCAGGCCAAATTCGGATCGGGGAGGCCGGACTGCAGTAGCGCGTCCCAGCCGTTCAGGTAGGCGCCAGACTGTCCGCGCGCTGCGACCTCGTGGCGGACCGCGGCGACGACGTTGTCGGGGTCGGGGATGGTCACCGGGCGTATATCCACGATGCGGTCCGACAGCGCGATGGCCTCCATCAGCGGATGACCGTGCGCCTCAATGAATCCCGGCATCACGCAACCGTCACCGAAGTCGACGGTTTGGGTGTCGGGGCCGACGAACCCGGCGACGTCGGACCGGTCACCCACGGCGAGGATCCGGCCGTCGGCGACGGCGAGCGCCTCGGCGGTGGGCCGGGCTTCGTCGACGGTCAATACGGTCCCGGTGATGACGACATCTGCGGCAGCCATGTGCAGGAATCCTACTGATGCGAGGGTGCGCCCGGACCCGAATTGCAACACGTTCTAGTCTGGCCACATGAGTCGCGCCGGCGACGAAGAAGGGAGAGAGCGATGAGGTGGGGGCACCACCCGCTTGCGGGGGAGAGCGCGCCATGACGGACGAGCTGCTGCGCAACCCGACCCATAACGGCCACTTGTTCGTGGGCGCGCTCAAGCGCCACAAGAACAGGCCGGTGCTGTTTCTCGGCGACACCACGCTGACCGGCGGTCAGCTTGCCGAACGTGTCAGCCAGTACATCCAGGCGTTCGAGGCGCTGGGCGCCGGCACCGGCGTCACGGTTGGCATGCTGTCGCTCAACCGCCCCGAGGTGCTGATGATCCTCGGCGCCAGCCAGACCCAGGGATACCGTCGCACCGCGCTGCACCCGCTCGGATCGCTGGACGATCACGCCTACGTGCTTTCCGACGCCGGTGCCACCGCGCTGATCATCGACCCCAATCCGATGTTCGTCGAGCGGGCGCTGGGGCTACTGGAAAAGGTGGACTCGCTCAAACAGATCCTGACCATCGGGCCGGTGCCCGAGGAGCTGAAGGATGTAGCGGTTGACCTGTCCGCCGAGGCGGCCAAGTACTCCCCGAAGCCAATCGTCGTCGCCGATCTGCCGCCTGACCACATCGGCGGCCTGACGTACACCGGCGGCACCACCGGTAAGCCCAAGGGCGTGATCGGCACCACCGGAAACATCGCAGCCATGACACAGATCCAACTCGCCGAATGGGAGTGGCCGGAGCACCCGCGGTTCTTGATGTGCACGCCGCTGTCGCACGCGGGTGCGGCGTTTTTCACACCCACCGTGGTCAAGGGCGGCGCGATGGTACGTGCTGGGCAAGTTCGACCCGGCCGAGGTGCTTGAAAGTCATTGAAGAGCAACGTATTACCGCCACCATGCTAGTGCCGTCGATGCTGTACGCATTGATGGACCACCCGGATTCGCACACCCGGGACCTGTCATCGCTGGAGACCGTGTATTACGGCGCTTCGGCGATCAACCCGGTGCGGCTGGCCGAGGCGATCCAGCGGTTCGGCCCGATCTTCGCCCAGTACTACGGGCAGTCCGAGGCGCCGATGGTGATCACCTATCTGGCCAAGGCCGACCACGACGAGAAGCGGCTGACCTCCTGCGGCCGGCCCGACGCTGTTTGCCCGAGTGGCGCTGCTCGGCGACGACGGCAAGCCGGTGCCGCAGGGCGAGCCGGGCGAAATCTGCGTCAGCGGACCGCTTTTGGCCGGCGGTTACTGGCAGCTGCCGGAGGCGACCGCCGACACCTTCAAAGACGGCTGGCTGCACACCGGCGACATGGCCCGCGAAGACGAGGACGGGTTCTACTTCATCGTCGACCGGGTCAAGGACATGATCGTCACCGGCGGCTTCAACGTGTTTCCCCGCGAGGTCGAGGACGTCATCGCCGAGCACCCGGCCGTCGCGCAGGTGTGCGTGGTGGGGACGCCCGATGAGAAGTGGGGCGAGGCCGTCACCGCGGTGGTGGTGCTGCGTTCCGACGCAGCGTCCGACGACGACGCGATCGCCGCGATGACCGCCGAAGTTCAGGCGGCGGTCAAGGACCGCAAGGGCTCGGTGCAGTCACCCAAGCGGGTGGTGGTCGTCGACGCGTTGCCGTTGACCGGGCTGGGCAAGCCGGACAAGAAGGCCGTCCGCGCCCAGTTCTGGGAAGGCGCCGGCCGCGCCGTCGGCTAGGCGTTAGACACCTAAACGCCAACCCCGCCGACTTTGTCGATGCGGATGTGGGTCACGAAGCCGGGCGGCGCGTCCTTCGGCGGAAACACGTTGGGGTCCAACAGCTCCTGCGACAGCGCCTTGAGCAGCTCCGGGGCACCGCCCTCCTCGATCCGCGCGGTGCCGTCGATCGAGATATACGACCGCAGGGATTTGCCGATGTCTCCGGGCGACACGATCGTTACCGCGACGCGAGGATCGCGGCGGATGTTGCGGACCTTCTTGTGTTCGGCGAGGTGGGCGGTGACCAGCTCGTCGCCGTCGGGCGTGGACCGCACCGCCACCCAGACCACGCTGACCTGGGGGCTGCCGTCGGGATTCAGGGTGACCAGGGTGGCGTCGGCGCCGTTGCCGATCAGCTTGCGCGCAGCTTCATTGAGTTTCATGCAGACTTCTACCGCTGAGCGTGTCAATTGATTCCCTCAGCGTTTCGAAGCGGCGACACCGGCCACCAACAGGTCGAGTAGCCGACCGGTCTGCGCCGGCGAGCCGCTGGCCAAAAAGATGCCGACGAGGCTGGACACCACGTCGTCGGCCTGCACGTCAGCGCGCAGGCTGCCGTCGTCGGCGCCGGCCCGCAACAGCAGATCGACGGCCCCGACGATACTGTCGCGAGTCTGGCTGGGCTCCATGGCGCCAGAGTCGAACATCGCGTGTAGCGACTCCGCCATCCCGCGCTTGGCGGCCACGAAACTCGCGTAGCGGTCCATCCAGCGGCGCAACGCAGTCTTGGGCGGATGCCGCTTGAGCAGCTGTTCGGCGGCAGCGGCCACTTCGGCGAGCTCGGCGCGGTAGACGGCCTCGACCAGCGCCTCCCGGCTGGGGAAATGTCGGTAGAGCGTGCCGATCCCGACACCGGCGTCGCGGGCGATCGACTCGAGCGACACCGATCCCCCGTCTGCGGCACCGAACGCCGCAGCCGCCGCCTCGAGCAGCCTTTCACGGTTACGCCGTGCATCGGCCCGAACACTGTCCACCAAAGCGGAGGCTCCTCCGGTTGTGCTACGTTGAAGCAAGCGGAGGGTCCTCCGCATATCCCCAGTGTCTCACGATCAAGGGAGCACCATGACAGACCAGCCAACCCCCGGTGGAACCAGCAGCATCGGCACCAAGACGGTTGCCCGGGTCGGCTACGGCGCCATGCAACTGTTCGAGGCCTCGTTCGACGACGCGGTCGCGGTGCTGCGCCGCGCGGTCGAACTTGGCGTCAACCACATCGACACCGCGTCGTTTTACGGCCCTGGCGAGGTAAACCGCCGGATCGGCGCGGCGTTGGCGCCCTACCGCTCGTCCTACCCTGAAGACCTGGTGATCGTGAGCAAGGTGGGTGCGCGATACACCGGCAAAGAACCGATACCCCTGGCCGCGGCGCAACGGCCCGCCGAGCTGCGCGCCACCGTGGAAGACGACCTGAGCCAGCTGGGCCTCGACCGGATACCGGTCGTCAATCTGCGACGCCTCGACCTCGGCCCCGGCCTGGCCGCCGAGGGCGATCAGATCGTCGACCTGGACGACCAGTTAGCCGAGCTGATCGCGCTGCGCGACGAGGGCAAGATCGGCGCGATCGGTGTCAGCAGTGTGCCGCTCGACGTGCTGCGGCGCGCGCTGCCCGCCGGCATCGCGTGCGTACAGAACGCTTACAGCCTGCTCGATCGCTCGCAGGAGGAGATGCTCGACGTCTGTAAGGCCGAAGGAATCGCGTGGGTGCCGTACTTCCCCCTCGGCTCGTCGTTCCCCGGCTTCCCGAAGGTCGCCGACAACGAGGTGGTACGCGAGATCGCCGACGACCTTGGCGCCACACCGTCGCAAGTCGGGCTGGCCTGGCTGCTGGCTCACGCGCCGAACACCTTGCTGATCGCCGGCACCAAGTCGATCGCGCACCTCGAGGAGAACCTCGCCGCGGGCGACGTCGCGCTGAGCGCCGAGGCGATCGCCCGGCTGGACGCCGTCACCACGCCGGCGGCCAACCCGCACGCGCACGGCATCGAGAGGTTCGTCGAACAGGGCTGACGGTCAGCTGATCGCGGCGCCGACCAGATGGCCGATCAGGTAGGTGACCCCCAGAGCCAGGCCGCCGCCGACGAAATTGCGCAGTATCGCGCGGCTTCTCGGCGCCCCGCCGATGTTCGCCGACACCGCGCCGGTGATCACCAGCGCCAGTAGCACCGCCGCGACGGTGATCGGGATCCGCAGCGCGACCGGCGCGGCCAGAATCGCGATCAGCGGCAACAGTGCACCGATGCTGAACGCCGTCGCTGACGACAGCGCGGCATGCCACGGGTTGGTCAGCTCCGCGGGATCGATCCCGAGCTCCACTTCGGCGTGCGCGACGAGCGGATCGTGGTCGGTGAGTTCCTCGGCGACGCTGCGGGCCGTCGCCGGCGACAACCCTTTGGCTTCGTACAGCGCCGCGAGCTCGTCCAGCTCGGCGGCCGGATCCTCAAGCTGCTCTCGGCGCTCCACGACCAACAGTGCCTGCTCGGTGTCACGCTGAGCGCTCACCGACACGTATTCGCCCAACGCCATCGACACCGCGCCCGCCGCCAACCCGGCGACGCCCGCGGTCAGGATCGGGCCACGTGCCACGGTCGCCGCGGCAACGCCGACGACGATGCCCGCCATCGACACGATCCCGTCGTTGGCGCCGAGCACACCGGCGCGTAGCCAGTTCAACCTGGCCGACACCGAACCCAGGTGCGGCTCATGCGGATGCGACATAGGCACGGACGCACACATTAGGCAACCGGTGGCGCCCACGCCAGGAAACATAGCCTTGCCAAAGGGCTAACCAAGGTGACGAGTAGCGTCGCCGGTATGCCCAGCAGCAAATCAGTCCGGCCGCCGTGGTGGCTCAAACCGGCGAACAAGGTCTTCATCCAGATGTCGCGATTGGGAATGAGTTTCGGCGGCGAAAGCCCGGTCGTGCTGACAGTGCCCGGACGCAAATCCGGACGCGAGCGCTCGACCCCGGTCACACCGATGACCGTCGACGGCAAGGAATACGTCGTCGCCGGTTTCCCCGGCGCCGACTGGGTGGCCAACGTGCGCGCCGCCGGACAGGCCAGGCTGGCCCGCGGCCGAAACGTGCGACAGGTGAACATGGTCGAGTTGTCCGCCGACGATGCGCGGCCGCTGTTGCGGGCCTTCCCGACCGAGGTGCCCACTGGCGTCGGCTTCATGAAGCGAGCCGGACTCGTCACCGAGGGCAGGCCCGAGGAATTCGAGGCGCTGGCCGGCCGTTGCGCGGTGTTCCGACTGGATGCGGTGTAACCCGATGAGTGACAACCCTTTTCACACTGAGGACTGGAAGCCGGTCGACGGGTTCGCCGAGCTGAGCGACATCACCTATCACCGCCACGTCGCCGACGCCACCGTGCGGGTGGCGTTCAACCGGCCGGAGGTGCGCAACGCGTTTCGGCCGCACACCGTCGACGAGCTCTACCGGGTGCTCGACCACGCCCGGATGTCGCCCGACGTCGGGGTGGTGCTATTGACCGGAAACGGACCGTCGCCCAAGGACGGCGGGTGGGCGTTCTGCTCCGGCGGGGATCAGCGCATCCGCGGGCGCAGTGGCTACCAGTACGCAAGCGGAGACACCGGCGACACCGTTGATACCGCGCGCGCCGGAAGGCTGCACATCCTCGAGGTGCAGCGGCTGATCCGATTCATGCCCAAGGTGGTGATCTGCCTGGTCAACGGCTGGGCGGCGGGCGGCGGGCACAGCCTGCACGTGACTTGCGACCTCACCTTGGCCAGCCGCGAGCACGCCCGCTTCAAGCAGACCGACGCCGACGTCGGCAGCTTCGACGGCGGCTACGGCAGCGCGTACCTGGCCCGGCAGGTGGGCCAGAAGTTCGCCCGCGAGATCTTCTTCCTCGGCCGCGACTACACCGCCGAGCAGATGCACGCGATGGGCGCGGTCAACGCCGTCGTCGACCACGCCGAACTGGAGTCGGTGGGCGTGCAGTGGGCAGCGGAGATCAACGCGAAATCGCCTCAGGCACAACGGATGCTGAAGTACGCGTTCAACCTGCTCGACGACGGGCTGGTAGGCCAGCAGCTGTTCGCCGGCGAGGCCACCCGGCTGGCCTATATGACCGACGAGGCCGTCGAGGGCCGCGACGCCTTCCTGGAGAAGCGGCCGCCCGACTGGAGCCGGTTCCCGCGCTACTTCTAGCAGTGGATGCCTCGAATCACGTCTGCCACAGAAGTCACTGAAAAGGCCGATGCGCGTTGACTCGGTAAAGATGCCCGTTTAGTCCCTTCGTTGCCTCATTTGAAAGTGCCCGCGTAGGGCATGTCGTTGCAGTCGGTTGGGGTTGGGCTGAGCTACCGCCGAATGATGGAGTTGACGTTGGCGCAGCGCACTGCCGTGACGAGGGTGATTGCGGTCCGCTACCGGCGGGCGGGCAAGGCCGAGAAGGCAAGAATTCTTGACGAGTTGTGTGCGACAACGGGGTGGCATCGTGATCATGCGCGTAAGGCGTTGCGGCTCGCGCGGCGCCCACAGCTGGTGAGTACGCGGCGGCCGCGTCCACCGAAATATGGGCCGAAAGCGGTTGCCGCGCTGGTGTTGTGCTGGTCGGTGTTGGGGATGCCGGCAGGTAAGAGGCTGGCGCCGATGCTGGGTGAGTTGGTGTCGGTGCTGCGTCGGTACGGCGAGTTGGACATTGACGAGGAAACCGCGAAGCTGCTGGCCGATATGTCTGCGGCCACCATCGATCGCCGTTTGGCCCCGCAGCGCAAGAAGTATCTGGCCAGGGGACGCTCACGTACGAAGCCGGGCACGCTGCTCAAGAGCCAGATCCCCGTGCGCACGTGGGCCGACTGGGACGACGCGGTACCGGGTTTCGTCGAGATCGACCTGGTCAGCCATGACGGTGGCCACGCGGTGGGCGAGCATGTCTGGACGCTGACGGTCACCGACATCGCCACGGGCTGGACCGAGAACCGCAGCGTGCCCAACAAGGCCCGTAAAGGGGTCATGGCCGCCCTCGACGACATCACCGCGCTGATGCCCTTCCCGATCCGCGGCGTCGACTCTGACAACGGCTCGGAGTTCATCAACTTCCACCTGCTCGACTGGTGCTGCAAGCACCAGATCACCTTCACTCGCTCGCGAGTCGGCAACAAGAACGACGGCTGCCACGTCGAGCAGAAAAACTGGACCACTGTGCGCACCCTTGTCGGCTACCACCGCTACGACACACCCGCAGAACTGTTGCTACTCAACAAGATCTGGGTGCTGCAATCCTTACTGAGCAACTACTTCTACCCCCAGCAAAAGCTTGTCTACAAAGCCCGCGACGGCGCGAAAGTCATCAAGAAGTACGACACCGCAGCCACCCCGCAGCAGCGTGCACAGGCACATCCGAACCTTCCGACGACCGCGAAAGCGGACCTGACGCGCACGTACCTCGACATAAATCCCGCCGCCTTGCAACGCCACATTCAGGCCCTCATCAACGAGCTAGTCACCTTGACCGTCACCAAGGCCGGACCCAAGCGCAAAGCCCCACCCAAGCAGGCATCAGCAAACGACGCGACGAACCAGCTCACACGGGCATCCGGCATTTGAGGCAACGAATAGCGCCGCGGGCATATTGACATGAGGCAACAGGGATGCTCGTTGTGCCCGCCTAGG
>CAWKME010000014.1:0-37606 GCA_963850645.1 uncultured Actinomycetota bacterium | reverse complement strand
GGCGCCAGGGGCCTGAGCGAACGGGTGCAGATCTGGGGGGACCCTGCGGTGCGGGCTGTGGTGCTGACCGGCGGTGTGCCTGGGCAGTTTACCCACGACTCCGTCGAGGAGCTCCTCGCCTACGCCAACGACCACAGTCTTCTCCACAGATCTGAAGAACGCTCCACAGATCTGAAGAACGCGCCTAAGGGGATGTGCCTGGCGGTGTTTGTGGTGAGTCGGCGACGCTGCCACGCCAGCCGACTACGCGCCTCCGTCATCGGTGTATTGATTGCGTGACGTCGCGTTCCCCGCCGAGATTCCCCGGTCATTTTGATCGGCGGCGCGGCGCATGACCGCCTCCGTCACCGCGCGGGGCAGCGCGCTGAATAGTGGTACGAACCGCGAGCCGGGGCCGGTCGGGTTGATCAGCCTTGGCCGGCTTGTGTCGAGGAGTTTGGCCACGGCGCGGGCGAAACGAGCCCCTCGCCTACCTGACCCGGCTCCCGGCGGCGCCGACACGGTTCATCCGGATGTGCGTTGAGTTCGAGCGCGTGCGACCACGGACTCGCGGCGAGCGGCGATGTCGACCGCCCGCGACCCTCGGAAGCCTCCGCGGGCGGCATGTTCGTTGTGGATCTGCCGCGCCTCGTCGAGCGGGACGTCCATCGACTCGTTCCAGTCCCGGCGTAGCGCCCGCACCATCTCCCGGTCCTGCTCGGCAATGGCCCGAGCCAGATCCATCGCGCGGGGAATCAGCTCGTCATGGGCGACCACGTGGTTGACTAGGCCGATACGCAACGCCGTATTGGCCGCCACGAAGTTTCCGGTCAGCGACATTTCCCGTGCCCTGGCCATGCCGATCCGCCGCGGCAGGTCGACGGCCACCGGGCCCGGATATACCCCGACCCGCAGGTGGGTATCGGCGAACTCGGCCCGCTCCGAAGCCACGATGAAGTCGCATGCAAGCGCCAACTCGAATCCACCGGTTACGGCGGGCCCGTTCACCGCCGCTATCACCGGCACATCCGACGCCGCCACGGCTGCGTTAAACGACGGAAGGTCGCCCAGCTTGTCGACCCCGAGGTCGCGAAGGTCCAAACCGGCGCAGAACGCGGGGTCGGCGCCGGTCAACACGATCGCCCCCGCGTCCTGGCACCCCTCGACAGCCTGACACGTCGCGCGAGCGAGCGCCGCATTCATCGCGTTCCGGACCGCCGGCCGGTTCAACATGATCAGCGCGACTTCGCCGTCCCGCTCCACCCTGACAATGTCGGTGTCGTTCACGAGTACTCCATCGTTACATCCTTGCGGCCCGGGCCCGGAACCCGCCATGGTCAGATCACGCCTGCATCCCGTTCGAGGCGGACCCGGACACCACAGGGCGGCGCCCCACCTCGTAGCGGGTAAAGCGGCGCGTCCCTGGACCGTTCAGCGCAGCGCGTCAAGGACGGAGGGCCAAAGGCTGGGATCGGATTCGTAGGGGGCATGGAGGGTGATGCGGGTGACTATGTCGCCGAACTTGTCGCGCAGCGCCTTGCCGACCTCCTCCGGACTACCCGCCACCGAGAAGGCGCGCAGTATATCGTCCGTGATCAGGTCGCCGATCTCTGCGAGCGGCCCTCCTTGGTCATCTTGGTCAGCTCCGGCTGCAGGTCCCCCCAGCCGTGCAGCTCCAGCACCCTCCGGTAGGCCGGGGTTGACGCGTAGAAGGCGATCTGGTCCTTGACGCCCCTGCACGCGGTGGCCAGCTCCTCCTCGTCGCGACCGACAGCGCAGAACGCCGTCGCGGCGATGTTGAAACCATCGAGGGTGAGCCGGCCTTTGCCCGGCCGCGGCGCAGCGCCGGCAGCGTGACCTCATCGATGTAGCGACGGGTGCTGAAGGCGTGGATGAAGAAGCCGTCGCAAGTCTCGCCGGCAACCTCGGTCATCAGCTCGTTGACACCGGCGAGGTAAATCGGCGGCGGCCCGTAAGCGTGCGGCGTCGGGGAGAAGAACGGACTCATCAGCGTGTGGGTGTAGAAATCGCCCTGAAAATCCAGCTTGCCGTCGTTCTGCCAGGCATCCCAGATCGCCCGGGTGGCGAGGATCAGCTCACGCATCCGCGTGGCCGGCCGTGACCACGGCATTGAGAAATGCTGCTCGATGTGCGGCTTGACCTGCGAACCGAGGCCGAGGATGGAGCGGCCCTGGCCGTAGAGGGCGAGGTCGCAGCCCAGGTTGGCCAGCAGCATCGGAGTCCGCGCAAAGGCGATGGCGACCGAGGTGACCACGTTCACCCGGCTCGTCGCCTTGGCGGCGAGCAGACACTGCATGAAGGGGTCGTGCTTGGTCTCGCCGACCCACAGGCCGTCGTAACCGGCGTCCTCGATCTCCTTCGCGCCCTGCTCCGTCCGCAGGATGTCCTTGCTGAGCCCCTTGTCGGTCTTCATACCGTCCTCCTTTCCTTCTTCATACCGTCCTCCTTTCCTGGTGGGTCTCCGGTGCGACCACTAGCACCTCAGGGCCGCTCAGGACTTTCAGCGGCGTGTAGTGAGAAGTTCGGCAAGTGTCCGCCGGTCGACTTTGCCGTTCCCGAGTGTGGGTAGCTCGCTACGGTCGAAGAAGGACAGTGCCGCGGCAGCTTGTACGAGGAGAGCAGTGGCCGCAGGTGGTTCAGGATGCACTCCGAGTCAAGGTCGACACCCGCGGCGGGGACGACCGCAGCCGCAACCTCCTGGCCGCGGTCTGCGTGCGGGATGCCGACAACGACGGCCTGCTGTACCCCCTCAAGGGACTCGATGGCCAGCTCGACCTCGCGCGGCGTCACGTTCATGCCGCTGGCCTTGAGGGTGTCGCTGAGCCGGCCCATGAAGAAGAGCTCGCCGCCGTCGAACCGTCCCAGGTCCCCGGCGTGGTACCAGCCGTCGGCGTCGAAGACCGTCGACCGCTCCCGCTTGAGCATCCCGACACAGACATCTTCACCGCGTACGCATATCTCGCCCGGCTCGCCGTCGCGCACCGGCACCTCGGTGCCCACCTCGACGATCCGATGCTCGACGCCCGGTAGCGGTGCCCCAACGATCCGTCGGACCATTGGGCTCCCCGTCCGACATGGGGACTGGCAGCGGTGTGGCCACCGCAGGTCTCGGTCATCCCGAGCGAGGTGGCGGACACCCAGCTACCATGCTTCGCAGATCCCGCTCGACGAAGCTCGGATGCGCGATGAGTGCGGTGCGAGCGTGTCGCTGCCCGAGGAACTGGGTGGCCCGCTCACGTTCCAGGAAGCGCAGGGTGGCCGGCGGGTCCAGCCTTGGCTCGCACAAAACGGTCGCCCCGGCGTGTAACGCCGCGAGCAGCACGCTGGACAGGCCGCCGATCCAGAAAAACGGGTTGGGCGTATAGATCCGATCGCCAGGGCGAATGCCGTGCGCCAGCCAGCCGACCCGGGTGGAGTGGCGGACCAGTGCGCCGTGCGAGTGGATGACGCCCTTAGGTCTCCGCGGTCGACCCCGAGGTGTAGATCACCGTCGCCGGCTCCGACCGCCGACACCTCCGCCTCGACGTGGCGAAGCAGTTCGTCGTCAACGCGGTCGTCGACCGGCACCTGATCTGCCCCGCGGGTCCATGGCCGGTCGTTGGGCGCGTAGGTCCAGACGTCCCGCAGGTGGGGCAGGGCATGCAGGAACAGCCGCCCGGCGCCCGAGCGGGTGAGCGCCGGCGCCACGCGCTCCAGGCGATCCAGGTAGTCGTGGTTGAGGTGGCGCGGCGTCATCAGCAGCAGGTTGACGTCCGCGTGTCGTAGCGTGCGAGCCAGCTCTGGGGCTTGATGGTAGGTGCTGATCGGTATGGCCAGTGCGCCGATTCGGGTCGCCGCGAGCCAACTGACGATCCATTCGGGAGTGTTGGGGAACAGCACGCCAACCCGGGTGTTCTTGCCGATTCCCCCGGTCAGCATCCGTCTCGCGACTTCGCGTGATTGTTGTTCGGCCTGCCGGTAGGTCAATCGCTCGGTTGGCGTCACGAGCAGTTCGGTGTCCGGATAGGTGGCCACGCGAGCACGGAGCAGTTCGGGCACGGTCTGGACCGGCGCCTCGGCGTGCTCTCGCGTCACGGGGCTTCCTTGTGCCGGTCTCACTACAGCGCGCCGCGCAGCACTGACTTGACGTCCTCGTCGGGGCCGCGGAGCACCATCAGATCCACCACGGAGTCGTCCCAAGCCTTCAGGTCCGCCAGAATCTTCTCGGTCGGTCCGACCAAAGCGATGGATTCGACCATTTCGTCGGGGATCAGGGTTGCGGCCGCGTCGGCGCCGTCTTCGGCGTAGGTTCTCGCCACCCGCTCGCAGAGGTCTTGGTAACCGAGGCGCGCGAAGGTGTCGTAGTAGTAGTTGCGGCCCGGCAGACCCATCTTGGCGATGTAGAACGCCATGGTCGGGCGCAGCGGGTCGGCAGCCTCGGTCAGAGTGCGCCCACACCGCACATCGACGATCGCCGCGACCTCGAAACCTGGCTTGCGGCCGGAGAACCCGGCCTTTGAGAATCCGATGTTGAGCTGCTCCTCGTACCAGCGTGAGGCCTTCGGCGCGAACAGCCCGGTGACCATGCCGTCGGCGATCTCCGCGCTCAACGCGATATTCTTCGGCCCCTGCGAGCCCAGCAGGATCGGCACTTCCGGCCGTAACGGGTGCATGTAACACAGCAGTCCGCGGGCCGTCGAATCGCGTGCGGGCACTTGGTAATACGCGCCGTCATAGCTCACCGGCTCGGCTCGCCGGATGGCCTGACGCACGATGTCGACGTACTCCCTCGTGCGTGCCAGCGGCTTGCCGAAGGGCTGGCCGTACCACCCTTCGGCCACCTTTTGACCAGAAACGCCCAGGCCCAGTACCGCGCGCCCGTCGGAAATGTGATCCAGGGTCATCACGGCCATCGCTGTGGCCGTCGGGGTGCGGGCCGGCATCGCGACGATACCGGTGGCGAGGCGGATCCGGGTCGTCTTGCCCGCCATCCAGGCGAGTGGGATAAAGGCCTCTCCCCCATATGATTCCGAGGTCCACGCCGAATCGATGCCCATTGCCTCACCCTCGTCGGCGACCCAGCGCACGATGTCGGGGACGCCCGTGCGCCACCGCGAAATCTGAACTCCGAACTTCATCAGAACGCGACATCTCCCTTACGGAGGCTGTTGGCGATATTGCGGCGCATGACCTCATCGGTGCCGTCGGCAACGCGGACCATGCGCGCGAAATGCCAACCGGCCACGAACCGCATCTCGTTGGTCAGGCCCATCGCACCGCAAACCTGCATGCAGCGGTCGAACACCCGGAAACACGCCTCACAGGTGTATGCCTTGACCATGTTGAGCTCTTTCAACGCCCGCTCTCCGCGATCGAGCCGCCGCGCACAGTCGACCGACATCGTCTTGGACGCATAGATGTCCATCGCGCTCTCGGCCAACTTGAACGACACGCCCTGGTAGTCGGCGATGGGTTTACCGAATGCCGAACGTACTTGCGTGTATCGGTTCGCTTCCTCGAGCGCCCACCTGGCCATCCCGACGCAGTGCCCGGCGTTGTACATCCGCCCGTTCGACACCCCCCGCAAGGCCAACCCGAAGCCCTGGTGCAGGGTTCCCACCATGTGCGTGTCGGGTATGCGCACGTCGTTGAGGGACAGGATCGTCTCGTTGCCCCCGACGTGCTCGAACAGTCGCAAGACGCTGTCGACGGCGAATCCCGGTGTGTCGGTAGGCACCAGGAACAGGGTGATTCCGCCCTTGCGCTCTCGCTTCATATCTTCGTCGGTGACCGCCCAGACGAAGGCGTACTTTGCGTGCGCGGAGTTCGACGTCCATTGCTTGGTGCCGTTGAGCACCCAACTGTCCCCGTCGCGTACAGCTTTCGTGGACATGGCCCAGGCGTCCGAACCGGCGTCGGGCTCCGACATCCCAAAGCACACGGTCGCTTCTCCGCTCATCACTTCCTCAATGACCCCGTCCCGCAGGCTCGGATGCACCTCCCCGAGCAGAAAGCTCGGGCCGCTGGTCCAGTGCCCGATCACCTGGTCGGGCAGCAGCCGGCCCGGCCCGGCCGAATGACTGAGTCCCTCCCAGACGCTGAACAAGGCCAACGCACCGAGCCCTTCACCACCGACCGACTCGGGGGCGAACATCGCGTAGTAGCCGGCCTTCGCCGACGCCACGCGGACCTGCCGCATCAGATCGAGCACCGGCGCGCTGTAGCCGCCTCGCTCGTCGAAGGTGAGTCTCGGATTGTCCAACAGCTCCCGGTTGGCGTCCTCGAGGGGTACGACCATGCGCTTGACGAACGCGTTGATCCCCTCGACGAGATCGGTGTAATCGGCTTCGGTGGGATTCAGCATTGTGGTCATGTCGTGGGTCCTCTCCTCGGTGCTTGGTGTTTGATGTGCTCGCTCACCGCGGAAGCCCCAGACCCCGCTCGGCGATGAGGTTTCGCATGATCTGGTCGGTGCCTCCGCCGATGTGAAACGCCGGTGTTTCCAACAAATAAGGCAGCCAATCGAACGAGTCGATCTCGCCGGTGTCGGCCGTCATGCGTGGCCCGAGGGCGCGCGCGACCAGGTCAGCGGCGTCCGACATGGCATTGGACAACGCGAGCTTTCCCATCGCTCGCGCCGCCCCGACCCTGGGCTCCGACCACTGCGCGGTGAGTCGCTCGCTGGTCAGCTCGTTGAGCTTGTAGGAGGTGTACAGCCGCGCCCAATCCTGGCGCAGCTTCGGGTCGTCGTGCTTGCCGAGCCGGCGCAGCACCCCCGCGACGCGGTCCGCGGAGCCGACCGACGCCAACCCCCCGCGCCGTCCGCGCCGACGGCTGCGCGCCAGCGCGTCGCGGCTGGCGGCCATGATCGCCAGGTAGATCGCCCAACCTGCGCCCGCGTCGCCGAGGCGCCGGTCGTCGGGGACCCGGACGCCGTCGAAGAACACCTCGTTGAAGCCGGCGTCGCCGGTCATCTCGACCAACGGCCGCACTTCCAGCCCCGGGCTGGCGATGTCGACGAGGAAGGTCGTGATCCCCCGGTGCCGCTCGGCCTCAGTGCCGGTGCGCGCGAGCAACAATCCGATGTCGGCGTAGTGGGTCCGTGACGACCACACCTTTTGGCCGGTGACGACCCAGTCGTCGCCGTCGCGGACCGCCCTGGTCCGCACCGAGCCGAGGTCCGAGCCTGCGCCCGGCTCGCTGAACAGCAGGCAGGTGATCAGATCACCGCGGAAGATCTTTCGCAGCAGCAAATCCTTGAGGTGCTCGGATCCGTGCAGAAGGATCGTCTGCCCGAGCCCTTCGAGGCCGGTGGAGAAACAATCCTCCGGCGGCACGTCGTAGGTCATTTCCACATCGAGGTAGTGCCGCTCGTACTCCTCCGGCAGACCAGCGCCACCATAGGCCGGTGGACCGGTGAGCCAACCGAAGCCGGCATCGAACTTGGCCGCCCGCCATTGCCGCGCGGCCGGCACGGCCGCCAGCTCGGCAGCACGGCTGGTGAACAGCGAGACCGGCTCTCGCGCATCGGTTTCGGTCTCCGGTATGGGTGGCAGAGCCGGAAGCGTCGCCTCGATGAATTCCCTTGCCGCGGCCTGGAACTGGACGACATCGGTGGGCAGCTCCGTCACGCGGCCATCCACTTGCGAGGTACTCATGCGACGACCCCGGCGGCGCGCAATTCGGAGACCCGCGCCGCGTCGTAGCCGAGCCCGTCGAGAACCTCGGCCGTGTGCTCGCCGAGTGCGGGCGGATCGGCCGTGACGGCGGGGTCGGTGCTGGATAGATGCAGTGGATTGGCCACCACCGGCACCTCGTGGCCGGCGTAGCGCACCTTGACGATCGACCCCATCGCGCGAACCTGCTCATCGTGGGCCACCTGATCCAGATCCAGCACCGGCGCGCAGACCACACCCTGTTCGTCGCAGCGCGCCACGCAGTCGGCGACGGTCAAGGATTTCATCCGCAGCCCGATCTCCTGGGTCAGCTCGCCACGATTCTCATAACGGCTTGCCAGCACTGCGAACCGCTCGTCCTCGGCGAGTTCCTCGGCCTTGATGGCCCGGCAGAACCGCGTCCACATCCGGTCGTTCGCGGCCGCCACCGCCACCAACCCGTCCTGAGCGCGGAACACCTGGTTGGGCTGGCCCATACCGTTCTGCGTGCCCATCGGCTGCGGCGGGATGCCCGTCAACATGGCCTGCGTGAGGTTGACGCTAATCAGGCTGAGGAGGCTTTCGAGCAGCGAGGTTTCGATCTTCTGTCCGGCCCCACCGCGCTCCCGCCACAACAGCGCGGCAAGGATGCCGAGCGCCGCATACACACCGGCGGTGAGATCGCTAATGGACACCGGAACCCGGACCGGGTCGCGACCCGGCTCGCCGGTGAAGCTCAGCAGTCCGCTGTAAGCCTGCGCAATCAGATCGACCGCTGCTTTGTGTTGCAGCGGACCATGACTGCCGAAACCGGTGATCTCGCAATAGATCAGCCGCGGGCAACTCACCTTCAGTTCCTCGTAGCCGAGCCCCAGCTTGTCGGTGACGCCGACCCGGTAGTTGTGCACCAGCACATCGGCCGACGCCACGAGTTGGTGCGCTATTTCGCGGCCCTCGTCGGTCTTCAGGTCGATCACAACGCTCTTCTTGTTCCTGTTGTAGGACGCGAACACGGGGCGGATACCGCCACCGGCGTCACCGTAGGCCCGGCTGTCGTCGCCGCCGGGGGCCTCCACCTTGATGATCTCCGCGCCCAGGTCGCCGAGGATCTGAGTCGCGAAGGGGCCAGCCAGAATCCGGCTGAAGTCGACGACCCTGATGCCGCTCAGCGCGCCAGTCGATGCGCCGCCGGGTGTGGCACTCATGAGCCCACGCCCACCCGTGCCTCGCCGAGCACGCGCAACGCGGTCGCTCGGATCTCGGCATCTTCGAGCCCGCGGCCGAGTCGGGCCATCTCCAGCTTGCACGCTTGTAGCACCGGCACGATTTCCTCGCGCCGTGCCTCTATCCCGAGCTCGTCGAGCTTGTCCCACATCGTCCACGGTCCAGTCGTCCGCCCGATGCGCAGCACCCGTTCGTTACCAACGGCTTCGGGCGTCACGCCCATGTGGATCAACGGATCGACTTTGATCTCTTGGGCGTACTCGTCGCCGTCGTTGCCGTAGTCGAAGATGTTCGTGCCGGTCAACCCCCAGTCACCGGGCCTGCTCTGACCAATCAGCTTCTCGGTCAGCCGGGACAACGGGGTGAGCTGTGCAAGATCGATGCCGGTGTGGACGCCATAGAGCATTTCCATCGCGCCGCTGATGTGGGCGAGGTCACCCTGCGCCGGGCCCTCGGTGAACCCGTTGACCGAAGCTTCCAGGATCGACGCCCCCGCCAACCCCGCAGCCACCGAGGCGGCGGTAGCCAGACCGAACATGTCGTGGGTGTGCGCGGCCACCTGCAGGCCGGGGGCAGCATCGAGGCTCAATCGGACGAAGTGCGCCCACGCCTGCGGCGAGGTACCCGAAGCGTGGTCACCGATCTGGACGTCATAGGCGCCGGCCTCGGCGATGCCCCGGCTGTACTGCGCAACGTCATCGTCGGTGGCATACGACAGCAGCAACACACTGCCGCCTACCTTGACACCGTGCGACGTGCCCAGCTCGATGAGTCGCTGCGCACGCTCGGTGACTTCGGCGGGACTGGTGGGGAATCGCAGGCCGTCCCAGTCGCGACCCTGCCACGCTCGATGGTAGACGGCACCGGCATAGGCGGGCAGCGCATCGCCCAGGAAGACACCGGAAAGCACCCGCACCACGTCGTAGCCGGCCTCCGCGGCGATGCGCATGTGCTCGGCGGTCCCGGCACCGGTGTAGACGAGTTCACAGTCGGGGTTGATAGCCTTGGCCGTCTCGACTTCCTCGCGCATCTCCTCGATGGTGTGCCCGCGTCCGAACGACGACGTCTCCAACGAGGAAACTCCCGCTCGGACAAGGGCCTTCAACAAGGTCAACCGCTGCTGGTGGTTCAGTGAGACGTCGCTCATCTGCTCGGTGACCCGTAGGGTCAGGTCACGCATGCGGACGCTCGCGGGGCGCTCACCTACCACGTCATCCCGGCGATTGGCGTCACTGACCTTCCACTTGCCCGGTGCGTAACCGGGACCGGTCCGGAAGGCGTCCAGGCCGGCACGCATCTTCGCCATCTGTTCGGCGGTGAAGATGTCGCGGTCCGAGTTCGTCATGACCGATCCTTTCTGTTGCTGTCTCACCGGAGCACCGCAATGACGTCGTCGGCGAATCGGCGCGCGTCGTCCAGATACGATTTGCGGTCCGTGCCAGCGGGTCGAACACCGACCCACGTGACTCCGAGATCGGCCAGCGCTCTGATGTATGACCGACAATGTCCGGGTTCGTACTCGGCTGACCCAGGCGATGGATTCAGCAGGCCCAGACAGATTTCCAGCGGCTCCTGCCGGCCGACAGCCTCGGCTTCCTTGTGCGCGACGACTATTCGCGCCCGCAGATCCTCTAACGTCGACAGGGTCGCGGTGCGCGGCGCGCGCCGCGGCCCGGTCGGCAGCGGCGACCAGCCCTGGCAGGAACGCACGGCTCGCCGGATAGCCCGCTTGGTGTTGCCGCCCATCCAGATCGGTGGATGTGGCCGGGATATGGGTCGGGGCAGCATAGTGTTGCCCTTGGCCCGAAAATGCCGTCCCTGCAGCGCAACTGCGTCCCGCGTCCACGCCAGCTTCATCGCCTCGATCCCCTCCTCGAGGAGTTCGTTGCGCTCATCGAAATCGACGCCGAGGGCAGTGAACTCCGACACGAGATAGCCCGCCCCCACACCGAGGATCACTCTGCCGCCGGATAACACGTCCAAGCTGAGTACGGACTTCGCGGCGAGGAACGGGTTGCGGTATGGCAGCACGTAGATATTGGTGTGCAGGAGCAATGCTGTGGTCGCCGCCGCCGCGAACGACAACTGCACAAGCGGCTCGAGGGCATGATGGCCGCCGTTGTCAAGCCACCGGTCGCCGGCGAACGGATGGTCGGTGACGAAGCATGCGTCGAATCCCGCGTCTTCGACCGTGCACGCGATGTCGGCCACCGCCTCGGCGGTCAGAAAGTCTTCGCACCGGTCGACGCGATCATTGGGCAACGCTACGGAATACCGCATATCTCGCCTAAAACCCACCATCCAGCGCGACGGTCGCCGAGCCCTTGGCCAGGGTTCGCAGATCTTGATCCTCGGTCCAGATATCCAGGTCGACCACGATCTGCCGGGCCTCGGCCCGCACGGCAGTCACCCTGCCACGAGCGGTTACTTTCTGGCCCTTGGTATTCATCGATCGGAACTGGCACGAAACGGCCATGATCCGCCCGCGATCACCTGCCCAGTCCCGCAGCATGTTGTGCAGGTAGGCCCATTGCAGGTTGCCCATGCCGATTGCGCCGGACGCCCCGGCGGCCCGCCCCGCCTCGTCATCCATGTGAATGGCGACGAATTCGTCGTTCACGGCCGCATACCGATTCCAGTTCGCCGGACCGGTAACTCGTTGGAATGCAGGCACTTCCGCACCGACGGGCGGAACTCCCAGATCGGCGAGCTCGGGCGCGAGACTCGGCGCCTGGGCGGCCGACTCCTGCGACTTCGAGGCTTCACGAGCGGACGGCTCCGCGCCGGCAGCCTGCGGTGACGTCTCTGCGACGCGGATGAAGGTGAACTCGAACTTCTTGACCAATGCGCCTTGCTGGTTGGTCCACGTGTCCGCGATGGTGGTCAACAGCATGGGTCCGCGGCGACCATTGCGTTCGTCGTAACCCCCGAGGCGGCGCACCGATGTGATGACATCGCCGGCCCGCATCGGCGCCTCGTAGGTCACCGACATTCCTCCCCGCAGCCGTACCGGAGCGTCGGGACTCGGTATGCCCAGCAGTTCCTCGGGGTCGCGCAGGCTGGGTGGGGCGCCCGCAGGCTCGGCGATCAGCCACGCGAATGGGTTGAAATCCTCAGGCGCCGCCGGAGCAGGCGGACCGACATCGGCACTCCAGAACCGTTGCGGCGGAAGCTCTGGGTAGTAGCAGGCGACCGCCCACCTACGGATATCGGACGACGTGATGCGGTAGGAAATACGCCGGTCGAGTTCCCGTCCGACACACTCCCGCATCTGCTGCGACACATAGGTTGCGGGGGGTGCGTCGGCCTGTTCCACCCTCGTCATCCGTGGATCCCGACCGTCGTATCGACAGGGCTCGCTGATCCGTCCATCGCCGAATCGACGCGGTCGATCAGCGCGCCTACCTCAGCCATGGGCGAGTTGAAGACCGGCCCGCCGGTGACAAAAAGCTCGTCGCTTCGGGCCAATAATTCCTCGACATCCCATGGGCCCGGCCTAGAACGCTGCAGGACGTCGGCTGGCCTCCAACCGTCGTAGCGCTGCACGACGCCGCCGAACACTCCGAACACCTGGCCGGTGATGCCAGCCGCCGCGTCGCAGGCAAGGAACGCGACGAACGGGCCGACGTTGTCGGGATGCATCAGGTGCCAGCCGGTGGGCGCCTCCGTGCGGCCCATCCGGCCACCATTCTCGGTCAGTCGTGTCCGCGCCGTGGGGCACACCGCATTGACGGTCACCCCATATCGCGCCATCTCCATCGCGGTTACCTGTGTCATGGCGGCAATGCCCGCCTTCGCGGCCGCATAACTGGTCTGGCCCACCAGTCCGAACACACCCGAAGCCGATGAGGTATTTACGATCCGGCCGGCCACCGACCGGCCGGCCTTGTGTTCGTCGCGCCAGTACGCGCAGGCATGCCGAGTCGTGCAGAAATGTCCTCGCAGATGCACCGCGACGACTGCGTCGAAGTCCTCGGGAGCAAGGTTGTAGATCATCCGGTCGCGCAGGATGCCCGCATTATTGACCAGGATGTCGAGGCGGCCGAACTCCTCGACAGCCTGCTGAATCAGGTTTGAGGCGCGATCGAAATCATCGACGCTGTCGTAATTGGCGACCGCGCGGCCGCCCGCGGTGACGATCTCGTCTGCCACCTGCTGCGCGGGACGCTGGTCGGCACCGTCGCCATCGGCTGCCGACCCCACATCGTTGACGACCACCGCGGCACCCTGGCCGGCCAGCGCGAGCGCCTCCCCGCGGCCGATGCCTCTCCCAGCACCGGTGACGATAGCTACCTTGCCCGCTAACAGCCCCACCGCGGCCTCCTACTCACTGGCGCACAGAATTATCATGCCAATCAATACTTTAGCCTGAACGGGTCCAGCAACCAACCTGGTTGATCAGCCCTGGTCCGCGGGGCCGCCTGCCCGGCCGTCGCCACCCACGATGTCGCTGCTCTATAAATCCTGGTCCGACTGGCAATTACAGTGTCTCCAGCCAGCGCTGGCCCAGTGATGCACGCTGCTGAAGATCTGCCGGCACACCACCTTCAGCGACCCGACCGGTGATCGCGACGCCTTGGCCGACCGGCCGATACCGCAACCAACTTCGCGTAGATGCGATCGGCATGGACTGCGCCGCGCTATACAATGTGAGCTGCATAGATGCCTCGGCAGCCCGCCTTGATTTACGCGGAGCTGTTGGTCCGCGCACTCCTGCTGTTATTATTATCTCGTTACTCAATTACTTGTGCTCGACGTGACCGGGAAGGATTCGCCAATGCGTGTCGCCGTCGATAGGGGGCTCTGCGAGAGCAACGCCGTTTGCGAGGGAATCGCGCCACCCGTCTTCTCGGTGGACGACGACGACGTGCTGACGGTGCTCGTGGAAGAGGTCGATGCTGTCGACCAGCCATTGATCGAAAGCGCGGTGTTGGCTCGTCCGAAGCAGGCTTTGCGACTTGTCGAATCGTGGGCGGACACCGACCCCGTCAATCGCCCTTAGCGACATCGAAAGGCCGACAATGCTTTTATCGTTCACCGAAGAACAGGTTGAACTCGGCCGGACGGTGCGCTCGTTTCTGGAGCGAACGTCTCCGGAGACCGCCGTACGCAGATTGATGGAGACCGAGCGCGGCTTCGACACCGCCGCCTGGACTCAGATGGGCAGCCAGCTTGGCCTGCAGCAACTTGCCATCCCCGAGGAATACGGCGGTGCGGGCTACACCTTTGTCGAGCTGGGCGTGGTACTCGAGGAGATGGGCCGAGCCCTACTGTGCGCACCCTTCTTCTCCAGCGTCGTGCTCGCGGCGAACACGCTGCTGCTGGGCAGCGACGACCAAGCCAAGAAAGAGTTGCTTCCCGCTCTTGCCTCCGGAGAGCAGATCGGAACGCTGGCGTTCACCGAGCCCAGCGGCCGCTGGGACGAGGGCGGGATCACCATGCAGGCGACTCACACCGCAGCCGGCTGGACCCTCACCGGCGACAAGGCATTCGTCCTCGATGGCCACACTGCGGACCTTGTCCTGGTCGTCGCACGGACGGGGAGTGGCCTGTCGATCTTCGCCGTCGAAGGCTCAGTTTCCGGACTACACCGCACCCCCATGCAGACGATGGACATGACGCGTAAGCAGGCTCGCCTGACGTTCACCGACGTGCCGGCTCGGCTCGTCGGCGCCGAGGGTGAGGGGGCGACGGTGTTGACCCAAGTCCTGGACCTGGCCGCGGTCGGGCTGGCCGCCGAGGCCGTCGGCGGCGCTCAGCGGTGTCTGGACATGTCGGTCGAGTACGCGAAGGTACGCGAACAGTTCGGCCGGCCGATCGGCTCCTTCCAGGCGATCAAGCACAAGTGTGCCGACCTGCTCCTCGAAGTGGAGTCGGCGCGTTCGGCAGCGTATTTCGCGATGTGGTCAGCCGCTGGTAGCAACCGGGACCTGCCCGTGGCGGCGGCCATGGCCAAGGCCTACTGCACAGAGGCCTTTGCTCACGCCGCCGCCGAGAACATTCAGATCCACGGTGGGATCGGTTTCACCTGGGAGCATCCGGCGCATCTGTACTTTCGCCGCGCCAAGTCAACCGAACTCCTGCTCGGCGACCCTTCCTACCACCGCGAGCTTCTCGTGCGGCGCGTCGGACTATGACTGACATCGCCAATCTGCCCGAGACCGGCCCAGCGGCTCATCTTATCGGTTACGGCGCTTACTTGCCCTACCACCGGCTGCGCCGCTCCGACATCGCAGCGGCGCTCGGTGGCCGCGACGGACGCGGCCAGCGCACCGTCGCTTCTTACGACGAGGACACCACTTCGATGGGCGTCGAAGCCGCTCGTCTCGCCTTGAGCAACACTGCCGGCGCGCCCAAGCCCGAGCGCTTGTACTTCGCCACGACCAGCCCGGCCTACCGAGATCGGACGAACGCCAACGTCATTCACGCTGCGCTTAGCCTGCAACCCTCGGCACTGGCCGTGGACATGGTCGGCTCCGTGCGCTCCGGCATCGGCGCGATCGTCGCGGCATTGGATGCGGTCGAGCCGACGCTGGTGGTGCTCTCCGATATCCGGACCGGGCTCCCGGGCAGCGCCGACGAACACGACGGCGGTGATGGCGCTGCCGCTTTGCTGTTCGGTGGGCCATATGACGGCCCCGTCCTCGCAAGCGTCCTCGCGGTGGCGTCGGCGACCGGAGAATTCCTGGACCGGTGGCGCGCAGCAGACGAGCAGACGTCGCGGGTGTGGGAAGAGCGGTTCAGCGAGCACGCCTACGGCCCGCTGGCCCAAGCAGCTTTCGACGATGCGTTGAAGAAGGCCGGGTTGACCGCGGACAGCATCGACCGGCTCATCGTCTCCGGCCTCTCGAACCGGGCCACCCGGCAGTTCGCAGCGCGCTGCGGGGTTAGGACAGACGCCTTCGTGGACAACCTGAGCGCGAGCGTCGGAAATACCGGCACTGCGCAGACCGGAATACTGCTCGCTGACGTCCTCGATCACGCCTCCCCAGGCGCGATCATCGCGCTCGTGACGCTGGCTGACGGTGCGACAACGCTGATCTTGCGGACGACCGACGAACTGGCCGAGCACCAATCGTCGCTGCCCGTGCGTGCGCAGATCGCCTCAGGAACCGACACGTTGCGCTACACCACGTTTTTGACATGGCGCGACATGCTGCGCCGCGAGCCGCCGCGCCGCCCCGACCCCGCCCCTCCAGCGGCGCCACCTTCGCACCGCCGCAGTAAATACAAGTTCGGGTTCGTCGGCAGCCGCTGCACAGAATGCAACACTGTCCATGTGCCGCCGGGGCGGGTGTGTGCGGCATGTCATGCCGTGGATCAGATGACCGACCACCCGATGGCGGAGGCGTCAGGACGAATCACCACGCTGACCGTGGACAGTTTGGTTTACACCCCGCAGCCGCCTGCGGTGCTCGCCGTCATCGATTTTGACAACGGCGGCCGGTTTCGGTGTCAGCTGACCGACGTCGATCCCGCCGCGGTAGCCGTCGGCGACCGAGTGGAGATGACCTTCCGAAAAGTCCTCACCGCGAACGGGATCCACAACTACTTTTGGAAGGCACGCCCGCTACGAGCCGGCACCGACCAGGCCCAACTGAAAGCGTGAGGTGAGTTAACGTGGCGTCCAACGGGATTCGGGACCGAGTGGCGATAGTGGGGATGGGCTGCACCCCCTTTGGTGAGCACTGGGACTCCTCGACCGACGACCTCCTTATCGACGCCACCACCGAGGCATTGGCCTCGGCGTCGCTTGCGCTCCAACAAGTGGATGCGTTCTGGTTGGGAACGGCCGGCTCCGGCGCGTCCGGTCTGACGTTCAGCCGAGCCCTGCGGAACGGCGACAAGCCGGTAACCCGGGTGGAGAACATGTGCGCCACCGGTTCAGAAGCGCTGCGCGGCGCCTGCTACGCGGTGGCGAGCGGCGCCTACGACATCGCCATGGCGATCGGCGTCGAGAAGCTGAAGGACTCCGGCTTCTCCGGCCTGGTGGGCTACCCGCCGCCGTCCGACGGCACACTGCCCGAGACGACCGCGCCGGCCAATTTCAGCCTGTTGGCCCCGGCCTACGCGCACAAGTACGGCGTCGACCCGGACAAGCTCCAAGAGGTGTTCGCCCACATTGCTGTGAAAAACCACTACAACGGCGCACGCAACCCGCGCGCCCAGTTCCGCAAAGAAGTGAGCCTCGAAACCGTCTGTGGGGCCCCCAGAGTGGCCGGCCAGCTCGGCGTCTTCGACTGTTCGGGGGTATCCGACGGAGCCGCGGCGGCCATCGTGGTGCCGGCGCAGGATGCCCACCGCTACACCGATTCACCGCTATATGTGAAGGCGCTGTCGCTGGTGGCCGGCTCGGCCGCCGGTTACATCGACGACGGCTATGACTTCACGACTTTTCCCGAAGTCGTCGCCAGCGCGCGGCAGGCGTACGCCGAGGCCGGTATCACCGCTCCGGCCGCTGAGCTCGCGCTGGCCGAAGTGCACGACTGTTTTACCCCGACCGAGCTGATCCTGATGGAGGACCTCGGGTTCGCCAACCGCGGGTGCGCCTGGAAAGAAGTGCTGGCCGGCACGTTTGATCTCGGCGGCGGCCTGCCGGTCAACCCCGACGGAGGTTTGAAAGCGTTCGGACACCCGATCGGCGCATCCGGTCTGCGGATGATGTTCGAATGCTGGCTGCAACTTCGCGGCGCGGCGCCGGCCGACCGCACCGTCGCCACAGTCGCGGCGGGCCGAACTCTGGGGCTGACGAACAATCTCGGCGGCGGCCCAGGTGAGGCCGTCTCGTTCGTCGGCATCGTGGGCACCGAACCGTCCGTCTGATGGTGAGCAGGATCCCACCGTTCCAGCCGGACGATCTGGATGAACGACAACGTGAGCTGTATGCGGCGATAGTCGGAGGGCGGGCCGGTGTCGCCGCCGCGGTCCCGTTGACCGATGACCAAGGGCATTTGACAGGACCGTTCAACGCGATGTTGCTCAGCCCCGAACTAGGCATGGCACTGCAGGAACTCGGCACCGCCATCCGCTACCGCGGTTCGCTGAGTCCGCGGTCCAGAGAGCTGGCAATCCTCGCGGTCGCCTCGCAGTGGCAATGCGAATTTGAATTGAATGCACACACACTCATCGGCGCTCAGGCCGGTCTGACCGACGCCGAGCTCGACGCGCTACGTGCCGGCAGCCCGCTGCGGTTGTATGACGACGAGGAGGCCGCGGTCCTGGCTGCTACCCGGACGCTGGTTCGGACCGCCGACCTGGGCCCATCGGACTACGACGCTGCAGCGTCGTCACTGGGGCCAGCCAAACTCTTCGAAGTCAGTACGCTGGTCGGCTACTACTCGCTGCTGGCACTGCAGATGCGCATATTCGGTGTGTGTCGACCGCCCGAACGGGGCACGGTCCCGGGCACCAGCGCGTCCACGGAGGACGCACCCCCCAACGATTGAGCGCCGCCGTGCGAGGTGAGGTTGACGCCTGATGGTGGATACCTGACTGGTACGACTGCTGGTCTCACGGGAAGGATGCCTGGATGCCGTGCAAACGCCAAAAGGTCACCCCTGCGTTTCGGGACCAGGCTGCCCGCATGGTGATTGAGACTGGCCATCCACGGCCTTCACGTCGCTCAGACTTTTCAGGCTCAAAATAGGCAGATAGTTGTATCATTTCAAAGATGATTCGCTGGCTCTCTGCATTGCAAACGGTCGTGGCGATGGCACTCATTGGTGTCTACCCTGCGGGCGTCTCGCAAGCGTCGCCACCGGGCGACGAAGGGACCGGACAGTGCTCCTTCATACTCACGCCGCCAGAAGTCGTGCAAGTATCTGGTGGCAGCGTCGTGTCGGCCACTCTGCACCCTGGACCGTGCACCATGGAAGCGGTGCCGAACTCGTCGGTGGTATGTCTGTCCATCGCAGGACAGGGACCCGGAGAATGCGCGTCCAAGAGCGGTCGGGACCCGGCGGAGGTGCGCTATGGGTACCGGCCTGGCTCGACCTACGTCCTGAAAGCACAGGGATGCGCTAGCCTCTTCCAGCCGCCGTATACGCTGTGCCAGAATTTCGGCCCGTCGCAGACGACCCTGTGAGGTTCGCAGATGTCCACTTGCGCCACCGGACATTCGGTCTAGACGGGGTCGAAGGCGGAGATCAGCCAGCGCCCACCGACCTTGTCCAGCGTCACCCGGACAGTAGACGCAGTCTCGGTGGGCGTGTCATTGCCAACGGTCACAGTCTGGTTGACGTACAGCAGTGCGACCGCGTGGTTGGGAGTGGCCGAAACCGAGGCGGCTGCGGGCACACTGGCGACGGCCGCGATGTGGTCCTTCTTGGCGCCGGGTATCACCACGTCGTGGACTAGCTGTGTGTAGGAGTCCTTGAACTTGCCGGTCAGCCGGTCGCGGGCGGCGCCTAGATCTTTCTCGACGCTGTCGGGCTGGTAGGACAGTAGCCCAACGGTGGACTCCTTGGCGGCCGCGACGGACTCGGTGTCGGCGGCCCCTGACCCGCGGACCCACATGTCTTGCCACTTCAGGAAGCCTGCGGCCGCCGCCAGCAACAACGCCAGAACGGGCAGCACCCAAAAGACCCCGAGCCGCGACCACTCGATTCGGCGCCAGCGTGGCGGGGACTCAATGCCTTTCGCGTGCTCGGTTTCACCTTCGTCGCTGGAGGTGTCCGCTGATGCAGCAACGTCAGATGCAGCAACGTCGTCAGTATCGTTCGCGTTCTCTGCGTCGCCGGTGTCCCCGGACTCCTCTATTTCGGGCGCGGCCATCTCCTCGGCGACCTTAGCTTGGTCCTGCTCGGTGACGGTCTCGGTTTCAGCCCGCACTGCGATGGTTCCTTTTCTGATTCGTAGGCTCGGTAGTCGGCGCTTGCCGGACTGCGGCTTCCTCATGGCACAAACGCGACGTTGGAGACCTTCGCCTCGTTGCCGAGCTTTTGCACGGTCATTCGCATTCGCCAATGCCGCGGCTCCTGTTCGTCCGCGCCGACGCTAGTCTTAACGGTCACAGCGACCAGCACTTGGGCTTCGTTGCCCGATTGGGATTCCAGACCCGCCTCGGCCACCGTTCCCACCGACTTCGACTGCACTTTCTTGACCACCTCGAGGAAAGGTTTCGATCGATTGGAGAAGTCGTCGTAGAAGGTGCCTGTCGATGAGTCCAGAATGCGCTGGACGTCGGCGTCGGCGTGCTGCCAGTCGATCGTCGTCAGGTTCAGCGCGCCCTGCCGACCGACCTGAATTAACAGCTCGCGCTGCTGTTGGGCCTGATGCGACTGATCCGCCCGAAACCCTAGCCAACCGACCAGCGCCCCCAGCGCGACCACCATGACCATGCCCAACACCGCTGCCAGCCGCACTGGCGACATCGGCTTCTTGACCGGCGCAGCGTCTTCTGAAGCATCGGCCTCGTCTTCAACGGCGGCGTCGTGTCCTCGGCCTTCTCGGCCTGCACTTCCGCCGGCGGCTCCGACGCGGGGGCCGCCTCGGCATTCTTCTCTTTCGAGGCGACCCCGTTGGGCAATTCCGGTGAATCCTCGCCGATCTGCCCGGGCGATGCCGGGGATGTTTTCGCCCCGTCTATCTTGCTCAATTCCTGTCGGGAGGCGTCAGCATCTCTGCCATGTGTGCTCCTTACCGGCACCATGGGCCAGGTCGGCTGGGGTATACTCGCCCATCTGGTCCAACATACATGCCGGTTGCGGGTTCGTACTGGACGGCCGCGATCGGCGGTGGTGGCGGGGCGGGCGGCGACGGTGGGGGTTCTGCCCGGGCGGCCCTCGCCGGCGGCCTGAACTGCGGGACACCCTGCCCGGTATACGTCGCGTTGGGATCACCCTTCCAGTTGTAGCCGTCGTTGAGTGGCACGTACGTTCTCGTCGCTTTCACACATTTTCACCGTCGGGGCGCGCTTGCCCGGCCGAGTCTCACACGGGATGTTGCGCGCGCCGCGCACGTTGAGCATGCGAGTCCTGCGGGATCCGGCAGTACAAGTCGCCGGCCGGGACGGTCCGGATAGTCCTCATAGGTGGCGGCCCGCTGCTGCTGGGCCGGTAGGAATCCGGTGGTGCACGCCGGCGGCAGTTGAGGTTCAGGTTGAAGCTCAGGTACAGGCCCGGTAGCCCTGCTTGGTGTTCCTTGTTGGCCACACCGTCGCCTGGACTCGCCGCGTGCCCTGCGGCAGCTCCACCAGAAGCTATTCGAGGTCGTCCCGGTAGGTGACCCCCACCTGCGCCGACACTGACCAGATTGGCCAGCAGCGATCGGCAACGTCGGTTGCAGCCGGTCGAATAACTGCCGCGCCTCGTCGGCGCGCGGGCCGCCTTTGCTGAGACAGGCCCGCGACGGCGGAGTCCTGGTTCGCAGCTGCGGGTGATCGTCGGCCAGGTGGGAGGCCCACGCCTGCACCGCATCCGAGGACTCGGTCTGGCTGTCGAGCACCGGCTTCGACTGGTCGATCAGGGTGATCAGCGCGTCCAGGTTCTTGCGGGCGTCGATCGCCAGATCGGTGGTGCCTTTACCAGCCGGGAAAGTTCCGGGCCGAGCCCGCCGACCGCGGTGTAGACTCGTCGACCACCGTTTTGAGGTTGTCGCGCGGGATCGCCTGCAGGCCGCGGTTGGCCGCCTCCAGCAGCGAGTTGATGTCCGGCGGGACCTAGGTGCGGTCCAGCGGGATCACGTCGCCGTTTCTCAGCGTCGGCGCCGTTCGCCGCTGCGCGGCAGCAGCTCGACGTACTGCTCACCGACCGCCGACACGCTGTGCACCTCGGCGTCGAGATCGGCGGGGATGTGGACATCCGAATCCAGCGAAGCACCGCCTCGGCGCCGGTGTCGGTCAGCCGTACCGCCTGCACCCGACCTACCTCGACCCCGCGGTAGGTGACGTTCCCGCCTGGGTACAGGCCGCCCGCCTGCGGCAGCTGCACCGTGACCGTGTACCGGCCGACCCGAAAAACACGGTCGGCACCTGCATGTAGGCGAAAAACATGACGCGCGCCGCGATCAGGCGACCGCCGCGAAAACCACCAGCTGGATCTTGATTCGTCTCGTCAGCACGCATGTCACGGCCCCTGGTCGAAGTGGTAGGGCACAACCAGCGGGTTGCCGGGTTGTACTGGCCGCCCGCCATGCACGGGCTGGGCATCTGGCCGATGGTGCGGCCCCACTGCAGCTCTAGTTCGGTCAGATTGCACTCACACCGAGTGCCGGTGAACAACGACGAGTCGATCCGGCTCAGCGTCAAGTCGATGATCGGCGGTCAAGTTCGCGTAGTCGCCGCGGATCCATTTGCTGATGGTGTCCTTCGGGAACGGGAAGGTCGCGAAGTAAGCCCAGCGATCGGGTCAACGCCGGCCCGGCGTCGGCCAGTGACTGCAGCACCGGGCCGAGGTCCTTGAGCTCCTTGACCAGAGTTTTCCTTGGTCTTGTTGACCGAGTCGGCGGCAAGCGCGCCGAATTTGCCCAGTTCGATCGAGCGCGTCGGCGAGGTTCTCGCCGCTCGTCTTTCAGCACGGCCAGCGCGTCCGGGATGGTCTTCAGCGCCTTGTCGATCACCGGCTTCTGGTCGGCGAATTGGCCGACCAGGTTGTTCAGGCTGTCGGTGGCGGCGATGATGTCGTCTTTTTGGTCGTTGAGGTAGCGGACGAACTTGTCCAGCTGTCCGAGCAGGCTTCTCAGGTCCTGCTCGCGACCGGTAAACGCGGTGCTCAACGCCTTGGTGATGTCCTGGACCTGGCCCAGACCGCCGCCGTTGAGCAGCAGCGACAGCGCGGCCAGTGTCTGTTCGGTCGACGGATAGGCGCCGGCCGACGACAGCGGAATCAACGACCCGTTTTTGAGCTTGCCCTCCGGCGGGATCCCGGTGGGCGGCGCCAGCTCGACGTGCACCGACCCCAGCAGGCTGGTCTGACCGATCGTGGCGGTCGCGTTGGCGGGCAGGTCGACGTCACCGTCGACCGTCATGGTGACCAACGCATGCCAGCCCTGCACGTTCGATCTTGGTCACGTTGCCGACGGTGACGTCGTTGACCCGGACGCGGGAATTCCGTTCCAGGTTCGGACATCGGGCATCTGCGCCTGGATCGTGTACGCGCCCGGGCCGCCACCCTTGGTGCCCGGTAGCGGAAAGAATTCGCGCCATGGAAGCCGCAGCCGGACAGCGCGGCCAGCGCCAGTGCCGCCACCAGCCCGATGGCTGCGCAGGACGCAGTACCGCGATCGGCTCATTGTCCACCTCCTGGCGGCACCATCATTCCGCGCAGGCCATCGGCCGGATCGGTCGGCGCCGGTTGGCGGCCCGCGGTTTGGCCGGCGCCTCTGCCGCCAGCGGCGACGTGCTGGCCGCCGGCGGCCCATTGGCCGGCGGCGCGGAGTTGGCTGGCGCGGGCGCGGGTGCCGCTGGTGGCGGGGGAACGTAGTCGGGCCGCAGCCAGTCCTCGCTGTAGGTGACTTCGTTGGGCCGCGCCGAGGCGCCGACGAAGGGGTTTTCCCCCAGCGGCGGGAAGTTGTACTGACGGTTTTTGATGATCGGCGCCAGATACTGCACGCAGAGTTTGGCTGATTGCTCGGCACCCAGCCGCGAAGCCGCCTGCACCGCGGCGCACATGAACTGGATCGGGTTGGCGAAGTTGTTGACCGCCAGGGCGCCGGTGAGCGCGCCCTTGTGCGGGTTGGTAGATGTTCAGAAAGTTCTGGAACAGCGGTCGGGGCGATGTGCAGGACTTGCTTGATGTCGTCGAGGCTCTGGACCACCGCCTGCGACACCGACGCCAACTTGTCCGAGGTGGTACCCAGCGCATCTCGGTTGTCGGCGACGAAGTTTCGGACGTCGTCGACCACGTCGTTGAGGTTGCGGACCGCGTTTCCGACCTCGTTCGGGATCGTTGGCCAACAGGTCGGTCACAGCGGCCAGGTTCTGGTTCAGTTGCTGCAGCAGGTCGCTGCTGTCGTGCAGCGCCGAGACCAGGATCGACAGGTTTTTCACGGTGGAGAACAGGTCGTTGCTGTGATCGCCGAGCGCGGAAATCGCCTGCGACAGCTTGATGATGGTGTCACGGATATCGGGGCCCTGGCCGCGCAGGTTGTCGGCTGCGGTGTTGATCAACGCCCCCAGGGTGCTGATCCCGCCCGGTTGGGTGGGTTGCAGTGTCTGGGTCAGCTTTTCGAGCTGCTGGCGGAAGTCGTCCCACTCCACCGGCACCGCGGTGCGGCCCTGCGGGATCACCGCGTGATCGGCCATCACCGGCCCGCCCGTGTAGGCGGGCGTCAACTGGATGGCTCGCGGCGTCACCAGTGACGGCGACAGGATCGCGGCTTTGGCGTCGGCGGGCACCTTGTATTTGTCGTTGTACCAGAACGTGATCTTGACATGGTCGGGCTGTGGTTCGATCTTTTCGACCTTGCCGACAGTGCACACCGAGAATAACGACGTCGTCGCCGTTGTAGAGGCCGGTGCTATTGCGAAATAACCGGTGACATGCGTGCGGCCGATGCCGCCCGCCCGCAACACCACCGTGAGGATGCCGCCGACGAGCACCAGCACCAGCGCGACGGCCAAGCCGATCCTGGCGTTACGGGAGGTCATCGTCCACCACCTTCAGCCGGCTGGGACGGGCCCCGCGGCGGGCCGATAGGCCCCGGCCCGCCCAGCACGGGCAGCTGGATCGGCGGTACCTGCCCTGGTGCCGGCTGCCCGACCGGCCCTGGCGGCGGGATCGACGCCTTCCCCTGGACCCGCCGGCGCGGGCGGCCCCGGCGGCGGCCCGCCGGGCGGCGGCGCGGGCGGCGGCTCCCGATAGGGGTAGCAGCCAGGGCCGGCAGCGGCACGCCGGGCGGGCCGCACGGATGGTCGCCCGGGTTGCCGGTGATGGCATCCGGCATGGTCATGCGCGGTCCCCCGCCCTGGCCGGTCCGCGGGAACGGCAGCGGCAGCGGCGGCGTCCCCGGCTGCCCGATCTGCGGGTCGGCGAGCTGCGAGCGGCGCCAGCGTTGCCGGATCCAGGCCGAGGTCGGAGAAGGCCGCGTCGATGAACGGCTGAATGAACTGGCCAGGCAGCAGGTTGGCGAGGTAGGCCTTGAAAAACGGTCCCGATGCCACCGACTCACCCAGCGACAAGGCGTATGTGCTGAGGCCTTTGATCGCCTTCTGCACGCGCTCCTTGCGGTTGTCGACGATTGTCAACACCCCGTTGAGCTTGTCCAGCGCGGGTTTCAGCGTGTCGCGGTTCTCGGCGATGAAACCCTTGAGCTGCTGCGCCACCGCGGACAGATTGTTGAAGATCTGGTCCAGTGCGCTGCTCTGGGTCCGCAGCTGAACCAGCAGCGCGTTGGTGTTGGTGACGAGGCTGACCACTTCGTCGCTGCGTTCGGCGAGCACCGTCGTCGCTTTGTTGGCGTTGCTCAACAAGTTTCGCAGCTGCGCGTCGCGCTCGTCGAGTGTCTGGGAGAATCGCGCCACCCCCTGCACGGCGGCCTTCAGGTCGGGCGGGGTGTTGGAGAAGGTGTCGGCCAGCACGGCCAGCGAGTTGGACAACTGGTCGGTGTTTAACCCGCTGATCGTGGCGGTGAGATCGCCCAGCGCGTCGGACAGCTGATAGGCCGATGTGGTCCGGTCCACGGGTATCGGCCCGGTCAGCTGCCCATCTCCGCGCGGGGTGATCGTCGAGGAGCTTGGTACCGAGCACGGTCTTCAATTTGATTGCCGCCTCGGTGCGGTCGCCGAGGCGAACGTTGCTGGCGACCCTGAACTTGACCAGCACCCGCGGTCCGTCCAGCTCAACGCTGGACACCTCCCCGACCCGGAAACCCGAAACCTGAACGTGGTCACCGGGCACCAGGCCGCCCGCCTCGGCGAAGTATGCCGAGTACGTCTTGGCCCTGGTTGAAGAACGGCAGCTTCTGGTAGTTCAGGCGACAGCAACATGAGCGCAAGAGACGACGGCCGATGCCGACGGCGCCGATCTATCAACGGATTGCGTTCGGAGAAGGGTTTCATCGCGGCGTGCACCTCCCGGTGGCCTGGCCGGCCAGCTTGACGTAGATCGGCTGGCCGCCCTTGCCGTTGAGCTTGAGCAGGATGTCGCACATATAGAAGCTGAAGAAGTCCCCGTACATGCCCTGCCTGTTGATTACTTTCAGGTCGTCGGGCCAGGTGTTGAGGAAGTTGTCGACATAGTCGTGGTCGGCCAGCACGGTTCCGGCGGTCCGATCCACCTCGTGCACCACCTTCTTGAGCGGTGGGCGGCCCTGCGCCAGCAGGTCGGCGACCGACCCGGCAGCTGCGTTGGCGTATGCCACCCCGTTGCTGATGTCTTGCTTGCGGGCTTTGAGGCCTTCCACGAGTTCAGCTAGTGAGTCCACCGCCTTGGCAAACTGTTTGCTTTGGCCGCTGAGCGAACCGAGCAGGGTATTCAAGTTGATGACGACCTGACCGATCAGTTGATCGCGGTCGGCCAGGGTGTTGGTCAGGGCCGCGGCCTCGGTAAGAAATGAGCCGATCGTGCCGCCCTGACCCTGGAAGGCGGCGATCAATTGACCGGTCAGCTTGTTGACCTGGTCTGGGTCCAGTGCGCGAAACAGTGGCCGGAAGCCGCCGACCAGCGCGTCGAGGTCTAGCGCCGGCTCAGTCCGGCTCAGCGGGATGGTTTCCCCTGGATGGAGTCTTTTGACTTCCCCGGCGCCCTCCTCGAGTGCCATATATCTACCGCCAACAAGGTCGGCGAAGCGGATGGCGGCCCCGGTGCCTTCGGTAAGCACCACCGAGTCGGCCGCCGTGAACTCGACGAGCACAGTGGAGTCGGGCTGGACGGTGATGCTCTTGACCTTGCCGACCTCGACACCGGCGACGCGGACGAAGTTTCCGCCCTCCAGTCCGGACACGTTGGCGAACACGGCCTTGTAGGTCTTCTCCGGCTCGAAGCGTAACTGGGCGAAGACGGCGACCAGCAGAAACGCGCCGAGCAGGCACACGACCGAGTAGATGGCGAGGCGCCACAGGGCGCCTACCAAATTCTCTCGCATATCTGCCTTCCTCTATCGCATCGGGGGTCGGAGGCCGTCAGGGCGCTGGGGCATACGGCGGCGGTGGCAGCGGCGCGCACTCCTGGTTGAGTACTCCGCAGGTTGCTTGCGGCCCGGACGGCACTGCCGGCACGAACGGTTCCGACCCCGGCGGCGGGGGGCCGGGTTCTCGTGGCCTGCCCGGCGGCGGTGCCGGCGGCAAACCGGGATACAGCGGCGTTCCATCCGGGGCGTACTGGGGCGCGCCGTAGGGTGCCGGACCCGGGTATCCAGCCGTTCCAGGGACCGGACCGGGCGCAGGGCCCCCCGGGTGGCGAATACTTGGCGGTAGGGGTATCCCCCGGGTGACCGGGAAGTAGTCGACATATCCCGGGTAGCCGATACCGGGGTTGGGCCGTACGTCCATCCCGGTGCCCCACCCGGTGTTGGTGACCAGGTAGCGCTGCGGCCAGTTCTTGGCGACGTCGGGCAACGATCCGCAACCGGGCTGGCCGCCGGGGCCACCCTTGGCGCCGGTGATCGGCAGATTGTCCGGAAACCGGTACGCGTCGTCCCCGAAGAGCAGACCGGCGTCCAGGATCACCGAATATCCGTTGTCGCCGCCGGTCGGACCTAGGAACATATCGACGGCAGTCTTCCCGCCAACGAGCGTGCAGGTGAGTTCCGGATTGTATTTCATCAGCAGGCGCGTGGTGGATTCGAGCAGATTGATGCCGTGCACCAGGTTGTCCTTGTTCGGGCCAATCAGGTTGATGCCGCTGCGGGAAAGCCCACTGACGTTGAGCAGCAACGAGTCCAGCTGCTTGGCGTTGTTGGTGATCGTGGCGCTCGTCGTGCTGAGGCCGTCGAGCACCGTCACGATGTTGCGTGCGGCCGCGCTGTAGGTGTCGCTGAACCCTTTGAGCGCGCGGTAGTCGGCACGGATGGTCTCGCTGCGCGGATTGACGGCCATCAGCACCTGGTTGAGGTCGGTGGTGGCCTCGCCGATGGCTTCTCCCTTGCCGCGAAACCCGTCGGCCAGCGCCGTGAGCACCGCGTTCAGTTTGGAGACGTCGATCTGGTTCAGCACACCAACCAGGTTCTGGAACACCGTGTTGACCTCGGTGCTCACGTTGCGCGATTCCACCACCGCCCCCGCCGCCAGCCGCTTCAGGCTCGGGTCCGCGGGGGTGAGCAGATCGACATACTTGGCGCCAAATGCGGTGGTGGCGGTGATCTTGGCTCCGACATTGGCGGGAATGTATTTGAGCTGCTCGGGGTACAACTCCAGCCGAAGTTTCACCGGATCACCTGGTTGAATCGACGCAACCCGGCCAACCTGGACGCCGCGCAACTTCACCTTCGCGCCGGGCTCCATGACCAAGCCCGACCGGTCCGACGTGAGGGTCACCCTGGCATACGGCCTGAAGTCTCTGTTGAACTGCCCTAACGTCAGCACAATCGAGCCGATGATGACGGCGAAAAGAATCACCGTCCACAGTGCCGGGTGCAGGCCGGCCTCACGCCGTTTCCTTTTCATCCTTGCTAACCCGACAGGTTGAAGTCGCCGGACACCCCGTAGGCGGCCATTGCCACCGCCAATGTCACCACTACCGCCACGACCAGTGAGGCCCGCACCGCACGACCGACCGCCTCACCGACGCCGGCCGGGCCACCGGAGGCGTTGAAACCGTAATAGGTGTGCACCAGCATGATCGACGTGGCCGTCCCGATGACTTGCAGCATCGACCAGATCAGGTCGGTCGGTTGCAGGTAAGTATGGAAATAGTGGTCATAGACGCCGGGAGCCTGCCCGTAGGCGAAGATGACAAGAGACCGGGTGGCCAAATACCCGGCCAGCGATGCCATGCACCAGAGCGGAATTACGACGATCACACCGGCCACCACCCGGGTGGAGGCGAGATAGGTAATCGTGGGGATGCCCATCACCTCGAGCGCGTCGATCTCCTCGTTGATCCGCATGGCGCCCAGCTGCGCGGTGGCACCGGCGCCGATGGTGGCCGCCAGGCCGATGCAGGCGACCAGCGGGCAGGCAAGACGCGTGTTGATGTAGGCGGAGGCAAAACCGCTCAACGCCTGCACCCCGACATCGGACAGGGATCGGAATAGCTGGATGCCGACAATCGAACCGACGGACCCCGTCAAGGTGGTGACGATTACCACGGTGCCGCCGATCATGGCCAGCGCACCAATACCCAGACTCATACTCGCAATCAGGCGCAGCGTCTCCGTTTTGTAGCGGACGACAGCGTCCCCCACGAAGCCCAGGGTCCTGACATAGAACGCGGTTTGACTCCCGAGCCGGTTCCACCCGTTGACAAGGCCGCGCAGGTTGTTCGTCAGCCGCGGCAGCCAAACTCCGGAGGGGACGGCGGTCACATCGTCGCCTTCGTCGTGACGGCGGTCAGCACCACGTTGATCACAAATAAAGCCACGAACGTGTACACCACGGTTTCGTTGACCGCGTTGCCAACACCTTGCGGACCCCCGCCCACGGTGATGCCCTTGTAACAGGCGATGAAGCCGGCGATCAGGCCGAACACTGCCGCCTTGGCGAACGCTACGACGACGTCGGTGACCCCGACGAGCAGCGTCAGGCTCGCCGCGTAGGAACCAGGATTGACGTGTTGAAAGCCGACGGAGAAGAAAAAGCTGGTGACCAAACCGACGCAGGTGTTGATGGCGTTGAGCAGCAACCCGTTGACCGTGAGCGCCAGCACCCTTGGCACCAGCAGGCGTTGGACCGGGCTGATGCCCATCACCCGCATGGCGTCGATTTCTTCGCGGATGGTGCGAGCGCCCAGTTCGGCGCACATCGCGGTGGCGCCGCAACCGGCGACGACCAGCACCGTCGATACCGGGCCGATGTACACGACACAAGCCAGTGCAGCGCCGGTGCCGGAAGCGTCGGCGGCGCCGATCTCGACCAGCAGGATGTTGATGATGAATATGGCGAACGCGTTGAACGGGATCGACACGGCAACGGTCGGGAAGATCGTCACCCGAGCCACAAACCAGGCCTGGTGGATGAACTCACGCCAGGCAAAGGGCGGATGCACCATCTGCACCAGGATGTCCAGCGACAACGCGAAGAAGCTGCCGACCTCGCGTAGCGGCTTGGTGTAGGTCTCCGGCCTGAGCTTGATGCCCCCTGTCGGCAAACTGTTGGTCGGCGGAGCAGGTCTTGTGTCCGTCGCAACCACTAGGGCACCCATTCGTATCTAGTCTCGGCGGGCATTAGAGCGATGAATCCTCCCCATAGCGATTAAAGACAGGCGCCGCCGTCCAACAGTGTGGCCCATGGCACAGCGGGACGGTACACCACGCGTTTCCTGTAGGGCAACATATACCTATTTCATTCTCAACAATCCGGTTTCAGTAGACATCTGTCGAACTATGTCCGATTTGCTGTCAGGATCCGACAAATTTATTCTTAATGTCGCAATCGTTGATGAACTGGCCGACCGTGTTCCGCCTAGGGCCTCGACATGGCAGCTTGGCCCGTGTCGCACGTGACTACCTAGCAGGCGCCACCTTGTAGAGTTGGCTCGCCTCGGCCCAAAGCGTTCCAGACGCAGCTGGATTAGCGCATCCGTTCCAGCTCGATGAAAGTAGGCACTGACGACTGTTTCATTAGCTGAGTTTGAACTATTTCGCAAGCCTTGTTTTCTCCAGGCCTGCAACAAATCAAGCTACTGCACTTTGCACCGTGATTTCCGGCCAGTCACACAATCGGGTGGGGTATGCAACTACACAAAACAATATATTTCGTGCACATCCTGGAAGGATTGTGGCTTACTTCGTCCACCATCGCGCAGACATCGAGAAATAACGAGGTGAAAAAGGCAAATGGGTGGTGATATGTGCTCTGCATCGCAACTCGGGCACCGCGGTTTCTGCAGCGGCGCTGCGTACCGCTGGAGACACACCGCGCCGCAAATCTGGCACCGATCCAGAAGCCGCCGGGCCCTGGCAGCCCTGCGACACGCTATGACCAGCGCTTCTGGACGGCGGCACATGTGTGCACTTGGCATCGGTGGAAGGGGCCCCGACTTCTTGTCGCTCTAGGACCTCGCAATGTGGACCGCATCAACAATTGGCAACATCGCCCCCGAAGCGACCGGGCAATTATTCGCTGCCGACCGCTAGCCAGTCGACCGGTCTCGGCTTTAGGGCGACGGCGGGCGAAGAGGACTTGTGAATGCCACCCCGGCCAATCAGACCGCAACAAGCAAAACATTTATCTATATACCGGGTTAGGCGATTAGGTCGTTTAAGCACGTTGCTGATGATCCTGAACACATCTGTCATCTGCTGAACGGCAGCGGGCCGCACACACTGCCCGTCGGTTGCCGACTCGGTGGGGATAGGACGTCGGTGGTGCGCCTGCCGCGTGTCCTCCTCATTTTCGGTCGACGGGTCGCTGCTTCGGCGAAGGTCAACGCCCCGCAACTCGCGACGAAGTGTGTCCCCGGTATGCCACGAAGGCCATAGTGTGCACTTGTGACCGCTCAGCGCGAGGAACGCCGTGCGGGTTCAAGGAGCCCCCACCTGCCCGCGGATGAGGACGAGGCGCGGGAACGATTGCTGGCCGCAGCCGATGCTTGCTACGCCGACAAGGGGCCGGTACGCACCAGGATGAGCGACATCGCCCGGCGCGCGGGCGTGCACCGGTCGACGGTGTACTACTACTTCTCGAATAAAGACGCACTGCTGGCAGCCTCCTTTGTGCGAGTGCTCGCCGCCACCACGGAAGCCGTTGAACAATGCTGGCAGACTGACGACCCATTCCTGGATCAGCTCGTCGCGGCATGCCTGCGGGGCACCGACGTCGCCCGCAGCTCACCAATAATGCGATCACTGATTGAAGAGCACCAAGCCCTCGGTGCCGCCTATCACGCCGCCGAAGGCTCCGAGTTGTGGCGAGCCAAACTCGCTGACGCGCTCGTGCGGCGCCTCGAGGCTGCTGCGGCTTCCGGCGAGATTCGCCGCGATCTTCCGGCCGACACCCTCGCCCGCTGGATTGTCCGGATTAACTTCAGCCTCATTGCTGAACCAGCTAAGCCCGAAGACGGCGGTGACGAGGGCGTGCTGCGGAATCTGCTCGTCGCCTCGCTGAAACCTCCGCCATAGCCCGATCGGCGACGTCAGCCGGCGCACCTGTGGTTGAGCGATTCATCACCGGTGGGCCTGGGCGGCGGCTACATTTCTGTAGCGCAAGGTATGGCAGACGTGGCGAGATGAAACCAGGTGGGCTGTGCAGAAACGGTTCTTTAACGCGACGGCGACCGCTCTGGTTGCGGCGGGTGTTGGCGCGTGCTCATCGTCGCCGCCACCCGCCTCACCTCCGCCGGGCACGCTACCCGCAGGAACCGCGAAGATGACGATCAACCATAGGGCTCTCCCCGCGACGACCGCGGTGAAGTGCTCGCCGATAGGGTCGTTAACGACGATCACTACTGGTGACACCGCGGCGGGCGTTAGGGCGCTCGTATCCAATGAAACTGGGCTCACTGCGAAATCCGTCAGCATCAACGATCTGGGCGGCTTCACCGGGAGCTACATGGAAGGGCTCGATGGCAAAGCCGATGTAAGTATGAAGGGTCAGACGTACATAATCCGTGGTAGTGCCGAGGGGTTCGACACCGACAACCCCACCGTGAGAGCAACGGGCACATTCGCGATCCAGGTCGCGTGTTGACCGCTGGCCGAGAATCACACGTTAGCCGAGGGGGGCTCAGCCTGGCGCCGGTATGTCGTTTGCCGCCGAGTTGCGCAGCTGCCAGATAAGGCTGGGGCACGGTTCCTGGGCAGCCTGACTTATCAGACAGGTCGCCTGACACTCCTCAGACGTATTGAAGTCCCCCTTGACGTCGCGCGCGATGCTGGCACAGCCGTCACCTCGAACGTTTCTTGTCACAGACTCTGCGACCGCAGCCCACGGCCCGGTCGGCGTCCGCGAAGTTGTACCCGGGCCGAACCGTCACGTTGAGCAGATACGCCACCGCGTCGGCCGCCGCGGTCGGGGCGGTCGCATGAGCGGCCCCGCCTGTCGCGACAGCTGCCGCGATGGCAACTTGAGCGAACGGCTTTCCTTGCGTCAAGGCGGCTAAAGCGTAATATGTCTGTCTAATTCTTGACGCCCGAAAGCAGAGCCGAACCATGATGCGATCACCATGGCTAAGGGGGTAGTTGGTCGCAGGAACTTCCGCAGCCCACCACCGGCCACCGCCTCTTGGCGGCTGATAAGGAGATTTGATATGCGGTATCCGCCGCTGACCCTGCCTGCCTTGATAGTCGCCGCCGGCACCATGCTGGGCGTCCCCGCCGCACATGCGGATGGTGACAACAACACGCTCATACCGAACAACAAACGACTCAATGACGGTGTCGTCGCCAACGTCTACACCATGCAGCATCAGGCAGGCTGCACCAACGACGTCAGGATCAACCCGCAACTGCAACTCGCCGCCCAGCGGCACACCCGGGATGTGCTGAACAACCGAAACCTCGACGGTGATATCGGCTCGGACGGGTCCACCCCACAAGACCGCGCCAACGCAGCCGGCTTCCAGGGCCAGGTGGCGGAAACGGTAGCGATCAACCAGTCCATCGCAATCAGCGGCAACGAATTGATCAACCGGTGGTACTACAACCCCGCCTATTTCGCCATCATGTCCAACTGCGCCAACTGCCAAATCGGGGTGTGGTCGGAAAACAGTCCGGATCGCACCGTCGTGGTGGCCGTCTACGGACAGCCAGAGCAGCTGGCCTGCCCAACGGGCGAAACGTTCGCCCGACCCAGCCCCGACTATGACGCCAGCGACGAGCTCGAATACGGCATCAACTGGCTGCCCTGGAT
Source organism: uncultured Actinomycetota bacterium (assembly GCA_963850645.1). Lineage (GTDB taxonomy): Bacteria > Actinomycetota > Actinomycetes > Mycobacteriales > Mycobacteriaceae > Mycobacterium. Next base: position 3,865 of record CAWKME010000014.1, on the reverse strand, counting down.
CCTACGGGGCGTCTACCCGCCGCCTGGCTATCCGCCGCAATAGGCAAGGGCCAGACCTACGCCGACCGGACCTGGGAAAAGCGGCTGCGGGAGTTCGTCCGACCAGCCGTGTCGATACTCGACTTGCGCTCAACCGGTCAGTGCATCGGTTGGATTAGGTTAGCCGGTCGTTAGCCCCAAAAGATGGGGTCAGCTCGGCCATCGAGGTAGTCAAGCAACTCTTGGACTTGTGGGCTGGGCTCCAGCTGGGCGTAGCGGTGGTATTTCTCGTTGCTGTCGCGCCAGTACAGCGTCCATAGTCCGGTGGCTTTGGTGTAGTGCAGCCGGGCGATCGGGAATCGGGTCCAGTCGGGGCCAAAGTCCTCGCGCCAGGGCGGTCGGCACTCACAAATGGTCAGATGTCTTGGGGCGATGTCGCATTCGACGCGGACCTCGTCGCGAACGTGCTCGGGGACCTGGCCGGCGCACCAGCGTTGCACGCGGGCGACGTCGAGCTCGGGAAGTCCGCCAACGGCCACTGAGCCATGATCGCAGCCGAGAAACCGCACCGGCTAGACAGGCGCAAGCAGCATCGGTTTCGGCTCGGCAACGCCGAACGCCTCGGCCGGAGTGGCCCAGCCAAGTACTCGACGCGGGCGGTGGTTGAGTTTCGCAGCGACGGCGTTGAGCTCGTCTTGGGTGAACGCGGCCAGATCGGCGTTGCGGTGCAGGTATTGGCGCAGCAGTCGGTTTGTGTTCTCGTTGGTGCCGCGCTGCCATGGGTGGTGCGGATCGCAGAAGAACACCGGCAGTGCCAGCGCCGCGGTGATAGCCGAATGCTGCGCCATCTCGCCGCCGCGGTCCCAGGTCAACGACCGCCGCAGGTGTGGCGGCAGCCGGCCCAGGTGGTCGATCAGCGCGGCAGCCACCGCGTCGGCCTTGTTGCCCTCGGGCAGCGCCACAACCATCGCGTAGCGGGTGGCGCGGTCAACGAGGGTGGCGACCGCCGATGGGCGCGCTCCGAACACGAGATCGCCCTCCCAATGGCCGGCCACCTGCCGGGTATCAGCCTCGGTCGGTCGCTCACGGATGGAGACCATGTTCCGGATCTGGCCGCGACCGTGCGAACGCTTCTTGCCGCGCGGCCGTCTAATCGGACGCTTGCTTCGCAGGCAGTGGAACATGCTGGCATCAAACACTTTCCGCGACGGCATATACAGGTCACGATAGATCGATTCGTGAGAGATCCGCATCGCCGCGTCACCACGAAACTCCCGCCGCAACCACTGGGCGATCTGCTGCGGTGACCAGTCGCCGTCGAGCTTGTCAGCGACAACATCGCGCAACCTAACGTTGGCGGCGAGCTTGCTCGGTTTCGGGCGCCGCGCCCGTTCGAACGCTGCTGCGTCGGCGACCAACGCCCGGTAGGCATCGCGGCCACCATTGCGGGCAATCTCCCGCGACACCGTCGACGACGGCCGGTCGATACGTCCGGCGATCATCCTTGCCGACCAGCCGGCCGCGATACCGCGTGAGATCTCTTCACGTTCCTCCAGGGTCAGATGACCGACTCTGCGCCGCCGCGGGATCGGCGGCATCCCGCCCGATTCACGCAAGTAGCGTCGGATCCTCGGCAGCGTCTCACCCAGCGTGCGCTCCATCTCCCGGATCGCATCACCACGCCGCCACATCGCCCAAATCAGCGCTTGCTGTTCGACGCCAAACCCAACCGGACCCACACCAACCTCCATCGGCACATCATCGGGCTGCAGTGATGCGCTGACTGGTTGAGCTCAAGGATGATTTTGGCATGGGGAGCTGACCGCCGCCCAGGCCGACGACTTGTATGAGCTGATCTCCGAACGCACCATCGCGGGCGGGTCAATGATCCTGACCTCCAACCGCTCACCGGTTGACTGGTATCCGTTGTTCCCCAATCCCGTTGTCGCCGAATCACTTCTGGACCGGTTAATCAATAGCAGCCATCAGGTGTTCATGAATGGACCCTCCTATCGGCCCAACAAGCGTTCCGGCGCCAAGGACGACGGCACGAAACAACGAACTGAGGTCGGCTAAGACGGCTACGCCAGGATGTTTTGAACTGGAAAGGGTTGTTGCCGGTGAGGGTTGATATGCAGGCTGCGTAGTCCCGCCATGGCGATGCCAATGGCCTGACGTGCGGCGGTCTGGACCTGTGCGGTGGTGTCGCCGCGTTACAGGCTGATGAGCGTGGCGGCAAGGGCTGCGCCCATGATGGAGCCGATGACGGCGCCGGCTGCCGGGGCGTCGAAGAGGTCGGGGTAGGCGTGGTGAAGCGCTTCGGCGAGCCGGGCTTCGGCTTGGAAGTATCGGTGCAGGGTGGCCGCCTGCACTGAGGGCACCGAGATGATCATGGGCAGCCGCACCGACGCCAGCCCGCCGTCGAGTTCATCGCGGACCGCGTCGGCCAACATGTGCTCCATGGCCCGTATCAGCACGTCAGACATGTTTTCGGCGGGCTTACGCTGCTCGATGATGGCGACCGCGTCCTGGATGCGGGCCGACAGGTGCGGGAGGCGGAGGGACTCGAACCCTCCACAGCTACCTGATCAGTGAGCTGAAAACGTGCCGACCAGTGCAAACGCGCTACGCTGCTTAACGCCAGTTATCTGTAACTCCCGCGAAAATGTGGGCACGATGTGGGCAAGGCGTGAGGTACCGGGCTGGTTCTAGATCCCCACCGATAAGCCGGACGCCGTGCGCTCATTCAACCGGTCGTCCGCGCGACAAAAGGTACAGAAGTGACAAAACTGCTTACCTCAATTCCCGCCCTTTGCCATCCATGTGCCATCCCGCGGCCCGCGGATTGATCTTGATCTCAATATCGACCGGCCCTGACCTGTCCTTCTGGTGGAGCTGCCGGGAATCGAACCAGGCGCATAAAGCGGCGTGAACTGCGGAAACGCGGAATTTGACGACACGAAACCACGCGAAATGACGCGATGCGACCTGCGGATACGCCAAAGGTGTTGATGGCATCAACATGCACATACCGCTGTTGTCGCTGCCGCGAGCGATACTGCAGCCATGACTGAAGACACCCGGAACTCCCGTGATCTTCCTGTGCTCCGGGCAGTCGTCGACATCTGTGAAGAATCGGGCACCTACCTCACTCGCGCTACAGCTGTCGAACGGCGCACCGACCTGGATACCGACACGGTGCAACGGGACCTTCGACGGCTCAATTCAGAGCCCTCGTTTTTCGAGAAGGTGGTGGATGCATCGGGCGAGCAGATCATTATGGTCGGTCCGCTGACGGCAGACGCTCTTCGAGTAGCGGGTGGCTGGCCGTCGCCAGAGCAGCTTCATCAACGACTTATCAGTGCGCTGGAAACGGCCGCCGATGATGACACTCGGGCCGCCGAGGAGTGAAGCAAATTCAGACAGGTTGCGGCGTACCTTAGATCATTCGCCGCGCAAGTCGCTATCGGTGCGCTCGGTGGTGCAGGAGGAAACTTCCTGACTGGCTGAAGACGGTGGCGGCGGGATTTGAACCCTATTCAGCTACCCTTAAACGCAGCCTAAATGCACTCTTGCCTGGCAAAACAGATCTCTGCCATGCGAAGACGTGACTTTTCCACGTTCGGCGTTGACACGATCATTGCTGGGCCGCCGACGTGAGAGCGCGATATGCTCTACGGGCACGGCAAGATGTTTGACGAGGGTCTGCGACGAAGGGTTAGTCAGATGAATCCCAACCCGGACTACGACGCCAGTGACGAGCTGGAATACGGCATCGCGGCCTACGCGTGGCTCCTCAGGGGCGTCTACCCTCCGCCCTCGTACGCACCGGACTTGGGTAACGCCGGCGGCTAGTTCAGGTTCGAATTTGAGCTGCTAGATGTAC
>CAWKME010000013.1:0-71105 GCA_963850645.1 uncultured Actinomycetota bacterium | reverse complement strand
CGTCGCCTCGCATGACCCACTGGTGTTGTTGATCGGCGCGGGCCGCAATCTCGGCGTATTGGCGGGCGCGCGCGTCTCCGCGTTGCGGTTGTCCCGCACGATGGCTCGAACAAGGTACAAGAGTCCGATCAGGGCGGCCGCGCCGAGGATCCACCCGGATTAAAAGAGGTGTGGAGAGCGATCCGCGAGTACGGCGGCGAGCCGGCGATACCGCGTCGCCGAGTCTCAGCGGGTTTCAGGTGCTTTCGCCCCCTGTGACATCGTCGTGACACCCAGGACCGCCCCGCGCTGAGGGAAGCAAGGTCAGCCGCCGGATAGGTGCGCCTTCGTCGCGCGTGTCAGGTCGTCGACGAGGATCTCCGGCTCGCCGGCGAGCAAGCCGTCCAGCGCGAGTCGGGCGACGACCGCGGGATCGGTCTTTTGATCTGCTGGCGCGAAGGCGGCCATGTCGGTGTCTATGTAGCCGACGTGCACGGCGGTGACGTGGATGCCGCGCGGCGCCAGTTCCTGCCTGATTGCATCGGTCATCGCCCACGCGGCCGCCTTGGCTGCCGAATAGGCGCCGGAGGTCGGATCATGCAGCCAGGACAACACCGACAGCATGTTGAGGATCGCTCCTCCGCCGTTGCCTTCGATGATCGGGGCGAAGGTGCGGATGACATTCAGCGTGCCGAAGTAGTGCGTCTCCATCTCCAGCCGGACGTCCTCGAACGCCCCGGACAGCACTGACGCGCGCGTCGAGGTGCCCGCATTGTTGACGAGCACGGTAACGTCGCTGGCCACGTCCGCGGCGCGGCGCACTGAGGCCGGGTCGGTGATGTCCAGTTGGATGGGTTCGACGCCGGACACGTCGATCGTTTCGGGTCGGCGCGCGGCGGCGTAGACCTTCGCTCCCCGCTCGATGAGTTGGGCTGCGAAATGCTTACCGAGTCCCCGGTTGGCGCCGGTGACCAGAGCGGTGATCTGGTCGTTGTTCATCGTGGTCTCCTACGAGTAGTCGAGGACTGAGACGTTCCCAACACGCATTCTTTCGTAGTGATCGCAGGGATGGTAGGTGCTCTGCGTCCTCGCTGAAGATGCACGCTGGCTGCATGCGCCGCTCTCGAGCGCCTCGAGCCGAACGGTCGGATGCAGACCTACTCGATAGCAGTAAAGAAACTCCTCACCACATGCTGTCGGTGAACTCTGCTGAACTGGTACGGCTCACACGACGAGTCTGTGGATTTGTGGCGGCGGACGGGAGCGTCAGCGGACGGTAGCCGCTACGGCAGAGACTACGAAGTCGACGCTGGCCAGCAGCGGGAGAACAACTCTTAGAGTTCAAGGCCGTAGCCTCGGTCGCGGCTGCGGCGGCGTTGGCGCTGGGCGGCTTGCTGTGTGGTGGCGGTCAAGCGTTGGTAGGCCGCATCGCGGGCACGGTTTTGGGCGGTGTGCTGACGCCAGGCCTGCGCGCGGTGGGCGCGGCGTTGGTCGTTGCGGTCCAGTAGGGCCGCCACGGCGGCGGGCAGCAGTTCGCGGTCGGTGCGCGCGGCGACGGTGTGCATGGTGGCCGCGCGGTCGTCGTTGGCGGTCAGGATGGTGCGGAAAGCGTGGGCGGCAGCGTGTTTGGTGCCGCGGTGCATCTGGTGGATTCCGGCGTCGGTGTCGGCGCCGTGGTGGTGTTGGTGGGCTTCGTTGGTGATCACCGGTAGATGGCGAGGTGGTTTTCGTCGCGGCCGCGGGTCATCGCGACGTAGGCCATCGCGCGGCTGGCGCGATCGGACAGGATCGACCAGCAGATCCCGCGAGTGGTTCGAGTTGCCGACGGTGATGCCTTGGGCGGAGTGCACGGTGCCGGCGTAGCCCAGGGTGATGTGCTCGCGCAGGTAGTCGCCCTCGAAGATGGCGCGGGCGCCATCGGTGAGCCGCTCGGCGGCGATCCGGCCGGTGTGTCGGCGTCGACGCCGACCACGCGCCAGCGGTTGCCGTTACGGACCTGGTCGATCCGATCACCCCGGCGCCGGTGTGCGCCGGGCTCCACGGTCAGGGTGGCGTCGTTGTGGCGGCTCATGATGAGGTCCCCGGCACGGACCTGCTGATCGCGCGCCACCTGCACGCTCGGCGCGTCGGCGTTGGTGAACCGGTCGTGCAGGCGCCGGTTGATGGCGTCGGCGATTTCCCATGTGTCGCAGAGGATCGCGACGTCTTTGCCCGCGGCGCGGGCGGTGATGTAGGCGGTGGTGGCGTCAGCGGCCATCGCGATCGGGTCCCCGGTGTGCAGGCGGTCGTGGTTGCGATACCAGCCGACCGCTTTGCGCAGCCGGTTGCCGCGCGCGGAGCGCAGCGCCAGCGAGGCATCGCGCTCGGCGGGGTCGCGCATCCGCCACACCTCGGCCAGGCGCTGCGACCACGGCAGGTCCTCGCAAAGCTTTTCGAACATGCCGCCGCGGGCTTTGACCGGAGCCAGTTGGTAGGCGTCGCCGACGAGGACCATCTTGGCCCGGACGGCGGTGCCACCTCCAGCAGGCGGCGCAGCTCAGGGGTGCCGACCATGGAGGCTTCGTCGATGACGATCACCGTGCGCCGGTCGAACCGGGCGTGATCATCGTCGATGAGATGCAGTGCTTTGGCCACGGTCAAACCGCGGTCGCCGGCCCCGTCGCGCATCGCCTCATCGACCGCCTTGCCGGTCGGCGCGAGCACCAGCACGTCTTTGTTGGTGCGGTGCGCGGCGGCGCGCAGCGCGTGCAGTGAGTGCGTTTTGCCCGCACCGGCCGGGGCTTGCAGCGGCTGCACCAAATACGGCGAGGCCGCGATGTTGGCGATGGCGCGCGCCTGATCCGCAGACAGGTCCTCGAGGTCTTCGGTGCGCACGTCCAGCCGCGCGCGGGTGTCGGCCTCGTCGACCATCTCGAAGATGCGCTGCTTCTTCGGCGATGACCGCCTCGACGGTGAACAGCTCGTGTCCTTCGCGGTGATGCGCGTCGCGCGGCGCGCTGACGCGCACCCCGACCGCGTCCACGATCTGCTCGATCAGCGCGCGCGGATCCCCGGGCGCGTCCACCGGCAGCAGCGCGCCGACCAGCTCCACCAGGTCCGCGCGGGTGAACGCCGGCCTTGTCGATCTGCAGCGACCACGCGCTGCAACCGTGCGCGCAGCCGCGAGCGCGCGGCGCGGCGCGGCGCGCGGCGCGCGCCTCGCGATGTGCGGCGCGGTCGAGGTGCAGACCGCGCGCATCGGCGCGCCACTGGGCCTTGAGCTCGGCCCACGACTGTCGATTCCGGTTTGGCCGGGCGGGTGGCTTTCTGCGCGGCGGCCAGCTGCTGCGCGCTCGGCTCACCGTCGACGACGACCAGATTGTTGTGCGCCCATTCCCGCAGCCGGGTAGAGCGCCGCGACCACGCCTTGACGCAGTCCTTGGTGACGCCGGCGATCTCGGCCATCCCGGTCAACGGGTCCACCGGACCCCATTCCAGGCCCGCTCGGCGTGCAGCTCGTGGCGCAGCGTGGCCTGATAGATGATGCCGGCGGCTTTGGCTTCGTGATACAGCGACTTGGAGTCCAGCGACACCAGCTGCGCCGTCGGCGCGGGCCTGCCGGTTGGGGACGATGACGTGGGTGTGCAGGTGCGGGTCCCCGCAGCGCGACGTTTCGTGCTGATAGGCGATCGCCACCAGACCCAGGCAGCCGCTGCAAGTCCTTGGTCGCCGGTGAGCGGGTTGTGCACTCGGGTGTATCCGGCGTGCTGGTGCAGATAGGTCATCGCCGCCGTGATCGGCCCGCTGATGGGCGGCCTGCATCGCCTTTTCCCCAGTGTCGTCGGTCAACGCCCGCAGCAGCGACACGCTTTTGGGGGCGGCGAAAGTCAAGTCGAACCCGTGCACGCTGCCCTTGGTAAAGCCGCGTCCTGCCGCACCGTTGGGCGCGATCCCGTCATCAAGCCAGCGCGCCGCGACATCGGGGTCAGCCGCACCCCCGTCGACGGCGCGTCCATCCAGGCCGACCAGCTGCACGGTCCGGGCGGCGTCTCCGGCGATCAGCCAGGTCGGCTCCCGGGTGTCGCCCTCGCTGTAGTACTCCCCCAGCCCGCCGTTGGCCCGCTGGCGATCCAAGCCGGCCTGCGCGGCTTGGCCGGCGGTGTCGTTGTAATAGTTGATGCTCCAACGCGATAGCCGCGAGATCGTCAACACCGGCGACCACCTCACAAACATAGCGTGGCGAAACCAGTTGCAGCGGATTGGATTTGGGGTGCGCGCAGCGCGCCCCAAATCAGTATTGCACCACTTGTGCCAATGTGCCAGGTGTTTTTGGGCTGTTGTGTTCGGAAGTCTCTGTACTGTAGGCGATTTGGTAGGAGTTGGGAAGTGACTGGGTCGGGAGGGTGGTGTTGGGAAGTTTTGGTCGGTAGTGAGAAGCATTGGAGAACAGAGTATTTGGCGGGAAAGCGTGGCGCGGTTGGGACGAGTCAGACCGACTCGAAACCAGGCCACGAGCCTTTAGCTCGCTACGGGCCGTCAAGGCGATCACGTTTCGCCGCTACAGCTTCGCGCCAGGATGTGCCCACTTGACCACTGGAGACGTACTCGCGCGCGTCCGCTCCACGCCTCATAAGTAGCGACATGCATGTAACTCCCACGGGTTTACAGTGGTTCTAGCTGGGCCATGCAAGAGGCAGTGCCATCGCCATGGAGGCTAACTGGCATGGAATTCGGCGCGGGGCGCAAGATTCGGGACTCCCCCACCTGCGGAGTGCTGGAGGTACTCATGGTCATAGATGATGGAGAATTCATCACGGTGCAGGCCGCCGCCAGCCGACTTACCGTGAGCCGATGGATGATCTACCGGCTGATCTGGGAGCAACAGATCAAATCCGTGCAGATTGGCAGATGCCGGCGGATTGTCCGAAAGTCGTTTGATGAGTACGTCGCTGGTCTTATCGACGGGTTTGCGTGATGGCCGCGCGGGAACGGGCGAAGCGTAACGCAAACGGCGAGGGCGGTGTCTATCGCCGCAGCGACGGACGGTGGGAGGGCAAACTCTTTGTTGACACACCGGATGGGCGGCGTAAGCGCGTCAGCGTGTACGGCGACACCGAGCGGGAAGCCCTGAACGAGCTGAACAAGCTACGCGATCAACAACGGCGGGGCATTCCGGTTGCCACCACTACGCTTACGGTCGCCGAGTACATGTCGCACTGGCTCGAGCACATCGCCGAGCCGAGCATTAGGCGCACCACCTACGCCACCTATGAGGGCGATATCCGCCTTCATATCGTGCCCGGCATAGGTAAGCGGAAGTTGAAAACGCTGCAGGCGGCAGATATCCGCGCATGGCTAGGCGACCTTCGCACGAAATGTCAGTGCTGCGCCCAGGGAAGGGATGCCGCCAGGGATGAGCCCCGGTGTTGCGCGCTCGCCGATCCACGGTGCTGTCAGGCCGCTCTGTCGGCCAGCTCGATCCGTCATGTCCTGCGTGTGCTGCGGGCCGCGCTGCAGGATGCGGTCGACGAGGAACTGCTCAGCCGAAACGTCGCACGCTTGGTTCAGCTTCGCGTCACAGACGATTGCAGGGTGCGTAGCTTCACGCGTACCGAGGCGCTTCAGTTCCTTGAGGCGGCTAAGAAGCATCGGCTCTACGCACTGTGGGCCGTGGCGTTGGCAATGGGACTCCGACGGGGCGAAGCGCTGGGGCTCGCCTGGTCCGATGTCGACCTCGAGCAAGGGCGACTAACTATCCGACAGGCGCTGCATCGGGTCGACGGGCAACTGCGGCTGGACCAAGTGAAGACCGAGGCCTCAGTCGCGGTACTGCCCATCCCGGCTCCGCTGGTAACCATCCTGCGGGTCCACCGCAAGCGACAATTCGAGGAACGATTCGCGGCCGGCTCTCAATGGCGGGACACCGGCCGGGTCTTCACTACAGCGCATGGCGGCTATTTGGAGCCGCGCAACGTCAATCGCATGTTCCATCGCCTCTGCGAGATCGCGAACGTGCCGCAGCTGCGGGTGCACGACCTACGGCATTCTTGTGCCACCCTGCTCTTCACGATGGGCGTGCAGCCGGCCACGGTGCAGCGGATTCTGCGCCACAGCTCGATCACGGTCACCACCGGGACCTACGTCGAGGTGATCGAGGCAGTGCAGCGAGACGCGCTGGACTCGATGGGTACCCTGTTCGCACACGATGGCGACGGTTCGAAACCTCAACAGTCGACAGCACTGTCGTAAATCAGGCGCAGGTTGTGTATTTCACGCGAATCGTGCTTCTCGCGTGTCGGTCGCGATCAGCGTGGCCGACGTAATGTTTGCCGACACGCGCTAGGCAGGCGAATAAACGTTCGAATATTGTCGCGAACCGCCTAAAATCGAATCGACGCGCACCGGCGACGAGATCGCAGACGAGTGCGACTGCTTTGGCCACGGTACGGCGGTCGATACGTGAGCAGGGTGGCGAGCCGTCGACCCGGCGGGTTGAGCAGCTGTTATTCGAGAGAGGTCTGTCTCGGTGTCCAACAAGAGCCGTCAGGGAACGAGTCGCCCGCGCCGCCCGCCGAGGCCGGGTGCCCAATTCGGACGGCCCCAGTTCGGGGTGAGGCGCGGTGCGACACCGCCGCCGTGGATGCCGGCGCCCGGCGCCACCGTCGCCGATACGGACAGCGAGATCACGAAGGTCGGGCAGTTCCTCAACGCACAACCCCAGTTGATGGTGTCCGGGATGTTCGGGTTGACGCCATTGACCGAAGATCAGCGGCGCGAGGTGCTCGGGGACGTGGGCCTGTGGGATGCGCTCGAAATCGTCGCGGAGCTTCAGGCGCGGTGGGACATCGCCTACACCACCATCCAGCGGGTAGACGAGGTCGAGGGTGATTTCCTTCAAGGCGGCGGCACCGGCGGCGTGTGCGAGAGGGCCGTTAACCGGATGGTGATCTACGGCGATCGTCTGATGTCGCCGCGTTCGATAGCTCAGCTGCAGCGCGAGATCATCGAGTATGCATCCCCGGATAGCGCCACGCCGATCGACCGCAACACGTTGGTGCGCCTGCTGTTGTCGATCTCGTCCGAGCAGAACATGAGGCCAGAATTCGCCGGCGACGTCCCGACTGACGCCGAAATCGCGAAGCTGCAGCGCGATCTACCGAAGATGGGCCTCGACGAAATGCTCGAATACATCAAGACGATAGTGCCCGACGAAGTCGCGTCGTCACTGTTCAATCACCCGCAGAAGTACCAGATCGTGGTGTCCAACACGTTCGACATCTGGTTCAGCCCGTGGGCGCCGAAATCGAAGACAACCGGCCTTGGCGCGACACCGGCGGAGGCCTTCAAGATCGCCAGCGGTGTCGACCTGCTCGACGCCATGCGGCTGGGCGCGCGAATCATCAAGCGCAGCACCGAAGCCCATCAGGTCCGGTTCACTCGCAAAGAACTGATCGCCGACGGCGCCGCCGAGAGCGCGATCGACCTGTTGTTCGCCAGCATGGCGAAGCCACTCGACGCCTATAGGGCCGAGTTGCAAAGGAATCGGGACGCCGGGGCGATCGGCCATCAGCGGTACACCATGACGCAATACCCCTTCCTGGCCGTCGACGACAGCACGTTCGTCATGCTGCGTCACCAGTGGGCGTTGGATCGACTGTGCGGCGAACAGCTCTTCTTCGAGGCATGGGCCCGCCTCAGCAGATCGCTCCAGAATCGGTTCAAGCTGGCGATGAGCGACGCATTCGAACAGTTCGTCGGCGGGATTCTGCACCGCATCGTCGACAAAAGCCCACACCTGCGGGTCATCGTCGATGAACCCGAGATGTGGCATGCCTGGACAGAGAAGAAGGGGGAGCAGCCGTCGGTGTGCGACTGGATGCTTTTCGGTGAAGGCCACTGCATCGTGATCGACGCCACGAACCATGCGGTGAAAGAGAAAGCGGCACAAGGGTTGGCAACTTGGGATGAGTACAGCGCCGAGATCGAAGAAATCTTCACCGAGGGCAAGTTCGAGCAGTTGCTGTCGACCATCGGGCTCGTTAAGAAGCACGGCGGCTGGGGCAAAGAGAAGGTCGACACGAAGACGACATTCGCCCCTTTGGTCGTCGTGCCCGACGCCGGTATTCCGAGCGCGCTGCTGACACAGTTCGACATAGTCAACCGAGGGCGCCAGGCGTTCAAAGATGCTGGGGCGCAGGTGTACGCGCCCGGTGTCGTGCAGGTATCTGATGTGCAGTTGCTTGAAGGGCTGGCGGATTGGGCGCAGAAGCTCGCGCAGCGCGGAAACACGCCCGACATGCTGGACATGATCACTGCGTGGCGCAGGGCCGCCACCGTGATCGGCGAGGGCTCACTGCAGCTCTTCCTGGAGCGGCGAGGCTTTCCGCGCCCCCTCAGCGATCACATCATCGAGAACGGCAGCAAGGCTGTTCTCCGTCTGCTCGCTGACGACTAGCAGCGCCGGAGGGCGTCGTCTGCGTCGATCTCCACCCGTGGTCGTAACGCTCTGGGCACCAGTTGGGCACCCCCAGGGAACCCGGTATGCCTCGCTGGCTATCAGGGCACCGACGGATGCAGTGTCGTCAAACCCTGACTGTTCGAGTGTGGCGCCACCGTTCGAACGCCATTTGTCGTCAGAACTGTCGTCAGATGGACGTTCGACCGCTCGTTGCAGGCCGCAAGAATTTCGAACTAGCTGGTGAAATGGGTGGAGCTAAGGGGACTCGAACCCCTGACCCCCACACTGCCAGTGTGGTGCGCTACCAGCTGCGCCATAGCCCCAGATGTTGTGCCCATCGAAGCTACACCACCGCCTGCCAGCCTTCAAAGTCGCTGATCACGAGGCGTCTACCGCAGTGGGTCGAAGTCGCGCAGGCCTGGCGGCTGCTTGCCGGTGGTGATCTGCTCGGCCAGCAGCCGACCGGTCGCCGGGCCCTGCTTCATGCCCCACATGCCGTGCCCACCCGCAACGAAGATCGCGCTTCTCGACCACCGGCCCGACCAGCGGACGCCCGTCGGGACTCAACGGGCGCGGCCCAACCCATACCTCGTCGCGCTCCGCCCAGCGGACCCCTTCGAAGAACCGGCCCGCCGCATCGACCATGGCGTCGACGACGCCGGCAGACGCGGGCGCCTCGGGACGACGCAACTCCATCATGCTGGTGACCCGCAGCTTGCCATTCAGCGGCGTGCACGCCACCCGCACATCCGGCAGATAGATCGGCCCGAAAACCTGACGCTCCACCGGCACCGTGAAGGAGTAGCCACGCCCGGCCTGCACCGGAACCCGAACCCAGCGCCCGACCAGCCCCGGCAACCACGCGCCGGTCGCGATCACCGCCACGTCCGCCGTCAACGCGGGACCAGTAGCGGGCTGCACCGCGACGCTCTGCCCCAGACGTCCGCACGTCGGCGACATCCACGGTGTCCAGCGACCCGCCCCGTTCGACGACCGAGCGTGCCAGCGCGTGCACGAACTGTCCGGGGTTGACGAACCGCTGCCCGTTGATGCGGACGCCGACGGCCACCGCGCTCGAGGCCAGCGGCACCTGCTCGCGCAACTCCGCACCGGTCAATTCCGTAGCGGAGCTCGGCTGTCCGGCGTCCCGTAAACGTTGCAGCTGCTCCAGCAGATGCTCGGCGTCTGCCGGACTGCGGAACAACGCGGTGATCGGCGCGTCGGTGACCGCCGCGTCGACCCCGTTGGACACCAGCACGTCGTAAGCCGCCATGCACTCTTGGTTGAGCGTCAGGCTCGCCTGCACTGCACGTGTCCACGACGACTCCCGGCAGTTCGCGCGCGAACCGCAGCAAGAATCTCCACAGGATCGGATCGATACTCGGTGAAATCCGCACGGGCGCAGCCTTATTCGGCAACGACCGCAGAGCGTATCGCAGCATTCGGGGATCGTTGAGCGGGACACTCAGCGCCGGAGCGATCCATCCGGCGTTACCCCAAGAGGCGCCTGCCGCGACGCCGGTGCGGTCGACCACCGTCACCGAGACACCGTGCTCTTGCAGGAACCACGCCGTCGACAATCCGACGATGCCGGCGCCCACCACGATCGCCGAGCGCGGCCGGATCCGGTGGATGTCAGCCATCGCGAACCTCCGAAGCGTCGTCGTCGTTGTCCATGGTGGCGCGGATCCGCGCTTACTGCCGTCGACGCTGCTCAGGCCAGTTCCGACGCGGTCCCGGTCTCCCATTCACTTGGCGGCGGCGTGTGACCCGCTACCCGGGTCTCCGGTGCAAACATCCAGCCCACCCCGGCGGCCAGCAGCACGACCCCGCTGATCGCAAATCCCCATCCGTAGCTCAGGTGCTCCGCGATCTGAGCCACCGACAACGAGCCGACGATGGCGCCCAGATCAACCATCATCTGGAACGTCGACACTGCGGTTCCCGTGCGTGCGGTGCTGCCCAAGATGTCGGCGATCGCGGCCTGCTGTGGCGAGGCGAACACGCCCGCGGTCGCGCCCGCCACGCACGCCGCAACCAGGAAGACGGGCACCGACGACGCGGCGCCCAACCAGATGGTCGCTACCGCGGAGGTGAGGAGCCCGCCGATCACCAGGCTGCGCCGGCCGATCCGGTCGGATAGATAGCCGCTGGGCCACACCACGAGCAGGTTGCCGAGCGCGAACATCCCCAGCACCAAACCCGTCATCCGGGGCCCGCGGCCCAACACGTCCGAGACGAAGAGCGGCACCACGGCCATGCGCAATCCGAACACCGCCCAGCCTGTGGCGAAGTTCGACACGAGCGCCGCGCGGTACGCGCGGTGCCGAAGCGCGGCACGCACCGTCACTGCCGGCTCGGCGTGATCGGCCGGCGCACCCAGCGTCGAGCGGCGCAAGCTGTAGGACACCACGATCGCGGTGATCAGCACCAACACCCCGTAGATGAGAAACGGTGCTTTGAGCCCCAAACCCGCGGTGAGACTGCCCACCAGCGGGCCGGCGACCGAGCCGATCAGAAACGAGGTCACGAATAGGCCCGCGACCCGCCCGCGCGCGTCGGCCGGGCTGATCCGGATCATCAGACCCAACGCGGAGATGAAAAACATCGTCGACCCGATGCCGCCGATCGCGCGGTAAACCAGTAGCTGCCAATAGGTTTGGGCGAACGCGCACACTGCGGTCGACACCGACACGATCAGCAGCCCGGCCACGTAGACCCACCGCTCTCCCAGCCGCTGCACCAGCAGTCCAGTGGGCGGGGCGGAGAAGAGCCGCATCACCGAGAAGATCGTGATCGAGAACGTCACCGCGCCGAGGCTCACCCCGAACGTTCGGGCGAAGGCCGGCAATACCGGCGACACCACACCGTAGCCGAGCGCGGCCACCGCATTCGCCGCGATCAGCACCCAGGCTTCACGCGGCAACCTCGTCGACTTGCGACTCCAACGCACCGAAGCGAGCGCGTCGAGTGGCGAGGGTCACCCAATGACTTTATCCACAACCTCCTGGGCCGCTTGCTGGACCTCGGCTAAATGCTCCGGGCCGCGGAACGACTCGGCGTAGATCTTGTAGACGTCCTCGGTGCCCGACGGCCGCGCGGCGAACCAGGCATTCGCCGTGGTCACCTTCAGCCCGCCCAGCGGCGCATCATTGCCAGGCGCCCTGGTCAGCTTCGCGGTGATCTGCTCTCCGGCCAACTCGGTGGCGCTGACCTGGTCTGCTGACAACTTCGCCAGCCGCGCCTTCTGCTCGCGGTCGGCGGGCGCGTCGACCCGCGCATAGGTCGGGGCGCCGTATTTAGCGGTCAGCTCCGCATAGCGCTGCGACGGCGTAGCTCCCGTGACGGCCAGGATCTCGGCGGCCAGCAACGCCAGAATGATGCCGTCCTTGTCGGTGGTCCACACCGAGCCGTCGCGGCGCAGGAACGACGCCCCGGCCGACTCTTCGCCGCCGAAGCCGATGGTGCCTCCGATCAGGCCGTCGACGAACCACTTGAAACCGACCGGCACCTCGACCAGCTTGCGGCCGATGCCGTCGACCACCCGGTCGATGATCGACGAGCTGACCGCGGTCTTGCCGACCGCGATGCCGTCCGGCCACGACGGCCGGTGCGTGTAGAGGTAGTCGATGGCCACCGCCAGATAGTGGTTCGGGTTCATCAGCCCGGCGTCCGGCGTGACGATGCCGTGCCGGTCGGAGTCCGCGTCGTTGCCGGTGGCGATCTGGTAGTGGTCCCGGTTGGCGATCAGTGACGCCATCGCGTCCGGTGAGCTGCAGTCCATCCGGATCTTGCCGTCGTGGTCGAGCGTCATGAACCGCCACGTCGCATCGACCAGCGGATTGACCACGGTCAGCTCGAGGTTGTGCCGCTCGGCGATGGCGGCCCAGTAGTCGACGCTGGCCCCGCCGAGCGGGTCGGCGCCGATCCGGACTCCGGCCTTGCGGATCACGTCGACATCGACCACGTTCGGCAGGTCGTCGACGTAAGCTGTCCATGTAGTCGTGCCGCCGGGTGCTCTGCAGCGCGCGGGCCAGCGGCACCCGCTTTACGCCTGATCCGCCGTTGCGCAGAATCTCGTTGGCGCGCTTGGCGATTGCGTTCGTCGCATCGGTGTCGGCCGGACCGCCGTTGGGCGGGTTGTACTTGAAGCCGCCGTCATACGGCGGGTTGTGCGACGGCGTCACCACGATCCCGTCGGCCAGCCCCTCGGTGCGGCCGCGGTTGTAGGTGAGGATCGCGTGGCTGACCGCCGGCGTCGGCGTGTACCGGTCGGCCGAGTCGATCATCGCGACGACGTCGTTGGCGGCCAGCACCTCCAGCGCCGACACCCAGGCCGGCTCCGACAGTCCATGCGTGTCACGGCCGATGAACAACGGGCCGGTGGTGCCGTGCGCCGCGCGGTACTCGACGATGGCCTGAGTGATCGCCAGGATGTGCGCTTCGTTGAAAGCGCCGTTGAGCGCCGAGCCACGGTGACCCGACGTGCCGAACGCCACCTGCTGAGCGACGTCATCGGGATCGGGTTCGATCGAGTAGTAGGACGTGACCAGATGGGGCAGATCGACGAGGTCTTCGGGTTGGGCCGGCTGGCCGGCGCGCGGGTTGTCCACCATGGCTACCAATTCTGCCTGCGCGCGACTCGCCCCGAGGCTGCGTCAGTTGGAGTTCCGAAATACGCTGCGTAGCGCAGCGGCAAACGAAGGGAATCGACCCAGTGGCACAACGCGACTACCGCGAGCTGGCCGCGGTCTTCGTAGGCGGCGCGCTGGGCACGCTGGCTCGTACCGGTCTGAGCACGCTGGTGGTCGCCGACCCGACGCGCTGGCCCTGGCCGACGTTCACGGCGAACATCCTCGGCGCCTTCCTGGTGGGCTATTTCACGACGCGGTTGCTGGAGCGGCTGCCGTTGTCGAGCTACCGGCGGCCGCTGCTCGGGACCGGGCTGTGCGGCGGGCTGACAACGTTCTCGACCATGCAGGTCGAAACGGTGAAGATGATCGAACACCACTGCTACGGGCTGGCCACCGGATATACCTTCGCCAGCCTCGTGCTGGGGTTACTGGCGGTGTATCTGGCCACCGCTGTGGTCCGTCGGGTACCGATGCGCTGATGCGCGCCGGTGACGATGCAGAGCGCAGCGATGAGGTGGGGGCACCTCCCGCTTGCGGGGGAGAGCGGCGCTGATGGCGGTGGTCTGGTTGGGTGTGCTGGTCGCCGGCGGCATCGGTGCGGTGCTGCGGTTTCTGGTCGACGGCGCGGTGGCACGGCGGGCGGCGCGGTCATCTCTCTTCAAGTCCCTGCCGTTCGGAACGCTGACGGTGAACATCAGCGGCGCCGCGCTGCTCGGCCTGCTCGGCGGCCTGGCGTTGAGCCGGCACGCCGCGTTGGTCGCCGACACCGCGTTCATCGGTTCCTACACCACGTTCTCCACCTGGATGCTGGAAACCCAGCGGCTCGGTGAGGAGCGTCAGATCCGCGGCGCGGTCGCCAACATCGTCGCCAGCATCGTGTTAGGCATCGGCGCCGCGTTGCTCGGACAGTGGATCGCGGGCCGACTATGAACCAGCCGTGCCTGAAGCTGACCACCTATTTCGGTGAACGGCAGCGGGTGGTCACCGACCACGTCCGACGGCCCGGGTTTTTGGCCGACGCGATGCTGGATCTTTTCGACACCCGCGAACTGGCGACCAGCATAATGCTGCGCGGTATCGCCAGTTTCGGGCCGCGGCACGTGCTGCGCACCGACGAGTCGTTGAGCTTGTCCGAGGATCCGCCGGTGGTGATCGCCGCGGTCGACGTCGAGTCGAAGATCAGCGCTCTGGTCGACGACGTCGTCGGAATGACCGGCCATGGCCTGGTGACGCTGGAACGCGCACGGCTGGTCGGCGACGCTGATGTGCTCAACGCCGACCCGAACGACGCCGTCAAGCTCACCGTTTATGTGGGACGCCAGGAGCGCATCCGTGGACTGCCCGCATACCGGGCGGTGTGCGATCTGCTGCACCAGCACGGATTCTCCGGTGGTGCAGTCTTTTTAGGCGTCGACGGCACCGCGCACGGCGAGCGCTACCGGGCCCACTTCTTCAGCCGCAACGTCAACGTTCCGCTGATGATCATCTCCATCGGGACGCCGGCGCAGGTCGCGGCTGCAGTCGCCGACCTCAGCGCTGTTACGCCCAACCCGTTGCTGACCGTCGAGCGGGTGCGGTTGTGCAAACGCAGCGGCACGTTATTCGCGCGACCGCATCGGCTGCCGAATACCGACGGCGAACAGCGGCTGCTCTGGCAGAAGCTGATGGTCCACACCAGTGAGGCCACCGGCCACGGCGGCTTGCCGATCCACCGCGCGCTCGTTCACCGGCTGCTCGACTCCGGAATGGCGCGCGGCGCGACCGTGCTGCGCGGCATTTGGGGGTTTCACGGCGACCATAAACCGCACGGTGACAAGCTTTTTCAGCTGACCCGACGCGTCCCGGTAGTGACGATCATCATCGACACGCCCGAATGGATCGCGCGCAGCTTCGACATCGTCGACGAGTTGACCGCCGAGCACGGCGTGGTCACCAGTGAAATGGTTCCCGCTGTGCTGTCCATCGCCGGATCAGAGCGCACCGGGGATACCCGGTTGGCGCGTCACGACTATTGATCAGCCGCTCTTCAGTAGCGTCGCCAGCACCGCGGCGTGACTGCCGTCCACCTGGCGGGTGGCGGTCACCAGAGTCACGACCCCACGCTCGGCTAGCGTGCGCAACTCGTCGAGCGCCTCGCTGCCCTGTAGCTCCTTGCGGTATCGCGCCGCGAACTCGTCGAAACGCTCGGGCTGATGGCTGTACCACTCGCGCAATTCTTTCGACGGCGCAACGTCTTTGAACCAAGTGCCCACCCGCGGATCGTCCTTGCGGAATCCTCGCGGCCACAGCCGGTCCACCAGGATGCGCCGGCCATCGTCGGGGCCCGGGTGGTCGTATACCCGGGCCACCTGGATACGGCTCTTGGCGCCCATGCGGGCCAGGGTAGCGCCGGAGCGACCGAATCGGAACGTGGAACCGGAACTGGGAGAGGAACGTCTGCGTAATCACTTTGCGACCAGCAGCCACACCTGCACCAGCACCTCACCCTGACGTGCTGCTGGAAAGTGATGCGTATGCGATATCACGGGGCCGCAAGTTGCTGCACCACCCGAGATGCGCTTGTAGCGCCAGCATCTCTCGCATCGGTGCGCACAGCGGACTGATATCACATGCGAGCATCAAACCGAAAAAGCCTCTAATGCTTAAGCCAGCGACTCAAGAGGCTATTGAGTCTCCTGGGGTCCGACCAACCCAAGTTGCGGACTACATGGGGCGCCTCATCGGCGGCCAGATTCGCCTGGACGCCTGCGGTCTCGGTCAGCTGAGCGCGGGCACGACCTTGTCGACGAGCAGCTGCACCGACTTCCACGCCTCGTCGACCGGCATGCCGCCGACCAGCGGGTGCAGCACGACCGGTCCGTAGTCGGTGGCGCTGGCTTCAGAGCGGACCTCGGCGATGAGCTGGTCGGGGGTCAGGAAGCGGTATCGTCCCGACGCCTTCACCTCGTCCAGCGTCTTAACACCAGGGAGGTGCATGAGCGAGCGTTGGTCTTTCGACCATCCGCCGTAAGTGACTGCCTCCCAAAGAATGTGCTCACCAAGCTCGGCCCAGGCCCGGTCCGGATCTTCGTGCAAGTAGATCATGCCGCGGTTGACCGGCCCGGGCATGATGACCAGCGGCGCAATCCCGACCTCGGCACACAGCTCGCGATAGTAGCGGCGACATCGGGCAGATGGTCGGCCAGGCTGAGGGGAAGGCGAAAACGCGCCGCCCGCCGCGCGGTCACCCGCGCGCCTCCGCCGACGTACAGCGGCGGGTGTGGGCGCGTCCACGAACCTGTCACGGACCACTGTGCCAGCATTCGCTCGATCAGGCTGTCCATCAGCTTGGCGCGCTGGCTGAAATCGACTCCCAGCGCTTCATATTCGACCTCGCGGTAGCCCAGACCTATCGTGGTATGCAGTCGACCACGGCTGAGGTTGTCGACGAGCGCGATGTCTTCGGCCAGCCGGACCGGATTCCACAACGGTCCGAGTGCACAGTCCACGCTCGCGATCAGCGTCGAGGTTTGGGCCAGGAACATCGCGGCCGCCATGATCGGGTTGCAGCTCCATCCGTGCCCGGTCGCGTGATGCTCGTCGACGCTGATGGTGGTGATGCCCCGCGACTCCCCCCACTGCGCCAGTTCGATTGCAGCGCGGATCAGTTCGCTCTGCTTACGTGAATCTCCCTGCGGCGACGCGAAGTTGAAACGCAACACCGTCAGCAACATCTCCGACCTCCGGTCAGGCTTTACGCCGACGCCGCCGCCGACTGCAGGAACGCGGGAAAGTCGGGAAACAGCGCGCGGTCGACGATCTCGATGCGGGTACCGAACGCGTCGACGTAGTAGGCGAACAGCGCCAGATCCGGCGGTGACGTCGCAGCGGTGGCTTCGAAGGTGAAGCCGTTGGCCTCCAGCATCCGGGCGGTCTCAGCGAGATCGTCGGTGAAGTATCCGAGGTGATGGACCGAGTTGCCCGGCGCCGCAATCCACGGACTGTCGGGCACCTGCTGGATCAACTCCACGTGCGGACTCTGCAGCGAGTAGACGAACGTCGAGGTGAGTTCGCGGGTCCCGTGCGCGGTGCGGAAGGGCAGTGTGTAGGTCAACGGAGTGATCCACCGGTAGCCGGCCAACGCGCTGAGGCGGGCCATCGCGGCATCAAGGTCGGGCACCACGATGCCGGTGTGGTAGTAATCCTCGGGTCTTAACGCGAATGCCATGATCTTCCTTTGCGATTTCAGACGCAGTCCGATGCGCCGTCGACGACGAATACCGCGCCGCTGGTATACCTGCTTTGCTCGGTGCACAGGAAGGCCACCGTGGATGCTATCTCGTCGACGGATCCGAAACGTCGCAACGGGATGTGAGCCAGTTCGGCCTCGACGAGTTCTTCCGCGACATGCATGGGCGCGGTCATCGGCGTGTCGATCGCGCCGGGCGCCACCGCGTTGACCCGGATTCCCTTGCCGGCCCACTTGACCGCGAGATTTCTGGTGACGTCGATGACTCCGGCCTTCGCCGCGCCGTAGCCGGGTACCAGCGGGACGGCGCGCAACGCAGACATCGACGCCATATTCACCACGCTGGCACCGCCGGTGGCGGTCGACGCCCGCAGCGCGCGGTAAAGGCCGATGGTCAAGCGGTACGGACCGGTCAGATTGAGCGCCACTGAAGCCTCGAACCCGTCCGGCTTTGACTCGTCGAGGCCGCCTGGGAAATTCGCGCCGGCGTTGTTGACCAGCACATCCAGTCGGGTGAAGTTCTGCGCCAACGCATCCACGGAGTCGTGCTCGGTGATCTTCAACTGGTGATAGGCCATGCCGGCAAGGTCGGTGTCGTAGTCCGTCGCTGCCGGTTTGGTCCCGGTGATGGTGACCTTCGCTCCGGCGTCGCGAAACAGCACGGCTGTTGCATGTCCGATCCCGCTGGTGCCACCGGTAATCAGCGCCTCAGTGCCGGTGAAGTCAAAACTGACTCGCGCCGTCATGAGTTTCTCGCTATTTGCTCGGTGAGCCAGGCTCGTTCCCAGAAGTTCGTGGTGTCGGCCAACATCCTCTCGTGAGCTTCCTTCAGCACCTCGCGCGCCCCCGACTGGTCGGCGGGTACGAGCTCGGCGAGATGGATTGCATGCAGCGGCCGGCCGGCGTCTAGATGGTCGCGCGCGCGGCCCACCAGCGCGGCGGCGCCGGCCAATTCGACCACGTCGGCGCTGACCGCGTCGAAACCCACCGGATACAGCTCGGTCGTCGACCGGTGATGAAACCAACCCGAGTAGTTCTCCCAGATGGCCCGCACATCCCAGGCCACCTTTCCATAGCCTTGGCCCACTTCGTATTCCGTGGGTAAGCTGATCTCCCGCATCAGGGTGCGGACGTCTTTGCCTGCGTTCATTCCCGCGACGGTCTGGTCGTGAATGTATTCGATGGCGTTGCGCAGCCTGGTCAACTCGGCGTTGATGCGTTCGACACCCGCGACCGGTTCGAAGTGGCCGGTCACCAACAGTTCGGGTTGCAGATCACGAACCCGCTCGACCGACGCGATCGCGGTGAGCGCGTCACGGTACCGGTCTCCGCGCATGGTGACCAGGTTGGGGATGTGCCCGAAGATCGGACCGAAAGTATTCCCGCACAGGCAAATCCGTTCCTCTGGTAGCCATATCACCAGCGAGTCGTTGGTTTCCCCGCCGGGCACGGAGATCAGCTCCATCCGTCGACCACCGACTTCCAGCGTGAGGGTGTCCTCGAAGTCGAGATCAACGCTCGGAATGCTCTGGGCCGCAAGATGCTTGGTGCCGAGACGCCGTTGAATAGCCTGGATGCCGGTCGCCAACTTGTCTTTGAAGGCGAAGGCGCTACGGTTGGCCCGATATGGGATGAGACGTTCGTTGTCGTCTCGCCATAATGTCCAGTTCGCTTGTGCGACAACCGTTGTATCCGGATCACGCACGCTGTCCAAACCGCCGACATGGTCGACGTGGCCCTGGGTGAAGATGATGTAACGCACCGGCGAGGAGTCGACAGCGTCGAAGTTGGCGCGGTGCACCGGCCCCTCAAAACCCATGCCGGTGTTGACGATCACCCGGCCGTCGCCGGTGGACAGCAGGTAGGAATTCGACAAACCCGGCGAGCACCACAGCCCCGGCGCAATCTGCTCGGCCTTTTCGGCGGAGGCCGGGCGCATGGCGTCGGCACCCGGCCGGCTGCGATAGACCGGCTCGAACATCACTGACTCTCCTTCATTCGGCGCGGACGTCGAACCTGTTGAAATAAAACTCGAACCGGGCGCGGAGTTCGTCGGGCGAGATGCCGAAGTGCCGTTGCAGGTCGTAGCGGATGCGGCCGTGCTTGCCGCGCGGATTGCTGTCCAGGTAACGCTGGAAGCTTTTGCGCACCTTCGGCGGCAATTCGACTCCGCCGCGACGGTAAAGCTCCTCGAGCAACGGCATCTCATTGCCGTTGAGGTGGTGGAAACTGATGTCGATGCTGCGCTCGGCCGGCACCAGGTCGCGATCGCGCACGCACGCGCTGAGTAGCCGGTGCACCCGATCGCTCCAGTAGTCCAACAGCCACTCCGGTTCGATGCTGGTCCGGCGCAGTCGGTCGGAGTAGGCCATCATCGTGATCGCCGATTGGATCACCGCGACCGGGTCGCGGTGCGTGAAGGCCACCGTCGCATCGGGGAAAGTGGCCATCAACGGGCCGAGCTGCTCGCAGTGCTGCGGACTCTTCAGGACCCAGGTCTGCGGGCCACGCAGGAATGTCAACGCCTGCAAGACTTTCTTCAGGTAGGCGTAATGCCGGTTTTGGTCGAGGCCCAGGTAGTAGTCCCGCCAATCCGGCACGCGGGCATGCCATTCCAGCACATAGCCGGCCAGATCCAGGTCGAGAAGTTCGACTTCCTCCTCGATCGCCTCGGGGAACCGGTCGTGCATCGCGGCGACGACGGGGGCACTCGCCATCAACGCGTCGTGTTCGGATTTGGCTCGTGCGTAGCGGGGGTCGACGCCGAAGATGTCGGGGCCCTGACCGAGCGCCGGGATCGGATCCTGGCTCTCCCAGTACGGCAGCGCGCGGCGGCGCGGATCGGCGGCGATGAGATTGACCAGGTGCGTGGTGCCGGATCGCGGCATCCCGACGACGATGAAGGGCTGCTCGATTTCGATTGACTCGATTTCGGGATACCGCTTGATGAGGTCGGTCAGCGAGAGCCGGTTGCGCAGCAGGCGAACCACTCGTTGCCGCAGCGAGGAGCGGGTGAGTTGGGTCAGGCCGTGGTCGGCTTCGATCGCGGCCACATGCACGGTCAGTCGGTCGGTGAAGCCGTCTCCGTCGTCCAGGTAGTCGCCCACCGAGGCCTGGTCAATGGCTTCGGCGAGCATCCGGTCGATGTCGAATTCGACACGTTTGGCCTCGGTGAACTCCAAAATCTGACGCTGCACGTCGGTCAGCCGCGGCGACGTCAGATCGTCGAAGTCGATGTCGTCCACGTCGCCGACCGCAGAACCCACGCGCCGCTCCTCGCCTAGTGCCGAAAGCAGAGTAGCGCCCAACCGCGCAGCGTTTAGCCACATCGTGCCGGGGTACGCGTAGAGAAAGCGCCCGCCATCGTCAACTTCCCGACGTCTGGAGGTATGGGAATGTCCGAAATGATTATTCAGTCGCCCGACGAAGTCGTCGCGTTCCTCAAAGCACAGCACAACCTCATCGAGGACATGTTCGACCAAGTGCTGCACGCATCTGACCCGCAAGCGCGCGAGAAGCCGTTCGTGCAGTTGCGCCAGTTGCTGGCCGTCCACGAGACGGCCGAGGAAATGGTCGTGCATCCCCGGGTACGCCGCGAGGTGGACGCCATCGACTCCATCGTCGATGCCCGGCTAGAAGAGGAGCATGAGGCGAAGGAGCTGTTGTCGGCGATCGAAAAGATCGACATCACCTCAGAACAGTTCATCGACGAGCTGACCAAGCTGCGGGACGCGGTGCTCGACCACGCCCTGCATGAAGAGACCTACGAATTCCCGAAGTTGCAGCAACAACTCGACGCTGACGAGCTCAAGCGGCTGACGAAGGCGGTGCAAGCCGCCGAGGCCATCGCACCAACCCGCCCTCACCCCGGCGTGGAATCGGCGATGCTGAATTTCGCCGTCGGACCGTTTGCCTCGATGCTCGACCGCGCCCGCGATCTGATTGGACATACCCTCGGGTAACGCAGCGTCTCCGTAGTGTGGGTGGCGTGAGCGTCGCTCCGGATACGAACGTAAGTCTGCAAGACCGTTTCTTGCGCGACTTGCCGGAGATGGCCGTCCGTTGGCAGGCCGAGACCTTTCCCGGCCTGCGACTGTTGGCACTCAACGAGCCGCTCGCCAGCGCGCTCGGCCTCGATGCTTCCTGGCTGCGCAGCGCCGACGGGGTGCGCTTCCTGGTGGGCAACCTGGTTCCCGGCGATGCCGCTCCGGTAGCCCAGGCCTACGCCGGGCATCAGTTCGGCGGCTACGTGCCGCGGTTGGGCGATGGGCGTGCCCTGCTGCTGGGCGAGCTCGTCGGCGCCGACGGGCGCATCCGCGATATGCACCTCAAGGGTTCCGGCGCCACGCCGTTCGCCCGCGGGGGCGACGGCCTGGCGGCGGTGGGACCGATGCTGCGCGAATACGTCGTCAGCGAGGCCATGCACGCGCTCGGCGTCCCGACGACGCGATCGTTGGCAGTAGTCGCCACCGGGCGACCGGTTCAGCGCGAGACGCTATTGCCCGGCGCCGTGCTCACCCGCATCGCCAGCAGCCACCTGCGGGTCGGGAGCTTTCAGTACGCCGCCGCGACCGCCAACCTGGACCTGCTGCGACGCCTGGCCGACCATGCGATCGCCCGCCACCATCCCGAAGCAGCGGACGCTGGGGTTCCCTACCTCGCGCTGTTCGAAGCAGTGGCGAGAGTCCAAGCGTCGCTGGTGGCTCGGTGGATGCTGATCGGCTTCATTCACGGCGTGATGAACACCGACAACATGACGATCTCCGGCGAAACCATCGACTACGGACCGTGCGCCTTCATGGAGACCTATGACCCCGACACGGTCTTCAGTTCGATCGATCACTGGGGCCGCTACGCCTACGGCAATCAGGTTGCCATCGCCGCATGGAACCTCGCCCGGTTCGCCGAAGCTCTTCTCCCGCTGCTCTCCGACAACATCGAGGAGGCAATAGCGCTGGCAGAAAACTCGTTCGGGGCATTCCGCGACGAGTACGACGCGGCGTGGACGTCCGGTATGCGAGCCAAACTCGGCCTGGCAGCCGATGTCAACGCGGGGGCCGTCACTCCGCTAGTCGACGAGTTGCTGGTTCTACTGAAGGACAGCCGGGTGGATTACACCTCGTTCTTCCGTCAGCTCAGCCAGGCGACTCGCGGCGATACTGGGCCCGCCGGCTTCGACGACTGGCTGTCACGCTGGCGAGCGCTGGGCCCCGACGCCGAGTCCATGGACCGCGTCAACCCGATCTACATTCCGCGCAACCATCTCGTCGAGGAGGCGCTGGCCGCCGCGACCGCCGGCGACCTGGATCCGCTGGAGCGGCTCCTCGCCGCCGTGACAAACCCTTACGACGAACGTCCGGGCCTCGAGGACTACGCCCGTCAGGCCCCCGAGGACTTCGGCCCCTATCAGACCTTCTGCGGCACCTGATTCGGCTTCGGCGTTGTCGTCGTCAACTTGTTCGCTTTGCGAATTCCGTTGTCCAGCAACGCGGCCGGGGCGAACTTCTTCAGCAACGCCAGCCGCCGTGACAGTGGCCCGGCCGGGTACCGCAATTTCGGGGTACGGCTGGTGGCCGCCTTGACCACGACTCGCGCGACCACGGCGGGATCGTCCCCGGTGTGCAGCGCCTCGGTGATGACCTGCATGACGTGCTCGCGAACGGGCTCGTAAAACTCGAGCGGCGAATCGGCATCGGTCGCGTTGGCCTCGAAGGAGGTGTTGGTGTAGCCGGGCTCCACGACGGAAACCCGTACGCCGAAGTCGCGGGTTTCATGATCGAGGGATTCCGAGTAGCCCTCGACCGCGTGCTTTGACGCTGCGTAGAGCGAGCCGTAGGGCGACGGCAGGAAGCCCAGCACCGAGCCGATGTTGATGATGCGGCCACTACGCTGCGCGCGCAGGTACGGCAGCACCTCACGGGTCAACCGCACCAAACCGAAGAAGTTGGTGTCGAACAGCTGCTGCGCCTGGGCGACCGACGTCTCCTCCGCGGCGCCGAAAACGCCGGCACCGGCGTTGTTCACCACGATGTCGATGCGGCCCGCACGCTGGACGACCGTGGATACGGCCGCGGTGACCGACGCGTCGTCGGTGACGTCGAGTTGGATCAACTCCACTCCGGCGACCGGTTGCGTTGCTCGCGGGTTACGGCTGGTGCCGAAGACCTCGAAGCCTTCTTCTGCGAAGGCGCTGGCCACCGCACGGCCGATGCCCGAGGAGACGCCGGTAACCAGCACCACTGGCGATCGATTTGTCATGTCCACTCCTAGTAAACTGATCGGTGTACTTCTATCTGGCGGTGACGGTACACCACTTGACGAGTGATGTAAACCGGTCGGTATACTCTGGTCATGACCAAGCAGCATGCGACGACCAAGGGCGGCCGCGGCGCCCGCCAGCGCATCCTGGACGCTGCGGCAGAGTTGTTCTACCGGGAGGGCATCAACGCCACCGGCGTCGAGCGACTCGCAGCCGAATCGTCGGTCTCCAAACGTACTCTCTACCAACACTTTCCAAGCAAGACGGCAGTGGTGGAAGAGTATCTGCGCAGCATCGAGCAACGCGTCGTCGATTCCGCGCTTCCCGGGGCGGACGCCGACCAAACGCCGCGCGAGCGCTTACTGGCGGTATTCGAGACGCCCACGGCACGGGGCGGACCGCTACGGGGCTGCCCGTTCCACAATGCGGCCGTCGAGGCCGCAGGCACGATGCCGCGAGTTCACGAGATCGTTCGCGCTAGCAAGCGCGGCTTCATCGACGCACTGACTGAGCTGGCCAAACAAGCAGGCGCCGCCGACCCGCAACTACTGGGCAACGAACTCGGAGTGCTTTATGAAGGGGCGGCCGCACTGGCCACGTCGTTGGACGACTCGTCGCCTTGGGCGCCTGCGCGCGCGGCAGCCGCGACGTTAATCGACCACGCGATCGCCCGGTGATCTGGATACGGCAGGAACCCGGCCGCGGCCGGTGGCCGGGGTGAGGCGGGCCATCCCGCGGAGGACCCACGGCGTCCGCCTGGCCATCAGCTCGACGGCGCGGTCCGACCGGCGCATCGCGGATCGAGGGCCAGGGGTGGGCGTTGACGCCAGTTCTGCTTCGGGTGATCCCGCTCGCGCGCCGTGGCGATCTACCGCCATCAGCTGCCAGGTGCCGGGCACGCCACGCAACTCAACGCTGCCACGATCCTCGAACCCCGTCCCGGAGCCGATGACCAAGTCGCGCACGGCGCGGGAGACGAGGATTTCGCCAGCGCCAGCCTGGCCGAGGATCCGCGACGCGATGTGTACGGCGAGCCCCCCAATGTCGTTGTCCAGCAGTTCGCACTCGCCGGTGTGGATGCCAGCGCGGATCTCGATGCCCAGTGTCTCGGCATCAGCACGCAAGTGCCTCGGCACAGCGGATGGCCTGCGTCGGGCCGTCGAACGTGGTGAGGTGGCCGTCGCCCGTGCTCTTCACCACCGTGCCGCCGAATCGCTCCGTAATTTCTGTGGTGATTTCACCAAAGCGCTCGAGCACCGCACGCCACCGCTCGTCACCAGTCGCCGCGGCCCGTTGCGTCGACGCAACTATGTCAGTGAACAACACAGTGCGCAGGGCACGATGTGACTGCGACGGCGCCGCATGGCTGCCCGTGAGGAACTCCTCGATCCCTTTCAGGATCTTGCCGGGCTCGGTGAGCCAGGGCAGACTGTCCACGCCCTCAACCTCGAGCCACCGCGCGTCGGCGATGTTGTCGGCGAGGTAACGGCCGCATTGCACCGGAACGCCGGGGTCCGAGCGGGCGTGGATGACCAAGGTTGGCGCGCTGATCGTCGGCAGGATCGGCCGCACGTCGATCAAGAACATCGCTTCCAGTGTCGCGCGCGCCATTCCCGGGCTCGCGCTCATGCGCTCCAACATTGCGAGCTGGCGTGTCGACCGGATCGACGGCAGTAGACCCTTGAGTGCCGCACCGCTACCCCACGCCGAGCGGACGGCGCGGCCGAATTCCTGGAAGCGGGCGATCTGCTCGGTCGACGGCGTGTACTTCTCACCCAGCTCGGCAAGGAGGCGCGCCCGCAGTTCGGCCGGGTCGCGTTCCATGTCGTCCCACCCGGCGAAGCCCATATACGGGAACGTGCCGGTGAGGATCAACGCCCGCGTTCGCTCCGGTCGTGTCGCCGCGAAGCCCATCGCGGCCGGACCGCCCTCACTCACACCGAAAAGGACCGCCTTTCTAAAGCCGACCGCGTCCATGACGGCCTCGATCTCCGCCGCTCGATCATCCAGTGTGCGAACTTGCGGGACCGGGTCCGACAGCCCGACCCCGGCCTTATCGAACAGGAGCACGCGACAAAACGACTGGCGAGCCGGCTCCATGAATGCCTTGAATTCGGGCACAGTCCACGACAGCTCGACATGGCTGACAAATGACCCCGCGAAGACGAGTTCAACCGGCCCGTCGCCAAACACCTGATACGCCAGGCTGAGGCCACCGCACGGTGCGTACGACGTTTCCGCCACGGCATGAGCGTACCGATGCCGAGCGCGGTGACCTCCGACTTCGGCGCAGGATTCTCAGCGCGCGCCGCGCACCAATCGGCCCGGCCGCGCGCCGGTGTCGATGTTGTCGCGGCGGGTTACCACGCCGTTGACGATCGTCGCGCTGTAGCCAGAAGCGCCCTGGACGAGCCGGTTGCCACCGGCCGGCAGGTCGTAGGCCATCTTCGGCGCGTGCAGGGTGATCGCGTTCATGTCGATCACGTTGACGTCGGCCCGCTTTCCGATTTCGATGACGCCGCGATCGGAGAGCCCGAACAGCTGCGCGGTGTCGTATGACTGCTTGCGGATGACGTACTCCAGCGGCAGCTTCTCACCGCGGTGACGATCGCGCGCCCAGTGGGTCAGCAGGAAGGTGGGATACGACGCGTCGCAGATCATGCTGCAGTGCGCGCCGCCGTCGGACAGTCCGACCACGCCCGCCGGATGCGGTGAGCATTTCCCGGATCGCGTCATGGTTGCCGTAGCAGTAGTTGTAGAACGGCAGCATCAGCATCGACGTCGCGTCGGACTCGAGCATCAGGTCGTAGAGCGTGGCCAGTGGGTCCTGCGCCCGCGCTCGGCGGCGATTTTCTCCACGGTGCGTTCATCGGTCGGCTCGTAGTCCGGGGGATCGCCCAGCGCGTACAGCCGGCCAAGCGAGTACTGCGCAAGGGCAAACATGTTGTCGAACAACTTGTTCGGGTCCGGCGGCAGATCGTCCTCGGACAGGATCGCGGCCTTGACGGCGGGATCGGCCAGACGCTGCGCGAGCTCCTCGCGGCTGCATTCGGCCTTCAGCCGACGGAAGGTCGGCCGGTGGGTGAACGCATGATGCCCGGGAAAGCCGAACAGCATGCCGAACGGTCGCGCCGCGATCTGGGGATACAACCGACTGCCCGCCTCGTGGGCGGCCGCCGAGATGTCCAGCTGTTCGCGCCACAGGTCCGGGGCGGCGTCGACCTGGATCATGCCGAACGAAATCGGCCGGTCGATCTCAGCGCCCAGGCGCTGCATCCAGTCCAGTTCCTTCTTGGGCGCGATGATGTCCTCGCCCGCCACCCCCTGCGGGGCAAGCTCGAAGACGGCCTGGCCACCTGCTGCCATGGCCCGGCCGAGTCCGAACAGCTCATCCTCCGCGGCGTAGGTCCCGGGCACCGGCTCACCGTCGATGGCGCGGTGACCGATGGTGCGGGACGTCGAGAAGCCCAGCGCGCCAGCCTCGATGGCTTCTTGCACCAGGCGCGCCATCGCTGCGATGTCGTCCGGTGCGGCGGGCTCGTTGCGGGCGCCACGCTCACCCATCGCGTAGGCGCGGACGGCGCCGTGGGCTACCTGGCTGCCGACGTCGACGGCGAATTGGCCCCTTCCGATGACGTCGAGGTATTCGGGGTAGCTCTCCCAGCCCCACGAGATGCCTTCGGTGAGTGCGCTGCCGGGAATGTCCTCGACGCCTTCCATCAGGCCGATCAGCCAGTCTTCTCGGCCCGGCCGCACCGGCGCGAACCCGACCCCGCAGTTACCCATCACGACGGTGGTCACGCCGTGGCTGCTCGAGGGCTCCAGCATGTCGTCCCAGCTGACCTGGCCGTCGTAGTGGGTGTGGATGTCGACGAATCCGGGCGCGACGATCTTTCCGGTTGCATCGATGGTTTCGGCGGCCTCGCCTTCCAGCGGCGGGCTCCCGGGCCCGCGCCGACGAACCTCGACGATTCGGCCGTCTTTGACCGCAACGTCGGCGTCGTACCGGTCTGCACCCGTTCCGTCTACAACGGTGCCACCCGTGATTTTGAGGTCGAACACGATTACTCCCTTGGTCTGCCCGGCCGGCCGCTACAGTGGCCAATGTAACACCGTTACAGACGCGACGGGAGTGCTTCGATGACTACCCAAGCAGCGCCTCATGTCCAGCGAGAGGACGCGATCGGCACGCCGCCACAACGTCCGACCCTGGTGCCCGCGGAGCGGTACTACTCTCCCGCGTTTGCACAGCTCGAGGTCGAGCGGATGTGGCCGAAGGTGTGGCAGGTCGCCTGCACGGTGGACCACGTCGCCGAACCCGGCGACTATTTCGAATACCGTTGCGGCCCCTATTCAGTACTGATCATCCGAGGCGACGACGGGACACTCCGCGCCTTTCAGAACGTGTGCCGCCATCGCGGCAACTCGCTGTGCGCCGGCTCGGGCGCAGGCTTGGCTGAACTGCGCTGCGGCTACCACGGCTGGACGTGGGATCTGTGCGGCGTTCTCAAGCGGGTCCCGAACCGTAAAGGATTCGGAACGCTGCAGATGTCTGAGTTTCCCCTCGTCGCGGCGCGGGTCGACAGCTGGGAGCGGCTCGTGTTCGTCAACCTTGACGTCGACGCGGCTCCGTTGGCCGACTTCTTGGAGGCGGTGCCGCAGGACATCGCATGGCTCGCTCTCGGCGACTTCCGTTGCTACGGAACAATGACCATCGAAGTCGACGCGAACTGGAAGACGATCGCCGACGGGTTCAGCGAGACCTATCACGTACAGACGTTGCATCCCGAGTTGCACCGGTGCATGGACGATGTCTATGCCCCGCAGGTGATTTGGGGGCACACCGGCAAATCCGAGCAGCTCTACGGTGTGCCAAGCCCGCAGCTCAAGCACCCTCCCACCGACGCTGAGGTGTGGGACGCCTACGTCTGCACCCAGGGGGCGCTGATGGGCGTCGCGGAGGGCACGCCGTTCCCGGGTAGCCTGCCGGGTAAGTCGGTGATGGACGTGATCGCGGAGCGGACAAAGGCTTTCGCTGCTGAGCGCGGCGTCGACCTAAGCTGGGCCAGTACCGATCAGGTGATGCGGCTGCACCAGTACAACGTCTTTCCGAATCTGACGCTGCTGGCCAACGCTGATCACTTGACGGTGATGGCCGCACGTCCGGGGCCCGATCCCGATCACGGCGAGTTTGTCATGTTGTTGTGGACGCGGATGCCGCCGGGTGCGCCGCGGATCAAGCCCGCCGACGTTCGGATGACGGCGAATCAGGCCGAGCCCGGTCTGGTGATGACGCAGGACATCAACGTGTTGGCGGGACTGCAGCGCGGTCTGCACCAGCCCGGGTTCACGCACTTGACGCTGTCCAACGAGGAACGGCGGGTGATCAACATGCACCGCAACCTCGAACGCTACCTCGACCTCCCGGAGTCGGAACGCATTACGGGGGGTGAGACCAGTGACGGAGGCCGTTAGCGCGGAGACGATCCTCGACACCGCGGCCCGGCTGATCGAACTGCACGGTGTCGAGGCATTCACGATGCGCGGCCTCGCAGAGGAGCTCGGGGTCGCGGTCACCTCGATCTACTGGCATATCGGGGGCCGCGACAAGCTCTTCGACAGCCTCGTCGACCGATTGCTCAGCGAGATGGCCCATCTGCCCATCGAGGGTCAGACTGCGGTCGAACGCATTGCGTCACTGGCGCGCTCGCAGCGCGCCGCGCTGATCGACCGGCAACACCTGCTTGCCATTGCGCACGAACGCGATCGGACGCCGACGCTGTTCCTGCCGATTCAACAAACGTTGGCGGCCCTGCTGGCCGAGCTGGGCGTGACCGGAACCGATGCCGCGCTCGTGCTGCGAGCGGTGCAGGTTCACGTCATATCCTCTGCGGTGATGCAGTTTTCGGCGGTCCGTGGCGCCAAACACGAAGAGGAAGACCCCTCGCTGTGGGACGAAGACTGGCCCGACCAGGCGCTCGTCCAGGCGCTGCAGTCCCCCACCGACTATGACGCCGTCTTCGAGTACGGGCTCAACGCGCTGCTGAGTCAGATGCCTTCGGGCGGCTGACATTTCGAACAGGTTTCGATTCTGTCAGCTCGCGATCCAATAACTGCCGCAACTATGCGCGTCGGAGCCTGCGTCGGCACCGCAACGCTTTCTTGGCTCGTCCGTGGGCTGGCGTTCACGAAGCGGTCGTCAATTACGTACCCGGCGTGCAGATATCGCTGCCACAATTCGGCCTGCGTCGGCCTGCGTCGCCCTGCGCGTCGCGCCGCGCAAAGGTACGGTTCCTCCATCTAGGGAGTAGGACTCGCGATGACCGATGTCGAACAAACAGCCTCCGAGGGAATGTCCACCGCTCACCGCCCCGCCGACCTGGTCGAGCACTCCCGGACCGGGATGGGTGCCCAAGCGCTACAGCGGGCCATCACCGATCACCTGCGCTACTCGATCGGCCGTCCGGCCGCGGCCCTGCGGCCGGAGCACTACTACCGGGCGCTCGCACTGGCGGTGCGCGACCGGATGCAGGACCGCCGGGTGGCCTCGACGCAGACCTCGCTCGATCTCGGCCGCAAGGTGACCTGCTACCTGTCGGCCGAGTTCCTGATGGGTCCGCAGCTGGGCAACAACCTGCTGAACCTGCGCATGGAGCACGCGGCGAAGACCGCGCTGGCCGCGATGGGCCAGGACCTCGACGAGGTACTGGCGTGCGAGGTGGAACCAGGGCTGGGCAACGGCGGCCTCGGCCGGCTTGCCGCGTGCTATCTGGACTCGCTGGCCACCCTCGAACGTCCCGCGATCGGCTACGGCATCCGCTACGAATTCGGCATCTTCGACCAGGAGATCCACGACGGCTGGCAGGTCGAGAAGACCGACAACTGGCTCGTCAACGGAAACCCTTGGGAGATCGCCAAACCGGACGTCAACTACCTGGTGAAGTGGGGCGGCTACGCCGAGCATTCCACTGACGACACCGGTACCGATCGCGTCCGCTGGGTGCCCGGGCGGCTGCTGAAAGGCGTCGCCTACGACACGCCCATCCAGGGCTACGGCGTCAACACCTGCAATGTGCTGACCTTGTGGAGCGCGCGGGCCGTCGAGTCCTTCGCGTTGGACGCCTTCAACACCGGCGACTACTACAAGGCGGTCGAGGACGAGGTGACGTCGGAGACGGTCACCAAGGTGCTGTACCCCAACGACGAGCCGGAGGCGGGCAAGCGCCTGCGACTGCTACAGCAGTACTTCTTCGTGTCCTGCTCGCTGCAGCATGTGCTGCACATCATGGACGATCTCGCCGATGCCGGCGTGAGGGAGCTGCCGCAACGATTCGCCGTGCAGCTCAACGACACCCACCCGTCGATCGCGGTTGCCGAGCTGATGCGGCTGCTGATCGATGAGCGCGATCTGGATTGGGACGAGGCGTGGGAGATCACGGTCGCGACGTTCGGCTACACCAACCACACCCTGCTGCCCGAGGCGCTGGAGACCTGGCCGCTGGAGATGTTCGCCGAGTCGCTGCCCCGCCACCTCGAGATCATCTACGAGATCAACCGCCGGTTCCTCGACGAGGTGCGCGCCAAGTTCCCCGGCGACGAGGACCGGGTCCGCCGGATGTCGCTGATCGGCGAGGACGGCGGCAAGGACGTCCGGATGGCGCACCTGGCCACCGTCGGCAGCCACGCCATCAACGGCGTCGCCGCGCTGCACTCGGAACTGCTCAAAGCCAGTGTGCTCAAAGACTTTTACGAGATGTGGCCGGAGCGTTTCAGCAACAAGACCAACGGCGTGACGCCCCGCCGCTTCCTCGCGCTGGCCAACCCCGGACTGCGGGAACTGCTCGACCGCACCGTCGGCGACGGCTGGCTGACCGACCTGGGGCGGCTGCGCAGGCTGGAGCCTTTTGTCGACGACGCCGCCTTCCGTGCGCAGTGGCGCGACGTCAAACGCGGCAACAAGGCACGGCTGGCCAAATACCTGCGCTCGGCGACGGGTATCGAGCTGAACCCGGACTGGATGTTCGACATCCAGGTCAAGCGCATCCACGAGTACAAGCGGCAGCATCTCAACGTGCTGCACATCATCGCGCTGTACCACCGGCTCAAGCAGAACCCCGGGATGTCGATTCCACAGCGGGCCTTCATCTTCGGCGGCAAGGCCGCGCCGGGCTACTTCATGGCCAAGCGGATCATCAAGCTGATCAACGCCGTCGGGCGAGACGGTCAACGCGGACCCGGCGTCAGCCGATTCCTGAAGGTGGTCTTCGTGCCGAACTTCAACGTGAAGAACGCGCACCTGATCTATCCGGCCGCCGACCTGTCCGAGCAGATCTCCACCGCCGGCAAGGAAGCCTCCGGCACCGGCAACATGAAGTTCATGATCAACGGCGCGCTGACCATCGGCACGCTCGACGGGGCCAACGTCGAGATGCGCGAGGAGGTCGGCCCGGAGAACTTCTTCCTGTTCGGCCTGACCGAGTCCGAGGTCGAGGACGTGAAGGCCAAGGGCTACCGTCCGGCGACTACGTCGACCGCAACGTCGAGCTGAGCGCGGTGCTGGATCTGATTGCCGACGGGACGTTCTCACACGGCGACACCGAGGTGTTCCGGCCGCTGGTGGACAACCTGCGCTACGACGACCCCTTCCTGGTCTGCGCCGACTACGCGTCGTACGTGGACTGCCAGGAGCAGGTAAGCGCGGCGTGGCAGGACCGAGACTCCTGGACGAAGATGTCCATCTTGAACACCGCACGCAGCGGCAAGTTTTCGTCGGATCGTGCTATCGCCGAGTACTGCGATGACATCTGGAGCGTCTGGCCGCTGACCGTGACCATGTGAGCCCGTAGCGAAAGCTACTCGGCGCTAACCGATCTCGCGCGCGACAAAGATGGCGACATAGCCGATCGGGATGCCCGTCCGGGTGGCGATGCATTTCCGCGCCGCCACCTCGACCGTGTCCCGACGGCCTGCGCGGGTAACCCCGCCGATCTCCGGAATCCGGATCAGCCAGCCGTTGGTCTCGCGAGTGACTTCGATGTCGAAGCACTGACCGACCGTCGGAAAGCTCTTACGATGAGCGACATATTGGGTGCGACCGGTGCGCAGCGGCTGTGCGCGTCGCAGAGTGGCCTGAACAGGCATGCGGGTAATCCCTGAGTCGATGATAAGCCGCGCGCAAGATTACTGCGATTTCGGTCAAAAACCTAATCGGCCCATGCCGGTCGGGCCGGGACGACCTCTCGACGCCGCCAAGCTTAGGATCTCCGCATGCCGGTTCTTGGAGACGCGACTGTCGTCATCGCGCGAGTGACGCGGTCTACGTCCAACGCACTGCGCGTCCAACTCGCCACCCCCGACGGCACCGAATTGGCGCACGCCCGACAAAAGAACGGTCTCGGCGTGCTGCTCGGGGTCAAGAACGGCGGCAAAAGCGACTACACGCTGTCCAATGCCGCCGGCGATGAACTCCGTATTGCCGTGGCTGGAACCACGACCATCACAAAGCTGAACACACCCGTGGGAAAAATCGCGCCGGCTGACGGCGCGGCACGGTTCGAAACCGGTGGTGGCACGGTACTTGCCGTGGTTAAGCCGCACACCGGCTCCAAGGCCGACAGCGCCTGGCGTCATCGGATACTCTCGCCCCGCCGGCGACGAACTCGGTGTCCTCACGCTGATGACGGCGCACAACGGATGGCAAGGCGTCACCGCAGAAACCACTCAATGGCTGCTCAACCAATACGTCGGCACCTTGAAAGCACCGTCGGCCGGGGTATTGCTCGAGCTCCGCGCGCCAGTCGCTCCCGAGTTTGGCGACATATTGGCCGCGGCGTGCGTTGACTTCGCGGTGTTGCCGCGGGGGTACATCGCATAGTCAGTGGTAGCCCGGCAAATCCGGAATGCCGCTGGCTGTCAGCCATCCACCGCCGTCGACGACCAGTGTCGCTCCCGTCACGTACGACGCGGCATCACTGGCCAGGAACAGCACCGCTTCGGCAACCTCGGTGGTGGAACCGGACCGCCTGAGCGGATTCTGGACGGTGCGGTGTTGGTCGTCGCCGGCGATTCTCTTTACTCCCTCGGTTCCCGACATCGCACCGGGAGCAACGATATTGACGCGAACCCCGTTGGGCCCCCATTCGATGGCCGAGGCGCGGCTCAGCGCATCAATGCCGGCCTTGGCCGAAACGACATGCGCTTGCAGCGCCATGCCTCGGTACTGAATCGCCGCGCTGATATTGACCACCGCGCCGCCGTGCTCGCGCAGCCACAGCTCGTAAGCCGCCTTCGATACGTTAAATGTCCCTAGAAGGTCGATGTCGACCACGGCCTTGAACCCGTTGGGGCTCAGGTCGCTGATCGGGACGGGAAAGTTCCCGGCCGCGTTGTTGACGACGACGTCGAGTTGACCGAACGTTCGTAGCACTTGCTCGACGACTGCCGTCACCTCGTCGGGACGGCGGACGTCGCAGACTCCGTAGCAGGCCTCAATCCCCTCTTCCCGCAACGCCGCAACCGCGGCTTGCAGATTGGCTTCCTTCCGGCTGCAGATGGCAACACGCGCCCCGTGACTACCCAGTACCCGGGCGATCTCCAGTCCCAGCCCGGTCGCACCTCCGGTGACCAATGCCACCTTGCCCTGGAGGAGATCGGCACGGAACGGACTCTGACACGTGGTCATCGCGGATCCTGTGTCGACGGGATTGGCAGCCGGGCAGTTTCGTCGAGGTCGACTTCCAACGCGTTGAGCATCAGCGCCAGCCCCGCATATCGGTTGATGACCATCAGTACTTCCACGGTGGCTTCCGAACCGAGGGCTTTGTGTACTTGGTCGAACACCGAGGCGGAGACGTTGCGGGTGGTTAGCAGCTCTGTTGTCAGGTGCAGCACCGCGAGTTCGGCAGGACTGAAATCAGCTGTCTGCCAGTCGGACACGGAGGTGATGACGTTGATCTCCTCGCTGCTGACTCCGGCCGTACGCGCCACGTCGCGATGCTGCCCGAGCTCGTAGGGGCAGTCCATCAGGGTGGCGGTGCGCAGGACGACGAGTTCGCGCAGCCGGACGGGCATCACCGGGCTGGTCAGGGCGGCTTGCCCGGCCAGCATCCAGCCGGTGAACACCTTCTCGGCCTTGGCCAGAGCACGATAAACGTTGAGATTGCCACGCTTGCGGGTCAATTCGCGGGCCTGCTCGGTCATGTCTTCCGGCTGACAGTAGGCGATTCGCGTCATCTGGTTCTCCTGTCAGGGTTCAAATCTGGCGGCGGCGTCCACATCGAGGTCAACCGCGTTGAGCACCAACGCCAGCCCGTAGTAGCAGCTGACGATCATCAGCAACTCGGTGAGCGCCTCGTCGCCGAACACCGCCTGGGCCGCGGCGAAGGTGTCATCCCGAAGTCGATGGGTGGCGCACAACTCGGTGGTGACGTCGAGCGCGATTCGTTCATCGGCGCTGAAGCCGGCCGCGTCGAGATCTCCGGCGTCGAGGATGGCGTCGATCTGCGGCTCGGTCAGCCCGGTGGTGCGGGCGATCCCGACGTGCTGGCTCAGTTCGTAGCGTGAGCGCTGCAACTGGGCCACCCGCAAGATCACCACTTCCCGCATCCGCAGGCTGAAGGTTGGGCTGTCGAACAACTCGTCGACCATCTGCGTCCACCCGGCGAACACCTGGGGCGCGTTGGCGAGCAATCGGAAAACGTTGAGATTGCCGCGACGTTGCATCCATTCGCGGATCGGTTCGGGTTGCTCTTCGATACTGGCGAGCGGTATCCGTGACATTGGCCTAACCCTGGTCAGCGGCGAGGGTGAAAGTCCAGTCCAGAGTCACGAACGGCTCGTCGACCGTCGTCCCGTCTGGAGCAACCCCGGGCTCGTGACGCACGTAATCCGCCTGTAGCGATTGGACATCCGCGAAGACCGCGTCTCGGCCGATGTACGGGTCGTCCCGGTAGAACAGTTGCGTGATCAGCGGCTGGTAGCCGTCGGCGTGGAACCAGAAATGCACATGCTGCGGGCGCATGATGGATCGGTTTGCGGCCCGCATGATTTCCCCGCAGGGCCCGTCAGTGGGCACCGGGTAATAGCGGGGCGTGATGGACCGATACCAGAACCGCCCCTCGTCGTCAGTGATCAACAGTGCCCGCATGGCGAACTCGTCGTGCAGCTTCTCGGTCTGCTGAACGTCGTAGAAGCCTTCGCCGTCGCTGTGCCACGTGTCGACATGGGCGCCGGCGATCGGCTTGCGCTGCTCGTCGACGACCCGACCGGTGACGAACATCGGCGTACCGTCCACGCCATCGGAGATGTCGTCCCCGTTGTTGGCCGTCGGACGGCCCTCGACGTAAAACGGGCCGAGCAGAGCCGAGGAGGTAACCGATGACCCGCTGTGCTGATTGATCCTGTCCAGCAGCATGCTGAATCCCAGGATGTCGGACAGCAACATCACCTCCTGTCGGGTCGGGCTGGAGATTTTGCCCACCCGCTCAAGGAAATCCATCGCGGTGAACCATTCCTCGCCGGTCAGCCGTACATCACGCGCGAAATCGTGTAAATGCTGCACCAGGCTGACGAGTACCTGTCGGAAGCGGTGATCGGTAGACGTATCGAAGGTCCGCTGGACGGCTTCGGTAATGGTTTGTTCGTTCAGGTCGGATGGCATTGCCTTGCCTCTCTGTGTCAGGGCCGAATCACGACGCGGCCGGCGATGTGGTCGGCGACGGCCTGATAGGCCGCAACCGCGTCGTCGAGCGAATAGGTGGCGGCGATGGGAAGGGGCCGGAACTCGCCGGACTCGAAGTAGGGCGCCATCTGCTGCAGGCGACGCGCGGAGTCGACGACAGTGAGCTTTGTGCTGTCCGTGCCGAAGATTCGAGTTTCGTTGTGGTACAGGTCCAGCAGATCGATTTCGACCGCACGCGAACCGACGACGCTGATCACCACCAGCCTGCCTCGCTGGGCCAACGCAGCCAGCGCGGCCGGCGTGGTCACGCCACCCACGGCGTCGTACACCACGTCGACGCCGGCGCCGCCGGTGAGCCGCTTGATCTCGGCGCCGACGTCTGCGGCCGGGTCGAAGGCGACGAAGTCGTCGATGACGGCCGCGGCGGCAGTCTCCGGACCGGGCCGGCGACGGTCCACGCCAATCACTTTGGCGCCGATCGCACGGGCGATTTGTGCCACCGCTCCCCCCACGCCACCGGAAACCCCGAAGACCGCGATGGTTTCGCCGGCCGCAAGTTGCGCCGTTTCCACCGCCCCGTACCACGCGACGACGAAGTTGACCCCGACGGTGGAGGCCTCGTCGAAGCTGAGCCGTTCGGGTTTGCGCACCAGCGCTTCCACCGGCACTGACATCAACTCGGCGTGCGACCCGTCTCGGATGAACCCGGTGTCTCCCCCGGTGCCCCAGACCGCCGCTCCTTGCCATTCGGGCGGTCCGCTGATGACCACGCCGGCGAAATCACGCCCGGGCGTGCGCGGCAGCACCGTCCAATCCATGCCACCGGCAACGTTTTTCACGTCGGACGGGTTGACCGACGCCGCCTCGACCCGGATCACCGCTTCATGTGCCGTTCCAGTCAGATCCGGTAGGTCCGTCACCTGCAACACAGCAGGGTCACCGAACTCGGTGAAACGCAGCGCTCGCATGAGTTCGTCCCTCCTATCACTGATGATCTGTTGTCGGACACCGTCTAGCCAACACCCGGGTTTGCATCGCGTCCAACGAAGAAAACAGATCATTACAATCGCAATACGCGATAGGATGGTTCCCGTGGAGCTCCGCCATCTGGAGTATTTCGTCGCAGTGGCCGCGGAACTGAACTTCTCGCGGGCGGCCCAGCGTATCCACGTCGTGCAGTCTGCCCTGTCGGCATCGGTCGGGAGATTGGAAAAAGAGCTTGGCGTCGAACTGTTCGATCGATCCAAGCGCCAGATTGCG
Source organism: uncultured Actinomycetota bacterium (assembly GCA_963850645.1). Taxonomy (GTDB): domain Bacteria; phylum Actinomycetota; class Actinomycetes; order Mycobacteriales; family Mycobacteriaceae; genus Mycobacterium. The sequence continues at coordinate 33,629 of CAWKME010000013.1, read as the reverse complement.
CTCACCACGGCCGGCGAGGTCTTTCTTCAGCACGCCCGGGAAGTGATCCACACCGCGCATCGGGCACGAACCTCTGTCGACGCGTTCCGCGATCAGCTCACCGGCACGGTCACCCTGGGCACCCTGATGTCGTGGGGGACGTTGGATCTGCCTGCCGCACTGGAAGACTTTCGCCGCTCCAATCCGTTGATCACCGTTCGCTTGCGGCAGAGCCTGACCGGGTCAGCCGGGCATCTGACCGCTATCGCCGATGGACAGATGGATCTGGCCCTCGTGTCGATCACGTCACCGGGATCCCAGTTGGTAGCGCTGCGCGAGCTGATGCGCGAACCCATGGTTTTCGTCTGCGATTCCAGCCACGCGCTGGCGGATCGCGCGAGGGTTCAACTCGCCGATCTCGCCGGCCACGACTTCATCAACTTTCCGCTCGGATGGGGAATCCGACAACGCCTCGACGCCGGATTCGGTGCTACCGGCGTCCACCCGATAAGCGCCTACGAAGTGGCAGATTATGCGATTGCCGCTGAGCTCATCCGACATCGACTGGCGACGACCATCCTCCCTGCCAGCGCGGCCGACCGTTTCCCCGACCTACGCACAGTTGCCGTGCATCCAGCCATCACATGGACGCTGTCGATTGCCTATGCCGCGTCCCAACACGCCAGCCCCACGATTAACGCGCTCATCGACACGCTGATCCGCCATGTCGACTGACGCGCGATTTGCGTCGGCCTTACGCCAATTGCGCGAACTCGGTCTGCAGCTCGTCAAGACGTCGAAGTGTCTGCTCGCGAGGCTCGGTCGGTAAGTCCACCAAAAGGTGTTCCAACCCCAACGGGAGGTAGCCCTCGATCTCTTTCGGCCGTCGGTTCGCCCCCGTGGAAGTTGATCACCGGCACGTCGTGGTCCGCGGCGGCGCGCAGTTCCCCGAGCTGACCCGATAGAACCTCCGCTGATGGGGTCATCGCCAGCCAACCGGCGTGCAGCCGAGCGATGCGTGGAAAACTCGCCGGTCCCCCGCCCAGATACAACGGCGGATACGGCTTGGTCACCGGCTTCGGCCAACTGTAGATCGGATCGAAATTCACGAATTCACCGTGAAATTCCGCCTTCTCCTGTGTCCAGATCTCGATCATCGCGCGCAGCCGTTCTTCAACCACTCGTCCGCGCACCTTGGGATCAACGCCATGGTTGGCGATTTCTTCGCGCAACCAGCCCACGCCGACACCGAAGCGAAATCGGCCCTCCGACAACAGATCCAGCGACACAACGTCTTTAGCGGTCAGGATCGGATCGCGCTGCGGCATCAATGCTATGCCGGTACCGACAACCAGGTTCTCGGTGGCGACCGCCGCTGCCGTCAACGCCACAAACGGATCCAGAGTGCGGTAATACTTGCGAGGAATCGGGCCCCCGCCCGGGTACGGGGTCTTCGCATCGACCGGGATATGCGAATGCTCGGCCAAGAACAGCGACGAAAACCCACGCTGCTCGAGCGCCTCACCCAGCTCGACCGGACCGATGCCCTCGTCGGTAACAAAAGTCAGCACACCAATATGCACGATTTCTCCTATCGAAATTTCGGTACCGGCTGCGTTGGCGTCCGCGGACGACTAGCTCAACCCGCGCATCTCCGGATTCTTGTTCCGCCGTCGGACGCGCTGCGCCCCAGAGCCCGGTAACGATGCCGACGCCGGCACCGCCCAAACCGATCAGCTGTTGTGAGCGCTTCATCTCGTGATGGACGCTCATCCCACCGAGCAAATCGGACGCGTCGGCGCCGGCGGACGCGAGGAACCAACCACGGGTGTTTCTGCCGCGCAGCGCCGCTGCCGCGAGGAGACCACCGATCAAGGCATCGCGGTAGCCCATCGACCGCAACAGAAGTTGTGCCGTCGGCGTCGGCTTGTCGGGATCGCCCCAAAAGCGATTCGCACGGAGGGGGTCGACGAGAAACGAGATGCCCGAGGCAAGTCGGATGCCGCCCGACGACAAGCCCAAATCGGTCGATAGCCATGGTCGCAGCCTAGGAGGCAACCGCGGGGGCCACGCCGAAGACGCAGATGTAGCCGATTTTGATGTCGAGTGTTCTCGCCGTCGTTACTCTCGAAACCCGATGTCACTTAATCAACGCCGCAGCGGGCAGGAACGGTTGGGCAGGGGATGCCGGATCCTGAAACCGAGATGGCCTCCGTGGCCCCACCACCGAAATTCGAACCCGACGAACGCTGGGTGCCCGCCGACGAGCGATGGTTTGGCCTGGATCGGCGCACCATCCGCCCGACGCTGGCGGTGTTCGCGCTGGTTCTCCTGATGTCGGTGGTGTTGCCCATCATCGACGCGATGGTGCCCTACCACGACAATGTCAAAGCGGGCGATGTTCTGGAGCTCGAAGGCAACGTGACGTTCGTGCCAGAGGACGGTTGGGGCATCACGTCCGGTCTCCGCGCGGGCCACGCTCCGTTGTCCGGCGAGTATCCTGCGACCGCGACCGTCGAGGACGGGGCGGTCAAATTCACCGTCCGCACCGGGCAATTCCACGGGGACGCCCACCAACTACTCGACCAGATCGAGACGACGTCCGAGGCCCTCAACCGTGGTCGCGGCGTGCGCGTGACCGGTGCACCCACCACGATCGTCACCGATCAGGGCAAGCAGGGTGCGTCAGTGCGGATCACCGGACCACACACTGTCGGCCTCATCGCCGCTTTCGTATTCGGGACTCGCGGAGTCGAAGCCGTTGCGACCGGACCGTCCGATACCGGCTCGGTGCCCGCGGCCACGGTTTTGCAGATGATCCGCAGCATCAGCCAACCCGGAGAGGGGAACCGGTGGCAGTGACAACAGAGACGACGCTTGCCGACCTTGATCGGGGCCGCGACATCGCACTCGACCTCTCTGGTTGGGGCAGGCGGTTCAGCTTCTACCAGCCACGCAACGTCGCATTCTGGGGCTATCTGCTGCTGGTCGGGATCGGCTTCTTGGCCTTCATCTCCACGCTCGCGGCCAAGTACGACGCGTACGGCGAGGCGATCGGGCTCGCGGTGACATCGTTCGCGATCTACGCCGCGCTGTTCTGGTGGTTCACCCAGCACATCGACCGCTACGCCAAACTCCCCGCGAAACTCATGGTCGTCGCGTTCTTCTGGGGCGGCTTCGCCGCGACCGCGGCGATGGCGGCCAACGCCAACGACGCGATCCTCGCCCTGTACGGCAAGACCTTCGGCCAGGTATGGGCGCTGAACTGGGGTGCCGGGCTGGCGGCACCGTTCACCGAAGAGTGGGCGAAGGGGTCGGGCCTGCTCTTGCTCATCGCGATGGCGCCACGGCAAGTCCGCACCGCATTCGACGGATTCATCCTGGGCGCGTTCATCGGTCTGGGATTCCAGATCATCGAGGACATCTCCTATGCCCTGACGTCGGCGGGTACTCAATTCGGCGCGAATCAGATTGGCGCATCGGTAGGCACCATCATCCTTCGAATGGTCAGCGGGGTCGCCGCGCACATCTTGTACAGCGCGATTTTCTGCGCCGGGCTGGTCTATCTTCTCGGTCGGCCCGGTGAACCACGCAAGGTCGGGCGCGGTCTGCTTCTGGTCGCGATACCGATGGTGCTGCACGGGACATGGGACTCGTTGGCCGCCATCGCCGGCCCGAGCGTGCTGGCGCTGATTGGATTGCTCATCGGGACGATCGTCATAGCACTCGCGATCTTTGTGCGGGTTTACAAATCGACGGTGAAGCGAGAACAGGACTTCGTCCGCGCCGTCATGGCGCCGGAGGAGGCCCGCAACGTCATCACCACGGCAGAACTCGATGCGATGGCCGGTAATCGTAAGGCCCGCAAGGCGTATCGCAAGGCCGCTCGAAAACGCCACGAACGCAAACGGGCCCGCTACGTCCTCAACGCCGCGTATGCCCTCGCAGGGGAGCTGGCCGCCGCGCGCGGCGCCGACACCGACCGGGTGCGCTTCGCCCGCTCCGAGATCGCCAGAATCCGTGCGGGCGTCCCGTCACATTGGTGAGCTTGCGGTTTACATGAGACGCCGCTTTGGGGATCGGTGGGGAAGCGGCAGCACCCGCGCATGAGGCGGGCGTGGTCAACTTCGACACCCGCGTCCGGTTTCGTCATCCGCTGATGCGCTCGGTGATCTACCAGTCGGCGTCAGCCACGTCGATGCAATCCTTTCGTCGGTTAGCGCTTGTTATTCGCCGGCGAGCCACGCTTGCTCTTGGCCGGGCTCGGGAAGCACACGGCCTCCTTCGACCGCGAAACGCGCAGGGCTGTTTTGGATTACCATCAGCACCCGGTCGGCGTCGATGTTGGCGATCCGGGACACGGCGGCCGCGATTTCCGTTGCGAGACGGCTGGTTTTGTCTTCCGGATGACCGGAACGCACCCAGCCGTTAACCAGCGCCGGATTGGCGGGTACACCGTCGGTGTAGATCCCGCCGATGGGCAGCTCGTGGAAGACGACGTTGACATAGGTGCTGGGAACGTGATTGATCTCGGCATGGATACGGCTTATCTCGTGGGCCAACGCGCTCTTGATGTCGGAAGTCAGCGTCGATGTTGTCGTCGTGCAGGTGTAGACCGGCATGTTGCTCCTCGAATAGACGATGAGCTGGCGGCGTCAGCCCAGATGTGCCTGGTGTGGTTGGGTCGGTACCACGATCACCGTGGGCCCGTCGGCGTCGAGGGCGGCGGTGAATTCGTGGGCGAGTTTTCCGGTGCTGTACACCCGTTTCACCCGGTTTGACAGGTCACTGGAATACATATTTGTCCACCGCCTTCTCGTCCCACTCGAGACCAAGGCCGGGTCCTCGGGCAACGATTCTGCCTTTGTCGGGTACCAAAGGTTCGGTTAAGACTGCCCCGGCCAGATCGAGATACTCAGACCACGATGCGGTCGGTGAACAGGCCATCGTGTGCGCGCTTGCCTCGATGTAGCTGTGACTCGACAGCGGCAGCGAAGCCGCCTCGGCCTGCCCTGCGGCGGAAATCCAGCCGGTGACACCACCGATCTTGACGATGTCGACCATCGCCAAATCGCTGGCTTTGGCAGCAATCGCGTTCGCCATCCCCCGCGGAAACCACCAGTTCTCGCCGGTTTGGATAGGAACCGGGCGAACAGCCTCACGAACGACGCGATGGCCGTGCAGATCCTCGGCGCCGACCGGTTCTTCAACCCAGGTCAGATCAAAATCTTTCAGTCGCAGGATGAGATCGATGGCGCCGGCTGTCGTCTGCGACTGATTGAGATCGACCATCAACCTGCACTCGGGCCCAATCACCTTGCGTACGGCAGCGACCGTTGCGACCTCATCGGCCACCCCGCCGGCACCGAGCTTGATCTTGACCCCCTCAAAGCCGTTCTCCACCGACGCCTCAAGTAGAGGGAGGTCGGTCTTGATGTCCACCAGGCCGTAGCTGTCGTAGGCAGCTAGCGGCTTGACCTCACCACCAAGCAGCACCGCTACGGGCAGATCAGCCGCTCGTCCAAGCGCATCCCACAGCGCCTGGTCGAGCGCACCGATAGCCATGCCGACCACTCCCTGTATGCCCATCAACTTCAACTGCGCATCGAGCTGTCGCATGCGCTCGCGCGGTGAAACCGGCTGTCCGACCAACGCGGGTGCAACGTCGCGCAGGAACTGCACGAGCGTGCGCAACATGAGGGGCGTGTAGGCGAAGGCATAACTACGCCCGACAATTCCCTCGTTTGTTTGGACGTCAACGAGCACGAGCGGCGCAGCGGGAACATCACCTGCCGCGGTGCGCAGAGGCCGCGACATCGGCACCAGCACGGCGCGCGCCGCGATTGAATCGATGGTGAGCTTATGAAACATAGATCGTTACGACCTTGCCTTCGCTCGGACTGGCCCGTCCCTCGTTACGGAGATTCGCTCGTGGCTGCTATCCCAGATGCGCGGCCTGCGCTTTGGTCGGCACCACGATCACGGTGGGCCCGTCGGCCTTCAGCGCGGCATTGAATTCGTGGGCGAGCTTTTCGCAGGTGTCGACGTTGACCGCGCGGCACCCGAAACCCGTTGCGAGGGAGGCGATGTCGAGGCCCGGCAAGTCCAGTGCCGGCACGCCGGGCGTCTTTTCCAATACCGCGAACGACTTCAGGATCGAGTATTCGCCGTTGCGCATCGCGACGAACACGATCGGTAGCCGGTGTTGAGCGGCGGTGTAAAGCGCCTGCACCGAGTATTGGATCGACCCGTCGCCGATGGTGGCAAAGGACGTGGCGCTTGACGCCACGGGCGCGGTCCCCCAGCGCGACGCCCACCGCCGCGGGCAACCCCCAGCCGATACCGCCGCTGGCAGTGGCGAAAAACGACGCCGGCCGGGTGCTGGGCAGGAAACGCAGTTGTTGGGCCATCGTCGACGTCGATTCGGTGACCAACGGCGAATCGGCGGGCGTGACGGTTCTCAACGTCTCCCACACCGCGTCCGGCTCCAGCGGTGCCGACCCGGTCACGTCGACCGCGGAGGTGGGCGCCTGCCTGGCCGGCACCGACCGGTCGCTGTGATCGTCGACCATGCCCACCAGCTGCTCCAACGCCAGCAGGGTGTCACCGAGCAGGCTGTCGCCGACCGGCGCCGCACCAGCCAGTCCCGGATCGGCGGTGATCTGCAACAGTTCGGTGCCCTCGGGCAGGTACTCGCCAGCCACGTAGGGGTAGTACCGGAAGACCTGCGCCCCGATCACCACGACCAGGTCGTGGCCCCGCAACATCTCGGTGACACCGGCGATGGTCATCGCCAGCTGTCCCTGGAATAGCCGGTGATCCTCGGGGAACGATGCCCGGTCGGGCAGCGGGCCGCTGTATACCGGCGCGCCAACCTTTTCGGCGAACGCCACGCCGGCATCCCAGGCACCGGCGCGATCGACCTCCGGGCCAAACACCAGTAGTGGCCGCTGCGCAGCGTTGATCCGTTCGGCGAATCCGCGCAGCCGGTCGGCATCCGGGCTGACCCGGTGACTCACTGTGCGGATCACGGCCGGACCCAGCGCGGGCTTCTCCCAGTCATCGAGCGGGATCGATACAAACACCGGGCCGGCCGGTGGCTGTAACGCCACCGCGTAAGCGCGCATGATCGCCGCTGGCACGTCCTCGGCGCGCTTGGGCTCATACGCCCACTTCACCCATGGCTGCGGAAACACAGTTTCGTCCTTGTTGGTCAGATATGGCTCGCACAACACCATTTCGCGGGTCTGCTGACCGGCCGTGACGATCAGCGGGGTGTTGCCCTTGGCCGCCGCCACCAGGTTGCCCATCGCGTTTCCCATCCCCGCGGCGGTGTGCACATTGACCAAGGCGGGCTTGCCGGTGGACTGGGCGAATCCGTCAGCCATGGCCACCACCGACGCCTCCTGCAATCCCAGGACATAAGTGAAGTCGTCGGGGAAGTTCTTCAAGAACGTCTCCTCGGTAGAGCCCGGGTTGCCGAATACCGTCGTCAGCCCAAGCTCACGCAGCAGGTCGTAGGTCACCTCGTGAATGGTTTTCGGATTTGCCATCAGTCTGCCCGTCCTTCTTGTTCGAGCCGTGCACCACGTCGGCCACGCGCTGTTACCGACGAGCATTGCCGGAAGGACGGCGGTAGTCGATGTCGAGCGCGACAGCGTTGAGCAGGCGCCGCTGTGTCGACGAACAATGCGCAGCATTGTTCACTGCCACACCGGCGCGTCGTGATTCTTGTAGCCCGCTCCATCGACGGCGGCGGGATGTCCCCGTCAAATTAAGCGGTATGCACGCCATCGAAGTCGCCGAACACGGTGGGCCAGAAGTCCTCAACTACGTCGACCGGCCGCAGCCCTCGCCCGGCCCGGGCGAGGTGCTGATCAAAGCCGAGGCGATCGGCGTGAATTTCGTCGACACGTACTTCCGGTCCGGGCTGTACCCGCACGACTTACCGTTCATTCTCGGCGCCGAGGTCGCCGGGACCGTCGCCGCGGTCGGCGACGGGGTGACGTCTTTTCATGTTGGCGACCGGGTTGCCAGCGCCGACGCCGTCGGCGCCTACGCCGAATATTGCATCGCGCCAGCCGATGTCGTGGCGCAGGTGCCCGACAGTGTCGGCTTTGATGTTGCCGCGGCGGCGCTGTTGAAGGGGATGACCGCCCACCTCCTCATCAAATCTGTGTATCCAGTGCAGGCGGGTGACACGGTGTTGCTGCACGCTGGGGCCGGCGGTGTGGGTCTGATCCTGACCCAGTGGGCGACCAGCTTGGGCGCGCGGGTGATCACCACCGCCTCCACGGCGGAGAAGGCGCAGCTGTCCCGCAGCGCCGGGGCGGTCGAGGTGCTGGATTATCCCGAGGACCCGCAGCAATTCGGCGCCGATGTCCGCGCGCTGACCGACGGTGCAGGTGTGGCCGCGGTGTACGACGGCGTGGGCAAGTCAACCTTCGACGCGAGCCTGGCCAGCCTCGCGGTCCGAGGCACGCTCGCGCTGTTCGGGGCCTCCAGCGGACCGGTGCCCCCGGTCGATCCGCAGCGGCTCAACGCCGCCGGATCGGTGTACCTGACTCGGCCCCTGCGGCCCCACTTCATGCGCACCCACGACGAGTTTGCCTGGCGGACAGGGGAATTATTCGAGTTGATTGGTGATGGAACCATCGACGTAACCGTCAGCGCACATTACCCGCTGAAGGATGTGGCGCAAGCCCACCGCGATCTTCAGGGCCGCAAGACCATCGGCTCGGTGGTTCTTACGCCCTGACGAAGAATTCGCACCACCGCCCATCGGCTTAGTATCTCCGCATGACGCAACACCAGATCGGGATTATTGGCTTCTCGCACGTCTGCATCGCCGTATCCGACATGGAAGCGTCGCTGCCGTTCTACCGCGACGTCCTCGGACTGGGCGTTTTCTTCGACCTCGAATTGGAGGGTCCGTCGATGGAAGTCGTAACCGGAGAGCCGGGAGCGCGCGGTCGAATGGTCGGCGGGATGCTCGGTGGCACCGTCGTGGAGCTTCTCGAGTTCGCACACCGCAACCTGGACCGACAGCCTGAAACCGTCCTCGGCTACACCAACATCTCGTTGAGTGTCCGCGACATCGACGAGACCCTGGTTGCGGTCACAGCTGCCGGCTACGAGCCTGAACAGCAACCGGTGGAGATCGGTGGCGTACGCATGTTTTTCGTCCGCGATCCCGACGGCACGCCGATCGAGTTCGTGTCTTACCCTAACGGGGAGCAGACCTCGGCCCAGATATGGGGCTACACGGGCTAATTCGACATCGCGATTTGCATCACGATGACGAGCGCTGCGCCGAGGCTGCCGAAGGTGAGCGCCGTCATCGTGGCCTTCACGACCGCGATGGGCTGATGTGGCCCTGCGCCCGATGACATTTCGGGCGACATCGCAGCCATCGAATGGTCTTCCGCCGCCACACTCGCAGCTGCCGCACGAACGGTCATCATGCCGTGCTTCATGTGATTGGCGACAAGCCACCAGTTGATCGGGTAGGCACACACGAAGCCGACGATCAGCGCCATCGACATGATGAACCAAAACTGAGGGCGCGTCGGGTCGTCGCTTCCACGCACGCTTCGCATTGCGAATTGCGACGTGATCACCATCCCGGTCATGAGGAGGTTCATCGACAGCAGCTCAGGCAGAAACGTCATCTTCAGCGACGTCAGATAGGACCCGCCTGCGGCGTCCCGCATTGCGAACGCCTGAAAGAAGGCCCACCCGAATACGAATCCCAGCGTGTACTCCAGCAGAAAGTCCGGCCAAAAGGACAGCGTCAGCACGCCGCCGATCGCAGCCCCGACGATGATGCCTATCCCGTCGCCGGCGACGCAATGCATTGTGGAGCCGAGGACTTGGCGCCAGCGGCTCGCGACGTATTGCTCGTGTGTGCCCCGAAGTGGTTCACGACAGCCGAGCACGTAGAAGAACGCGCCGAACGGTCCGGTGAATGCGGTGAGGATCACGAAGGCCCACTTGAGGACCGCCGACTCAGGGGTGGTCCGCCAGACGTCGATGACGACGAACAAGAACGACGGAACGGTAAGGATCCACCACAGCAACATGACCCCGCCAAGCATGCGAAACAGACTATCGCGGCGCCAGTTGACGGCATGAGTTCTCGTGGTACGCCTCGAACAGAAGCAACGGGTGGTGGCCGAGAATTACGCGGACCCACACCCCGTCGCTTTAATTTGGCGTCAGTGAGGGTGTCGGCCTGCGCGATAGGATCGGCTGATAGTGATCGTGGAGCCTGAACGTCTCGTCTTGCCGGCCATCTCGGCAGTCAGCCAGATTTTCCTAACCGCTCTGTTGATCACGGTGAACTGGCGTGCCGCCAACGGCCGGCTTCGACGAAACCCGACGACCGGAATCCGCACTCCGTCGACAATGCGCAGCGACGCCGCGTGGGTGGCCGGCCACCGCGCCGCGCTGCGCCTAACACCGCTGTACCTGCTCGTCCTGGTCGGGATGTTAACCGCGCTGCTCGCCGCCGTGCTGGGCGCCTCGACGAGCGTGGTCAACCTCGTCGCAATCGGCGGGCTCTTTATTTTCGTCCCGGTCGCCCTCTACACCGCGTTCGTCGCCGGCAAGGCCGCAAAGTCGGCTGATGATGGCGCTGAAAATCACGACGCCATGCATGCCGATCTCACGCCGAAAGCGGGATATCGCAAGTTCATTCACTTGTATGCGGCGTTCAATGGACTGCTACTGCTTGGGACTTGCGCCAGTTTGTGGTATTTCGCTGCGCGATCGGGCAGCAATGGCATCCCGCCGAACACCAGCCTGGGCTTTCGGGATCAGCAGACCCTGGCTTGCGCACAAGGGTGGTATGCCGCACAGCGGGTCGGATTTCACATCGCTGCGATCACCGAAACCGTTGTGACGGCAGTGGTGTTCGCAGTCGCCGCAGTCGTGTACATCCGTCGCTCCCATCCGGTCTGGATCCTGATCGTTTCCACGATCGGCGTGCTCTCCATTGTGGTGTGCCTCGTGATCGCCGGCCATTACGCCGACCGGGCGGCGATCTCGGTCAATTCCTAGATCGCGTAAGGAAGCGTTGCGCGTGTCGCGTCGATGGCGTCACCCGGTAAACCGTTGGCCTGCCCTCAAGAGCCGTCTTCGCTATTGGCGGCTGCAGTCGAGCAGCCCGGAAGCCGCTGCAGCGCCTCGGGATCCCTGCCATCGACCTGGAGTCGGCGTCGTCCATCCGCTGTGCTGGCCACACCGATACGCAGCTCGTTGCCGCCTGCGCCATCCGGCTCCACGAGGAGCTGCAGTTCTTGGGAGTCGACGAACAACATGGCGTCATCGTTGGACAGCTTCCAGGGCTGGCCATCGGTGGGCCACCGGCCGCCCACGAGCCGAACTTCTTTGGTCTCAACTTCTTCCCCGTCGGCATCCTCAGCCGTGACACAACTGACCCACAGTTTCGCCGGCAGCGGACGGAAGTACACCGCGAGGCGCTGGCGGTTGAGATCCGCGTCGACCGGTATTCCGATCGGAGGCAGCGATGTGCCATCGGGACGGTCGTTCAGCGACTTCTTGACTTGGCGTGATCCGATTCCGCTGCCAAACCAGTCGATCGTCAGCACGGTAGTGATGTACTGCGCGATCGCCAGGGTCAGCAGACCGCCCGCGCCGGCAGCCCCGACTCCGGCCGCCCCGGCAGCCGCGGTCACCGGCAGCGCAAGCAGACCGACGACAGCCGCGGCGCCGGCAGCCGCGGCGACCTTACCCGCTGCCGTCAGGCTGAACTCCGGATTCACCTCCGGCTCCGGCGGGATTCTGCGCCGGTCGCACACCCACGGTCCGTCGGAAGCTCGTCGAACCGCTCGCTGACTCGCTTGACTATCGCCTCGTAGTCTTGATTGCTGAGCTCACCTGCTCGCTTCTTTTCGCCGGCCGCGCTCAGCGCCTGCTCGAGGCTTTCGACGGTCTCCAGATCAGCCGGCCGGTATTCCCCCTCGTTTGGATCGCGAGGGATGTCGTCAAGGCCCATCTCGTAGGTCACCTTGAAGGTGGCCTTGAAGTCGTAGAGTTTGGTTTCGGCGCTGACGGTGCCGTCGACGACCAACCGGCCGTCCTCGGTTCGCGGCACGATATCGGCGTCGAGAGCGTCGAGGCTGCGTTCTTGACCGCCGATGGTGATGGTCTTCGGACCCTCCAGCAGGCACGGCGCGTCGGCGTCGAAGTCGCTCTCGTCGAGGTCGAAGCTGTTCATCACGGTGTCACGGACCTGCCGCAGGATGCTCCACCCCGTGACGGCCAATCCGGTTTTCTCGCTGGGGTTTTCGGCGAGGATCGATGCGGGCAGCTCCTCGCCGGGCGGCAGCGCCCGCAGCGTCTGCAGCTGGACCACCATGGATTCGTGGGTGACCTCGCCGATCTCGAAGCGCTGCACGACGGCGTCGAGGGCCTTGATCGTGCTGTCGTCCTGCGATTCGGGGTCGACGTCCAGCGGCGACGGCAGCAGATCCACGATGCCGTTCTCCCCCATCTCGGCTAGCTTCGGGCCGAACCGCATCGGCGATCTGGGCGCCCAGCGAGTCGAGCACCCGGGTCCTCGCCTCGTCGTCGGAGAGGCTCGGGTGCTGCAGTTTTTCCAGATTCGACCATCAGTTCGCCGGCGATGCAATGGGTTATCCAGTACGCCTCGGCGTAGTCGAGTTCCCAGCTGATCCGCGGGTCTTGTCCGGTGAAGGGCGGTATCGCCGTCGGGTCGGCGCTCGATATGCGGGCCGAACAACCGCGGGGCGTACTCGTCGGGCAGCGGGTGTGGCCACCAGCACAGGAGCATCCTGTGCGGTGAAGTTCAGTGCGATCGTCTGCTTGCCCGGTTCTATTTGATGCGGCTCGAGCTGGTCGTGCATCGTCAACCGCCCGAACAGCGGGATCTCGTTGTACGGGATCTCCCGCGACTCCCCGGCGCGGGGACCGTCCGGGATCGTGATCGTCGCCGGCGGCAGCTCCACCAGCGGGATGCAGGTCACCGAATCGATGACGATGTTCGAATCGAAGATCACCAGGTCGATCGCGAAATGCCGCAGCGGATCGTGGGTTTCACCGTCGGTCTCCTCCTGCCAGAGCCGTTGATGCGAATCGAGGACGAACCAGACGCGATCCAGCGTGAGATCAAGGGTTGCCGTCGCGGAGTAGCCGGTGCCGTCGACGGACTCTGTGTACTTGTCGCCGCTGAACATCTCGAGGGTCTGATCTTGGACGCGTTCACGATGAATTTCGATGATCGTGTCGGGACGATGCATGTCAAACTCCAGTGCTAGGCGGCGCGCAGTGGTGCTGTCGGGTGGGCTTGCCGGTCCTGTACCCACAAATGCCCAGTTCGAGTCAACCGGCGGCCTTGGCCTCTTCGTGAAGCGGAGTAAGGCTGATGCATCCCCGCGCGGCGTCCACTACCAGGCGAATCCGCGGTCAGTATTTCACTGAGATTTGGTGCCGCGGTCGTCGAAGGTGATGACTTTGCCCCGGTTGATCGACACCCAGTCCCGGGCCTCTAGGTAGGGGCGGAAGGTTTCGGCAATCAGCTGCTGGTCGGCCGGTGTCTTCGGTCGCTGCAGTTCGTAGAGGTGCGGAAACTCCGTCCACGCGGTGACGGCGTCCCACAGTCGCACCGCCGCCTCGCCGGTAGGCGGATCGACGAGCACCGGGCCGAACAGGCATTGTCCATCGGGGAAAAACATGGTCGGCACCCCGTAGCCGTCGGCGTCGACCACCCGCTGGTGATCGGCCATCACCTCGTCGCTGGTCGTAGGGTCGTCGATTGCCTGATCGACCAGCGCGGGGTCGAAGCCGAGTTCTTCGAGGAGGTGCCGGGCGACCGTCTTCTCGTGCGGCTTGTGGCCCTCAACGTGCAGTGCGCGGCCGGCCCGCCCGTACCACGCGTCGAGGTCGGCCATCGACCGGCGGCGCAGCAGCGCACCGATGCGCATCATCGACCAGCCGTAGGACCAGTCGCGTTCCCATGGGTGCTTCTTGCCCTCCTGGCGGTTGATTTCCTCGAGGCTGAAGAAGCGCCAGTTCACCGTGAGGCCGGTCAGATCGCGCACTTCTCGGATCCACAACGACGTCTGGTACGCGTAGGGGCACATGACGTCGAAGTGGAAGTCGACGAAAGCAGGGCGACTGTTCACATCGTGAACCTCAGGTTGCGGGCGGCGCGCTCGCCGAGCTCGCCGTCGCCCTTCCACGTGACCGCGCCGGAGTCGATGGGAATCTGGGGATCGATGCGCCCGCAGGCGAGCTCGATGAAGGTCGTCGAGTCGGTCGTCAGCGTCACGTCAGGGTTGGCCAAGTGATCGACCTGCTTGGCTCGGCCGTCGACGGCCACGTTGAGGTCGCGAACGATCGGTCCCGTGAGGTGGAAGGTGATGCTCTTCCCGTCGGACAGGCCCACCTTCTTACCGACGATGTATCCGATAGAGCCCTCCACCTCGGCCAGCGCGATCTCGGCGGCGATGCCGGTGTCGTCTGTCGCCCGACCGAGCGGGATCGTGATGTCGCGCTCGTGGACCCAGAAGTCGAAAACCCGGATCGCCAAAAAGCGGCCGTAGGTGCCGGGGCCGACGGGGGTCCACGACCGACGCTGCAGATCGTCCGCTGAAAGCGTGGCGAGATCGCGGCGCCGACGGTCGTACACGGCGCGGACCTTGTCCACGTAAGCGGCACGGTCGACGTCGACGTCGTGCAGGAATTCCGCCGCCTTCTCGAAAGGCGGCGGCGTCTGGTCATCCTCGGGCAGCCATCCCGTCATCACCGCTTCGATGCTGGTGACGTGGTTGACGACGCTACGAACCGTCCAGTCCGGACAGAGTGATTGGGCGTGCCAGTCAGCGTCGCTGAGATCGGCACACAGGGCTTCCATCGAGGTGTAAGAGCCCTCGAGGGCGGCACGGATCTCTTCGAGGCTCCTCGCGTTCGGGTTTTCCAAACGACCGCTCCTCTTCCGCCCTGCCGAGATTCCGGCACCCGTATGTTGGCTCAGCTAAGAAAGTAGCCCTCAGGGCCGCCGGTTTGGTACCCGGGCTGCCGTTTCGATCCGACTCGGTCCGGTTCGGTCCCGATCGCCCCCGCCGCCCCGGCAGGGCCGCGCCCTTCACCTTTTTGAGGGGTTCGATCGCTCAGCCGCGAGCCGTACCTTGGCCGGCGCGGCTGAAATCGGGTTATTTGTCGTCGACATGACGAATAATTTGCTGATCGCGTCCCGAGGAAGGGAGCGGCGTGACCACGGCGATGGACGACGAGGCGGTGCTTTCATTCCTGCCGCGCGGGATGAGGTCCTTGAGGGCGGGCAAGAGAGCACGGAAATCCCTGCGGCATAGGTCTGCCCCGGCTCAAGCGGCCGGGATGACCACGACGGCGTTAGCCGGCGCTCTGCTGATGGCGATCACCGCGCCGCAGGCCACCGCGGACACACCGGCCGCGGACTCGTCAAGCTCGTTTCAGCCGGCGCTTGATAACCTCCTCGCCGCAATGCAGCAGGCGGTGGCCTACGACTCGGCGCTGCCATTCGCCACACCGGACAGCGACGCCATGCTGCTGACGGGTCTGCAGAACACGAACTATGAATTGCTCTCGGCCGGGCTCTCCAGAGTCACCGAGCTTTTCGACGGGGTCTTTTTCCAATCGCCGGAGGTGGTGGCCGGGGATGCCGCCGATTCCCGTCAGTACTTTCAATTCTTCACCCCCGACATCTACTACCACGCGACCGCCGGCCTTGCCCCCGGCGCGACCTACGAGCTCACCGGCACCGTCGGGCAAGGGAACCGAAGCTTTAGCCATCGCGACCGAAGCAATCACCGGTTCGACAGCCGTAAGCGAGAGCAGTCTCGAACTGGATCACGGGCTCGTCGTCAATCCCGACGGCACTTTCACCGTCGACATCGGTCCCACGGAACCAAGCGGCGCAGTCAATTTCATCAATGACACCGATGCCACCACCAATGGTGATGCCTCCCTGCTGATTCGAGACGTGCTGGGCGACTGGGCGCAGGGCCCGGGCAGCATCAGCATCCACTGCGTGGCCGACTGCCCGGCGTTTTTCTCCATACCGAGCACGGGAATCTTTCCCAGCGCGGACGCCGCTACTGCCGAAATCGGCTCAGTCGCAGGAACGTCTACGAGCCAGATCACTTCGATTGACTCGTTGTTGACGACGTTGTTCACCGCCTTCGGCAACATCGTTGGACCTTTCAATCAAGAAAACATGAACCTGGCGGAGGTTGCCGGGATCGAGCTTCCGGCCAACACCATGAGTCCGCTGGCCCCCGAGACGAGTGTGTTCGCAACAGGCCTGCCGAGTGCAGAAGTCTCCGGGGGGAATTTCGACCTGGATCCCGGCGAGGCGCTGATCGTGAAGGTGCCCGACGTGGCGGCCGCCTACAGCGGGATCGAGTTGATGAACGTGTTCGGCGCGGCGCTGCCGTATACCTTGGCGCAGACCACCCTGAACAACACCACTGCCTTCGACGATCCTGACGGTTACACCTACTACGTGGTCAGCGCCACCAACCCGGGCGTGGCGAATTGGCTGGACAGCAACGGCGTTACCAGCGGTGAGATATTCGCTCGATTCGAGAACCTCCCCGACGGCACAGACCCGACAGGCCTGACCGTGACAACCGAGCTGGTGCCGGTGGCCGATGTGAGCCAGTATCTGCCCGCCGACACCCCCACCGTCAGCGCCGCCCAATACGCCGCTGATATGTCGGAACGCGTGTTGTCCTACGACTACGCATTGGACACGTCCAGGGAAAGCGCCCAACCCGACTGGGTGATCCAGGAGGTGTTGCTCAATGAGCTGCAAGCCGTCATGGGCACCAATAATTTCGACGCGGTATTCGGCAGCGAGCCGTCGACTCCACTGTGGCTGAGGCTGACCCCGGCGCTCAGCCCGAACTGGGACACTATCGGTCACGATTTGCTCACCAATCCGGTCGGCAGCATCGAGGCGGTCATCAACAACCTGCAGCTGGCGGCAAGCGACGTCACCGCACCCATCGAATTGGCTGTCGTCCAAACGGTGTCTGGATGTTTTGGATCCCCAGCAGCTCGGCACAACCCTGAGCGATGCGTTGTTCGATCCGAACACCAGCATCACCGCCGGTCTCCTCAACGCCGCCGACGACTTGGCTACCGCGGTCCTGACGGCCAATAACGATTTCCCGTCCCAACTGGGTGAGCTGGCAACGGTGGAGTGGCAGAACATGTCTGAGTTGGTCTCGGCGACCCCGAGCGCTGGACTGGCCGACCTCATTGCATTGCTCAATCCCGCTGACTTTTTCGCCGCGTGATCGTGAGCTTATGAGCTCCTTGCCGATCCCAGCCGAGGTCAGCGAACTCACGGCGGAGTGGTTCAGCCAGATATTGAATACCGATGTCGAAGCAGTTGACGTCATCGACGCGCACTCGGGCACCACCGGACGGGCGCTTGTCCGGCTCACTGCGCGGGGTGCGGTGCCCGACGCACTGTTCGTCAAACTCCAACCGTTTAGCCAAGATCAGCGCGAGCTGATTCGACAGGTCGGACTGGGCGTCGCCGAGGCACGGGTGTACGCCAACATCGGTAGCGAACTGCCAGTGCGGATTCCGCGCGTGTGGCACAGCGCTTATGACTCGAAAGACGCCACATTCGTCATGGTGCTGGAGGACTTGGGTGCGTCAGGTTGCCGGTTTCCCACCACCGACGATGACGACATTCTGCAGGTAGCCCGTTCCACGGTGGAGGAGCTGGCAAAGCTCCACGCCGCCTACCGCGACCACGACTTGTCGTGGTTGCCAACACCTGAGGGTATGCGACGCAGGCCCGACGACCCGAAGCTGGTGGCTCGGCGCACGATGTTCATCCGGCGCGCAGTCGAGCAGTTCGGCGCCGAAATGCCAACGGTTTTCACGCGCCTTGCCGGGTTGTACATGGATCGCTTCTTTGACGTAGTCGGTCTTTTCGGGCAGGGCGAACACACGCTGATCCACGGCGACAGCCACATTGGCAATCTGTTCGTCGACAACGGGCGAACCGGCTTCTACGACTGGGCCGTAGCCAGTCGGGGACCGGGGATGCGAGACGTGGCTTACTTCATGTGCAACTCGGTCCCCACCGAAGTGCGGCCGCGCCAACGAGGACGAGCTGCTCAACCTCTATCGGCGCACCCTGCAGTCACACGGCGCGACGTTGGATGACGCCAACGCCCGCGACCAGTACCGCCTGTTCTCGGTGTACTCGTGGATAGCCGCCACCTCAACCGCGGCCATGGGATCCAAGTGGCAGCCAATCGAAATCGCGAAACCGGCCATGGTCCGCACCACCGAAGCCATCGACGATCTCGATGCCGTCGGGCTACTGGAAGAACTGCTTTAGGCTTCCGGGTTCTCCTGGCTGAAGCGTTTCGGAAGACGCCCTCAAGCGACGATTACCTCCGTATCGTGAGGACCATGGACGCGCTTGTGCCTGACCCGCCCGACGAGCGCCCCGATTTCGTCAGCCGCCGTCAGCTGCTTCAGCTGGCCGGCAGCATCGGCTTGGCCTCCACGATTGGACCGACAGCCCCGGCCCAGCGGCCCCTAGCATCACCTCGCGCACAGTTGCTATGCCGAGATGCTTGGGGCGCCCGACCCGCCCGCCCCGGAGGAAAGCCCCACACCATCACCCGAATGACCCTCCACCACGAGGCCGTGGTCCTCGGCGACAACCGTAATGCCCCAGGCCACTTGCGTCAGGACCAGCGGTATCACCAGGACCAGCATGGGTGGATCGACATCGCGTATCACGTCGGCGTCGACCGCAACGGCAACATCTACGAGCTGCGGAGCACCAAGATTGCGGGCGACACTGCGACGGACTACGACACCACAGGCCACTTCCTCGTCCTCTGCGAAGGAGACTTCGATCAAGAGGCCGTGTCGGAGGCCCAGCTTCACGGAGCCGCTCTCGCGTTCGCCTGGGCTGCCCAGAACTTCGGCATCGCGACGCAGCACGTTGGCGGGCCATCGGGACCTAGCCCAGACTTCTTGCCCTGGCGCGAATCTCTATGCCCACCTCTCCTCGGGTGATCTCAAACGCCGCATCGACGACCTGCTGGCTGGCGGCGGGGTAAACCTCCAGCCGTTTTGCGGGCCCGACGCTGCCGCCAAAGTCGCTGCTATCGAAGCGGGCAACTGAGCAGTTGTTGGGCTGTTCAGCCACCGAGTGCCTTCTTGATAGCCCTGTCTTGTTTTTGGCCGGTGTCGGCGACGAAATCTGGCGGCACCAGAACGTCGGGCGGTCCGTCGAATTCCAGTTCGACGAATGCCGTGCCCTCGGTGAACAGCAACACGGTTACTCCCTTGGAACCGTCCGGTGAAGGCCCGGAGACTGTGGTGCCGCCGGTACCGATGTCGATCGGTTCTGGTACTCCGTGCACATAACCATCCAGTGCAGCCTTCGTTGAGTTCAGCGCGTCCATGGCCGCGACGGGATTCGGCAGGATACGGATGGAATCGGTAATCACTTGGGTGCGATCTTGGTTGCTGAACGTCGTCAACACGCCTGCTTGGCCATTCGGGTTCTTTATTGGCGGACTGGCCGTGAAGGTTTCGGATGCGCTGAGATCACGCGCCTGGATTACCAACCGGGTGTAATCGGTCGGCTGCGCTGGCGGCGGCGCGACGTTGCCGTCGGCGACGTCGAATTGTTGCTGCAACCGACCATCGAGGCGCCCGCCACGCTGACTCCGGTGAGCATCGCCCAAAAAATCTTCATTCGATCGCGCTCCTTTCGGCCACAGAACGACCGACACAGTGCGAACCTAGGGCCAATGCATCGACGAATTCTCAGTGTGCCGCTCTCGGTTGCCGCGGTCACGATGTGCCTGACGGCTGTGCCAGCGACGGCCGCCGGTGACGGGGAGTGCAACATTATCCTGCCGGCAGCCGATCGGCTGGAAAACGAGTTCAATCTGGTTTCCCCTTCTGGGACACCGTCTTACGTGGCCGGCCAGATTCGGAACGCGCTGGCTCCGCTGCACGGGTTGAGGAGTCCAGCCGCGGTCGACCTCCGGGTTCGGTCGGACATGCTGGCGTCCCAGATCGACGCGAGTGACCCCTACCGACCGGCGAGCCCGGAACAACTCGCCAGCGATCTCGCCGAGGCGAGACAGCAGCTGGCGACGGCTCGCGACTACTGCGCACCGTAGCGATTGGTCGGCCGCCAGATACAAGCTATGTCCCTGCGCGCCAGCGTCGAATTGATATGCGCTCGGCGTCAGGCCAGATCGCTTTGGCGGCCGGTGATGCGCAGAAGGTGTCCTCGGCCTGGTGGATGGTCATGTCGACCGCATGGAGGCCATCCTCCTGGTGGGCGCGGCAATTGACGGTCAGAACCCGGTGCGTGTCTGGGTCTACCTGCTCGGCTTCGATGGTCAACACCACGACGAGCGTGTACCCGGCTCCGGTCGGCAGATAGAAGGTGAGGTCTCGGCTGTCCAGCGCGCCGCCGTTGGTCACCAGATAGCCGTCGCCGCTGGGATAGACGGCCTGTCCGACCATCTGGGTGCGTTCGAAATGGAGGCGGTCACCCGGCGCGCGCCACACCGAGAACCGGGTATTTGGGCTGCCGTTGAACAGGTTCTGGGCGATCGGGATGATCAGTTCATCGCGGCCGTCGCCGTCGATGTCCTGTAACCCGACGCCTCCCGGGCTCGAGGGCTCCAGTAGCTCATCGATCGTTTGCACCACCTCGCCCGACGGGTCGGTCACGGTGACCTTCACCGCCCTGGGCCCAGGCAACTCGGGCGTGGACCCAGTAGGTGACGGTCGAAATCGAGAGCGCCGGAGTGCATTCGGCAGTCCGCATGCGGCGACGTGGTTTTCGGACTGATCACTGCATCCGTCTGCGGGCACGGCGGCAGCGTGGTGTCAGCGGCCGCGGTGGGGTAACCGGGGCACGCGGTACCCGCGGTTGTCATCGTCACGACGGCGACCAGCAGTGGCAGCCGCTATCACTGGTGCGCACCTACCGTCTCGGCGCTGGCTTCGGAGGGCGCAGGAGCGGGAGGGGGCTCAGCCGGCGGAATCTGCTCTTCGACCGGCGGATGGGAGCCGGTCTTGGGGCCGATATCGGAAACCTGCCAGATATTGCCCGCCTTGTTCACGGTGACTTGCAGCAGGATGATCGACACCTTGGGCGTCGGGTTTTGCAGATTGCGGGTGGTTTGGTGGGCCGATACCACTACCTGGTAGGCCCCGCCGGGCTGAGCGATCGGGTCGATAGCCAGCACCTCACCGGTGGAGGTGACCTGCGCTTGCAGCATGACGCTCTTGAGCAGGTCGGTGGCGTTGACGTATTTGTCTTTAAGTTGCTGCGACACACCGTCTTCGACTGAGCGGAAGAAAGCATCCGGATCTTCGAAGCTGTAGGTCAGCGACTTCAGCGCATAGTCCTTGGCCAGCTGCGCCACGGTGGCGCGATCGGCTTGCTCTCGACGCAGTTGCGCGAGTTGATCGGTCACCTGGTGATATTTCATGAACCCGAACACGCCGCCGGCGAGCACCGCCGCCACGAGAACGCCTAGCTCCCCATCGCTACGGCGGCTTCAGCCGTAGTCGCAACTTACGACAGTCTGTTGGCGTCGTCGTCTCATCGGTCTCCGCCGGCTGTCGTCGAGTCTCGTCGTGGTCGCAGCGCCATCGCCGGCCTCCGCTCTCAGTGTCGTCCACCTTTCATCTTCGCTGATAATTGAGTTTGTCATGTCAGTTCTTTCTTTTCTTTCTTTGCCGTGGCTTCGTTCTGGATCACTGGTGCCATCGGGCACGTTGAGTTGAACCCGCAGACCGCCGGTGTCGTTGAAGGTCGATTCCCAGAAGTCGAGCCAGTGCCCGGCATCTACCTTGATGGGTCGTAGTGGCGCGACCGCAGGTTGCAAGACGGTGGTGAAGGTACTCAGCGGGCCGGCCAGCATGTCGATGCATTGGCCGAGCTTGGTTACTAGGATCCCGGCCGGATCGTCGGGGCCGACCACGCCCACGCCGGTGTGCGAAAGGGTTTCGATTTCGTGGATCAGCCGCAAAAATGCCGGCACCGAACGCGGTAGCAGTTTGCCGGTCTCGCTGATCACTTCGCCAGCGTTGATGTCACCCAAGTTGGTGGTGAACGTGGAGACGTTGTTAAACAGTGTGGCCAGCAATTGCTTGTCGTCGTGAACCACTTTGGCGGTTAACCCGGCGGTGGTGGCCAGGGAATCGACGCGTGTCGTCGTTGTCGGCGAACGCCGCGGAGGCGTTGTTGATAATGGTGCGCACTTGGTCGATGTTGAGCGCCGACATCAGGGCATTGGCCTTGGTAAGCAAGTCACTGCCGGTAACCATCGGTGCGACCCGGTCCGCGGGGATCACTGCCCCGTCGGCTAAAGTAAGGCGGGGCAATGAGTTTCGGTTTGAACTCGATGTATTGTTCGCCGGCCGCGGAGAGATTTTCCACGCTGACCGCGCTGTCAGCGGGCACCGGGTGCGCGCGGTCCAGGTCCATCGAGACCGCCAGCCCGCTTGTCGTGGTCTGGATACCGGTCACCCGGCCGACCTTGATGCCGCGCATCGTCACCTCGGATGTGGGCATCAGGCCGCCGGAAGTGTTGAGCATGAGGGTGAGTCGGGTTACTTGTTTGGTCGGGCTCATGTCGAGCACACCGACCGACATGTAAGCCGCGCCGAGCAGAGTCAGCAACCGCCAGGATGACCAGCGTGATGCGAGCATTGAATTTCATGGCAGCAGCCCCATGCTCTGCATCGCCTTGACCGCCTGGTCGGCCTTATCGGCCGGATCCACGCCCTCGTGCCCGGTCGGTGGATGGAGTTCGGAGACAATGTATTTCGGGCCCCCGTTGCGAAACCACCCGAGGAGCTTGTAGTGGAGGAATGCGATCAGCTTATCGGCGAGCACCGGAATGGTGGTGTCAACGGTAGCCATCGTTCCGACCATTGGCGTGATGTAGGAGAGGATTTGGATGATGTCGCCGGTGATCGGATTGATCACCTCTCCGCCGAGGTTGCCGATGTCTTGAGAGTCCCCGACGACGTTGAGGATGGCCAGGGTGACTGCCGATAGGCCTTCGAGCTTCGGCGGGCCCTCGGTGACCAGCCGGTTGAACACCGCGGTATTGGCTGCCAAGTTGGTGGTGATGTTCTCCATGCTCGACAGGATGCCGTCCATGGTGCCCTGGTTGGCCGCCAGGTCATTGAGTACGCCGGCGATGGTCTGCTGAACCCGGGTCAGCTCGGCGGGGTCTTTCGGGAACGCCTTGTTGAGGTTGACCACGGTACTTTGCAGCGTGCCGATCGCGCCGCCGGCCACCAGGTTCGACACCGACCGCAACACGTCTTCGACGTTGTCGGCGGGGGCGGTGTTGCGCAATGGGATGGTGTCGCCATCGCGCAATACCGCGGCTGACCGATCCTCCGGCGGCACCAGCGCGATATAGATGTCGCCGAGCGGGGTCGCCTGGCGCAGTTCGGCGCGAGTGTTGCCAGGGAGCTTGCTGTCGCCCGAGATATCAACGTAGGCAACCGCCGTGGTGCCGTCGAGCTGGACGTGGTCGAGCACCCCGATCTGCACTCCACCGGAGTCCACCTTGGCCCGGGCGGGCAAGTTGAGCACGCTGGAGAACTGGATCTTGATTCTGTAGGCGGCGTGCGGGCTATAGGCGCCCGGGACTGGCAGCCGGGTCGGATCCAGCGAGCATGCCGCCGTGAGGCTGATTGCCAGCGCGGCCAACAGTACGCGTGCGCCGCGCATCGATCGTCGGGTCATGGCAGCGCGGCCCCCAAGATGAGATCGGTCAGGCCGAGGGTGACCGGATCCGACGCGGTGCCCGACGCGCACGCCGCCGCAGCACCGGGGACATTGCGCTGCCGCAGCCCTTCGCAGATGGCGCCGGCCTGCGACGGCGAAATCGCCACCTGCGGTGGGATATAGGTGACGTTGTGGGTTCCCCACGCCGGCTCGTAGATATCGCTCAGCCAGTGGCTGAACTGCGGCCACGAGTTGATCATGGCGAGGATGGCCGGGGTGTGCTGTGTCAGCACGCGCCCTATCCAGGCGAACCACTTGTCAAATCGTTGATAGAGCCCGCGGCCCCCACCGATTGATCGCCTCCACCAAAATCGGCAACAGATGCGACAGATGGCTCAGGGCCGCTCCGAAGTTGTCCGACAGGCCCTCGATCAATTGGGTGGTGGCCGGAAGCGTTCGGATCTACCGAGGCGAAGCTGTCCCAGTTCCTGAGGAAGTCGGAGCTAAGGACCTCACTGTTTTCGAACAGCCGCCGGTAATCGGCGTCGGCCTTGTAGGGATCGGCGAGCATGGTGACCAGATTGCGCAGCGTCTGGTTGAGGCCGGCACCAGTGCCGTCCAGCGAGCGGCTGGCCGCGCGCACGCTGTCGTTGATGGCTTGCACGCCAGGCGCCTGAGACGGGTCTTGGCCGGGTTGGGGCTCCATGATGGTATCCGCGAGCTTGCCTACGGTAGAAAAGGTTTCGCTGATACTGATCGGGGTTTTGGTGGACCCCAGCTTGATGCACCCCGGCCCGGTGAATTTCGGGCCCCGAAGTGTAGGGCTTGGTCAGTTCGATATGGCGGTCGGTGACAATCGATTGCGAATACGTGACCGCACCGACGTCGGCCGGCAGGTCAAGGTCGGTGGGTACGGTGAAGTCAACCTCGACGTGGTCGGGCTTGTTGACAATCGCGGTCGTCGAGCCGACCTCGATACCCAGCAACGCCACCTTGTTGCCCGGGTATAGCCCTACCGCGTCGGTGAATTCGGCGCACATCGTCCGGGTGTGTTTGGGCGTTACGATCTTGGCGCCGATGACCACCGCTGCCGCGACCGCGATGACGACGGCCATCGCTGCAGCCGATACCCGAGCGGGGAACGCAGCCGCGAGCCGGCAGCCGACATCCTGGTCATCTCAACAGTTCCTCATGATGTTGGGCAGGCACAGGTCCTGTCCGGGGACTAGCCGGTTGTGTTTGTCGAAGACGACCCCGTTTCCACTGAGCATCGGCATCACGATGCTGAGGCTCTGCCCCAGGCCGTCGAGTGCCTCGCCCCAACGGTCGGGATGGGCGACCAGCGTGTCGGTGATGTCCTCGAGTCCGTTGACGATCGGCCCGATCTCCCGGCCGTAGAACACCGTGACGCGGTCAAGGACGCGAGCTAATTCGTTGAGCAGACTGAAGAACTCGACGATATCGACCGTCTTCGAGGTGTACATCTTGCCGAGGACGTCGAGCTGCTCGAACAGCGTGATGAGCTGCTTGCGTTCGGCGACCGCGGCCCGCAGACCGTTGTTGGCGAAGTCCAGGCTGCGATGGAAGTCGTTGGTGGACTTGCTCATCGACGTTGTCAACGCATTGGCCGACCGGAGCAGGTCGCGTATCGCGTCGGGATACTTGTTGGCCGCGTTGGCGACCTCGGTGAAGGTATCGTGGATGACTTGGCCGTTGACTTCCTTGATCAGCGGAGTTGCCGCCTGGATTATGTCGTTGACCTCGAACGGCAACGTGACGCGTTGCGGCGGAATCACGTTGCGGCCCAGAGGATATATCCCCCTTTGGGTCAAGCGCTGACATAGTGGCCGCCCAGCGGGGTCAGCAGCTTGATGTCCAGTGTGGATTCCGAACCGACCGCCACCGAACGCTCTGACTTCGAATTTCATCTCGACGACGGCGACGTCGAGCCGGATGCCGGTGACCTTCCCGACCGGGATGCCAGCGATGCGAACCTGGTCGCCGACGCGCACACCGCCAGAATTGGGCAGGTGTGCGGTATAGCCGGTCTGACCGGTCGGATTCAGATAGGCCATCGCGGTGGCGGCCAACGCCGCAACGATGACGACGACACCGACGATGCCGTGCCGGCGACTGCGGATTGCGGCGGCGTGCTCATCGAGCACAGCGCGCCGCCGTCGCAGGCCCTTGTCCCACTCCAGCTTCTTGCCCAGTGATGAGCCGTCGCCGAATACCATTACCGGCACACCACCA
The DNA here is from genome assembly GCA_963850645.1 of uncultured Actinomycetota bacterium. Lineage (GTDB taxonomy): Bacteria > Actinomycetota > Actinomycetes > Mycobacteriales > Mycobacteriaceae > Mycobacterium. The sequence continues at coordinate 7,603 of CAWKME010000013.1, read as the reverse complement.
AGTTCTGTTGCGCGAATGACACCTGCCCGATCCCCGGCAACGTGACTTCGCCGTGTGAGCAGGAAAACGTTGGCGTGGCAGGCTTGTCGTCGGCCAGCCAGTCCCGCATTCCCTGGATCAACGACGGCGCCAACGACAGGCCCGCGATGATCGTCGCGGTCTGCGGCCACATCCGGCTGGTCAGGTCGTAGATCGGAACCGTCGTCCCGTCAAAAGTGCGCTCGGCGTATTGCAAGATGTGGGTGGTATTTCGCAAGCACAGGCAGTCCGGAGTCCAGCGCGGCACGGAACTCCTCGGCCGTGGCACCGAACTTCGTCACTACGTCGTTGAGCGTGGCGATGAGATGAAACAGTTGCTGTGATTTGCCACCCAGATCCTGGGAGATCGCACTGAGATTGCGTACCACGACGGCGATAACCGCCTGGCGGTTCACAGCCAACTTCGAAATGACGTCGAGGTCATGCAGAAACGGGCCGATGCCGGATTCATCACCTTGGATCAGCCGCAGCAGATTCTCACCCAACAGGTTGAACTGGGCTGGGTCAAGGGTTTGGAATATCGGCCGAAACCCGTTGAACAGCTTGGCCACATCGAACGACGGAATGGTCTGCCCCAGTGGAATAGTGGCCCCCGCGCGCAGCCGTTGACCCGGCTTGGCCGGCTGGGCGAGTTCCACATAGCGCTGACCGACCAGGGTTTGATAGCGCACCGCGGCGACGGTGTTGGCGAACACCGGGTGATCATCTTGTGCGGTGAAATCCACCTTGGCGATCCGCCCGTCGAGTCGGATGTTTTCCACCTTGCCGACCTGTACGCCGGAAATGCGGACATCGTCACCGACATAAAGCCCCGACACATCGGAGAACGCCGCGGTGTAACGGGAAACCGCCCCGGTGACCGGACTACGCAAGGCGGTCAGCACGATGAGCGTGCACACCACCGCGACCGCGGTGAAGATGGTGAGCCACACCAAGGATTTGGTAACGCTTCTCATCGGCCACCCGCCTGCGCTGCCGCTGGGGACGCAGGCGGCTGGGGCGGTAAGGCCGCCGCCAGCCCCGGCATGGTGTCCATGACGACCTCGATTTGCATGCGGACCTTGCCGTTGATGACCGGAAACGCCGCGCTGGTGCGGTCCAGCAGACCCGAAAGCCGGTCATAGTACGGCGCGAAGCTGCCCATGGTGTACGCCTGCGGCAGCATCACGTCCATGACCGCCCCGATGAATGGGACGAGCCACGAGATGTTCTTCGCGAAGATCTTGTCGGCGTTGAAGAGGAGCTTCGCGGTCTGGTCCAGGATCACATTCATGCGCTCGACCCCGTCGGGGTGCGCCAGAAATTCCATTCCATTGAGCAGGTCATACGCCAACCCGATAAGCGGGATGGCGTCGCTGGCACCGTTGACCACCGAGGCGAACACCGAAAGCGATTGGGAGAACGGCACCTTCTGGGAGTCGACGAGCATCTTGACCAGATCGAAGTAGGACCGGGTCACTGGCTCGGTCAGGTCGGCGTGCCGACGCACCACCTCGATGATGTGGTCGACATCGGGCGAGTCCACCATCCGGCCGAGTTTTTGGCCCTGACGCAGCAGTCCGGTGATGGAAGCCGACCGCACGTTGGCGCCTATCAGCAGCGTCTGGTTTGATCTCAACCGGGGGCCGGTGCCGCTGCTGACCAGTTCGACCGCCGCCAGCCCAAAAGTATTCGACGACATGAAATTAGCTGTGGTGTCGGCGGCCAGGGCTCTCGCTTGGCGCGGCTCGAGTTCCACTGTTATCTTCTGCTTGTTGTATCCGACCGATTGCAGCGTTTTCACCGATCCGATCGTCAGGCCGCGGAACTTCACCTCCGCGCCCGGCGTCAGACCCTCACCGATCGCATCGGCCACCACGGTCAGCTTGAATGTGTCGGCGTAGCCGCCGGTGCCCAGCTGATACAGCGCTATGCCCGCGATACCCAGCCCCACCGCAGCAATCAGGCCACGGATCCGCAGCGAGCGCGCACTGGGCGCCCGCGCTCCCAGGTCTGAACCCGGCAGTATTGCCATGCCTTACCCCGATATCCGAAGGCCGGGGCTGTTACCCCAGAACAACAGCGTCAGCACCATGTCGGCGGCGACCACGGTCACAATGCTGGCCCGGATGGCTCGACCCGAGGCCCGCCCAACACCTTCGGGACCACCGCCGGCGTAGTAGCCCTGATAGCAGTGGATGGCAATGATCAGCGTCACGAAGATGGCCGCCTTGAGTACCGAGAACACCACGTCGGACGGGTGGATGAACGAGTCGAAGTAGTGGTAGTAGGTGCCCGATGACTGCCCGTGCAGCACGTTGACCACCGTCGCGCAAGACAAATAGCTCAACGCCAGCGTCACCACATACAGCGGAACGATGGTGATCATCCCGGCGATGACACGGGTCGTGACCACGAACGGGATCGACTGAATGCCCAGGGCTTCCAACGCGTCGATTTCCTCGGAGATCCGCATCGCGCCAATCTCGGCGGTCATGCGGCACCCGGCCTGGGCCGCGAAGCCGATCCCGGCGATCATCGGCGCCATCTCCCGGGTGTTCGCATACGCGGAGACGAATCCCGTCAGCGGGCCCATTCCGACCATGTCCAGGGCCCCATAGCCTTCGATTCCCACCGAACCGCCGACCGCCGCGCCCATGAACACCAACACGCCGATGGTGCCGCCACCTACGATGAGCGACCCGTTTCCCCAAATCATGTCGACCAACAGCACCCCGGTCTGGTGCCGGTAACGCTTCAGCGTGTGCGGAATCGCGCCAAGCACGTGGCACAGGAAGCTGACCTGGTGACCGAGGCGCTGGAGGAGCGAGTCACCTCGGTCGGCGACCCACCGCGGGGCCTGCAGGGCCGTCGGTACGTAGCGTGACGGAGCTTCGCCATCAGCCCACTCTCAGCGGCATGGACATCGACAATCCCTGCGTGATCACCAGATTGAGAACGAACACTGCGACCACGCCGATGACGACGGAAGCGTTGACCGCGTCGGCCACGCCGCGTGCACCACCCTTGGCCTCCAGACCCCGCTGGCAGGCCACGAGGATGACGACCACGCCGAAAAGCCAGGTCTTGAGCACGGCGACCCCGACATCGCTGACGCTGGCGAAGGATGCGAACGAAGCGATATAGCTACCCGGAGTGCCGGACTGGAAGCCGACATTGATTGCGTAGCCTGCCGCCAGCCCCATAAAGATGATGAAGGAGCACAGCACCGGCGCCACGATCACGATCGCTGCCAGCCGAGGAGTCACCAGCCGCTGCACAGGGTCGATGCCCATGACGCGCAGCGCGTCGACCTCTTCGCGAATGGTGCGGGCGCCGAGATCAGTGGCCACTGCCGAACCGGCCGCACCGCCCAGCAGCAACGCGGCAACCACCGGTGCACCCTGACGGATCACCCCGAGGCCGCCGGCCGCACCCGAAACCGACGAGGCGCCGACCTGCTGAATGAAGTTACCCACCTGCACCGCCACGATGACCCCGAACGGGATCGACACCAGTAACGCAGGTATCGCCGTGACGCTGATGATGAACCAGGCTTGGTTGACGGTGTCCCGCCAGGGGTGGCGCAACCGGATCAAATCCGTGAACAGGTAGGCGAAGGCCTGAGCCGTCAGGTCGAAGAAGCGGCCCAATGTCTGCAACGAGGAATCGGCTTGGTTGAGGCCGTACCGAAGCGGTGTGCGCAGCTTCGTGACGACCTGGCGGCCGATCGACGACTCCGCGACAGCCTGGCGATCTTCTGGCTTGTCGGTCGTCGCCACCACATGAGTGGAGACCTGCTCGCCGTTGGTGGTGGTGCGCGCATCGACATCGACCTTGGGGAGTCCATTGCCTGCGGTGTCGGTCGCCAGTTCGGCCGCTGTCGCGTCATGCACACCTGCGGTCAATGGCAGGTTCCTCCGTAATCGCTGTGACGGCTCCTCCCCCTGTGCGGCTCCTCCCCCAGGCAAAGATCCAAGCTTATTTGTCGTGTGTTTACCAGCGGTACCGAGTATGCGCCCCCGGAAGCTATCGAGTGTGATGTACGCCACAATTCCCCGTCAGGGGCGTTGGCGGTTAGCACGGGTTATGGGTGAGCGTGAATCCAGCGGCAGCAGGTCGCGGGCGGGCGCTCAGTCCTCGAGTGCGTTGGTTCCCTGGATCAGCAACGCCTCGTGCCGGCGGATCCATCTCCTGGTCGTGGGCGCCTGCCCGCGTTGACGGGGACGCGCGAGATTTGCCACGGTGACAATTTGGCGGCGAGCCGGGATACCGGGTCCTTCGCGTGAGGAATGGCGCCTGCACTCACGCCGATGTCTTTCTGTTAGCGCGGCGCGTCGGCCCCGGTGTCGGTGGCTGGAGGGCTTCCATAGCCTGAAGCAATCGGGGATACACAATCGCGGGCCCCAACCACCGGGCGACGAACTTGCGCAACTCGATGCCGTCGCGGGGTGGCTGTCCAGGGTCGATGAGTATCGAGTGCAGTGTGCGCAGACCGATCTCCGCCAGTTCATCGAGGGCCGCCTCGTCGAAACCATGCTTCTCCCAGTCGACGTCGAGCCGATGCAGCATCGAACGCCCGAACGCCATGGCGGTATCGGAGGTCAACGTGACAGTCGAGCCGTCCTGCGTGCGGCGGCTGAGTAGATGTTCGATTTGGCGATCGCCCGCAAGGGTTTCGGCAGCGAATGCCACGCCCTCGACAATCGCGGTCGTAGGTTCCGTCAGTCCGCTGATGTGTTCGGCGAACTGATCGAGAAACCCGTTGGCCGACCGCATCGTGCAGACAACCAGCAGAGCTTCTGAGCTTGGAAAGTACCGGTACACGGTCTGCCGCGTGACGCCGAGGGCGCGGGCCACGTCGGCGATGCGTACCGAGGATCCTCGCTCAGCGATGATGTCGTCGGCTGCGTCGAGAATCCTGTCGATGGCCTCCTCGTCGGTCGCCGGGACGTTCCCCGCCCAGCCGTGGCTACGCATGAGCGAACTCTATGGGCAGAGTCGTCGGCCCGCTCAAACCCATCATCGGTTTCCACGGCGCGGGTCCGGTACGCAAGGGGTCGGGCATCCGGCGAGTCAGGATCTTCAGCGCCTCAGCAAGTTCCAACCGCGCGAGGTTGGCTCCGAGGCAGTAGTGGATGCCACCGCCGAAGGTCAAGACGGCCGGCGCCGCGTCGCGGCTGATGTCGAACCGGTCAGGGTCGTCGTAGATGCTGGCATCACGATTGGCCGCAAAGGTATTGACGAGCACCATCGTTCCCGCCGGGAAGACGACCCCGGCCAAATCGGTGTCCTCACTCACTACGCGAAGCGTGCCGCAGGCGATCGGCGAGTGGCGCATGGTCTCCTCCACCGCAAGCGGCGCCAGCTCGGGCTGCTCTGCCAGTAGTGCCCATTGATCAGGATGCGCACAGAGGACGTCGACGGACGCGGCCAGCTGATTGCGGGTGGTGTCCGTTCCAGCCAGCAGCAGACCGGCCGCCAGCATGCGCAGTTCGTCGGCGTTGAGCCGCTCGCCGTCGTCCTCGGCCCGGATGAGATCGGACAGCAGGTCTTCGGTCAGGGTGTGCCGCCGCCGGGCAACCATGCCGTCGACGTATTCGTCAAGTTCCCCCCACGCTCGCATCACGAGCGCTTCGTCGATGCCGCCGGGGTTGAGGGTGAAGGCGGTGAAGATGTCGTCGGCCCACAGTGAGAACTGTTGCCAGTCCTCACGAGGGGCGCCGAGCAGCGCGCAGATGATCGGGACGGGATACGGCCGTGCGATGTCGGCGACGATGTCGCAACGGCCTTCGGCGGCAACATCATCGACCAGTCCGTTGATCACCTCGTCGATCGTGTCGTGCAGGCGCGCGCTTGCCCGGGGCGTGAACGCCTTGGACACGAGGCTACGCAGTCGGCGGTGAGCCTCGCCCTCCAGGCATAGCAAGCTGTTGACGAGTTTGTCCCATAGTGGCCCCGACGTGATGCCCTGGGCCATGAGGTTGATTCCGGGCGGGATGCGAAAACGCGGATCCCGCAGCACTGTCCGGACCAGTTCGTGCGACAGTATCTCGGGCCCGAACGGTCCCACGGCGATCGCAGCCTGTCGTTGGGCCGCCTGAATTCGCGGGTAGACGTCGGCGGGCGTTTCCTCGAACTCGTATGACAGCGTCGGGAGCCCTGCGTCGAACACGTTGGGGCAGAGCGTGTTAACGATCATTTGCCGCTCGCCGTGCTGGTCCGCGCAAGCTCCCTTTGGGCCGGAGCGGACTCTCGCCGCGTCTGCGAGAGGCGAATCTCGGAGATAGCACGAATGCATTCATCACGATCAAGCCGACGGTCTGAACCACCATGTATTGCGTGAGTGCGCGCTCGTAGACCAGGTTTCCGATCACCATCGCCAACACGATGAGGTTCATGTGTCACCTGCTCGAGTAGCGCCGACAGTCTTCATAAAACGTATGGCGATGGGCCGTTAAAGTCAACTATGTAGCTTATCTTCGCCGAGATGGCCATACATAGTTAATATCCTGTCTTGTCATCGGGCAGCACCGTCGCTAGCCTTGAGAGCATGGCGGACCTACAGGTGAGGCGAGTCCGATTCGACTTCGCGAGCGCCGACGTACCGTTCAACTGGCAACCCGAGCGACCCGCATTCGCGATGCAGTGCAACGTGATCTCCTTCTTCGCACCGGGTTTCGAGAAGTTCATCGTCGACGCGACGCGTGAGGCGATAGCCCTCATGCGCAGGACCCGAGATGCCGAGGAGGCCGAGGCCTACCTGCGCCAGGAAGCTCAGCACTCGGCTGCCCACGCCAGCCACGTACGCGCACTGGTCAAGCGTTGGCCTGGTCTGCAACAGACCAGAGACGAGGTGGTCGCGTCGTACGACCGGCTGACCGCGACCAAACCGCTGGCCTGGCGGCTGGCGTACGCCGCCGTCGTCGAGGCGACCTTCACGCCGTACTTCAAGGTGTTCCTCGACCACGAGGACAAGCTGTTCCGGCCCGGTGATGAACGCGTCGCGTCGCTGTTCTTGTGGCACTTCGTCGAGGAGATCGAACACAGAAGCTCAGCACTGATCGTGTACAACGCCGTTCACGACAGCTATCTCTACCGACTCAGCACAATCCCCGGGGTGGTCAAACATCTGGGCGAAATCATTTCGATCATCGCGGACGGGTTCGAAGTGCATGTGCCCAAAGATGACGGCGGCGCTTACGGCCGGCTCATGCCAAAGGGATTCTCGTACAACGCGATCCGCAACAGTCTCGCTGCCGCGCGCCAGGTAAGCAAGTCGCGCCATTCAACGTATTCGGGCGTCCCGCGTCGAGAATTGCTGATGATGCTGATTGGTCTCGTACGCTCCCAAGCGCCGAGCCACGATCCGAAAAACGAAAAACTGCCGGCTTTCGCGGCCCAGTGGTTCGCCAAGTACGACGACGATCCGAACGTCGCGGCGCGGTGGTACTCACTCGGCGCAGCGCGGAGCGCTCGCGCGTCAACGCTTTCTTAAGCTGCGGCTGAAACCGAGAATCTCGGCCGCCACAAAGGGCACCGGGGAGAGCGTGGCGATCAGCGCGCTTTTGGAACCGACTAGCTG
>CAWKME010000012.1:0-123663 GCA_963850645.1 uncultured Actinomycetota bacterium | reverse complement strand
CCAACCTGTCCGGAGCAACCCAACAATATGCCGAGTCCCACCGTCACCTCGCCGCAAGTAGCCGTCAACGACATAGGCTCGAGCGAGGATTTTCTCGCCGCCATCGACAAAACAATCAAGTACTTCAACGATGGCGACATCGTCGAAGGGACAATCGTCAAGGTTGACCGGGACGAGGTCCTGCTCGACATCGGCTACAAGACCGAAGGGGTCATCCCCTCCCGCGAGCTGTCCATCAAGCACGACGTCGACCCCAACGAGGTCGTTTCCGTGGGCGATGAAGTCGAAGCCCTGGTCCTCACCAAAGAGGACAAAGAAGGCCGACTGATCCTGTCCAAGAAGCGCGCGCAGTACGAGCGCGCCTGGGGGACCATCGAGGAACTCAAGGAGAAGGACGAGGCCGTCAAGGGCACCGTCATCGAGGTCGTCAAGGGTGGCCTGATCCTCGACATCGGCTTGCGTGGCTTCCTGCCCGCTTCGCTGGTCGAGATGCGCCGTGTCCGCGATCTTCAGCCATACATCGGCAAGGAGATCGAAGCCAAGATCATCGAGCTGGACAAGAACCGCAACAATGTGGTGCTGTCCCGCCGCGCCTGGCTCGAGCAGACCCAGTCCGAGGTCCGCAGCGAGTTCCTCAACCAGCTGCAGAAGGGCGCCATCCGCAAGGGTGTGGTGTCCTCGATCGTCAACTTCGGCGCGTTCGTCGACCTCGGCGGGGTCGACGGTCTGGTGCACGTCTCCGAGCTGTCCTGGAAGCACATCGACCACCCGTCCGAGGTGGTTCAGGTCGGCGACGAGGTCACCGTCGAGGTGCTCGACGTCGACATGGACCGCGAGCGGGTTTCGTTGTCGCTCAAGGCGACTCAGGAAGACCCGTGGCGGCACTTCGCCCGCACCCACGCCATCGGCCAGATCGTGCCGGGCAAGGTCACCAAGCTGGTGCCGTTCGGTGCGTTCGTCCGCGTCGAGGAGGGCATCGAGGGCCTGGTGCACATCTCCGAGCTGGCCGAGCGCCATGTCGAGGTGCCCGACCAGGTGGTCGCCGTCGGTGACGACGCGATGGTCAAGGTCATCGACATCGACCTGGAGCGTCGCCGGATCTCGCTGTCGCTCAAGCAGGCCAACGAGGACTACACCGAGGAGTTCGACCCGGCCAAGTACGGCATGGCCGACAGCTACGACGAGCAGGGCAACTACATCTTCCCCGAGGGCTTCGACGCCGACACCAACGAGTGGCTCGAGGGTTTCGACGCGCAGCGCACCGAATGGGAAGCCCGCTACGCCGAGGCCGAACGTCGGCACAAGATGCACACCACCCAGATGGAGAAGTTCGCCGCAGCCGAGGCCGAAGCCGCCGAGCGGCCGCAGGCCAACGGTTCGGCAGCCGACGACCAGCCAAGTGGCGGCTCGCTGGCCAGCGACGCGCAACTGGCCGCGCTGCGGGAGAAGCTCGCCGGCAGCGCCTAACCCGGACGGATGCTTCGGATCGGGCTGACCGGCGGCATCGGCGCCGGTAAGTCGACGGTTTCGGCCACGTTTTCGCAGTGCGGTGGGGTAGTTGTCGACGGCGACGTCATCGCCCGCGAGGTGGTCGAGCCCGGCACAGAGGGACTAGCCGCACTCGTCGACGCGTTCGGTGACGATATCCTGCTGCCCGACGGCGCGCTGAATCGTCCGGCGTTGGCTGCCAAGGCATTCAGCAGCGACGAGACCCGCGCGACGCTCAACGGGATCGTTCATCCGCTGGTGGGCAAGCGTCGCGCCGAGCTGATCGCCGCCGTCCCGGAAAATTCCGTTGTGGTGGAAGACATCCCACTGCTGGTCGAATCCGGCATGGCGCCGTTGTTCCCGCTCGTCGTCGTGGTGTTCGCCGACGCGGACCTGCGGCTCAAGCGGCTGGTCGAACAACGCGGTATGGCCGAGGACGACGCCCGCGCCCGTATCGCGGCGCAGGCCGACGACGAGCAGCGTCGCGCGGTCGCCGATGTCTGGCTGGACAATTCGAGCACTCCCGATGCGCTGGCCGAGCGTGCTCGTGAGGTGTGGGATCACCGCATCATGCCGTTCGCCGCGAATCTGAGTGCCGGCCGGGTGGTTCGCCGGCCCGCGCGGCTGGTGCCGGCCGATCCGTCGTGGCCCGACCAGGCTGCGCGTATCGTCGCCCGTCTCAAGGCCGCCTGCGGGGCAAAGGCGTTGCGCGTCGACCACATCGGCTCGACGGCGGTACCGGGACTGGACGCCAAAGACACCATCGACATCCAGGTCACTGTCGAATCGCTGGCGGCGGCAGACGAACTTGCTGAACCTTTGCTGTCCGCCGGATATCCGCGCATCGACCACATCACCGCCGACGTCGCCAAACCCGATGCGCGAAGCACCGTTAGTCGTTACGACCACAGTGACGATCCAGCGTTGTGGGACAAGCGGATTCATGGGTCTGCTGATCCCGGCCGCCCGACGAATGTGCATCTGCGAGTCGACGGCTGGCCTGATCAGCAGTTCGCGCTGCTGTTCGGGGATTGGTTGAAAGCCAATCCCGACGTCCGCGACGAGTACCTGGCCGTCAAACGCCAGGCGGAGCAGGCGGCATCGCCCGACGGGGACATCGAGCGGTATCTCGCCGTCAAGGAGCCGTGGTTCCTCGAGGCATACCGACGGGCGTGGGACTGGGCCGACAAATCAGGTTGGCGGCCCTAGCCGGGCCTTAAGGCCTCAAGGCGTTAAGGGCTGGGCAGCGGGGCGCCGCAGGCAACGACGCCGTTCATCGGATCGGTGCTGCCAGGGGCAGGCTGGACAAACTGGTCGACTTGGGTGGCGACGTTGTCGTCCACGTCGATCTCGCAGTGCGCCTTGGCCGCATAGGGCCACCGGACTGACACTTGCATACCGGCTTGATTGGGATCGGCCAGCACCGCGCTGGCCTGGAATGTGTTACCGGGCATCGAGCTCAACTGTGCGGTGTTCGTTTGATTGGTGTTGGTTACGAAGGTGGCTTGGCTACCGGGGGCCACCCCGTCGATCCGGGCGACGTAGGTGATGTTGTGCAGTTCGGCCCGCGCAGCCGGGGGAGTTAACTGCGAGCTGACCGCAGCGCCGGCCAAAACGGCGATGGCGACCCGTCTTTGCCTGTCGGAGATCATGACTGGAAAGATTACGCGCTACGGTTTGGGTCGGCACGTGGTTGCCGGCAACCGTTACCCCGTTGGGCGTCAGCGGGTCTCCCTGATGACGTCGCCGGCGTCCTTGTCAGTCCGCAGGCCTTGATAGCGGGGATGGCGCAGCATGCCGTCGCGGGTCCATTCGGTGAAGCCGATCTGGACGACCAACTCCGGGCGGACCCATGTGACGCCGGCTTCGTGTCGCAGTCCGCGGGTGAACGGCGGGGCGTCCTGTTTGATGGCCGACAGTCGATTGTGCAGCCTGCGCAACGTGGCCTCGTCGAAGCCGGTACCCACCTTGCCGGCGTAGGCCAAGTCGCGACCGTCGTGATAGCCGATCAGCAGCGCGCCCAATCCCACCCGGCTGCCTTTCGGCGCGGTGTAACCGCCGACGACGAATTCCTGGTCGCGGACGCACTTGAACTTCAGCCAGTTCGCAGAACGGCCGCTGTCATATTTCGAGTCGGCCAGTTTGGCGATCACCCCTTCGTCGCCGCGCTCGCATGCGGCTTGGTAGGCGGCTATGCCGTCTTTGACGCGGTGCGGGGTGTTGCGTAGCGGATCGCTGAATTCAATAGCGTCGCGCAGCAAGCGTTTACGCCATTTCAGCGGGACGCCGGTGGTGGACTTCCCGTCCAGGTGCAGCAGGTCGAAAAGGTAGTAGTAGATGCGGATCCGCGACGCCCGCGCCACCTCAGGGTCGGTGATCCCGAGACGGCCCTGCAGGCGGGCGAAGCTGGTACGCCGTCCGTCGAATGCCACCACCTCGCCGTCCACCACGAATCGGGTGATGCGCTGGGCGGCGAGCGCGTCAACCAGTTCCGGGTAGGTTCCGTTGAGCGACTGACGGTTTCGCGACAGCAGACGCACCCGGTCGCCGTCGCGAAACCCCAGACAGCGCATCCCGTCGAACTTGCGCTCGAAGATCCACCTGGGGTCGGAGAACCGCTTGTCGGTCAGGGTGGCCAGCGTGGGAGCTCGCCAGTCGGGCACCGGTTCGTCGCGCAGGGCCGCGCGAACCGAATCGGGCAGCCCAGCGAGATCGGTCACGGCAACTCGTCTAGCGTCCGTCCGGACAGCACCGATTCGGGCCGGCTTCGGACCGGATTATGCCGGGCATCGGCATCCTCGTCTCTGCGCTTGATCAGTAGCCACATCTCTTCTTCACCTTCCGGGATCTTGGTCAGAGCGTAACCGCCGTGCAGTTTCTCACCGTTGAGATGGAATGACAGGTGGCCGCGTCCGAGGCATCTGGTCATGTCGTGCTCGGTGCGGTTGACGTAGGTGCCGTGGTCCCAGACGATGACGCGGCCGCCGCCGTACTCGCCTTCAGGGATCACGCCTGGCCGGACTCCGGAGACGCCGGGGACCGCCGCACCAGCACGTTGGAAAACCCGTCGGCTGCCTACCAGGGCGTTGTGCAGCACATCACAAAACGATGTTTGCGCCGTCGCCGATCAGGTTATTAGACACACGTCAGAAAGGAGTCTGTGATGCCTACTTGGGAATTGATCTGCATCGCGGCCGCCGGCGTACTGGTGGTCGTCGCGGCGATTGTCGCAACAAGCATGGTGAGCTTCCGGGTAAAAACGAAGCGGCTCAAACAGCACTACGGCAGTGAGTACGAGCGCCTGGTATCGGACACCGGAAGCGAGAAAGGCGCCGTGCGGGAACTCACAACGCGAGAACGCAAGCGAGGCAAGCTCGAGATCGTTCCGTTGACGCCCTCGGCACTTTCGGATTTCGCCGGCCGTTGGCAAAAGGTACAGGCCGGATTTGTGGACAACCCCGCGACCGCCGTCGGTGTTGCCGACCGTCTCGTCACCGAGGTGATGCGTCAACGCGGTTATCCCGTCGACGATTTCGACCGGCGGGCCGCAGACATCTCCGTAGACCACCCGCAGATCGTGGAGAACTACCGAGCCGCCCACGGTGTCCACATCTTGCAGCAGCAGGCCAACACCGAGCAGCAGCGGGAGGCGTTCGTGCACTACCGGGCGCTGTTCGAGAAGTTGCTAGAGACCGACACAACCCAAAAGACCGACAACGAAAAATCTCAGGAGGCCAGCGCATGACCACGCATGAACAACAAACGATGACCGATTCGCCCGACGAGTCTGCGGTTCCCGCACCGGAAGCCCCGCGAGAGGCGGAGGAGAGCACCGCCGTGGAGCGCGAGCCGACACCCGCCGCCAAAGCCTCCGAGGCGCAGCCACCGGCCGCGGCACCCGAACCGTCAACGGGACAAGCGCTTTTCGCCGGCGACAACCTCGCGGAGTTGCGTGCGCGATGGGCCGGCGTCCAAGCGGCCTTCGTCGATGATCCTAAGGAATGCGTCCAGGAGGCGGACGGGCTGGTCTCCGATCTGGTCGAGCAGCTCACGGCTGGATTCGCCGAGACGCGGTGGCATCTCGAAGAGCAGTGGAATCGCGGTGAGGAGGCCTCCACCGAAGACCTGCGCGTGGCCCTGATGCACTATCGCGAATTCTTCGAACGCTTGCTGGCCGTCTAAACCCGTTATATCGCAATAGGTTTCGATCATCCCCGCCAGGTGAGGTCCATGCCCTCCGCGGCGAGCCAGCGCTGCAGGTCGTAGCCGTGCCGGGCCAGGCCGTCGACGGCGGCGACCGCCCGGTGCAGCGCCTGCTCGCCCACCTCCGGGGTCAGCAGGCCGTACCGAACCGCCTCCAGCAGTTCGTCGACATCGGCTAAATCCACGCCGGCGTGAGTGCGAACCTCCAGATCGAGGTAGTGGTCTTCGGACCGCCACACCGCCGGGCCGGGCGTGTATTCGCCGACGTCCAAGTAATAGTCGTGGTCGCGTTCGTGGCCGGCGTTGAAGTGGAAAACCGTCGCCCGCAGACCAAGTGACGGCAGCAGCCACGATTCGAGGTAGTGGAACTGCTTGCGGCCGGGCGTCGGGCGGGCCAGATAGAGCCCCCATGGACGCACGGTGTAGTCGTCCACCGCCCGCACAATGCCCTTGGGATCGGTGTTGGTGCGGGCTGCCAGATCGAACGTCTCGTGCTTGGGCGGATGCATGACGTCACCTGACCGGCATCAGCGGCGGAGCCGGATCTTCCAGCGCACAAACCCGGCGTAGAGCACGGCCAGCGCGGCCAGCATGCCCATGTCGAACAGCCAGACTTTCCGGGTGTGCTGCCAGAACCGGTCTTGGGGAATCAGCGAACCGGGCACCAAGTGCCGTACGTCGATTGTCGACGAGGCCGCGGCGTAGCCCCAGCGCGCGGGCATCAGCCAGGACAGCTGGTCGAGCCCCAGCCGGCCGGTGACCGGGACCATCCCGCCGCACAGCACCAGCTGGGCCATCACCGCCACCACGAACAGCGGCATGATCTGCTCGCTGGATCGAACCAGCGACGAGATGGCCAGGCCGAGGATCGCTGAGGCGACACACGTTGCCGCGACCGTCGCGAACAGCTCGACGGTGGCCGCGAGGTTGGAGTGTCCCAGCAGCACCGCCCCTTGGGTCGGCATGCCTTTGCCGACCATCACGATCGCGGTGATGATCGCCGACTGCAGGATGGCGAACCCGCAGAACACCGCGGTCTTGGCGAGCAGGTAGGCCGTCGTGGACAGGCCGACCGCCTGCTCGCGTTGGAAGACGGCGCGCTCGCCGACCAGGTCGCGGATCGTCAGCGCGGTGCCCATGAAGGCCGCCGCCGGCATCAGCAGGGCCAATATCTGGGCCGATTCGTCCGGGGTGTCCGCGTGCAGACCGGGCACACCGAATCCGCTCGACCCCGGAACGGTCAGCGACAGCGCACCCAGGATGAACGGCAACAGTGCCAGGAAGACGAAGTAGGCGCGGTCGGCAACGACCAGCCGGACCTGCCGGCGCGCGATCGTCGAAATTTGGCGCCGCACGCTGGTGTGAACCGGTTTGCCGAGGTCGGCCGGCTGGTCTGTCTGCGCCGGTGGCGGTCCTTGATCTCGTTCGAGGAAGCGGCGGTTGGCTTCCTCCGGATCGGCGCCCACTTGGCTGAAGATCTTGGCCCAGTTGGTGGTGCCCATGGCATCACCGATCTGGTCAGGCGGGCCGGAGTATGCCGTCTTGCCGCCCGGAGCCACCAACAGCAGCTGGTCGCAGATGTCGAGGTACGACAGCATGTGCGTCACCACGATCACCACCCGACCTGCGTCGGCGAGTTGGCGCAGCATCGTCATGACCTGGTGGTCCAACGCCGGGTCCAGGCCCGAGGTCGGCTCGTCGAGAATCAGCAGGGACGGTCCGGTCAGCAGCTCGAGTGCCACCGAAGCCCGTTTGCGCTGACCGCCGGACAGCTTGTCGACTCGGGTATCGGCGTGCTTGGTCAGGTCGAGTTCTTTGAGCACGCTGGCGACGACTTTGGCGCGGTCGGCTTTCGTGGTGTCGGGCGGCAGCCGCAGTTCGGCGGCGTAGCCCAGCGCCTGATTGACCGTCAGCTGGCGGTGCACGACATCGTCTTGCGGGACCATGCCGATCCTGCTGCGCAGCGAAGCGTATTCGGCGTGGACGTCGTGGCCCTCGAAGGTGACCGAGCCGGAGCTCGGCGTGGTGTAGCCGGCGATCAGCCTGGCCAGCGTGCTTTTGCCGGCACCCGATCCGCCGATCACGGCGGTCAGCGTGCCCGGACGCGCGGTCAGCGAGATGTTGTCCAGCAATTGTTTGCCGTTGTCGACGACGTACTCGACGCCGCGCACCTCCAGACCGCCGGTGCGAGTCCCTTCGGTTTCGCTGCGGGGAACCAACATGCCACCGCTGACGACCAGGTCGACGTTGCCGATGGTGACCACGTCACCCTCGCCCAGGATCGCCGAACCGACCCGGGTGCCGTTGACGAACGTCCCGTTGATGCTGCGGTCCTGAATCTCGGTGCCCAGCGGCGTGAGAACCAACGTCGCGTGATGGCGGGAGGCCAGCACGTCGGGAATGACGATGTCGTTGTCGGCGGCGCGACCGATGGTGACCGAACCGGCCAGTTTCGCGGGCGGCGCCGATCGCTGCGACAAGAACTTCACAAACCTCGTCGCGAGATTCGATACGTCACCGGACCTCGCGCCGACCACGGTCATCTCGGCGGGCGACACGACGTCCGGCCGTGCCGCCGAACCCGCGTTGACCACCGTGATGTCGGCAGGCGGCGGACTCGGCGGTGGCGTCGGCACATGCACATCGGTCGGCGGTTCGCGCGTCGGGTGTCGCGGCGCGTTGCCCGGGCGGGGACCTGGCTGCTGCCGCGGCGCGGGTGGGCGTGCGGAGCCGGGCGTGGCCGCGTCGCGAGCCGCCTGGCGGGCCCGGTGCATGCTGGCGGGACGGGGGTCCGGGCGGGGCAGGCGTCGACCATGAGACCGTGGACGGCTCAGTGTCTCGCGGCGACCCGGCGCCCGGCGGTCGACCTGTCCTTCCGCGATGCTGTCCGATCTCGAAGCTCAACTGCGGTCCGCCGGCGTTGCCGATGTTGATGCTTTGGCCGTCGTGAATGTCGATCACCGGCCTGCGATAGCCGTTGACGAAGGTCCCGTTCACCGAGCCGTTGTCGATCGCCAGCCACTTGCCTTGTTCGAAGCGCAGGATCAGGTGCTCGCGGGAAATCCGCGGATCGGCGATACGGATATCAGCGTCCACGTCGCGCCCGACGACCACATCGTGGCCCGCGGTGAACGTATGTTGCGACCCGTCGTGCCAAATGGTCAGCATGGGCGGGGATGGTCGACTCACCATTTCAGTATCGGCTGCCGCGCAAGCGAGCTTCCACCGCCGCAGCTGTGACTTCGCTATGTTTCGTGCAGGTCGGCTCTGTGAGTCCGCTCTGAGCAGGCCAGACGCCGATTCATAGCCGTTTCCTAAGTGGCACCAACGCAGGCAACCGTATCGGCGGGCATCATGCGAAGGGTGAGTAGACTGCCTGCGTCTGCGTCCGGGCCGGCGTCGGCCGACATGGCGTTGGTAGGTGACAGCCTGAAAACATCGGGCGTGCAAAGCTTTCCGCGAGGCCCCTGACCGGATCAATCGGGTCCGCGCCTGCGCCAGAGTGCTTGACCAGCTGAGGGGGTGACGGCAATTGAATGAGGAGACAAACAACACCACGGAGCGCTGGGATGTCGACCGTGGACCGGTGAGCGCCCCGCAGCGCGCGCGTGATGCGCTGCGACGGGGCTATGAATCGCTTCCGCATCTGGCCGTCACCAAACTCCTCCACCGAGTGCCGTTGATCAGATCGGCGCCGAATCGCAGCCGCGGTGCGGGCTTTTCACAGGGCCAAGCCGGCGTCGCGTCCAGCGGGGTGGCGAACCGTACCGCGTTCGCCGGCTACTCCATCTTGCGTCCGCTGGGCTCTGGCGGAATGGCCGACGTCTATCTCGCCAAGCACCCGCGCTTACCGCGTCGCGATGCGCTGAAAGTCCTCGCGAAAGACATGACCACCGACGACGAGTTTCGGGAGAGATTCAATCGGGAAGCGGACCTGGCGGCAACGCTGTTCCACCCGCATATCGTCGCGGTGCACGATCGTGGTGAGTTCGAGGGCCAACTCTGGATCGCGATGGACTACGTCGAGGGCACCGACGCAGCCCGACTGGTGAAAGAGCGTTACCGAAACGGCATGTCCGAGCACGACGTCGGCGCGATCGTCGACGCCGTCGCGGGCGCACTCGACTACGCCCATGCGCGGGGGATGCTGCACCGCGACGTGAAACCCGCCAACATCTTGCTCACCCATCCCGAGGAAGACGATCGACGAATCCTGTTGGCGGATTTCGGGGTTGCCCGTCAACTGGCCGATATCAGTGGCATCACCGAAACCAACGTCGCAGTGGGAACGGTTGCCTACGCCGCCCCCGAGCAGTTGGTCGGGTCGGATATCGACGGGCGGGCCGATCAATATGCGCTGGCCGCCACCGCATTTCACCTGCTGACCGGTGTGCCGCCTTACCGGCACTCCAACCCCGTCGCGGTGATCGGTCAGCATCTGCACGCGGCTCCGCCCAGGCTCAGCGACCACCGTCCCGATCTGGCCCGCCTCGATAACGTTTTCTTCAAAGCCCTCGCGAAGGATCCCGCGGACAGATTCGATCGGTGCCGAGATTTTGCCGCCGCCTTCAACGACAAGGTCTCCCGCCGCCGCGGCACTCGCAGGCAGCGCGGCGCCGCCTCGGTGAAACTCGGGCGCAGGTTTTCACTCAAGACCGGCATCGCCGCCGCGATTGCCGTCACGCTGGTCATCGCGCTGACCATCACCTGGGCCGTCTCCTTTTTCTCCTGGGACGACCAGCCCGCGTCGAACCCTGCGGCACCAGCACCTTTCAGTGCCACCTCATCTGCGACCGCTGTGCTGCCCGGTTCGAGTCCGACCGCCGCCCAGCCGGTGCTCAACGGTGCCTATCGGTTGGACTACGACCGCGCAAAGCAGTCATCCAGCGGCGTCATCCCCAACAACGGCGCGCAAACCAGTTGGTGGGCCTTCAATTCCGCATGCACGTCCACCGGGTGCGCCGCCACCGGAACCAAGCTGGACAATGTCAACCACGACGCGGCCAAGACCACCGGAACCGGCAACGCCGGCGTTCTGCATTTCGTCGACGGGCACTGGCAGAGTGCGCCCCGACAGGTGCAGACACAGTGCCGCGAAGCGCACGGAACGCAGACGTCGACGCAGGCCGAAACCGTGGTGTGGTCGCTGACCCCGCAGCCCGACGGCACGCTGCGCGGCGTGCAGACGCAGACCGTCCAGAGCAACGAATGCGGGGCCCAGGGGGCGACGCTGCGGATTCCCGTCTTGGCGACCCGGGTCGGTGATGTCCCGTCGGGTGTCGCCGTGGCCGACCCTGCGCAGGCTTCTGCGAACACGGCTGTGCCGGCCACGGCATCGCCTGCGCCGGTGCTCGGCGGCGTTTGCAGCGACGTCGACAAACTCGCTTACGACGCAGGTGCCAATACGCAGATCGTGTGCGAAGCCAACACCTGGGATAAAGCCCCCGCCACGAACGGTGTGCATTCCACCGGGACTTCGTGTGACGAGCCGAACATCCCGGTGTTCGCGATGTCGAAGTCGGACGACGGGTACCTGATCCAGTGCGATCCTGGCACCCGGGTGTGGACCCGTCAGCACCAATGACACGGCCGGGGTCCGTCTGGTCGGGCTCCTCAGCGGGCCGTGCCGGCCCGCATCGTCGCCCTCCGGCTGTCGGTGGTCGGGCCTACCCTGATAAGCATGGCGTTCGCTACCGAGCATCCGATTGTCGCCCACTCCGAATACCGCCCTGTCGAGGACATGGTGCGTGCGGGTGGGCACTTCGAGGTGGTCAGCCCGCACGACCCGGCCGGCGACCAGCCCGCCGCCATCGACGAGCTGGAGCGTCGAATCCTGGCGGGGGAGCACGACGTGGTGCTGCTGGGCGCCACCGGCACTGGGAAGTCGGCAACCACTGCATGGCTCATCGAGCGGCTGCAGCGCCCGACCCTGGTGATGGCGCCGAACAAGACGCTGGCCGCCCAGTTGGCCAACGAGCTTCGAGAAATGTTGCCGCACAACGCTGTCGAGTACTTCGTCTCGTACTACGACTACTACCAGCCCGAGGCGTACATCGCGCAGACCGACACCTACATCGAAAAGGACAGCTCGATCAACGACGATGTGGAGCGCCTGCGGCACTCCGCGACGTCGTCGCTGCTCTCCCGACGCGATGTCGTGGTGGTGGCGTCGGTGTCGTGCATCTACGGCCTGGGCACACCGCAGTCCTACCTGGACCGCTCCGTCGAGCTGAAGGTGGGCACCGAGGTGCCCCGCGACGGGCTGCTGCGGCTGCTGGTCGACGTGCAGTACACCCGCAACGATCTGTCGTTCACCCGTGGCTCGTTCCGGGTGCGAGGCGACACCGTCGAGATCATCCCCTCCTACGAGGAATTGGCCGTCCGCATCGAATATTTCGGCGACGAGATTGAGGCGCTGTACTACCTGCATCCGCTGACCGGTGACGTGATCCGCAAGGTCGACTCGCTGCGGATTTTCCCGGCCACCCACTATGTGGCCGGTCCCGAGCGGATGGCCCACGCGATCTCCACCATCGAGGAAGAACTCGCCGAGCGGCTCGCCGAGCTCGGGGGCCAGGGCAAGCTGCTGGAGGCGCAACGGCTGCGGATGCGCACCGACTACGACATCGAGATGATGCGCCAAGTCGGGTTCTGTTCGGGTATCGAGAACTACTCGCGGCACATCGACGGCCGCGGGCCCGGGTCCCCTCCCGCGACGCTGTTGGACTACTTCCCGGAGGATTTCCTGCTCGTCATCGACGAGTCTCATGTCACCGTGCCGCAGATCGGCGGCATGTACGAGGGCGACATGTCTCGCAAACGCAACCTCGTCGAATACGGGTTCCGGTTACCGTCGGCGTGCGATAACCGTCCGCTGACCTGGGAAGAGTTCGCCGATCGGATCGGTCAGACGGTGTATCTGTCGGCGACCCCGGGGCCCTACGAGCTCAGCCAGTCCGGCGGGGAGTTCGTCGAGCAGGTGATCCGGCCTACCGGCCTGGTCGACCCGAAGGTCGTCGTCAAGCCCACCAAGGGCCAGATCGACGACCTGATCGGTGAGATCCGCAAACGTACCGAAGCCGACGAGCGCGTGCTGGTGACGACGCTGACCAAGAAGATGGCCGAAGACCTCACCGACTACCTGCTGGAAATGGGTATCCGGGTGCGCTACCTGCACTCCGAGGTCGATACGTTGCGCCGGGTGGAGTTGCTGCGCCAGTTGCGGCTCGGCGAGTATGACGTGCTGGTCGGCATCAACCTGCTCCGGGAGGGGCTGGACTTGCCCGAGGTGTCGCTGGTCTCGATCCTCGACGCCGACAAGGAAGGCTTCCTGCGGTCGTCGCGCAGCCTGATCCAGACCATCGGTCGCGCCGCCCGCAACGTGTCCGGCGAAGTGCACATGTACGCCGACACGATGACCGACTCGATGAAAGAGGCCATCGACGAGACCGAACGGCGGCGGGCCAAGCAGATCGCCTATAACGAGGCCAACGGCATCGACCCGCAACCGCTGCGCAAGAAGATCGCCGACATCCTCGACCAGGTCTACCGCGAGGCCGACGACACCGACGCCGTCGAAATCGGCGGGTCCGGGCGTAATGCGTCGCGTGGCCGTCGCGCCCAGGGTGCACCCGGCCGGGCGGTCAGCGCCGGTGTGTTCGAGGGTCGCGACACCGCGAGCATGCCGCGAGCCGAGTTGGCCGACCTGATCAAGGACCTCACCGAGCAGATGATGGCCGCGGCGCGGGACCTGCAGTTCGAGTTGGCGGCCCGGTTCCGCGACGAGATCGCCGATCTGAAGAAAGAACTGCGCGGAATGGACGCCGCCGGCCTGAAGTGATCGGACGCCGATGCGCCCGTGATGATGGTGACTTGCGCTCAACCATGGTCCAGCTCATACCGTGGTGCACGTGACCGACGCGACAGGCCCGCCGACGATGCAGAGCGCGCAGCGCGATGAGGTGGGGGTACCTCCCGCTTGCGGGGGAGAGTCGGGCAATCAGACCCAGCCCAACGAGACGGGCGGCAGTTGGCGTGTGCTGCTGGGCCACCGGTACCTGGGCACGTCGACGCTGCTCGCCGGCGGGGTGGCGCTGTACGCGACCAACGAATTTCTGACGGTCAGCCTGCTACCGAGCGCGATTGCCGACATCGGCGGTGAGCGACTCTATGCGTGGGTGACCACTCTGTACCTCGTGGGGGCGGTTGTCGCGGCCGCCACGGTCAACGCGGTGCTGCAAAGGGTCGGGGCGCGACTGTCATTCCTGTTGGGACTGGGCGTGTTCGGAATCGGCAGCGTGGTCTGCATGGTGGCACCCAGCATGGAGGCCCTGCTTATCGGTCGGACTCTGCAGGGAGTCGCCGGGGGACTGCTGGCCGGTCTCGGCTACGCGCTGATAAACGCCACGCTGCCGCGATCGCTGTGGACCAGGGCTTCGGCGCTGGTGTCTGCGATGTGGGGCGTCGCGACGGTGGTGGGGCCGACGACGGGCGGCCTATTCGCCCAGTTCGGGTTGTGGCGCTGGGCGTTCGGCGTGATGGCGGTGCTGACCGTGGCGATGGCCGTACTCGTCCCGCTGGCGCTGCCCGCTGGCCGCGCCGATGCGGGCGACGACGCGCCCGCGTTGAGAATTCCGCTGTGGTCCCTAATGCTATTAGGGTTTGCGGCGCTGACGGTCAGTGTCGCGCAGGTGCCGACCAACGTCGCTGCTACCGCGGGGTTGCTTGCGGTCAGCCTGGTCCTGGTCGCGGGGTTCGTGCTCGTCGATCGCCGGGCGGCGGTAAAGGTGTTGCCTCTCAGTGCCTTTGGTGCCGGACCATTGAAATGGATATACCTGACCCTTTGCGTGTTGATGGCGTCGGCGATGGTCGACATGTATGTGCCGCTATTCGGGCAACGGTTGGCGCATCTTATTCCTGTGATGGCCGGGTTTCTGGGCGCTGCGCTGGCGGTCGGCTGGGCCGTGGGCGAGATCCTCAGCGCGTCGCTGAGCAACAAGCGAGTCATCAACCGTGCGGTCGTGGCCGGGTCGCTGGTCATCGCGTTAGGTCTGGTCCTGACTGCGGCTACCCAGGTCGACAACGCGCCGATGGGCTTTGTCGTCGCGTGGGCGCTGGGGCTGACGATCACCGGGATCGGCATCGGCGCGGCTTGGCCGCATCTATCGGCCTGGTCGATGCAATCCGTCGACGACGAGAAGGAAGGTGCCGCGGCCGCGGCGGCAATCAACATGATTGAGGTCATCGCCGGAGCCTTCGGCGCCGGGCTGGCCGGTGTGGTGGTCAACAGCGCGCCGGGCAGCGTGGTAGTGGCTGCTCGTTGGCTGTTCGCGGTGTTCGCCGCGCTGGGCGTGGTTGGCGCGGTGACGTCCTATCGCGCCGTTGGCCTCAGAAGTAGGTCCCAAACAGCGCGAAGTCCCCGAACGGGGTGATGAACAGATCCGACATGCCCGCGCTCGTCCCGACCGGGATATCGATGAATTCGTTTCCGAAGCCGAGACCGTAGTTAGCAAAGTCGATCTGCGTTCCATCTGGAACGTCGATACCGGTTGGATTGCTGGATTGGACGAGGAAGTCGTCGTTGGTGAACGACCCAATCGTCGTGTTGGTGTCGTTACCGAACAGATCGTCTGCGGGGGGCAGGACCTTGCCAGTGGTGGTGTCGAAGCCACTCCAATATTCCGACCCCACTACCTTCTCGTAGAAGGGCAGAAAGTCCTCCGTGGAGACTGGGTTGAGGGTGCTGGGATTGGGGACGAAGTCGTCGTCGTCGGCGACGGCGATGGCTACCGGCAGCAACGCCGCGGCCAGCAGGCCACCGACGGCTGCACCGAGAGTCAGGGTGACGCGTCGAGTACTCATGGTTGTGGCCCTTTCATTCATTCGTCGAGGTGACATAGCCCACCGCGGCCCAGCAACTGGCACGAGCCTAACTCCGCCCGAGTCAAAAATTGATAAAAGGATAAGTTTCTCGCGAATATGGCAAGTGGTCGATCGCTTTGACCGTAGGATCCGCACCCTCAGTCCGGCTCGTCCTCGCCCGGAAGCACCGCGGAGACGCCGTCGATTTCACCCAGCACCTGCGCAACGTTTGCGATCCGGGCCCCGGCCAACGTCATCGTCACCCCGACTTGATCGCGTTCGATGTCATGCGGGTCCGCGACGAGTTCGGTCAGATGCCACTTCCGCTGCCCGCAGACGTGTAGCAGCTGGCGCAGGACGCCGCGGCCGGTTTCGTAGATGACGTGCACCCGGACCGCGCCACGTAGCCGCGCATTGAGTTGCCGCTCGACCGCGTTGAACGCCAGGACGCTGACGAAGTGCAGGGCCACGACGGCCGCGGCCAACAGCACCAGGCCTGCGCCCGCGGCCATGCCGATCGCGGCCGACTCCCACACCGCAGCGGCCGTGGTGAGACCGTGCACCGCACCGCGTCGGGTGATAATAATCCCGGCGCCCAAAAAGCCGATTCCCGAGACGATTTGGGCGGCAACCCGGGACGGGTCGAGCTCAACGGTCTGCGGCGACAGCACATCGGCAAAGCCGAATTTACTGATCAGCATGATCAACGCCGCTGACGTGCCGACGATCGTCTGGGTCCGCAGTCCCGCGACCTTGCCCTGAATGGTGCGTTCCAGGCCGATCAGGGTGGTCAGCCCGAACGCGGCGAACAGCTCAACGAGGTGGCGGCCGCTCTGCACAGCTCCGCCGAACAGAGGATCGGCTAGGCAGACCTGCATGTCCGTGAAGCTAGTCCACCCGCGGGCCGGCCGCGACGCGGTCAGCGGACCGACTTGATCACCTGGGTGCGATGGAATTGCCAGCGCTCGACGATGCGAAACCCGACGAGTTTTGGCGTCAAATACGCCGGTGCGCGTGCCAGCACCTTCCCGGTGGCAGCGATTTTCCGCTCTGGTGATCAGGCAAGCTGGTGTCATGCGTGGAAATCGTCCACAGCGTGGTGCATTGGTACAGCCGACCTACCACCAGCCACACCGCCACATGGCCGTCCCAGAGGGTGCCGCGCTCGGATGCGCGTTGACCCCGGCCAATGTCGACCAGCGGCCGGAACGCCGCCGGGCGAGCCGCCAGCAGAGCGCGGATAGGCCCGGGTAGCCAGCTCACCGTGTTGTCCACCAGTAGGCAGTCTCCGGGGGCCGCGTGGGCTGTGATGACGTCAGCGACGTCGCTGTAGTCCCAGCCTTCTTTGGCGTACCGCTGCCGTTGCGACAGCAGATAATTGGGGAAACCCGCCACGGCGAGTAACACCAAGACCATGGCGATCCACCGCGGTCGACGGGCGACTGCGACAATGCAGACGGCTATCACCGCCGCCATCGCAGGCGCGGTGAAAAACATGTATCGCGGGTAGTAGAAGGGCTCGGTGAGCGCCGAGTAGATCAGGCTGACGGTGGGGGGCACGACAATCCATGCCGCGCAAGCCGTCAGCAGCCGTCGGGTAGCGTCATCGCATTCCCATCGGCCGGTCAACCGAAATGCGAGCGCGGCCAACAAAATGACCGCCGTCAGGATCGCGAACGGGACGCTGTTATCGAAGAATTGGTGCTGCAGAACGTCGATCACGCTGTGCCAACCGAGCCTGTGAGATCCAGGCGACCTGAAATCTCTGGCCATGCGCGAAAACCATGAACGGCGCCATGATCGCCACCACCGTCGCCGAGGCGGCGGCCCAACGGATCACGACGGGTTTGCGGCCCCCGATCACCGGCACGATCACGGCGTAGGACGGCACCAGCAACACCAGGTAGACGTTGAGCTGTATCGACAGCAGTAGCGCCACTGCGTAGAGCAGCCATAGCCACCACCTGTTTCGCCGTATCGAGTTAACCAGCAGCACGGTCAGCCAGATGGCGGCGAGCGCCGTTAAGGCATAGGAGCGGGCTTCGACACCGGCCCACGTCACACGCGGCAGGATCGCGAAAACGATGCCCGCGCAGACCGCGATGGTGCGCGATGAGAACTGCTTGACGAAGACGACCACGCCGGCGGCCGCGGCACCAAGCGCGAGACAGCTGGGTACCCGCGACCAGAATTCGGTCGGCGGGAAGACAGCGAACCAGCCGTGCATGAGCAGGTAGTACAAGCCGTGCACGGCGTCGATGTGGCTCAGCAACCGCCATAGCTCCGGCACCGAGCGGCTCGCCGAGGCGGAAATGGTCGCGCTCTCGTCGAACCAGAGCGACGGCCGGCTCGCGGCGATGCTGCTGACGACGGCGGCCAGCAACGCGACCGCAAGCGGGTCGAGCAGCCTGCCGCGCGCCCGCGGACGCGAGTCGCTCGCGGCGACAGCCGTCTTGGGCTCGTCGACTATCGGGGTGATCATGATGTGTGTCACTGTAAATGCTGTCTGGTGAATCTGATTACCCATATGGTTTGGTCATCATCTTTTCGGCCCACCGGTATCGACGTCGGCGAGCTAACCCATTACTGGCTGGTTCAGTCAAATATCCTGCGCTCCAATAGATTCAAAGCGTATTTAATATTGGTCGGGGACAATGCCGGTGGGATTGCGGTCCCGGAACGCACCGGGGCCGCTTGGTACGGGGTGGGACCGCCACTGCGTCGGCGTGTCTCAATCGGGCCATCTGGATCAAGCAAAGCGATACTGTCTTGGGTTGGCGTAGCAACCGACAACTGGGAGGGTAAATGAGCGCCTATCAGACCGTGGTGGTAGGAACCGACGGGTCGGACTCGTCGCTGCGCGCGGTAGAACGGGCAGGCTCCATCGCCGGGGCGGACGCGAAGCTGATCGTCGCCACGGCGTATTTGCCCCAACATGAGGATCCGCGGGCCGCTGACGCCCTGAAGGACGAGAGCTACAAGGTGTCGGGCAGCGCCCCGATCTACGCCATCCTGCGTGAGGCCAAGGATCGGGCTCATGCGGCCGGTGCCAAGAACGTCGAAGAACGCTCGGTGGTCGGCGCCCCGGTCGACGCGCTGGTCGGACTCGCCGAGGACGTCGGCGCTGATCTGCTCGTCGTCGGCAACGTCGGCCTGAGCACGATCGCGGGTCGGCTACTGGGATCGGTGCCCGCCAACGTCTCGCGCCGGGCCAAGGTCGACGTATTGATCGTGCACACCACCCAATAAGCACTCGTCAACTCGGTGATCGATACCGCTAAATACGGGCCGTGGGCGCTGATCGCGGGCGGTTCAGAAGGTGTCGGTGCCGAATTCGCGCAGCTGCTCGCGCAAGCGGGTCTGAACCTGGTGCTGGTCGCCCGCAACTCCGACCGGCTGGAGCAGACCGCCGACCGCTGCCGCCGACACGGTGGCGAGGTGCGCACGGTGTCGGCCGACCTGAGCGCCCCTACCGCTTGCGTTGGCATCGCGGCGTCGACCGATGGACTCGAAGTCGGCCTGTTGATCCTGGTGGCGGGTGCGAATACGCATAGCCACGAGTTTCTCGACGGCGATCTGGCCGGGTTCCAGCAGGTCATCGATCTCAACATCTCGACACCGCTGGCATTGGTGCACCACTACGGACAAGCGATGCGGTCCAGACGCCGCGGCGGCATCGTGTTGCTCGGCTCGCTCGCCGGCTACCTGGGATCGGTCCGGCAAACCGTCTACGGCGGTGTCAAGGCGTTCACCAGGATCTTTGCCGAGGGCCTGTGGCTGGAGCTGCGCGACCACGGCGTCGATGTGTTGGAGCTGATCCTTGGCGTCACCCGGACACCGGCGATGGAACGGGTCGGCTTGAACTTCGACGCGCCCGGGATCGTCGTCGCCGAGCCCGCCGAGGTGGCTCGTGAGGGGCTGGAATGGTTGGGCCGCGGGCCCGTGCACGTCGTCAGCGGCAACGATGAGATCGTGGCCATGCGCAACGATTCCGATCGCGCCGGGGCCGTTCTCGCCGCTCATCGCACAATGCAGAGGTTGCTGCAAGCGGAGAGGAAGCGGGATGACGGTAGAGGAGCGACTCGCCCTGCTGGAACAACGGCTGCGCCGGGCTGAAGACGAGCTGGCCATCGCTCGTTTGATGGCGTCCTATGGACCGCTGGTGGACGCCGGTGACGCCGATGCGGTCGCCGGATTGTGGGCCGAAGACGGCGAGTATGACGTCGACGGCTGGCACATGCGTAGCCGGGCCGATGTCGCCGAGATGGTGCGATCACCGGCCCACCAAGGGCTGATCAGCGGCGGCTCCGCGCATTTCCTGGGCCCGGTGCGCGTCGATGTCCACGGCGATAAGGCCGTGGCGGTCTGCGAGTCGATCGTGGTTCGGCACAACGAGGACGGCAGCGGCTACCAGGTGTGGCGGGCCGCCGCCAACCACATCACGCTGCGGCGGACGACGGCTGGATGGCAGATCGTCAAACGCACCACCCGCGCACTGGACGGCTCGGCGGCGGCGCGGGAGCTGCTGAGGAGCGGGCGCAGATGAGCGGTGACTTGGACGGCAAGGTGGCGTTGATCACCGGCGCCGGCGCCGGTATCGGCGAAGCCATTGCGCGGCGATTCGCCGAGGAGGGCGCCAAGGTCGTGGTGGCCGAACGCGATGAGCGCACCGGCCGCGAGGTGGCCGAGGCCATCGGCGGATTGTTCGCCCACGTCGACGTCGCGGTACGCGAACAAGTTGAAGCTGCTGTTGCGCAAGCGGTTTCGACGTATGGCTCGATCGACGTCGTGGTCAACAACGCCTGGGGCGGCGGTTCGATCGGCCGGGTGGAGAACAAGACCGATCAGCAGCTCAGCGATGGCATCGCGGTCGCTTACTACGGGCCGTTCTGGGCCATGCGGGCCGCCTTTCCGCATATGCGGGCACGCGGCTGGGGACGGGTGATCAACGTCTGCAGCCTCAACGGGGTCAACGCACACATGGGCACCCTGGAGTACAACGCGGCCAAGGAGGCGTTGCGCGCCTTGACCCGGACCGCCGCCCGGGAGTGGGCGCCGTTCGGGGTGACCGTCAATGCCATCTGCCCGGCGGCCAAAAGCGCGGCGTTCATGCGTGCACTGGGCGACAACCCGGAGATCGCAACTTTCGCCGACGCGATGAATCCGATGGGCCGGATCGGGGATCCTTACCTCGATATCGCCCCGGTTGCGCTGTTCCTGGCCGGCGAGGGCTGCCGCTACCTCACCGGCAACACGCTGTTCGTCGACGGCGGAAGCCATATCAACGGAGTGGCCTGGACGCCCGACCTCGACGCCGCGCCGTAACCCGCGTCGGCGACGATGCAGAGCGGGGCGATGCTGAGGAGCGGCGCAAATGAGCGGCGCCCGCGTCACGCGGTGGCGAGGTCGTGGCGCGCCAGACGGAACGTTCGGCTCATCCGGGCCGGCTGCGTCGTGAGAGTGACCTCCACCGCTCCACCCGGGGTGACGACGTAGCGTTCCTCGACATCCGGGCCGTCATCGCTTCGCCGCACCGGCCGGC
Source organism: uncultured Actinomycetota bacterium (assembly GCA_963850645.1). Taxonomy (GTDB): domain Bacteria; phylum Actinomycetota; class Actinomycetes; order Mycobacteriales; family Mycobacteriaceae; genus Mycobacterium. The sequence continues at coordinate 102,569 of CAWKME010000012.1, read as the reverse complement.
CCCGCAGATCCTCGTCCTCGCCGAGATCCGGGTCGAACGGGAAAAAGACCGGGTCATACGGCGTCACGTCACCATCGGGGCGGCCGTCACGCAGCCGACTGCACTCGACGAAGCGGAAGTGTCCGATGTTGTGCGCCGCACGATAGGTCCGGGTGACGACGAACGGCGGCTGGCCGGCTGTGGGCAGCTGCGCGCCCTTCGGCACGATCGGGTCGAAGCAGACATCGTCACCGGCCAGTGCTTCGCGGAAGACTCCGAAGTGTCTCGAAAGACGTTCGGAAAGGGCGAATCCCGCTTCTTTGTCGAGGAAGGCCGCCAGGCCGATCGCCGTCGCCGCGAACGGGTGCAACGAACGTTTGACGCGTTTGTCGTCGAATGCGGTGCGCAGCATCCGGGCGACGAGCGGGAAGCTGCCGGCCCCGCCCACCACATAGACGCCTGCCACCGCGGACCAGTCGATGTCATTGACGCCGTTGCTGTCGGGGTCGTGCAGCGCGCGGGAAAGAACTGCGACGGTCTTGTCGACGAGTGGCCCGCAAGCCGCGTAGACGTCATCGATCGGGCAGGAAAACGGCGGCTGGCCGATCGCTGACAGATCCACCAGGAACCGGCGGGTGTTGGGGCCAACGGCTTCCTTGCGGACCGCGCACTCCTCGAGCAGCAGATCGCGGGTGCCGGCGTCCAGTTTGCCCAGCCGGGCGCCGTTGCGAACGAGCTTGAGGATGGTCTCGTCGAAGTCGTCGCCGCCGAGTCGCTGGATGCCCTCACTGACGACGACTTCGTTCAATCGTCCCGTCATCTTCAGCAACGACGCGTCGAACGTCCCGCCGCCGAGGTCGTAAATCAACACGTACTCGCGCTTGGCGGTGATCGTCGAGCGATATCGGTGGGCGTACTCGAAGCCCGCCGCGGACGGCTCGTTGAGCAGCGCGATCACCTCGAAGCCGGCCTGGCTGAACGCGTCCAGGGTCAGGAAGCGTTGCGCGCTGGAGGCGTTGGCGGGCACGCTGATCGCGGCTTCGACGCGTTCACCCGGCGCCAGTTCGACGTTCGAGTGAGTCTGCAGGTCGCTTTTGAACTGGACGAGAAAGCGTGCGAACAGGTCGGCCAACGGATAGCAGCGGCCCGCCAGATCCACGGTCGTCCTGGGCCCGGCGTCGCTGAGCAAACGCTTGAACGACCGCAGCACCGACCAGCCCGGGTCGTGACGGACGGCGGCCGCGTCGAGCCCGAAGCGCAGTTCGCCGGCGTCGTTGGCGGCAATGATCGACGGCCAGGTGTCGACCCCGTCGAACGACACGACGGGATAGTTACCCCGGTCGACGACTGCCGCGACCGTGTGGGTTGTGCCGAAGTCGATCCCGACCCTCATCGCGATAAGCTTAGGTGCTGCACCGCGTTTCGCGACCGCTATTGACCAACCCCGCCGTTGGTCCTCAAGGCTCGGGGCGAACGAGGGAACAAGGTCACCAACCGTTGCTGCTTTCGGCCCTGTTCGACGCTGTGCCGTGTGCGGTATGACAGATCCCTCACCGTTTGGCACGCCGCGAGGAACAGGCATGAGCGACGCAATCGCGCACACCGACGTCGAGAAGTGGGACGCCGGCCTGACCGAACTTATCGTCGGGCTGACCCGGCCCCTCGTCAAGCGGTATTTCCGCGCTGAGGTGACGGGATTGGAGAACATCCCCGCAGGCGCATGCCTTGTGGTGTCAAATCATTCGGGTGGCGTCGTCACGCCCGACATGTCGGTGTTCGCGGTCGCCTATTACGACACTTACGGCTATCAGCGCCCGCTTTTCACGCTTGGCCACGACCTGTTGTTCGCCGGCCCTGCCGGCGAACTCCTCAAGCGCACCGGGGTGATCCGCGCGACCCGCGACAACGCGGCTGCAGCCCTGGCGGCCGGCGGGGTCGTGTTGGTCTTCCCGGGCGGTGATTACGATGCCTACCGGCCATCGGTATCGGAGAACGTCATCGGCTTCGGCGGCCGAACGGGTTATGTCGCCACCGCAATGGAGGCCGGGGTACCGATCGTCCCGTCAGTGTCAATCGGGGCGCAGGAGAGCCAACTCTATGTGACGCGCGGCAGGTGGCTGTCGCGCGCGCTGGGCCTCGCCAACCTTGGCCGCAGGCTCACCAGAAGCGACATGCTGCCGATCACGCTCGGTTTCCCGTTCGGGCTCAGCGTTCTGCTGCCAGTCAACATGCCGCTGCCAACGAAGATCGTCACGCAAGTGCTTCCGTCGGTCGACATTGCCGCCCAATTCGGCAGCTACGCCAGTATCGCGCAAGTCGACATGCACGTCCGCTCGGTCATGCAGAAGGCCCTCTGGGGCTTGGCCGGCAAGCGTCGGTTTCCCATCGTGGGCTGAGGCCGGCCTGCCGCTATTCACCTGCCGCGCTCGCGCCACGCGGCGAGGCTTGGAGAAAGGGCGGGGCCCCACCTCCGTCGGACGCACACAACCAGGACATGCACTGTTTCGCACCGAGGCGTCGAATCCTGACGGGCCGAATGCTCGGCTCGTCCTCGAGGACGGCGTCGCGCAGTACAACGAATCAATCGCGAGCCGTCGACGGCGTAAGGCCGTTAGACCAAAAAATCAGTGACTATGGCCACCTGATCTTCTGCGAAGGTCGTCCTACGGTCATGGGTGAAGCTGCCAACACGACCAAACGGGGGAACGAAATGTCCGGCTCCGAAACCCATCGTGGCATTTTGGTCGGCGTCGACCGGTCGGCGTCGTCGATGGCGGCGGTCAACTGGGCGGCTCGCGATGCTGCGATGCGCCAGGTTCCGCTAACACTCGTGCATGTCGTTGCACCGGTCGTGTCGGCGGCTGCGCCGTGGCCGGAGATTCAGGTACCTCAAGACTATTTGCAGCGGCAGGACGACGAAGCGAGGCGAATTCTCGAAGACGCGCGCAGGGCGGTCGCCGACAGCACCGCCGACCATGGCCCGCCGTTCGTGTACAGCGTGGTGGTACATGGCCCGGCCGTCTCCACGCTCGTCAATGAGTCCAAGACTGCGGACATGATGGTCGTGGGATGCCGGGGCGAAGGCGCGTTTAGCCGGGTCCTGTTCGGCTCGGTCAGCACCGGCCTTATAAACCATGCGCATTGCCCGGTCGTGGTCGTCCATGATGAGGCTTCGCCGCCGCCCGCGCAGGCACCGGTGCTGGTGGGAATCGACGGTTCGCCCACATCGAAACTGGCAACCGAGATCGCCTTTGACGAGGCCTTCCGCCGGGGTGTGGACTTGGTGGCACTGCATGCGTGGTCGGACGTCAGCATGTCGGAAGTGCCAGGTCTGGATTTCGCGACGATGGAAGTGCAGGCACAAGAGGCGCTGGCCGAGTGGCTCGCCGGATCGCAGGAGCGCTACCCCGATGTCACGGTGCGACGTGTGGTGGTGCGCGATCAGCCAGCTCGTCAACTTGTTGAGCACTCGGAGTCCGCACAACTCGTCGTCGTCGGCAGTCACGGTCGCGGCGGATTCGCCGGCATGCTGCTGGGTTCGGTCAGCACGGCCGTCGCGCATGCGGCGCGGGCGGTGGTCATCGTCGCCCGCGAGTCTTAGGCGGCATAACGATGACCCGAGCCGATGCGGATGTGCTCGGGTCGAACGTCGGTTGACCCGGCCAAGCTCGCCGGGGGCCTCATCGATGCCATGAGCCTCGTACGTCAGCGGTACCGGCCGACCGGCTCAGTGCCCGCAGACGCGCAATATCGGGGCACCTCATTCGGCTAGCTCCGCGGGACGTGCTCTCCAGACCGTGGGCATTCGTCAGGCACATGAATAAGTACTGCGTCGTCTTCGGTCGTCGCAGCTTGGCCGCGGCGATGCGCTATCAGATAGAGCCATCCCGGTCTGATGGGCTGTGTGCAGCGGGCGCACTGTGGGTCGGCGGCCATTGCTTCTCCCTTCCCTTGCCTCATTATTTCGGCCGTCATTCTCCGCGTCTTCCACGGTGGGTGAGCCGCCGCCTTTCAGCAACATCGCCGTCGCTGCGCCCGGCACGGTGGCCGGAAGTGAAACCATGCCACGGTCCTGCCCCGTGGTGGGATGACCGCGAGCGACAGCCGCTACCAGGTCGCGAGGCGGCGTCACCGGGGGCGGCGTGGCATGCGGGTGAACCTCGGCGACCAGGCCATGCACCAGCGCCAGGGGCGCACTCTTGGTTGCCATTGCTCATGAAGCAGCCTGGGAGCGCGTGACTCGGTTGCGAAGACGTTCGGCGAATGTCGCGGCCCGGTCCAGGTCGTGATCGTTCGGCCGTCCCCTGTTTATCCCGCCAATGAACCCGAACGGGCCAACCGTGTCGAACCCGCGGCAGGAGAACGAATCGAGTACCTCAAAGCCCTTCGAAGCAAGCTGGTTTCGGACTGGCTTGTGGTAGTCCATCAGCGGAATCTCCCGGGCGCCGCTGGTGAAGAAGGTAAATGCGCGGACCTGGTCAACGGCTGGTAGACGACGTATTAAGTTCCGTAGCCTCGCATCCACCGTCATGAAATAAATGCCGGACCCGAAACCGACGAGGTCGTACTTGCCGAGCGTTTCGGGATCGACCGACTCGGGTTCGACGACCTCGGCATCAAGCACCGCAGCCATCCGATCGGCTACGCGGCGGGTATTGCCGTGCGATTTCGAAACGCAGACGATGAGTGACTTCATAGCCCAACTCCTCGAATAATGGCCCGGACAGGTCCATGCTGCGGGGCACCTCACCATCCGGTAAGGGCGCAAAGGCACCAATGCCCGAGGCGTTGGTCACTTCAGGGTGCCTTTCGGTCGCGTCAGTCGAATGCATGGATCACCAGGCGGGCCACATGCTGGATCTGCCGGCGCGTGTCGTCATCGAGGGGCAGGTCACCGAGGGCCGGGATCTCCCCGGTCGTAGTGACCACCCCGGGTTCCTCCTGCTCCCAGCGTGCGTTGACCTTATCGCCCAATGCACGCACGGGCGGGTTGTCGGAAAGCACCCGACCGTGGAACCGCTCGATGCCGTCGACGCGTGCAGCGACCGCCAGCGCGACGAGGAGCAGTGTCCCGATTCCGCGGCCCTGGTAGGCATCCGCCACGGTGAGCGCAACCTCTGCCGAAGCGACGTCGTCTTCATCCCGGATGAAGCGTGCGTCGGCGACCACCGGCCCGTCCACGCCGTCGGTGACGATCCAGACGAAGTGATCAATGTAATCGACCTCGAACAGGTAGGCCGACCTTGCCTCGTTCGGAGCACCACCCTGGTACCGCCGGTAAAGAGTCTGCCGCGAGAACGCGCCGCTTTCCTTGAAGCGCTCGGCATCCCCGGGCAGGACTGGGCGCAGCAATAGCCCGGCACCGTCTTTGGCCGATACCGGGATCGGGGCGATGTATAGGGCCAACCGCTGTCGCGCGGTACGGACCATCCGATCGGCGACGGCCGGCATGGCCAGCATGCACTCGAAAGCGACGTCGTATCCGAGATAGCCGCACACGTCATCTTTCGCGATCACCGTCGCCGTTCTGGGTGCGTTTCGCAGCAAAGCGATTTCACCGACAACCGTCCCTGGCAACAGCTCGGTCACCGCAATCTGTCCATCCGGGCCGACGTGCCTGATCTCCAGTCGACCGGACGCGATGATCGCAAACGACACCGCTCGCTGGCCCTGCCGCATCAGGACCTCGCCGGCGCGCGCATGCAGGGGCTGCAGGTTGGCAGCCAATGCCGCAAGGTCCTCAGCGGGGATATCGGCGAACACTTGTAGCGCCGCCAATTCCTCGGTGCTAACGGCGCTCACACCAGCCTGCTTAGCAGCCCGGCGAACCGGATTCGGGCCGCTCCGGCGCCAACTGCCGACGGATCGGTTGATAAAGCGGTCATCTCGCCAATTCCCGTATCACAGTGCCGCCGAAGCCAGGTATCCCACAACGCGCCACCACCTGATGTACGGTATGCGACCGGCGCGGCCATCGCCTGGGCCGTAAGTCGGTAAGCGCAGCGACAAAGGACCCTGTCGTGCTGGGACTTCGGCAGATCCAATGCGAGACCAAAGCATTCGGGTAGTCGTGCTCTTGGCCCCTACGGCTCGGCCTGCTGCCGTGGTCGGATGGACCGATAAAGCTAAGCGGGAGAGACGATGAATTCAGCAATATGGCGACATCATTGGCCACAGCGCAGGCCGACGACCACGATCTATCAGCTGACCGATCGCCTACACGACGGACACACGGCCCGGGTACCCGCCCACCAGATCACGGCCACAGTGTCCGCATGGTTGGCGGAGGTGGGCGCCCGCAGCCCGTTGGTTGACGACCTTGCACGGGCGGTGAGTGTCGGTGATTGGCCGGCAACCTATGCCTTAGGCGAGTACTTATCCGTCGATGTAGCTGTTGCCAGTTGAATACCCAACCACACCTGAAGACAGGCGGCCGGTCGACCTGACGTTGCGCGGAATACCCGGCTTCGCTGGAAAGAACTACTGCCACCATCTGGATGACTTTCGCCTCTATCCCCGACCTGGAGGAACTCGCAGGATCGAAAGCCCCACCAGATCACCGTCCACCGCTATTCGGTTCAGCACCAATGGATTAGTAGTATGAAAGCACCACTCGCCTCACCGGAGAGGCCCGACTTCACCAAGATCGATAATCGCGCGCCATCGGTGGCACAGATGTTCTTCGACCGCGTCGCTGCGACGCCGCACGCGGAGGCCTTTCGGTATCCGCACGAGGACGGCTGGGAGAGCGTGACCTGGCAGCAGGTCGGCGAACGCGTCTACAACATTGCCGGCGGGTTGATTTCACTGGGAATCGCCCCAGAGGATCGGGTCGCACTCGCATCGTCGACCCGCTACGAGTGGGTGCTGGTCGATTTCGCCGTGATGTGCGCCGGCGCCGCGACTACCACCGTGTATCCGACGACGAACGCCAGCGACGTCGCCTACATCGTCGCCAATTCCGGAAGCCGGGTGGTGGTCGCGGAGGATCAGACCCAGCTCGACAAACTGCTTGAGCGCCGCGCCGAAGTGCCGGATGTGAGCAAGGTGGTGATGATCGACGGCAATGGCGACGGCGACTGGGTGATCACCCTTAGTGAACTCGAGCAACTGGGGAAGCAACTGCTCACCGATTCTCCCGATGCCGTCACAGAGCGTGTCGCAGCCGTCGGTCCGGGACAACTCGCCAGCCTCATCTACACCTCCGGCACCACCGGGCGCCCGAAGGGCGTGCGCCTGACCCACGGGGCGTGGACGTACACCGCCGCGGCGATTGACGCGCTCAACATCCTCGGCCCCGATGACCTGAACTTCCTGTGGCTGCCACTGGCACACGCATTCGGCAAGGTGATGTTGGCACTGCCGCTACAGATCGGCTTCCCGACCGCGATTGACGGCCGCGTCGAGAGGATCGTCGACAACCTCGCGACCCTACGTCCCACCATCATGGGTGCAGCACCGCGCATTTTCGAGAAAGCGCATGCCCGCATCGAGGGTATGGTCGCCGAGCAGGGCAGGCTCACCAAGAAAATGTTCGACTGGGCTATTGGGGTCGGCGTGAAGGTGTCCCAAACCCGGCAAGCCGGCAAGAAGCCCTCGTTGGCGTCATCGCTGGCATACAAGGTGGCCGACCGGATGGTGTTCTCCACTATCCGGGAACGATTCGGTGGCCGACTGCGGTTCTTCGTCTCCGCGGCCGCCGCCCTGGACCGTGACGTCGCACAATGGTTCGACGCTGTCGGCATCATCGTGCTCGAGGGCTACGGGCTAACCGAGACTGCCGCCGCGTCATTCATCAACCGCCCCAACGCTTACCGGTTCGGAACGGTCGGCTGGCCGTTCCCGGCCACTGACGTCGAAATCGCCGACGACGGCGAAATCTTGCTCAGGGGGCCTGGTTTGATGACCTCCTACCATGAGCTGCCGGACGCAACCGCCGAGGCGCTCGACGCCGACGGTTGGTTTCACACCGGCGACATCGGGGAGATTGACGCCGACGGCTTTCTGCGGATCACCGACCGCAAGAAGGACATGTTCAAGACATCGCAAGGCAAGTACGTAGCGCCATCGGCGATCGACGCGAGGTTCAAGGGCCTCTGCCCATATGTGAGCGAGCTTCTCGTTTATGGGGAGGCTAAGCCGTACTGCGTCGCACTGGTCAGCCTCGACAATGAAGCGATCACCGAATGGGCCGGTAAGCACGGTCTGGCGGGGAAGTCCTTCGCCGAGATAGCACGCGACGAGAAGACCCAGGAACTGATCGCCGAATACATCGATGCGCTGAACAAGGAATTGAATCGCTGGGAGCAGATCAAGAGATTCACGATTGCCGACCGCGAATTCTCCGTCGAAGCCGGCGACTTGACACCGAGCATGAAGTTGCGCCGCAAGGTAGTCATCGAGAAGTTCGCCGACCGCCTCTCGGCTCTCTACGAATCATCAGTGTGAAGAGCGGCATCGCCAGGTGGGGGGTGGCTTGCCCAAATGCATCGTGGTTTAGGTCAGAGAGACCACCCCCGCTACCCCAGGGCCACTCCGCAGCCAGCCGATCAAGCACAACGCTCCTGACCGGGACTTAAGACCCGTATCGGGGGGCTAATGACTCTCGCGAAGGGATGTTCGACCTTCATACGCTTGGCGAACAGCAGGCGCAACAGTGGAGAAGAATGGTATGCGATCAGAACGCTACAGGCGGCTGGTAAAAGCAGAAGGCCCTTTTGTCTCGGTATATTTCGACGACTCACACGACACCGCAGATGCCGTCGAGCGACTCGAAGCGAAATGGCGCGGAATCCGTAAGCATCTCGAGGACCACGGCGCAGGCGCCAAAGTCACCAGGACGCTCGAGGAAGCCGTGCTGAACCATCGACCCGCCGTGGGTCGGCGCGGCCGCGCGGTGATCGCGACCAGCGATCAGGTGCTGGTTAACGAGCAGCTCATCAGCCCACCACCGGCCACGGTAATTCGCCTATCGGATTACCCGTACATCGTGCCGCTGATCGACCTCGAGATGCAGCGACCGACCTACGTGTTTGCCGCGGTTGATCACACCGGCGCCGAGGTCACGCTGCACCAGGGGGGCACCATCAGTTCCACCACCGTCGAAGGCGCTGGTTACCCGGTGCACAAGCCGGTCACTGCGGGTTGGAACGGCTACGGCGACTTGCAGCACACGACCGAGGAAGCCATCCGCATGAACAGCCGCGCGATCGCCGAGGAGCTCACGCGACTGGTCGACGAAACGGATCCCGAGGTGGTATTTGTGTGCGGCGAGGTTCGTTCGCGCACAGATGTGGTTGCCGAATTGCCGGAGCGCGTGGCTCAGCGGGTGTCGCAATTACATGCCGGCACGCGCAGGAGCGGCATCGATTCCGAAGAGGTCCGCCATCTGACGACCGCGGAGTTCGCTCGGCGCCACCGCATGGAGATGACCGAGATCGCTGATCGGTTTGAAGCCGAAATCGGGCGCGGCTCGGGGTTGGCGGCCGAAGGGATCGCTGCCGTATGCGCGGCGCTGCGTGATGGCGACGTCGGCACGCTGATCGTCGGCGAGCTGGGCGACGCCACGGTGGTCACCGGCAAAGCGCTTACCAGGGTCGCGTTCGATGCCGACGTGCTGTCCGAACTCGGCGAACCGGTGCAACGTGTGGCAAGGGCCGATGAGGCGTTGCCGTTCACCGCAATCGCTGTTGACGCCTCATTGGTCCGCGCCGATAACCGGATCACACCCGCAGACGGGGTTGGCGCGTTGCTGCGATACGCCGCAACCGACGAACTCGCCGACCAACGAGCCTAGGTTCGGGTCAATCGTCACGAGTAACCACAGGTCGCAGGCACGCGACATCACCAACCGCGTTTGTGCCACTCATCCAACTGAGGGCGTTCAGCGCCGAGCGTGGTGTCATCGCCGTGGCCGGGGTAGATAACGGTCTTGTCGCCGAAACGGTCGAACACCCTCGTCTTCACGTCCTTGAATAATGACTCGAACTCCGCAGGTTTTGTTGTCCGCCCAAGACCGCCGGGGAACAGGCAGTCGCCGGTGAACAGCTGGGTGACACCGCCGGTGGCGGGACCGTCGAGGGCCAGCGCGATCGATCCGGGCGTATGCCCGCGCAGATGGATGACGTGGAACGTCAGCTCGCCGATCTGCACGGTGTCGCCGCCCGCCAGCAGGCGGTCCGGCTTGACCGGCAGCGGGTCGGCGTCGATCTCGTTGGCGGCGGTCGGCGCGCCGGTGGCCTGCGCGACGGCTTCCAGCGCCTGCCAGTGGTCGAAATGCTGGTGGCTGGTGACGATCAAGGACACCTTCGGGGCGTGGTTGCGCACCAGGTCGATCAGGACGTCGGCGTCGTTGGCCGCATCGATCAGCAGCGTCTCCCCGGTCGCGGAACACGTGACCAAGTAGGCGTTGTTGTCCATGGGGCCCACCGAAACTTTCAAGATCGAGACGCCCGGCAGAATGCGTTTTGCGGCCGTGCCCGGTTCGACGTGCCCGGTGTAGTTGTCCTCGACGACAGTCATATGCGCAACGGTACTGCTCGCCGATCGCGTGTCGGTATGGGCACATAGCATGGAAGCGCCGTGCGCAATAACTGCTGCAGGCGCTTGAGAGTCTCACCGGAAGGGGCAGCGTGGCTGACCGCCTGATCGTCAAAGGCGCCCGCGAGCACAACCTGCGCAGCGTCGACCTCGACCTGCCGCGCGACGCGCTGATCGTCTTCACCGGGCTGTCGGGTTCAGGCAAGTCATCGCTGGCGTTCGACACCATATTCGCCGAGGGCCAGCGGCGTTACGTGGAGTCGCTGTCGGCCTACGCCCGCCAGTTCCTCGGGCAGATGGACAAACCCGACGTCGACTTCATCGAGGGGCTGTCGCCGGCGGTGTCCATCGACCAGAAGTCGACCAACCGCAACCCGCGGTCGACGGTCGGGACGATCACCGAGGTCTATGACTATCTGCGGCTGCTCTATGCCCGCGCGGGCACCCCACACTGCCCGGTCTGCGGTGCGCGGATCGCCCGCCAGACGCCGCAGCAGATCGTCGATCAGGTGTTGGCGATGCCCGAAGGCACCCGATTCCAGGTGCTCGCACCGGTGGTGCGCACTCGCAAGGGCGAGTTCGCCGACCTGTTCGAGAAGCTGAACGCCCAGGGATACAGCCGCGTCCGGGTCGACGGCGTGGTGCATTCGCTGACCGATCCGCCCAAGCTCAAGAAACAGGAGAAGCACGACATCGAGGTGGTGGTGGACCGACTGACGGTCAAGCTCACCGCCAAGCAGCGGCTCACCGATTCGGTGGAAACCGCGCTGAACCTCGCCGACGGCATCGTGGTGCTGGAATTCGTCGACCATGAACACGACGCCCACAACCGCGAGCAGCGGTTCTCCGAAAAACTCGCCTGCCCCAACGGTCACTCGCTGGCCGTCGACGACCTGGAGCCGCGGTCGTTCTCGTTCAACTCGCCGTACGGCGCCTGCCCGGAGTGCGTCGGCCTGGGGATCCGCAAGGAGGTCGACCCTGACCTGGTGGTGCCCGACCCCGACCGCACCCTGGCCGAGGGGGCGGTGGCGCCGTGGTCGATGGGCCACACCGCGGACTACTTCACCCGGATGATGGCCAGCCTCGGCGAGGCGATGGGCTTCGACGTCGACACGCCGTGGCGCAAACTGCCGGCCAAGGCGCGCAAGGCGATTCTGGAGGGCTGCGACGAGCAGGTGCACGTCCGCTACCGCAACCGTTACGGCCGGACCCGGTCCTACTACGCCGACTTCGAAGGTGTGCTGGCGTTTCTGCAGCGCAAGATGGAGCAGACCGAATCCGAGCTGATGAAGGAGCGCTACGAGGGCTTCATGCGGGACGTGCCGTGCCCGGTGTGCGAGGGCACGCGGCTCAAGCCGGAAATCCTGGCCGTCACGCTTGGCCGCGGGGGAGCGAGGCGCGAAGTCGATCGCCGAGGTGTGTGAGCTGTCCATCTCGGACTGCGCGGATTTCCTGAACGCGCTCACCCTGGGCGCCCGCGAACAAGCGATCGCCGGTCAGGTGCTCAAGGAAATCCAGTCGCGGCTGGGCTTTTTGCTCGACGTCGGGCTTGGAGTACCTTTCGCTGTCCCGTGCGGCGGCCACCTTGTCCGGTGGTGAGGCGCAGCGCATCCGGCTGGCCACCCAGATCGGCTCCGGGTTGGTCGGCGTGCTGTATGTGCTCGACGAGCCGTCGATCGGCCTGCACCAGCGCGACAACCGCCGGCTCATCGAAACCCTCACCCGCTTAAGGGATTTGGGTAACACGCTGATCGTCGTCGAGCACGACGAGGACACCATCGCGCACGCCGACTGGATCGTCGACATCGGCCCGGGGGCCGGCGAGCACGGTGGCCACATCGTGCACAGCGGAACCTACAACGAACTGCTGACCAACAAGGACTCGATCACCGGCGCCTACCTGTCGGGCAAGGAAAGCATTGCCGCCCCGGCGATCCGGCGTCCGGTCGACAAACGACGTCGGCTCACGGTCGTCGGCGCCCACGAGCACAACCTGCGCCAGATCGACGTGGCGTTTCCCCTCGGTGTGCTGACCTCGGTGACCGGGGTGTCCGGCTCCGGCAAGTCGACGCTGGTCAACGACATCCTGGCCGCGGTGCTGGCGAACAGGCTCAACGGCGCCCGGCAGGTCCCGGGCCGGCATGTCCGCGTCACCGGGCTGGACCATGTGGACAAGCTGGTCCGCGTCGACCAGTCGCCGATCGGCCGCACGCCGCGCTCCAACCCGGCCACCTACACCGGGGTCTTCGACAAGATCCGCACCCTGTTCGCCGCGACCACCGAGGCCAAAGTCCGCGGCTATCAACCGGGCCGGTTCTCGTTCAACGTCAAAGGCGGCCGCTGCGAGGCGTGCACGGGCGACGGCACCATCAAGATCGAGATGAACTTCCTGCCCGACGTGTATGTGCCGTGCGAGGTGTGCCACGGCGCCCGCTACAACCGGGAAACCCTTGAGGTGCACTACAAGGGCAAGACCATCTCCGAGGTGCTTGGACATGTCGATCGAGGAGGCCGCGGAGTTCTTCCAGCCGATCACCGGCATCCACCGCTACCTGCAGACGCTGGTCGACGTCGGCCTCGGCTACGTGCGGCTCGGTCAGCCCGCGCCCACGCTGTCCGGCGGTGAGGCGCAGCGGGTCAAGCTGGCGTCCGAGTTGCAGAAGCGCTCCACCGGACGCACCGTGTACATCCTCGACGAACCCACCACCGGCTTGCATTTCGACGACATCCGCAAGTTGCTGGACGTCATCAACGGCCTTGTCGACAAGGGCAACACGGTGATCGTCATCGAGCACAACCTGGACGTGATCAAGACGTCGGACTGGATCATCGACATGGGGCCGGAGGGCGGTGCCGAAGGCGGAACCATCGTCGCCGAGGGCACGCCGGAGGACATCGCGGCGGTGCCGGAAAGCTACACCGGCAAGTTCCTCGCCGAAACACTCAGCCGCACAGCGGCATCGGCGCGCGCACCGCGGCGTTCGAACCGGCGGCGAAAGGTCAGCGCCTAACTCGCCGTCGTGCATCGATTCGCGGATTTGGGCCAGCCGCTCGGCTGCCGCCCGCTGGCGCTCCTGGTACTGCTCCTCGACGTCGCGGCCCTCAGGGCTTTCGGCATCCAATTCGGCTGCGCCGATTGATGTTTCGTATCGCGTCTCGATCTTGTCGCGGACCGACTCGAACGTCGGAACGCCGGAGCTGGTGTAGCCCGGGTCGACGTCGGACTCGGCAGCGGAATTCGTCGGCTCATCGGGCATGGTTCCACGCTACCCGCCGACGCGGCTCGGCTGCGTCGGTGCCGGAGCGGAGCGACCGGCGCAGGCGAGGTGGACGGCAGCGCGATCAACGGCACCCCGGGAGTGTCCAGCTCGCCCGGCCAGCCAGGGCAGCGCCGCGGCGAAAGCCCTGCTCGCGAACGGCCAGTCGTGTTTGCCCGGCTGGGCGACGATCGCGCAGTCGATGCCGTTGGCGCGGCCCAGTCTGCACAGCTGCTCGGCGGCGGCGGTCTGGTCGTCCGGGTAGCGGATATTGTCCTGACCGCCCAATCCGATCGCGTCGGCGTCGGCCACCAAGATACTGCGATAGCGCTTCGGCGCGTTGTCCGACGAAATGTCGAACCAGCCCGAGACGTCGTCGTAGCGACCGTGCCTGGTGATCACCGTCGCCGGGTCGAACGCGTCCCACGCGTCGGCGCTGCCGCCGAACAGCCGAGCGATGGTCTGCGCCTTGGTTCCGACGTCCGGGCCCATATTGCCGGCGATGTCGACAAATGAGCTGAACAGCTCCGGGTGCATGACCGTGAGATCCACCGCGCAGGTCCCGCCCATGGACCAGCCGACGATGCCCCAATGCGACGGGTCGGGGCTGACCCCGAAACTCGAGACCATGTACGGCACAACGTCTTTGGTCAGATGGTCGGCCGCGTTTCCGCGGCGTCCGTTGACGCACTCGGTGTCGTTGTTGAACGCTCCGCCGGAGTCCACGAAGACGAACACTGGAGCGTTTCCGTCGTGCGCGGCCGCCAGATCGTCGATTGTCTTCACCGCGTTGCCGGCTCGCGCCCAATCGGCGGGCGTGTTGAACTCACCGCCGATCATCATCACCGTCGGCAGCTGCGGCGGCGGACTGGTGGCAAACCATGCCGGCGGCAGGTACACCAATTCACCGCGATGCTTGAAGTGCGACGCGTCGTCGGGGATCGTCACCGGCACCAGGCTGCCGTGTTGGGGCTGCAGGCTCGCGGCGGCCATTGCGTTAACGGTGGCCAGGTCGGTCTGATCGGGCAGCGGACCGGCGGTGAGCTGATTCCACGCGGTCTGCACGGTGGGGAAGTAGCCGACCCACAGGTTGAGCACCAGTCCCGTGCTGAGCAGGCACAGCGGCACGGCCAGCAGCGATGCGCCGCGCCGCCACCAGGCTGCGCGGCGCCAGCCCAGCACCAGGATCGCTATGGCGGCGCCGCTGAAGGCGATCCACCACCACAGCAGGCGAGGCGCGGGGTCGTCGGCGAGGCCGTCGGCGGTGATGTACCAGTGCGCCCACGTCGGCCACCCCGGCTCCGACAGCTGCCGCCGCCGGCAGCCACAGCAGCCGCCAGCGGCGCGACCGCCACCCGACCGCCAGCAGCAGCACGGTCACGGTGACGGCCTGGACCGTGCCGGGGATCCAGCCGTGCATCAAGGAGGTGTGGTGGTCTGCCAGCACCGGAAACGCGAGGTTCGTCGTTGAACCCGTCACGTGTCCATTGTGGTACGAATTGCGCGCTTTGAGCACGAGATCGATCGATCAGGTGATCATCGCGGCTTCGCTAGCGGGAACGGCAGCGTCTCGCGGATGCTGCGGCCCGTGATCAGCATGACGACGCGGTCGACGCCCATCCCCAGACCTCCGGTGGGTGGCATCGCGTACTCCATCGCCTGCAGAAAGTCCTCGTCGAGCTCCATGGCTTCGGGATCACCGCCGGCGGCCAGCAGGGACTGCTCCTGCAGGCGGCGGCGCTGCTCCACCGGGTCGGTGAGCTCGCTGTAGGCCGTGCCCAGTTCGACGCCCCACGCCACCAGGTCCCAGCGCTCGGCGATGCCGGGCTTACTGCGATGTGGCCGGGTCAGCGGCGACACCGACAGCGGGAAGTCGATGTAGAAGGTCGGTTGCTCGGTTCGCTCCTCGACCAGATGCTCGTAGAGCTCCAGCACCACCGCGCCGGCGTCCCACTGCGCCAGGTAGGGGATGTGCACGGCGTCGGACAGCTTGTGCAGCTTGGCCAGGCTGGTGTCGGCGTCGATGTGCTCACCGAGCGCCTCGGATACCGCGTCGTGCACGGTCTTCACCGGCCATGACGCCGGAGATGTCGACCGCATCGAAGCTGCCGTCAGTGCTGCCCGGGCGGGGTCGCATCACCACCTGCGCGCCGTTGGCGGCCTGGGCGGCGTTCTGGATCAACTCCCGGCAGCCGTCGATCCAGTCGGTGTAGTCGGCGTGCGCCTGATAGGCCTCCAGCAGGGTGAACTCCGGGTTGTGGCTGAAGTCGACCCCCTCGTTACGGAAAGCCCGGCCGAGCTCGAACACCCGCTCCACCCCGCCGACGCATAGCCGCTTCAGATACAGCTCGGGCGCGATCCGCAGGTACAGGTCGAGGTCATAGCTGTTGATGTGGGTGCTGAACGGGCGGGCGGTCGCGCCGCCGTGGATTTGTTGCAGGATCGGGGTCTCGACTTCCAGAAAGCCCTTGGCGTTCAGCGTTTCTCGGATTGCGCGCAGCACGCTGCTGCGAGCCGCGATCAGTTCCCGCGACTCGGCGTTGACCGCCAGGTCGACATAGCGGCTGCGCACCCGCGCTTCCGGATCGGTCAGCCCTTTCCACTTGTTGGGCAGCGGTCGCAGGCACTTGCCGATCAGTCGCCAGCTGCGCACGATCAGCGAGCGGGTCCCGGTCTTGCTGTGTCCCATCTGCCCGGTGACTTCGACCAAGTCGCCGAGGTCGATGGCCTTGGTGAAATCCGTGGTGCGCCCGCGCTCGAGAACCGAATTATCCAGCAGCAGCTGCACTTCCGCCGACCAGTCGCGCAGCTGGGCGAACAGCACACCACCGAAGTCGCGGATCCGCAGCACGCGTCCTGACACCGAGACCGTGGTTTGGTCGTCGTCGCTGCCCAACGCCTGGGCGATGGTGTGGCTCGGCGCCTGACCCACCGGGTAGGCGTCAATGCCGCTGTCCTGCAACTGCTTCAGCTTTGACAGCCGGACGCGCATCTGCTCCGGCATCCGGCGGATGCCGTCGTCACCGCCCCCGAGGTCAGTGTTTTGCAACGCGGAGACGTCCGGTGCCGAGCCGTCATGGTGTAAGAGCCCGGTCGCCAGCAGCGTCGGCGGCACGGACGAGTGATGGCCGGTGTGCTGTTCGTTGCGCCGAGTGAACGGCAGCACGAGGAAGCCCTCCGCGATCACCGAGGCGACGCCCACCCGGGGAATCAGCCGAGCGTCCTCATAGCAGGCGTAGCGCGGCACCCAGTCGGGTTGATACTTCATGTTCGAGCGGTACAGCGTCTCCAGCTGCCACCACCGTGAAAAGAACACCAAGAATCCACGCCACAGTCGCGCCACCGGGCCGGCACCCAGTTGGGCACCCTGTTCGAACGCCGACCGGAACATCGCGAAGTTCAGCGAAATACGGCTGATGCCGATGCGCTCAGCGTGCAAAGCGAGCTCGCTGACCATCAGCTCGATGGTCCCGTTCGGGGAGTCCGGCGCGCGACGCATGAGGTCCAGCGAAACGCCGTTGCGGCCCCAGGGCACCAGCGAAAGCATCGCGACCACGGTGTCGTCGGGTGTGAGGGCCTCGACCAGCAGGCAGTCGCCGTCGGCTGGGTCACCGAGCCGACCCAGCGCCATCGAAAAACCCCGCTCGCTTTCGGTGTCCCGCCATGCATCCGCACGTGCGAGCACCCGTGACATCTCGGCAGCCGCGATGTCGTGGTGTCGGCGGATACGTACCGCCAGCCCGGCGCGACGTGCCCGGGTCACGGCTTGGCGCACCCCACGCATCTCTCGGCCGGAGAGCCCGAAATCGGCCGTGTGCAGAATGGCCTCGTCGCCCAGTTCCAGCGCATTCAGGCCGGCCTCGCGAAACGCTTTGGCCCCTGCCGAACTGGCGCCCATATTCCCGGGCGCCCAGCCGTAGGTCTGGCACAGCGCCAACCACGCGTCGATGGCCTGCGGCCATGCCCGCGGATCGCCGATCGGGTCTCCACTGGCCAGACAGACTCCGACCTCGACGCGATAAGTGATCGCGGCGCGGCCGCTCGGCGCGAAAATCACCGACTTGTCTCGGCGAGTGGCGAAGTAGCCCAGGGAGTCGTTCTTGCCGTACAGCTCGAGCAGCCCGCGGATGGCGGATTCGTCCTCGCCGGTGAGCGCGTTTTCGGCGCGCTGTGATTGGAACAGCACGATTGCCGCGGCGATCAGCGCCATCGCGCTGAACAGTCCCATCAGTGCGTTGAGGAAGACGTGCGCCCTGCCCTCGAACGAGCCCGGGTCGACGACGGCGAAGCCGACGACCCGGTTCACCACATAGAACAGCCGGTCGTCCTCTGCCAGCGTGCGGGGAAACGCCTCGACCAATCCCCACGACAGCGCGATCCCGATCGCCCAGCCGGTGACCAGCACTGCGGCCGCCTTGAACAAAGCACCTGAGCGGACCTTGGCCCAAAATTCTCGGTAGGCCAAAACCAGCACCACCAGCGCCGCGAGGTGGAAACCGAGCCCGAGGGTCTCGCCCATTCTGTTGAGTGGGGTGATGTGATCCGCGGTCAGGCCGTTGATGTTCAACCCGGCGGCCAGCACCAGGTTCAGTACCAGCAGCCACCACGCGATGCGCTTGCGCGCAGTGAGCGCGCCAGCCAATAGGGCCAGCACGAACGACCACGCGAAACTGGTGTCGGGAAAGTTGAACAGATAGTCGTTGATGAATTCGCGTGGCACCTTGATGACCCACCGGATTACCGGCGACACGCTGGCGATCAGCGACAGCGTGGCGATCACGCCGACGGTCCAGCCGGCGGCCACAGGCACCCAGCGGAGCCGGGAAGTCGCGCGGTTCCGCGGGCGAGACGCGGTGAGGGTCACAGACCGCGAGGATATTCGGTCAAGCTATGGAATGCCTATGTCCGCGAGGCACGGAATTGCACGTGTCGGCAGCTCGGCGGCGCTCGATCGCCGACCGACACGTCATGACTGCTAGACTTACCGGCGCGACCGTCTCCGGCCAGGCCAGAGACAGCAAGTGGAGTCCCACTCCCACCGTTGGCCACGAAAGATCTCAAGAGATCACAGTCAAGGCTCAGCGGTCCGGTCATTGGCACACCCGCTGTGCCGATTCTGCCCGTTAGGCAGGCGGCTTCGGCCGTGACCGGTCGGCACCGGGCCCTGCTTAAGCAGGGCTTTTTTGCTGATGGCGTGGTATTCCGACCGCTGACTCCGGGCAGACCCGGCTTCGCTCGCAACGAGGAATACGACCCAGGGAGGCCCCATCAGCACTGAGACCCGCGTCAACGAACGCATCCGCGTACCTGAAGTCCGTTTGATCGGCCCAGGAGGGGAGCAGGTAGGCATCGTGCGTATCGAAGATGCTCTCCGCGTCGCCGCGGACGCCGATCTCGACCTTGTCGAGGTTGCGCCAAACGCCAGGCCGCCGGTCTGCAAGATCATGGACTACGGCAAGTTCAAATATGAGGCGGCGCAAAAGGCGCGCGAGTCTCGCAAGAACCAGCAGCAGACCGTCGTCAAAGAACAGAAGTTACGACCCAAGATCGACGATCACGACTACGAGACCAAGAAGGGTCACGTGATCCGGTTCTTGGAGGCCGGATCGAAAGTCAAGGTGACCATCATGTTCCGCGGACGTGAGCAGTCGCGGCCCGAGCTGGGCTACCGGTTGCTGCAGCGCCTGGGTACCGACGTCGCGGACTACGGGTTCGTCGAGACGTCGGCCAAGCAGGACGGACGCAACATGACGATGGTGTTGGCACCGCACCGCGGCGCGAAAACTCGTGCGCGTGCAGCCGAACAGGCCAGTGGCGCCACGCCCCAGCCCGCACCCGACAGCGACACCGAACCATCGCCGAACTAACACAGCAGAACTGAGGACATATGCCTAAGACCAAGACCCACAGTGGCGCGTCGAAACGATTCCGGCGTACCGGCACCGGGAAGATCGTGCGCCAGAAGGCCAATCGCCGGCACCTGCTCGAGCATAAGTCGAGCACCCGAACGCGACGCCTGGAAGGGCGTACCGCCGTTTCCGCCAACGACACCAAGCGGGTCAACAAGCTGCTGAACGGCTGACCCACTCCCGTAACGAAGACGGCGACGTAACACCCATTACGTCCAGACGACGATAGGAACACCCATGGCACGCGTAAAGCGGGCAGTCAACGCCCAGAAGAAGCGGCGCACCATCCTGAAGGCCTCCAAAGGCTATCGCGGCCAGCGGTCCCGCCTCTACCGCAAAGCCAAAGAGCAGCAACTGCATTCACTGAACTACGCCTACCGCGACCGTCGTGCGCGCAAGGGTGAGTTCCGAAAGCTGTGGATCTCGCGCATCAACGCGGCGGCCCGCGCCAACGACATCACCTACAACCGGCTTATCCAGGGTTTGAAGGCCGCCGGTGTGGAGGTCGACCGCAAGAACCTCGCCGAAATCGCGGTCAGCGATCCGGCGGCGTTCACCGCGCTCGTGGGTGTCGCCCGGGCCGCGCTTCCCGAGGACGTCAACGCGCCGTCCGGAGAGGCTGCCTAACCCTTTCCGGCGGTTCTGGTCAGGCGACGATGCGGGCCGGGACGGCCCGAGGAGGAGCCGGACAATCGGATCTCAATCGCACCCGGTGCTCACCGAACGATCGGCCCGGGTGGTCGCTGCGGTCAAACTGCACCGGCAGATCACCCGGCGCCGGGCGCAGCGCTTCCTGGTGGAAGGCGCAAACCTGATCGAGGCCGCTTCCGGGCGCGGACTGATCCGCGAGGTTTTCGTCACCGAGGCGGCTGCGCAGCGCTACGCCGCTCTGCTGGCCCGGCAAGATGCTGCAGTCAACCTGGTGACTGAGCGTGCCGCAAAAGCCCTGTCGGACACCGTGACTCCCGCTGGACTGGTGGCGGTGTGCGAGTTGCCGGGGCTCGGCCTGGACCATGTGCTGGCCGATAGGCCCCGGCTTGTCGCGGTAGGGGTGGAAATCGGTGAGCCAGGCAACGCGGGCACACTGATCCGCACCGCCGACGCGATGGGCGCCGCGGCGGTGATCTTCGGCGGGCACAGCGTCGACCCCTATAACGGCAAATGCCTGCGCGCGTCGGCTGGCAGCGTCTTCTCGTTACCGGTCGTCGTCGCACCCGATGTGGGCGCGGCTGTCGCCGCGCTACAGGTTGCCGGGCTGCGGGTACTGGCCACCACGGTGGACGGTGAGTTGTCCCTTGACGACGTTGAACTCGCCGGACCGACGGCGTGGCTGTTCGGGGCCGAGGCCCACGGCCTGTCACCTGAGCTGGCTCGCCAAGCCGACCACCGGGTGGCCATTCCGATGTCCGGGAGTGCGCAGAGCCTCAATGTGGCTGCGGCGGCCGCGATTTGCCTCTACCAGAGCGCACGCGCGCAGCGGGCGCACCCCACTGCCTAGGTGTACCGAGCCATCAGGTTGGTAGCAGTCGGCTGATCGGTGGGAGGCCGCCGAGTGCGCTGTGGCGTCGTTGAGTGTTGTAGTTCTCGATCCAGGGTGCAAGGGCTGCGGCTCGCTCGGCGTTACTGGTGAAGACCTGGCGGTAGGCCCACTCGGTTTGCAGGGTGCGGTTAAGTCGCTCTACCTTTCCGTTCTGCCACGGGCAGTGCGGTTTGATGAACACCTGCCGGGCACCCAACTCGTCACAGACTTCGCGGATTGACCAGCGGTAGGCCCAGGCGTTATCGGTCATGACTCGCTCGATGCGGTTGATGCCGTGGTCGCGGAAATACCCGGCGGCGCGACGTAGAAATGCCGCGCAGGTGGGGCCTTTTTCATCAGCCAGGATCTCGGAGTAGGCCAATCGGGAGTGGTCGTCGACGAGTGAGTGCACGTAGTCAAATCCCCTGCCCGCCTTGGGAGATCGGGCAATCTTGTCCCTGCCGAGGGCACGCCAGCCGCCGCCGTCAGGGATTCGACCCAGCTTTTTGACATCCATGTGCGCCAGCTCGCCCGAACGTTCTCTTTCGTAACGCACCGCGGTGGTCTTAGAGGCGCGAATCAGCTCTCCGGTCATCGGGAACCTAGGCGGCCTTGCCGCGACCCCGCGCCGGGCGCAATCCGGCCAGCGAGAACGTGGTGTGCACCAGCGACCCGGCACGCTCGACGATGCTTCTGGGCAGCGGTCTGCGCGGCGGGAAGTAATGCATCGGCAGCCCGCGGCGGTCCCGCGGCGGCGCCATGAAGCTCGGTGCCTCCACCAGCGGGGCATCGACGGCAACCCGGCCCGCTGAGCGCCGATAAGCGGCCAGCGCACGCGGATGCAACCGAATCTCGTCCGGTACCGCCAGAAACGCCAGCTCGACCATTTTGCCGAACAGCCGCAGCACCACTTCGTCGCCCGGCGTCCACCGCATGCCGGCCTTCTCGCGGATGGACGGCTCGAACAGCCCGGCCGCGATCCAGCGCTGGCCCGCCACAAGTGGTTTGAACAGCTGGTCCCACAACGGGGTGGGCATCAGCACGAACTTCGGCTTGGGAATACGTATTTGGAAGATGTCCAGGGTGGCCTGATTGATCTCCAGCTCGTCGCGGCAGACCCGTTGCCAGTACTCCTGGAAGTCCTCCCAGGTCGTGGGCACCGGTCGCATGCTCATCCCGTACATCCGGTACCACTGCACATGTTCATCGAACAGCTGGCGCTTCTCGGCTTCGGTCAACCCGCCGCAGAAGTACTCGGCCACCTTGATCACGAGCATGAAGAACGTCGCGTGCGCCCAGTAGAACGTCTCCGGGTTCAGCGCGTGGTAGCGGCGGCCGGTCGCGTCGACCCCCTTGATGGTGTGGTGGTACTGCTTGATCTGCTCGCCGGTCTGAGCCGCCCGGTTGCCGTCATAGACGACGCCCATGATCGGATACACCGAGCGAGCGACACGTTGCAGCGGCTCGCGCAACAGGATCGAATGCTCCTCGACACCGGCGCCCAATTCCGGATACATGTTCTGGATCGCGCCGATCCACACGCCCATCATCCCGGTTCGCAGATCACCGAAATACTTCCAGGTAAGCGAGTCCGGCCCCAGCGGAGCCAGCGGGACCGGTTTGTCGTCGCGCCGCTGCCCTGTCCCGGGCGCAGCAGACGTCGTCGATGGCATCAAGGTCGTAGTCATCACGCCCTCCTGGTCCTGATGAGCGATGGATTTCACGATAATGTTGACAACGCACGTTGTCTACGATTTCGGGGCGCGCCGCGACACGCTGTTATCGACTCTCGACCCATGCGTCGTAAGCGCGTGATCAGGCGGTTTGGCGGTGATGGTGGCGTACACCACGACGGCGGTCGTTGCCGGTCTGTCCCGAGACCACCTACTCTGGGCGGCGTGGAACTCGGGCCCTACCCGGCGTCCGGCGAGCCCGAGCAAACGGCGACCGCGCCGGATTCGCCTGGTTCACGACAGCAAGTCTCCGCCTCACTACACGGGGCAGCGGAGTGGCTGCGTAGCAGGAACCAGAACCCCGGCGTTATTGACTTGATCCGTCGAGCGCGACGCGTGTTGCCCGGCGATCCGGAATTCGGCGATCCGCTGTCGACGGCAGGCGACGGCGGGCCGCGTGCCGCCGCGCGGGCCGCGGGCCGGCTACTGGGTAAGCGCGGCGGCGCGTCCCGGGAGGTCAGCCTCGGCGCACTGCAGGTGTGGCAGGCGTTGACCGAGGCGGTTTCCCGACGGCCGGCAAATGCAGAGGTCACGCTGGTTTTCACCGATCTGGTGGGTTTCTCGACGTGGTCGTTGCAAGCCGGCGACGACGCGACCCTCAAGCTGCTGCGGCGGGTGGCGCGCGCGGTTGAGCCGCCGCTGCTGGATGCCGGCGGTCACATCGTCAAGCGGATGGGCGACGGCATCATGGCGGTGTTCGCCGACCCGCTCGTCGCCGTGGGTGCCGTGCTCGAAGCCAAGAAGGCATTGCGGTCGGTCGACGTCGACGGCTACAAACCGCGGATGCGGGTAGGTATCCACACCGGGCGTCCGCAGCGCCTGGCCGCCGATTGGCTCGGGGTCGACGTCAACGTCGCGGCCCGGGTCATGGAGCGCGCCACCAGGGGAGGCGTGATGGTGTCGGGCACCACACTGGACGAGCTTTCGCAGGCGGATTTGGACGCGTTGGGGGTTACTGCCAGACGGGTACATCGACCGGTATTCGCAGGTAAAACCCACGGACTACCCGCCGACTTGGCGATTTACCGGCTCAAGGTCAACTCGGAAATTGCCAGTGACTTGTCAGCGTTGGTTAGTGCAGATGACGAAGATCTCCAGGCATAGTAGATGTCGATGTTTTTAGGAATGTTGTCGCGACTTGGGCGCGTCCGGATCACGCTGGGCTACGCGCTCGTTTTGGCGACGGTCAGCCTGGTGCTCGTGGACCTCGGTCCGCGGGTACGACAGCATGTCATTGCGCTGGTCAGCACCAACCTGCACAACCTGGCGCACGGTCACCTGGCGACCCTGTTCGGTAGCGCCTTCGTCACCGATGCCGGGCCGATCTGGTTCTGGCTACCCTGCTTGGTTTGCCTGCTCGCCCTCGCCGAGGTGATCTGGCGCAGTGGACGGTTGGCCCTGGTATTCGTTACCGGCCACATCGGTACCACGCTGCTGGTCGCCGTCGGGCTGACCGCGGCGATCGAATTCGGCTGGTTACCGCTGTCGATCTCACGTGCCAGCGACGTGGGCGTGAGCTATGGCGCCGTGGCCGTGCTGGGTGCGCTGACCGCAGCCATCCCTCGTCGGTGGCGGCCGGCCTGGCTGGGTTGGTGGCTCCCGGTGGGGATTACCGCCGCAGTGTTGAGCGACGATTTCACCGATGTCGGGCACTCCATCGCATTGGCGCTGGGCCTGCTGGCCTCGCTCCGGCTGGCGGGCCCGGCCCAGTGGACCCCGGTGCGGTACGCGTTGCTGGCGGTTGGTGCGAGCTTTGGCTTCCTGATGTTGGCGCACGGAGAGTGGACGACCATGATCGGCGGCATCGTCGGCGTGTTGGGTGCGTTGGTGGCGGTGTGGGTTTCCCGCTCGCGCAGGGCGCGCCGTCAGGTGTCGGTGGCCGCGCCGGCGGCTGCGGCTGCGGCTCCGGCATTCAACGGCTGACGCATTCCCTCAGCCGGTCGGCGAGTAGCTGACCGAACACTTTGAGCCGTTGAATTCTTCACGGGCTCAGTGGCGGGCTTACCCGCCCGCTAGCGTTGGGGCCTCCTATCAGAAGCTCGCCGAACGGCACGACTCCAAAGTTCTGACCGACGATGAATTCAGCCAGTTCAAGCAGCGCCTACTCGCTCGTCGAGCATGGAGCGTCAAGGCACTTCCGTCGAGTACAGCCAGGCATCCCACAAACCCTGCAGCGACGTGTCGCAATAGCCCGCGGCTAAGCCGATGAAGTCCTCGGTGATGACGGTGCCGTGGCGGTTTCGGGTTGTCCAATCTCTCAGCAGCGCAAAGAATTTCTCGTCGCCCAGCTGTCCGCGCAGCGTGTGCAGGGTTAACGCGCCGCGCTTGTACACGCGATCGTCGAACATGTCACGCGGTCCTGGATCGGCGAGTAGCAGATCTTGGGGCGACTCGCGCAGCCTGTCGTGATAGTAGCGGGCAAGTTCGTCGGCGCTGGGGCCGCCACTTTTCTCCGACCATAACCACTCCGCGTAGCTCGCGAATCCCTCATGCAGCCAGATGTCACGCCAGCGTCGTGCGGTCACGGAGTTCCCGAACCACTGATGCGCCAGCTCATGGGCGATCAGCCGTTCGCTGGCCCCGGATCCGTCACAGTGGTTGGCGCCGAAGATCGAAATTCCTTGAGCCTCAAGCGGAATCTCCAGCGCATCATCGGTGACGACCACCGTGTATCCGTTCGCCAGAGGATATTGACCGAACAACTCGACGAACAGCTCGATCATCTCGCGTTGGCGAGCAAAATCGTGGTCGAAGTTGCGTCGCAACCGCTGGGGCAGCGCGGCCTGCATCAGCACCGGCGTTTTCGCCAGCCGCGTCATCTCATAGAGCCCGATCTGCAGGGTGATCAGGTAGGTCGAGGTGGGTTCGGGTAGTTCGTAGGTCCAAACCGTCTGCGCGGCATGCACCCGCCGCGACACCAGTTTGCCGTTGGCGACCAGCCGGTAGGCGTTTTCGGTGCTGACCTGGATGCGAAAGGCGGCCTTGGCGCTGGGGTGATCGTCGCAGGGGAACCACGACGCGGCGCCGTTGGGTTGCCCGGCGACGAGTGCGCCGTGGGTCAATTCCTCGAAACCGACGTCACCCCATAATGACCGGATTGGTCGCGGCGAACCGCGATAGCGCACGACGATCGACAATGCTGCTCCGGTTGGGTATTTCGACTGTAACCGGATGCGCAACTTGCGGTCGTGGCAGGCGAAATGCGCAGGGCGCTTGCCGTTCACCGACACCTTCGACACCGACATCGCGTCGGACAGATCGAGCGTGAGCTCCTGCAACTCGGTAAGAGTTACCGCGGTGATCGTCACCGATCCCGACAGCCGGTTGATCGCGACCTTGTACTCCAGATCCAATTCGTAGCGCGACACCCGGTAGCCGGAGTTGCCGTTTCTGGGTAGGTACGGGTCGATCACCGCCGGTTCAGCGGACGTCGAAGCTCTATTCGAAACCGCTTTCTTGCCAGAAGATTTCACGCCGCGGTGTCCTCGGCGCCGCGCCCGGACGGATTCTTCCCGGTCTTCCTGCGGCCGGGATTCCACGGCCTGATCGGATTGCCTTGCCAGCGTGTCGAGGCCGGCACTTCATCGCCGCGCACCACCAGCGATGCGGGGCCGACAGTGACGCCCGCGCCGAGCCGCGCCGCCGGCAGCGCGACGCCATGCGGGCCCAGCGTCGCGCCCGGTTCCAGCACGACGGTGTCCATCCGCATGATCCGGTCGTGGAACAGATGAGTCTGGACCACGCAGCCACGGTTGACCGTGCTGCCTTTGCCGAGTGTGACGAGATCCGCCTCAGGCAGCCAATAGGTTTCACACCATGTGCCGCGGCCGACGTGGGCGCCCAGTGCGCGCAGCCACATGTTCATCACCGGGGTCCCGCTGGCCGCGCGGGCGAACCACGGCGCCGCGACGACTTCCACAAACGTATCGGCGACCTCGTTGCGCCACACGAAAGATGACCACAGTGGGAACTCGCCGGCCCTGATCCGGCCGACCAGAAGCCATTTCGCGACGACCGTGACGCCGCCGGCCAGCGCGCCGGCGGCCAGCAGCACCAGCCCGCCGCCCAGCGCCGCGTACCAGATGCCGGAGATCCGTGCCAGCGCCTGCAGTGCGCCCAGCACCGCCAACCCGATCGCGACCGTTACCATCACCGGCAGCAGCCGACACACCTCCACGGCCGTCCGCATCGCCTTCAACCGCAACGGCGGGTCGTATGTGCGGGCCGCGTCCGCTTCGGCTGGACGCCTGCGCAGCCGCATCGGCGGGCTGCCCAGCCACGACGAACCGCGCTTGGCCTTCGCCGGCGCCGCCGACAGCACCGCGACCAGTCCGTCGTCGGGCACACGGCGACCCGGCTGCGTGATGCCCGAGTTGCCGAGAAACGCGCGCCTGCCGACGGTTGTCTTAGCCGCATAGATCCAGCCACCGCCGAGCTCGTAAGACGCGACCATCGTGTCGTCGGCCAGAAACGCGCCATCCTCGATCACGGTGAACTTGGGTGTCAGCAACACCGTGGAGATCTCGGTGCCGCGGCCGACCTTGGCGCCGAGCAGTCGCAGCCAAGCGGGTGTCAGCAAGCTGGCGTACACAGGGAACAGATAGTTGCGTGCACCGTCCATCAGCCGTTCGGTCGCCCACAGCTGCCAACCGATGCGACTCCGCACCGGGTGATAGCCCTCCCGCAGCCCGATCGAAAGTGCCTGCACCGCAACGACCGTCAGCAGTGCATATACCGCCAGAGCCGCCGCTGTCGCGGCCGGTGTCCACAGCAGCGCGGGCACTATGGCCTGGCGCAACCGGTCAGTGTGACGCACACCGAAGACGATCAACGCCAGCCCGCAGGCCAAGGCAAGCAACGGCACGCCGGCCAGCAACATCGACGTCAGGCCGTATACCGCCACCCAGAGGGTTCTGCGCGCCGGCCGTTCGTCGGGCCACGGGTGGTTCACCCGACCAGACTTGACCGCGGGCGAGCCCTTCCAATATTGGCGGCTTTTGACTTTCCCGAGGACACCCGAGCCCGGTGCAATGTCGGCGTTCTTGCCCACGATCGCGCCGGGCAGCAGCGTGGAGCGGGCGCCGATCGTCGCGTCGTTGCCGATGGTGACCGATCCGACGTGAAACGCGTCCCCGTCGATCCAGTGCCCGCACAGGTCGACCTCAGGTTCGATGGCGCTGCGGTGCCCGACCGTGAGCATCCCGGTGACCGGAGGCATCGAGTGCAAATCGACGCCCTTGCCGATCTGCGCGCCGAGTGCGCGAGCGTAGTAGACCAACCAAGGCGCGCCGGCCAAGTTCTCTGCGCCGCTGGCCTCGGCGAGTCGTTCGGCGAACCAGACCCGCAGATGCACCGACCCGCCGCGGCGGTATGTGCCCGGCTGCAGATTCGACAACAGCAAGCGCGCGAACAACACCGCGACGGCCATCCGGCCCACCGGCGTGACGAACACGACGAACGCCACCCCGATCAGCCACCAGTTCACCGCGACGGTCCACGGCAGCAGATGCAGGGCCCGGACGACGTTATTGCCCAGCGCCAACCAGGTCACCCACTGCAGTGCCGCCAGCGTCGCCAACGGCACCGAGAGCCCGATCTGCACCGCCTGCGCCAGCCGCGGAGTGGGTCGCACCACCCGCTCGGCAACCTCAGGTGGCGGTTCCAGCTCGTCGAGGAACCCGGCGAGTGAGCCGAGTCGCGGGTGGTCGTACAGGTCGGCGACGGTCACCTGCGGATACCGGTGCCGCAGCGCGGCGACGAGCTGCGCTGCGGCCAGTGAGCCGCCGCCGAGCGCGAAGAAGTCGGCCTCGGGCCCCTCCACGGCGGCAGCCGAGCAACTCCCGCCACAACCCGGCCAACCAGCCCGTCGTGCCGCCCGAGTCTGAGCTGCTCGCTCCGGGTCGGCACCGCCCCGCGGGCGGCCAGGGCAGCGCGTCCCGGTCGACCTTGCCGGAGGTGCGGGTGGGCAGTTCGTCGACCCGGACAAGGCGCGGCACCAGCGCAGCGGGCAGCCGCTCGGCCAGCCGGGCCCGCGCCGACGCCATGTCGAATTCGGGGTCGGCGCTGACCACGTATCCCACCAGCACCGGCGTGCCGGTGGCCGTCCGGCGAACCGCGGCAGCACCGCCGCTGACGCCCGGCAGCTGAACCAGCGCCGCGTCGACCTCGCCCAGCTCGATACGCCGGCCCCCGACCTTGACCTGGTCGTCGGCGCGGCCACGGAAGACCAAGCCCTCGCTCTCCAGCCGCACCAGATCACCGCTGCGGTAGGCGCGCCGCCAGCCCAGTGTCGGCATCGGCGCGTACTTCTCGGCGTCTTTGTCCGGGTCGAGGTAGCGGGCTAGGCCGACGCCGCCGATGACCAGCTCACCCACCTCGCCGTGGCTCACCGGCAGGCCGTCGGCATCGACGACGGCCAGGTCCCAGCCCGGCAAGCGGCAGGCCGATGCGCACCGGGCCGACGCCGTCCAGCCGGGCCGCGCACGCGACCACGGTGGCCTCGGTGGGGCCGTAGGTGTTCCACACCTCGCGGCCGTCGACGGCGAGCCGTGCGGCCAGGTCCGGCGGGCAGGCCTCGCCGCCGAAGATCAGCAGCCGCACCGCCTCGAGCGCCTCGGCCGGCCACAGCGCGGCCAGTGTCGGCACCGTCGACACGACGGTCACATCGCGGGCGACCAGCCACGGACCGAGGTCCATTCCGCTGCGCACCAGCGATCGCGGGGCCGGCACCAGGCACGCGCCGTGTCGCCACGCCAGCCACATCTCCTCGCACGACGCGTCGAACGCCACCGACAAGCCCGGCCAACACCCGGTCGCCAGGCCCGATCGGGTTGTCCTGCAGGAACATCTGCGCCTCGGCGTCGACGAACGCGGCGGCGTTGCGGTGCGTGACGGCCACACCCTTGGGCGTGCCGGTCGAACCGGACGTGAAGATGATCCACGCGTCGTCGCGGGGCAGCGGGGCCCCGGCCCGCCAGCCACGCGACGAGCCAGGCCCTCGCGCCATAGCCCGCTTCGCTGAGCACCGCGACGACGTTCGCCTCGCCGAATACCAATTCGGCACGCTCGTCGGGGTCGTCGGCGTCGACCGGAACGTAGGCCGCGCCGATGGCCAGCGTCGCCAAAATCGCCTCATACAGCGCGAAGCTGCCCGACGGCATCCGGATGCCGATCCGGTCGCCGCGGCCGATGCCCCTGGCGGCCAACCAGGCAACGCTCGCCTCGATATCGGCGATCAGCTCGCTGTAGGTGAGCTGCACTGTGCCGTCGTCGATCGCCGCGGCGTCGGGGTAGCGCGCGGCGGTGTCGTGGAGAATCTCGACGAGCGTGCGCGGACTCGAGGCATACGGCGACAACAGGTAGCGGGCTGGAACTGCGACTGGCTTGCTGGGCGTCACCACCACACGAAAATACTCAAGCCGGACCGATTCCACCGTGACCGCACGCACGGCGTGTGGGAAAACAGGCTGACGACTTCGAATCGTCGGTGACGTGACCACATATGATCGGCATTTGCGCGGCACGCCGTGCCGCGAACCCCGTCAGGAACCCCCAGCAAGGTTCAACTTCCCAGCAAGGAGAGTGTCGCCGCGTGGGTGACGAAGCCGTCGACCTGTCGCTGGAGGCGTTGACCGCAGCCGTCGACGCAGCCCGGCAAGCCTTCGCCGCCGCGCCCGATCTGGACGCACTGGCACGCGCCAAGACCGAGCACCTCGGTGATCGCTCGCCGGTGGCGCTGGCCCGTCAGGCGCTGGCGACGCTGCCCAAGTCCGACCGCGCCGACGCCGGTAGGCTGGTGAACAGTTCCCGCGGCGACGTCCAAGCAGCTTACGACGAACGACTGGCGGCGTTGCGCGCCGAGCGGGACGCGGCCGTGCTGATCGCCGAGCGCATCGACGTGACCCTGCCGTCGACCCGGCAGCCGACCGGCGCGCGGCACCCGATCACGATCCTGGCCGAGCACGTCGCCGACACCTTCATCGCGATGGGCTGGGAACTTGCCGAGGGCCCGGAGGTGGAAACCGAGCAGTTCAACTTCGATGCGCTGAATTTCCCCGCCGGACCACCCGGCGCGCAGCGAGCAGGACACCTTCTACATCGCTCCGGAAGGCTCTCGGCAGCTGCTGCGCACCCACACGTCGCCGGTGCAGGTCCGCACCCTGCTGAGCCCGTGAGCTGCCGGTCTACATCGTCTCGATCGGCCGCACGTTCCGCACCGACGAACTCGACGCCACCCACACCCCGGTCTTCCATCAGGTGGAGGGGCTGGCGGTGGATCGCGGCCTGACGATGGCCCATCTGCGCGGCACGCTGGACGCGTTCGCTCGGGCCGAGTTCGGGCCGCGGGCGCGCACCAGGATTCGCCCGCACTTCTTCCCCTTCACCGAGCCGTCGGCCGAAGTCGACGTCTGGTTCGAGAACAAGAAGGGCGGCGCCGGCTGGGTGGAGTGGGGCGGCTGCGGCATGGTCAACCCGAATGTGTTGCGCGCGGTCGGTATCGACCCGCAAGAGTATTCGGGCTTCGCCTTCGGCATGGGGCTGGAACGCACCCTGCAGTTCCGCAACGGCATCCCCGATATGCGCGACATGGTCGAGGGCGACGTGCGGTTCTCGCTGCCGTTCGGGGTGGGTGCCTGATGCGCGTCCCGTACAGCTGGCTGCGCGAGGTCGTCTCAGGCCGGTGCCCCGGGCTGGGACGTGCCCGCCGCCGACCTCGAACAGGCGCTGATCCGCATCGGGCACGAGGTCGAGGAGGTCGATCACGCTCGGCCCCGTCGACGGACCGCTGACGGTCGGCCGGGTCACCGCCATCGAGGAACTCACCGAGTTCAAGAAGCCCATCCGCGCCTGCAAGGTCGACGTCGGTGAGGACACAGACCACGCGAAATCGTCTGCGGTGCAACGAACTTCGCGGTCGGCGATCTGGTGGTGGTGGCGCTGCCCGGTACCACCTTGCCCGGCGGCTTCAAGATCGCCGACCCGCAAGACCTACGGCCGCACCTCCGACGGGATGATCTGCTCCGCGGCCGAACTCGGTTTGGCCACAGACCATTCCGGCATCCTGGTGCTGCCGCCGGGAACCGCTGATCCCGGTGCGGGCGGTGTCGAGGTACTGGGACTCGACGACGTGGTCTTCGACCTGGCCATCACCCCGGACCGCGGCTACGGCATGTCGGTGCGCGGTATCGCCCGCGAGATCGCCTGCGCCTACGACCTGGACTTCGTCGACCCGGCCTTCAACGATGTGGTGCCCGCGCTGCCCGCGCGAGGCGGACGCCTGGCCGCTGACCGTGCAGCCGGAGACCGGGGTGCGCCGGTTCGCACTGCGCCCGGTCACCGGGATCGACCCGACAGCGGTGTCGCCGTGGTGGCTGCAGCGCCGGCTGATGCTGCTGCGGGATCCGGCCGATCTCGCCGGCCGTCGACGTGACGAACTACGTCATGCTCGAACTCGGTCACCCGATGCACGCCCACGACCGCAACCGGATCAACGGCGATTTCGCGGTGCGGTTCGCCCAGCCCGGCGGAGACCGTCGTCACCCTCGACGACATCGAGCGCAGGCTCAACCCGGCCGACGTGCTGATCGTCGACGACGTCGCGACCGCGGCGATCGGCGGCGTGATGGGCGCCGGGCACCACCGAGATGCGCGACGACACCACCGACGTGCTGCTGGAGGCCGCGGTGTGGGATCCGGCGGCGGTGTCCCGCACCGCACGGCGGCTGCACCTGCCCAGCGAGGCCGCCCGCCGCTACGAGCGCGAGGTCGACCCGGCCATCTCGGTGGCGGCCCTGGACCGCTGCGCCGGACTGCTCGCCGAAATCGCCGGCGGCGAGGTTCGGACAAAGCTCACCGACTGGCGCGGCGACCCGCCCGTCGGACGACTGGTCGCCGATTGCCGCCGCGATCCGGATCGCCGCCGACCTGCCGGACCGCATGGCCGGGGTGGTCTATCCGGCCGGGCACGACGGTCGCGGCGGCTGACCCAGATCGGCGCCGCGGTCAGGCCGATGACCGGCGACAGCCTGACCGTCACCCCGCCCAGTTGGCGGCCCGACCTGCTGCAGCCGGCCGACCTGGTCGAGGAGGTGCTGCGACTGGAGGGCCTGGACGTCATCCCGTCGGTGCTGCCGTCGGCGCCGGCCGGCCGGGGACTGTCCGCCGGCCAGACGTCGCCGCCGCGCCGATCGGCAAGTCGCTGGCGCTGTCGGGCTACGTCGAGGTCCTGCCGACGCCGTTCCTGCCCGCCGGCGTTTTCGACGCCTGGGGGCTGCCCGCCGACGACGCGCGGCGTAGCACCACCCAGGTGCTCAACCCGCTGGAGGCCGATCGGCCGCATCTGGCCACCACGCTGCTGCCGGGGCTGCTGGAGGCGTTGGCGCGCAACGTCTCCCGCGGCATCGTCGACGTCGCGCTGTTCTCCATCGCGCAGGTGGTGCAGCCGACCGCGCAGACCAAGAGCGTCGAGCTGATCCCGGTGGACCGCCGTCCCACCGACGAGGAGATCGCTCTGCTCGACGCGTCGCTGCCGCACCAACCGCAGCATGTCGCCGCGGTGTTGACCGGGCTGCGCGAGCCGCGCGGCCCGTGGGGCGAGGGCCGGCGGGTGGAAGCCGCCGACGCGTTCGAGGCGGTCCGGATCATCGCCCGCGCCAGCGGAGTCGAGCGTGAGCCTGCGGGCCGCCCAGTACCTGCCGTGGCATCCGGGCCGGTGCGCCGAAGTGCTGGTCGACGAGCACGCGTCGTCGGCCACGCCGGGCAACTGCATCCCGCGGTGATCGAGCGCTCCGGCCTGCCCAAGGGCACCTGCGCGGTCGAACTCGACCTCGACGCCTTCCGATTGTCGAGACGTTGCCGGCGCCGCGGGTTTCGCCGTTTCCCGCGGTGTTCCAGGACGTCAGCCTGGTGGTCGACGCCGACGTGCCCGCGCAGGCGGTGGAAGACGCGGTCCGCGCCGGCGCCGGGGAGCTGCTGGAGGAGGTCCGGCTGTTCGACGTCTACACCGGCCCGCAGGTCGGGGAAGGCCGCAAGTCGCTGACGTTCGCGCTGCGGTTCCGCGCGGCCGATCGCACGCTCACCGAGGACGAGGCCAGCGCGGCCCGGGACGCGGCGGTGCGATGTGCCGCCGACCGGGTTGGCGCGGTACTGCGCGGCTGATGCCGAGCTGCGGGACTGCTCGGCGTCTTGAGAATGAATTTGCAAGCTCTGCATAGTCATGCAACGATGGGCGGCATGACCCAGGGGATACGGGTGGCGGTGGCCGGCGCCAGCGGCTACGCGGGCGGCGAGATCCTGCGGCTGCTGCTCGGGCATCCGGCCTACCACGACGGACGGCTGACGATCGGCGCGCTGACCGCCGCCGCCAGCGCCGGCAGCACCCTGGCCGAGCACCATCCGCACCTGTTGCCGCTGGCTCAGCGGGTGCTCGAGCCGACCGAGGTCGACGTCTTGGACGGCCACGACGTGGTTTTTCTCGCGCTTCCGCACGGACACTCGGCGGCGTTGGCGCAGCAGCTCAGCCCGCAGACGCTGGTGGTGGACTGCGGTGCGGATTTCCGGCTGACCGACGCCGGCGCGTGGGAGCGCTTCTACGGCTCCGCACATGCCGGCAGCTGGCCTTACGGCCTGCCGGAGCTGCCCGGCGGGCGGGACGCGCTGCGCGATGCCCGCCGCATCGCGGTGCCGGGCTGCTATCCGACCGCCGCGTTGCTGGCGCTTGTTCCGGCGCTGGCCGCCGATCTCGTCGATCCCGCCGTCACCGTCGTCGCGGTCAGCGGCACCTCCGGCGCCGGCCGCGCCGCGAAGACCGACCTGCTCGGTTCGGAGGTCATCGGTTCGGCGCGGGCCTACAACATCGCCGGCGCGCACCGGCACACCCCCGAAATCGTCCAGGGGCTCACGCAGGTCACCGACCGGACGTCACGGTGTCGTTCACCCCGGTGCTCATCCCGACCTCGCGCGGCATCCTGGCGACCTGTACCGCGCGCACCCGGTCACCGCTGTCGCAGCTGCGCGCCGCCTACGAAAAGGCTTACCACGCTGAGCCTTTCGTTCATCTGCTGCCCGAAGGTCAACTGCCGCGCACCGGCGCGGTGATCGGCAGCAACGCCGCGCACATCGCCGTCGCGGTCGACGAGGACGCCGGCACGTTCGTCGCCATCGCGGCGATCGACAATCTGGTCAAGGGCACCGGCGGCGCCGCGGTGCAGTCGATGAACCTGGCGCTGGGTTGGCCGGAAACCGAGGGCCTTTCGGTGGTGGGGGTGGCGCCGTGACCGACCTGACGGGATGCGGCTGCCGCTGGTGCGCGCTCAGGGGGTGACGGCGCCGGCCGGCTTCCGCGCCGCCGGAATCGCCGCCGGGATCAAGAAGTCGGGCGCATTGGACCTGGCGCTGGTGTTCAACGAGGGCCCCGATTACGCGGCCGCCGGAGTGTTCACCCGCAATCAGGTCAAGGCGGCACCCGTGCTGTGGACACAGCAGGTGCTGACCACCGGCCGGCTGCGGGCGGTGATCCTGAACTCCGGCGGCGCCAACGCCTGCACCGGCCCAGGCGGCTTCCAGGACACCCACGCCACCGCCGAAGCGGTCGCGGCCGCGTTGTCGGACTGGGGCACCGAGACCGGCGCGATCGAAGTGGCCGTCTGCTCAACCGGATTGATCGGCGACCGGCTGCCGATGGACAAGGTGCTCGCCGGGGTCGACCACGTCGTGCACGAGATGGCCGGCGGGCTGGTCGGCGGAGACGAGGCCGCACGGGCCATCATGACCACCGACACCGTGCCCAAACAGGTTGCGCTGCACCATCCGGGCAAGTGGACCGTTGGCGGGATGGCCAAGGGCGCGGGGATGCTGGCGCCGTCGCTGGCCACCATGCTGTGCGTGCTCACCACCGATGCCGTCGCGGAGTCCGGCGCGCTCGAGCACGCGCTGCGCCGGGCCGCCGCGCGGACGTTCGACCGCCTCGACATCGACGGCAGCTGCTCGACCAACGACACCGTGCTGCTGCTGGCCTCGGGCGCAAGCGAGATCGCGCCGTCCCAAACCGATCTCGACGACGCGGTGCTGCGGGTCTGCGACGACCTGTGCGCCCAGCTGCAGGCCGACGCCGAAGGTGTCACCAAGCGGATCACCGTGACCGTCACCGGCGCCGCCAGCGAGGACGACGCCGTCATCGCCGCCCGGGTGGTGGCCCGCGACAGCCTGGTCAAGACCGCGTTGTTCGGCTCCGACCCGAACTGGGGCCGGGTGCTGGCCGCCGTCGGCATGGCGCCGTTCAGTCTCGACCCCGACCGGATCACTGTGTCGTTCAACGGCTCTCCGGTGTGCGTCGACGGCGCCGGAGCGCCGGGTGCACGCGAGGTGGACCTGTCCGGCGCGGAACATCGACGTCCTCGTCGACCTCAAGGTCGGCAACGGCCAGGCCGCCATCCGCACCACCGACCTGTCGCACGGCTACGTCGAAGAGAATTCGGCGTACTGGTCATGACCGCCGGTGCGGTGTCGACCGAGGTGAAGGCCCACGTGCTGGCCGAAGCCTTGCCCTGGCTCAAGCAGTTGCACGGCAAGATCGTGGTGGTCAAATACGGCGGCAACGCGATGACCGACGACACGCTGCGGCGTGCGTTCGCCGCCGACATGGCGTTCCTGCGTAACTGCGGAATCCACCCGGTCGTGGTGCACGGCGGCGGCCCGCAGATCAGCGCCATGCTGCAACGGCTCGGCATTGCCGGCGACTTCAAGGGCGGCTTCCGGGTCACCACACCCGAAGTGCTCGACGTGGCACGGATGGTGTTGTTCGGTCAGGTCGGCCGCGAGTTGGTCAACCTGATCAACGCGCACGGGCCCTACGCGGTCGGCATCACCGGCGAGGACGCGAATCTGTTCACCGCGGTGCGGCGCAGCGTCACCGTCGACGGCGTGCCCACCGACATCGGGCTGGTGGGCAACGTCGACCAGGTCAACACCGCGGCGGTCGTGGACCTGATTGCCGCGCAACGTATCCCGGTGGTCTCGACGCTGGCGCCGGACATCGACGGCGTGGTGCACAACATCAACGCCGACACCGCGGCGGCGGCGCTGGCCGAAGCGCTGGGAGCCGAGAAGCTGCTGATGCTCACCGACGTCGAAGGTCTCTACACCCGCTGGCCGGACCGCGATTCGCTGGTCAGCGAAATCGACACCGCCACACTGGCGCAGCTGCTGCCGACACTGGAGACCGGGATGATCCCCAAGATCGAGGCCTGCCTGCGCGCTGTCGGCGGCGGCGTGCCCAGCGCGCACGTCATCGACGGCCGCGTCGAGCATTGCGTGCTGGTCGAATTGTTCACCGACGACGGCACCGGCACGAAGGTGGTGAGCGCATGACGCGCGCCGGCGACGATGCAGAGCGCAGCGGTGAGGAGGAGCGGCGCCGATGACCAAGACTCAAACGATGCAGCAGCGCTGGTCCGCGGTGATGATGGACAACTACGGCGTCCCGCCGGTGGCTTTGGCCAGCGGAGACGGTGCCGTGGTCACCGACGTGGACGGGAAGTCCTACCTGGATCTGCTCGGCGGTATCGCCGTCAACGTGCTGGGGCACCGTCACCCCGCCGTCATCGAAGCCGTCACGCGGCAGATGTCGACCCTGGGGCACACCTCCAACCTGTACGCCACCGAACCCGGCATCGCGCTGGCCGAAGCGCTGGTCGGACTGCTCGGCTGCCGATGCGGAGGCCCGGGTGTTCTTCTGCAACTCCGGCACCGAGGCCAACGAGGTGGCGTTCAAACTCTCCCGGCTGACCGGCCGCACCAAACTGGTTGCCGCGCAAGAAGGTTTCCATGGCCGAACGATGGGTTCACTGGCGCTGACCGGTCAGCCGGCCAAGCAGGCGCCGTTCGCGCCGCTGCCCGGCGACGTCACCCACGTGCCGTACGGCGACGCCGACGCCCTGGCCGCCGCGGTCGGCGACGACACCGCCGCGGTGTTCCTCGAGCCGATCATGGGGGAGAGCGGTGTCGTGGTCCCGCCCGACGGCTACCTGGCGGCCGCCCGCGACATCACCGCCCGCCATGGCGCGCTGCTGGTCCTCGACGAGGTGCAGACCGGAATGGGCCGCACCGGAACGTTTTTCGCCCACCAGCACGACGGCATCACCCCCGACGTGGTGACGCTGGCCAAAGGCCTCGGCGGCGGGCTGCCGATCGGCGCGTGCCTGGCGATCGGCTCCGGCGGCCGACCTGCTCACCCCCGGCCTGCACGGCAGCACCTTCGGCGGCAACCCGATCTGCGCGGCCGCGGCCCTGGCGGTGCTGCGGGTGCTGGCCGGCGAAGACCTGGTCGACGCGCCGAAGTGCTCGGAAAGACGTTGCGCCACGGCATCGAATCGCTTGGTCACCCGTTGATCGACCACGTCCGCGGCCGCGGCCTGCTGTGCGGGGTGGTGCTCACCGCCCCCGCGCGCGAAGGACGTCGAGATCGGCCGCTCGCGCTGCCGGTTTCCTGGTCAACGCCGCCGCGCCGGACGTCATCCGGCTGGCGCCGCCGCTGATCATCACCGAACACCAGATCGACAGCTTCGTCACCGCGCTGCCGGGCATCCTGGATGCCGCCGGGGGGACGCCATGACACGACACTTCCTGCGCGACGACGACCTGACGCCCGACGAACAGGCCGAAGTGCTCGCGCTGGCCGCCGAGCTGAAAAAGGATCCGTTCAGCCACCGGCCGCTGGAAGGCCCGCGCGGCGTCGCGGTCATCTTCGACAAGAACTCCACCCGCACCCGGTTCTCGTTCGAGGTGGGTATCGCCCAACTCGGCGGGCACGCAGTGGTGGTCGACGGCCGCAGCACCCAGCTGGGCCGCGAGGAGACGCTGCAGGACACCGCGAAAGTGTTGTCCCGCTATGTCGATGCCATCGTCTGGCGAACCTTCGGGCAGGCCCGCCTGACCGCGATGGCCGAAACCGCGACGGTGCCGATCATCAATGCGCTCTCCGACCAGTTCCACCCCTGCCAGGTGCTCGCCGATCTGCAGACCATCGCCGAACGCGTCGGATCGCTGTCGTGGCTTGCGCATGTCGTACTTCGGCGATGGCGCCAACAACATGGCGCACTCGTTGATGCTCGGCGGTGTCACCGCCGGGATCGCATGTGACGATCGCGGCTCCCGACGGGTTTGGCCCCGATCCATCGGTGCTCGCCGCCGCCGAGCGACGCGCCGCGGACACCGGCGCGTCGGTGACGGTCACCGACAGACCCGGAAGCCGCCGCGTCGGCGGCCGACGTGCTGGCTACCGACACCTGGACGTCGATGGGTCAAGAAGACGACGGCCTGGACCGGGTTCGGCCGTTCCGTCCATTCCAGCTCAACGACGGGCTGCTTTCCCTGGCCAATTCGGAAGCCATTGTGCTGCATTGTCTTCCGGCGCACCGTGGTCACGAGATCACCGACGACGTGATCGACGGTCCGCACAGTGGGGTGTGGGACGAGGCCGAGAACCGGCTGCATGCGCAAAAGGCGCTGTTGGTGTGGCTTTTGGAGCGGTCGCGATGACCCGCTCGAAGACCACACCCGAAGTCAGCCGTGCCGCCCGGCAGGCGCGCATCGTGGCGACCCTGTCGTCGGCTGAGGTGCGCAGCCAAAGCGAGCTGGCCGCGCTGCTGGCCGCCGACGGTATCGACGTCACCCAGGCCACGCTGTCGCGGGACCTCGAAGAGCTCGGCGCGGTGAAGCTGCGCGGCGCCGACGGCGGTGTCGGCGTCTACGTGGTGCCCGAGGACGGCAGCCCGTTGCGCGGGGTTTCCGGCGGCACCGCGCGGCTGTCGCGGCTGCTCAGCGAACTGCTGGTCTCCACCGACGCCAGCGGAAACCTCGCCGTGCTGCGCACCCCGCCCGGCGCGGCCGACTACCTGGCCAGCGCCATCGACCGGGCCGCGCTGCCCTACGTCGTCGGAACGATCGCCGGGGATGACACCATCTTCGTGGCGGCCCGCGAGCCGATGAGCGGCGCCGAGCTCGTAACCGTGTTCCAAGACCTCAAATAACCTGCTGAACAAGGAGATCAATTCATGTCCGAGCGCGTCATCTTGGCGTATTCCGGCGGTTTGGACACCTCGGTGGCGATCAGCTGGATCGGCAAGGAGACCGGCCGGGAGGTCGTCGCGGTGGCGATCGATCTGGGCCAGGGCGGTGAGGACATGGAGGTGGTGCGCCAGCGCGCGCTGGACTGTGGCGCCGTCGAAGCGGTCGTCGTCGACGCCCGCGACGAATTCGCCGAGGGCTACTGCCTGCCAACCATCCTGTCCAACGCTCTCTACATGGACCGCTACCCGCTGGTGTCGGCGATCAGCCGGCCGCTCATCGCCAAGCATCTGGTCGCAGCGGCCCGCGAGCACGGCGGCAGCATCGTCGCCCACGGCTGCACCGGTAAAGGTAACGACCAAGTCCGCTTCGAAGTCGGATTCGCCTCACTGGCACCGGATCTGGAGGTGCTAGCGCCGGTCCGCGACTACGCATGGACCCGGGAGAAGGCCATCGCCTTCGCCGAAGAGAACGCCATCCCGATCAACGTCACCAAACGCTCACCGTTCTCGATCGACCAGAACGTCTGGGGCCGCGCGGTGGAAACCGGCTTCCTGGAACACCTGTGGAATGCGCCGACCAAGGATGTCTACGCCTACACCGAAGATCCCACCGTCAACTGGAACACCCCCGACGAGGTGATCATCGGATTCGAGCGTGGCGTGCCGGTGTCGATCGACGGCAAGCCGGTGTCGGTGCTGCAGGCGATCGAGGAACTCAACACCCGCGGCGGCGCGCAGGGAGTCGGGCGACTCGACGTCGTCGAAGACCGGCTGGTGGGCATCAAGAGCCGCGAAATCTACGAGGCGCCCGGGGCGATGGTGCTGATCACCGCGCACACCGAACTCGAGCACGTCACGCTCGAGCGCGAACTGGCGCGGTTCAAGCGCCAGACCGACCAGCGCTGGGCAGAACTGGTCTACGACGGACTGTGGTACTCGCCGTTGAAGACGGCGCTGGAGTCCTTCGTCGCCAAGACCCAGGAGCACGTGACCGGCGAGATCCGGATGGTGTTGCACGGCGGCCACATCGCCGTCAACGGCCGGCGCAGCGCCGAGTCGCTCTACGACTTCAACCTGGCCACCTACGACGAGGGCGACAGCTTCGACCAGTCCAAGGCCAAGGGCTTCGTCTACGTGCACGGCCTGTCGTCGAAGATCGCCGCGCGCCGGGATTTGGCCGCCGATCAAACATGACCACCAACGAAGGATCGCTGTGGGGCGGGAGGTTCGCCGACGGCCCGTCCGCTGCACTGGCCGCGTTGAGCAAATCCACCCACTTCGACTGGGTGCTGGCGCCTTACGACCTCACCGCGTCCAGGGCGCACGCGCGGGTGCTGTTCCAGGCCGGGTTGCTCACCGAAGACCAGCGCGACGGGCTGTTGGTCGGGCTGGACAGCCTCGCCGAGGATGTCGCTGACGGCAGCTTCGGCCCGCTGGTCACCGACGAAGACGTGCATGCCGCGCTGGAACGTGGACTGATCGACCGGGTCGGGCCCGAGTTGGGCGGTCGGCTGCGAGCCGGCCGCTCGCGAAACGACCAGGTGGCCACCCTGTTTCGGATGTGGCTGCGTGACGCGGTACGTCGCGTGGCCGCCGGCGCGCTCGACGTTGTCGGCGCCTTGGCCGCCCAGGCCGCCGCACACCCGAACGCCATCATGCCCGGCAAGACGCACCTGCAGTCCGCTCAGCCGATCCTGCTGGCCCACCATCTACTGGCGCACGCCCACCCGCTGCTGCGCGACGTCGACCGGATCGTCGACCTCGACGAGCGCACCGCGGTGTCCCCCTACGGTTCCGGGGCACTGGCCGGTTCGTCGCTGGGGCTCGACCCGGACGCGATCGCCGAACAGACTCGGATTCGCAACGGCAGCAGAGAACTCCGTCGACGCCACTGCGTCGAGGGATTTCGCCGCCGAGGCTGCGTTCGTCTTCGCGATGATCGGCGTCGACCTGTCCCGGCTCGCCGAAGACATCATCATCTGGAGCACAACAGAATTCGGGTACGTCACCCTGCACGACTCGTGGTCGACCGGCAGCTCGATCATGCCGCAGAAGAAGAATCCCGACATCGCCGAGTTGGCTCGCGGCAAATCCGGTCGGTTGATCGGCAACCTCGCCGGGCTGCTGGCGACCCTGAAAGCTCAGCCGCTGGCCTACAACCGGGACCTGCAGGAAGACAAGGAGCCGGTCTTCGACTCGGTCGCGCAGCTGGAGCTGCTGCTGCCGGCGATGGCCGGGCTGGTGAGCAGCCTGACGTTCGACGCCGAGCGGATGGCGGCGCTGGCCCCGGCCGGCTACACCCTGGCCACCGATATCGCCGAATGGCTGGTGCGGCAAGGCGTGCCGTTCCGGGATGCGCACGAGTCGGCGGGCGCGGCCGTGCGGGTCGCCGAGCAGCGCGGGGTCGGGCTGGAGGAGTTGACCGACGACGAGTTGGCTGCCGTCAGCAGCGACCTGACTCCCGAGGTCCGGGAAGTGCTCACCATCGAGGGCTCGGTGTCGTCACGAGATGCGCGCGGCGGCACCGCCCCGGGCCGGGTTGCCGCGCAGCTCGACGCGGTTCATGCTGCCGCCGAACGGCTCCGGCGA
Source organism: uncultured Actinomycetota bacterium (assembly GCA_963850645.1). Taxonomy (GTDB): domain Bacteria; phylum Actinomycetota; class Actinomycetes; order Mycobacteriales; family Mycobacteriaceae; genus Mycobacterium. The sequence goes on along the minus strand of CAWKME010000012.1, from coordinate 59,978 downwards.
CAGTTGGCTGACTATCAAAACCCTCTTCGAATGTGAAACTGTTGCGAGGATTCCCGCTTGGGTTCAAGGGGTGATTGCAACACTTCGTTGATTTAGGAGTGTTGATGGGTCCGTATCACTCGTTGAACGCGGTGCAGCGCCGGTATTGGGAGTTGGTGGCTGACGGGGTGCCGCCGGGCGTTGCTGGGATGGCTGTCGGCGTGTCTGAGCGCTGCGGGCAGGGGTGGTTCCGTCAACGTGGCGGTGTGAACCCACAATTGAGTGAACCCCAGGGCCGGCGGCGGCCGCGACTGGGTGCGCTGGAGCGCGATGAAATCACCATCGGCACCTCACACGGTGAGTCCGAGCGATCGATCGCTAACCGGTTGGGGCGTGCGCCGTCGACGATCATGCACGAAATCGCCAACAATGGCGGCTGCCGCGGTGCCACAGGTCGGTATCGGGCGCGGCATCGGTTCGGCGCTGACCGCGGCGGCTGGGACGCCAAGTCGGGGTATCGGGCCAGTGTGGCCCAGGCCCGCAGCGAAGAACGGGCGCGTCGACCCAAGACCGGCAAGATCGACGGCAATCCCGAACTGCGTGAGCTGGTCAAGGAGCTGCTGAAGAAGAAGTACAGTCCCGAGCAGATCGCCGGTCAGCTGGCCAAGGACTATCCCGATCGCCCGGAGATGCGAATGTCGCACGAAACCATCTACAAGTGGATCTACGTGCAAGGACGCGGTGAGCTGCGCCGCGAGCTGCACCGGTGTTTGCGCACCGGGCGAGCGGTGCGCAAACCCCGTAAACGCACCAATGCCACCGAGACTCGGGGCCGAATTCCGGGCATGGTCAACATCTCCGAACGCCCGCCCGAAGCCGACGACCGCGCCGTGCCCGGCCACTGGGAGGGTGATCTGATCATCGGCAAAAACCAGGTCTCTCAGATCGGCACCCTGGTGGAGCGCTCGTCGGGTTTCGTGCAACTGCTGCACCTACCCGACAACCGCGAGGCTGACGTCGTCGCCGAGGAAATGATCAAAGCGATCAAAGCCCTGCCCGATGAGCTGCGCCGCACCCTGACCTGGGATCAAGGCAAGGAGATGGCTGACCATGCCCGTATCAGCATCGCCGCCGACATCGACATCTACTTCTGTGATCCGCACTCGCCGTGGCAACGCGGCTCCAACGAGAACACCAACGGGCTGTTGCGCCAGTACTTCCCGAAGGGCACCGACCTATCCGTGCACTCTGCGGAGTCCTTAGCTGAAGTCGCCATCGAACTGAACAACCGGCCTCGAAAACGCTTCGACTGGGACAGCCCCGCTCAAGTCCTCGACCGGCTATTGTCAAACCCGCCAAACGTCACTGTTGCAAGCAAACCTTGAATCCGCCCGCGAAAATTCGCAACAGCTTCACATTCGAGGAGTTAGAGTCACTCGAGGATTTCGGAAATTTCCAGCCAACGGTTTTCCAGCCCGGCAACGTCGCCTTCAAGGGCGCGCAGTTCCTGGGTGAGCCGGGTGATGCCAACGTGGTCGGATTGGTCGTGCTCGGCGAGTTCCTGGTGCTTGGCCGCGATCTGGTCGGCCAGCCGCGCCAGCCTGCGATCGATCGCGGCGATCTCCTTCTCAGCGGCCCGCAATTCGGCTCCCGAAATCGCCTGCGCTCAGCGGCGCTGGTGGCCGGCGCCGCAGCGCGCTCGGCGGCCGCCTTGCGCCGCCAGCCTCAAGTATTCATCGACACCGCCGGGCAGATGTCGCAGCCGGCCATCCAGAATCGCGTACTGCTGGTCGGTGACGCGCTCCAGCAGATAGCGGTCGTGGGAGACGACGATCAACGTGCCCGGCCACGAGTCGAGCAAGTCTTCGGTGGCGGCCAGCATCTCGGTGTCCACGTCGTTGGTGGGTTCGTCGAGCAGCAGCACGTTGGGCTCGGCCAGCAGCGTGAGCATCAGCTGCAGTCGGCGGCGTTGCCCGCCGGAGAGCTCTCCGACGCGCGCCGAAAGCTGGTCGCCGGCGAACCCGAGCCGCTCCAACAACTGCGCCGGGGTGACATCACGGCCGTCGACGTGATAGCCGCTGCGCAGCCGGCCCAGCACGTCGGCGACCCGGTCGCCCGCCAGCGGCGCCAGCTCATCGACCCCGTTGGTCAAGGATTGCCAATCGAACAGTCTTGCCGCGCTTGACTTTTCCGCTGTCGGGTTGCACCGCGCCGGTGATCAGTCCGAGCAGGGTGGACTTGCCGGCGCCGTTGGCCCCGACGATGCCGCTGCGTTCACCGGGGCCGATTCGCCATTCGACATCGCGCAGCACGGGGCGGCCGTCGAACGAGACCGACACGTCGATCAGATCTATGACGTCCTTGCCGAGCCGCGCGGTGGCAAGTTTCGCCAACTCGACTGTGTTGCGCAGCGGCGGCACGTCGGCGATCAGCTGGTTAGCCGCATCGATACGGAACTTCGGTTTCGACGTGCGCGCCGGAGGCCCGCGGCGAAGCCAGGCCAGCTCCTTGCGCATCAGGTTCTGCCGCTTGGCCTCGGCGACGGCGGCCCGCCGGTCCCGCTCGACTCGCTGCAAGACATAGGCCGCGTAGCCGCCCTCGAACGGCTCGACGATCCCGTCGTGCACCTCCCACGTCGTGGTCGCCACCTCGTCGAGGAACCACCGGTCGTGGGTCACCAGCAGCAGTCCGCCGGTGTTGCGGGCCCAGCGCTGGCGTAAGTGATCGGCCAGCCAGGTGATGCCTTCGATGTCGAGATGGTTGGTCGGCTCGTCCAGGGCGATGACATCCCAGTCGCCGACCAGCAGCGCGGCCAGCTGGACCCGTCGCCGCTGGCCACCGCTGAGAGTGCCGATCGTCGCATCCCAGGCGATGTCGGCGACCAGTCCGCCGACCACGTCGCGGATACGCGGATTACCGGCCCACTCGTGCTCGGGCCGGTCGCCGACCAGTGCCCATCCCACCGTGCCGCGCGAATCCAGGGTGTCCGCCTGGCTCAGCGCGCCGACCCGTAGACCGCTGCGCTGCGTCACCCGTCCGGCATCCGGGCGCACCCGACCGGTGAGCAAGCCCAGCAAACTGGACTTGCCGTCGCCGTTTCGTCCCACGATGCCGATGCGGTCGCCGTCGCTGACGCCGACGGTCATCGACTCGAACACGACTTGAGTCGGATACTCCAGGTGCACTGCCTCGGCCCCCAGCAGGTGTGCCACCGCCCCGACCCTAGCGCGGCGATGGTGCTGGTGGCTATTAGTGCCGAGTTGACTTGAGAAGGTTCGTGAGGTCTTGACCATCGAGGATTCGGTCGCGTCGCGGGACGCCTGCGGCGGCACGGCGCCGACCCAGGGCGGCGACATTGCGCCGGCCGCGCTCACCCATGGCGCCGCAAACGAACCGGCAACAAGGGCCGGGCCTTTTCGTGGGCAGCGCCGGGATACTTATTGGGCGTATGTATTGTTTCTCATACTACTCTCAGGTAAGATTCGCTGCATTCCGTCGTGGAGGTCGTCAAAATGGCCCAGCCAGACAAGACCAGACAAGAGATGAGTATCGAGCTAGCTGCTCGCCGTTGCGCCATCGTCGGTGTCGCTGTTGTTGGCGCCAGCCTCATCGCCGTCACGCCGATGGCACCGCGGCTAACCGACATCCAGGTGCCCGCAGTACAGCTGTCCGCTGCCGCGGAAGGCATCCTCGACGATGCGCAGGGCACTGTTGGTGGATTGGACAGCGCCCTGAGTGGAGCCGGTGGAGCGGCGGGCCCCATTGGTGACCTCCTGAATCCCCTCGCCGAGATGTTGGGCTCGGGCGGGTCATTGAATCTCGGCGATCTGCTCGACCCCTTCGCCGGACTGTTCAACCTCGCGGATCCCACCCCTTACACCCTCATCGGGCCGGCGCAGCTTGTCACGGATACCGTGGCTAGCCTTCAGGGGCTCGCACAACAGTTCCTCGCGGCTCCGTTTCCAATACTCACTCAGATCCTCGCCAACCAGGAGGCCAGCTTCACCGCTATCGGCGCGGCGGCCCAAGAGAGTTTCCAGAACCTGGTTTCGTACGTGACCACGGAACTGCCAGGGAATCTCCAAAGTGTGTGGATGGATTTCACTTCCGGCGATATCCAGGACGGGCTGTTCAACCTTCTCATCGACTACCTCTTCCTGGACCCGCTCCTCCAGCTTTTTCCTCTTATAAGCGCGGTCGAAACCGCTGTCGAGACGCCCTTCGCGAATCTGTCGGCTGCTGTCAGCACGGGGCTCGGAGACAGCCTGCTTCCGATTCTCGGCCTTATCGAGCCAGTAGCCTCCGTCGTATGGGCGATCGGGGGTATCGGCAACAACCTTGTCAACGCGGTGGACACCGGGAACTTCGCGGCGATCTTGCAAAACTTTGCCCTTGCCCCGACCACACTCGCGGACGGCTTCCTCAACGGGGTGCCCTCAGATAGCCTCTTCGGCCTTCTTTCTGCACAGGACGGGCCAATTGGGGCGCTGCTGGGTTTGGCTGAAGACATCGCGCAGGCGATCACGCCGCCGGCGAGCAGCGCGGCTGATCTGGACCCCGGCACAATGCTGACGGACATGACCTCAATGCTGAACCCCAGCACGGTGTTGTCGGACCTCAGCTCGATTTTCGATGGCGGCAGCCTCAGCACACTCCTGGACCCGGCCAACATCACCTCACTGCTGCCTATCGACCTCCTACCCAACCTCGTCGGAGACTTCTCAAGCGCCTTCTAAGCCCGCTCCAGCGGGTGACGCGGCCCAAATCCGGGCACACCGCACCGGTGCGCAAACCCAGCAGGCGTGGATTTGCCGTCCCCGTTTCGTCCTACAATGCCGATGCGGTCGCCGTCGCTCACCCCACGGTCAGCAATTCGAAGACGACGTGATTCGGTTATTCCAGGTGCACAGGCCTCGGCGCCGAGCAGGTGCGCCAGCGGCCCCAGCCTAACGATGGGTCCACGCGGTGACCAAAGCGGCGGGCCCAGCCGCAGCGATGTGCCATGATGTGCAGGCTGTCAGGGAAGCGCAAGGTCGTAGGGAGCGGCGGCTGGATCTGCATCTTTCAGCGATCACGCGACCGGTCGAACGACTGATGGCGACAGCGCAGAACGGCCTGGAGGTCTTGCGGCTCGGCGGGTCTGGAGACCGGCAACTCTCCGTCGCCGTCCCAGGTCGTGGAGAGCGTGTCGATGTACAAGCTTCGGCGGTACTTCCCGCCGGACAGCCGGCCGGGGCATCCGGATGCGGGGCCGCCGGTGCTGCTGGTGCATCCGATGATGATGTCGGCCAACATGTGGGACGTCACCCGCCAGGACGGCGCTGTCGGCATCCTGCACGCCGCCGGGCTGGATCCCTGGGTCATCGACTTCGGCTCACCCGACGAGGTCGAGGGTGGGATGCGCCGGAATCTCGCCGACCACATCGTCGCGCTGAGTGAGGCGATCGACCTGACCGCCGAGATCACCGGCCAGGACGTGCACCTGGTCGGCTACTCCCAGGGCGGGATGTTCTGCTACCAGGCGGCGGCCTATCGGCGCTCGAAAAGCATCGCCAGCATTGTCACGTTCGGCTCGCCGGTAGACACCCTGGCCGCGCTCCCGATGGGCCTGCCGCCCAACCTGGCTCCCGGTGTTGCCAATTTCATGGCCGACCATGTCTTCAACCGGTTGGATATCCCAAGTTGGTTGGCGCGCACCGGCTTTCAGATGCTCGATCCGCTCAAAACCGCCAAAGCCCGGATCGATTTCGTGCGCCAGTTGCACGACCGGGAGGCGTTGCTGCCGCGGGAAGCTCAGCGTCGATTCCTGGAGTCGGAAGGCTGGATCGCGTGGTCCGGCCCGGCGGTCTCCGAGCTGCTCAAGCAGTTCGTCGCGCATAACCGGATGATGACCGGCGGTTTCGCCATCAACGGTCAACTGGTGACGCTGACCGATATCACCTGTCCCGTACTGGCTTTCGTCGGCGAGGTTGACGACATCGGTCAGCCGCCCGCGGTGCGCGGTATCCGGCGGGCAGCGCCTCACGCCGAGGTCTACGAGTACTCGCTGCGCACGGGTCACTTCGGTCTGGTCGTCGGATCCAAAGCGGCACAGGAGTCTTGGCCAACTGTCGCCGACTGGGTACTGTGGATTTCGGGGAACGGCGACAAGCCCACGGACATCTTCCCGATGGCTGATCAGCCGGACGAACGCAACGACCGCGGTGTCGCGCTCAGTTCGCGGCTGATGCACGGCCTGGGCGAGGCCTCCGAGGTGGCGTTGACCCTCGCCCGGGGGGCGGCCGACGCCGTCGTCGCAGCGAACAAGTCCATGCGCACGTTGGCCGTCGAGACAGTCCGAACCCTGCCCCGGCTGGCCCGGCTGGGCCAGATCAACGACCACACCCGGATCTCGCTGGGCCGGATCATCGGCGAACAGGCCAACGATGCGCCGAACGGCGAGTTCCTACTTTTCGACGGACGCGTGCACACCTATGAGGCAGTGAACCGACGTATCGACAACGTCGTGCGTGGCCTCATCGAAGTCGGGGTCCGCCAGGGCGAACACGTTGGCGTCCTGATGGAGACCCGGCCCAGCGCGCTGGTGGCCATCGCCGCGCTGTCGCGGTTGGGCGCCGTCGCCGTCCTGATGAAACCTGACGTCGACCTGGCCGCGGCGGTCCGGCTCGGGGGAGTGAGCGAGATCATCACCGACCCGCCCAACCTCGAGACCGCGCGGCAGTTGCCGGGACAGATCCTTGTGCTCGGTGGCGGTGAGTCGCGCGAACTGCATCTGCCCGACGACGCCGGCGTCATCGACATGGAGCAGATCGACCCCGACGCCGTGGAGCTTCCGGCCTGGTATCGGGCGAACCCGGGCTACGCGCGAGATCTGGCGTTCATCGCGTTCAGTACCGCAGGCGGGCAACTGGTCGCCAAGCAGATCACCAACTACCGCTGGGCGCTGTCGGCGTTCGGCACCGCCTCGACCGCGGCGTTGGGCCGTACCGACACCGTGTACTGCCTGACGCCGCTGCATCACGAGTCTGGGCTGCTGGTCAGCCTTGGCGGCGCGGTGGTCGGTGGCACCCGCATCGCATTGTCGCGCGGCCTGAACCCGGACCGATTCGTCGCCGAAGTACATCAGTACGGCGTCACCGTCGTCTCCTACACGTGGGCCATGCTGCGCGACGTGATCGACGATCCGGGTTTCGCCCTGCACGGCAGCCACCCGGTGCGGTTGTTCATCGGGTCGGGTATGCCGACCGGGCTGTGGCAGCGAATCGTCGACGTGTTCGCCCCGGCGCATGTCGTCGAGTTCTTCGCCACCACCGACGGGCATGCGGTGCTGGCCAACGTGTCCGGTGCCAAGATCGGCAGCAAGGGCCGGCCGTTGCCCGGAGCCGGCCACGTGGAATTGGGCGCCTACGACGCAGAGCATGACCTGATCCTGGAAACCGACCGCGGGCTGGTCCGGGTTCCGGAAACCAACGAAGTCGGCGTACTGCTCGCCGAGCCGCGCGGACCAATCGATCCGACCGCGTCGGTTAAACGTGGGGTCTTCGCCCCCGCCGACACGTGGATCTCCACCGAATATCTGTTCCGTCGCGACGCCGATGGCGACTTCTGGCTGGTGGGCAACCGCGGCTCGGCGGTGCGCACCGCTCGCGGCATTGTGTTCTGCGAGCCGATCACCGATGCGCTCGGGCTCATTCCGGCGGTCGACCTTGCGGTGACCTATGGCGTGCCGATGGACGGTCACCAAGTCGCAGTGACAGCGGTGACGTTGCGGCCGGGTGCGACGATCACGGCAGCGGATCTCTCCGAAGCGGTGGCAGCCATGCCGTTCGGGTTGGGGCCCGATATCGTCCACGTGGTGGGGGAGATGACGCTGAGCGCGACGTATCGTCCGACGGTCAGTGCGCTGCGCGCGGCCGGGGTTCCCAAGCCGGGCCGCCACGCCTGGTATTTCGACGCTGACGCCAACCAATTCCGGCGGCTGACGGGCGCCGCGCGGTCCGAGATGTCCGATGCGCACTGACACTCGAGGCAGACATGATTGACGAAACGCTGTTGGGCATCCTGGTCTGCCCGGCCGACCGGGGCCCGCTGCTGCTGGTCGACAAGGACGACGAGAAGCTGCTGTACAACCCGCGGATGCACCGTGCCTACCGCATCGAGGACGGGATTCCGGTGCTGCTGGTCGACGAGGCGATCGAGGTCGGCGACGACGAGCACGCGCGGCTCATGACGCAGGCAAATCCCCAGTGAGGTAACGCTGCAAGTTCGGGGCGATCGTGTCCACGATCTGCTCGGCGGGCAACGACCTGAACGGCTCCAAGTCCAGGATGTAGCGTGCCATCAGCACGCCCACCAGTTGGGATGCGACGAACTGGATCCGGATGATGCCGGTGCCCGGCGGGTTGTCGACGCGGGCCCCGACTTCGACGGCGATCACATCCATGATGAACGAACGGAACAGGTTGACCTCTGAGCCGGCAAGGATCGACCGCAGGGTGGCAATGAACCCTGCGCCCACGTCGGAATCCCACAGCGGCAACAACATTGACGGAATGGTGCGACCGAGTTCCTCGACCGGCGTCTCGCGCAACGGGCCGATGATGTCCATCGGGTCGATCGGAACGCGAACGGCCGCGGCGAACAGCTGTTCCTTGGCGCCGAAGTAGTGATGCACCAACGCCGAATCGACGCCCGCCGCTGCCGCTACCGCACGTATCGAGGTATTGGCAATCCCGTTGCGGGCGAACAGCACTCGGGCGTTTGTCAGGATCCGATCGCGCGTGTCTGAGCTTCCCGCCGGACGTCCGGGCCGTTTGCGTCCGGTGTTGGTGGTGGCCACGCTAAGACGTCCGTCGCCGAAGAGTCGCGGCGGCCAGGCATAGCGCCGCGAGCGCGAAGCCCAGCACGGCGACAGTGTCACGCATCATCACCCCGGTCGGTTCGGCATGCGCACTCACCTGTTGCAGGGCCTCTAGGGCATAGCTGGCCGGGAGGGCGTTGCTGATCCACTGCAGCCAGTGCGGCATCAATGCGCGCGGCACGAGGATGCCGGCCAGCAGCAGTTGCGGCACGATCACCAGCGGGATGAACTGCAAGGCCTGAAACTCGGTGCGGGCGAACGCGCTGAACAGCAGACCGAGCGCGACACCCAGGATGGCGTTGACGATCGCCACCAGGAATACCCACGCCGGGCTGCCTGCAGTCGTGAAGCCGAGGAGCCAAAACGACACGACACACATCAGGCTGGCCTGAGCCGCTGCCGCTATTGAGAAAGCGGTCCCGTAGGCGCCCAACAGGTCGAACCGGCGCAGCGGTGTGGCCAGGATTCGCTCCAGGGTTCCTGAGGCGCGTTCGCGCTGCATCGTTATCGACGTGAGCACGAACATCAGAAAGAACGGGAAAAGGCCCACCAGAATCAGACAGGCGTTGTTGAACGGCGCCGGCGTGCCCGGACGGTGCGGCACCTTTTCGAACATGAAGTACACCAACGTGATGACCACGGCCGGCACCAGCAAGATCAACGCAACGCTGCGGCGATCGGCGGCGAGCTGGCGCAGGATTCGGACCGTCGTGGCCGCAAATCCCTGTAGCGTCAACCGGCTGCGGGCACGGTGGTGCGCCGGATGATGGACAGGAACGCTTCCTCCAGTGACGTGCATCCTGTTTCCTTCCGTAGGTGATCCGGCGTGGTATGGGCCAGAAGTCGCCCATCGCGCATCAGCAGCAGATCGGCGCAGCGGTCGGCCTCGTCCATCACGTGGCTGGACACCAGCAGCGTGGTGCCGGCTGCTGCCAGCGCGGTGAACTTCTCCCATAAGTCGAAACGCAGCACGGGATCGAGCCCGATGGTGGGCTCGTCGAGGACCAACAGGTCGGGGTGGCCTACCACCGCGCAGGCCAATGAGACCCGGGCGCGCTGCCCGCCCGACAAATTGGCGCAGTAGGCGCTGCGCTGGTCCTGCAAATCCACCGCCTCGACGGCCTCCTCGGCAGCACGCTTGTCCATGCCATACAGCGAGGCGAAGTAGCGGATGTTGTCGATGACCTTCAAGTCGTTGTAGATGGTCGCGTCTTGGGGCATGTAGCCGACTCGCCGTCGTAGCACGGCTGACCCGGCCGGATGGCCGAGCACCATCACAGAGCCTCCGGCGACGATCTGGGTCCCGACGATGCAGCGCATCAGGGTGGTCTTACCGGATCCGGACGGGCCAAGCAGGCCGGTAATCGTGCCGCGGGCGATCTGGACCGAGATATCTTGCACCGCAGCCACTTTGCCGCGGAGCACATTTAGCTGGTCAATGCTGATAGCGGGCTCTGCGCCATCCCGGAGTAATTCATCACTTGATGAACTCATCATGTGATGAATATCCGCTCCCTTCGCGTCGCTGTCAATAGCCCAGGGCACAATCTCTGGGTGGGCGCTGATCAACTCGCGGTCGACCCGGTCGGGGCGGCGTGTCGACTACTCGGCGCCACCCTCACCGGTCGCGGCGTCACCGCGACGATCGTCGAGGTGGAGGCCTATGGCGGGGTGCCCGACGGGCCATGGCCGGATGCCGCGGCGCATTCGTATCGCGGGCCTACCGGTCGCAGCGCGATCATGTTCGGACCCCCGGGCCGGCTCTACGCCTACCGCAGCCACGGCATTCACGTATGCGCGAACGTGGTGTGCGGCGCCGACGGAGTCGCCGCAGCGGTACTGCTGAGGGCCGCTGCGATCGAGACCGGGGTCGACGTCGCCGAGTCCCGGCGCGGTGCGTCCATCCACACCGTCGCGCTGGCGCGCGGACCGGGGAATCTTTGCTCGGCGTTGGGAATCACCATGGCCGACAACGGCGTCGACTTGTTTGCCCCGAGAGTCCGGTCCGGGTGAGGCTCAATGACCTCGTTGACGCCGCATCCGGGCCTCGGGTCGGCATCAGCTATGCCGCCGATCGGCCGTGGCGGCTATGGCTGCAGGGCCGGGCGGAGGTCTCGGCCTACCGGCGCAGCCCACGCGCGCCGGCGCCGGGCACCAGCGACTAAAAGCGGCGCGCCGTCCGGGCGCCCGCCGCGATGCCGTGTCAGTGCGAGAGGATCTATGGCTGTGGGCGCTGAATCTCCCGGATCTGCCGGCATCCTCGACGAGCTGCACTGGCGTGAACTGATTGCCCAGTCCACCGACCTCGACGCGCTGGCCGCAGAGGCCGCCCAGGGCCCGATCACGCTGTACGCGGGGTTTGATCCCACCGCACCCAGCCTGCACGCCGGGCATCTGGTGCCGCTGCTGGCGCTGCGCCGCTTTCAGCGCGCCGGACACCGCCCTATCGTCCTCGCCGGCGGCGCGACCGGCCTGATCGGTGATCCTCGCGATACCGGTGAGCGGGTGCTCAATGCCGCCGAAACCGTCCAGGGCTGGACTGAGCGAATCCGCGGCCAGCTGGAACGCTTCGTCGATTTCGACAGCTCACCGACGGGTGCCATCGTCGAAAACAACCTCGAGTGGACCGGCGCGATGTCAGCTATCGAGTTGCTCCGCGACGTCGGCAAACACTTCTCGGTCAACGTCATGCTGGACCGAGACACCGTCCGGCGCCGCCTGGAGGGCGAGGGCATCTCCTACACGGAGTTCAGCTACATGCTGTTGCAGGCCAACGATTACGTCGAGCTTCATCAACGCCATCACTGCGTGCTGCAAATCGGTGGATCCGATCAATGGGGCAACATCATCGCCGGCGTGCGCCTGGTGCGCCAGAAGTTGTCAGCCTCGGTGCACGCCCTGACGGTTCCACTGGTCACCGCGGCTGACGGTACGAAGTTCGGCAAGTCCACCGGCGGCGGCAACGTGTGGTTGGACCCGGAGATGACGACGCCGTACGCCTGGTACCAGTATTTCGTCAACACCGCCGACGCTGACGTCATCCGGTACCTGCGCTGGTTCACCTTCTTGTCGGCCGACGAGTTGACCGAACTCGACGAGGCCACAGCTTCACGGCCGCACGAGCGTGCCGCGCAACGACGGCTGGCGCGTGAACTCACCACGCTCGTGCACGGCGAGCACGCCACCGAGTCTGTTGAGCATGCAAGCCAGGCATTGTTCGGCCGCGGCGAACTCGACCCGGTTGGACGAGTCGACGCTCACGGCCGCGCTGCGCGAGACCTCGGTAGCGGAGCTGAAGCCCGGTTCGCCGGACGGGATCGTCGACCTGCTGGTCGCCAGCGGGCTATCGCAGAGCAAAGGCGCCGCGCGACGCACGATCGCCGAGGGCGGGGTGTCCGTGAACAACGCGAAGGTCGACGACGAGGAGTGGGTACCTCAGCCGACCGATTTCCTGCATGGACGCTGGCTGGTCTTGCGGCGGGGCAAGCGGAATATTGCCGGGGTCGAGCGCGTTCCTTGATCTTGCGGCAGCCAAACACGCCGTCTAGCAGGTTGTTTGACTCCGCGTTTGCGCTCGCGTAACTTGATCGAGTCGTCGCGACACGGCCAGTCCGTAGAGCGCGACGATGTCCCAGAGGGAACTTCCACTTCGGTGGGTCTCTCGTCGTCCGCACAACGAGCTACGCGGCTTTTAGCCGCGGGGTTGTTGCGCGGCCGGAGGGGTGTTGTTTGAGAACTCAATAGTGTGTTTGGTGGTTTTGTTTTTGTTGTTGTTGTTTTTGGCCATGCTCTGGCCCCCCGTGTTGGGGTGTGGCTTTGTTGTTTTGTTTTGTCAGGTTTCTCTGATTTGAATTCTGCCGCACTTTGTGTGGGGGTTTTTGTTTGGAGAGTTTGATCCTGGCTCAGGACGAACGCTGGCGGCGTGCTTAACACATGCAAGTCGAACGGAAAGGCCCCTTCGGGGGTACACGAGTGGCGAACGGGTGAGTAACACGTGGGTGATCTGCCCTGCACTTCGGGATAAGCCTGGGAAACTGGGTCTAATACCGGATAGGACCACGGACTGCATGGGTTGTGGTGGAAAGCTTTTGATGGTGTGGGATGGGCCCGCGGCCTATCAGCTTGTTGGTGGGGTGATGGCCTACCAAGGCGACGACGGGTAGCCGGCCTGAGAGGGTGTCCGGCCACACTGGGACTGAGATACGGCCCAGACTCCTACGGGAGGCAGCAGTGGGGAATATTGCACAATGGGCGCAAGCCTGATGCAGCGACGCCGCGTGGGGGATGACGGCCTTCGGGTTGTAAACCTCTTTCACCATCGACGAAGGCCTGCTTTGTGGGTTGACGGTAGGTGGAGAAGAAGCACCGGCCAACTACGTGCCAGCAGCCGCGGTAATACGTAGGGTGCGAGCGTTGTCCGGAATTACTGGGCGTAAAGAGCTCGTAGGTGGTTTGTCGCGTTGTTCGTGAAATCTCACGGCTTAACTGTGAGCGTGCGGGCGATACGGGCAGACTGGAGTACTGCAGGGGAGACTGGAATTCCTGGTGTAGCGGTGGAATGCGCAGATATCAGGAGGAACACCGGTGGCGAAGGCGGGTCTCTGGGCAGTAACTGACGCTGAGGAGCGAAAGCGTGGGGAGCGAACAGGATTAGATACCCTGGTAGTCCACGCCGTAAACGGTGGGTACTAGGTGTGGGTTTCCTTCCTTGGGATCCGTGCCGTAGCTAACGCATTAAGTACCCCGCCTGGGGAGTACGGCCGCAAGGCTAAAACTCAAAGAAATTGACGGGGGCCCGCACAAGCGGCGGAGCATGTGGATTAATTCGATGCAACGCGAAGAACCTTACCTGGGTTTGACATGCACAGGACGCCGGCAGAGATGTCGGTTCCCTTGTGGTCTGTGTGCAGGTGGTGCATGGCTGTCGTCAGCTCGTGTCGTGAGATGTTGGGTTAAGTCCCGCAACGAGCGCAACCCTTGTCTCATGTTGCCAGCGGGTTATGCCGGGGACTCGTGAGAGACTGCCGGGGTCAACTCGGAGGAAGGTGGGGATGACGTCAAGTCATCATGCCCCTTATGTCCAGGGCTTCACACATGCTACAATGGCCGGTACAAAGGGCTGCGATGCCGTGAGGTGAAGCGAATCCTTTAAAGCCGGTCTCAGTTCGGATCGGGGTCTGCAACTCGACCCCGTGAAGTCGGAGTCGCTAGTAATCGCAGATCAGCAACGCTGCGGTGAATACGTTCCCGGGCCTTGTACACACCGCCCGTCACGTCATGAAAGTCGGTAACACCCGAAGCCAGTGGCCTAACCCTTGTGGGGGGAGCTGTCGAAGGTGGGATCGGCGATTGGGACGAAGTCGTAACAAGGTAGCCGTACCGGAAGGTGCGGCTGGATCACCTCCTTTCTAAGGAGCACCACGAAAAAGCATCCCGCACTAAGGTGGGGTGTGAGCCGTGAGGGGCCGTTGCCTGTAGTGGGTGCCGGTTGGGTGCGCAACAACAATCGTCGTCGGTTGAGGCAAGCAAGATCGCCGGGCACACTGTTGGGTCCTGAGGCAATACCTGGGCCTTGGCCGCGTTGGTGGCTGGTGGGTGGTGTTGTCGCCCCGTCTTGGTGGTGGGGTGTGGTGTTTGATTCGTGGATAGTGGTTGCGAGCATCTGAATGAATGCGCTGCCCTGTTGTGGGTGGTGTGTTTGTTTGTGCAATTTTTGTTTCTTTAACACTTTGGTTTTTGTGTTTGTAAGTGTTTTAGGGCGCATGGTGGATGCCTTGGCATCGGGAGCCGATGAAGGACGTGGGAGGCTGCGATATGCCTCGGGGAGTTGTCAACCGAGCGTGGATCCGAGGATGTCCGAATGGGGAAACCCGGCACGAGTGATGTCGTGTCACTTACCGGTGAATGTATAGCCGGTGAGGGGGAACGCGGGGAAGTGAAACATCTCAGTACCCGTAGGAGTAGAAAACAAATAGTGATTCCGCTAGTAGTGGCGAGCGAACGCGGAGGATGGCTAAACCGTATGCATGTGATACCCGGCGGGGGTTGTGTGTGTGGTGTTGTGGGGTCTGTGTTCTCTGGTCCGCCGGCCAGGGCGGCAGTGAGAAAGCAGTGTGTTAGTCGAAGTGGCCTGGGATGGTCTGCCGTAGACGGTGAGAGCCCGGTAGGTGAAAACATGCTGTCTGTTGTCATAGATACCCGAGTAGCAGCGGGCCCGTGGAATCTGCTGTGAATCTGCCGGGACCACCCGGTAAGCCTGAATACTTCTCGATGACCGATAGCGGATTAGTACCGTGAGGGAATGGTGAAAAGTACCCCGGGAGGGGAGTGAAAGAGTACCTGAAACCGTGTGCCTACAAGCCGTCAGAGCCTTCCCTTGTGGGGTGGGGTGATGGCGTGCCTTTTGAAGAATGAGCCTGCGAGTCAGGGACATGTCGCGAGGTTAACCCGGGTGGGGTAGCCGCAGCGAAAGCGAGTCTGAATAGGGCGTATCCACCCGTGAGGTGGTGTAGTGGTGTGTTCTGGACCCGAAGCGGAGTGATCTACCCATGGCCAGGGTGAAGCGCGGGTAAGACCGCGTGGAGGCCCGAACCCACTTAGGTTGAAGACTGAGGGGATGAGTTGTGGGTAGGGGTGAAAGGCCAATCAAACTCCGTGATAGCTGGTTCTCCCCGAAATGCATTTAGGTGCAGCGTTGCATGGTTCTTGTTGGAGGTAGAGCTACTGGATGGCCGATGGGCCCTACTAGGTTACTGACGTCAGCCAAACTCCGAATGCCGACAAGTCAACAGTGTGGCAGTGAGACGGCGGGGGATAAGCTCCGTGCGTCGAAAGGGAAACAGCCCAGATCGCCGGCTAAGGCCCCTAAGCGTGTGCTAAGTGGGAAAGGATGTGCAGTCGCATAGACAACCAGGAGGTTGGCTTAGAAGCAGCCACCCTTGAAAGAGTGCGTAATAGCTCACTGGTCAAGTGATTGTGCGCCGATAATGTAGCGGGGCTCAAGCACACCGCCGAAGCCGCGGCAACGAGTAATCGTTGGGTAGGGGAGCGTCCTCTCACCGGTGAAGCCACCTAGTGATGGTGTGGTGGAGGTGTGGGGAGTGAGAATGCAGGCATGAGTAGCGATAAGGCAAGTGAGAACCTTGCCCGCCGAAAGACCAAGGGTTCCTGGGCCAGGCCAGTCCGCCCAGGGTGAGTCGGGACCTAAGGCGAGGCCGACAGGCGTAGTCGATGGACAACGGGTTGATATTCCCGTACCCGTGTGTGCGCGCCCGTGATGAATCCATTCTGCTAACCACCCAAAAGGTGGCCGACCGGATCCCTTCGGGGTGATGGGGGCTACCGGCTGCGTGGGACCCGGGTGGGTAGTAGTCAAGCGATGGGGTGACGCAGGAAGGTAGCCGTACCAGTCAGTGGTAATACTGGGGCAAGCCGGTAGGAAGGACAGTAGGTAAATCCGCTGTTCGCATATTCCGAGGGGTGATGCATAGCCGGATGAGGTGAATTCGGTGATCCTATGCTGCCGAGAAAAGCCTCTAGCGAGCACACACACGGCCCGTACCCCAAACCGACACAGGTGGTCAGGTAGAGAATACCGAGGCGTACGAGAGAACTATGGTTAAGGAACTCGGCAAAATGCCCCCGTAACTTCGGGAGAAGGGGGGCCCCCACACCGTCATCCGGCTTGCCCGGGGCAGCGGGAGGGGGTCGCAGAAACCAGTGAGAAGCGACTGTTTACTAAAAACACAGGTCCGTGCGAAGTCGCAAGACGAGGTATACGGACTGACGCCTGCCCGGTGCTGGAAGGTTAAGAGGACCCGTTAACCCGCAAGGGTGAAGCGGAGAATTTAAGCCCCAGTAAACGGCGGTGGTAACTATAACCATCCTAAGGTAGCGAAATTCCTTGTCGGGTAAGTTCCGACCTGCACGAATGGCGTAACGACTTCTCAACTGTCTCAACCATAGACTCGGCGAAATTGCACTACGAGTAAAGATGCTCGTTACGCGCGGCAGGACGAAAAGACCCCGGGACCTTCACTACAACTTGGTATTGATGTTCGGTACGGTTTGTGTAGGATAGGTGGGAGACTGTGAAGCAATAACGCCAGTAATTGTGGAGTCGTTGTTGAAATACCACTCTGATCGTATTGGACCTCTAACCTCGAACCGTCTATCCGGTTCAGGAACAGTGCCTGGCGGGTAGTTTAACTGGGGCGGTTGCCTCCTAAAATGTAACGGAGGCGCCCAAAGGTTCCCTCAACCTGGACGGCAATCAGGTGGCGAGTGCAAGTGCACAAGGGAGCTTGACTGCAAGACTGACACGTCAAGCAGGGACGAAAGTCGGGACTAGTGATCCGGCACCCCCGAGTGGAAGGGGTGTCGCTCAACGGATAAAAGGTACCCCGGGGATAACAGGCTGATCTTCCCCAAGAGTCCATATCGACGGGATGGTTTGGCACCTCGATGTCGGCTCGTCGCATCCTGGGGCTGGAGCAGGTCCCAAGGGTTGGGCTGTTCGCCCATTAAAGCGGCACGCGAGCTGGGTTTAGAACGTCGTGAGACAGTTCGGTCTCTATCCGCCGCGCGCGTCAGAAGCTTGAGGAAACCTGTCCCTAGTACGAGAGGACCGGGACGGACGAACCTCTGGTCCACCAGTTGTCCCACCAGGGGCACCGCTGGATAGCCACGTTCGGACAGGATAACCGCTGAAAGCATCTAAGCGGGAAACCCCCTCCAAGACCAGGCTTCTCACCCATCAAGTGGGATAAGGCCCCCCGCAGACCACGGGATCGATAGACCAGACCTACAAACCCCGCAAGGGGCGCAGGGAACTGGCACTAACCGGCCGAAAACTTACACACACAACCCCGCAACCACACACATCCACGCAACACACCGCACCCCACCACCAAAACACACGTGAATAACCCAACAAATTAAATAGAGTTACGGCGGAAATAGCGACAGGGAAACGCCCGGACCCATCCCGAACCCGGAAGCTAAGCCTGCCAGCGCCGATGATACTACCCAACCCGGGTGGAAAAGTAGGACACCGCCGAACACACACCCAAAAAAGGGCACCCACAAGGTGCCCTTTTTTGCGTATTAAAACACGAATAGGACCCGCAATTCGGCTGGCCTCATTCCGGTTATGCTCGGCTGCTCTTTCGCCCCGCCGTCGCGTCGCTTGAGCAAGTCGACCGGTTGGCCGACGCGGTGCTGTAACCGGCCGGGCAGTACCCAGCCCGTATCCTCTGAGACGAGTAAGTCAGGGTGATTCGGGATGAAGGGTACGAGTGGTCAGGAGTGGTCGAGGAAAGGCGCGGCGGCACGGGCGAACAGCGGCCGAGGCGAGCACCGCGGTCGCAAGCACCGATTTCCGGGCCGGGACGCGCGCGCAGAGCGCAGCCCCAGCATCCGTCCACCAACGATGACAGCGCCGCCCCGGAGATTCCGGCCGATGTCGAAGCAAAGCAACTGGCACCCGAGATCCGGCGCGAGCTCAGCACTTTGGATCGGGCCACAGCCGACGCCATCGCCCGCCACCTGGTCGCGGCGGGCGATCTGATCGACGACGACCCCGAAGCCGCGCTGAACCACGCGCGGGCCGCCCGGGCCCGCTCCGGCCGTATCGCGGCGGTCCGGGAGGCCGTCGGGATCGCGGCCTACCACTGTGGCGACTGGTCGCAGGCGCTTGCCGAACTTCGCGCCGCCCGCCGGATGGGCAGCAAGTCCCCGCTGCTTCCGCTGATCAGTCGACTGCGAACGCGGCCTCGGCCGGCCCGAACGGGCGCTGGAGCTGGCGCGCGGGCCGGAGGCGGCCCAGCTCAGCGGCGACGAGGCCGACGAGTTGCGCATCGTCGCCGCCGGCGCCCGGTCGGACCTCGGTCAGTTCGAACAAGCCCTGACCGTCTTGTCCACGCCCGCGCTGGACCCGGCGCGCACCGGGACGACCGCGGCCCGGTTGTTCTACGCCTACGCGGAGACGCTGTTGGCGCTGGAGCGAAGCGACGAGGCGCTGCAATGGTTCCTGCGCGCCGCAGCCGCCGACGTCGAGGGTGTCACCGATGCCGAAGACCGGGTAAGTGAGCTCGGCTGACGTGGGAACGCTTGCGCAGCAATACGATTGCCTGCTTCTGGATCTCGACGGGACGGTGTTTCGCGGCCATGCGCTGACCGAGGGCGCGGCAGAGTCGTTGGAAAAGGCACCTGGCCGCAAGCTCTTCGTCACCAACAACGCTTCGCGCAGTGCAGACGAGGTCGCGCAGCACCTGCGCGATATCGGCCTCATGGCGACAGCCGACGATGTGGTGACCAGCGCACAGAGCGCCGCCCACGTGCTGGCCGGTCAGCTGGCGCCCGACTCGCCGGTGCTGATCGTCGGCACCGATTCGCTGGCCGACGAAATCGCGGCCGTCGGACTGCGGCCGGTACGCCTGGCGCAAGACAAACCGCACGCCGTGGTCCAGGGCCACTCCACCGAAACCGGCTGGATCAACCTCGCCGAGGCGGCGTTGGCCATCCGGGCCGGAGCGCTATGGGTGGCGGCCAACGTCGACGCCACCCTGCC
Organism: uncultured Actinomycetota bacterium; assembly: GCA_963850645.1. Lineage (GTDB taxonomy): Bacteria > Actinomycetota > Actinomycetes > Mycobacteriales > Mycobacteriaceae > Mycobacterium. The sequence goes on along the minus strand of CAWKME010000012.1, from coordinate 40,569 downwards.
CACCGAACGCGGTCTGCTGCCCGGCAACGGCTCCATGGTGGCCGCCCTGAAGACAGCGACCGATGCCGAGCCCCAGGTCGCGGGCAAGCCGTCACCCACATTGATGACAGATGCATTGGCGCGCGGCGACTTTCGCGCGCCGCTGGTGGTCGGGGACCGGCTGAACACCGATATCGCCGGCGCCAACGCCGCGGGACTGCCCAGCCTGATGGTGCTCACCGGCGTCAACTCCGCGCGGGACGCGGTGCACGCCGTCAGTGAACAACGCGCCACCTACATCGGCTACGACCTACGCTCGTTGCACCAGCACGCCGACGCGCTCGCGGTGGCTCCGCAACCTGCATGGCGCATCGAGACCGCGGACATGTCGGTGCTGGTCAGCAGCGGACGCGACGACGAGACGGGCGACGAGCTCTCGATCGTTCGTGCCGTCGCCAACGCCGTCTGGGCGGTCAACGGCGACGCAGAATCAGTCACCATCGAGGCCGGCGACGACGCCGCGCACGACGCCCTGCAGCGGTGGTCCCTGGTCTAAATCCGATAGCGTAGGGAACGCTATGTCTACCGATCCTGATGAAATCCGTGCCCGGATCGATGCCGTGCTCGCCGAGCTGCCCGATCCGGCCGAGGTCGAGAACATGCCCGTGGAGGCCGACCTCGAAGAGATCGCCCGCCGCCTGTCTGAAGCGCACGACATGCTGGTGCAGGCGCTGGAGTCGGCGGAGAAGGGCTGAGTCCGCCGTGCCGCGGCGTACCCGCGTTGACGCCGAGCTGGTCCGGCGCGGCCTGGCCCGATCTCGCCAGCAGGCCGCGGAGTTGATCGGCGCCGGCAAGGTCAGCATCGACGGCATGCCGGCGGTCAAACCGGGCACCGCCGTCGCGGCCACCGCGGCGCTGCGTGTCGCCGAGGACGCCGAGCGCGGCTGGGTGTCCCGTGGCGCCCACAAGCTCATCGGCGCGCTGGACACATTCGGTATCGGCGTGGAGGGTCGGCGCTGCCTGGATGCCGGCGCGTCGACGGGGGGATTCACCGAAGTCCTGCTGGATCGCGGCGCACGCGAAGTGGTCGCCGTCGACGTGGGCTACGGCCAGCTGGCCTGGTCGCTGCGGTCGGATTCTCGGGTGGTCGTCATCGAACGGACCAACGCGCGAGAGCTGACACCGGAGACGATCGGCGGCCCGGTAGACGTCGTGGTCGCTGACCTGTCGTTCATCTCGCTGACCACGGTGTTGCCCGCGCTGACTGGATGCGCATCGCAGAACGCAGATATCGTTCCCATGGTGAAGCCGCAGTTCGAGGTGGGCAAAGGTCAGGTGGGCGCCGGCGGTGTGGTGCACGATCCCGAGCTGCGCGCGGGTTCGGTGCTCACCGTCGCGCGTCGCGCCGAAGAACTGGGATGGCACACCGTCGGGGTCACCGCCAGCCCGCTACCCGGCCCGTCGGGCAACGTCGAATACTTCCTGTGGCTGCGCGCCGACGACCGATCGGGGCCTTTCTGCGGATGAGCTGGAATGCGCGGTCCGCGCGGCCGTGGAAGCCGGTCCGGTGACGACGCGGGCCGCTGGGGCCCGCGGCGGAGGAGCCGGACAATCAGAAGCGAGTCGCGATGACGCGTGAGCGAACCGTTCTGCTGGTGGTTCACACCGGACGCGAGGAGGCCACCGAGACCGCCCGGCGGGTGGAAAAAGTGCTGGACGACAACGGTATTGGGCTTCGAGTGTTGACGGCCGAGGCGGTCGACCGCGGTTCGTTGCACCTGACCCCCGACGACATGCGCGCACTGGGCGTCGACATCGAGCTGGCCGACGCCGACCCGAACGCTGCCGACGGATGCGAGCTGGTACTGGGACTCGGCGGCGACGGCACCGTTCTTGCGGGCCGCGGAACTCGCTCGCAATGCCGACATTCCGGTACTGGGTGTCAACCTGGGCCGGATCGGCTTTTTGGCCGAGGCTGAGGCCGACGCGATCGACTCGGTGCTCGAGCACGTCGTGGCCCGCAGCTACCGAATCGAAGACCGGTTGACGCTTGACATCGCGGTGCGAGTGAAAGGCGAAGTCATCAGCCGCGGATGGGCGCTGAACGACGCCAGCCTGGAAAAGGGGCCGCGGCTGGGTGTGCTCGGGGTAGTCCTGGAAGTCGATGGCCGGCCGGTGTCGACCTTCGGCTGCGACGGGGTATTGGTGTCAACACCGACCGGTTCCACGGCATACGCATTCTCCGCGGGCGGCCCGGTGCTGTGGCCGGATCTCGAGGCGCTCTTGGTGGTGCCCAACAACGCCCACGCCCTGTTCGCCAGGCCGATGGTGACCAGCCCGGACGCCGCGATCGCCATCGAGATCGAGGCCGAAGAGCACGACGCGGTGGTGTTCTGCGACGGCCGCCGAGAGATGCTGGTACCGGCCGGCGGGCGGTTGGAGGTGCGGCGGTGCGAGGTATCGGTGAAATGGGCGCGGTTGGATAGCGCGCCGTTCACCGACCGTCTGGTGCGAAAGTTCCGCTTGCCGGTCACCGGCTGGCGTGGACGGTGACGGCGCTGCCTGGTGCTCAGTGAGATTCGGATCGAGGCGCTGGGCGCCATCAGCGTCGCCACGGCCGAGTTCGACCGGGGTCTGACGGTCCTGACCGGGGAAACCGGCACCGGCAAGACGATGGTGGTCACGGGACTGCACCTGCTGGGCGGGGCGCGGGCCGACGCCAACCGGGTGCGCTCGGGCGCCGACCGTGCCGTCGTCGAAGGACGCTTCAGCACTGCCGATCTCGACCAGAACGCCACTGCGCAGATCGACGAGATGCTGGACGCATCGGGAGCTCGAGCGCGACGAGGACGGCAGCATCATCGCGTCGCGCTCGGTCAGCCGCGACGGCCCGTCGCGGGCCTACCTCGGCGGGCGCAGCGTGCCGGCCAAATCGCTGAGCGGCTTCACCAACGAGTTGCTCACCCTGCACGGGCAAAACGACCAGCTGCGGCTGATGCGGCCCGACGAGCAACGCGGCGCGCTGGACCGGTTCGCCGCCGTCGGCCCCCGACTGGACCGCTACCGCAAACTGCGCGACGCGTGGCGGTCGGCGCGGCGTGACCTCGTCGACCGCACCAACCGGGCCCGCGAATTGGCCCAGGAGGCCGACCGGCTGAAGTTCGCCCTGCACGAGATCGACGCTGTCGACCCCGCACCCGGTGAGGACGACGCGCTGATCGACGACATTCGGCGGCTCTCGGAACTCGACGCGCTGCGCGAGGCCGCGGCCGGCGCTCGTGCGGCGTTGTCCGGGGCGGGGGAGGAGACCGCCGCCGAGCTGATGGGCCAACCGGCGTCAGCGTCCGACGGCCTGGCGCGAGCGAAGGCGGCGCTGGAGTCGACCGACGACGCCTCGCTGCGGGGGCTGGCCGATCAGCTCGGCGAGGCGTTGACGGTAGTCGGCGATGTGGCGCGTGAACTCGGCGCCTATCTGGGCGAATTACCCTCCGACGCCAGCACTTTGGATGCCAAGCTAGCCCGGCAAGCCGAACTGCGCACGCTCACCCGCAAGTACGCCGCCGACATCGACGGCGTGTTGCAGTGGGCAAGCGAATCGCGGGACCGGCTGGCCCATTTGGATGTCTCCGAAGAGGCGCTGGCCGGCCTGCAAGGTCGCGTCGACGAACTCGCGACCGAATTAGCCTCTGCTGCAACCGAACTCAGCAAGGCACGTAGTCAGGCGGCCAAGCGACTGGCCAAGGAGGTCACCGACGAGTTATCCGGCCTGGCCATGGCGGATGCCGAGTTCACCATCTCCGTGACGAACATGCGGTCTGGCGACGACGACCCCGCCGCGCTGACCCTGGCGTCGGGCGAGCGGGTCCACGCCGGCGGAGACGGCGTCGACCAGGTCGAGTTCGGCTTTGCAGCGCATCGCGGCACCACCGTGCTGCCGCTGTCGAAGAGCGCGTCCGGCGGCGAGCTGTCGCGCGTGATGCTGGCCCTGGAAGTGGTACTGGCCGCGTCAATGACGGGCACCACGATGGTGTTCGACGAGGTCGACGCCGGCGTGGGCGGCCGGGCGGCGGTGCAGATCGGGCGGCGGCTGGCACGGTTGGCGCACAACCGCCAGGTCATCGTGGTCACGCATCTGCCTCAGGTCGCGGCCTATGCCGACGTACACCTGATGGTCGACAGCACAGGGAAAAACGGTGCCAGCGGCGTGCGCCGGTTGGAGGGCGACGACCGGGTTGCCGAGTTGGCCAGGATGCTGGCCGGGCTCGGTGAGTCCGACACCGCGCGGGCCCATGCGCGAGAACTGCTCGAGGCCGCTGACTGTGACCGGATTGCGACCGCATAGTGATCTCCCAGTATGTGACAGGTGTGACAAGATATAACTTCTGAGGCTGTTGTTACGGCGCGCCTCCCCGGTCAGCCTTCCCCTCACCGACAGAATCGCCTCCATGAGTGTGACCACGAAGATGACTGCGATTCTGTCTCGTAGCGGCAACCAACGGCCGGGTGTCGTCGGCACCGCCCGGGTCGACCGGGATATCGACCGACTGCTGAGACGGGTCTGCCCTGGCGACATCGTGGTCCTCGACGTGCTGGACCTGGACCGGATCACCGCCGATGCGCTCGTCGACGCCGAGATCGCCGCCGTGGTCAACGCATCCCCGTCGGTGTCCGGCCGTTACCCCAACCTGGGGCCAGAGGTGCTGGTGGCCAACGGCGTCACGCTGATCGACGAGACCGGACCCGAGGTCTTCAAGAAGATCAAGGACGGCGCAAAAATCCGGCTCTTCAACGGCGGGGTGTACTCCGGCGACCGCCGGCTGATCCGCGGCACCGAGCGCACCGACCAGGAAATCGCCGACCTGATGCAAGAGGCCAAGACTGGACTGGTCGCCCACCTGGAAGCGTTCGCGGGCAACACCATCGAATTCATCCGCAGCGAAAGCCCGCTGTTGATCGACGGCATCGGCATCCCCGACGTCGACGTCGATCTACGCCGCCGCCATGTCGTGGTGGTCGGCGACGAGGAGGACGGCGCCGACGACCTCAAGCGCCTCAAACCGTTCATCAAGGAGTACCAGCCTGTTCTGATCGGCGTCGGCACCGGCGCCGAAGTGTTGCGCAAGGCCGGATATCGCCCGCAACTGATCGTCGGCGATCCCAACGAGCTGAGCACCGAAGTCCTCAAGTGCGGCGCTCAGGTGGTGTTGCCCGCCGACGCCGACGGCCACGCGCCGGGCCTGGAGCGCATCCAGGATCTCGGTGTCGGCGCGATGACGTTTCCCGCCGCGGGTTCGCCCATGGACCTGGCTCTGTTACTGGCCGACCACCATGGCGCCGCGTTGCTGGTCACCGCCGGCCATAGCGCCAACATCGAGACGTTCTTCGACCGGTCGCGTCAGCAAAGCAACCCCTCGACCTTCCTCACCAGGCTGCGGGTGGGCGAGAAGGTGGTGGACGCCAAGGCGGTTGCGACCTTGTATCACAACCGAATTTCCGGCGGCGCGATCGCACTGTTGATTTTGACGATGCTGATCTCGGTCATCGTTGCATTGTGGGTTTCGCGCACCGACGCACTGGTGCTGCACTGGGCCGTCGAGTATTGGAACCACTTCACTGCATGGGTACGGCACTGGATGCACTAGGACAGGTACAGCCGTGATATCTCTACGCCAGCACGCGATTTCGCTGGCCGCCGTGTTCCTGGCACTGGCGGTCGGAGTCGTGCTGGGCTCGGGCTTGCTGTCCAACACCGTGTTGTCGGGGTTGCGTGACGAATCGCGGAATCTGCACGGCCAGATCAACACACTCAACGACCAGAAGAATGCGCTGAACCAAAAGCTCAGTTCCGCAGATGCTTTCGATTCCCAGATGGCAGGCCGGATCGTGCATGACACGCTCAACGGCAAGTCGGTGTTGATCTTCCGCTCTCCGGATGCCAAGGATGACGACGTCGATGCGGTGTCCAAACTCGTCAGCCAGTCCGGCGGAGCGGTGACCGGCACGGTATCGCTGACCCAGGAGTTCGTCGACGCCAACTCCGCGGAGAAGCTGCGTTCTGTGGTCAACTCGTCGATCCTGCCGGCCGGCGCCCAGCTGAGCACCAAACTCGTCGACCAGGGCTCACAGGCCGGCGACCTGTTGGGTATCGCGCTGCTGATCAACCGGGATCCCGCTGTCCCGACCGTCGACGATGCGCAGCGCGACACCGTGCTGGCCGCGCTTCGTGACACCGGCTTCATCGGGTACGGGAACCAGCATGTCGGCGCGGCGAACGCCGCGGCAGTCATCACCGGCGGTGGCCTGGGCGACGACGCCGGTAATCAGGGCGTCAGCGTGGCCCGGTTCGCCGCTGCATTGGCGCCGCACGGCTCGGGTGTGCTGCTGGCCGGGCGGGATGGCTCGTCCGGCGGAACGGCGGCCGTCGCGGTGGCCCGCGCCGATGCCACGGTGACCTCGGCGATCAGCACCGTCGACGACGTGAACGCCGCGTCCGGCCGGATCACCGCGGTCCTGGGCATGGCCAGCCTGGTCAACGGTGGTCGCACCGGTCAATACGGCACCGGTCACGGCGCCACCGGCCTCACCGTCGCGCAGTAATTTCGATCGTCCGGCTCGCCCCCTCGCCGCTTGCGCGGCTGGGGGGACCCCCACCTCATCGCGCTGCGCGCTCTGCATCGTCGCCGGACTAGCCGCCCTGCCGGGCGTGTCAGCAACGGCGCGGCGGCGCGGATGTTAGGGTGGGTTTCCGTGGGTCGGCAGGCCCAATGAGAGCTGGACAACAGCCAAAAGAGCCTTGCCTTTTGCAGTATTCACGGAGGTCGCTACATTGCGCAGGCATCCGCAAGCCACGACCAAGCACCTCTTCGTCAGCGGTGGCGTCGTTTCGTCGCTGGGCAAGGGCTTGACCGCCAGCAGCCTCGGGCAGTTGCTGACCGCCCGCGGGCTGCAGGTGACGATGCAGAAACTCGACCCGTACCTCAATGTCGACCCCGGCACCATGAACCCGTTTCAGCACGGCGAGGTCTTCGTCACCGAGGACGGCGCCGAGACCGACCTCGACGTCGGCCACTACGAGCGTTTCCTTGACCGCGACCTGTCCGGCTCGGCGAATGTCACTACCGGACAGGTGTATTCGACCGTGATCGCCAAAGAGCGCCGCGGCGAGTACCTCGGTGACACGGTCCAGGTGATCCCGCACATCACCGACGAGATCCGGAACCGCATCCTGGCGATGGCCGAACCGGACGCCGAGGGAAACCGTCCGGACGTCGTCATCACCGAAATCGGCGGCACCGTAGGCGATATCGAGTCGCAGCCCTTTCTGGAGGCGGCGCGACAAGTTCGTCACTACCTTGGCCGGGAGAACGTCTTCTTCCTGCACGTGTCGCTCGTCCCGTACCTGGCGCCGTCGGGCGAATTGAAAACCAAACCGACCCAGCATTCGGTGGCGGCGCTGCGCAGCATCGGTATTACCCCGGACGCGTTGATCCTGCGCTGCGACCGTGATGTTCCCGAGCCGCTGAAGAACAAGATCGCGCTGATGTGTGACGTCGACATCGACGGCGTCATCTCCACCCCCGATGCGCCGTCGATCTACGACATTCCCAAGGTGCTGCACCGCGAAGAGCTCGATGCTTATGTGGTGCGCCGGCTCAATCTGCCGTTCCGCGACGTCGACTGGACGGAGTGGGACGATTTGCTGCGCCGGGTGCACGACCCCCAAGAGACGGTACGAATCGCCCTGGTGGGCAAGTACGTCGATCTCTCGGATGCGTATCTGTCGGTCGTGGAGGCGCTGCGGGCGGGCGGTTTCAAGCACCGCGCGAAGGTGGAAATACGCTGGGTGGGTTCCGACGACTGCGAAACGACGAGCGGTGCGGCCGCGTTGCTCGACGACGTGCACGGCGTGCTGATTCCCGGCGGGTTCGGCATCCGCGGAATCGAGGGGAAGATCGGGGCGATCCGGTACGCCCGATCCCGGGGACTGCCGATATTGGGGCTGTGCCTCGGCTTGCAGTGCATCGTGATCGAGGCGGCGCGTTCCGTCGGCCTGACGCAGGCCAACTCGGCGGAGTTCGATCCGGCGACACCGGACCCGGTCATCTCCACTATGGCCGATCAGGAGGAGATCGTCGCCGGCGAGGCGGATCTCGGCGGCACCATGCGGCTGGGATCCTATCCGGCGGTGCTTGAGCCGGGTTCCATTGTGGCGCAGGCTTATCAGTCGACTCAGGTGTCTGAGCGGCATCGGCATCGCTATGAGGTCAACAACGCGTACCGGGATCGGATCGCAGAAAGCGGCCTGCGATTCTCCGGGACGTCGCCCGACGGCCATCTGGTGGAGTTCGTCGAGTACCCGCCCGAGATGCATTCGTTCGTCGTCGGCACCCAGGCGCATCCCGAGTTGAAGAGCCGGCCGACTCGTCCGCACCCGTTGTTCGTCGGCTTCGTCGGGGCGGCGATGGACTATAAGGCAGCCGAGCGACTGCCGGTGGAGATTCCCGAGCAGCCGTCGAACGGAAGCGAACATCGTGACGAGCTCGACCCGTCGCTTGCCGAGCCCGAACCTGTTGCCCGTGGCTGAACACGAATTCGAGACGATGTCGTCCGAAACCCTGCACACCGGAAAGATTTTCGCCCTACGCAAGGACGATGTCCGGATGCCCGGCGGGAAGATCGTCACGCGGGAGGTCGTCGAGCACTACGGCGCGGTGGCGATCGTCGCGATGGACGACGACGGCCGCATTCCGCTGGTCTACCAGTATCGTCACCCCTTCGGTCGACGACTGTGGGAGCTGCCGGCCGGACTGCTTGACGTTTACGGCGAAGCCCCGCATCTGACCGCCGTGCGGGAGCTCCGCGAGGAGGCCGGCCTGCAGGCGCTGACCTGGCAGGTGCTGGTTGATCTCGATTCGACACCCGGATTCAGCGACGAATCGGTGCGGGTCTATCTGGCGACCGGTTTGACGCAGGTAGGCCGACCCGAGGCGCATGACGAAGAAGCCGACATGACGTTGCAGTGGTATCCGATCACCGACGCGGTCTCGCGGGTGTTCAGCGGCGAGATCGTCAACGCCCTTGCGGTGGCAGGCATCTTGGCGGCATACGCGGTCACGGAAGGTCTCGCACAGCCGCGGCCGATGGATACACCGTGGCTGGACAAGTCGAAGGCGTTCGCCGCCCGGCAGGCCGGCAAGTGACCACGCTGGCGCCGCCGCTGGAGAGCCAGCTACAGGGTTATCTCGATCACCTGACGATCGAACGGGGCGTGGCGGCCAATACCTTGAGCTCTTATCGCCGCGACCTGCGCCGCTACTCCGAGCACCTCGTGTCGCGGGGCGTCGACGACCTGGCCAAGGTCAGCGAGGACGACGTCAGCGAATTCCTGGTGGCATTGCGGCGCGGTGATCCGGCTTCCGGCGTGGTGCCGCTGTCGGCGGTGTCGGCGGCCCGGACGCTGATCGCGGTTCGCGGTCTGCACCGGTTCGCCGCCGCCGAGGGTCTGGCCGAAGTCGACGTGGCGCAGGCCGTCAAGCCTCCGACGCCGGGGCGGCGGCTGCCGAAAAGCCTGAGCCTCGATCAGGTGCTGGCGCTGCTGGCCGGCGCCGGCGGCGACAGCCCGTCCGACGGCCCGCTGACATTGCGCAACCGGGCGCTGCTCGAGCTGCTGTACTCCACCGGCGCGCGGATCTCGGAAGCGGTCGGACTCGACGTCGACGACATCGACACCCACGCCCGCTCGGTGCTGCTGCGCGGCAAAGGGGGCAAGCAGCGGCTGGTCCCGATCGGCCGGCCGGCCGTGCAAGCACTGGACGCCTACAAGGTGCGCGGCCGTTCAGAGTTAGCGCGTCGGGGCCGCGGGACGCCGGCCATTTTCCTCAACGCGCGCGGTGGCCGGTTGTCGCGACAGAGCGCGTGGCAGGTGCTGCAGGACGCGGCCGAACGGGCCGGGATCACCGCCGGGGTGTCTCCGCATACGCTGCGGCATTCGTTTGCCACCCACCTGCTGGACGGCGGGGCCGACGTCCGGGTGGTTCAGGAGCTGCTGGGACACGCCTCGGTGACGACGACGCAGATCTACACGATGGTCACCGTGCACGCGCTGCGTGAAGTCTGGGCCGAGGCCCATCCGCGGGCGCGTTAAGTCCACTGCTAGCCGAGATACTCCGACTCCAGCACCAGATCGGAGATCAGGCTCTGATACTCCAAGTGCGCCTTGTGTTCGGTGGTGTTCCACTGCTTGCCCTGCTGCTGACGCATGTATGCGCGGTACTTCGGCGCGCCCGGCACTTTGACGTTGTCGGCGACGACGATCGACCCAGGCCGCAGCCAGCCCCGATCGAGGATGCTCTGCAGGTCCGCGAGGTAGGCGTCCTTGTCGTGGTCGAGAAACAGGAAGTCGAGTGCGCCGGCGGCAAAACCATGCTCGTCGGCCAGCGCATCCAGCGTCTGCCCGCCGTCTCCGACGGTGCCGACCACGCAGGTGACCCGGTCGGCCACGCCGGCGTGCGCCCAGATCTGGCGGGCATTGGCGGCGTTGGCTTCGGCAAGCTCGACGGAGTACACCTTGGCGGCGGGGGCGGCCCGGGCGATCCGCAGCGCGCCGTAGCCGCAATAGGTACCCAGCTCGAGCGCCAGCTTCGGGTCGGCGCGCCGGACCGCGGCGTCGAGCAGCGCGCCCTTCTCGTCGCCGACATTGATCAGCAACGATTTCTCGTAGGCGAACCGGTCGATGGTTCCCAACACGTCGTCCACGTCGCCCGCCCGGGCGTGCTTCAACACGAATTCGACTGCGGCAGCTTCCCGCCCGTCGCCGATCTGACCCGTCGTGGTGATGTTGCGGGCCCCGGTCGCCATCCGCCACACCGACCATCGCAAGAACGGAATGCGCTGCTTCAGACTCATAAGCGCCACCCTATCGCTGCGGCGACACGGGTTGGGAAGCGCGATCGTGCCGAGCCTGCCCAAATTGGCTGGTTACGTTGTTGCGGGTCTCCCGGCGCGGGCGCCTTTACCCGTTAGACTCTCCTGCGATGTCCGCCATTTCCCGAACGCCGCGCATGCCGGGTCGGTCTGCGCCGAACCGCGGCGCTCGTGACTGACGACGCCGACAGCGGCACCGGCGTCGGCCTGACCGGGCGGCCCCCGCGGGCGATCCCGGAACCCAAGCCGCGGACTTCGCACGGCCCGGCCAAAGTCGTCGCGATGTGCAACCAGAAAGGCGGCGTCGGCAAGACCACGTCGACGATCAACCTGGGCGCCGCACTCGCCGAATACGGCCGCCGCGTGCTGCTGGTCGACCTAGATCCGCAGGGCGCGCTGTCCGCCGGACTGGGCGTGCCGCACTACGAGCTCGAGCACACCGTTCACAACCTGCTGATTGAGCCGCGGGTGTCGATCGACGACGTGCTGCTGAACACCCGCGTCAAGCACATGGACCTGGTGCCCAGCAATATCGACCTGTCGGCCGCGGAGATCCAGCTGGTCAACGAGGTGGGCCGGGAGCAGACGCTGGCCCGGGCCATGCACCCGGTGCTGGACCGCTACGACTATGTGCTGATCGACTGCCAGCCGTCGCTGGGTCTGCTCACCGTCAACGGACTGGCCGCCGCCGACGGGGTCATCATCCCGACCGAGTGCGAGTACTTCTCGCTGCGCGGTCTGGCGCTGCTGACCGATACCGTCGACAAGGTGCGCGACCGGCTCAACCCGAAGCTGGAGATCAGCGGCATCCTGATCACCCGCTACGATCCCCGAACCGTGAACTCCCGCGAGGTCATGGCCCGGGTTGTCGAGCGCTTCGGCGACCTGGTGTTCGACACCGTCATCACCCGTACTGTCCGCTTCCCGGAGACCAGCGTCGCCGGCGAGCCGATCACCACGTGGGCACCGAGGTCAGGCGGCGCGGCCGCTTACCGGTCGTTGGCCCGCGAGGTGATCGACCGGTTCGGCGCGTGACCGGCGGAGTGAGCTGCGAGGCATCTCCCCAGAACGGCTTCCAGGTCAGGCTGACCAATTTCGAGGGGCCGTTCGACCTGCTGCTGCAGCTGATTTTCGCGCACCGCCTCGACGTCACCGAGGTGGCGTTGCATCAGGTCACCGATGAATTCATCGCCTACACCCGCGCGATCGGTCCCGCGCTGGAACTCGAGGAGACCACCGCGTTCCTGGTTGTCGCCGCCACGCTGCTCGATCTCAAGGCGGCCCGGCTGCTGCCGTCGGGTCGGGTCGACGACGAGGAGGACCTGGCGCTGCTGGAGGTCCGCGACCTGCTGTTCGCGCGGCTGCTGCAGTACCGGGCGTTCAAGCACGTCGCGCAGATGTTCGCCGAGCTGGAGGCGGCGGCGCTGCGCAGCTATCCACGGGCGGTGTCGCTGGAGGACCGGTACGAAGACCTGCTGCCCGAGGTGATGCTGGGCGTCGACGCCGAGCGGTTCGCCCAGATCGCCGCGATCGCGTTCACCCCGCGGCCGGTGCCGACGGTGGCCACCGAACACCTGCACGAGCTGATGGTGTCGGTGCCCGAACAGGCCGAACAGCTGCTGTCGCTGCTGGAGAAGCGCGGCACCGGGCAATGGGCGTCGTTCTCGGAGTTGGTCGCCGACTGCCGGGCGCCGATCGAGATCGTCGGGCGCTTCCTGGCGCTGCTCGAGCTGTATCGGTCGCGGGCGGTAGCATTCGACCAGTCAGAACCGCTTGGTGTGCTCCAGGTTTCGTGGACCGGAGAACGGCCGACCAGCGAAGCGTTGCTGAGGGCAGAGGCGCTCGAAGCTCAAGAAGTGCGAGACCAATACTCATGACCGATCTGTCGCCTGACGACGCCGTGGAACCGGACTTGGGCATCGACCTCGACGATGCGAACCTGGGCATCGACGTCGCGACAGCGCCCGAGCTCGACGACGCCGAACTGGGCGCGGTGCTCGAGGCGCTGCTGCTGGTCGTCGACACCCCGGTGACCGTCGAGGCGCTGGCCGCGGCCACCGAGCAGCCGGCCTATCGGGTCGCCGCCAAGCTGCGGCTGATGGCGGACGCGCTCACCGAACGCGACAGCGGCATCGACCTGCGCGAGGCCGGCGGCGGATGGCGGATGTACACCCGCGCCCGGTTCGCGCCCTACGTCGAGCGGCTGCTGCTGGACGGATCGCGCTCGAAGCTCACCCGCGCGGCTCTGGAGACGTTGGCGGTAGTGGCCTACCGCCAGCCGGTGACGCGGGCGCGGGTGAGCGCGGTGCGGGGGGTCAACGTCGACGCGGTGATGCGCACGCTGCTGGCGCGTGGGCTGATCACCGAAGCCGGCACCGACCCCGACACCGGCGCGGTGACGTTCGCCACCACCGAGCTGTTCCTGGAACGGCTGGGGTTGTCGTCGCTGACCGACCTTCCTGACATCGCGCCGCTGCTGCCCGATGTCGACATGATCGACGACCTGAGCGAATCCTTGGATGCTGAGCCACGTTTCGTCAAGCTTTCCGGCGGCGCGGTGTCCGACGACCAGCCGTTGTCGTTCGACGTGGACCAGGAATGATGGTCGCAGACCGACGAGCCGCAAGGGGTCCGTCTGCAGAAAGTCTTGTCGCAGGCCGGAATTGCGTCCCGGCGGCTGGCCGAGAGGATGATCACCGACGGCCGTGTCGAGGTCGACGGGCAGCTGGTGACCGAGCTGGGCACCCGGGTCGATCCTGACGTGTCGGTGATCCGCGTCGACGGTGCGCGGGTGGTCCTGGACGACTCGCTGGTGTATCTGGCGTTGAACAAGCCGCGGGGCATGCACTCGACGATGTCGGACGACCGCGGTCGGCCGTGCATCGGCGACCTGGTCGAGCATCGGGTACGCGGCAATCAAGAAGCTCTTTCACGTCGGACGGCTGGACGCCGACACCGAGGGACTGATCCTGCTGACCAACGATGGCGAGCTCGCGCATCGCCTCATGCATCCGTCCTACGAAATGCCGAAGACGTATGTGGCGACGGTCGCTGGGTCGGTGCCACGCGGGCTGGGCAAGAAGCTGCGGGCCGGCATCGAGTTGGACGACGGGCCGGTCGGCGGTCGACGATTTCGCAGTGGTGGACGCCATTCCGGGCAAGACGCTGGTGCGGGTCACGCTGCACGAGGGACGCAAACGCATCGTGCGCCGGCTGTTCAAGGCCGCGGGATTTCCGGTGCAGGCATTGGTCCGCACCGACATCGGCACGGTGTCGCTGGGGGACCAGCGTCCGGGCAGCATCCGGGCGTTGCGCCGCAATGAGATCGGCGATCTGTACAAAGCGGTTGGATTGTGAAGCGAGGTGGTCGTCGCCGTCGACGGCCCGGCCGGAACCGGAAAGTCCTCGGTATCAAGGGGATTGGCGCGCGCACTGCACGCCCGCTACCTGGACACCGGCGCCATGTACCGCATCGTCACGCTGGCCGTGCTGCGCGCCGGGATCGACCCAGCCGACGAAGCGGCGGTCGGAGCCACCGCGGCGAATGTCAAGTTGTCGGTGGGCTTCGACCCCGACGAAGATCGCTCTTACCTTGACGGAGAAGATGTTTCGTCGGAGATCCGCGGCGATCGAGGTCACCGGTGCGGTGTCGGCGGTGTCGTCCGTTCCCGCCGTCCGGACCCGGCTTGTCGAACTGCAGCGCACGCTGGCCGCAAGGCCCGGGCAGCGTCGTGGTCGAAGGCCGCGATATCGGGACCGTGGTGCTGCCCGACGCCGACGTCAAGATCTTCCTGACGGCGTCGCGCCGAGACGCGGGCGCGGCGTCGCAACGATCAGAACGTCGCCGCCGGGTTGCCCGACGACTACGAGGCGGTGCTGGCCGATGTGCGCCGCCGCGATCACCTGGACTCGACGCGAGCGGTGTCGCCGCTGCGGCGCGGCTTCGGATGCGCTGGTTGTCGATACCAGCGCGATGACCGAATCCGACGTGATCGCTCACCTGCTGCAGCTGGTGAAGCAGCGAAGCGAGGCGGTCAGATGAGCCGCGCCGGCGACGAAGATTGGGGTATGGCCGGGATTGTGGGGGTACCGCCCGCTTGCGGGGGAGAGCGGCGCGATGAGCCAAGACGGTACCTGGGTCGACGAAAGCGACTGGGAATCAACCGAATTTATTGAACCGGTGGAGGGTGAGGCCGCAGGGCCGCCGCCGGTGGTGGCGGTGGTGGGCCGGCCGAACGTCGGCAAGTCGACGCTGGTCAACCGGATCCTGGGCCGACGCGAGGCGGTGGTGCAGGATGTGCCCGGCGTGACCCGCGACCGGGTGTCCTATGACGCGCTGTGGACCGGACGCCGGTTCATCGTGCAGGACACCGGGGGATGGGAACCCGACGCCAAGGGTCTGCAGCAGCTGGTGGCCGAGCAGGCGGCGGTGGCGATGCGCACCGCCGACGCGGTGATCCTGGTCGTCGACGCCGTGGTCGGCGCGACCGCCGGTGACGAAGCAGCCGCGCGTATCCTGCGTCGCTCCGGCAAGCCAGTGTTTCTGGCCGCCAACAAAGTTGACAGCGAGCAGGAACGAATCCGATGCCGCTGCGCTGTGGTCGCTAGGGCTTGGTGAGCCGTACGCGATCAGCGCGATGCACGGTCGCGGCATGGCCGATCTGCTCGACGCGGTGGTGGGCGCGCTGCCGGAGGTGGCAGAGTCAGCGCCGAGCGAGGGCGGTCCGCGGCGGGTGGCGCTGGTCGGCAAGCCGAATGTCGGAAAGAGTTCGCTGCTGAATCGGCTGGCCGGCGATCAGCGTTCGGTGGTCCATGACGTCGCGGGCACCACAGTCGATCCGGTGGACTCGCTGATCGAGATGGACGGCAAGGTATGGCGTTTCGTCGACACCGCCGGCCTGCGCCGCAAGGTCGGCCAGGCCAGCGGGCACGAGTTCTACGCCTCGGTGCGCACGCACGGCGCGATTGATGCCGCTGAAGTCGTGATCGTGCTGATCGACGGATCGGTGCCGCTGACCGAACAAGACCAGCGGGTGCTGTCGATGGTGATCGAGGCCGGACGCGCGCTGGTGTTGGCGTTCAACAAGTGGGATCTTGGTCGACGAGGAGCGGCGATACCAGCTGGACAACGAGATCGACCGCGAACTGGCGCAGGTGCGCTGGGCGCAGCGGGTCAACATCTCCGCGAAAACCGGACGGGCCGTGCAGAAGCTGGTGCCGGCCCTGGAAAGCGCGTTGGCGTCGTGGGATACCCGGATCGGCACCGGTCGGCTCAACACCTGGGTCAAGGAAGTGGTCGCCGCGACACCGCCGCCGGTGCGCGGCGGTCGAGCAGCCGCGAATCCTGTTCGCCACCCAGGCCGCCGCCCGTCCGCCGACGTTCGTGCTGTTCACGACCGGCTTCCTGGAGGCGGGCTATCGGCGGTTCCTGGAGCGACGGCTGCGCGAGACGTTCGGGTTCGAGGGCAGCCCGATTCGGATCAACGTGCGGGTGCGCGAGAAGCGAAAAGCCAAGCGCTGACCACGGCGCGGAAATCGCTCCCGATAGGGTCTGTTCAGTGCCGCTATCACACGCGATCCTGATCGTCATCGCCGGTTTGGGCGCCGGCGCCATCAACGCAGTTGTCGGGTCGGGCACGCTGATCACCTTTCCGACGCTGGTGGCGATGGGGTATCCGCCGGTGACCTCGACCATGTCCAACGCGGTCGGGTTGGTGGCGGGCAACGTGTCGGGGACCTGGGGCTACCGGCGGGAGCTGCGCGGTCAGTGGAACCGACTGCGCTGGCAGCTACCGGCATCGGTGCTCGGTGCGCTCTTGGGCGCCTGGCTGCTGCTGCATCTGCCGGAGAAGGTGTTCGCCGAGGTGGTGCCGGTGTTGCTGGTTGCCGCGCTGATCATGGTGGTCATCGGCCCGCGGATCCAAGTCATGGGCGCAGGACCGAGCCGAAAGGGCAGGCCGCTCGGCCGACGACATTTCGCCGCGGCGGATGGCCGCATTGGTGGCGAGCACCTTCGCGGTCGGCTGTGTACGGCGGCTACTTCACTGCGGCGCAAGGCATCCTGCTGGTCGGTGCCATGGGCGCGCTGCTGCCGGAATCGATGCAGCGGATGAACGCGGCGAAGAATGTGATGACGCTTGCTGGTGAATGTTATTGCGGCGCTGGCCTATACGTTGGTGGCGTTTCACCGAATCAGCTGGCCGGCGGCGGGTCTGATCGCGGTTGGTTCCCTGCTCGGCGGTTGGTTGGGTGCACACTACGGCCGTCGGCTCTCGCCGAATGCGCTGCGCGCCACGATAGTTGTCGTCGGCCTCATCGGGCTCTACCGGCTGATGAACGTATAACTGTCAGCCCTGTTGGACGATGTTCCCTTCGCCTGACTTGTCGATGCTTGGCGAGCCGGAGTGGTAGGTGATCTGGTTGTTGAAGCCGGAGGCGTCGATGGCGTCGACGCCGTCCACCGTGACCGAGTTCTGGACGCCGGACACGCTGAGGCTCTTGCAGTGGCCTGTGATGACGACCTTGTTGGAGACGCCGCTGACGTTGATGGCGCTCTGCGTTGCAGGCGATCGTCCGATTCTCGTTGATGCCGGAGATGGTCAGGTTGGCACCCGTCGGCGCGGTGGGCGCTGCGCTGGACGGTGCATTGGTGGGTGTTTGGGCCTCGCCCGCGGAGGGGGCCGCACTGCTGGCGGAGGTGCTGGGGGTGGGCGATAGAATCACCAACCCGCCGCGCGAATGCCGGTCTGCGTTATAGGAGATCGAGGGATACCGCGGCAACGACCGAAGAACGGCGCCAGGAGCCACCCCATCCGCTTGCGGGACGGCAATCTCGGCGTCGTCCCCGGGAACGGGACGCCGTAAGTCGGCGGTGTTGGCGGAGCCGAAGGACCGGGCGTATACGGGTAACTGCCGGGCGTCTGGTTGCTGCCCATTTCGGACGCGCGCGCCGTCTCGGCCAGTGGGCGCTCGAGTTCCCGGATTCGGGCTTCCGGGTCATCTTCCGGCTTCATCCACGAATGCTCGCACATCAAGATCGTGCCGAATAGGGATTTGTTTTCGGTAGTTTCTGATCGTGCCCGAGTTAACGAACCGCCAGATCGTGCTGCGTCGCCGCCCCACCGGCCTGGTCCAGCCCGGTGACACCGAGCTGGTCAGCGCGCCCGCGCCCGAACCTGCCGACGGGGAGGCGCTAGTCCGCACCACTTATGTGGGCCTGGACGCCGCCGTCCGGACCTGGCTCAACGACCAGCCGGGCTACCTTCCGCCGGTCCAGCTGGGCGAGGTAATCCGGGCGGCCGGGATCGGCGAGGTCGTGTCGTCGCGCTGTGACGCCTACGCCGTCGGCGACGTCATCACCACTTTGACGGGCTTCCAGGAATACGTGATCGTTCGCGACGACGTGTTCAGCACGCCCATTCCCGGCGAGAGCGATCAGCTGGCCATCATGTCGGTGTACGGGCCGACCGGCGCGACGGCCTACATCGGGATGACCGACGTCGGGCGGCCTCAGGCCGGAGACACGGTGGTGGTTTCGGCCGCCGCGGGCGCGACCGGATCGGTGGCCGGGCAGATCGCCAAGATCGCCGGCGCCCGGGTGGTGGGGATCGCGGGCGGGCCGGAGAAGTGCCGGGCGGTGGTCGAAGACTTCGGATTCGACGCGTGCATCGACTACAAGAACGACGACCTGGAGGCCGCGCTCAAAGAGCACTGCCCGAAGCGGGTCAACGTCTACTACGACAACGTCGGTGGTCCGATTCTCGACGCGGTGCTGGGCCGGTTGGCGATGAACGCGCGGGTGGTGCTCTGCGGAGTCATCTCGAGCTACCTGACCGGCGAGCACCCCGGGCCGGCCAACTACGTGAACCTGCTCTCGAAGACCGCGACCATGCAGGGATTCAACGCGCTCGACCAGTGGGGCCGCTTCGACGAAGCCTTCGCTGCGCTCCGGCAGTGGGAGCACGAGGGGCGAATCAAGCACCGCGAGACCATCTTCGAGGGCATCGAGTCGTGCGTCGACGCCCTCAACGGGCTGTTCACCGGGGCCAACATCGGCAAGATGCTGGTCAAGCTCAGCGAACCCACGACGGGCTAGCGTCCCGCGTCGGGTCGGGGCGAGCTTGGTCGTCTGCTGTAGGCTTTCCACCTGCTGCCGGTGAAGCCGGCGGCTCCGGGCTGTGGCGCAGTTTGGTAGCGCACTTGACTGGGGGTCAAGTGGTCGCAGGTTCAAATCCTGTCAGCCCGACCAAAGAATAAGCACGTGGAGAGTGATTTTAGAGAATTCCGGGGCCGCCTTCTTCATACCCCCTGGGGGTGTGGATAGCAACGCGGATAGCAACGCCACTTCAGTCCAGTAAGCCCAGTCGACCGGCCAAACCCTCGACTGCTGCCCGTGCGGTGTCGTCGCTGGTGTGCCCGTAGATGTCCCCAGTGATCGCGACCGAGGAGTGTCCCAGCAGATCCGCCACAGCTTTGATGTGCACCCCGGACTCAAGCCAGGCGACGGCAGCACTGTGCCGCAACGCGTGCACGCTGATATTCGACATTCCCGCCTTCTGCGCTGCGATCTGGGCAGTCCGCAGAATGCTGCGAGGGTCGACCGGCGTGCCGAACTCTGAGGCGAACACCAGCCCGTAGTCCTGCCACTGGTTGCGCGCCGCAAGCCGTTCGGCCTCCTGGTCGGCGCGGTGCGCGCGCAACTGGGTCACCAGGGCAGGCGATATCGGCACGGTCCGCCGCGAGCGGTCCGTCTTTGGCTCAGTGATCACTAGCTTGCCGCCGACCCGTCCCAGAGTGCCTCGGACCACCAGCAGCCCAGCGTCGAGGTCGAGATCGGACCAGTGCAAGGCCAGCGCCTCGCCACGCCGCAACCCGGTGGCCGCAATGAGGACCAACACGTTGCAGTAGCGCAGGCCGTCGGCGCACAGCAGGAGTTTGTTCACGTCGAGTGCGCTGACGTGCCTGGCCTCCCTGCGGGCGATGCCCGGACGCTTCACGGCGGCAGCCGGGTTCTTGGCCAGCAGGCCGTCGCGCACAGCACCGTCGAGACCGGCCCGCAGGACCGTATAGATCTGCCTGATCGTTGCGTCGGACAGCACCCGGACCGGCTCAGGGTTGGGGTTCTTCTCGGTGCGCTTACCCGGCTTGGTCTTTGCGCGCATCGCCAGCACCAGGGCCTCGACGTCGCTCGGCCTCAGCTTGTCGAGCCGTGTGGCCCCGAACGGCTCAGGCTCAAGGTGGCGACGGCACAGGTTCGCATACAGCTCGCGGGTCGACTCCTTGCGGTCTGATGCAGCCAGTGTGGTGGCCCGCCAGTGCGCCAACCAATCGGCCAGAGTGCGTTTGGAGTCCTTGATCGCCGCGCCTTTGTCGAGCCGTTCGCGCACCTGTTTCATTTTGTCGCGCACATCGGCACGGGTCTTCCCGTAAACCACGCGCCGCTTCAACTGGCCTGCGTCGTCGGTATAGCTGACGGCACCGATGTAGCCAGTGTGCCGCCCGTTACGCATCCGCTTGTAGATGCTGCCTTCACCGTTGGCATTCGCCATGGTCTGTCGCTACGCCTTCTTTTGGCCCTGCTTGGTCGCTGGTAGATAGCCGGCCTTTCGTGCGCGGTCGACGTATGTTGATGCCATCCGGTCCTTGACGCCGAAGGTCTTGGCCACGGCTTTGGTGGGCGCATGGCTAATGTTCTGCCGGTAGACCTCGCCCACCGACTTCAGGAAATCGGGGGTGATCACGCGATACTCACGCGGCAGACGTTGCCGCTCAAGAAATTTAGTCGCGATGCGCACCGCGCGCTCCTGCTCGTCATGAGAAGCCCCCGGTTCGGTGAATTCTCCTGCGATCCAGAGGGCAAACAGATCGGTTGCCGAACCTGTCCACGTCGACAGACCGCAAGTGCTTCTGTTGCACCTCGCTCTGGTGCTGCTCGGAGGTGAAACTTAACTGAACGACCTGGGGTGAGCCGTCGCGCAGCTCGACGCGGATGAACGTGTCCGGTCCGCTCCCGCCGAGCTGGCGCTGCTCGATCCAAGTCGGAATTTGCACTCCTTCGACGGTTTGCTTCTCCGACGAAAAGCTCCATTCCACCTGTCGCCCCTTGTACTTCATCTGCAAGCGGATGGGGCCGATGATCACAGCCACTCTTACCTCCCGAACGGTACGCAGGGGGATGTTGTAACTCTGCACCAATCTCTGCACCATTGTCAACAGCCGCCAGCACACAGGCGGAGACCAACGAACAGAGGTTAGGTCATGGATATGGAGGTTAAGCGCCTCTTGCCAATTCCCGAAGCTCGCGAGGTGCTTGGCGGCATCGGCCACACCACGTTGTACGAGCTGATCAAGCGAGGCGAGATCGTCAAGGTCAACATCGGACGCCGCGGTTTTATCACCTCGGAATCGCTTGCGGCGTATATGGATCGGCTCACCGCAGCAACCGTAGGAGGTGACGCAGCGTGATCGACCACCGTCCCAATTTCGACCAAACGGACCGGGACCTGATCGAGGAAAGGAGGCCATGTCATCGTGACAGCAAATAACAATCGCCCCGGCGGGGAAGCCGGGGCGACCATTAAGCCCATCTCAAGAGCTGATTCAGAATACCGCTACAGGGCATCAAGGGCGCGGTATGCGTCGCGATGAGATGCTAGCCGACGCCGTGGAGCTTGCCGAGCACCACTGGAAAGTGTTTCCCCTGCGGGGCAAGGTCCCGGCGATCCGCAAGGCGCACCCCCCAACGCTATATAGCGCGGTCCCCTGCGCGGATAACCTTGTCCCGTACCCAAACCCCCTGCGCGATTGCAAAGGCGGGTGCGGACGGCTGGGGCACGGGCTCTACGACGCCACCGACGTCGTCGAGATGGTGATTGGCTGGTGGACCGGGGACTACGCCGGAGCTAATATCGGCGTCCGCATCCCCGGGCCGGTGCTGATGATCGACGTCGACCCGCGCCACGGTGGGGACGGGTCGTGGGAGAGGCTCATCTCCAGATACGGCCCGTGGCCTGAATGCATGATGCAAATCTCAGGCCGTGGTGATGGTGGTTGCCACCGCTTTGGCCTTCGTCCGCCCGGCAGGCTTACCACCAAAAACCTCGGTCCCGGTATCGATTTCAAGACAAGCACCGGCTATGTGGTGATGGCGCGCTCGATCCACCCGGACTCGGGCAGTCCGTACCGTAGGATCGACGGGCCGATCCCCGCGCCGCCTGACTGGTTCGTCGAGCTGGCGGTCGACCGCACGCCGCCCCGCCAGCACCACACATACTCGGTGCCCCGCCTGGGCGCGGGAAACTCGTTGGCCGATGCGTTCTGCGCCTCGGCGTCGTGGGCCGACGTCCTTATGCCCCACGGGTGGGATTGCCTGGACTACGACCCGGACGAAGACGGTGCCCGCTGGCTTCACCCGGCCGCGACGTCGTCGTGCTCGGCCACGATCCGCCATGGGTGCCTGTTCGTGTACTCAACGAATACGCCGTTCGAGGTGACCGAGCCCGAAAAACCCAGGGGTTACACGAAGTTCCGGGCCTACGCGGTGCTCAACCACCGAGGAGTCCTCAGCACCGCCGTCCGCGCCCTCGGAAAAGGAGCGGCGCGATGATTGACGCGAGTTCGATTGAGCCGATGCCCGAGAACGACGACCACACGCCGGAAGACGAAAGGAGCGCGGCCGACACCCCCCAAGATGATGACGCCGACAACTCACAAGGTGATGGTGACGAAGCGCCCCAGGACGAGGACGACGACACTATCGAGCCGTTGCCCGGCCTCCCGCACGAGGACTACGGGCGGCAGTTCAATGCGCCGGCGCCGTCTGCGCCGATGGACGTCGCGAAGAGGATCTATCGGCCGTTCCGCCCCGATGCCGCTCGGACCCTGCTGTTTTGGCGAGGGGAATGGATGCTTTGGCGCACCACGCATTGGGAGGAGTTGGAACCCGCGCAGTTGCGCAGCCACGGCTATCGCACACTGAGTCGGGCCACTTACGAACACGTCACGGCCACCGGAGTGGAGACCAGACGATGGCACCCGGACAGGCGGAAGATCGGCAACATGATGGATGCCATGTCCGCCCTGGCGCACTTTTCCTCCGGCATCGATGCACCATCGTGGATTGGAAGTAGCACGGTGGAAACAGAAGCATCACAAATGGTTTCGTGCGCCAATGGGCTCTTCGACCTGGCTCGGAGGAGGCTTGTTGACCACACGCCCTCGTTGTTCAACTTTGTCTCGGTGCCGTTCAACTATGACCCCGAGGCCGCCGAGGCCGCCGCGTGGCTCGAGTTCCTAGCTTCGGTGTGGCCCGACGATCCCGACTCGATCATGTTGCTGCAGGAGTACTTCGGGTATGTGTTGTCGGGGCGCACCGACATGCACAAGATGCTGGCGGTGATCGGCCCGATCCGTGGGGGCAAGGGCACCATTGCGCGCACACTAACCAAGCTGGTCGGCAAGGGGAATGTGGCGGGTCCGACGCTAGCGAGTCTGGGGACCAATTTCGGGCTGTCTCCCGTGCTCGGCAAGCCGCTGGCGATCATCTCAGATGCCCGCCTGGGTTCCGCTCCGTCGCACATAGTCGTCGAGCGGCTGCTGTCGATCACCGGCGGGGACCTGCTGACCATCGACCGCAAGTACCGGGAGTCCTACTCGGGCAGGCTGCCGACGCGGTTCGTAATGCTGTCCAACGAACTGCCGAGGTTCACCGACGCCTCGGGCGCGATCGCCACCAGAATGCTCATCCTGCAGTTGACCAAGAGCTTCCTCAACAACGAAGACCGCACGATCGAGGGGCGTCTGGTGGCTGAATTACCCGGGATCCTGAACTGGGCGCTGGAGGGGCTGGACCGGCTCACCGCCAACGGGCGCTTCACGGTGCCTGGCTCATCGCAGGCGGCGGCCACCATGATGATGGACTTGGCCTCTCCCGTGTCGGCGTTCGTGCGGGAGCGCTGCGAGCTGGGGCCGGACAAGGCCACCCCCACCGACCTTCTGTATCTGGCCTGGAGGGGGTGGGCCGAGGCGAACGGGCACCAGCATGGAGCAAAGATCACCTTCGGCAGGTCTCTGCATGCCGCGGTGCCGGGATTGGGCAGAGCCGACATTGCCGTCGGCGACAAGAGGGTGCACGGTTACCGGGGAATCGGGCTCGCCGGCGGATCCAACTGCCGGAATAACAATGCAAATGAAACTGCGCATCCTGCGCAGGAGGGCGAACTCGCAGGTCAAGGTGGGTTTGACGACGTAAATCATTCTGCGCACAGGGCGACCGCTTCCGACGCAGCACACGAGGCACAAAGGGCCGCGCACGATGGTATGCAGGATGGAGCGAAACAAAACCGCAGGTCAGGGGCTACTGCGCAGGTTGCGCAGGATGAAACCCAATGTAGGTCTAACAATGGGCACCAGGGCCCGTGGACCATCGTCCCGCCAACACAAGAGCAGGCGGGCAAGACAAGGCGGGACCACGTCCAGGAATATCCGCGGAATGGCGTCTACGACATCAGCGAACCGCCGTTCGACGAAGGCCGCAGGAAAAGCTCTGATATCTAGCCCCGACAATCCCGATGACAGCACCGACCACTTGTTTGACGCCACCGAGGGCATCGATGCCCTCACGAGATCGAAGCGATGACCGACCTCACGACCACCACGTGCAGGTCCTGCAAGGAACTGGCAGACGACCAGGACGGGTCGTGCTCGATATGCCGAGCCGAGGCGACGTGCGCCGAGCTGGCCGAAAACGTCACTGACGCCTTGGAGGCCTTCCTCGACGCGTGGTACTCGCCGCACAACGGGCCGGCGTACTAGCGCAAATCGCGGGCGTTTGACGAAGATGCGCCTGAGCTAACCCAGATCGCGGCCGCCTGCGAACAGGTGGCCGCGGGGATTAAGCGGCTGATCGAGCTGGCCCTGGGAAGAAAGGTGGAGATGAGTGCCAGCCCTGGCACGACTTCTACGGCCCCTATGAGGGCTGGCGTGCCTGCCTGGAATGGGAGGACTAGAAGTGATTTCCTATACCACCGGCGACTACAAGAAGTATGGCTGCTCACTGCCGTCGTCGCCGAATCAGTCACGCAGGCGTGCCAGCAAGTACTGCCAAGTACCGAAGAAGGCCAGGGCGCGCTGCCAGCGACCCCGGATCGCCATGTGTCGGTGCCCGTTCCAGACGGCAATAAGTAGAACGGGCACGGCGCGCCCAGATGCTGACAGAGGAGACCAACCATGACTCACCCGCTTGCGGTAGCAGAGCGAACCATTAAAAACGCGCCGTCGACGACGATAACCGGTGTCAACGGGCTGCACCTAGAACCTCGGTGCCGGGTGTGCCGGAAGGATCAAATGCGCACCAAGGTGAACGGCCTTCTGGCGTCCGGGGCCAGTTACGCGATGATCGCACGCAGCCTGAGGGACGACAACGCCAAGCTGGACGCGCGTGACCGAGTCACGATCGATTCGATCCGCAACCACACCGTACGGCATTTCCCCGTGCAGCAGACCGCTCGCGCCACGTATCGCGAAATCCTTGAGCGCCGAGCGAAGGAGAACGGCGCCGACTTTATAGAGGGAGTAGCCACGGCGATCACTCCCATGGCCTACTACGAGACCGTCATGGTGAAGGCCTACCAGACGCTCGTCGACGAGGACACGGTCGTCTCGGTCGAGCAGGGAGCCTACGCCGCCAAGCAATTACACGAATTGAGCCGCCTGGATGCCGGGGTGGAAAAGATGGCAGAAATGCACGTGCAAATGAATCGCATAGTGAAAGTCATGCGAGAAATCGTCCCGGCCAGATATCACCAGGCAATTCTTGATGTATTAGAAGGTAAAGAGCCTGCCCCAATGAGAGAGATCGAAGACGCGGATGAGGTAGAAGAGTTCGACCCCGGCGACGACGAGGGATTCGATGAAGAAGACTAGGGGAATGGGTAAAAGCACCTATTGGCTTTGGGCCTGTGTCAAAGGTCCAGTCAATTAAGGATGGTAATGGAGGGTGAGCAACAACAATTTTGTGTCAGGTTTCCCTTACCTTTCGACTTAAGTGTTTGTTACGCTCGACGGGTCCAGGTGTCGGGGGTGACGGACGCCGCACCATTCGGGGCGCGGGAAGGAAGAGCCGGTGGTGAACACTCGTGCTATCGGCCGGCTGAGCTTGCTGGCAGTGGGCTTGGGCATCGGGGCCGCGGTGGCCTCCACACCGGGGGTGGCCTCGGCCGATTTGGCAACCGACCCGTTTGATATCTTCTCGTTGCTGGCTCCCGATGCGGCCTCAACCACAACCGATCCGTCGTCATCCTTTGATTTCGCCATCTCGATCGACGGGACGAGTTACGACTTCGGCACCGCGACCGCCGGCTCGGGCACCGGTGACTTCGCGATGGCCATCGGCAACGGCGCCTACGCCTTCGCCGGCGGCGGCACCGGCGACTACGCCCTCGCCGACGGCACCGACGCTGTTGCCACGTCGGGGGCCGGCAACTACGACACCGCCATCGAGGTCGGCAGCAACAGCGGCTTCGGTCTCGGCATCGCGACCGCCGGTGACGGCAACAGCGACATTGCCCTTGTCCTCGACCCCACCGGCACCCTGGGCAGCAGCGCTGTCGCCGGCTTCCAAGGTAACTCCGACCTCGCCGCCGTCTTCTTCCAAGACGGCGTCGCCGCCTTCGCTACCAACGGCAGCAACCTGGTCGACATCCTGCCGTCGTTCTTAGACGGTGCCTCCGCTTCGGCCGCTACCGGGGGCGGCAACCTCCTGGCCGACCTCATGTCGCTGTTCTAGGGTCACTGTCCTGCTGCCCGGTCCGCGGTCGTCGTCACCTAGACGTAGCGAGCTTCTTTTGATTCGTAGTCCTCACCACTGGTGGCGATGATCGCGCCGTTGCTGCCTTAAGCCAGAACCGTAATCTACCCTCTGCGTCCTTGGTGATCCCGAACTTGGCCGCCATGTGGGCCTCCCTCTCCGCGCACCCGCCACACGCGGCGTTTGACGGCTCTTCGACTTTCGCCGGGCAATCAGCGTGAAGCCTGGGGTTGCGGCCCGCTGTTTGCGGGTGCAGTCGCCGAAGTAACGGCAGACCGAACGCTACCCCGACACCCCAAACACCAACCGAGCCCGCCGGACACCCCCGGCGGGGTCATTTCACACCCGCCAATCTTCACCGTGAATGCTGGCGTCGTGCCAGCTCCTCCTTGGCCTCGTCGCGCCGCCTGAGGGCTTCTGCGTAGGCGGCAATGGAACCCTCCGCCCTCAACCGGCGACAATGCCGTTGGCGACCAGGTACGCTCTGACCCTCGAATACTGGTCGGGGCACAGGTACTTCGCCGCCGACTCCATCACCTCGCCGGCCTGCGTGGGGGTGAGCGTGAGTGGGGAGTCGAATACCTCCATCAACCACACCCCTTGCGAGAACGGGTCAGAACCCTCCTCCAGGCCGTTGCACACCTCGTAGCCGTCCTTCACTTGCTCCGACGGGTTGTCGGTGGGAATGCCGAACGAGCGCAGCGACTGCAGATACTGCGCGTCGGCCGTCTGCGTCGTCGAGGCCCGTGAATTCTGTGACATCTCGGTCCCCCAGGCGACGCCGACGGCGACCAGGAGGACCGCCACGACTAAGCCGATCAGGACGTAGGTCCACCTGCGGTTCCCAGTGGGCGGCGGATGAGTGCGGTAGACGGGGAAAGCGGTCATCAGAACGAATAGACATTCTCGATGCTGACGAACATGCCATGGCCGGTGCCGTCATTGGTGAAGCGGGTGCCGTCGAAGTTCGGCAGGATCGTCCAGCCCTGCATGTGGGAGGCCTGGCCATAACCCAGGATGACATCGGGACTCCTGCCGCCGATGTCCCCCTCAGACCAACTGAACGCGCCTTCGGCGTTGACCGCGACCCCGTTGTCGTGGTGGCCCGCGTTGTCGAGGGGGGCCTGCGGGAAGCCGTTAACGGCTGGGTCGAGTGCGGGTGGGACGGCGCATGCGGCGTCGTTCGGCCCCATCGCGCAGTGCGTCTCGCAGATCACCTGGCTGGGGGCGACGAAGCAGCGCACCCTTCCCGACTGGGTTCTCACGTACTCCCCGGGGAGGGGGCCCGGACCGGCAGTCGCCCAGGGAGCTGCCTGGAGCGTTAACGCAACCATTACTGTCGCGACCACGACGGCGGTTTTTGCAGACATTTGCTGTTCTTTCAGCATGGCGGGCAAAGCCCATTGCTTCTGACGTACTGCAAGGTCCTGCTGTAGGCAATGAGGCTCCGCCTCTACCGTTGTCCAGCACGAGGGCCTTTCGGCCCTGATGCGTCTGTCAGAGTGCCCATAAGCTCCAATAGCGGCCGAGGTAGGTCACCTTGTCGACTCCCTAATCCCGGCTCACTACGACCGCAACCATCTAACGAATATTGCGGTAAAGACAATGCTGGAGAATACGAAAGTAGCCCTGGCGCACGTAGAGACGGCTTTACAGAAGTGGCTCGGCCGCGGCGACGCCGGTCCCGGGTTGCTCAAGGCGTTCATTCGTGACGCGCTGGCCGAGGGAACGGCAAGAGCCGCGGCGGCGGCGCAGGAAAAGGAGCGTCGGCATCGCGCCATCGAAGATTGAGAAGTACAACTCCGTCGCGAGTTGGTTGGTACGCCAGCCGGATTGAACGATTTCACCGCGATGTAAATCGGTGAGCCGTTGCCCGGCGCGCAAAGCATGAAGGTGATCCTTTGGCGAGGCGGCGAGGGCCGGGGCGACATATCACGGTCACCCAGGTCGGATCGTGCAACGCGACATATTTGGAAATGTGCTTCGGCCGGTGTTGTGCCAGCAAATGGTGCCAGCGGCGATCCCATCGAGATTTTTAGCCACCCCTACCCGCAGCGAATCGCTCCAGTATGTCGGGAGTGTCCTCTAGCATCCGCGAGCGTGGGGACATTTAACGACCTGTTCGGCCAGCTCGACCCCGATTCAGGTCGGCGCGGTAAGCAGTTTGAGCGCATCTGCAAGTGGTTCCTGACCAACGACCCGGTCTACAAACACGAACTACGCCACGTCTGGCTGTGGGACGAATGGACGGGCCGTTGGGGCGGCGACGCCGGCATTGATTTGGTCGCCGAGGACCGCCAAGGACACTTGTGGGCCATCCAGGCAAAGGCATACAACCCTGGTTATCGGGTCACCAAGCGCGACGTGAACAAGTTCCTCGCCGAGTCGGGGCGCAAGGTGTTCACCTACCGCATGTTGATCGCCACGACCAACCTCATCGACCGCATCGGCGAGCGCACGATTCAGGACCAGGAGAAGCGGGTCACCTTTTTCCGGCTCAACGATCTTCAGGTTGCCGAAGTCGACTGGCCGGGTTCCCCCAAAGGCCTCCGCCCAACTCGACCGCGTAAGCCAGCCCGCCCCCGCAAGCATCAGCGGAAGGCAATCAGCAAGGTGCTCAAGGGATTCGCATCCGCAGATCGCGGGCAGCTCATCATGGCCTGCGGTACCGGTAAGACGCTGACCGCGCTGTTCATTGCCGAGAAGCTGGAGGCGAGCCGCACTCTCATCCTGGTGCCGTCGCTGTCGCTGTTGAAGCAGACGCTGAGTGTCTGGCGAGCGAACTGCACTACTGAGTTCGCGTCCCTTCCTGTCTGCTCGGATGACACGGTTGCCAACGCCGATGACGACGTGGCGCTGGCGCATACCAGCGACCTTGGGGTTCCCGTCACAACCGACCCCAAGGAGATCGCCGCCTTCCTGCGGCAGAGGTCCGGTCGCCGAGTCGTGTTCGCCACCTACCAGTCATCCCCCCAGATCACCGAGGCTGTCGCGCTGGGTCGAGTGCCGGCCTTCGATCTGGTGATCGCCGACGAGGCGCACCGGTGTGCCGGCCCTGTGTCCTCGGATTTCGCCACGGTTCTTGATCCATTGAAGATCAAGGCAAGTCGGCGGCTGTTCATGACGGCAACCCCGCGCTACTTCACCGGGCGGGTGTTGAAAGCCGCCGAGGAGGCGGAGTTTGAGTACGCCTCGATGAACGACGAAGCCAGATTTGGCAGCGTGTTTTACCGCCTCACCTTTGGAGAAGCCATCAAGGGCGACCTCCTGACGGACTATCAGGTCGTCATCGTCGGTGTGGATAACGCCACCTATCTGGACTGGGCTAAGCGGAGGGTGCTCGTCACCCGTGACGGGGTGGATGTCACCGACGCCGCATCCTTGGCGGGACAAATTGGGTTGGCGAAGGCCATGCGGAAATACGATCTGCACCGGGTGATTTCGTTCCACTCACGGGTTAAGCGGGCGCGGGATTTCGCTGCCTCGATGCCGGATGTGCTGGGGTGGATGCCCACACGGCACCGCCCGAAAGGTGAACTTTGGTCCCGTTACGCATCCGGTGAGATGCCAGCCGGCGACCGATACGTCCTCCTCCAGCACCTCGGACGCCTCGACGACGGCGGCCGGGGACTCCTTGCCAACGCCAGGTGTCTCGCCGAAGGCGTGGACGTTCCGACCTTAGACGGCGTGGCCTTCATCGATCCCCGCCGATCAGAGGTGGACATCGTCCAGGCGGTCGGGCGTGCAATCCGGAAGTCCGAGGACAAGACGGTCGGGACCATCGTCATCCCTGTCTTCATCGATGCGGACCAAGACCCCGCAGTCGCTCTCAACGATTCTGCGTTCAAACCCGTGTGGGACGTAATCAGGGCGCTGCGGTCGCATGACGACGAGTTAGGCGAACAACTCGATGAACTCAGACGCCAGCTAGGACGGCAGGGCCGAAATCCACGGCTGCCCCGGAAGATCCATTTCGACCGGCCCGTGAGGGTCGGCATCGATTTCGCCCGCGCTTTCGATGTGCGTCTCGTTGAGCAGACCACGGCGTCATGGGAGTTCTGGTTCGGGATGCTGGAACAGTTTGTGCAATGCCACGGTCACGCCCGCGTCCTGCTGTCCGAAACGGTCGATGGCTATCCGCTCGGTCAGTGGGTCAACACGCAACGCGACCACCACAACAAAGCCGCCCTTCAGGCGGACCGCGAACGCCGACTCCGGGACCTGCCCGGCTGGACCTGGACCCCGTACGCCGACCAGTGGGAGGAGGGCTTCCGCCGACTGAAGGATTACGTCGAACGTCACGGCAACGCCAACGTTCCTCGGGACTACAAGCTCGATGGCTACCCGCTCGGCAGGTGGGTCGGTAAGCAGCGCGTTCACCGCTCAAAAGGCACCCTCGACATAGCCCGCCAACAGCGGCTCGAGGAGATTACCGGCTGGACATGGAACCCAATTGCCGACCGGTGGGAGGAGGGTTTCCGCCGCCTCCTCGATTACGTCGAACTTCACGGCGACGCCTTGATCTCTCGGTCGTACAAGGCCGATGGCTACCCGCTGGGCCTCTGGGTCAAAGAGCAACGCAAAACCCACAACGACGCCAGCCTGGACGCCGAACGCGCTCACCGGCTCCAGGACGTGCCCGGGTGGACATGGAACCCGCAGGCCGACCAATGGGAGGAGGGCTTTACCCGACTCTTGTCCTACGTCGAATGTCACGGCGACGCCCGCGTACCTACCTCTTACACCGTCGATGGCTTCCGGCTAGGTCAATGGGTCCTAGTGCAACGTCACACAAACGCCAAAGGCATCCTTGACGTCGATCGCCAACGTCGGCTACATGAGGTGCCCGGCTGGACATGGAACCCAATTGCCGACCGGTGGGAAGAGGGTTTCTGCCGACTCGTGGACTACGTCGAGCGCAATGGCGATGCCCGAGTACCCAAGTCCTACACCGTAGATAACTATCCGCTCGGTGCGTGGGTCCACAACCAACGCTCCTGCCACTCAACAGGCACCCTTGATGCCGATCGTCAACGCCGACTCCGGGACCTGCCCGGCTGGACCTGGACCCCGTACGCCGAGCGGTGGGAAGAAGGTTTCCGTCTTCTCGTGCAGTACGTCGAAAGTCACGGCGACGCCCGTGTCCCGCTCGCCTACGCGGTCGATGGCCACAAGCTCGGTCATTGGGTCAATAAGCAACGCGCCAGCCACGCAAGAGGCACCCTTGACGCCGATCGACAACAACGGCTCCAGGACCTGCCCGGCTGGACATGGGACACCAAGGCCGACCAATGGGAGGAGGGCTTCAGTCGAGTCGTGGGCTACGTCGAGCGCCACGGTGACGCCCGCGTTCCCCAGTCTTATATGGTCGATGGCTACCGGCTCGGTGGGTGGGTCGATACGCAACGCCACTTCCGCGCCAAAGGCAGGCTTGACGTCGATCGCCAACGCCGACTGGAGGAGCTGCCCGGCTGGACATGGGCCCCTTGGGTCTACAAGTGGGAGGAGGGGTTCAGCCAACTCCTGCGCTACGTCAAACGCCACGCTGACGCCCGCGTCCCTGTGTCATACATGGTCGATGGCTACCCGGTCGGTCGGTGGGTCGCTACGCAACGCCAAAATCATAGAAAAGGCACCCTGGACGCCGAACGCCAACGCCGACTGCAGGACCTGCCCGGCTGGACATGGAAGGCATCGTCGTCGACCTAATAGCTTGGGAGGCCTTCGATACCGCTGTCTAACGCAGTCTCAGAACTAACGTTCTCAAGTTCTCAGAGATTGCTGCAAAAGTTGGGTGCCACAAGCACCCAACGAGCCCTCGCGCGAAGTGTTCAGCCACCCGCACCCGGTATTCGCCGCTGTGCAAGGTGTGATCAGTCGGGCTCGATGGGAAGCCCCCGGCACACGGTGATGTATCCGATGCCGGGGGATACCCAGTCGCGCCATTGTTTGTGGCTCATGTTGGTGGACAGTTTGTCGCACAGCTGGGAGGGATCGACGCTGGCTGGCGAGAGCCGAACGGTTCCGTCCAAGGTTGACCAGGCGGCCAGCCGCCCATCCGGGCTTATTGCCACACTGGTGATGGAGTCTGACCCCTTTTGGGGTGCAGCGGTTGGTTGGCCGGTGGCGGTGTCCCACAGGCGCAGGGTTGCATCCGATCCGGCGCTTGCCAATTGATGGGCGACCCCGAAGGCGACGCTGTCAACCTCGCCGGTGTGGCCGTGCAGGGGGCTGTCCGGTAGCTGCTTTCGCGTGTTGGGATCCCAGAGCTCCACGGTGTCCCCGCGCCCGGCGGCCACGGTGGTGCCGTCGCGGCTAAATGCCACGGCAGTGACCGAGCTATGCGATGCGGGGTTGGTGATCACGGTTTCGGGCTGAGTGGTGTCTGGGTTCCACAGTCGTAGGCCGTCGCCGTAGCCGACCAGGAGGCGGTGGCCGTCGGGGCTGAACGCCAACCCGCCGAGGTGGGTTGGAGGGTCAACGGTCATCGGCCGGCCCAATGCCCGACCGGTGGCGACATCCCACAGTTGGACAGTGCCGTCGGTCGCCTCGCCGGAGGCGAGCGTGTGCCCGTCACCGGTGAACGCAAAATCGAAAAACCCCATCTGGGTGATAGCAATGTGGAGCGGCGGCCTGGCCGGTTGCCCGGTGTTGGCGTCCCACAGCTGCACGGTGCCGTAGTCTGTGGCGGCCGCGATGCGGCCGCCATCAACGTAACGGAACGAGCGTGAGCCCGTGCCACCGTCCGTCAGCGGTGGTAGGGGTTGACCGGAGTTGGCGTCCCACTGTTGGACAGCGGTGTCACCGGACGCCGCGACGCGCTGACCGTCAGGGCTGAACGCGACCTGGGTTAGGACCGGGTCGGGGCCTCTCATCGGCTGCCCGATGGTGGCGCTCCAGAACCGAAGCGTCCCGTCCAGGCTGACGGTGGCGATCTCGCCGCCGTCGGGGCTGAACGCAAGATCGGCCAGAAAGGCGGTGTGTCCGATCAGCGTCGGACCGAGCTGCGCTCCGGTGTCGGCGTCCCACAGCTGCAGTGCCCCGTCGGTGCGGCCGGTGGCGACGCGATGCCCGTCGGGGCTGAATGCGACCGCGGTGGCCTCATCACCCCTAAAGGGGGCGAGTTGCATCGTTCGGATGAGGGTGCCGGTGTCGGCGTTCCACAGCTGCACGTTGGTGCCGCCGGCCGCGATGGTGTGTCCATCGGGGCTGAACGCGATCTTCCACACCTTTGCCGGCTGCGAGGTGAAATCTTTGACGAGCATGATCGGCGCATGCAGTTGAAACGTGCTGGTCTCGCGGATGGCGATGCCCCCGTTGCTGCCGCTTACGGCGAACAGGTGGCCGCCGCGGTCATACGCCACGTCCAAGATGGACGCGCTGTGATCGGTGAATACCGGGAGGCTCCCCAGCAGTTGGCCACTCTTGGGGTCCCATGACTGGATGGTGTCGTTGAAGCTGCCGGTGATGATCTGCCCGCTTGGGCTCACCGCGACGCTGGAGAGAGGGTCAACGTGCTGCGGGTTTGGGTTGAGCGCCGCACCGGTGTCGGCGTTCCACAGCCGCATCGTGCCGTCGCCGCTGCTCGAGGCGATGGTCTGGCCGTCGGGGGTGAAAGCGACGGCGGTCACCATCTCGGTGTGTCCTTTCATCGGAGCACCGACCGGTTTGCCGGTTGCGGGATCCCATTCGCGCAGCGTTCCATCCATTTGCCCGGTCACGATGCGGTGTCCGTCGACGCTGTAGGCCAACGCGTGCGGGGTGGCGCCGATATCGATGATCTTCTGCGTGGTGAACCGGGCGACCTGGGCGTCCAAGATGGGCGCGCCATTTGCCTCGATCGCGTTCGCGGCGAGCAGTTCCTGCAGGGCGCGCACGTCGCCGCCCGGGCGGGCGCCGGCCAGCATCGCTGCTCCTTCGGCATTGAGTTTCGCCACGACCGCATCGTGAAGGCGCCGGACGGCCTCCTGCTGCTTAGCGACCGCAATCAGCGCCGCCACCACCGCCACGACGGTGAGCACCGCTAGCCCGCCAACCGCCGCAGCCCGCAACCGCCGGAACCGTCGCTGCTCACGCAGATCATCACTGGCCAACTGGTCTTTGGGCTTGCCGTGAATCGGGGCCGCCAGCGCGGTGACCTTCTCCCGAAACACAGGGCCGCGATAATCCCACGGCGCATCGGCGCTGACATCAATGTAAAGCGGCTCGGCCGGCAACGACCCCGGCACGGTCAACACCGGCGGCGCCGCATCAGAAAGCCGCGGATCAAAACAGGCGTTGGCCCGGTCCCAGCGCAGCTGCCCGGCGACCTGCACCATCATCAGTTGGTCTCGGCCCCGGTGTGCAAGCCAGTAGCTGACCTCCTGATTGACCCAATACGACGCGGCCGCCCCCGGCGACAGCGTCACGATCAAAAAGTGGGAGCGATCCAGCGCATCGGTGATGCGACCCCACAAATCCGGGCTGGCGGTCAAATCGGTGTCATCGCGAAACACCCGCAACGCCCGCAACTGACCCAGCCGCCGACCGATGTGGTGAAGGCCTTTCTGAATCCCCGACACCACCGGGCGGTCACGGTGGGTATATGACAGAAAGGCGTCGTACTCCATCGGCTTGCCCGGTTCAGGAGCGGCAGACTCCACGGCCTGCCCTACTTCGGCCATATTGCACCTACAGACAATCCGGTTCTGTGCGAGCCGCACTTCAGCGGGTAGCTAAGTCTGTCACGCACGCCGAAGCGATTTGTCGTGTTCGCGCGGCCGAGCACCATGACAAGGCACTGCAAAACAGACGTCGGAAGCGCCGAGGTATTGACACTTACGACTTCGTGTCAGCGCTGCATGCTGAACAAGCCGAGATTCGCGACAATGGAACAGAGTCTCAAAACTAAAGAATTGAGACGACTTGGCTGGGATAAGTTGCGCATCAGATCGTGCCAGTTTGCGCCGTCTCAAAAGTTGACTCAAAATATCTGTCTCATATTGATGAGTTCTAAGATTTTTGAGACACTGCATGCATGGCAACCACCGCCCCCGCCGCGACCGGGACCGGGACCGGGACCGGGACCCAGCTTGGCTACGCCCGAGTCAGCACTGGACACCAGTCCCTTGACCAGCAAGTCGATGCGCTCACGGCTGTGGGCGTCAATTCGGCTCGCGTCTATAGCGACAAGCTTTCGGGAACCTCGATGCGAGAGCAGCGGCCCGGCCTCGTTGCGCTCTTGGACTATGCGCGCGAGGGTGATGCGATCGTTGTCGTCGGCATCGACCGATTGGGCCGCAACGCCGCCGAAGTGATGATGACCATCCGCGAGCTTGGCGAGCGCGGTATCGTGCTGCGTTCTCTTCGCGAAGGCATCGACACATCCAGCGCCACAGGCCGGATGGTGGCAGGCGTCTTGGCGAGCCTGGCGGAGCTCGAGCTGGAGCTTGGCCGCGAACGTCGCGCAGCCGCACGCGAAGCGCGTCGGACACGGGGGCAGCCCATCGGCCGGCCAAAGGCGCTTGACGAAAAGAAATCCGCTCTGGCAGAGCGGATGCACGCGAGCGGCGAATCGGCGAGCACTATCGCTAACGCTCTCGGCGTGAGCCGCGCAACGGTTTACAGGGTGCTGGCCGACCAATCACCAAACAAAGTCGCCTAGCACCGCAACACATCGAGGCTGAAGGCTGCCGCGTGGTCAGTCGATTGGGCGGCCCAAGAAGCTGGATGCATCGAAAGCTGCTCTGGCGCAACGTATGCACGGCTGGCCGCGGAGAAAGCTGCGCGTCACGGCACGTCGTCGACTAATACGGCGACTTGGAGACCTTCCTCGATGCCCGTTGAGGACGGGACTCATGGATAGGCCCGACTTTGTGAACGGCTCCATCATCGCTGAATTCAGCCATCCCAGCGATTGGGCTTCTGGCCCAAAGATCGCGCTCGACTATGACCAGCATGGCGGTTATGCCATTAAGCCAGTTGACGTTGGAGGCCACGGCGCGGCGCGTTGGATGGCTGCGGCCGAAGATGGGCTTTCTTGCGCCAGTCTCAGTTGCCTGCAAACCACGCGGTGGTCACCGTGTGGATTTGGGGTGGTGGGAAGTGCGTGTCGTCTGCACCGACTGGACCGACTTTGACCGTCCACAGGGGCTGAGAACGGTCAACCGCCGGCGGGGCCGCTTCCTGGAGGGGTGCGAGGACGGCGGGGTTCTCGCTGGGGCAGCCGTAGGCAGCGGCCAAGCCGTCGTCGCGTCCGCCCCATGCGCCGCCGTTGCGAAGGCGGCATTGAGTGCCGTCATCGAGAAGTAGCGCGAAGGGCATCGGCGTCGCCGGGGGCCGCACGTCCGGAAGCGGATCGGCGTAGTTCACGCGATAAAGCCGCATGTCCCAGGGGTTATAAACACACAGCAGAGTTCCCGGTGTCGAGGGCCAACAGACGTCGGCGTCGGCTGCGGAGGGCGAGCAGCGGTAGATGTCGTCGGCCACCGCCGCTGGCGACGCGTCGCACATGAAGACGTCATTGACATTGCCCAGCGGGGCAGCCTCTTTGTAGCCGTTGGCCGGTTTTCCGTTGACCACCGCCGCAGCCGTGATGATCTGCGTTGCCGGGGGTGCTGCGCTGGTCGGTGCGGCGAGCGGCGGAGGTGCCAGGACTGCGCTGCTGGTGGACAGCGCCGGTGCTGACTTGGGCGAGGTCGAGGTTGCGGTCGTGGGGTGCCGCTGCAGCCACGGGTGCCGAACCAACGCAACCGCGCCAATCACCACGATTACTGCAACCACAGCTGTGGAGACGATCCATCGGCGTGGTGAGCGGCCCCATTCTCCGTGTTCGGCCTCTTCTACGGGCGGTCTGGATGGACGCTTGCCCGCTACGGACGCCGGTGCGGTAGGCGCGGCGGCGAAATTAGGCCCCGGCGTGGAGGTTTCCTCCGACAGCGCGCGGGCGAAATCGATGCATCGGCGAAACCGATCGTCGGGGTCCTTCGCGAGCGCAACCGCCAAAGCCGGGTCGAGGACGGCGAGTTCGGCATTGGTATCGGCCAATGCCGGTGGGGTGGCATTGAGGTGGCGGCCGATGACCACAGCGGGATTGGAATGCGGGAAGAGTTGCGATCCCGTGAGGAGGTGATATGCGGTGGCCGCCAACGCGTACTGATCTGCGCGACCGTCGAGATCCTCACCCATCAACTGCTCAGGAGCGCAGTAACCGACTGTACCTATGGCCATATTGGTGGCGGTTAACCCGCTGATGTCATCGATGCTGCGAGCGATTCCGAAGTCCGCGAGGAGGATTCGCTGCTCGGCATCATCGTCGCCCAGATGCGTGAGCATAATATTGGCTGGTTTGACGTCGCGATGCAGCAGACCTTGTTTGTGGGCGTAGTCGAGCGCACTCGCCACGGCCGCGACGATGCGTTCCACCTCGACGACCGGCATTCCGGCTCGGTACCGCTCGGCAAGAAGCCGCCCGGCGTCGACACCGTCGACGTAATCCATTGAGATCCACAGCTGGCCGTTGTATTCGCCCCGGTCGTGCACGCTCACGATGTGCGGATGCCAGAGTTTTGACGCAAGATCGGCCTCGCGTTCGAAACGAGCGCGGTACTCAGGGTCGGCGGACACGTCCGCCGGGAGCACTTTCAGGGCGTCACGCCGTGGCAGTCGTGGATGCTCGGCGAGATAGACCTCCCCCATACCCCCGGAGCCGAGCAGGCGCACGATCCTGTAGCCAGCGAACGTTTGACCGCTGCTCAACGGCATAGGCGGATAATACGAACAGTGGGCGTGCCGCGTTCAGGGGATCGGATCGGTCGTCTCAAAGAGGAGAGAACCGCCAGCCAGCGCCGGGTTGTCACCCTTGGCGGATGGGCGGGCATCGCGCAAAAGGCGTGCCGCCCCTAGCCGGGGACCGGAATCGGCACCCAGAAACTGACCAACGAGGCCCTGACCAACCCTTGCCCTACCGGGAGCGGACCACGATCACCGGAACTTTTGCCGATTGCGCCACCGCGGCGCTGACCGGGCCCAGCGTCATGCCAGCAAATCCACCGCGACCGTGACTGCCGACCACCACCAGCTGAGCGTGATCGGATTCCTCGAGGAGCCAGCGGACGGGCTGGTCACATTCGAGCCGTCGCCGCACATGCACGTCGGGATAATCTTCCTGCCAAGCGTTGTCATTGATTGCTGCTAACCCCAACATCGCTGTCGAGCGCGGCATGGACCGCCGCTCGGACTCGAACTGTAAAAGCCTCCCCGGCGCGCGATCCACTGGGCCGTCGTCGCCGACCGAAGCGGTGACCGGCTAAGCGTCGCAAGTCGCCGCCGAAAAAGGCCATGCGGTCCTAGGTCACCTACGCCGAGCCGCCATGCGCTCATCACCGTGCTCGCCAGCCAATCGAACTGACCAAACTCTTCACTCTGCGGCTGCCGCTCGCTGTCGCTCCCCTTGCCACCACACATGAATCAACACGGGCGCTGGTGACGAGGAGGAATGATTCCGTCAAAGTCCGTGTGAGGATCTCAATGGCACCAGCCGGCTCGGCGCCCCGGGTAAGTCAGGAGGAGGACGGTGCAACCTATCGACGCGAAAAAGCGGAAGTGAGGTCGCTTATCAGCCTCGTGCCATCTTCACCTCTGCTGAAGTTGACGGGTTAGGCTAGCCGCGACAACTGCCATACTTTGACTGCGATGCCAGGCTTCCAGAATGGCAGGAGGTGCCGTGTCCGACATGGACAACAAGTTGACGCGGATTGGGGTCTTCTACGACGGGAATTACTTCTCACACGTCAGCAGCTACTACACCTATCACCACGAGCGCCGCGCCCGGCTGAGTATCGGCGGCCTCCACCACTTCATCCGCGCCGAGGTTGCCAAACACGAAGCTGTCGACGCCCGGTACTGCCAGATCGTGGACGCGCATTACTTCCGCGGGCGACTCTCCGCGAGCGAGGCCGAGCAGCGGAACAGTTTGCGGGCTGACCGAGCCTTCGATGATGTCCTAACGCGGGAAGGGGTGGTCACGCACTACCTTCCGGTGACCCCGACCGGTGAGAAGGGCATCGACGTCGGCTCGCTCTTGAGGTCTTGGAGCTCGCGGTCTACAAGCGTTTCAACGTCAGTGTGCTCATCACTGGTGACCGCGACTTCGTTCCCCTCATCCGGAAGCTGAACACCTTGGGAACCCGGGTCATGGTCCTCGGCTGGGCTTTCAAGTTCGTCAACGACCGCGGTGAGGATGAGACGACCGAAACCTCGCAATATCTTCTTCAGGAGGCGACGTACCCGATCTTGGTGAGCGACGAGATCGAGATTCGGACCCGCAGGGCGGATCCTCTGATCAGCAATCTCTTCCTTCCCAAGAAGGAGTCCAGACTTATCGCATCGGAGGCGATCCAAACCTTGCCGTCAGCAGACTCTGCCACGGGAACAATCCTCTCCCTGAAGGAGGGCTACGGATTCATCAAGTCCGGTGTGGAGCCTGCCAACCTGTTCTTCTTCCACACTGACGTGGTGAATAAGGACTTCAACGACCTCAGGGTAGGGAACGGGGTCACATTCGTCGTGGAATCTAATGAGAAGGGGCCTGCCGCCAAGCACGTCATGATCGTTGAACCGTAGGTGGGTGGTATCGCCCGATCGGCTCTCCGTATATAGCCCCTCTGCAAGCCCAGCCGCGAAGCGAACTCACAACCGCAACTGCCGGCAGGCGGCAGGCGCGGGAGAACGAGTCGTGAACCGCGAGTCGGCGCCATGCGGTGCAACAACAGCTAAGCCTGTAATGCTCTGGGGTATGCACAGCGTGCTGCCCAATGTCGAGGACACGT
The DNA here is from genome assembly GCA_963850645.1 of uncultured Actinomycetota bacterium. Lineage (GTDB taxonomy): Bacteria > Actinomycetota > Actinomycetes > Mycobacteriales > Mycobacteriaceae > Mycobacterium. Next base: position 54 of record CAWKME010000012.1, on the reverse strand, counting down.
CGCATTCGCGGATCTGTTCGAGAATTGCGCGCCACCATGCGTCGCCACCGGCTA